>NZ_SHKI01000004.1:457747-458634 GCF_004217175.1 Leucobacter luti
CGTCAGCCCAGCCGCAGACGCCGCAGACACCTTCGGCTTCACCGACGCCGCAGCACTCGGGAACACCTCGTCCCACTGCGCACTCGACACCGACAGCGCCGAGAGCGAGATGATCGTCTCGGCGGTGGGCAGCGTCTGCGCGTGCCAGGTCACCACCTCGTACTTCTTCGTCCGGTCAAGCTTCGCCGCGGCAACCTCAAGCGAGTTCGTCGCCGCGCCGTCAACGATCGTCGCCGCGGGAATGTACCCCACCGCGAGACCCGAGCCCGCACCGGTGAGCTCGCTCACCGTTCCGGCCTCGATCACCGCAACGTAGGCCCCCTTGGGAGCAACCACGTTGGCAAGCACGGTCTTCACCGTCAGACCGGTCTCGGAGGCGCCCGCCACCGTCGACACCGCAGATGCCTCGGGCTTCGGGAACACCGCGTCCCACTGCTCCGCCGACACATCAAACGGAATCACCTTCACGATGTTCGACTCAACCGGGTTCGTGCGACGCGGCCACACGACCACCTCGTACTCCTTCGTCCGATCAAGCTGCGCCACCGGAACCGTCACGCTCGACGAGAACTCACCCGACGCAGGAATCGTCGTCACCGACTGCGTGTTCCCCAGGAACCCAGCCTGCGTCGTCCCCGCAGCAGTCCCGCGCAGCACCACACCAACGTGCACACCAGCAGGCTGCGACGCCGGATCCACACCCGACACACTCGCCTCAACCGTCACACCCGACGCATCCGCAGCAGACACCGACGCAGAACCCGACACACCTGGCTTCGGGAACACCGCATCCCACTGCTCCGCCGACACATCAAACGGAATCACCTTCACGATGTTCGACTCAACCGGGTTCGTGCGACGCGGCCACACGACCACCTCGTACTCCT
>NZ_SHKI01000004.1:458729-603919 GCF_004217175.1 Leucobacter luti
ACACCAACGTGCACACCAGCAGGCTGCGACGCCGGATCCACACCCGACACACTCGCCTCAACCGTCACACCCGACGCATCCGCAGCAGACACCGACGCCGAACCCGACACACCTGTGGGCGGCTCTTCCTGCGCGGTGACAACGATCTCAACCGGCTGTGAGCTGGAGCCCGCGAACGCTACGGCGTCGTCCGGGGCGAAGGTCGCCGCAATGGTGTGCGATCCGATTGCGAGATCTGAGAGCGTCAGCGTCGCGCCGGCCTCTGCCGCGGCGGCGCTGCCCAGCTGGGACTCGCCCTCGGTAAACGTCACGGTTCCGGCCGCCGCGGGAGCGACCTGCGCGGTCAGGGTGACCTCGTCGCCCTCGACCGCTGTTGCCGCCGAAGCGCTCAGCGTCGTTGCTGTCGCCGTCGGCTGCGCTGGCGGGAATACTGCGTCCCACTGCTCAGCAGAAATCTGGACGGGGACCTGGGCGACAATCACGTCTGCCTCGGGGTTCCCGTGTGCGTACCACACGATCGCCTCGTACGCCTGCGCGGGGTCGAGGGAACCGGCCGGCACGTCATAGGCAAGCGTTCCGGCACCGCCGGGCAGAGCAACGGTGGGCAGGAATGCGCCTGACCCAATCGTCGCCGTCGTGCCAGCGGGAGTGAGCGCCGCGTAGACGCCGGCCTTGCCGCTGGGCACGCTGATCCCGGAGACTGCCACCTCAAGCCGGATCCCGGCGGTGGTCGCGCTCGACACCGTCGGAGTGACGACCGGCGCTGCAAGAGCTGCGTCCGCCTGAGCTTCGGCTATGGGCTCCGCGGATGCAACACTCGTTCCGAGTACCGTTCCACCAAAAACCAGCGCCGTCGCGAGTACCGCCGAGATCGCCCCGCGAATCCCCCGTTGTGCAAACATGCGAATACTGCTCCTCATCTTGGCTGTACGACCGGCACCGAGGACTGGCGTGTCTGCACCCCCAACCCATACATCAGATTCAGGTGAGGCAACCCTTACAAAGTGCGCAGCTATTAGTCTGACGAATATCGTCTGATGATGCAAGTTCGGATCCCGCTCGGCCGGATCTACCAGCGGAGTTCGGATTGTGTGCGCGTACACTTGGGACCGGATACAGCACCGCCCTGGGCCTCACCGCTGGTTGGAGATACACATGAGCAAGACAAGCGACTCCACGAACTACCCGTTCCAGCTCTCGGACAGCGAGTGGCGTGAGCGGCTCGGCACCGAGGAGTACGCGATCCTGCGCGAGGCAGCCACCGAGCGCGCCGGCACCGGTGAACTGCTCGACGAGGAGCGCGACGGCCTGTATCGCTGCCGTGCCTGCGGCAACGAGCTGTTCGTCGCCGGAACCAAGTTCGATTCAGGCTGCGGCTGGCCGAGCTTCTACGAGAGCGTGCGTCCCGGCGCGGTCGAGCTGCTCGAGGATCGGAGCCTCGGAATGACGCGCACTGAGGTGCGCTGCGCGCAGTGCGGTTCGCACCTGGGGCACGTGTTCCCCGACGGATTCGGCACCCCCACCGGAGATCGGTACTGCATGAACTCGCTCGCCCTGAGCTTCGAGGCCGGCGCTTCCCCCGAACTCGACGCGTGAACGCCGACCCCGCCGCGCTCGCGGCGATTCGGGATCGGCGATCCCACTCGAAGGTCACCGACGACGCTCCTCCAGAAGCGCTCCTGGCCGAGTTCGTCGGCGCGATGTCGAGCATCGCCGACCACTCCGGGCTGCGCCCCTGGCGGCTCATCGAGCTGCGCGGCGACGCGCGGCTGCGGCTGGGCGAAGGGCTCGCCGCTGCGGCTGGTGAAAAGCGCGAGAAGTACCTCGCGAAAGCGACTCGCGCGCCGCTCGTGCTCGCGATTGTGGTGACGCCGAGAATCAACCACAAGGTCCCCGTGTGGGAACAAGAGGCCGTCGCGAGCGGTGTCGCGCACGCCCTCGGGCTGCTGCTGCACGAGGCCGGCTGGGGCTCGATCTGGCGCACCGGCCCGCTCACTCGCACCGCACCCGTACACGAGGCGCACGAGCTCGCGCCCGAGGAGTACCTGCTCGGCTGGCTGTACGTGGGCGGGATCCCCGAGCGGGATCGCAAGACGAAGCCGCGCAAGCCGCTCGATCCGGCGCGGCACCTGAGCGCGCTCTAGCGTGCCGCCGCACGGTCTCAGCCCGCGCGAAGCGGTGCCGGATCGCGCGTCATCGCAACCCGCGTGCGGCCCCGCGCGGCGTGCCCGGCCGAGCGCTAGCGCCCCGCCGCTCCGCGCCACGGAATCGCGGCGACGACCACGGCGAGGAGCGCGACCGCGGCGCCCGCAATCAGCCCCTGCGTGAGCCCTCCGGCGAGCGGCGCACCGGCCTCGAACGCGACGGCGGCGATCAGCTGGCCGGCAACATTCGACATGCTCAGCAGGAGTACGCCAGCCGTGCGCACGAGCATCGCCGCGACGGCAATGAAGATGGTGCCCACGAATCCGCCAATGTAGTAGAACGGCGAGGTGGGCCACACCTCGGGCCACCCCATGAGCGCAACAGAGACGCACGCGATCAGCACGAGCAGCACCGATCCGACCACGAAGTTAATGAACGTCGACGTGACCGCGCTGTGCGAGGCAGCGCGCACGAGCCCGTTCACCATCGACTGCGCTGAGACGAGCACGCCCACGACCACCGGGAAGATGACGAGCCACAGCACACCGCTACCGCCCGCATCGATGCCGACTGAGAGCGCGACCGCGAGCACCGCAAGCACGGTGCCGACGATTCTGGTGGGGGTCGGATCGATCCGTCCGCCGGGTCCGAGGCCTGCGCGATCGAGCACCAGCCCGCCCAGCACCTGCCCGGCGACGATGCCGACCGTGAACAGGGCGAGGCCAGTGAGCGGCGCAACGAGCCCCTGACTCAGCACGAACGACGCGCCACCGACGCCGCCGAGCAGCGTCCACACGGGCAGGCGCCCCGCCCGAATCTCGGTGTTGAGCGCGCTGAATCCCCTACGCCCTGAGCGCGACACTGCGAGCACGATGCACATGATTACGAGACCGATGCTGAACGATACCGCCGCGGTCACGTACCCGTTGCCGAGCTGCTGGCTGAGGCCACCGTTAATCCGCGACTGCAGGGCGACGAGCACGCCCGCGAGGCCGGAGCCAAGAAGGGCGGCCCAAACGGGGAAGGATCCTGTGCGACTCACCCACCCACCCTACCTCCGCCCGCGGGGCGCGCCAGCGGGCGCCGCACCCGGGGGCGCCCGCCCGGGTGCGGTCCGGCGGCCGGTCCGGGCACGAGCCGGCGCCCGGTCCGGACACGAGCCGGCGCCCGGTCCGGGCGCGGTCCGGCCCGGACCGCGCACGAGCGGCGGATCCGTGGACGAGCGTGCGGCTTCACCACCACAGCGAAGCCGCACACTCGTCACGAAGCCGCACACTCGTGGAGGGGCCGGACGGAAGGGCCCCCGGGAGCACCGGGCGAAGCCGCACACTCGTGGAAAGGCCCGGAGAAAGCGCCGAGCGGGAGCCCAAGCGGGAGCCCGAGCGAAGCCGCACACTCGTGGAGGGGCCGGGCGGAAGGGCCCCCGGGAGCACCGGGCGGAAGCGCCTACGGAAACGCTCGCCGCGAGGCCCGCGCGAACGGAAAAACAGAGCCGCCTATCGGACTCGAACCGATCACCTGCGCTTTACAAGGGCGCTGCTCTACCAGATGAGCTAAGGCGGCATATGGGGCGGCCCTCACGGACCGCCCCACACATTCTACTCAGACTTTGCGTCGTCCGACTTGTCCTTGTTCTGCTCGAACTCGCCCTTGACCTTCAGGAGGTAGGACTCGAGATCGCCGTCGCGGGCCTGGTTCCACTGCTGCCCGTTCACGATGACGGTCGGCGTGGAAACGAGGCGCTGCGGCTCGCCCGCGGGCTGCGGGGTGGCACCGTCGGAGCTGAGGAGCTGCGCGCCCTTTGCGAGGCCCAGAATCCCGTTCTCGCTCGCGGTCTTGTAGTTCGCCGAGATGAAGTTGCCGAAGCGGACATCCTTCACGCACTGCCGCAGCTCGGTGGTCAGCTCGGCACCCGCGGACTCCGCCTGGGCGAGCAGCTGCTCGTCGGTGAGGCCGGTGGTGCCCTCAGAGGGCTGGACCTCTGCGCTGAGCAGGCGGTTGTGCAGCGCGAACGCCACGTCCGGCTGCTCCTCGACCACGCAGGAGACAAGGTTCGCCGCGCGGGTCGAGTACTTCGCGCCGAGCGAGGCGCTGTCGAGGAAGTTCAGCGGGTAGACCTCGAGCTCGATGTCGCCTGCGCCGACGTAGTTCTCGAGCATGGTGCCGTACTGCTGCTCGAACGCGCCGCACGCGGGGCACATGTAGTCCACGTACACGGTGACGTCGAGTGGCAGCTCATCGCGGTTTACCTCGCGGGCCTGGCGCTCCTCCCCCGAGGCGAGCGCCTCACTGGGGACGACCTTGAGGTCCTTGGTGAACACCACGCCGCCGGAGGCCATGTTCTCCGGGCCGGGGCCGGCCGGCTTCATGGTTTGCGTCAGCACGAGTGCGACGATCCCGAGGATTGCCAGCACGCCGACGACGATGCCGCCCTGCAGGAAGAGGCGATTGCGCTTTTCGCGCTTCTTCTCCTGCTCGCGCGCCAGGCGTGCCTGCTCGCGCGCCTGCGTGCGGCGCTCGTTCTTCGACGGGCGACTGTTACTCTCGCTTGCCATAGGTATATCTCCCAGTAGGTCCGCAGACGCGGATCACGGTTCGGTGAGGGGCTGACGCCCTACTTCTTCTTGGTTGCGCGACGCTCGGCGCGGTTGGTCGGTGCCGCATCGGCCGGAACCTGCTGGCCAAACGCGCCGCGCTGAGCCGGCTGTGCCGGGGCTGCGCCGGCGCGGGCCTTGCCCTGCGCCGCGGCGTCGGCCGCGCCGCTCAGGGCGGGGGCGCCGTCCTCGTCGGGTGCGCTGTACGACAGCTTGGACTGGTCGGGCGTCTGCTGCTGGTCGAGTCCGCCGCCCTCGAGGTGCACGTGACCCTCGTGTCCGACGTCCTCGCGCACCTTCACCTCAAGGTTGTAGAGGAGGCCCATCGACTCTTCCTTGATCTGCCCCATCATGCCCTCGAACATGGTGTAGCCCTCGCGCTGGTACTCAACGAGCGGATCACGCTGGGCCATGGCGCGCAGGCCGATGCCCTCCTTGAGGTATTCCATCTCGTAGAGGTGATCTCGCCAGCGGCGGTCGATCGTTGCGAGCACCACGCGGCGCTCGAGCTCGCGCATCGCTTCGCTGCCGAGGGCCGCCTCGCGGTTCTCGTAGGCGACGATGGCGTCGGAGAGGATCTCGCGGCGCAGGAACGCCTTGTCGACGCGTCCGCCGCCGGCCTCGGCGAGCAGCTCGTCGACGGTGATGCCGACAGGGTACACCTGACGCAGATCGCTCCACAGGGCGTCGAAGTCCCACTCGCCATCCGAACCGTGCGAGTCGAGGATCGCGTCGATGGTCTGCTCGCGGAACGCCTTGATTCGCGGCTCAATTTCTTCGCCGTCGAGGATCTGCTGGCGGTCGCCGTAGATTGCCTTGCGCTGGCGGTCGAGAACGTCGTCGTACTTGAGGACGTTCTTGCGGATCTCAGCGTTGCGCTGCTCCACCTGGCTCTGCGCGCTCTGGATCGCACGCGAGACCACCTTCGACTCGATCGCGAGATCGTCGGGGAAGCTGTCGCGGTTCATCAGCGCGGCCGCAGCGCCCGAGTTGAACAGGCGCATCAGGTCGTCTGCGAGCGAGAGGTAGAAGCGGCTCTCGCCGGGATCGCCCTGACGACCGGAGCGCCCGCGGAGCTGGTTGTCGATGCGGCGTGACTCGTGGCGCTCGGTGCCGAGCACGTAGAGGCCGCCCACGGCGATGACCTTGTCGGCCTCCTCCGTGACGGTCTCCTTGACGGCGTCGAACACGTCGTCCCAGGCGGCCTCGTAGGCATCCGGATCCTCATCGGTCGAGAGGCCGCGGGCGGCCATCTCCTGCACGGCGAGGAACTCGGCGTTGCCGCCGAGCATGATGTCGGTACCGCGGCCGGCCATGTTCGTGGCGACCGTGACTGCGCCGAGGCGACCGGCCTGCGCGATGATCGCGGCCTCACGCGCGTGGTTCTTCGCGTTCAGGACCTCGTGGCGCACGCCGGCCTTGGCGAGCAGGCGCGACAGGTACTCGCTCTTCTCCACGCTCGTGGTGCCCACCAGCACCGGCTGGCCCGCCTCGTAGCGCTCGGCGATATCTGCCACGACCTGCGCAAACTTCGCTTCCTCGTTCTTGTAGACGAGGTCCGGCTGGTCCTTGCGCTGCATGGGGCGGTTCGTGGGGATCGGCACCACGCCGAGCTTGTAGGTCGACATGAACTCGCCGGCCTCGGTCTCGGCCGTGCCGGTCATGCCCGAGAGCTTCTCGTAGAGGCGGAAGTAGTTCTGGAGGGTGACGGTCGCGAGCATCTGGTTCTCGGCCTTGACCTGCACCCCTTCCTTCGCCTCGATGGCCTGGTGCATGCCCTCGTTGTAGCGACGCCCGGCGAGAATACGGCCGGTGTGCTCGTCGACGATCAGTACCTCGCCGTTGAGCACGACGTAGTCCTTGTCGCGCGTAAACAGGGCGTTTGCCTTGATCGAGTTGTTGAGGAACGAGATCAGGGGGGTGTTCACCGACTCGTAGAGGTTGGTGATGCCGAGGTGATCCTCGACCTTTTCGATGCCGGGCTCGAGCACACCGACGGTGCGCTTCTTCTCGTCCACCTCGTAGTCGACGCCGGGCTTCAGCTTGCGGGCGATCCGCGCGAACTCGGAGAACCAGCGGTTCGCCTCGCCAGAGGCGGGGCCGGAGATGATCAGGGGGGTACGCGCCTCGTCGATCAGGATCGAGTCGACCTCGTCGATGACGGCAAAGAAGTGCTCTCGCTGCACGCGCTCCTCGGCGGAGGACGCCATGTTGTCGCGCAGGTAGTCGAAGCCGAACTCGTTGTTCGTGCCGTACGTGATGTCGGCGTTGTACTGCTCGCGGCGCAGCGTGGGATCCTGACCCGCGACGATGCAGCCGGTGCTCATGCCGAGCGCGCGGAACACGCGTCCCATCAGGTCCGACTGGTAGCTCGCGAGGTAGTCGTTGACGGTGACCACGTGTACGCCCTTGCCGGCGAGCGCGTTGAGGTAGGCCGGCATGGTCGCGACGAGGGTCTTGCCCTCACCGGTCTTCATCTCAGAGATGTTGCCCATGTGTAGGTTTGCGCCACCCATGACCTGCACGTCGAACGGACGCAGGCCGATGGTGCGCTTCGATGCCTCGCGGACCGCGGCAAACGCCTCGGGGAGGAGATCGTCGAGCGTCTCACCCTGCGCGAGCCGGCTGCGGAACTCGTCGGTCTCGTTTCGCAGCTCCTCGTCACTGAGTTCTGAGAATGAATCTTCGAGCTCGGCGACGAGTTTCGCCTGACGCTCGAGCTTCTTCAGTGTGCGACCTTCGCCGACGCGAAGGAGCTTTTCGAGAACTGTCGCCACGTTGTCTCTCCTGTATGTTTACACGGATCGCAGACCCGCCAAGCGGAGCCACCGTTGTTGCCTAATTGTGACAACACTTCAGCTTAGCAACGCCGCACAGCGACCCGCTGAGAATGGCATTATTTTGAATCATTCAAAACAACGCTATAATTGGGGTGTGACATCAACCCAGCACGCCCCCGCAGCCGCGGCACAGCTGAGCGCGGCCGGACTCAGGTCCACCGCGCCGCGCCGCGCCGTGCTCGAGATCCTCGCCGAGGGTGGCCACTGGGAGGCCAGCGACATGTACGAGCGGCTGCGCGAGCAGCTGCCCGGCACCTCGCTGCAGGCGGTCTACGGGGTCCTGAGCGCGCTGACCGAGGCGGGGCTCGCGCGCCGCATCTCCCCGGTGGGCGGCCCGGCACAGTACGAGGCCCACGTTGGCGACAACCACCATCACCTTGTATGTCGCGACTGCGGCCGCATGGAAGACGTGCCGTGCGTGGTGGGGAGCGCACCGTGCCTCACCCCGTCGGACACCCACGGCTTTGTCGTCGAAACCGCAAACATCACTTTCCTCGGCCGGTGCGCGGCGTGCGCCGCCGCACTCCGCACCTGATCCGTCGGGCGCGCAGCACCCACAGCTTTCATTCGTCCCTGTATCCCCCAGCATTAGAGAGGCATCATGACTGAGAAACAGCCCACCACTACGCAGACCGGCACCCCGGTTGCGAGCGACGAGCACTCGCTCACCGTCGGCGCGAACGGCTCGACGGCGCTGCACGATCACTACCTGATCGAGAAGCTTGCGTCCTTCAACCGCGAGCGTGTGCCCGAGCGCAACCCGCACGCCAAGGGCGGCGGCGCGTTCGGCGAGTTCGTGGTCACCGAGGACGTGTCGAAGTACACCCGCGCGGCAGCGTTCCAGCCGGGCGCCAAGAGCGAGACGCTGATCCGTTTCTCGTCGGTCGCCGGCGAACAGGGCTCCCCCGACACCTGGCGCGACGTGCGCGGCTTCTCGCTGCGTTTCTACACCACCGAGGGCAACCTCGACATCGTCGGCAACAACACCCCGACGTTCTTCATCCGCGACGGGATCAAGTTCCCCGACTTCATCCACTCGCAGAAGCGCCTGGGCGCATCCGGGCTGCGCGATGCAGACATGCAGTGGGACTTCTGGACCCTCTCCCCGGAGTCCGCGCACCAGGTCACGTACCTCATGGGCGACCGCGGCCTCTCGAAGAGCTGGCGTCACCTCAACGGCTACGGCTCGCACACCTACCAGTGGATCAACGCGGCCGGCGAGCGCTTCTGGGTGAAGTACCACTTCATCTCCCAGCAGGGCGTGGAGCACATGTCCCCCGAGGACGCCGAGCGGATTGCCGGCTCGGACGCCGATTTCTATCGGCGCGACCTGTTCGACGCGATCGACCGCGGCGAGTTCCCCTCGTGGGACGTCGAGGTGCAGATCATGCCCTACGAAGAGGCGAAGACGTACCGCTTCAACCCGTTCGACCTCACCAAGGTGTGGCCGAAGGCGGACTACCCGCGCATCAAGGTCGGCACGTTCACGCTGAACCGCAACCCGCGCAACTTCTTCGGGGAGATCGAGCAGGCGGCGTTCTCGCCCGGCAACCAGGTGCCCGGTACCGGCATCTCGCCCGACAAGATGCTGATGGCTCGCGTCTTCTCGTACCCGGACGCGCAGCGCCACCGTATCGGCACGAACTTCAACCAGCTGCCGGTCAACCAGCCCCACGTTGCCGAGACGCACAACTACATGCACGAGGGCAACATGCGGTTCCACTTCAACGGACCGGAGCACCGCACCTACACGCCGAACTCGTACGGCGCAGCCGGCGGACCGGCAGCCGACCCGCTCGCGGGTGTCGAGGCGCGCTGGGAGTCCGACGGCGAGCTGACGCGCACGGCGGCGACGCTGCGCGCTGACGACGACGATTTCGGTCAGGCCGGCACGCTGTACCGCGACGTGTTCGACGCGGCAGCCAAGGAGCGCTTCCACGCGGTGCTCGGCGGCCAGCTTGCATCGATCACGGTGCCCCGGATCCGCGAGCAGTTCTTCCAGTACTGGACGAACGTTGACGCGGAGCTCGGCCAGATCCTGCGCAGCAACGCCGCGTAGTTTCGCCCGGTGACGGGGGGCCGCCCAGTGGGCGGCCCCCCGTTCTGCGTTTCCCCGGCAATACTCTGCCAGGATGGGCGGTATGCAGCCGCCGGACGATCCCCCCGCGCGCGGGGGTGTCCTCGTGTTGCTGCCCACGTACAACGAACGGGCCACGCTTCCCGGCACGGTTGCGGGTGTGCTCCACCACCTGCCGCTGGCCCAGATCCTGATCATCGACGACGGGAGCCCCGACGGGACCGGCAGGATCGCCGACCAGCTCGCCGACCACCCGCGCGTCTCGGTGCACCACCGAGCGGGGAAGCTAGGCCTCGGAACGGCGTACGTCTGGGGATTCCAGGCCGCGATCGACCGCGGGTACGACTACGTCGTGGCGATGGACTCCGACGGATCGCACCTGGTCAGCGAGCTTCCCGCGCTGGTGGCCGCAGCGGAGGCCGGCGCCGGCCTCGTGATTGGCGCGCGCTGGGTGCCCGGCGGGAAGATCGTGAACTGGCCCTGGTACCGGCGCTGGATCTCGCGCACCGGTACGGCGGTGGCGCGGATCGCGCTCAAGTCTCGGCTGCACGACCTCACGAGCGGCTTCCGCGTGCTCGACACGTCCTGGTTGCGGCGGCTCGACACCGCTGCACTCGACTCGCAGGGCTACGCGTTCCAGGTCGAGACGGCATGGACGCTTGAGCGCATGGGGTGCCCGATCACCGAGGTGCCCATCACCTTCGTGGAGCGCGTCGAGGGCCGCTCAAAGATGACGCCCGGAATCGTGTGGGAGGCCCTGCGCGGGGTGCTCCGCTGGGGCTGGCGCCTGCGGTTCGGTGCCGGGTCCAGCGCGACGAAGCGCGGTGGCGCGGCCTGAGTGGCCGGGCCCACCGCGCTTCGTCATGCGACGCCGCTGCGGCCCGCCGAGGGGATCCCTCGGCGGGCCGCAGTGCGACGCCTCAGCACGCCAAGGAACGCCTCAGCGAACCGAAGGGCTGCGCCTCAGCGAGCCGAAGTGCTACGCCTCAGCGAGCGTAATGACGCCGTAGTTCCAGCCCTTCCGCCGGTACACCACGCTCGGCCGCCCCGAGTCGGTCTCGACGAACAGGAAGAAGTCGTGTCCCACGAGCTCCATCTGGTCGACGGCGTCTTCGACCGAGAGCCGCTCGGCCGGGAACTCCTTGCTGCGGATCACCACGGGCGAGTACTGTTCCTCGGTCTCACCGACTACGGGGATCCCGCCGGTGGCCACCGATTCGAGCACCTCCAGCGGTGCGGGCGTCACATCGATGGTGCCGAAGTCGCTCGCCGCCGCATCACCGAGCGAGACGCGTCCGCGGCCGCGTCGGTCCTGCTGCCGATCCTTCATGCGGCGGATCCGCTCGAGGATCCTGCCGTACGCCATGTCGAACGCCGTGTACTTGTCTGCTCCCGCGGACTCCGCGCGGATGACCGGACCCGGCCCAATCAGCGTGAGCTCCACCTGATCGCCGTTCTGCGGGCTGCGGTCGCTCTGCCGCGACACCCGCACTTCGAACGACTGCGCCCTGGGCAACAGCCCCGCTACCTTCTCGGTCTTTGACTCGACATACTGCTCGAAGCGATCGGTAATACCGACATTCTTGCCGCGGATGTTCACGTCCATGGTGACCTCCCAGGGTGCTCAGGCGGGTGGGCCAGTGCGGCGCACCGCTACGCCTTTGTCGAACTCTACTCCACGGAGCCGAGCGGTTGCCACCATCTCTTGATGGGGAGCTAATTCCCAGGTGGCGGGGCTCGTTCGGCAACGCAGAGCACCACTATCGCGACGACCCGGGCCCCCGCTGCGGTGAGCGTGTCGCGCGCGGCGAGCACCGTCGCGCCGGTGGTCAGCACGTCGTCGACCAGGATCACCTCGCGGCCGCGCAGCGCCGCGCGGGCCGTGCGGCGCAGCCCGAGCAGGCCGGCGTTGCGCGCGCGCTCCGCCGGGCCGAGCCCCACCTGCCCGCGCCGCCCGCGGGTGGTGCGCAGCGCCCGGAGCACGGTCGGCATCGGGCTCCCCCGCCGCCGCTGCGCGCGCAGCGCCGCGGCGACCAGCAGCTCCACGTGGCGAAACCCGCGGCGCCGAACGCTCGCCGGGCGCGAGGGCGCGGGCACGATCACGGGTGGCCGCGCCGCACCGCACTGGGCGCGCGCAGCGTGGAGCGGGACGCTGAGCTGCGCACCGAGTTCTCGGGCAAAGCGCACCCTGCCGCCGTGCTTCAACGCGACCAGCACGGCGCGCATCACCCCCGCGTACTCGGCCCGCGCAAAGCACGGCGTGCCGAGCTGCGGCGGGTGTCCCGGGCGTGCGGCCCGGAGGGCCCGCAGACAGCTTGCGCAGCACTCCCGATCCGCCGCCCCGCACCCGACGCACTCCGTGGGCCACAGGAGCGCCAGGAGGTCGAGGAGGAGCTCGTGGAGGATCGGGGTGATGGGCATGCACTGATCCTCGCCCGGCGCTGCCTGGACGTTCGCGCGGGGTCCGGAACTGTTGATAACTCCGGACCGGGGCCGGCTCGCCGCGGGGTGTGAGGAACGCGGCGCCAAGCACCGCCCGCCGCACCCCGCGCCGCCTACGCCGCCGGCACCGCCTACGCCGCGGTCACTGCCACCCGCGCCGGCGGGCTACCCCCGCTTCGCCAGCACCGAGATATCGTCTTCCACCCGCTGCCAGCCGATTCCCTGGGGCGAGAACAGATCGCCGTCCGCGCCGAGGACCCGCACGTAGAGTCGGCCACCGCCGCCACTCAGGTGGGCGCCGCCGGGAACCGAGGTCTGCTCCTGCGCGGGAAGCCCGATCCCGCCGTTCGTCACCTTTCCGGCAGTCCCCACCCGAGTGAGCGCCGCAAAGCGCAGCTGCCCCACCCAGTCGAGGTCGATCGGGGTCCCCGATGCCCACAGCTTCACGTCCGCCTCGTCAACGGTGCGCACTGGCGCGTCCAGCTCATCGCGGATCACGCCGCTCACCATCACCTGCGACTCTTCTCCGTCGGCCACCAGCGCCGCCACGCGGCTCCCGTCCGGCGAAAGCCGGAGCGCCTGCAGCGTGCGCCCCGTGAGCCAGGGCGCCGGCACCTCCGTGAGCGAGCCGTCCGCGGCGTACGCGAGCAGCACCTCGGGCGCCCGCGTCGACACCGTCCACACGTAGCCGAGCGGATCGATGCTCGGCGCCAGCAGCCCCGGCCGCGAGTCAAGCGCGAGAGTGCCAGATCCGTCGACCCGAGTCAGGCCCCCGGCGTTGAGCACCGCGGCGGTCTGCTCATCCGACGAGAGCGTGATTGCCTGCGGGTCGAGTGCCGGCAGCGACTCCTCGAAGCCCTGCATCTCAGTGAACTCCCCCGCGACTATCGTGCCAAACTCCGCACCGATCATCACTGCCGGGTTGTTCGTGAGGCTCACCACGCGGGGCGCGTTCGACTCGTCGCCCGAGGTCTCGCGGAGCGGAGTACCGTCGACCAGCAGCTCAAAGCCGCTCACCCCGCTCACGCTCTGCAGGCTCGACTTCAGCTGCTGCCGGATCTCGGCCATTGCCTTCGGCCCGGCCTCCAGCACGTTGCCGGTCAGGTCGATCATCGCCTTCCCGTCGACCACCGGCACCGAGTTCGTCGCGAGCGCCGTCCCCGAGGGGAAGCCGCTGCGCACCACCTCGCGCATGCGATCGCTCGGCCCCTCAATCAGGGCGCCCACGATCTCGGTCACCAGGGCCGTGCGCGTCAGGAACCAGCGCGTCTCCGGGACGAGCAGGTTCCCCGCGCCGACGTAGTACAGCTGGTGGGACGACCAGATCGTGCCAAACATGTTCGAGTCGAGAATGATCCCGCTCGGGGCAGACGAGATCCGCCACTCGCCGCCGATCCGCTCAAACTCGAAGCGCATGTCGATGCTCGGCCCCGGCCCCACGGGCAGCATGTCGCCCTCCGCGTCGACCTTGGCGGTCGCGGCGAGGGAGAGCACCCCGGAGGTGTCGCCGTCCTTGCGGTACGGGCGGGTCCCCTCGTCGATGAGCACGCCGTAGTACGGGTCCCACTGCTCCGTGTAGTCGGAGGTCAAGAACTCGCGGGCCGTCGCATAGTCGTCCACGGAGGAGGTCGCGGCCAGCACGAAGCCGCGCACCAGATCCTCCTGGCTCGCTCCCGGGATGGGCCCGGGCGGCTTGTACTGGTAGATCTGGTCAACCTGTTTGAGGTCTTTCAGCCCCACCTCGACCGGTCCTGAGACCGCGATGGCCGTACACCCCGTGAGTGCCACCAGCGCGGAGGTGATGAGCGCGACGGTGCCGGCGATTCTGCGGCGAGCGCGGGTGCGGGTCATCGGCGCTTGTCCTTCCTGATCCGGCGGCCGGGTCGGCGCAGCCACCCGCCAGTCGACTGAGGATCACCGTCGTCGACCTCGACCCCGTCGGGGAGCAGCGGCAGCGGTGAGACATAACTGGTGACGTGCTCGCCGCGCGGGAGCGTGAGTCGGAAGTTCGATCCCACCCCGGGTCGCGACCACGCCTCGAGGATCCCGCCGTGCACCGCGGCGTCCTCCTGCGCGATCGCCAGGCCCAGGCCGGTCCCCCCGAGGGTGCGCTTGCGCGACGGATCGGCGCGCCAGAACCGATCGAACACGTGCTCGAGATCCTCCGTGGTCATCCCCACCCCGCGGTCGCACACCGAGATCGCGATCGCGGCCGCGTTTGAGTCAATCTTCACGAGGATGTCCCCGCCCTCGCCGTGTTCGATCGCGTTGCCCACGAGGTTTGCGATGATGCGCCGGATCCGGCGCGGATCCACCTCGATCGGGGCGTAGCCGCCGAGCGCCCGCACCTCGATCGCGCTCTCCGAGAGCGGGCGAAGGTGTTCGACGACCTCCTCCACGAGCGCCACCAGGTTCGTGGGCTCCGTCTCGAGCGTCACCCGCCCGGCGTCGTAGCGCGAGATCTCAAGCAGGTCGCCGAGCAGCAGCTCAAAACGCTCCACCTGCGTGCCGAGCACCTCCACGGCGCGCTGCTGGCCGGGCGGGAGGCCCTCCGGGGAGTTCTGCAGCACCTCGCTCGCCAGCCGGATCGTGGTCAGCGGGGTGCGGAGCTCGTGCGACACGTCCGACACAAAGCGCTGCTGCATCTCCGAGAGCTGATCGAGCTCGCCGATTCGCGCCTGCAGCGTGTCGGCCATGTCGTTGAAGCCCTCCGACAGCACGTCGAAGTGCTCGTCGTTCTGCTGCGGCATGCGCGCGTCGCTCTCCCCCGCGGCGATGCGACGGCTCGCTGCTGCGGCGGCCCGGAGCGGCCGGAACAGGATCCGGGACATGATCCAGACCAGGATCCCGATGAACGCCATCATCGCGGCCGCCGTGATCAACAGCGTGCGCTGCACAAAGCTCAGCGTGGCCTGCGTGTCCGCGAGGTTGTACCCGATGAACAGGTCGTACGTGCCGGCGCCCGCCGGGAACGCGAGTGTCGACCCCACCACAATCCCCGGGGCGGTGGTGCCATCGTCCTCGACAAACGTCACCGACTGCCAGTGCTGCGGATCGGTGCCCTCGGTCACTGCCGCGGCCAACTCCGGGCTCACCGCGTCGAGCAGCATGTTCGTGGTGAGCGAGGGCGGCGGCGCCTCCGGGAACGGCGCCTGCCCGGGCTCGCGCCGGATGTACACGAGCTGGCTCGACGACGCATCCTGCACCACGCGCCGCACCGAGGTTGCCAGCACCGACAGCCCGCTCCGGTCCGAGGCGTCGGAAGCATCGATCTGCCGCTGCGCCGCGAGCGTGGCGCGCGCCGAATCCTGCAGCGCCTGATCCTTCCGCGAGGTGTACAGGTCGCTCCCGATACTCGTGAGGATGAACACCCCGGCGATCAGCACGATAAACCCGGTCACCAAGCCCGTGATCGTCATCATGCGCACCATGAGGGAGCGCCGCCAGCGCGCGCGGAACGGCCCCAGCACAGGGTGGGACCACCTGGTCCAACGCAGCCGAAGCCGGCGCAGCGCGATCGAAAACCGCGAGCGGCTGGTGGTCACGACGGGCGACCTACTCGACTGGTGTGCCGGCGCGGTAGCCCACGCCCCGCACCGTCGTCACGATCGTGGGGTGATCGGGGTCCTGCTCGATCTTGGCGCGGAGGCGCTGCACGTGCACGTTGACCAGCCGGGTGTCCGCCTTGTACTGGTAGCCCCACACCTTCTCGAGCAGCACCTCGCGGGTGAACACCTGCTGCGGTTTCCGGGCGAGGATCGCGAGCAGATCGAACTCGAGCGGAGTCAGCGGGATCACCTGGGGGCCGCGGCGCACCTCGTGGGCGGCAACATCGATCGCGAGGTCGCCGATGCGCAGCGTCTCGGTCGCCTCCTGCTGCGGCTCACGCAGCCGAGCGCGGATCCGAGCGATCAGCTCCACCGGGTTGAACGGCTTCACCACGTAGTCGTCGGCGCCCGCCTCAAGACCGCGCACCACGTCGCGGGTGTCGGTGCGCGCCGTCAGCATGATGATCGGCGTGCCGGACTCCGCGCGAATCTTCTCCGCGACCTCGATCCCGTCGAGCCCCGGCAGCATCACATCGAGCAGCACCAGGTCCGGGCGGGTCTCGCGAAACTTCTCGATCGCGTCAGTGCCATCGAATGCAAAATCAGTTTCAAAGCTCTCACCCTGCAGCACCATGCCGAGCATCTCTGCAAGCGCCCTGTCATCGTCAACCACCAAGATGCGCGCACTCATGGTCCCATTATGACTGGCAATGCGGAAATATGGGTGGGAGCCAGCGCGCCCCGGGCAAAAACCTTGGGTTCAGGGGGCGGATCCGTGGCCCGCGGGTCGCCTTCGTCTTGGCGTTCGCGTTCGCGTTTGGCTTCGTCTTGGTCTTCGTCTTCGTCTTGGTCTTGGCGTTCGCCTTCGCCCTTGTCTTCGTCTTTGTCCTTGTCTTTGCCTTCGTCTTGGCATCGAGTGTTGCCACATCTCCCCTTCGTGACATGGGAAGGGGGTCTGTGGCAACACTCAATTCGGGTGCGTGGGCGCGGGGCGCATGCCCGTGCGGCGCGGCGCGCGTCGCACGGGCGCGTGCACGCGGGGCCGCCGTCCGCCACCCGCACCTCACCTTGCTCGACGCCGCCCCACCTCGCGCATCCCACCCCACCTCGCCCATCCCACCCCACCCCGTCCCACCCCGCCCCACCCCAGCCGAGTGTTGCCAAAAGAGCCATTCGCGCGCCGCGAAGGGCGCCTTTCGCTCCACTCGGCGGGGGTTCGTGGGCGCACAGGCGCGAGTGTGGGCGTGGGCGGGCGCGGGCGTGGGCGGGCGCGGGCGCGGGCGCGGGCGCGGGCGCGGGCGCGGGCGCGCGCCTGTGCGGGCAACCCGCGCCGTCCGGCCTAGTAGTGGTCGAAGCGGCCGGGGAGCACTTCCCACGGCTCGCGACCCAGGTACTCGCAGACTGCAAGGTGCACGCAGTGTTCCACGAAGTAGCGGCGGTGCTCGTCGTCGTTCACGTGGAGGCCGCGGGCGCGCTGAATCGGCACCCTGAACAGCATGATCGTACGAGACTTCCGATCGACCGCATAGAGCAGCGGGTTGCCGCCGTCGCCCGTGCCGGTTGGGGCCGTCTGGAACCCGATCTGCACGTCGGCGAGCTCTTCCGGGAAGTGCGCTTGCAGCAGCTCCACCGCACCGCGCGCGTCCGCCTCGAAGCGGCGCACCCTGCTGTGCGGATCCGGAAGTCCAGGACCGACCATCGCCGAGCGCATCGGACGCCGGCCGTGCCGCCTGGACGCTGTGCGACGCGACGCGCCTTTTCCTCCGGACATGTGCCCAAGTCTACGCGGCGCGGCCCGCTTCCCCTCACGCCGGGCCTCGAGCGAGCGGGCCAGGACGCCGAGTGGCGCCAAAAGTCTCCTTCGTGCCCCGCGAAAGGGAGATTTGGCTCCACTCGAGTGGGGGCTGGGCGCGGGCTCGGCGAGCGAGCGCGAGCGCCCGAGGCGGGCGGGCGCGAGCTCGCGGGCAGGGTCGAGCTCGGGGCGCGAGCGCCCGAGGCGGGCGCTAGCAGGCGCACCCCCGCCGCGCTACCTGGTGTAGACGGTGAGCTCGCCGTCGCGCGGATCCGGCGCGAGC
Organism: Leucobacter luti; assembly: GCF_004217175.1. Lineage (GTDB taxonomy): Bacteria > Actinomycetota > Actinomycetes > Actinomycetales > Microbacteriaceae > Leucobacter > Leucobacter luti. The sequence goes on from NZ_SHKI01000004.1 coordinate 476,451, forward strand.
ACCGGATACCCCGCGAGGTCGCCCCCGTTGAGGTACCGCACCCCGGCGTGCAGTGGCTCGGTGCTCGTCAGTACCGCGTCGGCCGGCGCCTTCACGGTCACCCCGGATCCGGCCGCAACCTTCGCCGTGATGTCCTTGCCCTTGCCGCTTGCCGCGCGAATCGTGACGGCGGCGTCCTCGTCCCCGGTGTTCACGAGGATGAGCTGACCGCCGCTCACCACTGGCGCGGCGATCGGCGCGTTCGCCGCGGTCGCCGGGGCAGGGGTGAACCAGGCGTAATCGTGCAGACTACGGAGTGTGACGGAGCCGAGCGCACTACCGATCACGGGCACGTCGGACTCGATAATGAGGGCGGTCGCCCCCTCGGGCCACACCGCGACGCTGAGCTCGCCCACCGTGTTGGGCGTCAGCTCGATCACGCCGAGGTCGGTGCTGCGACCCTTGCCGTCGACGGCGCGCACGCTCGCGGTGCCGGGCTCGGTGCCCGGTGCGAGCGCCCGAACGATGACCGGGAACTCGTCGCCCTCACCGGAGTCGGACGGCCCGTGCTCATGGTCGCTGCGGTTTGCCACACCGGGGATCACGAGCTGCGTCTGCGGCTCAACCTGGCGCGTGACCGACGACACGGCGAACGGCTCGATCCCGCTGCTCTGACCCACGCCGAGGCTCGCCGTCACCGGAGCACCGGTGCTGACCACTCGCACGGCGAGGCGCTCGCGGTCGGGCGCGTAGCCGTTGAGCGATACGGTCTGCTCGGATCCGGCCGCGACGAGGACGCCGGCTGACTGCACCGCGTCAACCGGGCCGTTCTCGTCGTACACCGAGAGCTGCACGGTCGCGGGCACGGTCCCGGGGTTGCCGAGGCTGAGCGTGGTCGAAATGCCGAGCGAGCTCGCGCCGCCGATCAGCCACTGCTCGTTGAGGGGCTCGGCGCACGCGCTCGCGGTCACCCCGCGGAGACTCTCCGTGCCCACGGCCTGCACCTGTGCGGCGGCGAGCGGCTCGGCGTTTGGCGCCGACACCACGGTCGGCAGGCCGTCGCCGCCCTCGGCGCGCGTGAGGGCGGACGTCTCCGCCGCGGCACCGGCGACGGTCACGGCGGGCGCTCCGGTGGGGATCGCGGCGCCGGGGCGCTCGGTGTCCGCCCCGAGCACGCTGAACGCGCCGGAGCACACGAGCGTGCGGGTCGTGTTCTGCGTGGTGTCGACGACGACCGGCTCGGGAGCACGCGCCACGCTGGGCAGCGACACGCTCGTGAGCAGGAGCACCGCCGTCGCAGACGCGGCAACAATCATCAGGCCGGTCACGGCTCGGGCGCTTCCGAGCAGGATGCGGGATCGGTCACTCATCGTGCGGCTCCGTCCGTCGGCTCGGCGTCCGGAGCGGTGGTCTCCGCTGCGGCGTCGGCGTCATTCGCGGGGTCAGCTTCGGCGGTGACTGCGGGGGTGGGGGTCGGCTCCTGGCTCGCTGCGGGGGCCGCGTCGGGCACCGCCTCGGACTCCGGATCGGGTGAAGTGTCCGGGGCGGGCTCGCTCTCTGGCACCGCGTCGACCCCGGCGTCGGCCTCGGCCTCGGCCTCGGCTTCAAGGGTCTGTTCCGGATCGGCCATGGGAGGCGTCTCAGCGCGCGCGGGGCGCTCGGGCTCCGCAACCGCCTCGGGAACGCCACTGACGCTGTCGGCACTGTTGGTGCCCTCGGCGCTTGCGACGCTAGCGGTACCCGCCGCATCGTCAGCTGATTCGGGCCCGGCGTCCGCCGCCTCGAAATCAGCGTCCGCGGCTTCCGGAGACGCGGCATCCGCAGACGCCGCATTAGCCGCGCTCGCGCTCGCGGGAGCCGCGGCGGGATCAGCTGCGGTCACACTCGCAGCCGCAGCGGCAGCCGCTGCCGCCGAAGCGCGCTCCGCCGCCTTCGCGGTGCTGCGCCGCTTCCACCGCGACGGCTTGCGGCGGCGCTCAGGCCGGTAGGTCACCTCACCCGTGGGCAGCGCGAGCAGCAGCACACCGAGGAGCACGATGAGCTGGATCACCCAGATGGTCTGCCCGCTGAACGACGTGCCGCCCAGCATCTCGGTCGCGTCGCCCGGCGCAGCGGCGTCCGCCTCGGGGTCGGCAACGCGCCAGAGCAGTCCCTGCTCGGTCTGCCCCGCGCTCACGAGGGAGTCGTGCTGGTCGAAGACCCGCTGCAGCTCCGCCCGCTCAACGTCGTTGCCGTGGTCCGAGAGCAACACGAAGCCGATCCCGGTGTCGCGCAGTTCCGCGCTCAGGTCGGCGCCGCCCACGCTCGCGAGACCGCCGGTGAGATCGGCAATCGCGCGGTCAGCCGCGGTGTTTTCGGGCGTGCGATCGGCGCTGCGGATCTGGTCGAGTCGCAGGCCAGAGCCGGTGACCACTTCGACACGCACCGCGTGCGGCGCCTCCGCGGTGATCGCGAGGGTCTTCGTGCCGGGCTGCGTCTCGCCTGCGGCCTGCACGAGCGCGGGCATCTGCGCCGTCGCGGGGCCGAACGGGACGCGTCCGAGGAAGAGCTGGGTGCCCACCGGAATGACGGCGACCACCGCACCGACGAGTGCGACCGCAACAATCGGGGTCGCGGCGCGGCGGAGCGTCCCCGCCCCCACGGCGGCGAGGCTGAGCACGGCCAGCCAGTACACAGCAAGCCCGGATCCGGTCCACAGCGCAACGCTCTCGTCGCCGAGCACAATGAGCTGCAGCTGGGCCGCGGCGATCGCGGTGAGCATGCCCAGGCCGCCGAGCAGCGCGCTCAGCAGGGTGACCGCAACGCGGCCGGTAAAGATTCCGAGGACCGCGAGCAGCGCGATCGGCAGCATGAGGACACCGACGAGCAGTGTCGCGGGCGGACCGCCCAGGCCGATCCCGTCGAGAATCCCACCCCACCCCTCGAGTCCGAACTCCGGGAATCCGAGCAGCAGGTGCCAGGTGGTGCCCGGGGTGAACGGGAGCACCACGCCGGGGTCGAGCAGAATGTCGAGCGGTCGGCCGGCAATCACGCTCGTAACGATCTTCGGCGCGAAGAGCACGAGCGGCACGAGCGCGGTGGTGAGCACTCGGGCGGCGCCGCGCAGCGTGGTGAACAGCCCCACAATGAAGATGAGGATCGCTGCTGGGAGCAGGATCGGTGCCGCGGCGAGCGCGATGCCGGCGAGCAGCGAAGCCGTGCCCGCCCAGCTCCACGATTCGCGGCTGCGGGTGGCGGCGAGCAACAGCCACGGAAGCACGATCGTGAGGACCAGCGTGGGGAGTCGGCCGGTGTCGATCGAGCCAAGCAGCACGGGGCTCAGGGCGAAGCCGAGCGCGGTGACGGCGCGGCCCGCCCGCGACTCGGTGAGCTGGGCGGCCCAGATCCAGGCGCCCAGCGCGGTGAGCGGGATCGCTGCGATCACGAGCAGCACGATCGCGTGCGAGGGGTTCCAGAAGGTGAGCGAGCCGAGCAGCGCGAGCACCCAGGCGAATGGATCCGCGGGCACGCCGTCGAGGGCGCGCGTGTTCCACCAGAGCTGCCCCAGATCGCTGAGCGGCGCGAGGCCCCCGCCCGCGATGTTCGTGCGCGGCAGCGCCCACCAGGTGAGCGCGATGGTGATGACGAGCGAGGTGGCGAGCACCGCGAGCCCGCCCGAAGAAATAAAGTGCAGTTCGCGGCGCTGCCGACCGGACGAGGCGAGGATCGCCTCGCGATCGATCATGCGCGCGGTGCGCACGCTCTTGGGGTCGATCCGGAGCTGCCTGATCGCCGCCCAACCCGCGGTGTTGTGCGCCCGGATCCTGCGCCTGGACGCGAGGATCGCGTGGGGCCGCAGGAACACGCTCATCGCGGCAACGAACTCGCCGAGCATGTGCCCCGGCTGCTCGCGGATGAGCGCCCAGAGCACCCGGAACAGGCCGAGCAGCGGGAGTCCGAGCCAGGCGAGAAACGCGATCGGGGCGGGTGCGTAGGCGATTCGCCGGTGCAGGTGCGCGGTGCGCGCCTGCCGGTGGGCCTGCCGCAGCACCGATCGTTTGCGGTCAATCCGGGGCCCGGCCACGCCGCTCTGAGCGAAGCGCACGCGCGACGCGGGCGCAACCTCAACGCGGTGGACAGACAGTCGTGCGCGCACGCTGAAGTCGAGGCCGTCGTCGTAGACGGGGAGCGCCGGGTCGAAGCCGCCGAGCTCCTCCCACACGTCGCGGCGCACCAGCATGCCCACCGGGCCCACGCCGAGCACGTCCTGCATGTGGTCGTACTGCTGCTGATCGAGCTCCTGGCGGCGCAGCGTCCACCGCGAGCCGTAGCGCGTGAGGCTCTGCCCGAGCTCGATGATGTGCTCGGGGCGATCCCAGTCGACGAGCTTGGGCCCCGCGACGGCAACGGACGGTGCGCGCTGCACGGCGCTCACAATGTGTTCGAGCGCCGCCGGCTCCGGGCAGGCGTCCTCGCTGAGCAGCCAGAGCCACTCGCTCGTCTCGGGGTCCCCCGCGTCGAGCCCAGCGGCCTGAACGCCCTGCGCCACGGCCTGGCCGAACGAGACGCGCGAGCCAAGCCCGATCACGCGCTCGGCGCCGCTCGTCATGAGCTGCTCGCTCACCCGTTCCGATCCACCGTTGTTCACGGCGATAATCGCAGCGGGCGCGAGGGATTGAGCCGTGATCCCGGCAATGGTCTGGTCGAGCCACTCGCCGCCCTGCTGGGCGACCAAGATGACCGTTACTCTGGTGCGCATATCGGGCTCAGTCTAGGTGCGTCCGGCCCGTGAGCTCTGGAGGCGGGCCGTGTGGCCCTGCATCCGTGAGCTACATTGCCTCGCGTCGCAGGCGGCGGCGTTCACGCTCGGACAGGCCGCCCCAGATGCCGAAGCGCTCGTCGTTCTCAAGCGCGTAGTCGAGGCACTCGGAGCGCACCTCGCAGGTTTCACAGATTCGCTTCGCCTCGCGCGTGGATCCGCCCTTTTCAGGGAAGAACGCCTCTGGATCGGTCTGCGCGCAGAGCGCGTCTGCCTGCCAGGCAAGCGCCTCGTCGTCCTCGCGGACGGTGGGGGTACCCAGGAACACCGGATCAACGAACCAGTTGCTGGGTACCGGAGTGTGCGGTGACTCGCTCATCTCACGCTCCTTTCCTCACTTGCTCCGCGTGTCGAACCAGCGGCTCGACAACGATGCATTAATTACACCGTTGTGATTCGCTCAAGTCAAGCCAGAAAGTGTAAACCCTCAAGGTGCGCTTGAGGGTCGGTGACACGCATTCGTGTCGCAGCTGTGTCACAAGCCGGGCGTGTTCCGGCGGCGTATTCAGCTGAGCGCGAGCCTCAGCCCCAAATCACGAGCATCCGGTACGTCATCACGACGATCGACACCTGCACAACGCCGAGCACCAGATTCGCCCAGCGGGTTCGGTCGACGAGCGCCCAGAACCCCGCCCCCACGGGCAGGAAGAACGCCACGATCAGGTACATCCAAAACTCGAGCGGGTCGCCGGTCGCCGCGTTCCCGGCGAATGGGGCCGCGATCGAAATGACGATCTGGGCGAGCAGCATGAGCGCCGTGACGAGCGCGGCGCCCATGGTGAAGTCGTTGGGCCCGCGCTTTCGGGCGGTCTCGACGAAGCTCAGCACAGCACCGAGCCCCGCGACAACCATGAGTGCGATTCCGTAGCCCGTGATCATGCGCCGGCCTCCTCGGTGGGTGCCGCGCCCGGGGTCCGGGCCAGGGTGCCGGATCCGCTCACCGCGTCGGGCGTCGGGAAGTTCGTGACCACGCGGGTGCGACCCCCGGAGACCTCAACGAGGCCCACCAGCCGGCCGTCCGGAGCCGTGGCCGCGACGAGCTTCGCGTTCTCCACGCCCGGCACTGCCACCCGCTTCCCGTGGCCGAGATCTGTGGTCTGCTCCGCGGTGAGCGCCAGCCCCGGGAAGAGCGCAAGCGCCACCGCAGCCGGCTCGAGCAGGCGCACGCGCTCCCCGGCGACAAGCTGCTCGATCGTGCCGGCGTCGGCGACCGAGAACGGGCCCACCTCGGTGCGCCGCAGCGCCGTGAGGTGCCCGCCGAGCCCGAGCGCGGCCCCGAGGTCGCGGGCAAGCGCGCGAATGTAGGTGCCCGTGGAGCACCGCACCGTGGCGTCCACGTCGATCACGGCGGTGCCGTCGGCCTCGGTCGCCGCGCGGGGCGCGCCGATTGTGAACTCGTGGATCGTGACCGGGCGCCGCTTCAGCTCGACGGTCTCCCCCGCACGCACTCGATCGTAGGCGCGCTGGCCGTCTACCTTGATCGCGCTCACCGCGCTCGGGGCCTGCTCGATCGCCCCCGTCAGCACGGCAACCGCTGCCGCAATCCGCGCGGGATCGGCGAGCACCGCGGCCACGTCCGCCGGAGCCGCGGCCGAGATCCGGTCGCCCTCCCGGTCGTCGGTCACCGTCGCGGTGCCGAGCCGGATCGTGGTCGTGTAGGTCTTGTCGAGTCCCACGAGGTGGGTCAGCAGCCGCGTCGCGGGGCCAGCGCCCAGCACGAGCAGCCCCGTCGCCATCGGGTCAAGCGTGCCGGCGTGACCGACCTTGCGCGTGCCGAGGGCGCGGCGTGACTTCGCGACGGCGTCGTGACTCGTCCACCCCTCCGACTTGTCAAGCAACAGGATTCCGCCCTGCGGCGGCAGTGAAATCGGAGGATGCGACACCACACCAGCCTACCCGTCGCGCCGATGTCATCATTTCGGGTGATGCGCTGCCAGCCGCTCGCCCGCGAGGCTGGAAGCGTGAAGAAACCACTCAACCATCTCCTCGTCTCAGCATTCGTCTACGCGGGCCTCGGCGTCGCCTCCGGGCTGTTCTACCGCGAGTTCACCAAGCTCAACGGTTTCCCGGAGGGAGCGTTCACCCAGCTGGGCCTCGCTCACACGCACCTCCTGTCGCTCGGGTTCTTCCCGTTCCTGATCCTGCTGGGGCTCGAGCGCGCGTTCACGTTCTCCGCGTCGCGCAAGCGGTTCGGCTGGTTCCTCGGCCTGTACCACGCCGGCGTAATCCTCACCTCGGCGATGCTGATCGTGCACGGCTGCCTCACCGTGCTCGGCCTTGAATCGTCGGCGATGATCTCGGGGATCGCCGGGCTCGGCCACATGGCGATCACCGCGGCGATCATCGTGCTCTTCCTCGCGCTCCGCACGGCGGTGCGCGGCGTTGAACGCCCCGCGGCCGTAGCCGCCTAGCCCTGCGGAGGTCGGCACCAAGCCCCGCTGGGTCCGCCGCGCCCCGCTGGGCCCCACCGTAGACTGTGACGGATGGACACCACCGGGATCGCGCACGCCCTGAACGCTTGGTTTGCCCGCGCGGCGCGACCCCTGCCCTGGCGGGATCCGGCGGCCACACCGTGGGCGATCCTCGTGTCTGAGTTCATGCTGCAGCAGACCCAGGTTGACCGTGTGCTCCCCCGCTGGCTGGCCTGGCTCGAGCGCTGGCCCACGCCCTCCGCGCTCGCGGCCGATCCGCCCGGCGAGGCGGTGCGCGCCTGGGATCGGCTCGGGTACCCGCGCCGCGCGCTCTGGCTGCACCGCGCCGCCGTGGAGATCGCCGAGCAGCATGGCGATCAAGTGCCGTCCGATGTCGACCAGTTGCTCGCACTCACCGGGGTGGGGCCCTACACGGCGCGGGCGGTCGCGACGTTCGCGTTCGGAGAGCGGCACCCCGTGGTCGACACCAACACGCGGCGCGTGATCGCGCGGCTCGTGCACGGGAGGGCCGCCGCAGGGATGCCGGCAGCGAGCGACCTCAGCGATATGGCCGAGCTGCTCCCCGCGGAGCCCGCCGACGCGGCCACGTTCAACGCCGCCGCAATGGAACTCGGCGCGATCGTGTGCACGGCGCGGGCGCCGCGCTGCGACGAGTGCCCGCTGATCGCCTGGTGCGAGTGGCGGGGCAGCGGGTACCCGGACAACGCGCCGGCCAAGCGCCCCACGCAGGCGAAGTTTGAGGGCAGCGACCGGCAGGCCCGAGGCCGGGTGATGGCGCTGCTGCGCGCGGCCTCCGGACCGGTGACGCGGGAGGCCGCCACTGCGGCAGCGGCTGGCGCCGTGGGCGGCGCCGGCGGCCCCGGGGGCTCTGGGGGCTCTGGGGGCTCTGGCCGTGGCGGCTCAGGCGCCGGCAGTAGCGACTCTGGCGCTGGCGTAACCGCCGCGGCCGACACCGACCAGGCGCGGCGCGCGGTGGATTCGCTCCTGAGCGACGGGCTCGTGATCAGCGAGGGCCCCGAGCTGCGGCTCCCCTAGGCTTCGCGCCGCCGCTTTCCGCGGTGCGGCCGCGAGGGGCGTGCGGGTTCTCACCCACGAGCGGCGGGTTCACGCACGAGTGTGCGGCTCCACTGCCGCAGCGAAGCCGCACGCTCGCCACGAAGCCGCACACTCGTGAGCTGGGGCGACGGGTCAGGGCGCTGCTGCACTGAGCAGAACCGGGCAGAGCACAACAGCGCACGGCAAGGTCAGGCGGTGTGGGACCCGGATCGGTAGTGCACGAACAGGCCGCTCCGCCGCCACGAGCGTGCGAGTTCACGCAGCACGAGCGGCGCGTTCGCCAACGAGCGGCGCATTCACGCGCGAGCGTGCGGCTCCACTGCCGCAGCGAAGCCGCACGCTGGCCACGAAGCCGCACACTCGTCGGGGAGATACAGCGCCGCGCTCGGGCGAACCAGGATGGCAGCGGCAAGGCGCGGCCGAGCACGGAAAGGTCGAGCGCAGCGGAGCCCCGGCCGGGCAGGATCCACGAGCGGCGGGTTCACGCACGAGCGTGCGGCTTCGCTGCGGTAGCGAAGCCGCACACTCGCCACGAAGCCGCACACTCGTGCGTGCACGCAGAGCAGGCAGGGCGATGCAGAGCGGGGGGCGACCCGACAGAACGAAAACGGCACGGCCGAGCGCGGCGCGGCCGATCACGGCGCGGCGCGGCCGAGCACGGCACACAGCCGAGCGCCGCCACACCGAGGTGCGACGCGCACAGCTCACACAGCCGGTGACCGCCCAGCTACACCGCCGCGTCGGGCACCGCGCACGTAACCGCGCCGCAGCAACCGCGCCCGGGGAGCACTAGCGCGCGTCTTCCTCCGCGTCGGACTCCTCGTCGCGGGGTTTCGTGTAGGGATCGGCGTCGCCCGCGAAGGTTGCCCCGGCGGCCAGCGCCGCGGATTCCTCGTCGCGGCGCTTCGCCTCCGCGAGCAGCTCGCTCAGGTGCTGGGCGCTCTCGGGAAGCTCATCGTGGATGAACTCGAGCGTGGGGGTGAGACGAGTGCCAAGCTGCTTGCCCACCTCGGTGCGCAGCATGCCGGTCGCAGCCTTGAGTGCCGCGGCCGTGTCGGTCTGCTCCTGCTCGTCGCCGAAGACCGTGTAAAACACGCTCGCCTGCTGCAGGTCACCGGTGACGCGCACGTCGGTGATCGTCACAAACCCGAGGCGCGGATCCCGCAGCCCCTTCTCCAGGCGCCGGGCGATGATCTGCTGGATCCGCTCGGCTACCTTTCCCGCACGTGGATTACTCATGCGCCCAGCCTACCGCGACCCGGTCAGGAGTCCCAGCGGCGGCGGCAGTGTCGGGGAAGCCGCCGGACAGCGGCTCCGAGTTCGGGATCGGCGCCCCGCATCAGCCCGCACACTCGTAAGATGCTGAGTATCCCCCTTTTCGCACCGCATCACTGGAGCCCCCATGACGCTGCCCCCGAACCCAAGCGACCCAGCCGCCAACCAGCCGCCCAGCGGCGCTGACACCCCGGCCCCGGCGCAGCCGCAGGCCCCGGGGCCCGAGCAGCCCGCGGCGCCCCAGTACGCACAGCCCCAGCAGCCCGCGCCCCAGTACGCGCAGCCGCAGTACGCGCAGCCCCAGTACGCGCAGCCCCAGTACGCGCAGCCCCAGTACGCGCAGCCCCAGTACTCCGCACCCCAGCAGCCCCAGCCGCAGACGTGGGCCCCACCCTACGCGCCGGAGCCGGGCCCCGGCGAGCCGTTCGACGGCGCCACCGACCCGGCCGACATTGAGCGCCCGCTCTACGGCGCTACGTTTGGCCAGGCGATCGCCCGGTTCTTCCGCGGCTACGCGAAGTTCTCGGGCCGCGCGTCGCGGAGCGAGTACTGGTGGGCGATGCTCTTCGCTGGGCTCACCCGGATCGCGTGCCTCATTCTCATGGGCATCGGCGCAATCGTCGGCGCCGCGTGGGAGCAGAATCAGCCGTACTCGGCTTCTTACTCTGGCGGCCAGGACTTCACCCGCTCCGGCCCCGAGGGCATCACCGACTACGCACCGGCGGCGTTCCTCTTCTTTGCCGGGGTGATCCTCTTCGTCATCGTCGGGCTCGGCCTCCTGCTCCCCAGCCTCGCGATCTCTTGGCGCCGCCTGCACGACGGCAACTTCGCGGGCCCGCTCTGGTTCATCTCGCTGGTCCCCTACGGCGGGATCGCAGTGTTCGTGCTGACCCTGCTCCGCTCGAAGCCGACGGGGCGCCGCTTCGACACGCCTCGAGCCTGGCCGGCCTCCGCATGACCGGTGCGGGGGATCCGGAGCAGCGCCTGCGCACGCTCCGGCTCCTCCGCAGCGTGCGGGATCGCATCGACCGCGAGTACGCGAGCCCGCTCGACGTCGCCGCGCTGGCCCACGGCGTGGGGTTCTCAGCCGGGCATCTCAGCCGGGAGTTCCGGGCCACCTACGGTGAGTCCCCGTACAGCTACCTGATGACCCGGCGGATCGAACGCGCGATGACGCTGCTGCGTCGCGGCGATCTCAGCGTGACCGAGATCTGCTTTGCCGTGGGCTACGGCTCCCTCGGCACGTTCACCACGCGGTTTACCGAGGTCGTGGGCGTCTCCCCCGGCAAGTACCGCCGGGAGGCACCACTCGCGGGGCTCCCGGGAATCGTCACGATGCGCGCCACGAAACCGGTCAGGAATCGAGAAGTTCCGCCCCGCTCACGCGAGTAGCGTGACCGGCATGAACATCAACATTCACGCAACGTTCCTGCCCCACACCGACCCCGAGGCCTCGCTCGCGTTCTATCGCGACGTGCTGGGCTTCGAGGTGCGCAACGACGTCGGCTACGAGGCGATGCGGTGGATCACCGTCGGCCCCGCGAACCAGCCCGACACATCGATCGTGCTCACCCCGCCCGCGGTGGACCCCGGCCTCACCGACGACGAGCGCCGCGTGATCGGCGAGCTGATCGCGAAGGGGTCGTACGCTTCGATCGTCTTTGCGACGGACGATCTCGACGGACTGTTTGCGCGCGTCGAGGCGTCAGCCGCCGAGGTGCTGCAGGAACCGATGGCACAGGACTGGGGCACCCGCGACTTCGCATTCCGCGACCCCGCCGGCAACACAGTCCGCGTGCAGCAGCTCTAGCGCAGGCGCCACACACCGCCACACACCACCGCGCCGCTCCACCGCGCACGCGCACCACACCACACACGCGGCACGCCACCGACACCCACAGACGCAGCGGGGGCCGGGCTGGAATCCCAGCCCGGCCCCCGCCGGTGATACATCAGCTCACGCTAGTCGCGCTGCTTCTCCACCATCTCGGTCGTCTCAATCTCGTCGCCGATCTGGATGTCGTTGTGCTTGCCAAGTCCGATACCGGCCTCGAAGTCAGTCTTGACCTCGGTGACGTCGTCCTTGAAGCGGCGCAGCGACTCAATGGCCAGGCCATCGGCGACCACGACGCCCTCGCGGATCACGCGCGCCTTTGCGTTGCGCGTGATCGTGCCGGAGCGCACGATGACACCGGCGATGTTGCCGAACTTCGACGAACGGAAGACCTCGCGGACCTCCGCAACACCCGACTGCTTCTCCTCGTACTCGGGCTTGAGCATGCCCTTGAGCGATGCCTCAATGTCGTCGAGTGCGTTGTAGATGACGTTGTAGAAGCGGATGTCGATGCCCTCGCGCGCAGCGCGCTCGCGAGCCTTGACGTCGGGGCGCACGTTGAAGCCGATGACGATCGCGTTGTCGATCGTGGCAAGATCCACGTCCGACTCGGTGATCGCACCAACGCCGCGGTGCAGGATGCGCAGCTGGACCGAATCGTCCACCTCGATCTTCATGAGCGACTCCTCGAGCGCCTCAACGGCACCCGACACGTCACCCTTGATGATGAGGTTGAGCGACTCAACCTTGCCATCCTCAAGCGCCTTCGTGAACTCTTCGAGGCTGATGCGCTTGCGGGCCTTGGCCAGCTGAGCGTTGCGCTCGGCCGCTTCACGCTTCTCAGCGATCTGACGGGCCGTGCGGTCCTCGGGGGTCACGATGAAGTTGTCACCGGCGCGCGGGACACTCGAGAGGCCCTGCACCTGGACGGGACGCGACGGGAGCGCTTCGAGGACGGCATCGCCGTTCTCGTCGTGCATCGCACGCACACGACCGTAGGCCGTGCCCGCAACGATCGCGTCGCCCACGCGGAGCGTACCCGACTGGATGAGCACGGTTGCCACCGAGCCGCGGCCCTTGTCGAGCTTCGCCTCGATCGCCACACCGCGTGCATCCTTGTTGGGGTTTGCCCGCAGGTCGAGACCGGCGTCCGCGGTCAGCAGCACCGCGTCGAGCAGCTCGGTGATGCCGACGTTGTTCTTCGCCGACACGTCGACGAACATGACGTCGCCGCCCCACTCTTCGGAGACGAGGCCGAACTCGGTGAGCTGCTGGCGCACCTTCTCCGGGTTCGCGCCTTCCTTATCGATTTTGTTGACCGCGACCACGATCGGCACGTTGGCCGACTGCGCGTGGTTGAGCGCCTCGATCGTCTGGGGCATGATGCCGTCGTCTGCCGCGACCACGAGGATCGCGATGTCGGTGACCTGCGCACCACGGGCACGCATGGCGGTGAACGCCTCGTGGCCCGGGGTATCGATGAAGGTCAGCGCGCGCTCGACGCCGTCGTGCTCGGTCGATACCTGGTAGGCACCGATGTGCTGGGTGATACCACCGGCCTCGCCGCCACCGACGTTCGCCTTGCGGATCGCGTCGAGCAGTCGCGTCTTACCGTGGTCGACGTGGCCCATCACGGTCACGACCGGCGGACGCGCCTGGAGCACGTCGTCGCCCTCTTCCTCGAGCTCGCTCTCAATGTCGATGTCGAAGCCCTCGAGCAGCTCGCGATCCTCGTCCTCCGGGGAGACGACCTGGATGCGGTAGCCGAGCTCCTCGCCAAGGATCTGGAACGTTGCCTCGTCGAGCGACTCCGTGGCGGTCGCCATCTCACCGAGGTGGAACAGCACCGTCACGAGGTTCGACGCGCTCGTGTTGATCTTGTCGGCAAAGTCCGAGAGCGACGCGCCGCGGCGCAGTCGGATCGCGGTGGTGCCGTCGCCGCGGGGTACGCTCACGCCGCCGAGTGACGGCGCCTCGCGCATCTCAAATTCTGCCCGCTTCGCCCGCTTCGACTTGCGTGCCTTGCTCTTGGAGCCGCCACGACCGAACGCGCCAGCGGTGCCTGCACCGCGGCCGCCACGACCGCGACCGGCGAACCCGCCGCCCGGACGGGGACCAGCGAAGCCGCCGCCGGGTGCACCGGCGCCGCCTGCACCGCCGCCGGGACGGTTAAACCCGCCGCCGCCGCCGCCGGGACGACCTGCACCGCCGGGGCGACCGGGACCGCCTGGACGGCCCGCACCCGCTGCACCCGGCTGGGGGCGCGCTGCGGGACGGGGGATGTTTCCGGGCGTGGGGCGAGCGCCGCCGCCACCGGGACGACCCATGCCCTGGTTGGGGGCGAAGGGGTTGTTGCCGGGACGCGGGGGACGCGGGATCCCCATGCCCTGGCTCGACGCGAAGGGGTTGTTGCCCGGGCGGGGACCGCCGGGCTTGGGGCCGGGCTTTGAGCCGGGCTTTGCGGCGCTTCCGGGCTTTGCCGGGGCGCCCTTGTCGGCCGCACCCTTCTCAGCCGCACCGTCTGCCTCAGCAGCGGGCGCCTCAGCAGCCGCGGGAGCAGCCGGAGCTGCCGCCTCGGGAGCAGCCGCCTCGGGGGCCGCCGGGGCGGGCTCCTCGACGGGGGCCGCGGGCTTGGGGCCGGGCCGGGGGCCGGGCTTCTGCGCCGCGGGACGCTTGGGGGCTGCGGCGGGCGCAGCAGCGGGGGCGTCGCCGGCAGAGCCGGTCACGCCATCGGCAGCGAGTGCTGCCTTGACCTTGCGTGCAACCGGGGGTGCAACGCTCGACGAGGACGCTTTCACGAACTCGCCCATTTCTTTCAGCTTGGCCAGAACGACCTTGCTGTCGACACCGATCTCCGCAGCGATCTCGTGTACGCGTGGGTTAGCCACTTTTCTCCTGTCTGGGTTCACGCCAGACAGGCGAGAACCAAAATTACTGGACGGGTCTCATCGTGAGCCGCTCATTAGTTGTCCATGTGTGTTTTCAGCCTGTTCTCTAAAGGGCCTGCATCGGGCTTACCCGACACACGCAGCGCCCGCGGAAAGACTCCGCGCGTCACCGCCAGTTTCAGACACTCTGTCGTGGGATGCACCCACGCACCTCGCCCGGGAAGCACCGCGCGATCATCAACACAGAGTTGACCATCACGCACCACCACTCGAAGCAGAGACGTGCGCGAGGCGCGCGTACGACACGCTACACAGGTCCGAACCGCATCCATCCTACCAGCTTCCCACACTCCGCACGGGGCGCTGCGCTGTGAACACGCCTGCCTCCCGAGTTTCCCCGGGAGGCAGGCGTGTGTGGGCGGGGTGCGCCCGCGCGTGTGCGGCGAGTCGGCTAGGCCCGCTTCGCCTCGACCACCCGCGCGGCGCGGCGCCCGAGCATCGAAACGAGCAGGTTAATCACCAGGTACACGGCCGCCCCAACGAACCAGAACGTGAACTGGTACTGGTTTCCGAAGAACGTCGACAGGTTGGTCACCGTCCGCAGGAGCTCGTAGTAGCCAACGATGTAGCCGAGGGAGGTGTCCTTCAGCAGCACCACGAGCTGCGCCATGATGATCGGGAGCATCTGCGTGAACGCCTGCGGCAGCTCGATCAGCAACCGCGTGCGCGTCGGCGTGAGCCCGATCGAAAGCCCGGCCTCGCGCTGCCCCTTCCCCAGCGAGATGATTCCAGCGCGGAGCGCCTCGCCCAGGATCGAGCCGTTGTAGACCACGAGCGCGATCACCACGGCCCAGAACGCCCCGGTCGACGCCACGAGCAGGATAAACAGCATCATCAGCAGCACGGGCATCCCGCGGAAGAACTCGAGCACCACCGTCACCGGGACTCGGATCAGCGGGTTCGTGGCGAGCCTGCCGAACGCGAGGAGCACCGCGAGGATCAGTGCGCCGACCATCGCCACGAGCGCTGCCGCGAGGGTCGCGCCGACGCCGCGTGCGATCTGCTCCCACACTCGAACATCGCCGAGGGGTTCCCATCGCTCGGGCGCGAGAATCGGCAGCGTCTCGGCGCCGTTCGCCGCGACCTGTGGGATCGACAGGCGGTACACAATCCAGCCGAGCAGACCGAGCAGCGCGAGGATCCCGACCACCGAGATGAGCCGCGAGCGCGTGCGCGCCTTGGGGCCCGGTGCGTCGTAGAGCACGGTAGCTTGAGCAGTCATCGCAGCACCCGCACCTTCTTCTCGATCCGGCCGGCGATGAGGCCGAGCGGAATGGTAATCAGCAGGTAGAAGCAGGCGACGCCGACCAGGATCGGGATCACCGCGTTCCCGTGATTGTTCGTGAGGATTCGCGCCGTGCCAAAGAGCTCAAGCACGAAGAAGCCGCCGGCTACCGAGGTGTTCTTCGTCAGGGCGATGAACACGTTGATGAGCGGCGGTACCACCATGCGGAGCGCCTGCGGCAGCACGATCAGCGTGAGGGTCTGGCCGAAGCCGAGTCCGATCGACCTCGCCGCCTCGGCCTGGCCCACCGGGACACCGTTGATGCCGGATCGGAGTGCCTCGGCGATAAACGGGGAGGTGTAGATCGCGAGCGCGATCACCGCCCGGATCTCGTAGGGCGGCAGGTTCGTCGCGATCAGCGGCAGGACGAACGTCATGAAGAAAAACACGAGCGTGAGCGGGATGTTCCGCACCAGCTCGGTGTAGGCGACGGCAAAGCCGCGCAGCGACGCCACCGGCGAGATGCGCATCGTGGCCACCAAGAGGCCAATAATCGTGGCGCCCAGCCCGCCAAAGACGAGCAGTCGCACGGTCGTGAAGAACCCGGTCAGCACGCCGTCGAGATTGTCGATCAGCACGTTCATGTGTCCCACGCTCCCTTCCAGTCAGATCGCTCTGAGGTGTGGTCAGGCCGAGTCGTCGACCGGGCCGGGAAGCCCGGCCCGGCCGACGACTCGGCGGCGCGCTTAGTAGCGGTCGATGGTCGGGGGCTCGGGGGTGGCGAGGACGGTGCCAGCGGTGCTCGTCCAGGCCTGCTCCCAGCGGCCGTCAGTGAACGAGGCCTCGAGCGTGTCGTTGATGAAGTTGCGGAAGTCGTCGTCGTCCTTCGCGAGGCCAACGCCGTAGGGTTCCTCGGTGAACGGGTTCTCCACGACCTCGAACTCGCCCTGGTTCTGATCGACCAGGCCGGCAAGGATCACGTTGTCGGTCGACACCGCGACGACCTCGCCCTGACGAAGCGGCGACAGGCAGTTGGAGTAGGTGTCGGTCTCGATGACCTCGACGCCCGCGTCCTTCAGGTTCTGGGCCGAAGTGGAGCCCGTCACGGAGCAGACCTTCTTCCCCCTCGCGTCATCGATGCTCTCGATGCTGTCGGGATTCCCCGCGAGCACGAGCAGGTCCTGACCAGCGATGTAGTACGGGCCGCCGAACGAGACGACCTCCTTGCGGGTGTCGTTGATCGTGTAGGTCGCGACGACAATGTCGACCTCGCCCTTCTCGATGAACGGCTCGCGGTTCGCGGAGACCGCCTCGATCCACTCAATGTTACCCTCGTCGATCCCGAGCTCGCCCGCGATGATCTTCGCGATCTCAACGTCGAAGCCCTCGGGGTTTCCGTCGAGCCCGCGGAGGCCAAAGAGCGGCTGATCGTACTTCGTGCCGACCGTGATCTTGCCGGCCTTGTTCAGCTTCTCCATCGTGCTGCCAGCGGGGAACGAGACGTCCTCCTTGACCGCGGGAGCCTCGCCCGAACCCGAGTCGAGGTCGCCGCCGCCGGAGCAGCCGGCGAGGAGGAGCGCGCCCGTCGCGGCGAGTGCTACTGCGTACTTTGTGAATCGCATGATGTCCTTACTTTCTGTGCGGCCGACGGCAGCGTCGACCGGTGTGCGGGGTGGGTCGGCTCAGTGGCCGATGATCTTTGAGAGGAAGTCCTGCGCCCGCGAGGTCTGCGGGTCAGTGAAGAACTGCTCGGGGGTGGCTTCCTCAACGATCTGGCCGTCAGCCATGAACAGGATCCGATCGGCTGCGCGGCGTGCGAAGCCCATCTCGTGGGTCACCGCCACCATGGTCATGCCGTCGTTTGCGAGCCCGATCATGGTGTCGAGCACCTCGTTGATCATCTCCGGATCGAGAGCCGAGGTCGGCTCGTCGAGCAGGATCAGCTTCGGCCGCATCGCGAGCGAGCGCGCGATTGCGGCGCGCTGCTGCTGGCCGCCCGAGAGCTGCGAGGGGAGCTTCTTCGCCTGGTTCGCGATCCCCACGCGTTCGAGCAGGGCCATCGCGTGGCCCTCGGCCTCCTGCTTGCTCATTCCCAGCACCTTGATCGGCCCGAGCGTCACGTTCTCGAGAATCGTCTTGTGCGCGAAGAGGTTGAACGACTGGAAGACCATGCCGACGTCGGCGCGCAGCCTGGCCAGCTCTTTGCCCTCCTCGGGCAGCGGGACCCCGTCGATCGAGATGGTGCCGGAGTCGATCGTCTCGAGCCGGTTGATCGCCCGGCACAGCGTCGACTTGCCCGATCCCGACGGGCCGAGGACGACGACGACTTCGCCGCGGCCCACGGTCGTGTTGATGTCGTTGAGCACGTGCAGGTCGCCGTAGTACTTGTTGACGCCCGAGATCACGACCAGCGGGTCGCGCTCGTCACTCTGTACCCGGATGGCGGTGGTCTCGCCGAGGGGGGTCGTTGGCGTGTCTGGTGCCGCTGCATTCATCTGAAATTCTCCGTTGAATCGGTGGATGCACGCCACGATACGGAGGGCTCCCCAACCGCTTCACCCGGCTTGAGGGTTTCTTGAGGTTCGCTGAGAATGTGGCGCGTCGGTGCCGCGCAGCTAGTGCTTGGTCTCCCGGTAGTACGCCGCGGCGCCCGGGTGCAGCTCAAGCGGGGCCGTGAAGATCGCGAGCCGCCGATCGAGCAGCGCCGCGGTCGGCACGCGCGTCGCGACCTCCGCGCGCGTGCGGAACACCGCGGCGAGGGCGTCGCGCACCACGTCGTCGGGCACCGCCTCGTTCACGATGAGGTAGTTCGGCACCGTCATCGTGACGCTCACCTCGTCGCGCCCGTAGAGCCCGGCGGGGAACTCCGCGGTGCGGTACACCCCGCCGTGCCGTTCGTTGAGCCGATCCACCAGACGGTGCTCGATCGAGACCAGCCGGATCGGCACCTCCTGCGAAAACTCCTGCAGCCCCGGTGTGGGAAGCCCGCCCACCCAGAAGAACCCCTCGATCTCACCGGCCCTGAGCGCCGCGAGCGAATCGTCGAGGCCGAGCCGCGGGTTGTCGATCTGCTCGGGGTCGACCTCGGCCTCGGCGAGGATCCTGGCCGCGGCCGCCGCGACGCCCGAGTTCGGGGCCCCCAGCGAGATCGCGCGCCCCGCGAGATCCGAGAGCTGGTCCACGTCGGAGTCGGCGCGCACCACCACGTGCACGTACTCCTCATAGAGCCGCGCGACGCCGGCGATCGGGAGCGGCTCGCTAAACGGGCCGGTGCCGGCGATCGCATCGGCCGCGGTGTCGCTCTGCGCGAAGCCGAGCAGCGCCTCCCCCGAGCCGACCAGGCGCAGGTTCTCAAGCGACCCCGCCGTGCTGAGCGCGGTCGCGTCCACCCGCAGCTCCCGCCCGAGCACCTCGGCGAGGGCCGCCCCGTACCCCGCGTAGATCCCGCCGCTCACGCCCCCCGCAATCACGATCTCCTGCCGCGGCAGGTCCTGGCCCTGCGCGGCACAACCGGACAGGCCGAGGGCGGCCACGAGCGCGAGGGCCGCGGTGGCCACCGTGCGGCTGAGTGTTCGGTGCGCGCTCATGCGGCCGCCTCCCTGCGCACCCAGAGCGTGACGCACAGGCCCCCGCCGCTCGGTGCCGTGATGTCGAGCGCGCCGTCGATCGACGCGAGCAGATCGGTCGCGATCGCCAGCCCGAGCCCCGAACCGGGCACATTCTGGGTGCCCGCGCTCCGCCAGAACCGATCGGTGATCGCCTCAAGCTCGTCGTCTGGCACCCCGGGCCCGTGATCGCGCACCTCAATTCCGATCGCGTCCCCGCGCCGGATCACCCCCAGCTCGACCGCGCCGCCGCGGGGCGAAAACTTCACCGCGTTGTCGATGATCGCGTCGAGTGCGCTCTCCACGACGAACGCGTCGGTGGCGCACACCACGCCCGGCTCCCCGCGCACCAGAAGCCGCACCTCGGCGCGCGCCGCAACATCATCCCAGGCGGCGGCGCGCGCCGCGACGAGCTCGCTCACATCGACCGCGCGCACCTCAGCGTCGCCGTGCCCGGATCGCGACAGACTCAACAGGGTGTCCAGGATCCGCACCAGACGGCGCCCCTCCTCCCGGGTGGCCTCCACGTCGTCGTCCCAGGACTCGGGCAGCCCGGTCGCCAGCATTTCGACGCGCACGAGGAGCGCGTTCAACGGGTTCCGCAGCTCGTGGGAGGCGTTCAGCGCGAACTCCCGTTGCCGCGCGAGCACGCGCTCGATCTCGGCGGCCATGTTGTTGAACACCAGAATCATGCGCTGCAGTTCAGGCGGCCCAGTCGCCTTGTCGATCCGGGCGTCCATGTCGCCGTGCTCGATGGCCGCCATCGCCTCGTCCACACGACGCACCGGTCGCAGCACCCACCGGGCAAGCCGCAGCACCACGAGGACCCCGGCCGCGGTGCCCAGGGCTCCGAGCACCGCGATCCACCCCCAGTGCTGTGTGATCGCCGCGCGCGGGGCAGCCATTGACTGCGAGAGCACCACGGCTCCGATCACGTCGCCGTCGGTGAACACCGGTTCGACGAGCGTCATCCGCTCGGCCGCCCAGGGCAGCATCGCCTGCGGCGTCTCGCCGCGCCGGCCCGAGAGCGCCAGGCTCACTCGCGCGAGCGTCTCCTCGTCAAGCCGAGTCTCCCGTCCGTTCAACTCCCACGGAATCCCGGTGCGATCGATCACTACAACGCTCGCGCCGTAGAGCTCTTCGTAGCGTTCGATCTCGGACGCGAGCACGAGCGAGTTGCCGGAGGCGAGCGCCTGGCGCGCGTTGGTCACGAAGTAGCTGAGATCACCGGCGTTGTCGGCGAAGAAGGCCTGCTGCACGCTCTGCGCCGAGCTCCAGGCGTACCCGCCGCCGAGCACCACGAGCAGCCCCAGCATGGGAATGAGAAACACGATCACCAGGCGCTGACGCACGGGCTAGGTCACCGGCAACTTGTATCCGACCCCGCGGATCGTCTCGATAAACTCCGCGTGCCCGGTCTTGCGGCGGATCGAGCCGACGTGCACCTCGAGCGAGCGTTGGAACGCGTGCCACTCCGTATTCCACACCTCGAATATGATGCGCTCGCGCTGCACCACCACGCCGGGGTAGCGCGCGAGGACCGCGACAATATCGAACTCCTTGGGCGTGAGCTCCACCAGGGTGCCGGCGACCGAGACCTGGCGCGCCACCAGGTCGATCACCACTCCGCCCACCTCGAGCGGCGCGCCGCGCTCGCCGTCCTGCGGCATCGCCCGCACCCGCCGCGTCACTGCTTCGATGCGCGCCACCAGCTCGCGCACGTCGTACGGCTTCACCAGGAAATCGTCTGCGCCCGCGCGGAGCCCGTGAATCCGATCCTGCACCTCGCTGCGGGCCGTCGCGATGAGGATCGGCACCCCGGTGTGCGCCCGGATCCTGCGACACAGGTCAATCCCGTCGATGTCCGGCAGCCCGAGGTCGAGCAGCACCACATCGATCTCGGCGTCGAGGCTGGCGAGCGCCGCAGCCCCATCCGCTGCCCGCACCGTCTCGAACCCGGACTTCTTGAGGAAGGCGCACAGGGCACCGGCGACGCGATCGTCGTCTTCGATCACCAGTATCTTCAAGGCGCGTGTCCTGTGCGGGGAGGGGGTGGGGGAATCCTCAGGCTAGCAGCCCGGCCGCGGCGCAGAACTTCCCGGACCGCGCGCGGCCACGCGGGAAAAACAAACTCGCGCAGGGTGAGAATGTGAGTCTCACCCTGCGCGAGTTCGTGTTTCCTGCCCGAATGCGGAGTACCGCAGCGCCCGCCCGGCTCACGCCGAACCGCAGCGCGCGGGGCCCCACCGGGGCCCCGCCCCGAGCGCTGCGGCGCAAAAACCAGATATCCAGCGCTCCGCTAGTCGTTCATGATCGAGTCGGGCTGGACAACAGTTCCTCCCCGGCTCACGCCGAACCGCAGCGCGCGGGGCCCCACCGGGGCCCCGCCCCGAGCGCTGCGGCGCAAAAACCAGATATCCAGCGCTCCGCTAGTCGTTCATGATCGAGTCGGGCTGGACAACAGTTCCTCCCCGGCTCACGCCGAACCGCAGCGCGCGGGGCCCCACCGGGGCCCCGCCCCGAGCGCTGCGGCGCAAAAATCAGATATCCAGCGCTCCGCTAGTCGTTCATGATCGAGTCGGGCTGGATATCGATTTTTGCGCCCGTCAACTTGGCGGCGAGACGGGCGTTCTGGCCCTCCTTGCCGATGGCGAGCGAGAGCTGGAAATCGGGCACCAGCGCGCGCACCTGCTTGAGCGACTCGTTCAGCATAAACACGTCGGTCACCTTGGCGGGCGAGAGCGCGTTTGCCACGAACTTAGGCAGCTCGGGCGAGTAGTCGACGATGTCGATCTTCTCCTCGCCGAGCTCGCCCATCACGGCGCGCACGCGGCTGCCCATCTCGCCAATGCAGGTGCCCTTGGCGTTGATCCCCGCCTGCTTTGCGCGCACGGCGACCTTCGAGCGGTGGCCGGCCTCGCGGGCAAGCGACACGATCTCCACCAGACCGTCGGCGAGCTCGGGCACCTCCCGCTCGAACAGCTTGCGCACGAGCCCCGGGTGCGTACGCGAGACCACAACCTGCGGCCCCTTCGTGCCCTTTGAAACGCTCGTCACGTATACGCGGATGCGCATGCCGTGCGGGTACTTCTCGCCCGGCACCTGCTCCTCGGGGGGCAGGATCGCTTCAAGCTCGCCCAGGTCGACGTGCACCATGCGCGGGTTGGGGCCCTGCTGCACCACGCCGGACACCACCTGGCCCTCGCGGTCCTTGAAGGTCCCCAGGACGGCATCGTCGCTGAGGTCGCGGAGGCGCTGGTTGATGACCTGCTTCGCCGCGCTCGACGCCACGCGCCCAAACTCGTCGGTGGTGATGTACGCCTCGCCGATCACCTGGCCCTCGTCGTCGAGTTCCGGGACCAGCACTGAGATCTCGCCGCTCTTGCGGTCGAGGGTCACGCGAACGTCTGATTCGCGCGGCATGGGGAGCTTGTTGTTTTCAGCGTGGCGCAGGTAGGCCGACTGAATTGCCTGTTCAATAATCTCGACGAGCTCGTCGAACGGGATTTCCTTTTCGCGTTCGATCTGTCGCAGCGTTACTAGCTCGATTTTCATCGTGCCCTCCTCATATTGAACTGTGTATTTAGATGTCACGCCCGAGGGCGCGGAGAAGTGACCAGGTTACTCTAGACCCCTGAGGGATGCCAGATCCGTCTGTCGCCGCGGCGGGTCAGTCTCGGTGGCCGCGTGCTCCTCTGCTCCGGATTCGAGCCGAAACTGTGCGAGGTCGCGCACGTTCTTCTGCACCGCGACGGCCGCGAACAGGCTGAGCGCGAAGCTGATCCCGTAGAACCCCTTCTCGCTCAGCACCAGACTTCCGGCGTTCCACAGCCCGATCGCGAGCAGCGCGAGGGAAATCACGAGCGCGAACCAGGCGATGCCGGTGTACAGGTTCGTGACCGGGAGGCCGTCGGCCCGATCCCGCACCGTTTTCTGCAGCGATACGGCCGCGAACAGCCCGAACATGAGGAGCGCGAAGTAGTAGCCCTTCTCGTTGAGCTCCATGCCAGCGTTGAAGAGACCCACCAGGTACGCGCCCATGCCGAGAACGAGTGCGACCCAGGAAGCGCCCGCGAATGCCGGTGTCGGCTTGGCGGCCTGGTCTGTCGTGTCAGTCATGATGAACTCCCTCGTTCGTGACGACCGCACCGGTGCGGGCCGTGCTGGCGCTACTCTCGCAGCCCCGCATCCCCGAGCGTGCATATGCCCGATTTCGGCGCCGAGCACATGCCAGAAATTGCATGCGTCGTGGCCACTGCGTCGCACAAACGACTCGGGGCGGGGCCGCGGCGTGTGCCACGATCCCGCCCCGAGTGGCGTCAGCGCTGCGGGCTACGACCGGAAGAGCCCGGGAACCTCCGCGATCGCGACCCGATCCTTCGTGCCGGCGGCGCGATCCCAGACCTCCGCGAAGCCCTCAGCGGCATCGCGTCCGACCACAACCACGCGCGGCACCCCGAGCAGCTCGGCGTCGCCAAACTTCACGCCGGGCGACACCTTTGGACGATCGTCGAACAGGACGTCGAGTCCGGCGGCTTCGAGCTGGGCAGCGAGTTCCTCGGCCACCTCGGCAACGATCGGGTCCTTGCCGGTCGCGACGAGGTGCACGTCGAACGGCGCGATTGCCTCGGGCCAGATCAGGCCGCGGTCGTCGTGGTGCAGCTCCGCGAGAATCGCCATGATGCGCGTCACGCCGATCCCGTACGAGCCCATCGTCACCGTGACGAGCTTCCCGTTCTCGTCGAGCACCTTGAGGCCCAGAGCCTCGGCGTACTTGCGGCCGAGCTGGAAGACGTGGCCGATCTCCATCCCGCGCGCGGTCTCGATCGGGCCGGACCCGTCGGGCGCCGGATCCCCGTCGCGGACGCTCGCCATGTCGGCGACGCCGTCGGCGCTGAAATCGCGCCCGGCAACGAGGTACGCCACGTGCTTCTCGTCGACGTTCGCGCCGGTGATCCAGGAGGTACCCGAAACGACCCGCGGGTCGAGCAGGTAGCGGATCCCCGTCGCGCCCTCGGTGCCGAGAATCGGGGCGCCATCGCGCACCGGCCCGATGTAACCGCGCACGAGGCCCGGGTGCTTCTCAAAGTCTGCCGCGGTCGCGGGCTCCACATCGGCGCCGGCAAACACGACCTCCGCGCGCTTCATGTCGGCGTCGCGATCGCCGGGCATTCCCACGACCACCAGTTCCCGCTCGCCGCCGATCGGCGTCACCGCAAGCACCACGTTCTTCAGCGTGTCTGCCGCGGTCCACTCGCGGCCGTCTGCCCGCGGCAGCACGGCGTTCGCGTGCGCCACGAGGGTCTCGATCGTGGGGGTGTTGGGCGAGTCAAACACCTCGGCGGCGGGCAGCCCGTCGAACGGAATCGCGTCGGGCACCGGCGTCACGTACGCCTCGACGTTTGCGGCGTATCCGCCCGCGGAGCGCACGAAGGTGTCCTCGCCGATCGGCGTGGGGAGCAGGAACTCCTCGCTGCGCGAGCCGCCCATCGCGCCGGCATCAGCCGACACGATCACGTACTCGAGGCCGAGGCGAGTGAAGATCCGCTCGTAGGCGTCGCGCTGCTTCTGGTACGCGGCGGCGAGCCCCTCGTCGGTCACGTCGAACGAGTACGCGTCCTTCATGGTGAACTCGCGCCCGCGCAGCAGGCCGGCGCGCGGCCGCGCCTCGTCGCGGTACTTGTCCTGGATCTGAAACAGCTGCAGGGGCAGGTCCTTGTAGGAGGTGACGATGTCCTTCACCATCAGGGTGAAGGCTTCCTCGTGCGTGGGGGCGAGCAGGTGATCGGCGCCGTGCCGATCCTGCAGGCGGAACATCGTCTCGCCGTACTCTTCCCAGCGGCCCGTTGCCTCGTATGGCTCGCGCGGCAGCAGCGCGGGGAAGTGCACCTCGTGCGCACCCGCGGCCGCCATCTCCTCGCGGATAATCTGCTCGAGCTTGCCCTTCACCCGGAGCCCGAGTGGCAGCCACCCGAACACGCCGGGCGACTGACGCCGAATGTATCCCGCCCGCACCAGCAGCCGATGGCTGGCGACCTCGGCGTCTGCGGGATCCTCGCGAAGGGTCTTCAGGAAGTAGTTGCTGAGCCGTGTCATCACCCCACTATCGTAGCCCTCCGCGGGGCGCGCGGCCGCCCCGCGGCGGCCCCGGTTTCGGCTGAGCGCCGCGGCCGGGCGCCGAGGCCCCGGATTTCGCCGGCACGGCCTAGGCTGGGGTCCATGCGCAGGCACCTGGGATGGATCGTTCCCACCGTCGTGCTCGGGATCGCCGCCCTGCTCCGGTTCTGGGCGCTCGACCGCCCCGACACCCTCGTGTTCGACGAGCTCTACTACGTGCGCGACGCGATCAGCCAGCTCGCCCACGGGTTCCCCACCACCTGGCCGGACAGCGACCCGTCGATGGCGGGCGAGCGCGCCACATCGTTCACCGACGCCGCGTCGAACGCGGTGCACCCGCCGCTCGGGAAGTGGCTGATCGGCCTCGGTATCCTCGCGTTCGGGCCGGAGACCGGCTGGGGCTGGCGTGCCTCGTCCGCGCTCGCCGGCGTGATCACCGTCGGCATCGTCATGCGACTCGGGTGGCTCCTCTCGCGGAGCCGGATCGTCGCCTGGGCGGCGGGCCTCATTCTCGCGATCGACGGGGTGCACGTGGTGCTCAGCCGCGTCAGCCTGCTCGACGGCTTTCTCACGATGTTCGTGGCGCTCGGTGCCCTGTTCGTGTGGCGCGATCAGCTGGCGCAGGCCGAGAGCGCCGCGCGGGCCCACGAGCTCGGCCGGGCGATCAAGGTCGCGTGGGCGCGGCCGTGGCTCATCGCGGCGGCGGCCGCGTTCGGGGCGGCGGCGGCCGTGAAGTGGTCGGGGCTGTACCCGCTCGCCGCGTTCCTCATCTTCGTCACGGTCCGCGACCTCGTGGTCCGGCTCCGGTCCCGCACCCCGCGACCGGTGCTCCGGGCGGCGGCGCAGGCCGGAGTCGCCGCGCTCGTCACGCTGCCCGTCACGTTCTTCGTCTACCTCGCGAGCTGGACCGGCTGGATCGTGACCGCCGGGGGCTGGGCCCGCACGCCGGGCGTCGCCTGGCCCGCCGCCCTGCTGCAGTACCACCGCGAGATGCTCGGCTGGCACAGCACGCTCAGCGCACCGCACCCGTACCAGTCGCACCCGCTGACCTGGCCGTTCGCGCTGCGTCCCACGGCGATGTACGAGGAAAGCTGGAGCGACGGCTGCAACTGGGGCGAGTGCGTCGCTGCGGTGTCGCCCCTGCCGAACCCGCTGATTACCTGGGGCGGTGTGATCGCGCTCGTGCTGCTCGTGTGGTGTGCGGTCTGGGAGATCCAGACCAGGCGCCGGGCCACGGCGTTTGCGGCGGCCCGGCACATTTCCGCGGACGCACCGCCGCACCTCGACCCCACAGCCCCCGGCCGCGCCAGCGGCGCGGCACCGGCTCCCCTGCTCCGGATCCCGCTCGCGGTCGCCAGCGCATTCGTGCTCACGGGCTATCTGTCCGGCTGGCTCCCGTGGGTGCTCACCACGTCGAGGTCGGCGGTGTTCCAGTTCTACGCGGTGGTGCTCACCCCGTTCTCAGCGCTCGCGCTGGCGCTCGTGATCGGGATGATCTGCCGGGTCGGCGGGCTGCGCGACGTGAGCGCGACGGTCGGCCTCCGGCCGCTCGGAGCGTCAGAGCTGTGGGGGCGGCGCGCGGCGGCCGCGCTGTTTCTCGCGGTCGCGCTCGCGCTCGCGCTGTTCTACTTCCCGACCTGGTCTGGGATGCCCGTGGCTGAGTGGTTCTGGCGCGCACACCTCTGGCTGCCCGGCTGGGACTAGGCGCGGCCCGGGGCGCCCACCGGCTAGAGCAGGCGGCGGGAGAGCGCCCAGGCCGTGAGCTCGTGCCGGTTCGAGAGCTGCAGTTTGCGGAGCACCTTTGAGACGTGCGTCTCGACGGTCTTCACTGAGAGGAACAGCTCGGCGGCCACCTCCTTGTACGCGTAGCCGCGAGCAATCATCCGCATCACCTCCTGCTCGCGCGCGGAGAGCCGGTCAAGCTCGTCGTCGGCCGCGGCCGTCTCGCCGCCGCCGGTGCCGAACGCGTCGAGCACGAACCCCGCGAGGCGCGGCGAGAACACCGCGTCGCCGCCGTGCACGCGCACCACCGCGGCGGTTACCTCCGCGCCAGAGGCGGTCTTGGTGAGGTAGCCGCGGGCACCCGCGCGGATCACGCTGACCACGTCGTCCGCCGCGTCTGACACGCTGAGGGCGAGGATCCGCGTCTCGGCCGCCCCAGGGAGCCCGACCAGCCGCTGCAGCACCTCGGCCCCGCCACCGCCGGATCCGCCGGGCAGGTGCACGTCGAGCAGCACCACGTCAGGCGCGAGCTCGGCGATCACCGACACCGCCTCGTCGACGGTCGCCGCCTCCCCCACCACGTCCAGCTCGGCGCCCAGCTCGGCCCGGAGCCCCGTGCGAAAGATCTGGTGGTCGTCGACGATCACCACGCGGATCGGGGGTGTGGTGCCCGCTGCCTCACTCGTCATTGCTGGTCCTCTCTTGAGTTGACGCGTCGCTGCCGGGTGCGGCCTCGCGCGGGATCCCGAGCCGGACTGAGGTGCCGCCGCCCGGGCCCGGCACGATTCTGGCCGTGCCGCCCGCGCGCTCCATCCGGCCGAGGATCGACTCGCGCACGCCCATGCGGCCGGCCGGCAGGTGCTCGAGACCGAGGCCGGGGCCGCGGTCGGTCACGTCGATCGAGATCCGCTCGCCGCGCGACTCGAGGAACACGGTGACGTCGCCGCCAGCGTGTCGGGCGGCGTTGAGCATTGCCTCGCGCGCGGCCGCGACAATCGCCTCGGGCGCGACGCCGCTCGCGCCCACCTCCACGACCTCGA
This sequence comes from Leucobacter luti, assembly GCF_004217175.1. Classification (GTDB taxonomy): domain Bacteria; phylum Actinomycetota; class Actinomycetes; order Actinomycetales; family Microbacteriaceae; genus Leucobacter; species Leucobacter luti. The sequence continues at coordinate 504,482 of NZ_SHKI01000004.1, forward strand.
AGCGCACCGGGTGCTCCTCTTCGAGCGCCGCGGCGTGCGCGCGCAGCTCCTGGCCCGCCGCCTCGCGCTGGGGCGGCGGGGCTCCGTCGGCGGTACGAAACAGCCACTCCCGCAGCTCGCGCTCCTGGCCGCGAGCGATGCGCGCCACCTCGCTGCCGGGGTCGGAGCGCTGCTGGATCAGGGCGAGCGTCTGCAGCACCGAATCGTGCAGGTGCGCGGCGATGTCGGAGCGCTCGGCCTCACGAGCGCGCGCGGCGCGCTCAGCGATCAGCTCGCGGTTGAGGCGCAGCAGCCACGGCGCGATCGCGAGCGCGACCCCGGCAAGCACCGCGAAGGCGGCCGCGATCACGGTCAGCGCGCTCGGCTCCCGCGACGTCACAAAGAACATGAGCACGCCGGCGGCAACGAGCGCGAGCGCGCCGAGCACGCGCGGCACCTGGTTGCGATCCGGCCGGTCGCGATCCGCGATCTGCCACCAGGTGAGGCCCACGCCCACGAGCACGGCCATTGCGGGCAGAATCACCTCGAGGTTGATCTGCACGCCGAGGCGCACGAGCACCAGGCCGATTCCCGCGATGAGCAGACACGCCCCCAGCAGGAGCTCGGCGATCGGCCAGCGGAAGGCGCGGGCGGACTCTCCGGACGCCGCCGGGGCGCCGGGCCCCGCAGCACCGCTCGGAGCGGCGGCGCCGAGCGGTGGTGCGGTGGCCTGAGCTGCAGCGGCACCGCCGGCGGCACCCGAGGCGGCGCCGGCGGGATACACCTGAGCCGACACGGCACCGGCCGGCGCCGAGCTCGCCCCCGGCACCGCGGGGCGGGGCACACCCGGAGCGCCCGGCGCACGCCCAGCGGCCGCCGCACGGGGGTCGGGAGCGGTCTCGGGGGCTCCGGGAGCCGCGGCGCTCACGGGGGATCCTCCGGTGGCACTCGGGACCGCGGGGGCCCCGAGCGCCGCGGGTGCCGCGCCGTCACCCGCGGGGCGAGTGAGCGCGCGGCGCAGCGGCGGCACACCTCCCGCGTCCTCCGCCCGGGGAACGGTCGCCCACAGCCACAGGTACAGGAGCGCGCCCGCGCCGCCGAGCGCGGCGAGCACCAGCATCCCGGCGCGCACCGCGGTGGGCGGCAGGCCCAGGTGCGCGGCGAGGCCGCCACAGACTCCGGCGAGGAGCCGGTCGTCTGTCGCGCGCACGAGTGGGGGGCGGGTCATGGCTCTATCCAAGCAGTTCGCGGCCCCGACCGGGGGTCGCGGCAGGCAATATCAGGGTCAGATCAGGGGGATCCCCCATAGCCGCCGGTGCGGCCCTCCGCCAGACTCGAAGACATGAACCACTCACCCGACACTGATCGTCCCGGCGGCACGCCCCCGGGGACAGCGTTCTTCTCCTGGCTCCGCGACCTCGGCATCGTGCGCGGCTCCGACCGCTGGTTTGCGGGCGTCGCCGGCGGTATCGCGGCAAAGACCGGGCTCGATCCCCTGATCATTCGCGGCATCTTCGTGGTGCTCGCGCTGCTCGGCGGCCCGGGCATCCTGCTCTACATCGTCGGCTGGTTGCTCCTGCCCGATTTCACGGGTCGGATCCACGTGGAGGACATCGTCCGGGGGCGAGCGCACGCCGGGGTCGTGACCGCCGCGATTGTGCTCGCGGCCGTGGTCATCATCCCGGCACTGTTCTCGCTCATCATCCCGGGCGCCGGCACCCCGTTCAGCATCTGGGGCTGGGGGGCATGGGGCTGGATCGGTCTGCCGAGCTGGCTGAGCGCCACCATCGCGTGGCTGATCTGGATCGCGATCCTCGTGGTCGGCGGGCTCTGGCTGCGTCGAGTCATGCTGAAGCGCGGCCGGGATCGCGCCGCGAATCCCGGCGCTGAGACACCGCCGGCGGGATCGGCGCCGCTCTGGGAGCCGCAGCCCCGGGCGCACACGCAGGGGCCGGGCGGAGTCGCCCCGCAGGGTGCGGCCCCGCCGCAGCCCGAGGCCGCACCGTCGGCAGCGGGCCCCGGTGCCGCACCGGGCGGGCCTCCCGCGGACGATCCCGCGGCTGCGCCGGGAGACCCGTTCGTAGCGCAGACGCGCGCCTTCGCCGACCGCACGGAAGAGTACGCGCAGCGACTCAGCGACCGTGCGGGCGACTGGGGCCAGCGGGCAGGTGACTGGGGCCAGCGCGCCGGCGACACCGCAACGCGGTGGAGCGCCGAGGTGGGCAAACAGGCCGACGAGTGGAGCGTGCGCTACGCCGAGCGCCACGACACGTACCGGCTCGGCGCCGGTCACACCATCATCACCCTGGCGCTCGCGCTGCTTGCGGGCGGACTCACGGCGGTCTGGGCGCTCGGCGCGAACCTCGACTTCACGGTCAACGGTGCGGCCCCCGCGGCGCTCATCGCGGCGCTGGTCGCGGCGCTCGCCGTGTGCGCCGTCTCGCTCATCGTGGCCGGCGTGCGCGGCAAGCACACCGGCTGGATCGGGTTCCTCTCCGCGTGCGGCGTCGTGGCCCTGCTCACCACGGTCGTGCTCCCCTGGGGCTCGCAGCTGCAGCCGTTCGGCACCATGCGCGTTACAGCGGGTACGGTCCCCGGCGCCGTGCTGCTCGGCGGGAACACCGAGATCGACCTGCGCAGCCTCGACTCCGCCCCCACCGAGCGCACCGAGCTGACCACCTGGCAGCTCGCCGGAAACGTCTCGGTCACCCTGCCCGAATCGGCCCCGACGATCGTTGATGTGCGCGTGCTGGGTGGTGCGATCGACCAGGAGGGGACCGCGGGCACGCTGCGCGCCGGTCCGCTGCTGGGCCACACCTTCACGGCGAACCTCTCGGAAGAGACAGGCTCCAGGTTCGACGAGGAGCCGAGCCGCGTGGTGGTCTACCTCCTCGCCGGCCGCGTCTCGGTCGACGGCGTCGCCACCACCACCGCGACGCCGCCGCCCGCGTCCGGCACCGGGCGCGGAGACGATGCACGGGTGTCCCGAGCGCAGGCCGAACTCGACGAGCAGATCGCGGAGATCGAGTGGCAGCTGGAGAAGCCCGGCCTCAGCACGCGGGAGACTGCCACACTTGAACGCGAGCGGGATGAGCTACTCGCCGAGCTGAAGACCCTGGAGGTGGCGCGATGAGCTCCGAACCGACGCAGCAGCCGTCCGGCGGGGACCCCGCTGGGGACGCCGCACCGCAACCGCAGGACGCACCGCAACCGGCGCTCCCGCAGGCCGCACCGCAACCGCAGGACGTATCGCAGCCGCAGACCGCAGCACCGCAGCCGCAGCCGCAGGCGGCACCGCGGTCGCACGTCGGAGCCGCGGCGGCGGCACCGCCGCGGCCACTCCCGCCCACGAGGACCGGCCCCAGGACCGGGCCGATCGTGTGGGGCGCACTCATCCTCGCGTTCTGCGGGTACGTGGTGCAGCTCGTGTTCGGCGGTGGCGAGCTCGACGGGGTGGCCTGGCTCACGATCACCACCATCGGGCTCGGCGTGATCCTGCTCGTGGTGGGCGCCGCGGTGATCATCCGCAACCGACGGCGCTAGGACGCGCGCGAACACGGCTCCGGCGGGACGCATCCGGTGATGCGCCCCGCCGGAGCCGTGAGCAATTCCGCGTGCTGAGCCGCGCTACGTTCTGATGCGCGGGATTTCACGCGTCTGGGTTGAGATCCAGTGCAGCGGGATCTGGATCGCCACGCGGGTCCCGCCGCCGGCGTCGGGCGCCCACACAATGCTTCCGCCGAGCTCGCCCTCGATGAGCGTGCGCACGATCTGCGTACCGAGACCATCGCCGACGGTGCCGCCCGGCAGGCCGGTCCCGGTGTCGACCACCTCGACGGTGAGCCGCTCGTCGGTGCGATCGGCGCGGATGAACACCTCACCCTCGCGGCCGGCGAGCCCGTGCTCCACCGCGTTGGTCACGATCTCCGTGAGCGCGAGCGCGAGCGGCGTCGCGTACTCGGAGGGGAGCTCGCCGAACGAGCCCTCCTTGTGCGGGTGCACCGTGGTGCCGTGCAGGCTAGCCACCTCCGCGGCGAGGCCGAGCACGCGGTCAAACACCTCGTCGAAGCTCACGATCTGCGACAGCCCGGTCGCGAGCGTGTCGTGCACCACGGCGATCGCGGCGACGCGACGCATGGCCTGACCGAGCACTTCCTTGGCTTCCTCGCTGCGCGCGCGGCGCGCCTGCACACGCAGCAGCGACGCCACGGTCTGCAGGTTGTTCTTCACGCGGTGGTGGATCTCGCGGATCGTCGCGTCCTTGGTGATCAGCTCCTGCGCCTGCTGGCGCAGCTCCGTCACGTCTCGGGTGAGCACGATCCCACCGACGCGCGCCCCGTCGCGGAAGACGGGGATCGAGCGCAGCGTGATCGTGCGACCGTTGGTGTCGATCTCCACGCGCTTCGCGATCTTGCCCTGGGCGATCAGCGGAAGCGACTCGTTCGTGTCGAACTGGCCCTTGACGATCTCAGCGATCACCTCGGAGAAATTCTCGCCCTCGATCTCGTCGCGGTAGCCGAGCGTGGTGAAGGTGGTCTGCGTGTTCGGGCTCGCGAAAGTGGCCTCGCCGTCGAGGTTGACGCGGACCAGGCCGTCGGAAGCACGCGGGGATCCCTGCTCGCCACCGCGCGCGTTCCCCTTCATGGGGAACAGGCCTGCCTGGATCATGCCGAAGAGGTCGTCGGCCACCTCGCGGAACGCGGCCCCGATGCGAGAGGCCGGCTGGGTGTCTGCAACGCTCGTGTGCACCGTCACGACCGCGAACGGGCCGCGCACCGCGCCATGCTCGTCGAGCCGGCTCACGGAGTACGCGGTGAGCCGCATCGGGTTCTCCTCGTACCAGGCGGGAGACGTCGAGGTGACCCGCTGGCCGCTCTCCATGGTCTGGTCCACGAGCGCGCGCCAGTCCGAGCGCAGGAAGTCGCCAATCACGTCGCGGTAGAACAGCGTCACGGAGCCGGCTGGCCGGCTGTGTGCGACCGCGAGATACTCGCCGGTGTCGGACGGCACCCACAGCACCACGTCGCTGAGCGCGAGGTCTGCGAGGAGCTGCCAGTCGAGGGTGAGCAGCTCAAGCCACTCGATCTCCTCCTCGCTGAGGGAGGAGTACTTCGTCGCAAGGTTCCTGAGAGTGGCCACGTCCCCAGCGTAGAGCACGAAGCGGCTCGTGCGCGGCTCGCACTCCGGTCATGAACGACCTGGACGCAAACGCTATTTGACCGGCACCAATTGGACTTTCATATGGTGGGCAGCACACATCTCAATCCCGAAGCACGCGGGCGACGTGGGGGAACGCACGGCGCGTCACACCCGGGAGAGCCGAAAGGACCCCCTGTGCCCCACGCCGCCCATCACTCAGCTGTGCCTGCCGCCGCGCTGCGCACGCCAGCCCCGAACACCGCACCGCAGCGGGGCGCCACGGCGACGCAGCGAACGGGGACGCAGCGCGGCGCCGGCGCCCAGCGGGGCCTCGGGCCGCGGCGGCGGGCCGGGCACCTCCAGGCGGTCCCGGCGAACCCGGCAGCGCACGCCCCGGCGGTGGTGCTCCCGGTCCCCGGCGAGCGCCCGCCAGATCTCGCGCCGACGCCGGCCAGGATCCAGCGCCTCGCGCTCGCCGCGTTCGAGGTGCTTGAGGGCACCCGCGCGCTCGGCCAGCTCGCGGGAGCCGTCACCCCGGAGGTGGCCCGCACGCTCAAGTGGCGCCGCACCGCGCGCACGGAGCGCCGCACCCTCTACGGCGATCAGCGGGTGATCGTGGCCACACCGGGTCCCGCGCACCTCAGCGAGCCACGGCCCGGGGTGATCGAGGCCACGGTGGTGCTGCACGCGCGCGGCCGGACGAGCGCGGTGGCGCTGCGGTTCGAGCTCCTGGGAACACACTGGCGGGCGACGCACCTCACAGTATTGTGAGGTGCGTCGCCCGCCAGTGATCCGCGCTTCCGGCGGTTACGCCTCGGGGTTCGCGCGCAGGCGCGACACCTCGTAGAGCGCAACGCTCGCCGCGATGCCGGCGTTCAGCGACTCGGTCACGTCGTGGATCGGGATCGACACCACGGCGTCGCACGTCTCGGTCACGAGCCGGGACAGGCCCTTGCCCTCGCTGCCGATCACGATCATGAGCGGGCGATCCGCGAGCTCAAGCCCGGGCAGCGACACGTCGCCGTCCCCGTCAAGGCCGATGATAAACACGCCCTGCTTCTTGAACTCCTTGATCGTCTGCGTGAGGTTCGACGCCATCGCGACGGGGATCCTGGCGGCCGCGCCGGCCGAGGTCTTCCACGCGGCGGAGTTGAGGCCCGCCGAGCGGCGCTGCGGCACGACAACGCCCTGCCCGCCAAACGCGCCGACGGAGCGGATGATCGCGCCGAGGTTGCGGGGGTCGGTCACGCCGTCGAGCGCCACAATCAGCGGCACCTCGTCGCGGTCGATGATCTCGTCGAGCATCTCCATGGGGTGTGCGTACGCCATCGGCGGCACCTTGAGCACCACGCCCTGGTGCACGGTGTCGCGCTCCGTCATGCGATCGAGCTCCTGGCGCATCACCTCGAGCACGGGCACGTTGCGGTTGGTCGCCAAGCGCAGGATCTCGCGCATCCGGTCGTCCATCTCAACCTTTGACGCGATGTAGAGCGTGGACGCGGGGATCCGCGCGCGCAGCGCCTCGACCACGGCGTTGCGCCCGGTGACGAGCTCAGCCTCTTCCTTCTTGCGACCGCTGCCGGAGCCGCGGCCCCGCTCGGGGGTCTGCCCCGAGCGCTCGGCGTAGCGGGCCTTCGCGGCGTCGTAGCGCTCGCGCGACTTCTTCGCCTTGAACTTGGCGTGGTACTCGCGGTCTTCCGCCTTCGGGGTGGGCCCGCGGCCCTCCAGGGCCTGTCGCCCCTGCCCGCCGGACCCGACAGCCTTGCCGAGCCCCTTCTTCCGGATAGCTCCGGTACGGCTCTTCTTATTCGTCATGTCAGGCTCCAGCGTGTTCCAGTCGGTGTGTCTTCAAGCGAGATGCCCGCACGGTGCAGTGCGTCACGGATCTCGTCGCTCTTGGCGAAGTCTCGGCTCGCACGGGCTTCAGATCGCTGCTCGAGAAGGTCCGAGACGAGACTGTCGAGCGCGGTGGTGCGCTCCGCGGCCGCCCAATGAGCATCGTTGGGGTTGAGGCCGAGCACATCGAGCATGCCAAGAATCTGATAAGTATACGCGTGAATCTGGGCAGCATCCTGTTCGGTGCGCGCATCGAGCGCCGAATTGCCCGCGCGAACGGTCTGGTGGATCACGGCGAGCGCCTGCGGCAGCGCAAAATCGTCGCGCATTGCGGCCACGAACTCGGCGGGAAGTTCAGGGCTGGCCCCGCCGGATGCTCCGGCCCCAGCCAGGTCCACGCCGGCCTCGGCGGCCCGCGCAAGGAACCCCTCGATGCGCGAGAACGCGGCCTCGGCCTCGGCGAGCGAGGTCTCCGAGTACTCGAGCACGGAGCGGTAGTGCGCCGAGCCGAGGAAGTACCTGAGCACGATCGGCCGCGCCTGCGCGAGCAGATCCGCGGCAAACAGCGAGTTGCCGAGCGACTTCGACATCTTCTGGCCGCCCGTGTTGACGAGGCCGTTGTGAATCCAGTGTCGCGCGAACGGGTCGCCGGCCGCCTGCGACTGCGCGAGCTCGTTCTCGTGGTGCGGGAAGCGCAGGTCGAGGCCGCCGCCGTGGATGTCGAACTCGGCGCCAAGGTAGCGCGACGCCATGGCAGAGCACTCAATATGCCAGCCGGGGCGACCGCGACCCCACGGCGAGGGCCACGAGGCAGACTCCGGCTCGGAGCCGCGGTGCGCTTTCCAGAGCGCGAAATCGCGCGGATCTCGCTTGCCCACGGGCTCGGAGTCGGCGGCATCCTCCATCTGGTCGCGGCGCTGCCGCGTGAGCGCGCCATACTCGGGCCAGCTCGCGGTGTCGAAGTACACGCTCGCTGAGCCGTCGCCCGCCTGATAGGCGTGGCCACGCTCGATGAGGCGCTCGATCAGGGCGACCATCTCGGCGATGTTTGCGGTCGCGCGCGGCTCGTAGGTGGGGGGCAGCACGCCAAGCGCGTCGTACGCCGCGGTGAACTCGCGCTCCACGCGATACGCGAGCGCCCACCACTCCTCGGTGCCACCTGCCTCCTGGCCGGCGCGCGCGTGATCAAGAATCTTGTCGTCGATGTCCGTCACGTTGCGGATCATCGTCACGTCGAGCCCGGTCGCCTCGAACCATCGCCGCATCTGGTCGTACACGAGCACGCTGCGCAGGTGACCGATGTGCGGCGCCGACTGAACCGTCGGACCGCACACGTACAGGCTCACGCGGCCCGGCTCGCGGGGTTCGAAGTCGACGACCGCTTGCGCACGAGAATCGTAGATGCGTTGCTTCACGCTGTAAGCCTAGCGTCCGCGGTCGCGCCGGCCCCGAGCCGCACGCGACCGCCGCCTCGGGCGTTAGTCGAGCGAACCGCTCAGGAAGAATTGCATCTGCTTCGCGACGCTGACCGCGTGATCGCCGAAGCGCTCGTGGTAGCGGCTCGCGAGGGTCGCGTCGACCACGCCGGTCGGGTTGTTCGCGAGCTTGTCGCTGAGCACCTTCTCGAACACCTTGGCGTGCAGCTCGTCGAGATCGTCGTCGAGATCGCGGATCTCGGCGACCACGTCGAGCTCCTGCGTGCGCAGCAGCTCCACCAGCTTCGCAGCCATTTCAACGTCGAGCGCGGCCATCCGCACGAACGTCTTAGTCAGCCCCTTGGGGATCGCACTCTCCGGGTACCGGTAGCGCGCGAGCTGCGCGATGTGCTGCGCGAGGTCGGCCATGCGCTCGAGCGACGCGCTCATTCGGAGCGCACCAACGACCAGGCGCAGATCCGACGCGACCGGCTGCTGCCGCGCGAGGATGTCGATGGCGTGCAGATCGAGCTCTGCGGCGAGCGCCTCGATCTCCTCGACGTCGTCGATCACCTTCTCGGCGATTGCCACGTCCGAGTTGCCGAACGCGCTCGTCGCGTTCTCGATCGCGTCCTCGACGAGCTCCGCGATCTTGACCAGTCGTTCCTGAACTTCACGCAGCGACTGCTGAAACACTTCACGCATGCGGTTTCCTCTCTGATTTCGCGCCTCCGGGCACCCTCACCAGTGTGCGCGGCGCCGGTAAACCGTGCCGCACCGGCAGGTGAACAACAGTTGAACTCTGCTCTTTCAGGAAAACACCCCCCTACGATGAGAGACATGGACCCGGCTTCGCTCGTGCTCACCTCGATCACACTCGGCGTGCTGATCGGCGCTGGTACCACGGTAGCAATCGTGGGGGCCCGTCGAGCAGGATTGCGCCGCGCGGCGGAAATGCGCCCCGAACTGCCAGACGTCGCCACGTCGATCCTCGACGAGATCGACACGTTCGCGGTGATCCTCGACTCGGCGCTGGCCCCCGTGTACGCGAACCGCACCGCACGCGAGGAGCGTCACGTCGGCGACGTTGAGCTCGCCGATCCGGAGTTCCTCGGCAGTGTGCGCCGCGTGATGTCTACCGGGGTGCCGGACACGCACGAGCCAGATCCGAACAACCCGGCGGACACCGTCAGGATCCACATTGTTCGCTTCCAGCCGCGCTTCGTGCTCATCCTCGCGGAGGATCTCGGGGAGGAACAGCGGGTAAACGCGATGCGCCGCGACTTCATCGCGAACGTCAGCCACGAGCTCAAGACCCCGATCGCGGCGATCGGTCTCCTCGCCGAGGCCACGCAGCAGGCCGCGGACGAGCCCGAGCTGGTGCGCGACTTCTCGAAGAGCCTCGTGAAGGAGTCGCGCCGGCTCGGCGAGCTTTCGCGCGACATCATCCAGCTCTCGGAGGCACAGTCGGCGCTGCGCCCGGAGGATCGCGAGCGGGTCTCGCTGCGCGACCTGGTGCGCGGAGAGGTCGATTCGCACCGCTCCTTTGCCGGGCAGCACGACGTGGAGCTGGTGATTACCGACGACTCGAGCGCCGGCGAGGAGCCGATCATCCTCGGCCGCCCCACATCGCTGGCCTCGGCCGTGGCGAACCTCCTCAGCAACGCGATCCGGCACTCCCCCGCTGGGGGCCGCGTGGGGATCGGTATGAGCTCGGAACTCGGCCGCTTCACCGTGACCGTCACCGACCAGGGCGAGGGCATCGCCCCGGAGCACCTGCCCCGCATCTTCGAGCGGTTCTACCGCGTCGACGGAGCCCGCACCCGTGGCGACGGCGGGACTGGCCTCGGCCTGAGCATCGCCCGGCACACCATGCGCGCGCACGGCGGCGACGTCGACGTCTGGTCGCAGCCCGGGGTCGGGTCGAGCTTTACCCTCTCCTTCCCGCTCCACGAGACCGGCGGCTCCGCAAAGAACGCCAAGCGGATCAAGCGCGCAAAGCGGGCCGTGCGCGCCGCAGCGCACGCCCGCACCGCTGATACGAACCCGGCTGCCCCGGCAGCATCCTCCCCGAAGGGAACCAAGTAGTGGCACAGCACATCCTGCTCGTTGAAGACGAGGAATCGATCTCCCGTCCGCTCGCCTTCCTCCTCGAGCGCGAGGGGTACCGCGTGACGGTCGTGGACGACGGCGCTGCCGCGCTCACCACGTTCGCGACGGCGCAGCCGGATCTCATCCTGCTCGACCTCATGCTGCCCAGCCTGCCCGGCACCGAGGTGTGCCGCGCGATCCGGCTCACCTCGCAGGTCCCGATCATCATGCTCACCGCCAAGGACAGCGAGATCGACATCGTGGTGGGGCTTGAACTCGGCGCCGACGACTACATCACCAAGCCGTACTCGACCCGCGAGCTGCTCGCGCGCGTGCGCGCCGCGCTGCGACGCACCGGCGCCGCCGAGGAGGAGCGCGAGAACGTGGACGCGTTCGTGCTCGACGAGCTGGGGATCCGGCTCGACTCGGAGCGGCACTCGGTCACCGTGCGCGGCGAGGAGATCGCGATGCCGCTGCGCGAGTTTGAACTGCTCGAGATGCTGATGCGGCACTCCGGCCGGGTGCTCACGCGCGGGCAGCTCATCGACCGCGTGTGGGGAAGCAACTACTACGGCGACACCAAGACGCTCGACGTGCACGTGAAGCGCATCCGCGCGCGCATTGAAGAAGAGGCGTCACAGCCGAAGCTGATCTCGACCGTGCGCGGGGTCGGCTACCGCTTCGGATAGCCCCGGCGCGCGGGGCCGCAGCGCTGCCAACCGCCGGGCGTAGCGCGGCACGGGGCGGTGCGGCCGGGCCGCGGGACCCCCGGCGGTTTCACGCGAAACATCGGTGTCGGTGGGTGCCGATAGCCTGAGCGCGTGCCCGCTCCCGCAGTTCCCGCCGCTCCCCCCACGCCGCCGGTCGCGCCCGCGTGGTGGCTGCTCGGCGAGTCCGGGGCAGGCGGGATCACCGCCGTGCCGCTCGACAGCGTCGGGGCCGCGGGCGACGCCGTGCAGCTGGACCCCGCCGCGTTCCCCGCCTTCGTCGCCGCGCGCGAGGCGGCGGGCACCGTGCGCTGGGTGTGGAGCGACACCCCGCATTGGTACCCACGGTTGCTCGACGCCGGCGTGTGTGTGTCGCGCTGCCACGACCTCAGACTGAGCCACGCGATCCTCGCGGGCTCCGAGCGGGTAGCCGACCCCGCTCCCCTCCGCGCCGCGCCCGAGTGGGACGCGGGCCCAGCGCTCCCCACGGCGCCGGTGCAGCCGGAGGCCACGCTCTTCGACTTCGCCATCCCGGCCGCGCATCCCGACTCGGTGCCGCACGACACCGCGGCGGGGCTCGCCGAGTTCGCGCGACAGCGGGCCGCGTCTGGCGAGCGAGGCGACCTGCGGCTGCTCCTCGCCGCGGAGTCCGCTGGCGCGCTCATCGCGATCGAGATGGCCACGGCCGGGCTCCCCTGGGACACGGCGGAGCACGACCGCCTGCTCCAGGCCGAGCTCGGCCCGCGGCCCGCCCCCGGGGCGAAGCCGGCGCGGATGGTCGCGGTGGGCGAGGAGGTGCGCGCGGCGCTGGGGGACCCGAGCGCCAGCCTCGACTCCCCTCCCAAGCTGGTGCGCGCGCTGCGGCGGGCGGGCATCGACGTCGCATCCACGTCGCAGTGGGAGCTCATGGAGCACGAGCACCCGGCGATCGCACCGCTGCTGCACTACAAGAAGCTCGCGCGGCTCCTCACCGCGAACGGGTGGACCTGGCTCGACGAGTGGGTGCACGACGGCCGCTACCGCCCCGTCTATGTGCCGGGCGGCGTGGTCACCGGGCGCTGGGCGTCGAGCGGCGGCGGGGCGCTCCAGCTCCCCCGCCAGCTCCGCCCGGCGCTCCGGGCGGATCCGGGCTGGCGGCTCGTCAGCGCCGACGTGGCGCAGCTTGAACCGCGCGTGCTGGCCGCGTACGCCGGCGACCGGGCCCTCGCCGCCGCCGCGCGCGGCACCGACCTGTACTCGGGGATCGTGGCGACCGGCGCGGTCGCCACCCGCGAGGAGGCCAAGTACGCCGTGCTCGGCGCCATGTACGGTGCCACGACCGGCGAGGCCGGCCGGCTCGCGCCGCGGCTCCGGCGCGCCTACCCCACCGCGATGGGGGTCCTCGACCGCGCCGCGACCACGGGCGAGACGGGCGGGCGGGTCGCCACCCGCCTCGGCCGTACCTCTCCGTCGCCCGCGCGCGAGTGGCTCGATGAGCAGGCCGCGGCGAGCCTCCCGGGGGCCACCCCCGCGGACGAGGCGCGGGCGCGGCGCGCGGCGCGCGAGCTCGGGCGCTTCACCCGCAACTTCATCGTGCAGGGCACCGCCGCCGAGTGGGCGCTCGCCTGGCTCGGCGGGCTCCGCGGCAGGCTTGCGGCGCTCCCGGTGGCTTCCGATGTCGCCCCCGCCCGCGCGTCGGGCGCCGTCTTCGAGCGCCGGGCGCACCTCGTGTTCTTCCTGCACGACGAGGTGATCGTGCACGCCCCGGCCGAGCAGGCAGACGCCGTCGCGGCGGCGATCACCGCGGCGGCGGCGGACGCCGGGGAGCTGCTGTTCCCCGGGGCGCCCATCGACTTCCCGCTCGACCTCAAGATCGCCGAGCGCTCGGACGCGAAGTAGCCCAGACGCGAAGTAGCCCAAACGCGAAATAGCCCAAACGCGAAATAGCCCAAACGCGAAGTAGCTCAGACGCGAAGCAGCTCAGACGCGAGGCAGCTCAGACGCGAGGCAGCTCAGACGCGAGGCAGCTCGCGCCGGGAGCGAATACCGCGCGCACGGGGCACAACGCAGAGCGTCCCCGGGCCGCTGTGGCCCGGGGACGCTCTGCTACCGCTCGAATCGACTAGTTCGTCTCTTCGGTGGCTTCCTGGTCGTCGTTCGTGGTCGACTGCGACGCCGCCTCGTCTTCGGCCTCGAGCTTCTTCTCGGACGACTTCACGTCGGCCTCCGAGAAGCCCGTGGGGAGTACGTAGTCCCGGTACTCCGGGAGGGTGCCGTCGAGTACGGGGATGCTGTGGCGCACCTCTTCCTCGCCGGTCTTCTGGAAGTACGCGTCGACCGTCGCGCCGGGCTTTGCGCCCGGGATCGTCACAAGCACGGGGGTCTCCTCGCCGGCGGGGTTGCCGAAGAGGGTGTTCCCCGTGGGGATCGTGAACTCAGCGCGAGCCTTCTGGGCCCCCTCGCTGGTAAAGCTGATCGCGAGATCCTGCTCCGCGCCCGTGAGGTTCACCGCGCCAAACACCACGTTGAAGTTCTCACCGCTCTCGTCGGCGACAAGCATCATGTTGCGCACGTCGAGATTCGCGATCGTCACATCGATGCCGTCGCTGGGCGCGTAGTGCTCAAGCGTCCCCTGCGGGGCAATCAGGCTGCACCCGGTGGCGCCAAGCGCGAGGGCCGCCGCAATCGCGATGGACGAGGCAATCCGAATCTTCAAGGTGGTCCTCCGAGCTGTGGTTCATTCGTGAGTGCAGCGCCCGAATCGGGTGCGCACAGTCATTCCCAATCATACTCACCCCCGCGAAGCGGCCGCAGCTTAGGTAAGCCTAACCCATGCCGGAAGCGGTGTGGTATTCTAATGGTTGGACTGTAAAGGAGCCACTCGATGCAATTTGAGGTCGGAGAGACCGTTGTCTACCCCCACCATGGCGCCGCCAAGATCATCGAGGTGAAGAAACGCAAGCTGGGTGGCGAGGAAAAACTTTTTCTGAAGCTGCAGGTCAACCAGGGCGATCTCACCATTGAGGTCCCCGCTGAGAACTGCGATCTCGTCGGTGTACGCGACGTGATCGACCAGGAGGGCCTCGAGCACGTGTTCGAAGTGCTGCGTGCCCCCTTCACCGAAGAGCCGACGAACTGGTCGCGCCGCTACAAGGCAAACCTTGAGAAGCTCGCCTCCGGCGACGTGATCAAGGTGTCTGAGGTCGTGCGTGATCTGTGGCGTCGCGATCAGGAAGTGCGATCGCTGTCCGCCGGCGAAAAGCGCATGCTCGCGAAGGCGCGGCAGATCCTCGTCTCCGAGCTCGCGCTCGCCGAGAAGACCGATGAAGAGAAGGCCGGGGCCGTGCTCGACGAGGTGCTCGCCTCCTAGCTCGGTTTCGAACCGTCTTCACCCGAACGCCCCGCAGCTCCTGCGGGGCGTTCGGCGTTTCCGGGCACCCGAGCGCCGGATCGATCCGGATCCGCCCCCGGCCTGCCCCGCGGAGTACCCTGGACGCATGACCGCGATCACGAACGATCCCGCCACCCGCCCCCTCGCGACGCTGGGCGTCATCCTCGTCGGAGCCGGCTCAGGAACACGGCTCGGCGCCGACGTGCCCAAAGCCTTCGTTGAGCTCCACGGCCGCAGCCTCATCGAGTTCGGCATCGGTGTGGTCACGTCCCTGCCGCACACCGGGCACCTCACGGTCGTGATCCCGGAGGCGCGCGCGGCACAGACCCTCGCGCTCGTCGACGAGATCCTGCCGCGCGACTCGAGCTGGACGGTCTCGGTGGTGGCCGGCGGACGCGAGCGCCACGAGTCAGTGCGCTTCGGGATCGCGGCGCTCCCCGACTCGGTCGACACCGTGCTGGTGCACGACGCGGCGCGGCCGTTCGCGAGCGCCGAGCTCTTCGAGCGCGTCGCCGCGGAGGTGCGCCGCACCGGTGACGCGGTGATCCCGGCCCTGCCCGTCTCCGACACGCTCAAGCGGGTCGACGCGGACGGGGTGGTGCACGAGACCGTCGACCGGGCGCCGCTCGTCGCCGTGCAGACGCCGCAGGGCTTTCGCCGCGAGGTGCTCGAGGCGGCGCACTCGGCCCGGCCCGACGAGCCGGGAGACACGCTGCCGACCGACGACGCCGAGGTGGTGCAGCGCGCCGGCGCACGGGTGCGGACGGTGCCGGGCGAGCTCCGCGCGCACAAGCTGACCACGGCGGAGGATCTGCCAATCCTCGAGTACTTCCTCACCGCCAACGTGATCGGCCTGGAGGTCGAGGCGTGATCCGGGTGGGCAACGGCTTTGACGTGCACGCCTACGATGAGGCCTCCCCGCTGCGCCTCGCCGGGCTCGACTGGCCGGGCGAACCGGGGCTCTCGGGGCACAGCGACGGCGACGCCGTGTGCCACGCCGTCGTTGACGCGCTGCTCTCCGCGGCCGGCCTCGGCGATATCGGCGAGCTGGTCGGCGTCGACCAGCCCGGCACGGCCGGAGCCGCGAGCACCGGCTTCGTGCGCCTCGCCCTCGACCGGCTCGCCGCGGCCGGGTGGCGGCCCGTCAACGTGACCGTGCAGATCGTGGGCAACCGGCCCCGCTTCGCCGCGCGTCGCGCTGAGGCGCAGCAGGCAATGAGCGAGCTGGTGGGTGCCCCCGTGTCGCTCGCGGCGACCACCACGGATCACCTCGGCTTCACGGGCCGCGGCGAGGGGCTCGCGGCGATCGCGACGGCGCTGATCGAACAGGCCTAGCGCGGATCGGCGCGCGGTGCGCGCCGCAGCCGCAGGGTCCGCCGGCTGTGACGGCGGCTGCTGCTAGACCGCGTAGTCGCCGACGAGGCGCACGGCCCCGCCGTCGACGCCCTTGGCGCCCTGCTCGAAACCGGCGAAGTCGCGCTCGCTCGTGGCGACGGTGCCGGCCAACCAGGTGTGCAGCCCCTCGGCGGTGAGCGCCGCGGCGACCTGCGGGGCCTGCGCCGCCGAGACCACGGCGAACATGCCGACGCCCAGGTTCCAGGCACTCTCGAGCGACTGCAGCGAGTGGCCGCCGAGCTCGGCGAGGTGCCGGAACACGGGCAGCGGCGACCAACTGGCGCGCTCGATCTCCACCCAGGCGCCCCGCGGGAGCACGCGGGCGAGGTTTGCGGCGATGCCGCCGCCGGTGACGTGGCTGAGCACGTGGATCGCGCCGTCGAGCGTGGGGTCGTCGAGCACGCGCAGCAGCGGCGCAGTGTAGAGCGCGGTCGGCGTCAGGAGCGCCTCACCGTAGGAGGCGCCCAGCTCGGCGCTGTGGTCGCCGTAGCCGATGCTCCGCTCAGCAAGGATGTGGCGCACCAGCGAGAACCCGTTCGAGTGCAGGCCGGAGGCCGCCATCGCGAGCACCACGTCGCCGTCTTGCACGAGCCCGGGCTGCAGCATGCGATCCGCCTCGACAACGCCGGTGGCGGCGCCCGCCACGTCGTAGTCGTCGACCCCCAGGAGGCCCGGGTGCTCGGCGGTCTCGCCACCGACGAGCGCGGTTCCCGTGGCCTCGCAGGCCTCGGCGATGCCGCGGACGATGTCGGCAATGCGCTCGGGCACGATCTTGCCGCACGCGATGTAGTCGGTCATGAACAGTGGCTTGGCGCCCACCACCACGATGTCGTCGACGACCATCGCGACGAGATCCTGACCAATGGTGTCGTGCTTGTCGATCGCCTGCGCGATCGCGACCTTCGTGCCAACGCCGTCCGTGGAGGAGGCGAGCAGGGGCCGCTTGTAGCCGAGCAGCGCCGAGGCGTCGAACATGCCGGCGAAGCCGCCCACCCCGCCGAGCACCTCGGGGCCGTGCGTGCGGGAGACCGCCGACTTCATCAGCTCGACGGCGAGGTCACCCGCCACGGTATCCACTCCGGACTGGGCATAGATCGACGCGTTTTCGCTCACGCACACAGCTTACCGTGCCCCGCGGGGCACGGCGCCCGCCCGGGGTGTGGGAGACTATACGGGCGTCTGACTGACGCACCACCCACCTCCAGGGAGCAACACAACAGCATGTGCGGCATCGTCGGTATCGTCTCGTCCGAACCCGTCAACCAGCAGATATACGACAGCCTCCTGCTCCTGCAGCACCGCGGCCAGGATTCAACCGGCATCGCAACGCTCGAGGGCGATTTCTTCCACATGGTGAAGGCGCGCGGCCAGGTCCGTGAGGCCTACCGCACGCGCGACATGCGCCAGCTCGCGGGCACCGTCGGCCTGGGCCACGTTCGCTACGCGACCCGCGGCAACGCGGCCCGCGAGGAGGAGGCGCAGCCGTTCTACGTGGGCGCCCCCTACGGCATCATCCTCGTGCACAACGGCAACCTCACGAACACGCGTGAGCTCACCGCCGAGCTCTACAACGTTGACCGGCGGCACCTGAACACGCACTCGGACACCGAGCTGCTGCTCAACGTGCTCGCGAACGAGCTGCAGGCCGGCATCGCCGGGCTCTCCCTCGACGAGGATCAGATCTTCGACGCGGTGACCCGCGTGTACGAGCGCGTCGAGGGCTCGTACGCGTCGATCGCCCTGATCGCCGGCTACGGCCTGCTCGCGTTCCGCGACCCGTTCGGGATCCGCCCGCTCGTGCTCGGCAAGCGCACGGGGAAGACGGGCACAGACGAGTGGATCGTCGCCTCGGAGTCGCTCGTGCTCGAGTCCGGCGGCTACGAAATCGTGCGCGACGTGGAGCCGGGCGAGGCGATCCTCATCACCCCGGACGGCGCGATGACCTCGCGCCGCTGCTCCACGCGCTCCGAGCTCGTGCCGTGCGCGTTCGAGTACATCTACCTCGCCCGTCCCGACTCGGTACTCAGCGGCATCTCGGTGTACGACGCGCGCCTGCGCCTCGGCGAGTCGCTCGCGGAGACCGTCGCCGAGCAGATCCCCACGGGCGACATCGACGTCGTCATGCCGATCCCCGACTCCGGGCGCCCCAGCGCGATGCAGATGGCGCAGAAGCTCGGCATCCCGTACCGCGAGGGCTTCTTCAAGAACCACTACGTGGGCCGCACCTTCATCATGCCCGGCCAGGCAGTGCGCAAGCGCAGCGTCCGGCAGAAGCTCAACGCGATGAGCACCGAGTTCGCCGGCAAGAACGTGCTCCTCGTCGACGACTCGATCGTGCGCGGCACCACCTCGAAGGAGATCGTCGAGATGGCGCGGGCGGCGGGCGCGCGCAGCGTCACCTTCGCCTCGGCGGCGCCCCCGGTGCTCTTCCCGCACGTCTACGGGATCAACATGCCCACGCGCAGCGAGCTGATCGCGCACGACCGCACCAACGACGAGATCAACGCCGCGATGGGCAGCGACCGCCTCGTCTACCAGACAGTGGAGGGCATGAACCGCGCGATCCTCGGCGGGCAGTCCACCGTGACGCGCCTGGAGCAGAGCTGCTTCACCGGCGAGTACATCGCGGGCCACGTCGACGCCGAGTACCTCGCCTGGGTCGAGGCCACGCAGGAGAGCTAGCGCCGCGCGCGGGCCGCACGCCCGCGCACGACCTCCGGATACACGACACCGGGGTGCGGACGGATCCGCACCCCGGTGTTGTGTTGCAGCGCCCGGCTACTCGGAGCCGTCAGCAGGCTTCTTCGGCGCGGGCGCCTCCGTGGTCGTGTCGGCCGCCGCGGGCGTCTCGGTCGGAGCGGATCCGGTGGTGCCGGATCCGGCAGCCTCCTCCGGCTTCGCCGCACCCGTCGCCGACTCGTCGGCGTCGCTGCGCACCTCCTTCTTGAGGATGCGCATCGACTGCCCCAGGCTCTTCGCGAGACCCGGCAGCTTCGGTGCACCGAACAACAGCAGCACGATGAAGAGAATGACCAGCAGGGTGGGGCCAGACAGGTTTCCGAACATTCGGGGTGACTCCGATCGAGTGGGCAGACGCCTAGGAGGCGTCGGTGCCGCGCGAGTTAGCTGAGGGCTGTGCCGGGGTCTCGGGGGTGTCAGCGTCGTCGCTGCGCACTTCCTTCTTCAGGATCCGCATCGACTGACCCAGGCTCTTAGCAAGACCCGGCAGCTTCGGTGCCCCGAACAACAGCAGAATGACAAAGAGGATGACCAGCAGGTGCCAGCCACTCAGGTTTCCAAGCATGAGGATGCTCCGATCGATCGTGGTGACGCGATTATCGCACGTCAGACTGGATTGCGACCCCACGACCCCGCGAGCGCCGCGCCACCGCGCCCAGGATCAGCGCGAGCACGCCGCCCAGGAGCAGCCCGATCGCGGCCCCGATGAGCGCCATGAAGCCGGCGATCTGGCCCATCGTGTAGTTCGCGTCGTCGAGCACCGGGAACACCAGGGAGGCGAGCATGCCGAGCAGGGCGCCCAGCAGCGCGAAACCGACGATCACGCGGCCGTACCGCACCGAGCGCTGCAGGGTGACCTCGCGCTCCACCACCGTCACGATGGGCTCGCGCTCGGCCTCCGCCTCCGCAACCGCCGCTGCGCCTGTTTCTCCCGCTGCGTCGGCGGGCACGGCGGGGTCCGCGGCGAGCTGCGGGGACGCGCCTCGGGCCGGGTCAGCGGTCGTCTCGTCGGCGCTCGGCGTCTCCGGGAGAGTGGGCTCGGGGTGCGTCGCTGGATCCTGCTGCGGCTGCGGATCCGCGGCGTCGGGAGTACTCATGCGTCTATTGTCTCAGGCTCGGGCTGTGGATCGTGTCACCCGCGCGAGGGCACGAGCGGGAGCAGCCCGCCGAGGGTCGCTCGCGAGCCCGACGCGTTGATCCGCGCCGCGGCAACCGCGTCGTCCCAGGAGAGCTCACCGGTGGCGAGCGCCAGCCAGGTGTCGGGGTCTGTTTCGATCACGTTGGGCGGGGTGCCGCGCGTGTGCCGCGGCCCGGGGACGCACTGCACGGCGCCGAACGGGGGGACGCGCACCTCAACCGAGTTGCCCGGCGCGCGCTCGGCGAGCTCCTCGAGCAGAAACCGCACGGCCATCGCCCGCACGGTCCGCGGCGCGTCCGGCTCGGCCGTGGCCGCGAGGGCCGCCCGGCCGTCCGCCTCTGAAATCTTGCGCTTCGCCACGACCCCAGCGTATTGCATGCCCCAGGATCGGCCCGGCGCGCCCGGTGCCGCCCCAACCGGTGCCTGCGCATCCCCTAGGCTTGAGCGCGTGAAGATCCTCGTCTTGGGGCCGGGTGCCCGTGAACACGCCATCGTTCTTGCGCTTCTCGCCGAGGACGCCCACCACGACGTCGTGTGCGCCCCCGGGAACGCCGGCATCGCCGCGAGCGGCGTCGAGACCCCGGCGCTCGACTACACCGATCCCGGTGCGGTCGCCGAGTTTGTGCGCGAGCGCGGCTTCGACCTCGTGGTCATCGGGCCCGAGGCGCCGCTCGTCGCCGGTGTCGCTGACCCACTGCGCGCCGCGGGGGTGCCCGTCTTCGGGCCAAACCAGGACGCCGCCGAGCTCGAGGGCTCGAAGGCCTTCGCCAAGCGGATCATGGACGCCGCCGCCGTGCCCACCGGCCGCGCCGCCCGCGTCGCCTCGCCAGCCGAGGCCGGGGCCGTGCTCGACGAGTTCGGGGCCCCCTACGTGGTGAAGGCCGACGGTCTCGCCGCGGGCAAAGGCGTGCTCGTGACCTCCGATCGCGACGCCGCGCTCGCGCACGTCGCGACCTGGGCCCCGCACGGGGACGTGCTGGTCGAGGAGTTCCTCGACGGCCAGGAGGTCTCGCTGTTCTTCTTTGCCGACGGCCACGACGTGCTGCCGCTCAGCCCCGCTCAGGACTACAAGCGCATCTTCGATGGCGACGAGGGCCCCAACACGGGCGGCATGGGTGCGTACTCGCCGCTGCCCTGGGTCGCCGACGACTTCGTGGCGGAGATCACCCGCACCGTCGCGCTGCCCACGGTGCGACAGCTGGAGGCCGAGGGCACACCGTTCGTTGGGCTGCTCTACTGCGGCCTCATCGTCACCGCGGCCGGGGTGCGCGTCATCGAGTTCAACGCGCGCTTCGGTGATCCCGAGACCCAAGTAGTGCTTGCCCGCCTCGAATCACCGCTGAGCCAGTATCTGCTCGCGGCCGCGACCGGCACGCTCGCGGCGCAGCCGGAGCCGCGCTTCTCCGATGAGCCCGCCGTGATCGTCGTGGTCGCGAGCGAGGGCTACCCGGGCGACGTGACCACGGGGCGCCCGATCACCGGCATCACGGCCGCCGAGCAGCTCGCCGGGGTGCACGTGGTGCACGCGGCGACCGCGCGCGACGCAGACGGCGGCTGGGTCGCGACCGGCGGCCGCGTGCTCGGCGTCGTGGCCCGGGGCGAGAGCTTCGCCGAGGCGCGCGAGCTCGCCTACTCGGCGGTGTCCGAGATCTCGCTCGAGGGCTCGCAGCACCGCACGGATATCGCGGCGCGCGTCGCCTAGCGCCAACGACTGAGGCCCCCTCCGCGTGCGGAGGGGGCCTCAGTCGTCTGTGCCGGCCGGCCGGGGCCCGGCCGAGCCCGGCGAGCCCGCCCACCGCCGGCGAGGCGCGCTCGTCGCGGCGGGGACGCGCTAGTCGCGGCGGTCCGGCTCGGCGAAGTCGCCCCGAATCAGCGCGTCGAAGTCGGGATCTCCCGTCGGCGACGACTCGGCTGCCGCTTCCTCGGGCTCGGCACCCGCGGCCTCGGCGTCCGTGGGCTCAGCGTCGCCGGGCTCGGTATCCGTGGACTCAGCGTCCGCGGGCTCGGCGTCGCCGGGCTCGGCGTCGCCGGGCGCAGCTTCGCCGGGCTCGGGATCGCTCAGCTCGGCGTCCGGTGATTCGGCGTCCGCGGGCTCGGTCGCCACCGTGACCGCGTGAATCGGTGCGGTGTCGGCGTCGAGCGGCGCGGCGGCGTCTGCGTCTGCAACCCCGGCGTCATCAGCGTCTTCAGCGCCTGCAGCCCCTGCCTGGTCAGCCTCGTCGGCGGCGTCTGCCTCGGCACCGGCGTCCGCGACGTCTGCGCCCTCCTCCTGCGCGGGGGAAACTGAATCGGTCGGCGCGGCATCGCTCGCCGCGGCCGCCACCGGCACGGCCTCGAGCCATCCGTCTTCCACGGCGCGATCGATCGCACCGCTCAGGTCGCGCAGCAGCACCTGCCAGCCGTCCTGTGAGGCCGCGGCCCGCTCCGCCGAGTCTGGCAGCGCGTCAAACCCGGTCTCGGTCACGGTGATCCCGGTCTCGGCCCCCTGGGAGCGCAGGGTCAGCAGCACGGCCGTGTCGCGGAGGTCGCCGGCCTCGCGCCAGGTAAACCCGATCGCGTGCCCCTCCACCCACACGTCGACCGTGCCGCTCGCGTCGCGGCTCACCGATTCTTCCTCGGTGTCCTCGGTCCACCGCTCTGAAATCTCGCCCCCCACCTGGGGTTCAAGCCGCAGTTCCGGCCACCACTGCGCGCGGTAGTCAGAGTTTGCAAGAAATGCCCACGCAGCGGTTCGTGCCGCCCGCAACCGGCTTCGCGCCACAACCGGCCCCAATGGGATCATGGTTCTCCTCCGCGTCTGTCGGTGTTCAGTCTCTCGGGCCACGCACTGGCGCCTGAGCTTCGAGGCGCTGGCCTCAGTACCCGAACCGGAACAGTGCTCCACCCGTCTACCCACGACCTTAACCGCACCCCCTGACATCCACTCCGGTTTCACACGAATGTCGCGGAACTGCCTCGCTCTAGCCCCGGCCCGGCCCGGGCGGGTCGCGGCCGCGGATGGTGAAAGAATGGGGGTGTGACGCAACTCTCATCTCCCCCGCAGCTCGCTGGCTGGACCCACACCTACTCCGGCAAGGTCCGCGATCTCTACGTCCCGGCCGACGGCTCCGCCGACTACCTGCTCGTCGTGGCGAGCAACCGGGTCAGCGCGTTCGACCACGTGCTCGAACCGCCGATCCCCGGCAAGGGGGCGCTGCTCACCGCGCTCTCGAACTGGTGGTTCTCACGCATCGAGCTGCCAAACCACCTCGTGGCGCCCGCCCCGGGCGTGCCGGAGGTGCCCGCCGAGGTCGCCGATCGCGCGATGCTCAGCCGGCGACTCGAGATGTACCCGATCGAGTGCGTGGTGCGCGGGGCGCTCACCGGTTCGGGCTTCGCCGAGTATCAGCGGACGGGCGCCGTGTGCGGCATCGAGCTGCCCGCCGGACTCTCGGACGGCGATCTCCTCGACGCCCCCATCTACACTCCCGCCTACAAGGCGCCGCTCGGCGAGCACGACGAGAACATCACCTACGAGCGCAGCGTGGAGCTCGTGGGGGCCGAGACCGCTGCCGCGCTGCGCGACGCCTCGCTCGCGATCTTCACGGCGGCGCGCGAGCAGGCGGCGGAGCGCGGCGTGGTGCTCGCCGACACCAAGTTCGAGTTCGGCCGCGACCCGCGCACCGGCGAGCTGGTGCTCGCCGACGAGGTACTCACCAGCGATTCGTCCCGCTACTGGGACGCAGACACCTACTTCACGGAGGGGCTCAGCGGCAGCGCGCGGCTCGCCTCGTTCGACAAGCAGATCGTGCGCGACTGGCTGGCCGCCAACTGGGATCGCACCGGCGAGCCGCCCGTGCTGCCCCACGAGATCGTTACCCGCACGCTTGCGCGGTACCGCGAACTGCTGGAGCGGATCACCGCGTAGACAGCCGCCGCGCGCCGCCGCCTGCCGGCTCGATCCGCCCGCTCGATCCGAGCGCGGATCCGGGTCACGGGCGCGGTGCTCGCCGGGTAGACTGAGAGCTGTCCGTGGGGGCGGCTCAGCGCCGGATCCCCGGCCACCAGACCCTCGAATCGCGAAACCGGAGTCGTCAGTGCCCACGATTGTTGTTGATGTCATGCCCAAGGCCGAACTGCTCGATCCGCAGGGCAAGGCCACCACCGGCGCGCTTGCTCGCCTCGGACACGACAAGTTCGAGAACGTGCGCATCGGCAAGCGCTTCGAGTTCACGGTCGCCGGCGACGTCACCGACGAGGTGCTCGCAGAGGTGCGCCAGGTCGCCGACGAGATCCTGTCGAACTCCGTCATTGAGGACGTCGTCTCGATCACCGTCGACGGCGAGGCGCGGTAATGGCACCCCGCATCGGGGTCGTCACGTTCCCCGGTTCGCTCGACGACCGCGACGCGCAGCGCGCCATCCGGATCGCCGGCGGCGAGCCCGTCGCGCTCTGGCACGCCGAGCACGACCTGCAGAGCGTTGACGCGATCGTGCTCCCCGGCGGCTTCAGCTACGGTGACTACCTGCGGCCGGGCGCCATCGCCGCGATCGCGCCGATCATGACCGAGGTGATCGCCGCAGCAAACCGCGGCATGCCGGTGCTCGGGATCTGCAACGGCTTCCAGGTGCTCGTCGAGGCGCACCTGCTGCCCGGCGGCCTGATCCGCAACGCACACCAGCAGTTCATCCGCCGCGACCAGCGCCTCGTCGTGGAGAACGTCGACACGGCCTGGACGCACCTCTTCACGCCGAACGAAGAGATCGTCATCCCACTGAAGAACGGCGACGGCGGCTACGTCGCAAACGACGAGACCCTGAAGCGGCTCGAGGGCGAGGGCCTGATCGCGTTCCGCTACGCGGAGGTCAACCCCAACGGCTCCCTCAACGACATCGCCGGCCTCAGCAACGAGCGAGGTAACGTGGTCGGCCTCATGCCGCACCCCGAGCACGCGGTCGAGCCCGGCTTCGGCCCCGACTCCCCCGAGGCGATGAGCTCGGGCGTCGACGGACTGCGCTTCTTCGAGAGCGCGATCGCCGTACTCACCGCGCGGGTCTAACCCAGCCCCGCCGCACACACCACTGCCCGCCCCGGTTCGTCCGGGGCGGGCAGTGGTGTGTGCGGCCCGTGCGCTAGCTGGCCGCCGCGTCGATCCCGTACGCGAGCAGCGTGAACCCGGATCCGTCGGGGCGCTCGATTCGCTGCTCCCGCTCGGGCAGGCGTTCAAAGCCCATGCGGTCGTACAGCTGATACGCCGCGACCATCTCGGTGCTCGTGTTGAGCACCACCCGGGCGGTCCCGCGAATGCGTGCGAGGCGCAGGCCGTGCCGCATAATGAGCGAGCCGATCCCCCGCCCGCGGGCGGAGCGCGCCACCCCGAGCAGGCGCAGGTCCATCTCGCCGGGCTGCGCAACGTCGCTGAGCCGCTGGCCCGGGCGCGGGGTAGTGATCGTGCCGAGCAGCGCCCCGCTCTCCGTGTCCTCGGCCACCCACACCCGGTGCTGCGCGGCCCGCTCAGCAACGTTCGCGATCTCGCCGAGGTACGTCGCCGGAAGCCCCTCGTAATCGTCGCGATACGCCGCGAGCACGAGCTCACTGACCTCGGGGATCTCCGCCGTGCGGATCTCGCGCAGGCGCACGTCCACGCGCTCCTGCAGCGGGTAGGCGTAGCTCAGGGAGCTCCCGTACGAGAGCCCATCGAGTTTCGCGTCGAGCTCGGGGGTGCGCACAAAGCCGAGCCGCTCGTAGAGTCCGGCCGCCGGGTTCTTCACGCCCGTGTCCAGGCGCACCAGGTCGACGCCCCAGCACAGCGCGAGCTCCACGCCGGCTCGGATCAGCGCGGCCCCGATGCCCTCGCCGCGCGCGTCGGGGGACACCGCGAGGAACCGCAGCTCGACCTCCCCCGGGGCGGCGAGCTTCGCGTAGGCGCTGCCGCCGCGCACCACGGTGACCGCGCCGAGCAGCGCGCCGCCATCCGCAGCGTCGCTCGCGACCGCGACCAGGACCGCGCCACCGGCGGCCCGGCCGGCGCTGTCTCGTTCGGCGGCGGCCCAGGCGGCATCGCGCGCGAGTTCCTCGGCGTACGGGCCGGCCGCGTAGGCGGTGTGCACCAGCTCCGCCTCGCGGGCGAACTCGGTGTGGGCCAGCGGGCGGACTGAGAACGAGGATCCAGAAAGCACCTCAGCAGTGTACTCCCGTGGGGCCCAGCCCCTCCCCCGCCGAGTGGAGCCGCACACCCCCGTGGGATCCCACGAAGGGTGCTTGTGACTCCACTCGGCGGGGTGGCGCGGGCCCTAGTCCTCGGAGCCCGCGGGACCCGCGGGACCCGCGGAGCCCGTGGAGCCCGTGGAGCCCGCGGGACCCGCGGCAGCCGCGGCCGCTGCCCGGCGGCGGCGCGCCGCGAGGGCGAGCAGCAGCCCGGCGACGAGCACCAGCCCGGCGCCGCCGAGCACCCACGGCAGCGTGCTCGCACCGCCGGTCTCGCTGAGCGGCGGGTGCGGCACGACCGGGGTGGGCTGAGTCGGATCCTTCGGGGTCACCGGGTTTGCCGTGCACGGGCTCGCCGCGGGATCGCACACCTCGGGGGTGGGATCCCCCGGGGCGACCACGAAGTTCGTGAGGATGCTCGGCCGCTCGGCCGCCTCCGCCTTCACGCGCACCTCGTAGGTGACCTGCACGGTCTGCCGCGGGAGCAGCTCGCCGGTGACGCGCAGCACATCGCCGTCAAGCGTCGCCGCGACCGCCGGCAGCGACGAGCCTGGCCCGGAGACGAGCTCGGCGTCGTCGAGCACGTCTGCGAGGCGGTCCTCGAAGTCGAGCTCGCCCGCGGCGCTGCCCAGATTCGCGAAGGTGAGCGTGTACTTCAGTCGGTCACCCGCGGCGACCGCGGTGCCGTGCTCGGGGTCCACCGACTTCGCGACCTCGATGTCCGGCTTCGTCTCGACGGGGTGCGTGGTGCAGTCAGAGGCGCCCGGCTCGCAGACGGTCGGCGGCTCGACCCCGGAGCCGACCACGAAGTTTGCGAGCTGGTGCGGGGTGCTGCCGTCCGCGGCCGGCGTGGCCGGGCGGTCGCGGTCCGGGAGCACGCGCACCGTGTACGTCACGGTCGCCTGCGACCCGGCCTCGAGCGTGCCGAGCACGTCGATCCGCGCCTCACCGTTCGCCCCGCGCGCGACCACGGCCTTGAGCCCACCGCCACCGTCGACCGCCACGACCGGAGCCCCGAGGAGCTCGGCGTCGTCGACGACGTCGCTGAGGATGTCGCTGTGCTTCACGATCGAGCGGTCCGGCCCCCACGCGTCAAAGTGCAGCGTGTAGGTGATCTCGTCGCCCTCCCGCACCTCGGTGCCGGACGCCGGGTCCGCCGACTTCGAGACGTCGAGTCCGGGCATCACCGCCGGGTGATCCGTGCAGATCATCCCCTCCCCGGGGAAGCAGGCGGCCATGTTGAAGGTGCCGCCTTCCTCGATCAGGTAGTTCGTGACCCGCGCGCCGTGCGGCAGCTCGGCGGCGAGGCGCATCGTGTAGGTGACCGTGGCGGTCTGCCCCGCCGCGAGCGTCCCCGCAATGTCGATCCGATCCTCCGGCTCGTTCAGCACCGCGGTCAAGGTCGACTCACCCTCCTGCGCCACCACGATGTCGCCCTCAAGCGACGCGTAGGTGAGCACGTCCTGCAGCCCGTCCCAGTACGAGACCGGGCCCGGCGCGGAGCCGTCGTTCGTGAAGGTCAGCGTGTAGGTGACCGCCTCGCCGGCGCGCAGCCAGGTGCGCTCGGGGGTCTCATTGAGCCCGGCGTGCGTCGCAGACTTCGCCGGAGCGATCGCCGGGAGCAGCGTCTCCGTGCACTCGGGGTTGCCGGGCTCGCAGGTGACCGGCGGCTCGGTGAGGCCGGGCGGGAGGAGGAAGTTGAGGGCCTGGTGGTTGCCCTGATCCGCCGCCGGTTTGACGGTCACCGCGTAGGTGATCTTGGCGGTCGCGCCCGCGGCGAGTTCCCCACCGATCGTGAACGCATCGTCGGTGATCGGGGTCACCGTGACCGAGTCGGTGTCAGACCGCGGCTGCGCGGCGACGGTGGCGTCGTCGAGCACGTCGCTGAGGTCGTCGGTGCGCGCCACCGGACCGGTCGCGGTGCCGGTGTTGGTGACGGTCACGGTGTAGCTCAGCGTGGTCTTGCCCGCGATAATCGGATCGTCCGAGGCCACCACCTGCTTGTCGTACGCGATCTCGGGGACCGGGTTCGTGGTGCAGGTGGGATCCTCAACCTCGCAGGTGACCGGGGGGTCGGTGACGCCCGGTGCCAGCAGGAAGTTGGCGAGTTCGTTGTCGCCGCGCTCGCCGTCCGCCTTCACGATCACGGAGTAGCGCACCGTGAGCGTCTCACCGGCCGGTACCTCGCCGGTGACGAGGATCACGTCGTCGGCCGGCCCGCGCGCCCCGAGCCCCGGATCGGCGATCAGGGATCCCGGCACGACCCGCGCGTCGTCAAGCACGCCGCTCACGTCGTCGCGGTGGTCGACGGTCGCCGGAGCGGTGCCGGCCGAGTTGTCGAAGGTGAGCGTGTAGCTGAGGGTCTCGCCCGCCGAGACGGTCGTCAGCGATTCCGGGTCAACGCTCTTGCGCAGCTGCAGGTTCGGGGCCGGGTGCACGGTGCACGGGTCTCCCGGCTCGCACACCTCGGGCGGCTCGTCGCCCGCAAAGAGGAAGTTGGCGAGCGAGTTGTTTCCCTCGCTCAGGCGCTCAGCCTCCGGCTTCACCGTCACCCGGTAGCTCACGGTGCGCGTCTCGCCCGCGGGCACCGAGCCCGTGATCAGGATCCTGCCTGCGTCCGGCCCGGCCGCCGCGAGGCCGGCATCGGCGGTGAGCGAGCCGTCCGCGAACGTCGCGTCGTCGAGCACGTCCGAGAGATCGTCGGAGTGGTCCACGGTCGCCGGCGCCTTGCCGGCGCTGTTGTCGAAGGTGAGGGTGTAGGTGAGTTCCTCGCCGGTCGCGACCGGTGTGCCGGTCGCCGGGTCCGCGGTCTTTGAGATCACGAGGTCTGGCACCGGGTTTGTGGTGCACACGTCACCGCTGTCGGGATCGCACACGGGCGGGATCGGCGGGTTGCCCGCGAGCAAGAAGTTGCCGAGCTCGTTGTCGCCGCGCTCGCCGTCTGCTTTCACGGTCACCGTGTAGGTGACCGTCGCCGAGGCGCCGCCGGCGAGCTCGCCGGTGATCGCGATCCGCTCGCCCAGCTCATCGAATCGAGCCGTCACGCTACCGTCCTCGGGGGCGACGGCGAGCTCGTCGTTCCAGTCCGCGTCGTCGAGCACCCCGGCGAGCGCATCGCTGTGGTTCACGCGCACGGACGCGGTGCCGGTGTTCGCGAAGTGCAGCGTGTAGGTGAGCTCCTGGCCCGCCGTGACGGGGGTGCCAGAGGAGGGGTCGACGCTCTTCGAGATGTCGAGTTTGCCGGCCGGGTGCACGGTGCAGTGCCAGTCGCCAGGCTCGCAGGTCTCCGGATCCGGATCCTCGCCGGCCTCGACCACGAAGTTACCGAGCTGTCTATCGCCGCCGAGGGCGAGGTCGACGCGCACCTGGTAGGTGACAACGAACTCCTGGTTCGGGGCGAGCCCGTCGCTCGTCACGAGGATGCGCGGATCGCGCGGCCCACCAGCGTCCT
The DNA here is from genome assembly GCF_004217175.1 of Leucobacter luti. Lineage (GTDB taxonomy): Bacteria > Actinomycetota > Actinomycetes > Actinomycetales > Microbacteriaceae > Leucobacter > Leucobacter luti. The sequence continues at coordinate 533,928 of NZ_SHKI01000004.1, forward strand.
CGAACGCGACCGTCACACCGGTGCCGTCGCCGGCGGTGATCGTCGGCGGTGTCTCAAGCGTCGCGTCGTCGAGCACTCCGGCGAGGAGGTCCTCGTACGCGATCGGCGCCGTTGCGGGGCTCCAGTTCCAGAACCGCAGCGCGTAGGTGACGAGCTGGCCGTCGGCAACCGCGGTGCCGGAGCCCGGCTTCGCCGTCTTCTGCACGTCGATGCCGGGGGCGACGATCGGGTGGTCGGTGCAGAGCTGGCTCGCGGGCTCACAGCTCCCGGGTACGTCGCCGTCGACCGGGGTGAGGAAGTTGGTGAGCCGCTCGCCGCCGGCGACCGTGTCGAGCACCCGCACCGTGTAGCTCACGGTCTCGGTCTCCCCCGGCGCGACAGACCCGGTGATCGCGAGCTTCGAGGCGTCCGGATCCGCGAGCTGCAGCCCTGCCGTCGCCGTCGCCGGCCCGGTCGCGGCCGCCGCGTCGAGCACGTCATCGCGGTGATCGACGTGATCGACCGCCGCCGCCTCGGTGCCGCTGTTCGAGAAGCTCAGGGTGTACGTCACCTCGTCGCCCGCGTGCAGCACGGTTCCGGGCTCCGGGTCCGAGGTTTTCTGCACCTCAAGGTTCGGCCACTCGGTGATTGTGCACTGCTCGGTGTCTGGGTCGCAGACGGTCGGCGGCTCGGTCCCCGGCTCCAGGAGGAAGTTGATCGCCTGGTGGTTCCCCTGATCCGCCACCTCCTTCACCGTGACCTCGTAGCTGACGTACGCGGTCGCGCCCGCCGCGAGCGTGCCGCCGATCGTGATGCGCTGGTTCGTCGGGCCCGAGACCGTGACCGAGGCGGTGTCAGACTCCGGGGCCCCGGTGAGGTCCGCGTCGTCGAGCACGTCGCTCAGGTCGTCGACCCGCGCGACGGTGCCGGCCGCGGTTCCGGTGTTCTGGATCTCGATGACGTACCGAATCACCGAGCCGGGCACCACCGGCGGTGTGGGCGCGCTGATGAGCTTCTTGTAGCTCACCTGCGACACGGGGTGCGTGGTGCACGGGTCGCCCGGCTCGCAGGTACCGGGGTCTTCCCCTGCCTCGAGCAAGAAGTTTGCGAGCGTGTTGTTGCCGCGCTCGGCGGCGTCGTTCACGATGACCCGGTAGCTCACGGTGAGCTTCGCGCCCGCCGGCACCTCGCCCGCGATCGAGATCGCGTCCCCGCTCGGTCCCGTCGCGGTGAGCCCGTCCTGCGCGGTCAGCGATCCCGCGACGAACGTCGCGTCGTCGAGCACGTCCGAGAGGTCGTCGGTGTGGTCCACAGCCGCCGGCGCCTTCCCCAGCGTGTTGTCGAAGGTGAGCGTGTAGGTGAGCTCCTCGCCGGCTTCCACGGCTTCGCCGGAGGTCGGGTCCGCCGACTTCGTGAGCACGAGCTGCGGCACCGGGTTCGTGGTGCACAGGTCCGCGGGGGTACACACCGTCGGGGGCTCCTGCCCGTCCTCGAACAGGAAGTTTGCGAGCTCGTTGTCGCCGCGCTCACCGTCGGCGTTCACCCGCACCTGGTAGCTCACGTCGAGCTGCGCGCCCGCCGGCACCTCGCCCGTGACCGTGATGGTTGCGTCGTCCTCGGACCAGACCGCGGTGAGCCCGTCCGGGACCTGCAACGACGCCTCGATGAAGGTGGCGTCGTCGACCACGCCGCTCAGGTCATCGACGTACGCAACGGTGGCCGGGGCCGTGCCGAGCGCGTTGTCGAAGCGGAGCGTGTACGTCGGCTCGTCGCCGGGCCGCACGGGGGTTCCACTGCCCACGTCGACGAGCTTCTCAACGGTGAGCTGCGGCACCGGATGCACCGTGCAGGGGTCGCCCGGCTCGCACGTCCCGGGCTCCTCGCCGTCCTCCAGCAGGAAGTTCGCGAGCGTGCCGTTGCCGGCAACCGGATCGTCCACCGTGACCGTGTAGGTGACACTCGCCTCAGCGCCAGCGGCAAGCGTGCCCGTGATCGAGAGTGCGTCGTTCGTGGGCCCGCTGACGGTGAGTCCGCCGTCGCTCGTCACCGTCCCGAACGTCGCGTCGTCGAGCACGTCGCTCAGGTCGTCGACGTGATCGATGGCCGCCTCGGCCTTCCCCTCGGCGTTGCTGAAGGTGAGCGTGTACGCGAGCTCGGCGCCGGCCTCAACCGGGGTCCCGCTCGCGGGAACCGAGGTCTTCGCAAGCGTCAGCTTCGGATCTCCCGCCGGGTGCGTGGTGCACAGCCCGGTCTCGGGGTCGCAGGTGGGCGGCGGGGTCTCCCCCGCGGGGAGCAGGAAGTTCGCGAGCGTGTCGTCGCCGCGCTCCCCCTCTGCCTTCACCCGCACGGTGTACACGACCTCCGCGCTCGCGCCTGCGGCGAGCGCACCCGTGATCGCGAGCTTGCCGTCGGAGGGGCCGGTCACGGTGAGGCCGCCGTCATCGACCACCTCCACGAAGTCGGCGTCGTCGAGCACCTCGCTCAGATCGTCGCTGTGGTTCACGGTGGCCGGAGCCGTGCCGGTGTTTGAGAAGCCGAGCCGGTAGGTCACCAGCTGGCCGGCGCCCACGAGTGTGCCGCTCTCGGGGTCAGCCGTCTTGCTGAGTTCAAGCTCGGGGCTCAGCAGCGGGTGGGTGACGCACGAGGCGAGTTCCGCGGCGCCGCCCTCCTCGGCGATGCAGTTGTCGATGGCGGTGACGCCCTCGGGCAGCGGGTTCGGCAGCGGATCCTTCACCTTGAGCGCGTACTGCACCCGCGAGTGCCCGTTCCCGGGCAGGGTCCCCGTCACCCGCAGCTGCGGCGCGTCTGGCGCGCCCTCGAGCGCGAGGGTCAGCGGATCACCGATCACACGGAAGTTGTCAACCGTGAACGATTCGACCAAATCCACCAGGCCGCTGAGATCGTCAACGTAGTTGATCTGCTCGGCCGGCGCGAGACCGAAGTTATCGAAGTCGAGGTAGTACGTGATCACGGCGCCCGGGGCGACCGGCTGCCCGTCGCCCGGAAGGGTCTTCTTCACGACCTGCAACTCGCTGTCGAGGATCGGGTGCGTGGTGCAGCGCGGGTTGTCGTCGGTGCAGCTCTCGGGGATCTCCTCGAGCAGGCCGCCCCCGCTGTCGCGGTCCACGTGCAGCAGGAAGTTGTCGAGCTGATCCCCACCGGTGGCGTCCTCGTGCACGCGCACCGAGTACGTGATCTCCACGGACTCGCCCTTCTCGAGCGTTCCCGTGAGCTGGATCCGCGGCCCCTCGGCGGAGTCGATCCGGGCCACCGCGATCGTGCTGCCCTGGGTTCCCGTCGCGGTTGCGGGAACGCTCACCAGTTCGGCGTTGTCGAGCACCCCAGCGATGAAGTCGTCGTAGACGATCTCGCCCGGCACCTCGCCGGTGTTGTGGAAGACGAGGCTGTACTCGACCTCCTCGCCCGGCAATACCGGCGTGCCCGAGAGCGGGTCGGATTCCTTGTACGCCTGGATCAGCGGCACCCCGAGCGCGTAATCCTCGACCTCACCGGCCGAGGTGACCCCGGTGCCGGGCACCTGGACTCCCGTGGGCAGTAGATCGTCCACGGTGTTCGCGATGCGCAGGCGCAGGTAGACCACGGGCGCCCACGGCTGCTCACTCTGGTCCTTCGCCTCGAAGCGGTCGAGCCCCGGCCACACGAGGTCCACGGCGCCCAGCGTGCCCGGACCGCTGCCCTCGCAGTGCGCCGGATCCGACATCTCGTCGGCGTCGAAGCGGCCGTTCTGGTTCCAGTCGAGCCAGCCGGCCACCCACCCGTCGCCCACGCAGGTCGCGCGGAGCGGATCCCCGGCCTCCGCGTCCAGCGAGGCCGCATTGAAGAACCAGCCGTCCTTCGGCTCTGGCAGATCCGCGTGGGCGATCGCGTCCTCGTCGTTCGGAGACCCGCTCTCGTCGTCGAGCAGCGCGTCCCAGCTGAACTGGTGCTGCACCTCCGCGTCGATCTGCTCGCCCAGGTGCAGCGCGGGCACCGTCGGGACGGCAAGCTCAAAATCGCTGGCCCAGATGTCCTGCCCCGCGGTCGAGGTGATCTCGGTGCCCACCCACTCGGGCTGGAAGATCGCGCCGGCAGGCCCGAAGGACGCCGGGGCGTCGCCGAAGTCGATACTCAGCACCATACCGAGCGCGACGGCGCTGTGCCCACCGCCCTGCAGGGTGACGTGCGCGGCCGTGGCACCCTGCATGAACCCGACGGCCATGGGGCCGTAGCCGGCGCTGCTCCAGCCCACGCACTCGTAGCCCTTCGGGGCAAACTTCATGCCGCCCTCGGCGGTCTTCGTTGCGAGCACGGTCTCCTGCGGGTCCAAGCCGTTGTGGCTGCAGCCGGCGCTGCGCATCCGGTCGATCACGCGCCACGTGGCGGAGTTTGCGGGGCGCGGATCCACCTGAATGTACTCGTCGTTCGGGTTGCTCCCCACCGCAATACTGCTCGACTCGGCGTCGGCGACCACGAGCCCCTGCAACGGGATCGGCGTCTCCACGTTGTTCTCGTCGAAGTACGACGCCTCGCAGGCAAAGTCGAAGGTCGCGCGGCTCGCGAAGTTCGTGGTCGTGATCCCGTTCACCATGGTGTTCGCGCCGCCCGGCCCGCCCTGGTAGTACAGGTACGGCAGGCCATCACCCTGGAAGTCGCCGGGACGGTACGTGGAGATCGCGCCGGCGATCGAGTTGATCGAACAGGTGCTGACGATCCTGCCGTCGCCGATCACGCGCTCGTTGGTGTAGCTCGCGCCGTCCGCGATCGGCACGCCGGCCTCCCCGAACGAGAACCAGTCGATCGAGTTGCGGTGCTCGCCCTGCCCGCCCTCGGCAAACTCAGCCTGCGCTGGCGCGACCGGAGACAGCCCCGGCACGAATGTGAGCCCGCTCGCCACGACCGCGATTGAGGCGACGAACGCCGCTGCTCGCCGTAGCCGGATCCGCCGCTTTGCCGTCGCGTGTTGTGTCACCAGTCGCACCATCGCCCATTCCCTCACGGAGGCGCGCTCTCTCCCCGCGCGCTCCCACCCTCAACCGTTGTGCATCAACCGTTGTGCATCATGCTATGCGAGGAGCGGGGTCCTGGCGAGGGCTTTACGCGGCAGGTGTCTCCCAAATCGGCTGATTTTTGAGACGGAACACCGACGGGTGTCGCGGAAACGCGCAGTGCCCCCGATGAATACTCATCGGGGGCACTGCGCGTGTTGCGGTCGATCCGCGGTGCTGCGGTGGTGCGATGTTGCGGTGCAGCGGTGGTGCGGCGGCGCGTTACTGCGGCGCTGCGTTACTGCGGCGCTGCGTTACTGCGGCGGCCGGGGAGCGCCGGGGACGCTGAAGTCCGGCTGCCCGTCCGCGCGGGGCGGGATCGGTCGACCGTCGGCGAACGTGGGCCAGGGCAGCAGCGGCCGCGTCGCGTCCGGTGCGGCGGGGGCCTCCTGAGTGTGAGCGGCGGGGGCGCCGGTCGGCGCCGCTGCGGGCACCGCGGGTGCCTGCGGTGCTCGCGGTGCCTGCCCGTCGTGAGCGACGGCGCGCGGCGCGGCGCGGTAGGGCTCGGCCGGGAACGACGCGGCACGCTGGGCGCGCTGCGCATCGCGCTCGGGGGCGCCGTAGAACCAGCGCAGCAGCAGCGTGATCGCGAGGCCGAGCGCCGTGAGAATGAGCGTCGCGACCGCGATCTTCCAGTACAGCTCCGGGATGTGCACGTTGAACGTCTCGATCGCGATCGGTGCGGTGAAGAGAATGCCCGAGAGCACCGCGAGCATGCTGGTGATGAACGCGAAGCGGCCGATCGACTCGGGCTTCCCCTCGCTCATGCTCAGCAGGCCCTGGCAGCACAGGAGCACCAGCCGGGTGACCCCCACCACCACGATCCCCTTCCACAGGAGCGCCCAGCCCAGGCCGAACGGATCGTACGGGGTCATCCACGTCACGATCAGCAGCAGCGCCAGAATGTACGAGTTCGCGATCAGCGCGACGGGTGCGTACCACTCGGACTTCAGCTCCCGGCGCGTGTCGAGGGCGGTGAGACCGACGAACACGGCGAACACGAAGAACGTGGCGAACACGCGCTCGAACTTGCCCTGGAAATCGCCGATGAACAGCAGTGAGATCGACGCGACGGTGAGCGCGGCGAGCAGGATGATGCTGATCTTCAGGAAGGTGGAGAGCTGCCGCTGCGACCCTCCCCCCGAGGGCTCAGGGGAGTTCGCCTGCGACGCGGGTGCTGCGACGGGTTCGGGTGATGCACTGGGGGTACTCATGTAAGTAGTTTCTCGGGTTCCACTGAGAAACGCCAGAACGGGTCTTCGATCTGGCGGATCTCCGCGCAATCTGCGGCGGGCCGCGGAGCGCTGGGAACGCCGTAGACTGTGTGGGTGAGCGCCGGTCGCTCGCGATCGTAGCCGCACCGCCCCCGAGCCCACGGAGCACATCAGCGTGAGTGAAACCACCGCCCAGATCCACGTCCCGGATACCGTCGCAGACGCGATCGCGACGCCCGACAAAGAGCAGCCCTACGACGCGCTCGGCCTGAAGGCTGACGAGTACGCGCAGATCCGAGAGATCCTGGGCCGCCGCCCCACCTCGGGCGAGCTCGCCATGTACTCGGTCATGTGGTCCGAGCACTGCTCGTACAAGTCGTCCAAGATCTACCTGCGCCAGTTCGGCCAGAAGGTCAACGACAAGATGAAGGAGCGCCTCCTCGTCGGAATGGGCGAGAACGCCGGCGTCATCGACATCGGCGAGGGCTGGGCCGTGACGTTCAAGGTCGAGAGCCACAACCACCCGTCGTACATTGAGCCGTTCCAGGGCGCCGCGACCGGCGTCGGCGGCATCATCCGCGACATCATTTCCATGGGCGCGCGCCCCGTCGCCGTCATGGATCAGCTCCGCTTCGGCGCGATCGACGATCCCGACACCGCCCGCGTGGTGCACGGGGTGGTCTCCGGCATCAGCTCGTACGCGAACTGCCTCGGCCTGCCAAACCTCGGCGGCGAGACCGTGTTCGACGCGGTCTACCAGCAGAACCCGCTCGTCAACGCGCTCGGCGTGGGCGTGCTGCGCCACGAGGACCTGCACCTCGCAAACGCCTCGGGCACCGGCAACAAGGTCGTGCTGTTCGGCGCCCGCACGGGCGGCGACGGCATCGGCGGCGCGTCGATCCTCGCCTCGGACAGCTTCAGCGAGGGTGGCCCCACGAAGCGCCCCGCCGTGCAGGTGGGCGATCCGTTCGCTGAGAAGGTGCTCATCGAGTGCTGCCTCGAGCTGTTCCGCGGCGACCTCGTCGAGGGCATCCAGGATCTCGGCGCTGCCGGCATCTCCTGCGCCACCTCCGAGCTGGCGGCAAACGGCGACGGCGGCATGTTCATCGAGCTCGACAGCGTACTGCTGCGCGATCCGTCGCTCACCGCTGAGGAGATCCTCATGTCGGAGAGCCAGGAGCGCATGATGGCGATCGTCGCCCCCGAGAAGCTCGAGGCGTTCCTCGCGGTCACCGCGAAGTGGGACGTCGAGACGAGCGTGCTCGGCGAGGTCACCGACACCGGCCGCCTGGTCATCAACTGGCGCGGCGAGGAGATCGTCAACGTGGATCCGTCCACCGTCGCCGTCGACGGCCCCGTGTACGAGCGCCCCGTCGCCTACCCGGCGTGGATCGACGCGCTGCAGGCCGCCGGCGTCACCGCCTCGGGCCTCGCGCGGCCCACGAGCGGCGACGACCTCCGCGCGCAGATGATCGCGGTCGCCGCCTCCCCCAACCAGGCCGACGTGTCGTGGGTCACGAACCAGTACGACACGTACGTGCTCGGCAACACGGCGCTCTCGTTCCCCGACGGGGCCGGCATGATCCGCGTCGACGAGGAGAGCGGCCTCGGCGTCGCCATCTCGACGGACGCGAACGGCCGCTACAGCCAGCTCGACCCCTACGTGGGTTCGCAGCTCGCCCTCGCGGAGGCCTACCGCAACGTGGCCACCTCCGGCGCAGTGCCCACCGCCGTCACCGACTGCCTGAACTTCGGCAGCCCGGAGGATCCCGAGGTCATGTGGCAGTTCTCGCGCTCAGTCGAGGGCCTGTCGGACGCCTGTCTCGCGCTCGAGGTGCCCGTCACCGGCGGCAACGTCTCCCTCTACAACCAGACGGGCGACACCCCCATCCACCCCACCCCCGTGGTCGGCGTGCTCGGCATCATCGACGACGTCGCGCGTCGCGTGCCGTCGGGCTGGCAGGACCAGGGCGAGCACCTGTATCTGCTCGGCGTCACCCGCGACGAGCTCGACGGCTCGGCCTGGGCTGAGACCGTTCACGAGCACCTCGGCGGGCGCCCGCCGGTGGCAGACCTCGCCGCCGAGCGCCGCCTCGCCGAGCTGCTGCACGCCGCTTCGCAGAACGGGCTGCTGTCCGGCGCGGTCGACCTCTCCGAGGGCGGCCTCGCGCAGGCGCTCACCGACGGCGCGCTGCGCTTCGGCGTGGGCGCACGGGTGTGGATCGACGAGATCATGTCGCGCGACGGTGTCGACGCCGCCGCCGCGATGTTCTCGGAGTCGCAGGCGCGCGTGCTCGTCGCCGTGCCGCACGAGGAAGAGGTCAAGTTCCGCGGGCTGTGCTCCGGGCGCGATTTCCCCGTGCTCCGCATTGGCGTGACCGATGGCACCGGCGAGGCCGCCTCGATCGAGGTGCAGGATCGCTTCATGCTGCCGCTCGCCGAGCTGGGCGCCGCGTCGCGGGCCACCCTGCCGGAGCGCTTCGGGGCGGTCATCGGCTAGTTGTTGGTGCCCGCGGTGCGGGGTGCGGGGTGCTTTGCGCCTAGCGCGCCCGTGACGCGTTGAGCGGCCGGGGAGGAACACAGGTTCCTCCCCGGCCGCTTGCGTCTGCGCTGACCCGCCCTGCGGCCTGTCTTGCTCTGCCCCGCGCCGAGTGTAGGCAAACTCCCCCTTCCACGTCCCCGAAGGGCGCATCTGCCTCCACTCGACCACGCCCCGCCCCGCCCCGCCCTGCCCTGCCCCGCCCCGCCCCGCCCCGCCCAAGCCTCACCCCCTCAAACCCGCACCACCCCGCCGAGTGTAGGCAAACTCCCCCCTCCACGGCCCCGAAGAGCGCGTCTGGCTCCACTCGCCCGCGCCCCGCTTCCCGAATCAAGATGCTCCGCTCGCACATCGAAGTGAGGGCAAGGGAAGGCGGAGCCGACCGCGGCAGCCGCGCTCCGACCCCGCACCCTGCGCCCCATTCCCCGCGCCCGAACCCGCGTCCCGCCTAGTGAGCCCCGCACTCTTTTGCCGAGTGTAGGCAAACTCCCCCTTCCCCGCCCCAGAAGGGCGCACATGGCTCCACTCGCCCGCCCTCCACTTGCCCGCACTCGACTCGCCCAGGCTCCACAGCCCAGGCGCCGCCCCGGCTCCGCAGCCCAGGCGCCGCCCAGGCGCCACAGCCCACGCTGCGCACAGCGCCGAACGCAGCGCTGTTCCCTACTCCGAGTTCCTTCCACACCCCCGAGCTCGAGTCAGTGCTCGGCGTCTTATCCACAGAAGCTGTATTGCCGAGCCGCGGGCCCCCGCGGCCACGCAGACTCGAAGCATGCCTACACGACTCACCCCAATCCCACCCTCGCTGCGCGGCAGCCCGTTCTCTGTTTCGCGCGGACGCGCCGCCGGACTCTCGCCTAAGGCGCTCGCACATCCCCGGTTCGAGCGCCCGTTCCACGGAATCCGGATCCCGCCCACTGCACCCGCGCAACACAGACCAGAGCGCAACCCATTCCTCCAACGCAGCGTCCGCTCAGAGGCGCTCGCGGCGGCTCGGGCGTTCGCGCCACGGCTGCGGCCAGGCGAGGCGTTCAGCCACACGACCGCCCTGCTGCTCCACGGCTGCCCGGTTCGCGTGCCGCTTCCGCCGAGGCCACACGTCACCATTCCTTTGCCCAGCGCGCCTGCTCGGGCAGCTGGCGTACTCGGACACCGCAGCTCGCGCCCGGCTGCCACCAAGATCCTCACGGAGCTTGGAGCGCCGGTGGTCTCACCAGTACAGGCGTTCTTGCAGTCGGCAGCGCTCCTCCCATTTCGGGAGCTCGTGGTCGCCGCCGACCACCTCATACTCGGCGAACGCGCCCTGGGGATCCAGGTGCCAGACGACCCGGTCTCGGTCAGCCACGCCTCACGCGAACCCTCGCGGCTCACGCTCGCAGAGCTGCAGGCGGCCGCGCGTGGGTCCCGCACCCGCGGAGTGCAGCGTGCGCGGGCCGCGCTCTTGGTCGCGCGGTGCGGGGCAGAGTCACGGATGGAGACGCTGCTCCGGCTCGTACTCATCGCCTACGGGCTCGACGTGTTTGAGCTCCAGGTCGACGTGGTCGACAGCGTCGGGCGGTGGATCGGGCGGTTCGACATGGTGGACCACCAGCGCAAACTCATCGTCGAGTACGACGGTGAGCATCACCGCACGAGCGATTCGCAGTATCGGCGCGACGCGGTGCGGCTTGACGCCGCGCGCGACACGGGCTTCCGTGTGCTCCGTTTTCTCCGCGACGACGTGATCGCAACGCCCCGTGCAACGGCTCGACGCGTGGCGTCGGCGCTGGGCATGCCGCTCCGGCCGCCGGGCAACCCGCTGGCGCGCTACCTCTCAGAACGCGACCCCAGGAAGGGAGCACAGTGATGAAGCCGTCCGAGTCCTGAGAGACCAATGGCGGTCGGGGTCCCCCGTGTCCAAGGGCCTGTTCCGCCGGGAATGAGCGCTACGCCCCTGCGAGTTCCGCGAGGATCCCGTCTGAGAACACCGGCCAGGCTTCTGCCGCCCAGGCGCCGAAATCGCGATCAGTGAGCGTCACGCACGCAGCACCCGCAGCAGGGTCCACCCAGATGAACGTGCCCGACTGACCAAAGTGCCCAAAGGTCTCGGGGCTGTTGTGAGAGCCCGTCCAGTGCGGGGACTTGCCGTCGCGGATCTCGAAGCCAAGGCCCCAGTCGTTCGGATCCTGCCGCCCGAAGCCGGGCAGTACCCCGTCGAGACCCGGGAAGGCAACGCGAGTCGCCTCTGCGATGGTGTCCGGGTGCAGCAGGCGCGGCGCTTGCAGCTCCGCCACGAACCTCGACAGATCGGCCACCGTGGAGACCCCGCCCGCGGCGGGCGGCCCGTCCAGGCGAGTCGAGCTCATACCGAGAGGCTCAAGAATGCCCTCGCGAAGGTAGTCCTCGAATTGCATACCTGCCCGCTCGGTGAAGGTCTCGGCGAGCACGTTGATGCCGAGGTTCGAGTACACGCGGCGGCGGCCCGGGCGGGCGCGAATGAGGTCTTGGGAGAAGTCGAGCCCCGAGGCGTGCGCGAGCAGGTGGCGCACGGTGGAGCCCTCGGGCCCGGCGGGGTCGTCGAGCTCGAGGGCACCCTCCTCGACGGCGAGCAGGATCGCCGTGGCGCTGAGCAGTTTCGTGACCGAGGCGAGTGGGAACTCGCGGTCCTGCGGGCCGTGCTGCCCAAGGACGCGGCCGTCCCGGGCGACGACCGCCGTCGCCGCGTGGTCCACTGGCCAGGTATCGATCGCGCTCAGACTTTCCATTCCTCCACGCTACCCGGCTTTCGCTGGCATCTCTCCGAAGGCACCGGTGAGCGCGGCGGCCGCGCGGCGTTCGCGCACACCGCCCAGCGCGTACGCGCACACCCCGATCAGCGCCCACCCGGCGAGCACCAGCGCGGGGCCCCAGGCCGTCGCGGCGTCAAAGAACCCCACGTTGCGCAACAAGGCCCCGGTGGCCCCCGGCGGGAGGAACTGCCCGATGTCGCCCCACGGCACGGGGAGCAGTTCGCGCGGGGTCGTGAGGCCGGAGAGTGGGTTGCCGAGCAGGATGAGGATTAGTGCGGCAATCGTGATGCCCAGGCCCTTGAGGAGGCGTTGGAGGCCGAGCACCAGGAGGCTCGTCGCCGCGATACCGAGCATCCCCGCTGCGGCGAGGGCCGGGTAGTGCGCGTCGAAGGTGCCCAACCAGAACCTCAGCACGGCCACCATTGCGGCTCCGCCGAGCACCGCGAACCCGAGGGCAGCGATCACGCGGCGCGAGGAGCCCCGCACCGTGGCGATGATCCCGACCGCAGCGATCCACCCGCCAAGTGCAATCGGTAGGGCTCCGGCGCTCAGGCCGATCCCGCGCGGGTCGTCCTCGGTGAAGGGGAGCGGGTCGGTGACGGTGACCGGCAGCCCTGCGGCATCTCCGATGCGCTGGCTGGTCTCGGTAACGAGCGCGGCGATCGTGGGCCCGGCCGCGGACGGCGCGAGCGCGGTCAACCCGTCTGCGCCCACCGCGAGCGCGCCGACGACCTCGCGCTCGCGGATCATGCGGAGCGCCTCCGACAGGTCCTCCGCCGAGGTCCACGCGATGGCGCCGGGCGCGGCGTCTTCCGCGGCGGCCTCCAACTGCGCGGCGACCGCGTCCGGTGCTACGAGGGCGACCGGCACGTCCGTCGGCTCGGCGCGCAGCCCGGGCAGCGCAAATGCGACGAGAAAGGCGATAAGGATCAGCCCGAGGAGCACGATCACCCCGAGTATCCGCACGAACGACGAGGGTTCAGGTCGCTTGTCCCGACCACTCGGCCCGCTGTGAGCCGCGTGGGTGACTGGTCCGGTGTGTGTGGTGCTCTGGCGGTCGGCCATGACAGCTTCCTTTCGCGGATGGGGGCTGTGTGCAGCCCTCTCGAGAATAAGATACGCGCCGTATCTTATCCGCGGACAACGGTAACATGATCTGGCATAGCCCGCGACCGAGAGGACCGCCGTGCCCCCCACTGCGCCCAGCCGCCGCCGCAACGAGGAACTCCTCAGCGCGATCCACGAGGCCACCCTCGCGGAGCTTGCCGAGCGCGGTTTCTCCGGGGTCACGTTCGAGGGGGTTGCGCGCCGCGCGCGCACGAGCAAGCCGGTGCTCTACCGTCGGTACCCGTCACGGGCAGAGCTCGTGCTCGCCGCGGTACACGCCCGCGAGCCACTCCCCGTGCTCGACGCACCAACCGGCGAGCTGCGCGCAGACCTCCTCAGCCTGTTCTCCGCGCACGAGGCCCGCTACCATCGCCTCGGCGCCGGGGTGATTCGCGGTCTTCTCGCGGAGCTGCCGCAGGAGCGTGCAAACGAGACACTCGCGGCAGGCTCGATCCTCACGCACACGACGCTGCGCGCGCTCGTCGCGCAGGCGCGCGCCGATGGGAAACTCGGACCCCGCGAGGTCCCCGACGCCGTCCTTGACACGCCGATCGCGCTCCTGCGCCACGAGTTCCTCATGCTGGGTCGGGTCCCGTCGCGCGCGCAGGTCGAGGAGATCCTCGACCTGATCTACTTGCCGCTGTTGCGACTCCATTCAGGGGCCGCGGCACCGTCCGGCCGGTAGTACACGGCCACGCGCCGGCCGGCGTGCTCAAGCACCTCGACCGGCGTCTCGAAGACCCGCTCAAGCACCTCCGGGGTGATGATCTCATCAGGGGTACCTGAAGCGACCACGCGTCCGTCGGCAAGCGCGACGATGCGGTCCGCGTACGCCGCCGCGAAGTTCACGTCGTGAATCACCAGGATGACAGTTTTTCCGAGCGCGTCCGCGGCGGCGCGCACCTGCCCCATCATGCCGACCGCGTGCCGCATGTCGAGGCCCGTGAGCGGTTCGTCGAGCAGCACGTAGTCGGTGTCCTGCGCGAGCACCATTGCCACGAACGCGCGCTGGCGTTGGCCGCCCGAGAGCTCGTCGATGAACCGCTCCTCCATGCCGGCGAGGTTGAGGAACGCGATTGCGGCGTGGATCGCGCGCTGGTCGGTCTCTGTGAGACGCCCCCCGGAGTGCGGGAACCGCCCAAAGGTGACCAGCTGACGCACCGTGAGGCGCGCCATGAAGTGGTTCTCCTGCTTCAGGATCGAGACCACGCGGGCGAGTTCGCGCGACTTCGCCGTGCGCACGTCGAGCCCGCCAACGGTCACGTGCCCGCTGTCCGCTTCGAGTAGCCGGCCGATGATCGTGAGCATCGTCGACTTCCCGGCCCCGTTCGGGCCGATCAGCGCGGTCACGCCGCCCCGCTCGATCGCCAGGTCGATGGGGCCGAGGACGCGGGTGCCGGCGTAGTGTTTTTCGACGCCGCTCAGTTCGATCAACGCATGCCCTTTCGGAGGAGAACGATCAGGAACAGGATCCCGCCGATGAATTCAATGATGACCGTGACCAGGCCGGCCGCGGCGAAGACGTGCTTCAGAATGAACGTGGCCCCGAGCAGCGCCACCAGTCCGATCCCGATCGCGAGCGGAAGGATCTCCGCGTGCGTGTCGCCGCGGGCAAACTGGTAGGCGAGTGTGGCGACCAGGAACCCGTAGAACGTCATCGGGCCGACCATCGTGGCCGAGACCGAGACCAGCACGGCGACGAGCACGAGGGTCGTGACCACCTCCCGCCGGTAGTTCACGCCCAGCCCCACGGCGACGTCGCGCCCGAGCGCGACCACGTCGTACGTGCGGCGCCGAATCCACACGTAGATCACGATCGCCGCGACGATCCCGGCGGCGATCGGCAGGTAGTCGGTGTTCCCCTTGCCAATGCTGCCGAAGAGTCGGGCGGAGAGGACGTCGAACTCGCTGGGGGTGAGGAGGCGCTGCATGAACGTGGAGACCGAGCCGAAGCCCAGTCCGAGAACGACACCGACGAGCAGGAGGAGGTGCAGGTTGGCGCGCGGGCCGGAGAAGAGCCAGCCGTAGAGCAGCGTTGCGAAGAGCACCATGAGGGCGCTCTGCGCGAGGATCTTGGGGATCCCCTCGAGCCCCGCCGCCGCGGTGCCGAACACGAACACGAGCGCGGTCTGCGTAAGCACGTAGAGCGCGTCGAACCCGAGGATCGACGGGGTGAGGATGCGGTTTGAGGTGGCGGTGTGGAAGAGCACGGTGGCGACGGCCTGGCTCACGGCGACGAGCGCGATCGTGCCGACCGATGCGAGGCGGCTCTGCACAATCGTCACGAAGCCGGCGCTGCCGATCGGGGCCGGGTTCTGGTAGGTGAGGATCAGCACCGCGAGCACGAGGGCCGCCGCGGCGACCGCGAGCAGCGGGAACGCGCGCCGCCAGCGGGAGGCGCTCGCTGTGGGCGGCTCGGGCGCCGCGCCGAGGTCCGCGAGACGCACGATACTAGCCACGGCGCTGCCTCAGGAGCAGCGTGATGAACACGACGGATCCGACGAGCCCCAGAACCATCGAGACCGGAATCTCGAACGGCATGCGGATGGTGCGGCCGATGAGGTCGCACGCGACGACCAGCGCGATGCCGCCGAGACAGACCCACGGCAGGTTGCTGCGGACGTTGTCGCCGCGGACCATTGACACGATGTTTGGCACCACCAGGCCGAGGAACGGGAGGAACCCGACCACCACGGTCGTGACCCCCGCGGCGACGGCCACGAGCGCCGTTCCTGCGATGAGGATCACGTTGTAGGGCACGCCCACGCTCGTGGCCACGTCTTTGCCGAGCCCCGCGACCGTGATCCGGTCGGCGAGCAGGAAGACAAGGATCGTGACCACGGCGACCACCCAGAGCACCTCGTAGCGACCGCGCACCACTGCCGTGAAACTGCCCATGAACCAGGTGCCCACCATTTGGAGCATGTTGAACTGGGCCGCGAGAAACGTGGTGAGCGCGCTGACCACGGCACCCAGCATGATCCCGATCAGCGGCACGACCAGCATGGTACGGATCGCGATCCGGCGCAGGATCAGCATGAAGATCATCGCGCCCACGAAGGCGGAAATACTCGCGAGCACCATGCGGGTGGGGAGCCCTGCGTCGGGGACGAGCAGCACAGTGAGCAAGAGTCCGAGCGCCGCCCACTCGGTGGTCCCCGAGGTGGTGGCGTCGACGAAGCGGTTCTGCGTGAGCATCTGCATCACGAGCCCGCTCGTGGCCATCGCAGCCCCGGCGAGGAGGAGCGCGAGGGTGCGCGGCACGCGCGTGATCCAGAACATCTCGGTGCCGAACTCGCCGTCCCCGATGTCGTACACGCCCACCAGCAGCGAGGCCGCGAGCAGACCCGCTACGACGAGCGAGGCGACCAGTAGCGGCCAGGGTCCGCGGCCCCGCCGTGCCCGCGGGGCGCCGTCTGGGGACCCGGGCGCGGGGCCCCCGCTCGGGTGAGGGGGAGCCCCGCGGCCGCGGCCGCGCTGGGCCGCGTCAGAGGTCACGGTCATGCGGCGTTGAACGCGTCCCGCATCTGCTCGAAGAGGGTCGTGTACGCCTGGATGTCCTCCGTGACGTAGAAGGTGGGATCCAGGTAGATCACCTGGTCCTTCTGCACGGCGGGAACGTTCTTCAGCGCCTCGGATCCGGCGATCAGCTCGTCCGCGGGAACTGATCCGGGCTCGGGCTCGGAGAACGACGCGTCGCGATCGAGCACGATGATCCACTCGGGGTTCGACTCCGCGATCGCCTCGACGCTGATGTCGTCGCCGTGCGAGGCGTCCTCGGCGGGGCGGTCAATCGCCGGGGTGAGGTCGAGTGCGGTGAAGACCGGCCCCACGCTGCGGCCGGACCCGGCGGCGGCGAACTCGATCTTGCCGGCGGAGGTGATCAGGCCCATGACGCTGTCGGTGCCGTTGTAGGCGCTCTTCGCGTCGTCGATCGCGGTGTCGAGGGCCTCGTTCAGCTCGGCCGCCTCGGCTTCGCGGTCAAAGATCTGACCGAGGATCGTGCTTTCCCGCTGCAGCTCGCTGAACACGTCTTCCCCGTCGCGCGGCGCGATGTCGATCACCGTGGCGTCGGGGTTCTGCGCAACGAGGTCGTCGTAGGCGTCGCCGAAGCGGTAGCCGCCGATGATGAGGTCGGGGCTCGCCGCGACGATGGTCTCGAGGTTTGGCTCACGGTGGGTCCCCACGTCACCGACGGTGTCGTCGTCGGTGTATGTGGGCCAGACGTCTCCCATGATGCCCTTGGGGGCGGCGACGAGCGGCACGTCCCACTCGCTCAGGGTCTCGAACACGTGGTTGTCGAGGGCGACGACCCGCTGCGGATTCGACTGCATCTCGACCTCGCCGTGATTATCGGTGAAGGTGATCGTCGTCGAGGCCTCGGGCGCCGGCGCTGATTCTTCGGGCGCTGCGTTGCCGGTGCAGGACGACAGGAGCAGGGCGGCTCCGATGGCGAGGGCGGCTGCCGCGGAGGTGCGGAGCGGGCGAATTGACACGGTGTTCCTTACTGTTGGGGGGCAGGGGAAACGGAGCTACTCAGAGGCGCAGCAACGCGGGGGACGAGCCGCGGGGCCACCGACTCTGCGGGGCGCACGGGCACGCCTCTTACCCTATGCTTACATTCATCTGATGTTCAAGTTGACCAAACAAAACCCCGCTTGCCGCGGAGGTTCTGCGACAAGCGGGGTGATGCGAGAGCGTGGTAACGCTGAAGACAGGGGCACCACTGGAGTCAGGGGCGCCGCTGGAGACAGGGGCGTCATCTGGAATCAGGGGCGCCCCTGGCAAGCGGGCAGCGCGGGAAATCGGCCCGGAGCAGCGTCCCTAGGCGTGGTGCAAGCCCGGCATGTGCTCTGCCGGGAAGCGCGTCTCGGTGTCGCCGAGCTGGCGCGCGAACGCGGTTGCCTTCGCGGCGTCCTCAAGGTTCAGCGCGCGGCGATAGGTCATCTCGATGCTGTCACCCACCACGGTGCAGCCGTGGTGCTGCATGACCACGCAGTCGTGCTCCACCAGCTGCGCCGCCGCGGTGTCGGCGAGCTCGTCCGAGCCGTTTGGATAGAACGGGGTCACGCCGATCGAGCCAACATAGAAGGCGTGATCAAGGGTCAGAAGGCGGATCTCAATGCCGAGCGAGGCGAGCAGGACCGCGTGGTGCGGGTGCAGGTGCAGCACGGTGGTGATGTCCGGCCGCGCGAGGTAGGCGCGCTGGTGGAGCTTCCACTCGCTCGACGGGCTCGGGTTGCCCGAGACCACCGTCCCGGCAAGGTTGATCACGGAGAAATCTCCGGGACGGAGTCGATCGAGCCAGGTGCCGGATCCGGTGACGATGAAGTGCTCTTCGTCGAGCCGAGCCGAGAGGTTTCCGCCGCTCGCGAGGACGAGGCCGCGACGAACGACGTCGGCTCCGATTTCGGAGAGTTCCAGGGCAGCTGCCGCCCCCTCGTGCGTGTGCAACATACGGTTCTTCTTTCAGCTTGGCGCTCGCGCGGGCTTCGGCGGCCGCCGAAGTAGTCGGGCTTCGCGCCAGCGTACTCGGATGGCGCGAACCACGCATTATTTTCTGCCACGAACACCTCAGTTGTCAAACAACAGAAGCATAAATTGCGACAGCGGTTCTCACAAAACCCTGCACGGTGTCCAGCTGCGCGGGCGATTCGCCTACCCGGAGCGTCGAATCGTGAACGCGTAGCGCCCCTCAAGGAAATACGTGCGCGAGTACAGCAGCGGCCGATCCGAGCGGTCGAAGTGGACCTGATCCAGCAGCACGTAGAGCGCCGAGCGCCCCAGCGGCACGTCCCACCCGATGCGATCCGACTGGACGGCGTGTACCTCCGCGACCGCGTGGTGCGGGTGCATCTCGCGCACGTTGCGCAGGTATGCAAAGAGCGAACCCACCACGGACTCGGGATCCGCGCCGGCGGGGAACACGCCCTCCGGCATGAGGTCGTACGAGTACGCAACCACCTCCCCGTCGGCGAGGATCGTGCGGCGCAGCTCAAGCGCGTGCGCATCTCCCGCGACCTGGAGCTTCTCCGCCTCGTCCGGCATCAGTGGCCGCACCACGCGCCCCTTGTAGATCATTCCGGGCTCGCGCCCG
This sequence comes from Leucobacter luti, assembly GCF_004217175.1. Lineage (GTDB taxonomy): Bacteria > Actinomycetota > Actinomycetes > Actinomycetales > Microbacteriaceae > Leucobacter > Leucobacter luti. The sequence goes on from NZ_SHKI01000004.1 coordinate 552,674, forward strand.
GTGTTGCGAATCGACTCGGTGATCGAGTCAAGCCGCTCGAGCCCCGCGGTGACCGCCGGACTCTCCGACACGAAGGTGCCAACGCCGTGCTGCGTGCGCACAAGCGCGATCGTCTCGAGCTCGCGCAGGGCCGCGCGCACCGTGGGCCGAGAGACCCCGAATCGCATGGCGAGCTGCGCCTCCGTGGGGAGGCGCTCCCCCTCGCCAAACTCCTCCGCGCGTATGGCGGCCCGCAGCCCATCAGCAACCAGCGCCACGCGTGATCCCGGCCGTGCCATGCCCGCCTCCTTCGTGTGCGGGCACCTGCGGCCCTGCAATCAATGCACCCAGTCTAGGACACTGCCAAAATGACGATTGATTGATCTCACTTGACAAGTTGTCAGTCAACCGAATAGCTTTCTCGCGATACCTCGCACTCCGCGAGTACGACACTGAGGTCGAAGGGATCGACAACACTATGTTTCGCGCTATCGAGTGGATTGACGCCGCAGCAGATTCACACATCCGCCTGATCGACCAGACTCGTCTCCCCGGCGCGGAGGTGTACCTCGAAATCACGGAGGTCTCGCAGCTGATCGACGCGATCCAGTGCCTCGCCGTGCGCGGCGCCCCGGCACTTGGCGCCGCCGGCGGCTACGGTGTCGCCCTCGCGCTGCTTGAGGCAGAGCGCAAGCAGTGGGACGCGGACACGCTCACGGCCACGATTGACGCACTCGCGAACGCGCGCCCCACGGCGGTGAACCTCGCGTGGGGTGCCGGCCGGGTCGCGGCCGTCCGCGCCGCCGGTTTCGACCGCGCTCTCGCGGAGGCCCACGCGATCGCCGCCGACGACGAGCGCTCGAACCGCGAGCTGTCGCGCCTCGGCGCCGACTGGCTGCTCGCCCGCGTGGGCGACCGCCCGCTGCGCGCGGTGACCCACTGCAACACCGGCGCCCTCGCGACCGCGGCCTGGGGCACCGCGTACGGAATTCTCCACGAGCTACACAACCGCGGCAAGCTTGAGCTCGTCTACGTGGACGAGACCCGCCCGCTGCTCCAGGGGACCCGGCTGACCAGCTGGGAACTGCACCACGACGGCATCCCGCACGTCGTTGAGGTGGACGGCGCGGCCTCCAGCACGATTCTGCGCGGCCTCGTCGACTTCGCGGTCATCGGCGCCGACCGCATCACCGCGAACGGCGACACCGCCAACAAGGTGGGCTCCGTGGCGCTGGCTCTCGCGTGCGAGCGCCGCGGGATCCCGTTCGTCGTCGCGGCGCCGTACTCGACCGTCGACGAGGCGACCGCCACGGGCGACGAGATCGAGATCGAAGAGCGCGGCGACGAGGAGGTCCTCGCGTTTGGCGGCGTCTCCGTAGCCACCCCCGGCGTGACGGCCTTCAACCCCGCATTCGACGTCACCCCGAACGACCTGATCTCCGCGATCGTGACCGAGCGCGGCGTCGTCGAGCCGAAAGCCGACGCGCAGCCGCTCTTCGGCCCCGGCCCCGCGACCAACTGATCCACCCACACCACCCTCCGAAAGGAACGCAATGATGCGAAAGACCACCACCGCCGCGCTCAGCGTCGCGGCACTCATCGCGCTCGGCCTTGCCGGGTGCACCCAGGGCGAGCCCGCGGCCTCCTCGGGCTCCACGAGCGACTCCGGCGCGGTCGCCGAGGCGAGCGCCGACGCTCCGGCCCCGTTCGACGAGGACGGCGTCAAGATCGCCATCGTGCAGCAGTCGGGCCAGGGCGACTACTTCCAGCAGTACCTGAACGGCACCCGCCAGCAGGCCGACGCGCTCGGTGTTGAGCTCTCGGTCTTCGACGCGCAGGGCGACAACGCCACGCAGGCGACGCAGCTCGACCAGGCGATCGCGTCGGGGGTCTCGGGCATCATCGTGCGCCACGGCTTGCCCGACACCCTGTGCGAGGGCGTCAACAAGGCGATCGACGCGGGCATCGTCGTCGCGATTTACGACGTCGAGATCAAGGAGTGCGCTCCCGAGGCCGTGCAGACGCAGCAGTCTGACGCCCTCATGGCGTCGCTCGTGCTCGATCAGATGGCCAAGGACATCGGCCAGGACGTGCCGGTCGGGTACGTCAACTACGACGGGATCGCACCGCTCGACCGCCGCGACGTCGTGTGGCAGCAGTACCTGAAAGATCAGGGCTGGGAGCAGAAGTTCAAGACCGGCAACTTCACCAACTCCTCGGCGACCGACTCCGCACCGATGGTGACGGCGGCCGTGCAGGCGAACGCCGATATCAAGGCGATCTACTCGCCCTACGACGAGTTCGCGAAGGGCACGCTGACCGGCCTGGACCAGGTCCCGGGCACCGAGGACATCCTCGTCTACGGCGCCGACATCTCGACCGCCGACATCGAGCTGATGACGGCGGAGGGCAGCCGCTGGACGGCGACCGGCGCAACCGACCCGAACGCGATCGGCGCCGCCGTGATGCGCACGCTCGCGCTGCAGATGGCCGGTGAGCTGGACGAGACGACGGTGGAGTTCCCGCCGATCCTCGTGACGCAGGAGATGCTCCGCGAGAACGACATCAAGAACATGGATGATCTGCGCGCGGCCGAGCCGAAGCTCAACATCTCAGACGTCTCGGGCGCCGACTGGATCCCGGTCGTCTCTTTCTAACCCCCTGAGCGGGTGCCCGGCCAGCGCCCGGCACCCGCTCCACCACGAGGAGTGTGCACGCATGCATTCGACGGATTCACCGCAGGCACCCGCGCTGCGCCTCGTCGGGCTGACGAAGAACTTCGGCGCCAACCGGGTGCTGAAGGGCGTTGAGCTCGACCTCGTCCCCGGCACGGTGACGGCGCTGCTCGGTGCGAACGGCGCCGGAAAATCAACACTGATCAAGATCCTCGCCGGGGTCCACGCCCCAACGGGCGGCGAGCTGCTCCTCTCGGGGGAGCCCACCGACTTCGAATCCCCCATGGCCGCGGCGCGCGCCGGCGTGCGCACGGTGCACCAGCGCATCGACGATGCGATCGTGCCGGGCCTGAGCGTGGCCGAAAACCTCCTCTTCGAGGAGATCGCGCTGAAGGAGGTGCGCTCGATCGCGTCGCTGCGCTCGCTCCTGCCGCGCGCGCGAGAGATCGCGGCGACGCTCGACCTCGACTGGGACGACGCGTTCCTGCGCCAGGACGTGCACGAGCTCGGCATCGCCGACTGCCAAATGCTGCTCCTCGCCCGCGCGCTCTCGACGACCCCGCAGGTGCTCATCCTCGACGAGCCCACCTCGACGCTGTCGCAGAACGAAGCGGAGCGACTCTTCGCGCTCGTGACGAAGCTGCGGGATCGCGGCGTGGCGATCCTCTACGTGTCGCACCGGCTCAGCGAGATCAATGCCCTCGCGGATCGCCTGGCCGTGCTCCGCGACGGCCGGATCGTGAATGCGCAGCGGCTGCCGTTCGACCTGCAGGCCGCCGTCGCGGCGATGCTCGGCGAGGGCGTCCTCGCCGACGCCGCCGAGCTCGAGGAGCTGCGCGGCGAGACGACCGCGCTCGCGCTTCGCGGCATCCGCGTGCTCCCCGAGAGCGCGCCCATCGACCTCGATATCCAGGCGGGCGAGGTGACCGGGATCATCGGCCTGATCGGTGCCGGAAAGACCGAGCTCGCTGAGACCGTGTTTGGCGCGCGCAAGCTCGGCCACGGTTCGATGCAGCTCGACGCGCGGCCGTTCGCGCCGCGCGATCCCAAGCAGGCGATCACCCGCGGCGTGTACCTCGTCCCCGAGGACCGCGCCGCTCAGGGGATGCTCCCCGGGTGGTCGGTGATGCGCACCCTGTCGCTCCCGTTCCTGGCCGACTTTGTGCGCGGCGGCATCCTCAAGCCGGGGCGCGAGCGCGACGCCGGCGCCAGCGCGATCGACCGTTTCTCCGTGGTCACGACCGGGCCGGAGCAGTCGCTCGACGCGCTCTCCGGCGGCAACCAGCAGAAGGTCATGGTGGCGCGCTGGATGCAGCGCTCCCCGCGCGTTCTGCTCCTCGACGAGCCGTTCCGCGGCGTCGACATCGGCGCCCGCCGGGTCATCTCGCAGCGGGCGCGTGAGCAGGCGGCCGAGGGCAGTGCCGTCGTGATGATCTGCAGCGACGTCGACGAGATCCGCGAGATGGCGGACCGCATCATCGTGATGGTCGAGGGCCGCATTACGCTCGACGGCCGCGCCGCAGACATCCGCAACGAACAGATCATCAACAGCATGACGGAGGTGGCCTGAGATGGCCGATACAACAGCAATCCCAGCCCAGGTGCGGATCTCGACATCTGACCGCGTCCGCGACATCGTGGTGAAGTACGGCTTCCTGGCGGTCACCGTGATCGCGTTCGCCTTCTTTGCGATCACGGAGCCGGCGTTCGCCACCACGAACTCGATGTTCTCGATGCTGAAGTTCGCGTCGGTGACGGCGATCCTCGGCCTCGGCGTCATGTTCAGCATGATCGTCGGCGGCCTCGACCTCTCGATCGGCTCAGTCGCGGGCCTCAGCGTGCAGCTCGCGGCGATGACCATGGTGTTCTACAACCTCACCGCTGGAATGGCGATCACCTTCGTGCTCATCGCCGGCCTCGCGGTCGGGCTGCTGAACGCGTTCCTCATCGTGGTGTGCAAGATCCCCGACCTGCTGGCCACGCTCGGCATGATGTTCGTGATCCAGGGTGCCAAGATGATCCCCGTCTCGGGCCAGTCGGTGTCTTCCGGGATGACCATGCCGGACGGCACCTCGGCCCCGGGCAAGTTCGACCCCGCGTTCCTCCTCATTGACCGCGGCACCGTTGGGCCGGTTCCGATCCCGGTCATCGTGATGCTCGTCATGGTGACGGCCTGCTGGTTCATCCTCACGAAGACCTCGTGGGGCCGTATCCTCTACGCAATTGGCGCGAACCCCGAGGCCGCGCGCCTCTCGGGCATCCGCGTCGGCTTCCACCGCGGCGCGGCCTACGTGGTCTCCTCGCTCTTCGCCTCCGTCGCTGGCATCATCCTGGTGGCGCGGATCGGCCAGGGCGACGTGAACGCCGGCGCGTCGAGCCTGCTGGAAGCCGTCGCCGTGGCGCTCGTCGGCACCTCGGTGCTCGGCCTGAACAAGCCGAATGCCTGGGGCACGCTGCTGGGCGCGGTGCTCGTGGTGATCGTGCTCACCGGCATGACGATGATGGGCTTCGAGTACTACTACCAGGACACCGCGAAGGGACTCGTCGTGATCGTCGCGCTGCTGTTCTCGTTCACCCTGTCCCGAAAGAAGGCGCGGTATACGCCCGCGACCTGACCGCGCTGCCGCCCGCCCCGTCGCGGGCGGCAGCACCCCCGGATCCCGCGGCACCGCACTCACGCTACGAAAGGCACCCAATATGTCTCACGAGTACACCTTCCTCGACGCCGACAACATCGGCGAGTACCTCCGGTCGCGTCCGGAGACACACGATCGGATCGACGCGGACCGCATCGCCTCGGTGCGCGAGATCGGCGACGGCAACCTCAACCTGGTCTTCCACGTGCTCGACGAGGACGGCCGCGGCATCATCCTCAAGCAGTCGCTCCCCTACGTGCGCATGACCGGCGCCGGCTGGCCCATGACGCCGGAGCGCGCCGCTCGTGAGGCAGACTCGCTGCAGACCCACCACGCCCTCACGCCCGAGCTCGTCGTCGAGGTGATCCTCTACGACCCTGAGCGCTACATTCTCGCGCTCGAGGATCTCTCCGATCACGCCGTGTGGCGCGACGCGCTCAACCGCTCGGAGCGGCACGAGGAGGTCGCGCGCCGGGTGGGCACGTACGTCGCCGCACTGGCCGTCGGCACGTCGATCCTCGGGCAGGATCGCGGGCTCATTTCGCAGCGGATCGCCGAGACCCAGAATCCCGAGCTGTGCACCATCACGGAGGACCTCGTCTTCACCGAGCCGGTGTTCGACGCGGGCCGCAACGAGGTGCTTCCCGACAACGCTACCGACGCGGCAGCGCTCGCGGCCGACCCCGCGTTCGCCGCGGCAATGGCGGAGGCGAAATGGCGGTTCATGACGCAGGCCGAGGCGCTCATCCACGGCGACCTGCACACCGGATCGATCATGGTTCGGAGCGCCTCGGAGAGCGCCGACGGGGCAGTTGCCGACTCCGTGAAGGTGTTCGACTCAGAGTTCGCGTTCTACGGCCCCATCGCGTTCGACCTGGGCGCCCTGTTCGCGAACTACAGTTTCGCGGCGGCCCGGGCCACCGCGCTGGGCGAGCACGAGCGTGCGGCGTGGGCGCTGGGCCTCGTGGCCGAGACCTGGGACGGGTTCGAGCGCGAGTTCGTCGCCCGCTCCGAGTCCTGGCACGAGACGCGCCTCTTCGGTGCGGCCTTCGCGCAGCGGCGACTCGCGCGCATCCGCCAGGAGGCGTTCCTCTTCGCGGCGGCGAAGATGGCGCGGCGAATCGTCGGCGCGGCGAAGGTGCGCGACATCGAGTCGCTCGAGCCTGCGCTGCGCGCACCCGCGGCCCGCGGCGTGCTCGTCGCGGCGCGCGCGCTCGCGGCCGCGTGGGAGGGCGTGAACGACATCGCCGAGTTCGAGACCCTGGTCGGCGCGCAGGTGCTCAGCTCGTAGCGCGCCGCGGCTAGACCGCGCTCGCGCCGTCGAGCTCGGCGACCCTGGCGGTGATCGCGGCGTGCAGTTCTGCAGCGGGGCGCGTGGCGTCGAGGACGAGATAGCGCTCGGGCTCGGCCGCGGCGAGGGCGAGGAAGCCGTCGCGGACGGCGCGGTGGAACGCCTCGGCCTCGGCCTCAAGCCGGTCCGCGGTGCCGCCGCGGGCGGCACGGCGCGCGGCGGCCGCGGCGGGGGCGATGTCGAGGAGCACCGTGAGGTGGGGCCACAGGCCCTGCACCGCCCACTCGCTCAGGCCGCGCACCTCGGCCGGGTCGAGAACGCGACCGGCGCCCTGGTAGGCGAGTGAGGAGTCGATGTAGCGGTCCTGCACCACGACCGCGCCGCGGTCGAGGGCCGGACGCACCACCGCGGCGACGTGCTGCGCGCGGTCGGCGGCGTAGAGCAGCGCCTCGGCCCGCGGGTCGACCGCGCCGATCGCGTCGCCGCCGTGCAGCAGCAGGCGCCGCACCTCGACGCCGAGCGGGGTACCGCCGGGCTCGCGGGTGCGCACGACCTCGCGGCCGCGCTCCGCACACCACGCGCTCAGCAGTTCGGCCTGGGTGGTCTTCCCGGCGCCGTCTCCGCCCTCGAACGTGATGAAGGTCCCGTTCGAGGGCTGAGTCGTGGCGCGCTCTGCGGCGTGGTTCACGGTGTGTGCGCCCCGCCTACTCCGCGGCGGCGGCCTCGGCGGCCGCCTTCTTCGCGGCGCGGGTTGCCGCCGCTTTCTTCGCCGCTGCCGAGCGCGCAGGGTCGACGGTCTTGGCCTCGCCGCTCTTGGCCGCGGCCTTCTTCGCGGGCGCCTTCTTCGCGGCGGGCTTCTTCGCGGCTGCCTTCTTTGCCGGTGCCTTCTTCTTCGCGGGGCCCTTTGCGCGCTTGATCGCCAGGAGCTCGATCGCGCGCTCGAAGGTGATGTCTTCAACGCTGTCGCCGCGCGGGATCGTGGCGTTGGTCTCGCCGTCGGTGACGTAGGGGCCGAAGCGGCCGTCGCGCACGCGCACCGGCTTGCCGCTCACGGGGTCTGCCTCGAACTCCTTGAGCGCGCTCGCGGCCTTCCGGGCGCCGTACTTCGGCTGTGCGAAGAGCTCCTGCGCCCCGGCGAGGTCGACCGTGAAGATCTCGTCCTCGCTCGTGAGGGAGCGGGTGTCCGTGCCCTTCTTGAGGTAGGGGCCGTAGCGACCGTTCTGGGCGGTGATCTCGGCGTTCGTCTCGGGATCCACCCCGACCACGCGCGGGAGGTCGAGGAGGGCCACGGCCGTGTCGAGGTCGACGGTCGCGGGGTCCATGCTCTTGAACAGGGACGCGGTACGCGGCTTCTGCCCCTTGGGGAGCTCCTCGTCCTCGTCTGGCAGTTCGGTCACGTACGGGCCGAAGCGGCCGTTCTTTGCAATGACCCGCTTGCCGGTGACCGGGTGCAGGCCCACCACGCGGTCCTCGGCCGGCTCGGCCTCGGCGAGCTCGTGCGCCTTCGCGGGCGTCAGCTCGTCAGGTGCGAGCCCGTCGGGGATGTTGACGGTGCGCGCCTTGAGCGCGCCGTCTTCACCGACCTCGCTCTTCTCGTCGAAGACCTCGAGGTACGGTCCGTACTTGCCGTTGCGCAGCGAGATCTGGTCGTCGATGCGGATCGTGTTGATCGCGCGTGCGTCGATCTCGCCGAGGTTGTCGACGACGCCACGGAGGCCGGGGTGCGAGTCTGAACCGAAGTAGAACTCCCCCAGCCACTTGCTGCGATCGGCTTCGCCGGCGGCGATGCGGTCGAGGTCGCTCTCCATCTCGGCCGTGAAATCGTAGTTCACGAGCGCGCTGAAGTGCTCCTCGAGGAGGCGCACCACCGAGAACGCGATCCAGCTGGGAACGAGCGCCTGGCCCTTCTTGGTGACGTAGCCGCGGTCCATGATCGTGCTGATGATCGCAGCGTAGGTCGAGGGGCGGCCGATCCCGAGCTCTTCGAGGCGCTTGGTGAGGCTCGCCTCCGTGTAGCGCGGCGGCGGGCTCGTCTCGTGGCCCTTCGCCTCGGGGTTGACCACGTCGAGGCGCTGTCCGGAGGCGAGCTGCGGCAGCGACACGTTCTGCTCGGCGTCGCCGCGCTTCTCGTCGCGGCCCTCCTCGTAGGCAAGGAGGAAGCCGGGGAAGGTGATGACGGTGCCGCTGGCGGTGAACTCAACCGCGGTGGGCGCCGAGCGATCATCCTCGGTGACGGTGGCCTCAAGGGTGACCGTGTCGGTCGAGCCCTTCGCGTCGGCCATCTGGCTGGCGACGGTGCGCTTCCAGATCAGCTCGTACAGCGCGTGCTCACCCTGGGTGAGCTTGCCCTTGAGCTCGGTCGGTCGCTGGAACGTGTCGCCCGCGGGACGGATCGCCTCGTGCGCCTCCTGGGCGCCCTTCGACTTGCCGGTGTAGACGCGCGGCTTATCGGGGATGGTCTGCGCACCGTACAGCTCGGACGCCTGGCTGCGGGCCGCCTGGATCGCCTGCTGCGAGAGCGTGGGCGAGTCGGTACGCATATAGGTGATGTAGCCGTTCTCGTAGAGCGACTGCGCGAACGACATGGTCTGGCGGGAGCTGTAGCGCAGCTTGCGCGAGGCTTCCTGCTGCAGCGTCGACGTGGTGAACGGCGCCGCCGGGCGGCGGGTGTGCGGCTTCGTCTCGACGGACTTCACCGCGGCCGTGGCGTTCGGCGTGAGGAGCGCGGCCAGCCGCTCAGCCCGCTGCTGCGCGAGCGGCACGGTGCCGGCCTTCTCGGCCCTGGCGGTCAGCTTTCCGTCGTCGCCGAAGTCGCTGCCGGTTGCGAGGCGTTGCCCGTCGAGCCGCACGAGGCGCGCGGCGAACGCGGTCGGGTCCGGTGCATCGGCACCCGGCTCGAACGTGGCGCTGAGGTCCCAGTACTCGGCGGCGTGGAACGCCTGGCGCTCGCGCTCGCGGTCGACCACGAGGCGAGTGGCGGCCGACTGCACGCGGCCGGCCGACAGCTTGGGTGCGACCTTGCGCCACAGCACCGGTGAGATGTCGTAGCCGTAGAGGCGGTCGAGGATGCGACGGGTCTCCTGCGCATCGACCAGGGCCGTGTCGAGGTCGCGGGTGTTCTGCTTCGCCTGCTCGATCGCGTCCTGCGTGATCTCGTGGAACACCATGCGCCGCACGGGAACCTTCGGCTTCAGCACCTCCAGGAGGTGCCAGGCGATCGCTTCTCCCTCGCGGTCCTCATCAGTTGCGAGCCAGAGCTCGTCGGCGTCCTTCAGGGCGCGCTTGAGCTCTGAGACGGTCTTCTTCTTGTTGTCGTTGACCACGTAGTACGGCGCGAAGTCGTTTTCGACGTCGACGGCGAACCGACCGAACGGCCCCTTCTTCAGCTCTGCGGGCAGCTCCGAGGGTTCCGCGAGGTCGCGGACGTGCCCCACAGACGCAATGACCTCATAGTCATCGCCCAGATAGCCGCCAATCGTCTTCGCCTTGGTCGGCGACTCGACGATCACAAGTTTTTTCGTACCCGCCACGGGGTCTCCTTCGTTGCTTCGAGCTCACTGCGGGCGGACCCGCCACTGCCACTCAGGGTTCTGCATCGAAACGATACACAGTGTCGCGTGAGAATCCACCATCGATTCAGTTCGCTTCTTCTCCTCTCTATTATGGGGCCCACCTCGTGCAGGTCCAGTTCGCGGGCCCGCGGCGCGCGGCTCACGGTTGCCCAAGGTAGTCGAACGGGTTCAGATCCGGGAACGCGTTCGTGGGCGTCGAAGACATGGTGAAGTGGGTGTGGGGCCCCGAGGTGCACCCGCTCATCCCCGCCCGCGCCACCTGCTGGCCAGCCGCCACCGGGGTGCCCACCCGAACGCCGAGGGACTCCGGGCTTCCCGGGGCAACGTGGTTGTGGGAGCTGTAGATCGCCACCCCGTCCACCAGGTGCCGGATCACGACCGACACGTTTGGCCCGCGCCACCACCCGGGGTTTGCCTGGCACGGGGCGGGGATGCCCCCGCCGTCGGGGCCGGCGAACACCACCACCCCGGCGTTGGGCGACGCGAGCGCGGAACCGGACGGGACGTCGAGATCGATGGCGAGGCCGTCGTGGAATTCCTGCGACACGGTGCGAGTCGCCGCGGGCCACACCCAGCCTGTCGCAGCGCCCGCGCCGGGCGCGGGGAGCGGCTCGGGCCCCGCGCGTGCCCGCCCCTCGGCCCGGATCGGGGCGGCGCTGGCAACCCTGAGCCGCGCGGCGCCACTGGAGGCGTCGACGGCGCAGGAGACGAGGGTGCCCCCGTGCGCCGTGGCGACCTCCCCCGCCACCGCGCACGGCTCGGCGTCGATCCACCCGGCCGCCGCATCCGCTGCGGCGAGCGCTGCGGCGTCCGCCGCGGCCGCGGCGGTGTGCCGCGCCTCCAGCTGGGCGGCCGCGGCGACCACGGGGAGCCCGATGACGACCGCGGCCGCCGCGCAGGCGAGCGCTGCTGGCGCGCTCATCGCTGCGCTCCGCTGACAGCGCCGCTCTCCGCCGCGCAGGATTCCGCGCCGACGGCGATCGCATCGAGGAGGCCGCCCACGGGGGCGGCGCGCAGCTCAACGCAGTGGAGTGCCCCGTCGCTGCGGCGCGACACCGTGATCCCCGGGGCGAGCGCCGCGACTCGGCTCCGCGCCTGTGCGGTGTCGCCGCGCGCCTCGAACCGGGCGATCTCTGCGGCGAGCGAGACCAGCGTGATCCGGTGCGCCGCGAGGGTGATCGCGCCGATCACGAGACCGAGCACGGCGACCACGACCGGCAGCACGATCGCGAACTCCGCGGTCACCGCCCCGCGCTCGTCAGCGCGCAGGCGAGCCCAGCGCTCACGTGCCCGCACCGAGCGCGTTCTCGACGAGCTGCACGAGCATGCCGCGGATCTCGGCGGACTGCATGATGGCGACGAGCAGGCCGGCGAAGGCCACGGCGGCCGCCGTAGCCCTTCAATGGCATATTTGAACTAAGATGGATGCCGTGCGCAAAGAATCTGCTTCTGACCAGCTGAAAGTCGTCGTCTACGCCCGTCAGTCGGTGCACGAGGAGCAGGGCATCAAGCAGCAGGTCGACGACTGCCGGGCGGAGGCGAAGCGCCGGGGCTGGCGGATCGTCCACGTGTACGAGGACGACGCCACCAGCGGCTCGAAGGAGCGCGGACCCGGGACCGGCTGGGCCCGAATGCTGAAGGACTTCGACGACGGCGCCTTCGACGCGGTGCTCGTCAACGACACCGACCGCCTCACCCGGAGCCTCGGCGACATCCTCGAGCTGCGGCCGCCCAAGAGGGACATGCGAGTGCTCACGGTGCGCGGCAGCATCGACACCGACGACCCCACGCACGACTTCTCGCTGAAGTTCCTGGTGCTCTTCGCCGAGCGCGAAGTGAAGCAGAAGGCGCAGCGCACCGAGCGCTACGCCGTCGAGCGACGGAAGCTGGGCCACCCCACGGCAGGCCGCACCCCGCACGGCTACAGGTGGGTCCCTGCGATCCAGCGCGACGAGCGCGGCACCCGGTACAGCGTCGACCACGACGAGGCCGCCGATGTGAAGCGCATCTTCGAGGAGTTCCTCGCCGGCGCCAAGCTCGGCCAGATCGCGCGCGACCTGAACACCGATGGCAGGCGCACCCGCGCAGAGGCCCAGTGGGGCGCGAGCACCGTGCGGCGCGTGCTGATGAACCCCCTCTACGCCGCGCTGCTGCCGCCCTCGCAGGAGACGGGCCGCTTCGACATCTCGAGCATCGACCTCGCGGAATGCGCGCCGGGAGCATGGGAGCCGATCATCGACGAGGCGACCGTCGCCGCCACCAGGGGCAGGCTCGTGGGCGTGAAGCCGACGCACAGCGGCACGGCGCGCAGGTGGCTGCTCAGCGGCCTCGCCGTCTGCGCCGTCCCCGGCTGCCGCAGGCCGGTGCGCGCCGCCAGCGGCGAGACCCACCCCACTCCCCGCGTGGACGGCTCGGGCAGGGCGCCCGCCAAGCGCTACCACGCGTACCGCTGCGTCGAGGGGCACTTCATGCGCAACGGGGACATCATCGACGAGTTCGTGAAGGAGGTCTGCATCCTCCGCCTCGAGCAGCCCGATGCGAGCGACCTCCTCGTGGCGAAGGAGCAGGGGCCCGACGTCGGGCTGCTCACCTCTCAGCGCATCGCGCTGGAGAAGCGTGAGGAGAGCATCGGCTCGCTCATCGCGCGGGGCAAGATGAGCGCGACCGCTGCGGAGGCCGCGCTCGACGAGCTGGCCGAGGAGCGTCGCGCGGTCATCGACCGGATCGCGAGCGCGGTCCGCGCGGATCCCCTCGCGGACGTCGTGGCCTCCGGGGATGCCCGGGCGTGGTGGGAGCACGCGACCCTGGCGCGCCGCCGGAGCGTCGTCGACGCGCTGATGACCGTCGCGATCCGGAGGGCGGGCCAGGGCAGGCGCATCACCACGCTGGAGGGCGCGGCGGAGACCGTCGGGATCGAGTGGCGGGAGCCTGCTGCCTGATGCGCTGAGCCCAGGCTCCGCCCTCCGGGCTGCGCTCCGGTGCGCGCGGCCCGCGGCTGCGCCGCGCCCGCGCTCTCCCATCAGGGCAGGGGTGGGAGGAGAAGGAGGAGCCTCAGCGGGTGCGCAGCAGCCTTGTGGCAGAAAAAGTGCCACAAGGCTGCCACAGGGCTGCCACAGCCCCAGATCCCAGTCGTGGAGCCGATCTGATGCGCATCGAGACTGCGCTGCGCGGAGCGCGTGGCAGCCCTGTGGCAATTCTTGTGGCAATTCTGAAACCGTTTTTGCCACAAGAAATCACCCCGCGATCCCAGTCGTAGAGCCGATCTTGCGCTCCGAAGAGGCGCTTGTGGCATTTGTGGCACTTTTTCCGGAATTGTTCCGCGCGTGCGTGCGCGCGTGCGTGCGTGCGCGCGTGCGTACACGTAAGAAAGTATTTCTGAAAAAAGTGCCACAAATGCCACAAAGTCCGAATAACCGCGGAATCATGCGGATCTCTTGTGGCAAAAACGAAATAAAAGTGCCACAAGAAATGCCACAGATCCAGGCGCAGAACCCGGAATAACCGCGGAATCATGCGGATTTTGCTTGTGGCACTTTTGAAACCCGTTTTGCCACAAAAGTGCCACAGGGTGCAGCAGACGCTCTGCGAGGAGCCGCTGCGGTGCTCTCGCAGCCGTCTGGAGCGCACCACTCCGCACTCCTCCCTCCTGGCCTGCCCTGATGCGAGCCGGACTCGGCCGCAGGCCGATGTCCGAGCGGAACCCAGGCGCAGGCCGCAGGCCGGAGCACTGCCGGGCACGGGGACGCGGCGAGGGCGGAGCCCGAAGGCGCGGTCCTGTGCGCCGGCGCAGCGCGGCCCGCAGCGATCAAACCAGCGCGACGCTTATTCGAACATACCTTCGAACGGATCGCGAGCGTCCTCAGCTCACCTCCGATCGGCGAACGGATCCACGATCGAGTGCAGCCCGTGCTCCGGGCAGACGAACGCCACGCGCGCACCGAGCCCGTCTACGCCCGCCGGTTCCGGCTCGCAGTCGCCACCGCAGGTACTGCAGGTCCGGTAGTCCTCGTTGCCGCTCCCGTCGCCATATTGGACAGTCGCGTCGTCGGGGATCTCCGCGTCGCCCCAGCTGAACTCGGGCACCGCACTGTGCTCGTCGTCTGCGCTCATACTGACGACCCTACGCTCAGCGCACTGATCGCTGTCAAGCCTCGGGAGTGGTTGACGAATGTCAACTGATTCGGAGCTTATGAACAGGCAGAGTCTGCTGTGCGCTTCTCCTCCCGCAGAGCCTGAGCTCTCCTCGCTGGGCCGCTGGCTGCGCCGCGGCCGGGGCATCCCGCGAAGGAAGGGGCTGTCATGACTGCTGCTGCTATGGAGGACACGACTCCGCGCGTCTTCATTAGCTGCTTGGCCTGCTACAACGCTGGCCGCCTCGTCGGCGAGTGGTTCGACGCCGCGGGTGCCGACGGGATCGGCCTCGCCGAGGTCCACGGCAGCCCCTCGCGAGTCCGCCAGGGCTGCGAGGAGCTCTGGGTGATGGACCACGAGAACATACCCGTGCGTGGCGAGATGAGTCCTCACGATGCTGCTCGCTGGGCAGAGACGATCGAAGAAGCGGACGAGCACCTCCGCCCTGCCCTGTTCGCGTGGGTGCGCTCCGGCTCCTACACCGCCCAGGGAAGCAGCGACCTGCCAGTCGTGAGCGACTTCATTGACAAGTACTGCGGCCACTACGAGAGCTTCCGCGACTACCTCGAGCAGCTCGCGGACGACACGGCCATGTTCGAGGGCATCCCGGATGTGCTACAGTCCTACTTCGATTGGGACCGCTTCGCAGCCGACGAAGCCCATTCTTACGCAACAGAAGACGCGCCAGACGGCGGCGTCTTCATTTTTGCGTACTGATTTGGAGATCCCGACCATGCACTACGCCGACTACCCCGACTACGCAGGCGACTGGTGGAACCACAACGGCTACGACTGGCCGAACGACGTCTGGGACGCTGCCCGAGCGGTAGAGCTGGCCCGCGAGGCTGGCAGATTCGCCACGCAGGCCGACTACGACGCCGCCTACGCCGGAGCGCTGCAGCTCGCTTCGCCCGACCTGCTGCAGCACCGCCTCGTCGAGCAGATTGGCCTGCGCGCCCTCGCCTCGCTCACGATCGACGCTGCGCGCCTCGCGGGGCTCCAGCAGCTCTGCCCGCTGCACGCCGTGCTGAACGCCGGCACTGACCCGTACAGCGATGCAGAAGCGCCCGACGATGCGCCCGCTGCGACTGCGGCCCCCGTGTCCGGCCTGCTGGTGATGTCCTTCTCGCAGGACAGGGCAGCACAGCCTCGGGCGCGCTGGACAAGCCATCACCCCGTCGTCGTCGCGCTGCTGGCAGGCAGCCTCGACGGCGCACTCACGCTGCCCATGCTGGCCCGCGGCGAGGTGTGCATCGCGCTTACCTCGCGGTCGCTCAAGACCATCGTGGAGAGCAGCATCGACCTGCTCGACGGCCTCGAGCGGAAGTGGCGTTGCCTCAGCTCGGTCACGGGTGCTGGAGATGGTGCCAGCAAGCACACGGTGCACGCCGTGCACGGCCCGTGGTCAACAGACCTCTGGCACAGCTCGGCCATGTGGCAGGAGCCTGCCGCCGGCGAGCTGTTCTGGGATGCCGTCGACGACCCACGGCGTCGCGGCGTCACCACTAAGGCAGCGCACGCCCTCCACCAGGAGCGCCTCCTCGTGGGCAGATCCCTGGCAGAGCTCGAGCTGCTGCTCGGCATGAGTGCGGACCCGGACCCTGCTGATCCGAGAACCGACCCCGGCGACTACGAGCTCGGCTGACCGGCTGCGCTCGCCCATCCGCCACTCACCAGACCAGCCCGGACCAGGAGGCGCAATGACCCGCATCTACGCTCAGCCCCCTGCGCTGGCGGCGCGCAGCCGCGAGGCGATCCAACTCGAAGCAATGTCTGCGCGCGTCGAGGCTGTGGCCGACCTCCAGAGCCTCGCGGAGCTCGTCGCGCGCGCACCGGCCCTGCCGGACATGCTAAGCGCTCTCGTGCTCGTCCAGCAGCAGGTGCACGGCGTGCGCCGAGCCTGCGTAGCCGAGGCCCGGGCAGTGGGCTACGCAGACCACGAGATCGCGGCCGTGCTTCGCATCGGGGTCAGCGACTTCAGATCGAGGTTCCCCGACGAGGGCGAGAGCACGCCGTGATCATGCCGCGGCCTCTGCGTACTTGCCGGAACCGCTGAGCGCCGCGTAGAGCGTCTGGCGGCTCACGCTGAGCTCTCGGGCAACCCTCGCCTTGGGGACGCCGTCAGAGATGCGCCTGCGCGCATCCTCGATCTGCTCCGGCGCGAGCTTCGGCGCCTTCTCGTACTTGCCGGCGGCCTTGGCGATCGCGATGCCCTCGAGCTGGCGCTCCCGGATCGACTCGCGCTCCAGCTGCGCGAAGGCGGCGAAGATCGTGATCATCGCCCGGCCCTCCTTCGTCGAGACGCTCAGCTGGGGCGTGTCGACGAACTCGACGGAGACGCCCTTGGCGAGCAGTTCGTCGATGATGTCGAGCAGGTCGCGGGTGTTCCTCGCGAGGCGGTCGATGCTCTTGGTGCGGATCGTGTCACCGGCCTGGGCGAAGTCCATCAGCGTCCGCAGCTTCTCGCGGTCGTCGCGGCTCTTGCCCGAGACCATCTCCTCCACGAGCACGTCCACGCCTGCGAGCGCCTCTCGCTGGCGGTCGAGGTTCTGGTCGGTCGAGGAGACCCGGGCGTACCCGTAGACGCGGCCGTTCTGCATCATCTGCTCAACCATGTCTAAGACCTTTCGTCATTGCTGTCATGCGACAGTTCCAATGACTTCATTTTACGCGAGATCGCGCGGCGGCGGAAACTGTCCACCGAGTAGGCCCTGATGGACAGCCTCTGCGCGGCACACCGCGCCGGGAGCGCATCAGAAGCACCCGTCTCCGACGAGAGGAACCATGATCGTGAACAGCACCCAGGCAGCAGGATCCCGCACACCAGCGAGCACAGAGGAGCTCGAGGCCCGCGTCGCGCTCTCGCTCGCTGTAGAGCCCGGCGACCGCAGGCTCTGCGGCCTCCTCCGAGAGAGCACCGCCGCCGAGCTCGTGGCCGACCCTGCGTCATGGGCGAAGACCTCTGAGCTGGCGCGCCTCAGCATCGACGCCGCTCGCCGAGCGATCGACGCTGCCCGCCAGCACAGCATGGTCCCTGTGCTCTCTGGCGACGAGCCGTGGCCAGCTTCCTTGGACGAGCTGCCAGGCATGGGCTCGATCGGCCCTGCTGTGCCGATAATGCTCTGGGTCCGCGGAGACGCTGCTCTCCTCTCGTCTCCCTCAGTCGCGATCACAGGTGCGCGCGCCTGCACCGGCTACGGCGCCCACGTCACGACAGAGATCGCTGCACAGCTCGCAGCAGCCGGAACAGCGGTGCTCTCCGGAGCCGCCTACGGCGTCGACGCTGCAGCGCACCGCGCAGCGCTGGCCGAGGACTCTCCCACGATCGCCGTGCTCGCCGGCGGCCTCGACCGCCCGTACCCCGCAGGCCACGCTCAGCTCATCGAGCGGATCGCCGAGCACGGCGCGCTCGTCTCCGAGATGCCTCCTGGCCTCGCGCCCACGCGGCACCGGTTCATCATGCGCAGCAGGATCATCGCTGCGCTGTCGCGTGCCGTGGTGGTCACCGAGGCTGGCATGCGCTCCGGCTCCCTCGGAGTCGCGCAGATCGCCCACGGTCTCGGCAGACCGGTGGGCGCCGTGCCGGGGCCGGTCACCAGTGCCGCGTCCGCCGGATGCCACGCGCTCATCCAGCAGGGCACTGCGCAGCTCGTGACGAGCGGCGCAGACGCGCTCGCACTCGTCTCAGCCAACAGCAGGACAGAAAGGGCAGCATGATGACTACGCTCACCCCCTACGACACCGGCGAACGGCTCGAACCGCAGCCCTGGTCGCTGGAGCACCCCGACCGATACGGCCTCGTCGACCTCGATGACGACGAATCGCGTACCGTGTTCACGATCGTCGGCAAGCGCCGCGACGACGGAGCCCCGGGCCATCTGCTGAGCATCGAGACGCACAGCGACGACAGCGCCGTCGAGATCGACGGCGACAGGGTGCTCGTCCTGGACGAGGACGCGCTCGCCGGGCTCCGCGCCCTCGTCGAGCTCGCCCAGCGCGGCCGCGACGACTTCCAGCACCAGGCGGAGACCACCCGCGACTACAGCGAGGAGGACGTGCGCGCAGCCGACGACGCGTGGCGCCTCGCAGAGCAGACCATCAGGACGATCCGAGGAGCACGACCATGACCGCAGTACCTTCCACGCCCACCATCCTCCGAGCCACCAGCTCTGCTGACTTCCTCGCGGCTCTGCCGCGCCTCACTGGCATGAGCGCGCCCGAGAGCTGCTTCGTGGTCATGTTCGACGGCAAGAGGACGACGGGCACAGTCCGCATCGACCTGCCCGAGCGGCTCGAGGATCAGCTGGGCACCCCCGGCCCCGAGCTCGAAGCGTGGATCCGCCAGGTCGCGGAGCTCGCGATCAGGAGCCTCGGCCCCGTGGCCGTGGTGATCGACACTGCGTCACTGCTCACCGAGCAGCCCGCGGCGAGTCCCCACGGCGTGCTGACGGCGATCCTGAACGATGTGCTCCAGGCCGGCGACGTCCCGGTGCGGGACGCTCTCGTCGTCGGCTCCGACGGCTGGACGAGTTTCATGGGCACAGACCAGCCGGAGCTGCGCTCGCTGGACGAGATCGGCGCGAGTCTGCTGCATGATCCGAGCTTCGTGCCTGCGCAGCTCGACGAGTGGAGAGCCGAGCACCCTGGACGGACTGCCGAAGGCCCGGAAGCGATCGAAGCCCTCGCGGTGCAGATGAGAGGAGGGCAGCGGTGAACTGGAAGACGATCAGGGATCATGTCGCGCTCTCGTTCGACGAGATAGAGCTGACGGGCCAGCTGCAGCACGACCCGACACAGCACGCCCTCGTGCTCGCGTTCGACGATGGGGACAGCGAGGTGCTCAGCATCGACCTCCTGTCCTCGGGGTACGTCGCCTTCCCCGGCGAGGTGTTCGTGCGCGACTACAGCGAGCACTTCGAACTGCCTGCTGCGCTCGTCGAGGCGGGCGTCTGCGAGGCAGTCGAGGAGATCCAGCTGCGTCCGCACGGATCACGCGTGCAACGCATGCGCGTCATCGAGCGCGCCACGCCGCTCGTATTCCCGACCGCCGAGAGCCACAGCCAGCAGGCGGTTCTGCTGCCCGTCACCGAGCAACGGATCGCCGAGGCTCACGGCGCGGCCGTGGACGCAGCCCACGGAGACAGCAACGACGAAGAGATCGAGCGCCTCTGGGAACTCGTGGAGGTGCTCCTCGGAGCGCTGCAGATCGAAGGAGAGGCCAGGCCATGACGATCGAGAGCAACGCCCGCAGCC
Organism: Leucobacter luti; assembly: GCF_004217175.1. Taxonomy (GTDB): domain Bacteria; phylum Actinomycetota; class Actinomycetes; order Actinomycetales; family Microbacteriaceae; genus Leucobacter; species Leucobacter luti. The sequence goes on from NZ_SHKI01000004.1 coordinate 572,211, forward strand.
ACACCGAGCAGTTCCGATGGAACGTCGGACGCGACGACATGAGCGATGACGAGGCGCGCCTGCACGACCTCATCGCTCTGCACCGTGCCGTCGGCGAGCTCGCCCGCGAGCAGCGCGACCTGCTCGGCTACTACGACACCGACGCAGAGCTGCTGGGCCCGAGCCCGTTCGAGGCCGGCACCGGGCGACAAACGCAGTCTTCGGCCCGAGCAGGCGTGCCGTATGGCCCGGAACCGACGGTGCAGCTGACCGTGGAACTGGACAGCAGGGCCTGGGCGGCATGCGACGAGATCGCCCGCACCCGATGGATCGATGAACTCGTCGACGTCGCGAACACGGTGGGACGGGTCTCGGAGGTGCGCCAACCTGTGCTCGCGAGCAGCGCCTTCCCCTCGGCGCCGGTGAGCAGCCTCATCGACGCCTACGCGGCGTACAACGGCGAGGTCGACACGTTCGTCCTGGCGTGGGGGCGCTACACAGCCGGGCAGGACTTCCCCTGCCCCGAGGAGCCATCCGGAATCCACTCGGACTACTACAGCAACAGCGCAGCAGACGGGTCGTGCGACTACTGCGGAGACAGGAACAGGAGCTGAACCATGGCCAGGCGCATCATCCACATCGAGCCCACCGACGCTCAGTGGGAGACCATCGACGAGCTGACTGCTCCCGGCACGGCGTTCGTAGCGAACCAGACCGACGAGCAGGGCGAGCCCACGGGCGAGCTCTGGCTCGAGCGCACCATCGACGACCGCCAGGTGCGGCTGTACTCGATCGCGGCCGACGGCTCGTTCACCTACGAGGAGCTTGAGGGTCTCGGCTACGGCTGGCGGCAGTTCGACGAGCACGGCACGGAGATCGTGAGCGACGATGAATGATCCGCTCGCGCCCCTCGACGAGCGAGCAGCCCACGCAGGACCACTGCTCACTGTCTGCCCGAGCTGCGACTCAGGGGTCGGCATCTCCTGCGTCGTCAAGGTCCAAGCCCTGCCCGGCGACGTGAGGCCGGGCAGGACTCGGCTCGGCCAGGTGCCCGAGTTCCACCAGGCCCGCGTGACCGCCTCGCCGCCGCGCAAGTGCTTCAACGGCCTCGGCGTCGAGCGGTACGTCGAGGAGGTGCTCAGCATCCTCGACGATTTTCCCGACGGACCGACGAGCTGCTACGGCGCAGTGAGCGCTGCCGAGGTCGCCCAGGAGGCCCGCGAAGAGTTCGAGCGGGCCGAGAGAGTCGAGGACCTGCAGTACTCGCACGTGATGTTCCCCTACTGACGCGACGAGACCCCGAGAGCGAGCGCTGCTGCGCTCGCTCTCGGGGTCTTCGCAATACGTTCTCCAGTGGCGTACCACCGATCTTCGCTGACTGGATAGACTGGCTGAATGGATGAGGCGAAGGACGAAGACGTCAAAGGTGCCCTCCTGCCACTCAGCTTCGACGGCGGCAGATACTCCCAAGTCGGCTACCCGTTCGACACCGCAAGTGAGCTCTCGAACTATCAGAAGCTTCTCGTAGAAGTAGCGAAGCAAACCTGGCGCGAAGCCAATCCCGACCGTCAACGGCTTCCTCGCAATTTCGTGCAGTCGCTGGAGCTCCGCCTCACTGTGGTCGGGAAAGGCAGCGTGCTTCCCTACGCGGTCGGAGGGGCCTCGGCATCCACGCAGCAGCTCCTGGATCACTTCGACAGGATCCGCGATATTTTCGCCGAGATCGTCCAGAAGGGCTTCCTCCCGAGCTGGCTCTCGATAGATGCTAGAAAGGCGGCTCTTCGTGTGGGCGCCTCGCTCCGCACCGACGAAAGGGTGTTCCTCAACTCGCGAACCAAGGACCGCGTGGAGTACACGCACGCTGACCGCGCTCTGATGGTCGCCAACGAGGAAGCGAGGAACACCCCTCAGAACGGCGTGCTCGCAGGCAAGGCCGTCGAGATTGACCCCGACAAGCAAAGCTTCCAGATCGAGCTCAGTGACGGCTCTAAGGTGCACGCCCGGTTCAGCAAGCCAGACCTCTGGCAGACCATCCATAATTTCGTCAGCCCGAGCGCAGAAGCGAACGTCGTGCGGTTCCACGCACGATACCTCCAGTCCGCGGCTGGCGAGGTGCTCGTCGTAGAGGATGTCACCGACGTCGAGGAGTTCCTCGAATCCACTTCGGCATGGACTCCTCGTCTAGTCGAACTGCTCAAGTTGAAGACTGGCTGGCTCGACGGTGCTGGCAGCGCCATCACCCTAGCAGCGATTGAGTACTCGAATGCGATCCTGAGCGGCCTCGAGCAGAGAGGCATCACCGGAGTGCGCGTCTACCCGACACCGCAGGGCGGTGTCCAGCTAGAAGCGGACAAGGGCGACCGATACGCAGAGCTGGTCATCTCCGAGGATCTCGTAATGGAAGGCTATCTCTCCGACTCGGAAACGGACGACGAGTTCTCCCCTCAGACGCCTGCCTCGGCTGTCGACCTCATCACCGAGGCCTTGAATGGCTGACGGCAGCAGCACGACCGGTCCCGCATTCGAGCCCCTTGCAGTGGGCGAGGTCCGGCTCGACGACGCGAACGAGTACTACTTCAGGCAGTGCCACCCCAGTTTCCTGGACCAGGGCATCCCGACCACGCAGATCTTCGGCGATTTCCCCAGCGACAATGGAAGGATATCTGGGAACCGCGGCAAGACCACCGATCCGAGGAGTGCCTACAAGTTCCACACCGAGACCCTCGACAATGACAGCGCCGGTGTCTGGGCAGTCACCGTCGGCGAGGTCGAGCAGGTCGAGTCACGAGTCGTGGACGACACGGGAGCACCGAGCGTCAGACCACCAGATCCGGTGCCTCCAGGCCATTCCTATGTCGACATGCAACATCTCTCGAAGCAGGAGCGCAGGCGCTTGCGCAAAAGCCTTCGAGACGCCGCAGTCGAACGCAGGCGCGTCTACCCCGACGAGACTGGGACGCTGGACATGCCGGTTTCGGAGTAGCTGAATCGCCCTGCGAGTGCTTGGCCAGCCCGGACAGCCGCCACAGCGGCTCTCGATCCGATCAGACTTCGCTCGTCTCTACGCTCACCTGAAGAAGAGCCGACGGAAGGCACATCGCCCACGTCTACGTTCGTTCTGAAGATCTGGCGCCCGCTGCAAGTAGGCTCACCTGCCGGCTGATGCGGTCCGCTTCGTCCTCTTCTGCGTGCCGATGGCCAGCTCGTTCGCTCCGCTCAGCTTCTCATAGCTCGAGAAGAGCGCCTGCTGCCGCGCCCTGTCGTCCACCTCGCCCTTCAACCCCAGCAGGGAGTCGATCGCGGCATCGAGCCTCCGATGAGCCCTCACGAGCTCAGGCGTCATCGCCAAGGGATTGTAGTGGTCGGCTAACGAGAGCCCTGGGCGGAGGGCGCGGGCCTCGAGGACTGCGCTCCCAGCCTCGATGATCGCCTCGCGCTGCGCTTCCTTCGGAATCGGCACCGGGAAGGTGTTCCAGGTCAGGGTGTTCGCGAATCTGGGGTCCGACTTGAGCCGGCCACCCACGGCGCGCTGCCATGCGATGAACGCCGCGGACGAGGCTATGGCGAACACGAGGCCGGTGGGGTCCTCCGCCCAGAAGCTGCCGTTGCTGACGATGAAGTCGGGCGAGAGGTACCCCACCGCCAAATAGGTGCGGTTCTCGCTGACGGTACGCGGAATGCAGACGTACTCCGTCGTGGGCTGAGCGATGTGCTTGAACAAGTAGGGGGTGTCCGCCAGCTTCACCGTGCTCGGTTCCGTCGATCGGCTCCGCACGTCCCTCACGTTGCTGAGGCGCCTGCGGAGCTCTGGACTCTGCCCGACGTCCTGCGGATCCATGTCGGTCAGCCACAGGCAGTACCTGATGCGCCCGTTCAGGAAGTCCTCGCCTCCGACAAACGGTCGGACGTACTGCGCAGCGACGCTGTCCGTCGCTCGGACAGCCTCCATCTCTTCGATGGACATCACCAGTCCGCCCTTGTTCTCCTCGCCGCGCTTGGTGTCTCCCGCGACGTTGCCGTTCGCCACCTTCGGTACGAGTGGGGACAGTGGCTGCGTGCGCTTCTGGACGATGACATCAGCAGCATCGAGCAAGTAAGCATTGATGACCTTCGCCCTGGTCTCTTCGGGGTTCCCACGCAGATCCGGGTAGCTGAACAGCCGCCCCTCTCCCGGCCCCCTCCTCCCGCGTGCGAACCCGACGATGTTGCAGTGCACGCTCGCCGCATCAGGGGCCTCAGAGGTCCACATGAAGGTCCGGTGGGCGAATTTGATCCGCCACCCTTCGGCCTTGAGCGGCCCGAACAGGAGCGGCACGGGTTCGCCCTGCGTGATCGAGTTCGTCGAGACGAATGCGAACTCGCCGTCGTAGTCGCTTTTCTGGAACAGCTTGATCGACTGGGCGTGCCACCCTGTCACGTAGTCCAGGCGACCGATCTTTTCGGTGCCCCAGACCACCTGCAGGTCGAGCTTCTGGTCAGCCGTGCGCTGATCGTAGCCGACGAAGGGAGGATTTCCGAGCACATAGAGTTTCTCGGTCGGCTCGACCACGTCGCTCCAGTCGATACGGAGTGCGTTCCCGACGCGAATGGTCTGGACCTTGTCAAGCGGCAGCGTCTCCGGAGCCATGCCGAGAGCCAGTTCCATGGCCATGTTCGCCTGGTGCTCGACGAGGTGCATTGCAGTCGACGCGATCTGAGCCGGCCACTCCTCGATCTCGATGCCGTGGAACTGGTCGATCCTGACGACCAGCGACTCCTCCAGGAAGGTCAAGGTCGGTTTCACCGCACCGAGATTGAGCAGCTGCTGCAGGACCTCCAGATCGAGTGCACGGAGTTCACGGTATGCGACCACGAGGAAGTTCCCGCAGCCACAGGCCGGGTCGAGGAATTGCATCTCTCCCATGCGTTTGCGCAGTCTCTGCAGCTTGCCTGAGTCGTAGAATCCGTCGAGGAACTGATCGCGGAGCTCGTCGAGGAACATCGGGCTTATCACCTTCATGATGTTCGGTTCGGTCGTGTAGTGCTCGCCCAGCTCGCGCCTCGCGGTCTTGTTCTTCACCGCTTGGAACATGCTGCCGAATATCGCAGGCGAGATCGACGACCAGTTGAACTTCGAGGCGTCGATGAGCCGTTGACGCATCACCGCGTCAAACGACGGAATCGAGAGCGGCCCCTCGAACACTCCGCCGTTCACGTATGGGAAGCGAGCCATCGACTCATCAAGGGTGCTCTGACGCTTCGAAGGCTCGGTTCCGAGGACCTGGTAGAGCAGCGACAGCTGAGCTCCCAGGTCGGATCCGTCCTCTGCGGTCCGGGTCTCAAGGAACTCGAGGAATATGTCTCGCTCCGGCCACACTCCAGCATCGTCCGCATACATTGCGAAGAGGGTCCTGACGAGGAAGACGCTCGCCTCGTGATCGTCGTAGCCTGATCCCTCGAGCGCCTCATACAGACCGGCCATCAGCTTCGCCGCCTTGATCGACGCCTGTTCCTGCTGCACCGAGCCGAACTGCCGCTCGCCGTAGCCGGCGAGGAATGCGAGCTTGTCTGCTTCATCGCGGAGCTCGCCCAGCTCAAACTCTTCGACTGGGTCCTGCCGGTCTGCGTGGATATCGAGGAGTCTGAACCTGCGGAAGTCGCAGCTCAGTACCCAACGCGGCATTTCGGCATCAGGAAGGTCATCGAGGTAATCGAGGGCTTGCCGCTCTGCTTTCTCCAGATCTTCGCCCGCCGACTTCATCTCGATCGCGAGCACGCCGGGAATCAATGCGTCTATATACCCGTCGCCGCCGGTCGATGACCGCTTCACTCGTTTCTCATAGAACGCTGCTCGGGTCTCAGTGATCCCGTATACGCCGAGGAGATCCCTCACGAAGCTTTGGGCATGCTGCTTCTCGGTTGCAGGGACATCTTTCCAATCGATGCTCAGCTTCGCAGCGCGGCTCCGGATGGCATTCATTGACATAGGTTTCGGCACATTGACAAATCTATCTGACACCTACGACATCACCGGCCTCTGACCAGGCCTATCGCAGATCCTCGCGCGCGCGAAAAAAGAACCCCGTTCCCGGAGGCGCCGCAGCGCGGCTCCCGGGAACGGGGTTATCGTGTTCCTGTCCTGGCGCCTACGGCACCAGCACCAGTGAGGACTCTCCTTCCAGCGAGCGCCCGCGCTGAAGCAGCGCCGCAGCGTACTGGAGCTCGACGTCCTGCAAGCCCAGCCAGCCCTCCTTGAGCGCCTCCAGCGCCTTCGCGTGGGCCGCCTCGCTGCGCTCGTGCTCGGGCAGCGCTTCGATCCGCTCGAGCTCCTCCCCAGCAGAGGCGAATATCTTCTCCATGATGTTCCTCGCCACGCGGATCTCGTCGAGCCGGCCAGGGATCTTCTCCTGCGGCAGCTTCGACGCCGGGACCTTCATCCAGCCGGTCGTGTTGATCATGTTCTTCGGGTCGATGTTCTGCATGGTTGCTCCTTGGAGATTTCTGAAACGAGTACTTCTCGCAAGTGCACCCTCGGCAGCGACAGTAAGTCGCTGCCATCGCTGAGCGCGGCTCAGCCCTCTTCGGACGCGATCCGGCTGGGACGAGTCAGGTCGTCGCAGCTTCACTCCGTAAGGGAGGAGCCGAAGTGCTCCGATCAGGTGCTTCTTGCACCCGCCTTCTCGGACGGGCCGAAGGCCCGGCCACGAGCCTGCCCTGGCACGGCTCGCGCGCTCGCCTCGAGGGACTCTCCTCGAATCCCGATGGCGACGCCGTCGACGAGCCTCCACGACGGAGGACGGCTAGACCTTCAGCTCCGCTCCTGAGAAGGAGTGCTTGCATCCTCGGCTCTGAAACTGCCTTCACACCCAAACCGGCTGGCCGTGCAACGGGCAGCTGAGGTGGATCCCGGTAGGGGCCGCCTCCAGCAAGCATGCCCCTCGGATGCGCGCAAGTAGCGGAACGAATGATAATGAGTTCGCGCGAGCGGAGCTAAAGTCTAGTACCAAAAAATGTTAAAAATCTGCAAGAATGCCTCAATTATCCTGAGAAATGGGCATATCGTTAGGCTTCCGTTACTTGCAAGGCCGCAAGTCCACATTCGGCACTAGCGGTCGAGCTACTTCGACGCCTGCGCCGTCGGCGCGTCCGGCCTCGGCTCGATATTGGAAGCACTGCTCCGAGCCCGCGCGACCAGCCTGAAGACGAGGCCTAGCTTCTCGGCCATCCCGTCGATCGTGTCGAGCGAGATGTTGTGCTCGGATCTTTCCAGGCCCGCAGTGTATCTGGGCGTCAGGCTGAGTCGACGCGCGAGCTCCTCCTGCGTTATCCGCTCATCGGCGCGGTACTGACGCAGAGCAGCGCCGAACTGCTTCCTGAGCGCTGAATCTTCCACGTAACAAGCGTCACGCCCGGATGCTATCGTGACCAGGTGATTATCATCACCCGGTAGCTATAGCAGCCTGTAGTGTTGAACTCGTCGCGCACTGTTTCGCGCGGCGAGGCACGAGCAGTCAGCCGCCCTCAGCGGAGGCGACACGCTCGTAGCCACAGACACCGATGCGCCGCGCCACTGGCGGCATGACGAGGAGGACCAAGTGCGTAGTACCTTTCCAGCGCGACAGCTGAGGTCCGGCTCTTGAACCTCCATCGCGACATTCGCGACCTCCAGTCCCAGGCGAACCGGATCGAGCACAATCAGCGGAAGGCGCAGGAGTTCCGCAACGAGCAGCAGCGCGCTGCGCGTGCAGCCCGGGATCAGGCCCGCGCCGATCAGCGCAACGCCGTCGCCGGAGGCCTCGCGTTCGCCGGCTCGGCGCTCTTCACCACCTGGTTGCTCGACCGCAGGGACCGGAAGGCCCACGCGGAGGAGCTCCGGCGCCAGGAGCAGGACCGCCAGTACCAGCACTGGCTCGCATCGACCCCGGAAGGCCAGGCCTACTGGCAGTGGCGCCACCAGGCGCTCGCGCTCGAGGAGTCCTTCGAGGAGCGCGACCTGCGCTGGCAGCACGCCTGGAGCGAGGCCGTGCCGTACGCGGCGAGCCTGGTGCAGCCCGCCGAGCGGCAGCGCTTCGAGCGCAACCGCAAGCAGCTCATGGGCAGCGGCCTGCGCGTCTGGGCGATGATCGCATTCGCGCTGGCCGCAGTGAACGTATTGTTCACCCTGTTCCAGGCGTTAGCAACGAAAGCACTCGATGCGCGCTACAACGAGAAGGTCGCCCTCTGGCAGGACTGCGTGCGCGAAATGGAGGCGGGCAACCCCCTCTACTACGAGAGCCTCTGCAACGAGATCGACCCCGGTTCCGGCTGGCAGAACGTGATCGGCGCGTCCGTGTGGGTGCTGCTGTTCCTCGCCGTCGGGGTCCTGCTGCTCATGATCCGTCGCGCACGGATGCGCGCTGCGAAGAACGATCAGGCAGTGCTCCATGAGGTGCAGTCCCGCACCGCCCACTTCGGCTACGATCCGCTCGCGCTGCCGACCGGATGGGTGCCGTTCCGCTGGTGGGCCGACCCGGCATTCGGCCAGCACAGGCACGATGTGCAGCACCTCGCCTGGAACGGCAGCTCCCTGCGCCCCCAACCGGATCAGCTGATCCCGCTCGTCCTGCCGGCCGTCATAAACACAGACCAGAGGCTGCCGCAGAACATCAACGCGCTGCTGACCGAGTACTCGCAGTAGCTGACACCGGCACTCCCACCAAAGCCGCTTGAACCGTCCGACCCTCAAAAACATGGAGACCCTGACCTAATGAAACCCCTGAAGACCGCCACCGCGCTGCTCGCAACTCTCGCACTCACATCGACCCTCGCAGCCTGCTCCGGCGGCGGTGACGGGGCCACAGCTGGCAACACCGGCAGCAACCCCTCACTCGACGAGACCTTCGACTGGTCGCGCGCGAGCCACGGCCCGGTAAAAACGGTGCAGTTCGTCCTCCCCGACGAGCTCGTCGCCATCGCGCCGGAGCTCGAGAACCTCACCGCAGTCCCGGTCAGCGCGACCGCGCGAGAGCTCGACTCGGCGAGCATGTGCGCCGTGGACATCGCGTACGACTTCCCCCAGGGAACAGAAGCCCTCGCGGGCCCCGACGTCGCGGACGACGGGGAGATCGCCAGGATGGCCGCTGAGCAGGCCTACGACGCGCTCCACGCCGTCTACATCGAAGGCATCGAGATGCCGGAGGGCGTGGACGATCCCGACGAGCTGCGCAGCATCGCCGAGGAACAAGTGCGCGAGCACTTCAAGGCACTGAACCCGCCCACCGAGGCAGAGCTCGACGAGGCCGTGAAGCAGATCATGTCGGATCAGTACGACCGCGTGTTCGCAGAGTACTTCGACCCCGCGAAGGCCACGCAGTCCGAGCAGCAGGGCCGCACCGACGGGCAGAACCTGTTCGGCGCCGACGCGAAGCCGATCGAGGAGCTCGACAGCAGCGACCCGGAGCGAGGAAAGTACTACTCGGCAGACCTCGAGACGCTGACGACGGTCTGGGACTGCGCCTCCGACCCGCTCGACGCGAGCACCTACGAGAGCGCCTGGTTCCAAGTCCTGACCAGCGACGACGAGCAGCATTCCTTCGCCGTCGCCCACATCACGTCGACCAAGAACGGCGACATCTACATCTTCGACGCAGAGATCCGCGACTACGAGACCGACGTCAACGGCGACTGGATCGCCGACTAGGCGCCGCGCGCCCGGTCCCGCACTCATCATGGACACCACGACCACGAAGCGCAAGAAGCGCCTGATCATCGGCATCGTCGCAGGCGCCGCCGCCCTCGCGCTCGCAGGCGCAGGCACCGCGTACGGCATCAATGCCGCCAACGCGCGCGCATACGACGCCGCTGCGACCCAGCACGCCGAGCTGCTCGACAGCGCCGCACTGGCAGAGGCGCAGCTGCCCCTCGCCCAGCACGGCTTCGTCACAGCGTGGCAGCTCGCCACCGCCGAGAAGGACAGCGCAGCCAGCCAGGTGGCGCTCGTCGCTGCAGCCGACGACAAGATCGTTGGCAAGGACGCTAAAGCCGGCCTGGCGCCCCTCGCGGACGCACTCAAGAAGATCGCTGCCGACGACGCAGCAGCGCCCACCGAGGACGACCTCGCGGCCAGCAAGGCCGTGCAGGAGCTGCTGGACGCCGAGGATACCGACGCAGCATCGTTCGCTCCGACAAAGCCCACCGGCCAGTTCGCGCTCTCGGACGAGGGCGCCGACACCGGCGCTGAAGCTCGGGCCAAGGTAGACGCTGCCGTAAGCGCAGCACAGGAGGAGCTCGACAGCCTCACTACCCAGCTCGAGGACATCGAGGCCCGCCACGACGCGGTCGACGCTGTGCTCCTGAGCGCCGCTCTCGAACTGCGTGCCGCCGCCGAGAGCGCCGTGGAGCTCGCTCCCGCCTGGAAGGCGGACCGCACGAAGGCAGACGCTGCCGCGTTCGACAAAGCGCTGAAGCGTCTGCAGACCGCGATCAAGGGCGAGACCGGGACCGCGGCCGACACGGATGCTACCGCAGACGCAGAAGCTCCGTTCGAGACCCCGCACACCGTGGAGCCCGACGCCGAGGCCCTGGCTGATGCCCAGGAGCTGCTCGCAGCCCTGTCGGGATACGTCGCCCAGGCCAACGCCCTCCAGCAGGCCCACGCCGACGCCGTGGCTGCCGAAGAGGCCGCAGCAGCCGCTGCTGCAGCAGAAGCCGCTGCTACACAGCAGCCGACCTACGACGGAGGCGGCTGGACTAGCGATTCCGGCTGGAACGGCGGCGGTGGCGGATGGTCCGGAGGCGGCGGAGGTAACTCCGGCGGCGGTGGTGGAGACGGTGGCTTCATCGACTACGGCACCGGCGGAGGCGGCGGTGGGGGCACGACGCCCCCTCCCGGCACCTGCTACCGCGCTGACACCTCCGGTCCCGAGATCTGCTACTGATCTCTGGTCCCAGCTGAAGAGCAAGCCCCGCCACGACCCGGTCGAGACCGGTCGTGGCGGGGCATCTTCTTTCTCGGCCCTCAGAGCTCCAGCCCGTGCTCTCCCTGTACTTCGTCTGCGATGAGATCCTCGTCGTGGCTCGCGATGTCCTCAGGCACTTCCTCGTAGACGCCGGCACGCAGCTCGCGCTCCAGGCGCATGCGCAGCGCGTGCGCCCTCTCGTTCTTCAGCTCGAGCGCCTTGGCCTCGCTGCCGTACTTCCAGTTCAGATCCAGACGCTTCTCGGCCGATGCGATCCCCTCGTCGAGATCCCGCTTCGCAGCGGCTCCATCGTCGAACGCCGCCTTCCGCATCGCCTTCTTGGCCTCGCGGAGCTGCATCTGCATCAACACCTCGGGGAACATCTGCTCGCCGAACGCCTTCAGGAACCCCGCACCGATGCCCTTCGGCACTTCGCTGTCGTCGATGCGCCGACCGGCGCGCAGAGCATCGCGCGCACGCTCCTCGAAAGCCGCGAACGCCGAGATGATCGCCTGCCTCTGCTCGCTCTTCGAGACGGCGTCGCGCAGCCTCGACTGCGTTGGCTGCGCTGCTGGCTGCTCTGCCGAGGCGGCCGGAGCGGCAGCGGCGGCCTCCTCGGTGCCCGCAGCGGCAGCGGAGGGCGCATGGCTCGCGGCAGTGTCATCAGCGGCACCGGCGTCTGGAGCGGCAGCGGCAGACGCCTGCTCGGCGCGGCGCCTGCTCTCTGCCTCGACCTGAGCCGCCGCTACACGCTGGGCCTTCGCCTCAGCTTCTTCGTCGGCGATGCGCTGTGCCTCTCGCTGCGCCTCGCGCTGGGCCTCGCGTTCCGCCACTTCGCGCTCGACCTTCTCGCGGGCCTGCCGCTTCGCATCGGCCGAAGCAGCGGCCCGTGTCTCGCGCTCAGCGGCGCGCTGCCCCTCCAGCTCCTGCGCTGCTCGCTGGGCGCGCTGCTCATCGACCTCGGCAGCCACGCGAGCCGTCTCGTCCGCGAGCGCGGTCGCCTCGCGGATCGCCTCCAGCGCATCGTTCTCGGCGCAGTGCGCCTCGACCGCGTCCAGCATGAAATCAGACCCGAGCGTCGAGGCTCGGCGGCGCGCCCTCGTGCCCTCGGCCACGGGCTCTCCGGCCTCGTCGAGCATCACATAGGCGAGCCCGCGGGTGCCGGGCCGGAGCTCCACGTCGACGCGGTGCTCACGGGCGACCTCGACGAACGTGTCGAAGTCGATGCTGCGCGCATCGCGCATCGCGTTCTTCACCCGCTGCTTCAGCACCGCGACGCTGAACGGCTCGGGCACGTCGAAGGCGATGCCCTGCGCCTCTGCCTGCTCGCGGTCGATCTGCCAGTCCTCGTGCTTCTCGGCGGCGCGCTGCTCGCTGAGCTCGCGGCGGTCTTTGGCCCGCAGCTTCGCGCTGCCGCCCTGCCGCACGCGCTCCTGCGCCTCAGTCATCATCTCGACGAGGTCAGCCCGCTGCTGGAAGCCCTCGCGCTCGAGGATCTCGTTGAACTTCAAGGCCATGCCTGCGAGCTCGTAGCTGCCGTCGGCCTGCCGCTCGCGGTACGTGTGAGTAGTGAGGCCCGAGTCGATGGAGCGGCCCGTCTTCTCGTCGACGCTGTTCACCGAGATGTGGACGTGCAGGCAGCCGCCGGCGCCGTCGTTCTGGAGAACGAGCATCGCCTGGCGCGTCGGGAACACCTCCTCGACGGTGGCGCGGGCGATGCGCAGCGCGGTCTCCCACGCCTCGGGGTCGTCCGGGTCGAGCTCGTCCTGGCCGAACGAGATGATCCCGTGGTACGCCTGGACGTACTCGCCCTGCCAGGTCTCGGTGCCGGTGCGCTTCCAGAGGCGCCTGACCGTGCCGTTCTTGCCCCACTTCTTGCGGACGTCGCGGAACTGCTGCTCGACGAACTTCGGCATGATGCCGTTCACGCCCTCGGCGATCACGTAGCGGTCGCCGTCCTGCTGGCCCTCCTTGAGGTTCAGCAGGTACGTGTTCAGGGCGCGCGAGAAGTACGTCGGGGACCACCTGACGTTGGCCACGGTGCCCTCCTTCCTCCGTCGAGGGGAGAAAACCCCCTCGATAACCTCGCTGCTGACCTTTTATGAAATGTTCTGAGCCCGGCGGCTCTGCTCGGAGAAAGGTTAGGAGGCCAGGTTTTCCTAACCATCCGCGCCACTGAGCCACGATTCCTAGAGCGCGCGGAGCCTGTCTGATGCCGTCACGATGCGCTCCCTCCGTCGGGAGCGCCGTCCTCGCCGCCGTAGATCGCGAGGAACGCCTTCGTCTCGATCGACTCGAGGTAGTCCTGCATGGCCGCGACCTGCGCCAGCGCGTCCGGCAGGAGTGCGACCGTCTCCGCGGCTTCCGCGTCGAATGCGGTGCCCTTCGCTGCGACCCTGTTCAGCGCCTTCGCGATCTGGTTCAGGTTCGCACCCATGCCGACGAGCTGGCGCCGGCACACGGTCAGCTCGTCGTTCATCGCGAGGAACGCATCGCGCGCCTCGTCGGTCATCCGCTCGTCGCTGGCTGTCCGACGGTGCACGCCGAGGGCGATGCTCACGGTGTTCGCCGCCTCGCCTTCGTCGAGCTTCAGCAGGAGACGGAGCCCCTCGCTGAAACTGACCTTCGACGCGTCGACGCCCTTCGCCTTCGCGATCTCCGATCGCGCTGCCTCCACCGCCGCTTCCTCGGAAGCCGAGAAGCGGACGTTGCGCTTCGTGCCAAAGCGCTTCGGGCGGCTGCGCGTGATCCGCTTCCGCTTCGCGGCGAGCTCCTCGCGCTCCGCACGCCCAGGGGCTCCGGTGCCGTGCCCGTGCTCGGACGCACTCGGCTGCGCCTCGTCCGATCCGATCGCGTCCACGTCTCCTCCACCCCTTCATCAGGCCCCTACCTGGGTACTGCCGCGGCCTCCCTCTCCAAACCGCGGAACATCGCGATTTGGAGCCTCTGGAGACCCCGCCAGTACCCATTTTAGAGGTAGGGCCCTAATGAGGCAAGTACTTTACGATGTACTACACAAAAGCTTCGCTTTCGGTAGTCCATCGCAAGCTACTTGCCGGGCTGCCGCCCTGGACCCGCTGTCGCCCTCGCCGCTGCCGCGGCTCAGCTCCCGACCCGTGGCTCGCTGCCGCTCTCCACGGATCGCACGCCACGGGGCCGGATGCTGGTGCGCATCCTTGCCCCGCGACGTGACGCGACGAGCCTTCGCGGACCGTGGTCCGCCAGGCTCGCTGCGTTGAAGCCTCCGTGCTCTCGGTGCTCTCCACGCGCGCTGCCCGTGGGGAGCCCCTCCAAGCACTGCGCGCCCGCATCGACGCGATGCGTCGATGCGTCCTTGCAGCAGTCGCGCTCCTCTCAGAGCCAGAACACGACTGCTCCGTGCGAGGGCTCTGCGAGCACTCGCCCCTGAGACGAGCTCCGCGCCTGGTCGCAGTGCTGCACGCAGCAGGCGAGGACCAGGGCGCTGCGCGTGGTGCACTGGATGCAGGAGCACCGTCTGGATGAGGCTCCGAGATGCAATGCGCATGTTCGCCCCGAGCAAGGAGCCGGAGCGGCAGCGCAGGCGACTGCTGCACCTGGCCGAGCAGCGACCGCAGCGGCAGCGGAGGGAGGTGCTCGGTGCTCCGGTCGACGGGCAGGAGCGGCAGCGGATGCCCGCCTCTGCGACTGCGCCCTGAGCCTGGGCGAAGCGATCAGTGCAGCGAGGCGCCGCATCAGCGTGCTCGGCGGTGCCGACTGTCACCACGGTCGGGCGGAGCGGCAGCGCAGCCCGGTCGAGGCGCCACGGCCGGCACCGCGGAGGCCACTGAGAGGGTGCGCGGTGCCGCGGAGCCTGTCCGCTTTCTGTCCGTTCTGTGGCGAATCTTGTCCGCTCTCTGTCCGTTCTGTGGCCATTGCTGTCCGAATCGTGGCGCAGCCAGGAAATGGCCTGTCCGTTCCGTGTCCGCTTCTTGTCCGGATCGTGGCCGTCTCTGTCCGAATCCTGTCCCGGCCGAAATGCGCCTGTCCGCTTCGTGGGCGTTCTCTGTCCGCTTCTTGTCCTGATCCGAAAATGGTCTGTCCGTTCCGTGTCCGTTTCTTGTCCGGATCGTGGCGTCCTCTGTCCGTTCTCTGTCCGCACGCGGCGGCCAGACCCTCTCGAGCACCCGCCGAATGAGGGTCTGAGGACAGAGAACGGACAGAGATGGCCAGAAAACGGACAGGCTGCTCGAAGGCGATGTCCGAATCGTGGCGATTCCTGTCCGTTCTCTGTCCCGCATTCCGAGGCGATCTCATGCCCGGTCAAGGCGCCACGGCCGGCACCGCGGAGGCTGCTGAGCGGTCAGGCGGTGCCGCGGAGTTTGGCAGCTCTCTGGCAGATCGTGGCATTTCCTCGGCAGACCCTGGCAGGATCATGGCACTCGTAGTCAGGATCGTGGCGCAGCCCAGAAGAAGGTCTGGCACTTCTCTGCCACTTCGTGATCGAATCGTGGCAGACCCTGGCATTTTCGTGGCACCTCTGCCGCAGCCCGAAAAGGGTTTGGCAGTTCTCTGGCAGATCGTGGCACTTCTGAGGCAGAGTCTGGCACTTCTGTGGCACGGCCCGAAAAGGGTTTGGCACCTCTCCGCCACATCATGGCATTTCTCTGGCAGACCTTGGCAGGATCGTGGCACGCCTTCGCGGCCAGACCCTCTCGAGCACCCGACGGATGAGAGTCCGAAGCCACTAAAATGCCAGACTCTGCCAAGAAAGTGACAGAGCATCCGCAGGCGATGGTCGAATCGTGGCACTCCTTGGCATTTCTCTGGCACGCTTTTTGAAGCGATTTCGAGCCCCTCGCAGCAGCGAGACGGGCGCCGCACGGCCTGCTGGCACCGCCGAGCCGGAGCGGCAGCGCAGGCGAGCATCACGACCTGCCGAGCGATGACCACGCCCGTCACCACGTGAGCTCTGCAGCCCGGAGAGCCTGGAGCGGCAGCGGATGGCTCGGAGGCGACCGGAGCGGCAGCGGAGGCAGGTGGTCGTAGTGGGGTACGCGTGAAGAGTGCACCTGGAATAATCGACTGCATGACCGAAGAAGCCTCGCTCGTCCCGATCTGGCCCGAGTTCGTAGTCCCGACCCTGCAGGTGCTCTCCGACGGGCAGAGCCACCAGCGCAGGGAGGTCTTCGACGAAGTGGCCATTCACGCCGGGATCGGCGACGACGCCCGCGCAGAGACGCTCAAGTCCGGAGGCACCCGCTACGAGCAGCGGATGGGCTGGGTGCTGAGCCACCTCGGCAAAGCGCACTGGGTGGAACGTCCTGAGCGCGGCCACTACGTCATCACCGAAGCCGGTCGCGCCGCCCTGGCGGACCACCCCGCCGGCTTCGACTACGCGCTCGCTCGAGAGGTGTTCGCCCCGTTCTGGCCAGACAGCGCCAAGAAGGCCGCACCCAGCTCCGCGGCCGACAGCCCGTCCGACGAGATCTCGGATCCAATCGAGGTGATCGAGGACGCGATCGCCCGCATCGAGGCCAACGTCGGAGAGGACCTCCTGGACCGCCTCAGGAACAGCCACCCCGACTTCTTCGAGCAGGCCGTGGTCGACCTGCTCGTGAAGATGGGCTACGGCGGAGCCACGGGCCGAGGCCGCCGCATCGGCGGCACCAACGACGAGGGAGTCGACGGTCTGATCAACCAGGACGCGCTCGGCCTCGACCAGGTCTACATCCAGGCGAAGCGCTACAAGGAGGGCAACAACGTCGGCCGTGAGCCGATCCAGGCCTTCGTCGGCGCCCTCCACGGGTTCGGCGCATCGCGTGGCGTATTCCTGACCACGAGCGCCTTCACCTCCGGGGCGATCGATTATGCGAACAAGGTGCAGTCGCGGATCATCCTGGTCGACGGCGCGAAGCTCGTGGAACTGATGATCGCCTACCGCGTCGGAGTGCAGGAGCAGCAGCCGTTCAGCGCCGTCGAAGTCGACGAGGACTACTTCGAGTAGCAGAGCTCGCTCTCGGCGGGCAGAGCACCGCGCGCCGCACGCTACGTCTCCGACGACGGCGACGCTCCTGCGGACCCGCCGCCGGACCTTCCCCTCGAGATCAGAGCACCGATCGCTGCCGTCGCCACCAGTCCGAGCACGGGCTTGCCGTGCTTCCACGCCGCTGATCCGGCCTCTACCAGAGCGTTCCTCACCTGAGGCCACTCCTTGAGCGCCTCGAGCAGTTCCTTCGGATCGACGTTCTTCCAGTCGACTTCGATGCCCAGGCCGTCGCAGAAGACCTGCACGACCGACTTCACGTCGTTGATCGACTCGATCGTCTTCGGGACGCCGCGCACGTGCGCGAGCTTGTACTCGTTCGTCTTCTCCGCAGCCCGGTCCATCCGCTGCACGAGGCCGGCGATCCTCTCGAGCAGCTTCTCCTGCGCTTCTTCGCGAGCCTTCGCGAGGCTCAATCGCCTGGTGTTGACCTTCTCCGGAGCGATGGCTGCCAACAGTGTGAGTTCCAGGACCGCGAGCTCGCCTTCGGCCACGAGGCTGCGGCCGATCACCGACAGCCAGCTGCGCACTTCGCCTTCAGCATGCTGCAGCCGCTCGTTCAGCTCGCCGATGCCCTTGCCCTGCTCGAGGTCGCTAGCTATGCCGTCGAGCCGGCGCATAGCGGTCTCCCTCACCTGGCGCACCACCATCGGCGCGCCGTCGACCTTCGACCAGATGGTCTCGTCGATCGTGCCCTCGGCGGCGCGCAGGCTCATGGCCTCCTCGATCTGCTGCTCGGCGCCAGCCAGTCGACCGATGACCTCGTCGTCCTGCGCCCTCAGCACGAGGTCGAGCTTGTAGTCGATCCTCTCCAGCATCGCCCTCAGCTCGACGGCCTCCTGCTCGCGCGCCGCCTGATCCAGGGACCCCGCGACGCCGGCGAGTGTTACCGGGTTCGACATCATCGCCTTCGCGCTCACGTCGAACTGCAGCCACTTCTTCATCGACCCTCGGGAGCCCGCCATCGCGTGGACGACGCCGGGGACGCCGCTCTCGGTCAGGCCGAACTCCTTGATGGCCTCCAGGGACTCTGGGGTGAGCTTCACCCACATGCCCGACTCGACTGCGCTCTCCGAGAGCTTCTGGACCATCTCGCTCGAGGCCCTGAGTCCCGGGACCAGCTTTTCCTTGCCGAAGGCCACTGCGCGTCCGAGCAGGCCCTGCGACTGGAGGTAGCCCTCGACGTCCTGCCGCGAACGGCCGAGCACCAGCATGTTCTCGAAGTCCGAGACCCACTCGACCTCGTGGTCGAACTCCTGCTCGGAGTCGTTCGGGACCAATTCGTCATCCGCATCGCTGCGGCTTTCGTCGCTCATGCCTCGATATTACTGAGAAGTGTTGCACCGATGAGTGCTACGGGAACGCAACGACGGCATCAGCACGTCTTCGCGAGCACACGGGCATGCAGAAAGCCCCGGGTACGCGTTCTCGCGTACCCGGGGCTCCATGGCGGATGACCGGATCTACTCCTCGTAACGGGGGTCCGCACCGCCGCCGTAGGTCGGAGCTGCGACAGGCGTAGCGACCCGAGTCTTCGCTGCACGGGCCGCGTCGTCTGCGTCGCGAGCGCTCTGGCGCTTGCCCTCGATATGCTCGCGGACCAGGCGCATGTTGTCCTCGCCCACGTTCTTCGCCATCAGCTGCACGGCTTCGAGAGCCCACTTCGCGCGCATCTTCTCGTTCGGGTCGCGGTCGACCATCACGGTCTGCTCGACCCTCGCGCCGTCCTTCTTGACCCTGCGGATCTGCTCGCGGGGCGGCTCGGGCTCGATGCCGAGGAGCGCGTAGAGCTCTTCTGCCAGCCCGCTGCGGGACTCCTGCGCCTTGGCTGCGCGCTTCTCGGCCTGCTCCGCCTCGCGCTCCTCGCGCTCGATCGCTGCGAGCTCGCGCTTCGCCTTCTCCGCTGCAGCCCTTGCGTTCAGCAGCTTCGTGCTCATTTGCTTCGCCATGGGTCAGCTCCTCTCGTTCGATTCGTGCTCCTGCGTCCTGCCAGGCCGGGCGACGACCCGGAAGCCCCTGGCAGCCAGAGCAGCGAGGTCATCGGCGCCCACCAGGCTGGGCTGCGGCGGGCTCTCGTCGCCAGCAGCGGTCACAGTGGGCTGAGGGCCAGAGGGTGGAGCCTCTGGCAGCGGAGTCCTCGGGTAGTCGATCACCGCGAGCAGCGCCTCGGCCTCGGCCCGCTTCTGCTCTCGCTCCCCGCGCATGGCACTGCCGATCTCGCGGACGCGCCTGTCGAACTCCGCCTCCCTGGGCTGCCCCGTGAGCACGCGGTGCGACTGCTCCTGGACGGGCAGAGCGAGGTAGGCGCTCCCTGCCGCAGCGAGGTCCTCGCTGCTGAGGGGCACGTCCTCGACGCAGTCCTCGGCCGCGCCGTCCGCAGTGCCGTCCAGGGCGCCGTCGTCAGCCGGCCCGGGAGCAGGAGCGTTCCCGCCGCCGCTGCCGGAGGGTCCGCCGCCAGCAGCAGAGGCGCCGATGCGGACGATGCCGCGCTGGTCCTCGGCCAGACGGTCGTAGGTCCACTTGCTGCCCAGGCCCAGGTCCGCCTCGTCGCGGTCCCTGTAGCAGCGGTGCGACAGCGGCTCGTGCACCTTGCAGTGCGACGACGCGCGGAACCGGGCGCCCGTGGTGCTGCCGTTCCGGCCGCCGTCGTCCCAGGTGCTCGACTTCGCGACCTCGATGCGGAGCGACTTCCTGAACTCCTTCGAGCTGGGCGGCTTGCTGCCGGGGTACTCCTCCCCGAACCACTTCCGGTACAGGTCGTAGACGAACCCCCACGGCAGGCCGTCCCAGACGAACTGGCTCTCGAACTCGTGCCAGAACGCCCGCACGGAGTCGTTCTCGCGGACCATCTCGGCCTTGAGGTCGAGGCACGCCTGCGGCTCGGAGAACTCCTGCGCGTCGCACTCCAGCGCACGGCGCAGGTAGTAGCACTGCACGTCCTCGCGGCCGACGTAGTCGGACTTGATGTAGCGCCGCTCGTTGCCCTCGAAGTGGGCCGTGCAGGGGATGAACACTCCTCGCCTGGCCCACGAGTCGCTGCGGTCGCGCACCTGCGGCAGCTCGTTGATGCACTGCAGGACGTACATGCGGTGGTTCATGTCGACCGGGTCCTGGTGCTTCGCCTCCAGCGACCAGGCGTCCTCGGTGAGCACCGACTTGAGCGTGCTCAGCGACTCGACCCTGGCCCCCACGTCGTTCTCGTCGGCGATGGCGTGCTGAACGGTCATGACCCGGCCCGGCAGGAACTGCGCACAGAGCGCCTGCAGGTCGCCGTTCCAGGTGTTCCTGGAACCGACGATGCCCCGGATCGCGCGCAGCAGCGTGCCCTTACCGTTGTTGCCGAGCGCCGAGTAGAGGAACCCCGCCTTGTTCCAGGGGTGGTTCGGGAACACAGCCGCGCAGAACAGCTGCCACAGCACCTCCTGGACCTCGGCGTCGTCGGTCATCGAGGTGACCAGCTCGTCGGCGCTCCAGGTCGTGCCGTCGTCGGGGTTGACGATGACCGGGCACTCCGCCGTGGGGTCGTACGCGACGGGGCTCTTCCAGACGAACACGCGCTCGGGCGAGTGCGGCTCCAGCCTGCGGGTCCGACGGTTGTAGACGCCGTTCGCGACCGGGATGGAGAGGTGCGCCTCCCGCGTGATCGTGCGCTTCGGCACGAGGCCGTCGAGCGTCGCCAGCGCGTCCGCCACCTCGGCGACGAAGTAGCGCTTGGCGCCGGGCATCACCGAGCGCACGGCGGCCGTCAGGGCGCTGGCCTCGATCGAGTGGATGCCCTCGTCCTCACCGGAGTCCTGGTAGACGCCGAGCCTCTCGATCCCTGCGGCGAGCTCGATGCGGACGATGACGTGCTTCTGCGCGACGATGCGCGCGATGGCGGCGGAGCCGACCCTTTCGCCGTACTGGCCGACGAAGTCGAAGCCCTCGTCGTCGACGATGCCTGGGAACGCCGACAGCAGCTCCGCGGCCTGCCAGTCGGTGAGCTCGAGCAGCGGCTTGTAGTCGCCCTGCGAGGCGTCCTTCTTCTCGATGAACTCGACGCCGCGGTGCTTGAACGCCCTGTTGGTGAGGCAGACGAGCTCCTGCTCCTTCGCGCGGGCGGACTCGTGGCCGGCGTCGCTCAGCTTCCACTGCTCGATCGCGCGCGAGGTGACGTCGCCGATGATGCCGCGGCGCGTCATGCGCGAGAAGCGGCTGACCGGCTGGTCCGTGAGCACCTTGCGCTCGAAGGCGGGCACGGCGCTGCTCAGCTTCTTCTGCGGAGAGGTGACGGGCTTCGCGGCGGCAGTCCCTGATGAGGCTCGCTTCTCCTGTTGCGAATCGTTCTCATTAGCGTTAGACTGGGGGTAGTTCAAAGCTTCAGCACCAGCACCGAACTCTGCCGCCCCGTTACCAGCGGGGCGGCTTTCTTTTCCGGGCGTACCGCCCGTCTCGGGCGCGCTCTGCGGAGTCGTCTCAGGCATGGGCGGCCTCGTTCCCGCCGAGGATCGAGGCGAGCTGCTCGCGCTGGCGCTCGGTCAGCCGCGGCGCGTTCGCGACGATGCGTGCGATCGCGAAGTTGAGCTCGGTCTCGGGCGCAGGCTTCGCCTCGCTGTGGTGGACGACTGCCGGGCGCGCGAAGGCCTCCAGGTCCTCCAGCCGGATCTTGATCCTCCGGCCAGTGCGGACAGCTGGGAGCCTGCCCGCGGCGATCCAGCTGCGGAGGGTCGAGTACGCGCCGTAGCCGGCTGCTTCCGCTTCGTAGAGGGAGAGGTACTGCGGGGTGTCGACGTTCGGTCGGGTGGTCCTTGCCATGGACGGCATTCGGGGTCTCCTAGTAGTAGACCCCGTCCCGCTAGGACGAGATCGCTACCAGGCCTATCGGCGCCCAGCCCGACAACCATTGTCTGCGGCGATCTTATGCAGCCGGCTCCGTGGCACCGACCGGGCGGCATCGCTGCCGCCGGCACGCTCTCTCCCGCGCGTGCCCTGAATCGTCATCCGGCTTGGGAGGGAGCTCCGGCCGATTCACCCGGCTTGCGCCCGGCTCATCATCTTGACTTGTTCATGAGCCTAGTCGCCCTTTTGCATCATGTCAAATCGCAGCGCTTGCTGCCCAGATTTCGAATATGCTTTTAGCGCTCAACAATGGCCAGGATGACAATCGCGTATTCGGCGGTCACTGCGCCGCGCTCCTCTCGGCCGAGCCTGCGCGCCAGCGCGCGTGCACGGGTGCGGGTGGCGAGCGCCCAGCGCGCGCGGCGCGTCACTTGAGCCGCCACGGGCGGCTGCGCGGCGCGCTCTGAAACGTGTGCGGTGTGTGGTGAGTTCACGGGAGTCCCTTCGTGTGTGCACGGCCCGGCGGGCGCCGGTGCCTCTATGCTGCGCGGTGCCGCGCGGTGGCGGGGGCGGCGAGTGAGGCTGTGGAAAAGTCGGCGTGATGTGGCCGGGCTGCGGGGTGTGGAGAACGTGTCGCGGGGCGGGAGCGCCCCGAGCTCCGCCCCGGGCTACAGCCCGCCGAGCATCGCGATGACCACGGGAGCGACACCGATGGCGATGAACGCGGGCAGCACGCACACCCCCAGCGGAACCAGCACGCGCACCCCGAGCCGCTCGGCGGCCTGTTCGAGGAGGAGCGGCCGGAGCGCCACACCGGTCGCCGCCGCTGCGCGGACCGTCGTGGCGAGCACTCCTCCGGCAATGAAACTGTCGAAGCGCACCCACTCGGCACCGTACGCGTCCACCGCGTCGGCGACACGCAGCGTCGCCAGGGCTGGGGCTGCGCCGCCGCCGAGCGCAATCCACAGCAGCTCACACTCGTCCCCGTCGACGCGATCTGCGTGCTCCACGCGCTGCCGCAGCGCACGGGCCCAGGCCACGCCCGCGAGCAGCAGTGCGGTCCCCACACCGAACAGGGCAGCACCCGCACCGCTAAGCAGCACGGGCAGCGGGTTGAACCCCAGGAGGGCCCCCAGACCGAACGTGAGAAGCGGGAGCGCAGAGACCAGGCGCACGGTGGCGCGGGGCCCCGACAGCAGCACGTCGCGCCGCTCCCCCAACCGCTCAAGCTCCCGGAGCGCGCCGCCGATGCGGTCGAGCGCGGGCGCGAGCGGGGCGCCGCTCTCCGCGGCCAGGTGCCACGCCACCGCGAGCACGCGCCAGGGCGGGGCGTCCTCGGCAGCAATCGCGACCGGTGGCGGCTCTCCCGCGGCGACGCGGGCCGCGATGCGCGACCCGGCGGTGTGCGCGGGCTCTGACTCGAGTGCGGTGAACACGCGCGCCGCGGGCACGCCCCCGCGCAGCAGCGCCGCGCACCGGGCCGCGAGCTGAGCGGGAGCGGCGGGGTCGGGCGGCTCGCGCGGCCCCGCGCCTGGAAACAGCCGGAGCAGGGCGTCGCGGCCCCGCGCCCACCCCGCACGCTCGCGGATCGAGGCGCGCGCCCGGCGCGGGGTGCGCTCGCTCGGCATCACCAGCTCCGCGACTCAATCTCGAGTGCACCGCGCGCACCGACTCGAAGCCGGCCGACCCCTGAGATGCGCGGGCGACCCGCCTCGCGGGAGAGGTGCACCACGAGGTCGAGCGCCGAGACCGCCTGCCGGGCAAGCTCCGCGTGGCCGAGCCCGGCGACGGCCCCGAGCGCTTCGAGCCGCGCGGGCACCTCGGAGATCCGGCTCGCGTGGAGCGTGCTCACGCCGCCGTCGTGCCCCGTGTTGAACGCGGCGAGGAGCGTCGAGATCTCTGCGCCGCGGCACTCGCCCAGCGCGATCCGGTCCGGGCGCATGCGGAGCGCCTCGCGCAGGAGGTCGTCGAGCGTGACGCGGCCGACGCCCTCGGTGCTCGCCTGCCGGGCCTCGAGGGCAACAGCGTGCGGATGCTGCAATCGGAGCTCCGCGAGATCCTCGATCGTGACGATGCGTTCAGCGCCGTCCGCGAGGTCGAGGAGGGCCGCGAGCAGCGTGGTCTTGCCGGTGCCCGTGCCGCCCGTGATCAGCAGGTTGCGGCGGGCCGCCACGGCCGAGCGGAGCAACTCCGCGGTGCGCGGCGCGCAGATCCCGCCGGCCACGAGTGCCGGGAAATCGAGGGGTTCGAGACGCGGCACCCTGATCGACACGGCCGCCCCCGCGACCGCGACGGGCGGGAGCACCGCGTGGACCCGGATGCTGTCGCCGAGGCGCACGTCGCCGCACGGGTGCAGTTCGTCGAGGTGCCGCCCACCTGCCCCGATGAGTGCGGTGGCGAGACGCTGCACGGCCGCCGGGTCGGCGGTCCACTCGGGCACCGCCTCGAGCGTTCCGCCGCGGTCGAGCCAGAGCCCCCCGCGGCCACCGCGCACCTGCACGAGGAGGTCGCGGAGCTCGGGCAGGTCGAGGAGCGGCAGGAGGCCGCCGAGCGCGCGGCGGGCGGCGAGCGGGAGGTGAGCCGTCCGTGTTGGCGGCTGGGCTGCGGGGCCCCACTCCGCGAAGAGGTCGGCGGGCGGGGGCGGGGGTGCCTCGGGCGCCCGTGCCGCCGGGGCGCGGCCGCGGCGCCACAGCTCGCGCCGCGCGGACACGCGCCGGCGCGAGCCGCGGAGCTCGTGCGCTGGGGTGCCGCGCCGCGCCGCGCCGCGGCTCCGAACTTCGGTGGCGGTGTGGTGCGGGACGGCGGCTGGCGCGGCTGAAAAGGTCATGTGCGCAATTCCACCGCGGCGCTCGCGCGCTCCGGCCGGCGAACGCGCCACTGTGGATAGTTCGGTGTTTTTCTCCGCCTGTGAAACATTGTGAGCGGACCCCTGCGGACGGTATACCCTGGTGATGAAACGACGCTTTCGGCGCGCGAGCGCGCGGGAAGCACCCCACTCGAGACCACGGATAAGGGCGTCCATGACTGACCAGCTCGGAACCATCGAAAGCCACCCCCTGCAGCACGCGGACGGCACCGAAAGCTATCCCCCGAGTGCGGCATTTCGTGAACAGGCGAATCTGAACGACCCCTCGGTGTACTGGCGCGCCGCTGAAGACCCGGAGGGGTACTGGGCCGATCAGGCACAGAACCTGGCCTGGACGAAGCCGTTCACCGAGATCCTCGACTGGACCAACCCGCCGTTCGCGAAGTGGTTCGCAGACGGCGAGCTGAACGTCGCGGAGAACTGCCTCGACCGGCACGTCGCGGCGGGCCTCGGCGACCGCGTGGCGATCCACTTCGAGGGCGAGCCCGGCGACACGCGCACCATCACCTACGCGGAGCTCACCCATGAGGTAAAGCGCGCCGCGAACATGCTCACGAGCCTCGGCGTCGCCCAGGGCGACCGCGTGGCCATCTACATGCCGATGATCCCCGAGACCGTCATCGCGATGCTCGCCGTCGCCCGGCTCGGCGCGGCGCACTCGGTGGTCTTCGGCGGGTTCAGCGCCGAGAGCCTGCGCGCCCGCATCGACGACGCTGGCGCGGAGCTCGTGATCACCGCTGACGGCGGCTACCGCAAGGGCCGGGTCTCCGCGCTGAAGCCGACGGTCGACGACGCGCTCGCCCTGCACGGTGGCGGCAGCACCGTCGAAAAGGTGCTCGTGGTGCAGCGCGGCGAGAACGAGATCACCATGACGCCCGGCCGCGATCTGTGGTGGCACGACGAGATCACCGCGTACGACGGGGAGCACACCCCGCAGGGCTTCCCCGCAGAGAACCCCCTGTTCATCCTCTACACCTCGGGCACAACCGGGAACCCGAAGGGGATCCTACACACCTCGGGCGGCTATCTCACGCAGGTGAGCACCACGCACCGCAACGTCTTCGACCTCAAGCCCGAGACCGACGTGTACTGGTGCACCGCCGACATCGGGTGGATCACCGGGCACAGCTACGTGGTCTACGGCCCGCTCGCCAACGGCGCGACGCAGGTGATCTACGAGGGCACCCCCGAGACCCCCGACTGGGGCCGCTGGTGGAGCATCATTCAGAAGTACGGCGTCTCGATCTTCTACACGGCGCCGACCGCGATCCGCGCCTGCATGAAGATGGGCCGCCAGATCCCCGAGCAGTACGACCTCTCGAGCGTGCGGCTCCTCGGCTCGGTTGGCGAACCGATCAACCCCGAGGCGTGGCGCTGGTACCGCGAGGTCATCGGTGCGGGCGCGGCCCCCATCGTTGATACCTGGTGGCAGACCGAGACCGGCGCGCTCATGATCTCACCGCTTCCGGGGCTCACGAGCCTCAAGCCCGGCAGCGCGCAGGCTGCGCTCCCCGGCATCGACGTCAATGTGGTCAACGAGCAGGGTGAGCGCGTCAACCCGGGCCAGGGCGGCCTGCTCACGATCCGGCGCCCGTGGCCGTCGATGGTGCGCACGATCTGGGGTGACGATCAGCGGTTCATCGACACCTACTGGTCCAAGTTTGGTGACCAGTACTTCGCGGGCGACGGCGCGCGCGTCGACGAGGACGGCGACATCTGGCTGCTCGGTCGCGTCGACGACGTGATGAACGTGTCGGGGCACCGGCTCTCGACCGCGGAGATCGAGTCCGCGCTCGTGGAACACCACGCGGTCGCGGAGTCCGCGGTGGTGGGCGCCGACGACGAGACCACCGGTCAGGCGGTGGTCGCGTTCGTGATCCTGAAGTCGCAGCAGACGATCCTCACGCCCGAGGATGCGGAGGCTGCCCTGAAGAAGCACGTCGCCGGCCAGATCGGTGCAATCGCCCGCCCCCGCAGCATCTACGTCGTCAACGAGCTGCCGAAGACCCGCTCTGGGAAGATCATGCGGCGCCTGCTGAAGGACCTGGCCGAAGGCCGCGAGGTCGGCGACACGACGACCCTCGCCGACACCATGGTCATGTCGACCATCCAGGCGAAGGTCGCCGGCGGCAAGTAGCCGCAGCACACAGCACAGGCCCGGCATCCGCACTGGATGCCGGGCCTGTGCTGTGTGCTGCGCGCGGGACGCAGCCAACGACCACAGCGGTGAGGGACCTCGGAGCCCGCACCGCCGTGGTCGTTTCATGTCGTCTCGCCACAATGAGATATCTCAGCTTACTCATTGACACCCCACAGGCACTCCGAAAGACTGATGTGTCAGGATTCTCTACATTTTGGGGGCGCAGTGCAGCACCGGATCACCACGCATCGGCACACATCTTCCCGACTCATTGCAGGCATCGTCGCTGCCCTCACCCTCATCAGCTTTGCGGCGGTGACCCCGGTAGTTGCCGCCCCCGCCTCAGCGGCCCCGATCGCCATCGCCGCGGCCGTTGCCCCGACCGGGCCGATCTCGGTGCCCGCGTGCGCCGGCACCACGTCGACGTCGTATGGCGCCCCGAACACGCCCTCGGGTTTCACCTTCGCGGAGTCGAGCACCGGCGCTCAAGCGTTGCGTGCAGGCAAGACCGTGATGCTCTACGGGAACGAGGGCAGCGTGTACGTTGACGGCGCGGGCAACAACATCAGTGATGGTCAGGGCGGTTTGCCCTACTGCGGGGCCCGCGTGCTCGACAGCGGTGAACTCGAGGTTGATTGGCGGTTCTGCACTGACCAGGGCAAACGGGGATGCGCTGATCTGCCGCCAAGCTCAGAATGGACGGGCACACCCGATAATCCGCTCACTGCGGAGCAGAAGCTCCAGATCTCAAACGTCTTGATCGACGCCACGTTCGACACAAAGCGAGACCGCGCGATCACCCAGCTCCAGGTCTGGTGCGTCTCCGACAACTGGGCTGAGGGGTCGGTGAACACCGACGCGAAGAAATACTTCAACTACAACAATTTTCAGGGCGCCGAGACAGGAAATGATCTTGAAACCCGCAAGCTCTCAGACGCCGAGGCACGGTGCGCGTATCTGCCCGACCTCGCGCACACCCCGACGCTGACGCTGACCGGGCCCAGCGCCACGATCGCGGCTGGCGCCCCGGCACAGTTCACCCTCACCACGAACGTCACCTCGCCCATCACGCTCGCCAGCACGGGAGCGGCATCGCTGCAGCTGTGCCCGGTCGACCAGGACCGCGTCACCTTCGACGGCACGATGCTGCAGCTCAGCGAGCCTGGCGCTGCGACGCTGTGCGCGTATTCGACGACGAGCGCCGCGGTTTCCGTGACTGCGGACACCGGCGATCTTCCCCAGGCGGCCGGACTGAATCTGCTCTGGAACGGAAACACCGGCTGCCAGGTCTTCGCCGACTACTTCGAGGGCGCACGGGTACGCCTGGCCCAGACCGCGAACGCCAATTTCATCGGCTCGGGTACGTTCACTGTCACCAAGGCTTTTGACGGGGTCTCCCCCACGGCGGGGGACCTTGACGATGTGACCATCGAACTGTCGTATTCGGTCACCGGGGGGCCCGCCCTTCCCCCGGGCACACCGAACAGCGGCCGCCTCGTACTCAACCACGCCAACGGCTTCGCTGCCACGGGACCGAGCTACCCGGATGGCACCACGGTGTCGATCGCGGAGACCGCGATCACCGGGCTCCCCGCGTCCTTGGAGCAGCAGAGCGCCAGCTGGACCGTCGACGGCGCGGCGACGCCCGGAGATACCGTCGAGATCACGATCGGTGACGGCAGCACGGTCGCCGTCGCGTTGACCGACACCCTCTCCGAGCTTCTGGGCACCTTCGAGGTGCGCAAGAGCTTCGCCTTCACCGATGGTTCAACGACGCCCCCGGCAGGCACCGAGGTGGAGGTTCGCTGGTGGCTGCAGGGCGCCGCCGAGAGCACCGCCGAGACCATCACGTTGAACGCGGCGCACGGCTTCATCTCGCTCCCGGGAACCGACACCGGCAATCCGACGCTGTTTCCGCTCGGAACGACGATCTTGCTCGAAGAGGTGCCGCAGACGATTCCCGGCGTCTCGAACGTGATCGACTGGGGCGGCAATACCGATCCGAGTTATACCGGTCCCGGCAATCGCGGCATGGTCACCATCGCGGAGGAATGGAATCCCGCGTCGCACACGCCCGGCGGCGATACGTCTGCCGCCGAGGTTCAGCTCACCAACGGCATCGACATCGACAACGGTTCGCTGACCGTCCGCAAGCTGGTCCAGGATGACGGCGGCGGCACACAGCCAGGGATGGGCAGCGGCCCATTCGATGACGTTGAGATCCTGGTCACGGCCAGCTGGGTGCACGTCCAACTGAACGTGACCGGAAGCAACGTCTTGTTGCTGAACGCCAGCAACAACTGGACCGCGGGACTCGGCACTGACCTGCCGGTGGGAACGGAGGTGACGCTTCAAGAGACTGAGATCAGAAGCACAGGCCCCAGCATCGAGTGGGTGGGTGATCCGTCGTGGTCGTGTGAGAACTGCACCCCTCCGTTCGTGAACGTACCGGCAGAGACACAGAGCGTCAGCATCACCGCCGCGGCTGCGGGAGAGGCGATCCCTGATCTGGCTCTCGTGATGACGAACGGGTACCGGATCATGACCGGATCGTTCGCGGTCGAGAAGATCGTGGCCGGCGACATCGACCGCGACGATGACCGTCTGGCTGGCGTGGAATTCGTCGCAGCGTGGGCATCGAGCGATCCGTCACAGCCGGGCGGTGAGCTGGTCCTGAGTGCGCCCGATTGGGCCGCGGTTCCGGTCAACGATGCTGGCGATCCAGTCAATTTTCCGCTCGGCACCGAGATCACGCTGAGTGAGATTACCCTGCCGGCTATCCCCGGCGTGGTGTGGGGCGATGACGTGATGTGGAGCATCGGCGACCAGGGTCTTGATGCCTCGCTGACCATCGTCGATGAGGGCGCGGCACCGTCAGCGGCCGTCACGCTGACCAACTTCGCCGAACTGCACGAGGGCAGCTTCTCCATCGCGAAGTACGTGCACAGTATTGCGCCCACCGACACCACCGACGCACGCTTTGAGGTGAGTTACCGCTCTCCGGGAGATACCCCCGCTTACGCAGGAACGCTCACCGTCACGAACGACGATGAGGTGTTCTCGGACGCGTTCCCGGCCGGAACTGAGCTGTTGCTCGAGGAAATCCTGCCCGAGTCGCTGCCCGGCACTGCCGGATGGCAGGCACCTCAGTTCGTCGACGGGGAGGGTACGGTGCTCGAAGCGCCGGTGCTGATCACCATCGGCGACGGTACCGATGTGCGGGTCGAGCTCATCAACACCACCGTTGAGCCCGATGACCCCCGCCCCACACCGCCGGATCCGAACGACCCGTCGCCGCAGGACCCGATTACACCGTCGCCGCTGGATCCGAGCGACCCTTCGCCGCAGGACCCGAGCCAGGGTCTGCCCGTCACGGGCGCTGAGGCTGGCGTGCTCGCGGCCTGGGGCGCCGCAGCGCTCCTGCTGATTCTCGGCGGCGCGGCTGCGGTGATTGCCTCGAGGCGACGCAGCTAGTCCGGCGCGGCGCTCCGCCGCGGCCCGCGCAACGCCACAGGCCCGGCATCCGCACTGGATGCCGGGCCTGTGGCGTTGCGCGGGCGCAGCGAGTGCTGCGCGTCGCCGCTAGTCCTCGATCTTGAAGACGAACTCGATCTCGACGGGCGCGTCAAGCGGGAGCACCGCGACGCCGACGGCCGAGCGCACATGGATGCCCAGATCGCCGAAGACACGGCCCAGGAACACCGAGGCGCCGTTTGCGACCCCCGGCTGCCCGGTGAACGAGGGGTCCGAGGCGACGAACGCGGTCACCTTGACCACCTGCGTGATCCGGTCGAGCGACCCGATCACACCGCGCACCGCCGCGAGCGCGTTCAGTGCGCACAGCTGAGCGAGCTCCTCCGCCTGCTCGGGCGACACGAGGTCCGCACCCACCCCGACCTTGCCCGTTGCGGGAAGCGCCCCGTCGACGAACGGCAGCTGACCCGCCGTGTAGACGTAGTTCCCGTCGCGCAGCGCGGGCACGTAGGCGGCGACCGCCGCGGCGACCTCCGGGATCTCGAATCCGAGTTCGCGCAGGCGATCCTCAATCACTGATGACATGCGGTTAGGCCTTCTTTCTCTTCAGGTAGGCGACGTTGCCGCCCGCCGGTCCCTCAATAATCTGCACGAGCTCCCACCCCTGCGCTCCCCAGTTGTTCAGGATCTGCGCCTCGTTGTGCAGCAGCAGCGGGGTCACGAAGTACTCCCACTGCGCCGTCTCGGCCGTTTCACTCACGTACGGGTCTCCCTCGGAATTCAGCCGGACTGGTCCGGGTCGGTCAGGTCTGCGTCTACCGCGGTCCGCGTGGTGCGCGGATTGTCAGCAAATTCGCCTACGGTCGATTGTATGGCTAGGAAGTTCTCTGCGGCCTCGGGGCTGCGCACGCTGAAACCTCGGAGTGCGAGTGGAGCTGTCGGCGGGATGCTCGGTGCCATCGCGATGAGCGCGATCGCGGGCGTGCTCGTCACGGCCGCGATGACCCCCGTCGTCGCGCTGAGCGGCACCGCCGCGAACTCGGCGATCGACATCTTCGAGAATCTCCCCAGCCACCTCGACCCCGGCCAGCTGGCCGAGCCGTCGACGCTGTGGGCCACCGGCTCGGACACCACGACCTACAAGCTCGCGGAGTTCTACGACCAGGACCGCAAGACCGTGGCCTGGGACGACATCTCCCAGTTCGTGAAAGACGCCGCGGTCGCCGAGGAGGACCCGCGCTTCTACACGCACGGCGGCGTCGACATGCTCGCGACCGCTCGCGCGGTGCTGCAAAACCTCGCCGGCAAAGACCTCTCCGGCGCCTCGACGATCACCATGCAGTACGTGCGCAACGTGCTCATCCAGGAGGCCTACGCCATCCCGGACGAAGAGGAGCGCAAGGCCGCGTACAAGGAAGCGATGCGCCAGGACATGGATCGCAAGCTCAAGGAAATGAAGCTCGCGATCAGCATCGAGAAGAAGTACCCGAAGGACGAGATCCTGCTCGGCTA
>NZ_SHKI01000005.1 GCF_004217175.1 Leucobacter luti
GGGGGGGGGGGGGGGGGGGGGGGGGGGGGCGGGGGGGGGGGCGCGGGGGGGGGGGGCGGGGGGGGGGGGGGGCCGGGCGCCCCCCCCGCCCCCCCCCCCCGGGGGGGGGGGGGGGCGCCCCCCCCCCCCCCCCCCCCCCCCCCCCCGGCGCGGGGCCCCCCCCCCCCCCCCCCCGACTCGGGGGCACCCGCGGGCGAGGCGCCCGCCCAGACCGCCGCGGTGAGCCGTCGCGGGCTGTTCGGCCTGCTCGGCGCCGGAGCCGCTGGCCTCGCGGTCGGGGGCGCCGGCGGTGCCGCGATCGCTGCCGCGGCGGTTGGTGCCGGCGGCGCTGCCGGGTCCGGCGGATCCGACTCGGGGAGCGTGCCGTTCACTGGCGCGCACCAGGCCGGGATCGTCACTCCGGCGCAGGATCGCCTCCACTTCGCCAGCTTCAAGCTGCTCCGCGGCGTGGACCGCGCCGCGCTCATCGAGCTGCTCACTGACTGGACCGAGGCCGCCGCCGCGCTGACCCGCGGCGAAGAGATCGGCGTCGGCGGCGCGGTCGACGGCCCGCCGCTCGCCCCGCCCGCGGACACCGGCGAGGCGCTCGGCCTCCACGCCTCGAACCTCACGATCACCTTCGGGTTCGGCCGCACGCTGTTTGAGACGGCGGACGGCGAGGATCGCTTCGGGATCGCCGATCGGCTCCCCGAGGAGTTTGTCGAGCTGCCCTCGTTCGCCTTCGACCTGCTCGACGCGGCGACCACGGGCGGGGACCTGTGCATCCAGGCCTGCGCCGACGATCCACAGGTCGCCGTGCACGCGATCCGCAACCTCAGCCGCATCGCGATGGGGCGCGCCCGCGTCGCCTGGAGCCAGCTCGGCTTCGGCCGCACATCGTCCACGTCGGTGGCGCAGGACACGCCCCGGAACCTCTTCGGGTTCAAGGACGGTACAGCGAACGTGATGGCCGAGGAAACCCGGGCGCTCGCCGAGCACGTGTGGGTGGCAGACGACCACCCGCAGGCGTGGCTGCGCGGCGGCAGCTACCTGGTGGCGCGCAAGATCGCGATGACGATCGAGACGTGGGACCGCGCCTCGCTCGACGAGCAGGAGCGGATCGTGGGCCGCACCAAGGGGGAGGGCGGTCCGCTCTCGGGCGGCGCTGAGTTCGACGCCCCGGACTTCGCGGCGGTGAGCGGCGACGGCGAGGCCGCGATCGCGAACGATGCCCACCTGCGGCTCGCGCACCCCGACCAGAACGGCGGGGCGCGCATGCTGCGCCGCGGCTACAACTACGTCGACGGCTCGAACCCGCTCGGGCAGCTCGGCGCGGGGCTCTTCTTCATCAGCTTCCAGCACGACCCCGCGACGTTCGTGCGCGTGCAGCAGAACCTCAAGTCTGACTCGATGAACGAGTACCTGCGCCACGTCGGCTCCGGGCTCTGGGCCGTGCCGGGCGGGATCGCGCCGGGCGAGCACGTGGGCCAGGCGCTGTTCACGCCGTAGCAGGCGGGCCCAACCGTTCACCCGTTTCGCCGGGGGGCGGTGCTATCTTAGAAACCGTGGGCGTCTGCCCACACCAACGAAGCAGCGAGCACAGGTGGCTGGTCTTCGGTGGTGGATCCCTCACCGCGACGCCGCAGCGCGCAGTGAGTGGCCTTCCACTGTTGATCAGCACTCGCAGGCCGATCGGCCCAAGCGAGCAGTTACTGTGTGCTCACCCGAAGCAAAGGAGTACCCGTGGAGGGTCCTGAAATCAAGTTCGCCGAGGCAGTCCTCGACAACGGCAAGTTCGGGAAGCGGACCATCCGCTTCGAAACCGGACGCCTCGCGCAGCAGGCACAGGGCGCGGTCGCCGCGTACCTGGACGAGGAGACCATGCTCCTCTCCGCCACCAGCGCATCCAAGCAGCCGAAGGATCACTTCGACTTCTTCCCCCTGACCATCGACGTCGAAGAGCGCTCGTACGCCGCGGGCAAGATCCCCGGCTCGTTCTTCCGTCGCGAGGGCCGCCCCTCGACCGAGGCGATCCTCGTCTGCCGTCTCATTGACCGCCCCCTGCGCCCGTCGTTCGTCGCCGGTCTCCGCAACGAGGTCCAGGTCGTCATCACGGTCCTGTCGATCGCACCGGGCGAGTTCTACGACGCGCTCGCGATCAACGCGGCCTCCGCGTCGACCCAGATCTCGGGCCTCCCGTTCTCCGGCCCCATCGCCGGTGTCCGCCTCGCGCTGATCGGTGATCAGTGGGTCGCGTTCCCGAACGTGGAGCAGCTCAAGGACGCCGTCTTCGATCTCGTCGTTGCCGGCCGCGTCGTCACCGACAAGAACGGTGCCGAAGACGTCGCGATCATGATGGTCGAGGCAGAGGCAACCGAGCAGAGCTGGGAGCTCATCCGCAGCGGCGCCACCAAGCCCAACGAGGCAGTGGTCGCGGCCGGTCTTGACGCGGCAAAGCCGTTCATCGCCCAGCTGTGCAAGGCCCAGTCGGAGCTCGCCGCGCAGTCGGCGAAGGAGATCGCCGACTACCCGGTCTTCCTGCCCTACACCGACGAGACCCTCGCAGCCGTTGACGCGCTGGCACGCACCGAGCTCGCACCGATCTACCAGATCGCTGACAAGCAGGAGCGCCAGAACGCCGACGACGCGCTGAAGGCTCGCGTCAAGGAGCAGATCGCCGCACGCGTTGCCGCCGGGGAACTCCCCGAGTCGGCAAACGGTGAGGTCTCGGCCGCGTACAAGTCGGTCACCAAGGACATCGTCCGCAGCCGCGTCCTCTCCGAGGGCGTGCGCATGGACGGCCGCGGCACGAGCGACATTCGCGCGCTCGACGCCGAGGTCCAGGTCATCCCGCGCGTGCACGGCTCGGCCATCTTCCAGCGCGGCGAGACCCAGATCCTGGGCGTCACCACGCTGAACATGCTCAAGATGGAGCAGCAGATCGACTCGCTGTCGCCGATCACGAGCAAGCGCTACCTGCACCACTACAACTTCCCGCCGTACTCGACCGGTGAGACCGGCCGCGTTGGTTCGC
The DNA here is from genome assembly GCF_004217175.1 of Leucobacter luti. Taxonomy (GTDB): domain Bacteria; phylum Actinomycetota; class Actinomycetes; order Actinomycetales; family Microbacteriaceae; genus Leucobacter; species Leucobacter luti. The sequence goes on from NZ_SHKI01000005.1 coordinate 3,014, forward strand.
CGAAGCGTCGCGAGATCGGGCACGGCTTCCTCGCCGAGCGCGCGCTCGTGCCGGTGTTGCCGAGCCGCGAGGAGTTCCCGTACGCGATCCGTCAGGTGTCCGAGGCGCTGTCCTCGAACGGCTCCACCTCGATGGGCTCCGTCTGCGCCTCGACCCTGTCGCTGCTCAACGCCGGTGTGCCGCTGCGCGCACCCGTCGCCGGCATCGCCATGGGCCTGGTCTCCGACGAGGTCAACGGCGAGACCCGCTACGCGGCGCTCACCGACATCCTGGGTGCTGAGGATGCGCTCGGCGACATGGACTTCAAGGTCGCCGGTACCAGCGAGTTCATCACCGCGATCCAGCTCGACACCAAGCTCGACGGCCTCCCCGCCGACGTGCTCAAGGGCGCGCTCACGCAGGCTCACGAGGCTCGCCTCACGATCCTCAACGTGCTCAACCAGGCGATCGACGCCCCCGACGAGATGGCCCCGACCGCGCCCCGCGTGATCACGGTCAACATCCCGGTGGACAAGATCGGCGAGCTGATCGGGCCCAAGGGCAAGACCATCAACGGGATCCAGGACGAGACCGGCGCCGACATCTCGATCGACGACGACGGCACCGTCTACATCGGCGCGACCGACGGCCCCGCGGCCGAGGCCGCCCGCGCCCAGGTCAACGCGATCGCCAACCCGCAGAACCCCGAGGTCGGCGAGCAGTACCTCGGCACCGTCGTGAAGAACGCCGCCTTCGGTGCCTTCGTCTCGCTGCTCCCCGGCAAGGACGGCCTGCTGCACATCTCCGAGGTGCGCAAGCTCGCCGGTGGCAAGCGCATCGAGAGCGTCGACGACGTGCTCGCCGTGGGTCAGAAGATCCTCGTGAAGATCACGAAGGTCGATGATCGTGGCAAGCTCTCGCTCGAGCCCGTGCTCGAGGAGCAGGCCGCTGAGGCGCCCGCCGAGGCCGCTGAGGTAGCCGCGGAGTAAGCTCCACCGCACACGCGCCCGTCGCCCCGCTTGGGGCGGCGTGCGCGTTTGTGTGTGGGCTCCTTCCGCCTGTCGTCCTTCTCCCTCCCCGAGCTCGCGCGGGAGATTCGAGCTCGCGCAGGGCTCCGAGCTCGCGCAGGAGATCCGTGCTCGCGCAGGAGATCCGAGCTCGCACAGGAGATCCGAACTCGCGCAGGAGATCCGAACTCAGGCGGACGAATTCGGCGGTTTTCACCCGCCTGAGTTCGGATCTCCTGCGCGAGCCCGGCCGCCCACCTCCGTCCACAGCTCAGCAGCAGCACGCGGTGGCGGCGCACTCTCCACAGTTCACGATTCGCCGTCCCGCGGCGGCCGCGCGTCGCGCATGGTGGACGCATGACCATCTTCACGACACTGCGCGCCGCCGGCGGCATCATGCGCGCACAGCACCTCATCGATGCGGGGTGGAGCCGCCACACCCTCGACGCGCACCGCGCAGCCGGCCGCTTGGTGCGGCCACAGCGTGGCTGGCTCGCACTTCCAGACGCCGACCGGCAGCTCGTCTACGCAGCTCAGCACGGGGTGCTCCTGAGCTGCATGAGCCTGATCTCCCGACTGGGGCTGTGGGTGCCGGATCGGGTGACTCGCCCGCACGTCGCCGCGCGCACGCCCAACTCGCGGGTGCGCGGCGGCAACCACGTGTGTCACTGGGCTGTGCCGGTGGTGTGGCGCGAGCCCCACCGGCTCATCGACCGCGTGGAGAACGCCCTCGTGCTCGCGGCCGGGTGTCTCCCCGCGGAGGGCGCGCTCGCCGTGTGGGAGTCAGCGCTCCGCACCGAAACCGTCACGCGCGCTGGTCTTGAACGGCTGCCGCTGCGCGAGCGGGAGCGGGAGCTCCTCGCCGCGTGTTCCATCTTCTCCGATTCTGGGCTCGAGAGCTACGTGCGCCGCCGCCTCACCGCACTGCGTCTCCGAGTCGTGGCGCAGGCCTGGCTGTACGGGCACAGGGTTGACTTCCTCATCGAGGGGTGGCTGGTGCTGCAGATTGATGGCGGGCACCACGTTGGGCCGCAGCGCACCGCCGACAACCGGATTGACGCGGTGCTCGCGGTGAATGGCTTCGTCACCATTCGCGTGGGGTCCTGGCAAGTGGAGCACGACTGGCCCGAGGTGCAGCGCCTCATCATGGTCGCGCTCTCGCAGGGGCGGCCGCGCGTGGCCGGAGGGGGACGGCCGTGATTGAGTTCGCCCGCGTGGCCACACCCGGTTCTTGGGCTCTGTGCCCCGTGAATCTCTCGGCGCAGCCGCGTGTTTCCTGCGAGAACCCGCGGCGGGCTGGGGCGCGTGTGCAGACAGGGCGGGGAGACCCTGCCAGACTGGGGGCATGGCGGATACTCAGAACGGACGCGTCGCGGTCTACCTCGACTTCGACAACATTGTGCTCTCGTGGTACGACCGGGTGCACGGGCGCAACTCGTTCTCGCGCGACCGGCAGCGCATTGCCGAGGATCCGACCGCCCCCGATGTGGCCGAGCGCCTGAAAGCCGCGGCGGTCGACGTGGGTGCGATCATCGACTACGCGTCGTCGTTCGGCACGCTCGTCCTCACGCGCGCCTACGCCGACTGGTCGGCGCCGGTGAATGCCGTGTACCGCTCGCAGCTGGTGGCGCGCGCCGTCGACCTGGTGCAGCTGTTCCCGGCCGCGGCCTACGCAAAGAACGGCGCGGACATCCGCCTCGCGGTGGACACGGTCGAAGACATGTTCCGGCTCGACGACCTCACGCACGTGGTGATCGTCGCTGGCGATTCAGACTACGTGCCGCTGGCGCAGCGCTGCAAGCGCCTCGGGCGTTACGTGGTGGGCATCGGCGTCGCCGGGTCCACGGCCAAGGCGCTCACGGCCGCCTGCGACGAGTTCGCCAGCTACGACTCACTGCCCGGCGTTGAGCTCCCGGAGCGTCCGGTGCAGCCGGCCCGGGGGCGGCGTGCCCGGCCTGCGGGCGACGCCGGGGCATCTGCATCGGCCGGGGCTGCCGCGGCCGACTCCGCGGAGGCCGGGGCTCAGCGCTCGGCCGAGGCGCCGCTCGACGAGCTCGCCGCGGCGCTCGACGAGCTCACGCCGCCGCGCAGCTCCAAGTCGAACGGGCCGGCCACCACGCCAGCGAGCGAGGCGCCGCACGGCGCGGACGCCGGGCTGCACGACGATGAACACGACGATGACGACGAGGAGGGCACCTCAGATCCAGACATCGATGCGACGGGCCTCCTGATTCGCGCGCTCTGGCTCAGCCAGGACAAGGACGACTCGGGCTGGCTGTACAGCTCGGCCGTGAAGCAGCAGATGCGGCGCATGGACCCGTCCTTCAACGAGCGCGCGCTCGGCTTCCGCTCGTTCTCCGATTTTCTGAAGTCCCGCTCGGACATCGCCGAGCTCGAGGAGACGGGGCACGAGCGCCTCGTGCGGCTGCGGGATCAGTCGAAGTAGCGCGGAGTCCCGCGCTGCGACGCATGCGGGCCCGCGGCGCGAGCTGGGCAGGGGCGCGCGCTGGGCAGCGACGCACGCGGGTCCGCGGCGCGCGCTGGGCTGCGACGTGCCCGGGCTTGTGAACCGCGCCGCGCGCCGGGGGAGAGGCCGCTCAGGCGCGCCGGATAGGCTGGGGGGATGCGCGAACCGATCCTCCTGCCCCTTGACCAGGCCGAGCTCTCGGTGGACCTCAGCGGCAGCCTCATGCGCCGCACGGTGCACCCGAGCGGCCTCCGTGTACTCACCGAGCTGATGCCCAGCGCGCGCAGCGCCTCGATCGGCTTCTGGGTGGGCGTTGGATCTCGCGACGAGCAGGGCGAGCGGGGCGACGCCCCGGGGAGCCTGGGGTCCACGCACTTCCTTGAGCACCTGCTGTTCAAGGGCACGCCCACCCGCGACGCGTACGAGATCGCCACCACCTTTGACCGCATGGGTGCCGAGCACAACGCGCTCACCGCGAAGGAGTACACCTGCTACTACGCGAAGGTGCGCGACGCCGACCTGGCCGAGGCCGTGACCGTGCTCGCCGACATGGTGACCAACTCGGTGCTCGACCCCGAGGAGTTCGAGACCGAGCGCGGCGTGATTCTTGAGGAGCTCGCGATGGCCGCCGACGATCTCGCCGACGTCGCGAGCGAGCAGCTCTTCGAGGAGGTGCTCGTCGACCACCCGCTGGGGCGCCCGATCGGCGGCCTCCCCGAGACGATCCGCGCGGCCCGCCGCGACGACGTCGACCGCCACTACCGCGACCGCTACGACCCGTCCACGCTCGTCGTCACCGCGGCGGGCGCGGTCGACCACGATCAGCTCGTCGCGCAGATCGTGGCCGCGCTCAACGCCTCGCCCGAGGAGCGCTGGCACACTGACCGCGAGGCGACGCCGGTGCGGCGCGCACTCGCCACCACCGACCCCGCGACGGTCCCCGCGCAGACCGCGCCGCGGGTGTGCGTCACCGAGCGCCCCAGCGAGCAGATCAACCTGATGCTCGGCACGCCGGGACTGCGCGGCAACGATCCGCGCCGCTTCGCGTTCGGCATCATGAACTCGGTGCTCGGCGGCGGCATGTCGAGCCGGCTCTTCCAGGAGATCCGCGAGAAGCGCGGTCTGGCGTACACGGCGTACTCGTTTGGGGCCAGCTACTCGGACGCCGGCCTCTTCGGGATCTACGCCGGCAGCGCGCCCGAGAAGGCCGGGGCAGTGCTCGAGCTCAGCCAACTGGAACTGCAAAAGATCGCCGACGGCGGGATCACCGCCGAGGAGCACGAGCGGGCGCTCGGGCAGATCGCGGGTTCGACGGCGCTCGCCCTTGAAGACTCGGAGACCCGGATGGGCCGCCTGGCCCGCGCCGAGCTCGGCGCCGGCGAGCTCTACGACCTCGACACCTCGCTCGCGCGGTTCGCGGAGGTGACCGGCGACGAGATCAAGGCGGTCGCCGCGGCGATCGCCGAGCGGCCGCTCACGGTCGTGGCAGTGGGCGACGTGTCCCGCTCGGCGCTCGCGGCCTCCGCGTAGTCAGCGCGGCGCCCCGAGCCGGTAGATTGAGGGGTATGTCGAAACGCGTAGCCGTCGCCGGGGCCACAGGCCGACTCGGAACACTCGTGTGCGAGGTGGTCGAGGCGCACCCGGACCTCGACCTCGTGGCACGCCTCACGAGCTCGTCAGACCCGAGCGCCGGGGCCGACGCTGAGATCCTCGTTGATGTGAGCCACCCGGACGCCTCCGCGGCGATCGTCGACCGGGCGCTCGCGCGCGGTCAGCGCGTCGTGGTCGGCACGAGCGGCTGGTCGGCCGCGCGGCTCGCGGAGCTGCGGGAGCGCGTCGCGGCCGCTGGCGGCACCGTGCTCGTGGTGCCGAACTTCTCGCTTGGCTCGGTGCTGGGCACCGCGCTCGCGCGCGCGGCCGCGCCCTATTTCGACGCGATCGAGATCGTCGAGGCCCACCACCCGCAGAAGGTCGACTCGCCCTCCGGCACCGCGGTGCGCACGGCGGAGGTCATTGCCGAAGCCCGCGGGGACCGGGCGATCGAGGCCCCGTACGCCGAGCAGCCGGCGCGCGGCGAGCTGGTCGCCGGGATCCCGATCCACAGCCTGCGGCTCGCCGGCGTGGTCGCGAAGCAGGAGGTGCGCTTCGGCGGCCCCGGTGAGGTGCTCACGGTGATGCACGACACGCACTCGAACGACGCCTACCGGGCGGGCATCCGCGCGGCGCTTGAGTTCGTGGCCGCGGGCTCCGCGGGGAGCGGGCTCACGGTCGGCCTCGACCGCGTGCTCGGCCTCGACGGACTCGGCCGCCCCGCAGCGGGGGAGGTGGCCGCGTGAGCGCCCGCGTCCGCGCCGTGATCGGCGTCTCCATCATGAGCGTGCTGCTCGCGCTGTACTTCGTGTTCGCGGGGATCCGCGCGATTGGCCTGCTGAGCTCCGGCGAGGTGCTGCCGATCGTGATGGGCGTTGCCATGCTGATCCTGCCCCTGATCGGCGTGTGGGCGCTGCTGCGCGAACTGCAGTTCGGCCGCGAGTCGACGCGCCTGGCCGACGAGCTCGGCACGGCCGGGCTGATGCCTGAAGAACCCGTGTCGACGCGACCCTCCGGGCGCCCCGTGCGCGAGGACGCCGATGCGGCGTTCCCGAAGTATCGGGCCGAGGTTGAGGCGGCCCCCGAGTCGTGGCAGGCGTGGATGCGTCTCGGCATTGTGTACGACGCATGTGGTGACCGAAAACGCGCAAGAGCAGCGATACGCGAAGCAATTGGGCTCAAAAAGAACGAAATCAGTGGAATAACTCCGAAGGATTAGGGAAAACCCAGTTGCGTGCATAGACTCGATGCCCGAACGCCAGGGATCGGGGCCAGGATGACCCCGGATGGATTCCAGCGCGGAATCACCTGTAGCCGACGATGCGCAACACCTCGCGCCAGAAAGCACGGTTGTCATGGCCAAATATGACCTCAACGCTCCCGAGCCACGAACTCGCACGCTTGATTCGGTCACCGGAATCAGCAAGAAGGGGCTCCCCTCGGGAACCGTGGGGGTCATGGGCGCCCTCGTGATCGGGCTCTCGGTGTGCGCCCCGGCGTACACCCTGACCGCCGCGGTGGGTCCTGCTGCCGCGGAGGTCGGGTACCAGACTCCCGCGATCTTCCTCATGGGCTTCATTCCCATGCTGCTCGTCGCGCTGGGATACCGCGCGCTGAACTCGGCGATGCCCGACTCGGGAACCTCGTTCACGTGGGCGACTCGCGCGTTCGGCCCGTGGGTGGGCTGGATGGCCGGCTGGGGCCTCATCGCCGCGACCGTGCTCGTGCTCTCAAACCTCGCGGGGATCGCGGTTGAGTTCCTGTTCCAGTCGATCAGCATCATCGCCGACAACCCGGCGATCGCGGAGATCTCGGACAATAAGTTCATCAACATCCTGGTCTGCCTGTGTTTCATGGCGGTCGCGACGTTCATCTCGTACCGCGGCATGACCTCCACGAAGATCTTCCAGTACATCACCGTCATCTTCCAGATGGCCATCATGGTGTGGTTCATCGTCGCAATGTTCGTGGGCGCCGGGGATCCCGCCAACGAGGCCGGGCGCATGCCCGAGCTCTCCTGGTTCAACCCGCTCGAGGTCGACAGTTTTAGCGCGTTCGCCGCCGGCATTGCCGTGTCGATCTTCGTCTACTGGGGCTGGGACACCGTGCTCACGATGGGCGAGGAGACGAAGCCGTCGAAGGGTCGCCTCTCGACCGAGAGCAAGGCCGCGATGATCCTCGTCTTCATCCTCGTGGTGCTCTACGTCGGCACCGCGGCGGCCACCGTCGCCTACGCCGGCCTCGGCGACACCGGCACGGGGCTCAACAACCCGTCGATCGCGGAGAACGTGTTCGCCGCGCTCGCGCACCCGGTCATGGGGCCCGCCGCGATCCTGCTCTCGCTCGCGATCCTTGTGAGCGCGATGGCCTCGATCAACTCGACCGCGATCTCGCCGGCGCGCACGCTGCTCGCGATGTCGCACTACGGCGCCCTGCCGCCCGCGATCAAGAAGATCCACCCGAAGTACAAGTCCCCGTACGTGGCGCTCCTGCTGTCCTCGGTCGTCGCCTCGGTGTTCTACGCGATCATGCGCTTCATCAGCGAGGACGTCCTCTGGGACACGATCACCGCCCTTGGCATGATGGTGTGCTTCTACTACGGGATCACCGCGCTCGCGAGCCCGTGGTACTTCCGTCGCACGGCGTTCAAGGAGGGCTTCGGCGCGGTCATGTCGAAGTTCGTGTTCCCCGGCCTGGGCGGCATCCTGCTGCTGATCGTGTTCGTGCAGACCACGGTCGACAGCATGGACCCGGCATTCGGTTCGGGGAGCAACGTCGGCGGCATCGGCCTCGTGGGGATCATCGGCGTCGTGGTGCTCGGCCTCGGCGTGGTGCTCATGATCCTGCAGTCGCGCTCCACCCCCGGGTTCTTCCGCGGCGAGGTGCTCGCGAAGGCGGACGCCGAGTCTGACACCTCGGCGATGCCCGTGTTCGACGACGGGCTCGGTTCCTAACCGGCCACGGCCCGAACGAACTGCGCGCCCCGCGTGCGCAACATGTGCAGTGTTTCAGATGAAACGCAGCACATGTTGCGCACGCGGGGCGTTTTCGTCGTATGAGCACAGGTGGGGGTCCACACGTGACATAGGATCGTCGGACACTGTTCGAGCACGGGGAAGCAGGACGAATCAGTGCGCGCGAATCAAACGGATCTGTCGATCGCCACAGCGGCCTTCTACCTCGCTGGTGCGGTCTTCGCGGCGCTGAACGCCTCCGTGTTTCGCTACTCGGAGGCTCCGCGCCCGGATCTTGTGGTGATCGCGATCGCCTGCGTGGTCGCGGGCGGCGGGGTGCTGGCACTCGGGCGCCGGTTTTCGACGCGGTTCGCTGGCGCGCTGATGATCGGCGCGCTGCTCGTGGTGGTGCCGTCGGCACTCACCACGCCGGACGCGTTGCGCGCGTTCAACATGGGGCTGCTCTTCTTCCCGTACATCCTCTACCTGGTGTGGTTCTTCCCGCTCTGGTTCGCGCGCACACTGAGTTACACGTGGATGGCGACCTACATCGTGCTCATGCTCTCGCGGTTCGGCGACGAGGTGGCGACCGTGCTGATGACGCTCGCGGTCACGGGCCTCCTCGCGGGGGAGCTGATCGGGAGGTTTAAGGCGCGCCTTGAACGAACCTCGATCACCGACCCGCTGTGCGACGTGTGGAACAAGCGGGGTTTCGAGCGCCTCCTGGGCCCGGCGGTCACCGCAGCGCAGCGCAGCGGGCAGCCGCTGTCGCTGCTGTATCTCGATCTCGACGACTTCAAACGGGTGAACGACGCGCACGGCCACGCGGCGGGGGACCGGGTCTTGCAGGAGTTCGCGCGCGCCGTGCGGGATCACTCGCGGCCGCAGGACGTGTTTGCGCGGTTTGGCGGCGACGAGTTCGTGCTGCTCACGATCGACGCGAACGCGGAGCAGGCGCTGGCGGCGGGGGAGCGGCTGCGGCGGCAGATTCCGGATCCGGGCTGGTCGTTTGGCGTGTCAGAGTGGCGGCGCGGCGAGTCTCCCGAGGCGTTCATCTCCCGCGCGGATCTCCTGATGCTGAACGAAAAACACGAGCGGAAGCGCGCCCGATCGTAGCTCAGCGCGCGGTGGTCGCTGTGGCGACACGGAGCCGAATGTCGGACCCCGCGGGTACACTCAAGATGTGACTGCGAACTCGATTCCCACCCCCTACGAGGACCTGCTGCGCGAGGTCTACGAGCACGGCGACCCGAAGTCTGACCGCACCGGCACGGGCACGCGCAGCCTGTTCGGTCGGCAGATCCGGTTTGACCTCGCCGAGTCGTTCCCGCTCATCACCACGAAGCGTGTGCACTTCAAATCTGTCGCCGTCGAGCTGCTGTGGTTTCTGCGCGGCGAGGGCAACACCGCGTTCTTGAAGGAGCACGACGTCACGATCTGGGACGAGTGGGCCGACGAGAACGGCGACCTCGGCCCCGTCTACGGCGTGCAGTGGCGCTCGTGGCCCACGCCGTCGGGCGAGCACATCGACCAGATCGCGCAGGTCATTGAACAGATCCGCGCCACCCCAGACTCGCGCAGGCTCATCGTGTCCGCGTGGAACGTCGCCGACATCGGCGACATGGCCCTCGCGCCCTGCCACGCGTTCTTCCAGTTCTACGTTGCAGACGGCAAGCTGTCGTGCCAGCTCTACCAGCGCTCGGCCGACATGTTCCTCGGCGTGCCGTTCAACATCGCCTCGTACGCGCTGCTGACACTCATGGTGGCGCAGCAGACGGGGCTGGAGCCCGGCGAGTTCGTGTGGACCGGCGGCGACTGCCACATCTACGACAACCACGTGGAGCAGGTCGAGCGGCAGCTGTCTCGCGAGCCGTTCCCGTACCCGAAGATCGCGATCCGCAAGGCGGATTCGATCCTCGACTACACCCTCGACGATTTTGAGGTGCTTGACTACCAGCACCACCCCGGGATCAAAGCGCCGGTGGCGGTGTGAGCGGTGCGGCATCACCCGGCCCCAGGGTAGGGCTGATCTGGGCGCAGGCCGCGAACGGCGTGATTGGCCGCGACGGGGCGATGCCGTGGCACCTCCCCGGCGACCTGGCGCACTTCAAGCGCACCACGCTCGGCGCGCCGGTGATCATGGGGCGTCGCACGTGGGAGTCGCTGCCCGAGCGGTTCCGGCCGCTGCCGGGCCGGGAGAACATCGTGGTCACCCGCAACCCCGAGTGGTCGGCTGTGGGAGCCAGCGTTGTGACCTCGCCGGGCGAGGCGATCGCCCGCGCGAGCGCTCCGGCCTCGGGGCCGGCGCCCGAGTGGGTGTGGGTCATGGGCGGGGGAGAGCTCTACCGGCAGGCACTGCCGCTCGCCGACCGCCTGGAGATCACCGAGATCGCTGCCGAGATCGACGGCGACACTCGCGCGCCTGAGGTCGGCCCCGAGTGGGTCGAGGTGCCCCGCGACGACGCCGCGGTGCACAGCGACGAGGCGGCCGGCCTCAGCTACCGCTTCGTGCGCTACGAGCGCGCGTAGCCGGCGCTCGGGAGGGCCCGGAGGGTGTCCAGGCGACGCGCGACAGCGCGCGGAACTCGCTGGGATCGGGAGCCCGAATGAGTGAGACGGGGGTTCGTCCGGTAGCCTAGGGAAGTGGCAAATCAGGAGAATCCTTTTGGACAGGTGCTCGTCGCGCTCGTCACGCCCTTCCAGGCGGACGGCGAGGTCGATTGGGCTGCCGTAGAGAAGCACATCGATGACTGCATCGTCAGCGGCGCCGACGGCATCGTCGTCACCGGCACCACGGGCGAGACCAGCACCCTCACGGACCCTGAGAAGATCAAGCTCGTCGAGGTCGCGAAAGCGGTCTCGGGCGGGCGCGCAAAGATCATCACCGGCGGCGGTTCAAACGAGACCGCCCACGCCATCGAGCTCTACAAGGCCAGCGAAAAGGCCGGCGCCGACGGCGTGATGATCGTCACGCCGTACTACAACAAGCCGACCCAGGCGGGTCTGCTCACACACTTCCGCATGGTTGCCGACGCGACCGATCTGCCGGTCATCCTGTACGACATCCCGGGCCGCACCGGCGTCCCGATCACGTACGAGACGATCCTGCGGCTCGCGAAGCACCCGAACATCCTCGCGGTGAAGGACGCCAAGGGCGACTTCAGCGAGGTCAGCCGCGTGCTCAACCAAACGGACCTGATGTACTTCTCGGGCGACGACGCGAACGTGCTGCCGCACCTCTCGATCGGCGCGACCGGGCTCATCGGCGTCACCGCGAACATTGCGGCCGCGCCGTACCGCGCGATCATCGACGCGGTCAACGCAGGCGACCTGCACACCGCGCGCGACGCGCATCAGAGCCTTGAACCGCTCGTGCGCGCCGTGATGACCCACGTTCCCGGAACCGTCGCGGCGAAGTACATCCTGCACGGTCTTGGCCGGATCGGCAGCCCGCGTGTGCGGCTGCCGCTCGTCGGCCCGGAAGAGTGGGAGGCCGCCCTCATCGAGGACGAGCTCGCACTCGTCACAGACGTCCCAGGCGTCGACCTTTCAAACTTCAGGCCGGACCGCAACGCGGCTGCCGGCGGTGCCCTGCCCCAGATTGCAGGCACCACCCGCTAACAAACAGGAGGCTTTGTGCCCAACCCCGCTTACGCACCCCCCGCCCTTGAATCGGGGACACTTCGCATTACCCCTCTGGGCGGCCTCGGTGAGGTCGGCCGGAACATGACGGTCTACGAGATCGATGGCAAGTTGCTCATCGTTGACTGTGGTGTGCTTTTCCCCGAGGTCCAGCACCCCGGCGTGGACCTGATCCTGCCCGACATCACCAAGATTCAGCACCGGCTGAAGGATATCGTCGCGGTCGTGCTCACTCACGGCCACGAGGATCACATCGGTGGCGTCCCGTACCTGCTGAAGATGCGGGAAGACATTCCCCTCGTGGGGTCCAAGCTGACGCTCGCGTTCGTCGAAGCGAAGCTCAAGGAGCACCGGATCCGCCCCGTCACCCGCGTGGTGGCAGCCGACGAGGAAGTGAGCTACGGTCCGTTCGACCTCGAGTTCATCGCGGTGAACCACTCCATTCCGGACGCGCTCGCCGTGGCGATCCGCACCGACGCCGGCCTGGTGATCGGCACGGGCGATTTCAAGATGGATCAGCTGCCGCTCGACGGCCGCATCACCGATCTGCGGGCATTCGCTCGACTCGGCGAAGAGGGCGTTGACCTCTTCATGACCGACTCGACGAACGCCGATGTGCCGGGCTTCACCTCGCCCGAGAAGAACATTGGCCCCGTGATCGAGCAGGTCATCGCGAAGACCAAGGGCAAGGTCGTGGTCGCGAGCTTCTCGAGCCACGTGCACCGCGTGCAGCAGGTGCTCGACGCCGCGCAGGCGAACGGTCGCCGCGTGGTGCTGCTCGGCCGCTCGATGGTGCGCAACATGAAGATTGCCGCCGACCTCGGCTACCTCGAGGTGCCGGAGGGGGTGCTCGTCGACCTCAAGAAGAGCGGCGACATCCCCGACCACCGGATCGTGTACATGTCGACCGGTTCGCAGGGCGAGCCGATGGCAGTGCTCAGCCGCATGGTGAACCGCGAACACCAGGTCGAGGTTGGCCCGGACGACACCGTGATTCTCGCGTCCAGCCTGATCCCGGGCAACGAGACATCGGTCTACCGCGTCATCGACGGCCTGATCAAGCTCGGCGCGAACGTGGTGCACAAGGGCAACGCGAAGGTGCACGTCTCCGGCCACGCATCCGCCGGCGAACTGCTGTACTGCTACAACATCGTGCGCCCCAAGAACGTGATGCCGATCCACGGTGAGCACCGCATGCTCGTCGCAAACGCGGCGCTCGCGATCGAGACGGGTGTGCCGCAGAACCGCACGGTCATCGCCGAGAACGGCACCGTCGTCGACCTGGTCGACGGCGTTGCGCGCCCGGTGGGCCAGCTCGACATCGATTTCATCTACGTCGACGGCAAGAGCGTCGGCCGCGTGACCGAGGACGACCTCCGCGATCGGCGCACGCTCGCGGAGGAGGGCTTCATCTCCGTCATCACGGTCGTGGAGACCACCCTGGGCCAGATCGTTTCCGGCCCGGACATCCACGCGAAGGGTGTTGCCGAGGAGACGCACGTCTTCGAAAAGATCAAGCCCCAGGTGGCCAAGGCCCTTGAGGACGCGATGCGCGACGGCGTGACGGATCACCACCAGCTGCAGCAGATCGTGCGCCGCACGGTGGGCCGCTGGGTCGGAACGAAGCTGCGCCGCAAGGCGATGATCGTCCCCGTCGTGGTGGTGGTGTAGCAGGTGCTTTCGGGCTCTGATGCGGCGGCGGCTTCGGCCGTCGCCCGCATTGCATCTCCCTCAGAAACTGCCGACTGGGACGCGCTCGTCGCGGCAAATCCCGGCGGCGGTGAGGTGTGGTCGGGCGACCCCTACATGCGCGTCAAGTGCGCCGAGGGGCGGTACCGCGCGCACCACGTGATCGTTGAACGACCGGGCGCGAGTTCCATCGCGGTCGGGGTGCTCGCCAAGCGCGTGCCGCTGCTCGGCGAGTGGTGGCACCTGCCAGCCGGGCCCGCCGGCGAGGACGCGGAGCGCGTCCTCGAAACCGCCAGCGCGGTCGCGGCGCTCGCGCGCAGTCGCGGTGCGTTCATGCTCAAGATTGAGCCGCGCACGGCGCCGGAGACCCGCGCGGCATTCCACGCTGCCGGGTACCGCGACACCGTGCGGATCATCCCCAATCCGTCAACGATCATCGTCGACGTGTCCGGGACCGAGGACGAGGTCTTCAAGCGGATCGGCAAGAAGGCTCGCAACTCGATCACGCGCGCAGCGCGCGACGGGATCGTGGTGACCCGCGTCGCCGCGAGCGACGAGCACTGCGCGGCCCTCTTCGGCCTGCTCCAGGAGACCGCCGAGGGGCGCTTCGTGCTGCGCTCCGCGCAGTACTATCGGGCGTTCTGGCAGACCTTCGAGGCCGCACACGCCGGACAGATCTTCCTCGCGCACCGCGCGGACGAGACGGGTGAGCCGCAGCTCGTCGCCGGCGCCTTCGCCATGGGGCTCGGCGCGAAGACCACCTACAAGGACGGCGCCTCCGTGCGCGCGAAGACTGCCTACGGCGCCTCGCACGCGCTGCAGTGGGAGGTGCTGCGCTGGGCACACGAGCGCGGCGCGACCTCGCACGACCTGTGCGGCGCTCCGCCCTCGGACCGGGCTGACGACAAGGACCACCCGCTGCACGGTGTGGGCCAGTTCAAGCGCTCGTTCGCGCCCGACATCACCGACTACGCTGGAGCATTCGACCTCGCACTGAAACCGCGCGCGTTTGCGCTGTGGACGAAGCTCGGCGATCGGATCGCTCGCCGGCTCTCGCTTGCCGTCCGGAAGGACCCGTACTACTAATGGCCACAGGACTGATGCGCGCGAGCGCCGTCATGGCGTCCGGCACCATGGTGTCGCGGATCCTCGGACTCGCGAAGGCAATGCTGCTCGCGTACGCCATCGGTTCGGTCGGCGCGCGCTCGGCCGACGCGTTCGCGAGCGGCAACCTGCTGCCCAACACGGTCTACATGATCCTGATCGGCGGCGTGCTCAACGCCGTGCTGGTGCCGCAGATCGTGCGCGCCGCGCAGAACGCGGACGGCGGTGCCGGGTACATCAACAAGGTACTCACGCTGGTTACCACCGCCCTCGTGATCATCACCGGCCTCGCGATGGCGGCCGCGCCGTGGATCGTGCGCGTGACCGTGCAGGACTGGGGCGACTCGCAGCTGGCGCTCGCCACGGCCTTCGCCTACTGGTGCATGCCGCAGGTGGTGTTCTACGGGATCTACACGGTGATGGGGGAGGTGCTGAACGCGCGCAGCGTGTTCGGCCCGTTTACCTGGGCCCCGGTGCTCAACAACGTCATCGCGATCGCCGGCATCCTCGTCTTCATCGCGATGTTTGGGTCTGACCCGAAGGGGCACCTCGCGGTCACCGCGTGGACCCCGGTGATGATCGCGATTCTGGCGGGATCGGCGACGCTCGGGATCGTGGCGCAGGCGCTCATCCTGTTCGTGTCGTGGCGCAAAGCCGGGATTCGGTTCCGACCAGACTTCGCGTGGCGCGGCGTGGGCCTCGGGCGCACCGCCAAGCTCGCCACCTGGACACTCGCGATGGTCGTGGTGATGCAGCTCGGCGGCCTCGTGACCAACCGCATCGTCTCGGTCGGCTCCGGCGAGGGACCCTCGCTCAGTGCGATGCAAAACGTGTGGCTGATCTTCATGATGCCGCACTCGGTGATTGCCGTCTCGCTCGCGACCGCGTACTTCACCCGGCTCTCGGAGTGGGGTCAGACCGGGAAGATGGCCGAGTTCCGCGCCGACTTCTCTGCGTCGGTGCGGCAGGTCGCGCTGGTGATGGTGTTCTCCGCCGTGGTGTTGGTCGCCGCCGCCCCGTTCATTTCGCGGGTGATCAACTTCGGCGCCACTACGGAGCAGGTCGATATGTTCGCGGAGGCGCTCATGGCGTACTCGGTGAGCCTGGCGGCCTACAGCTTCCTCTTCGTGGTGCAGCGCGCGTTCTACGCCCTCTCCGACACGCGCACGCCGTTCATCTTCACCTCGATTCAGATGGGGATCGTGATCGCGCTCTCCCTCACGCTGCCGTGGCTGGTTGCGCCCAGGTACATCGGGCTGTACTTCGCGCTGATCTGGTCGTTCGCCACCATCGTTGAGGCGCTTATCGCGACCTGGCTACTGCGTCGCAAGATCGGCTCGTTCGACGGGCGCCGGATCATGCAGAGCGTGGTGAAGTACGCGCTCGCCGCGATCCCCGCCGTGGTCTTCGGCCTGCTCGCGAGCTGGGCGATCCTGCTCGCGTTTGGCAACCAGAACGCAGTGCTCGCCGTGTGCTTCGCCGCCGCGGTGGCCGTGGTCGTCGGCCTGGTGTACGCCCTCGCGCTGCGTCTGCTGCGCTCCCCAGAACTCGCGGAGCTCACCGGCTTCGTGGCCCGCAAACTCGGAAGGACTCGCTCGTGACCTCGCTCACCGTGTCACCGTGCACGGATCGTGCCGTCTGGGACGACACCGTCGAAACCCTCGGCGGGCACCCGCTGCAGCTCTGGGGCTGGGGTGAACTCAAGTCGGCGCACCGCTGGCGCGCCGAGCGCGTGCTCGTGCGCGACGGCTCGGGTACCGACGCGCCCATCGTTGGCGCGTGCCAGCTCTTGACGCGCACCCTGCCCGGCCCGCTGGGCGACTTCGTGTACGCCCCGCGCGGGCCCGTGCTCGCGCGCGATCCGCAGGATTCGGATCTGCCCGCGCCCGCGCCCGCGCCGGGCGCGATCGCCGACGCGGTTGCCGCGTACGTGCACGGCTCGCGCCGGGCCGTCGCGGTGTCAATCGAGCCCGATGAGAACGCCGGGACCGTGCCGCTGTCGGGGGAGTGGCGCGAGAGCAAGACTCCCGTGCTGCCTGCGCGCACCCTGATCCTCGACCTGCGCAAGAGCGAGGACGAGTTGCTCGCAGAGATGTCGAAGAAGCACCGCCAGTACATTCGCAAGTCTGGCCGCGAGGAGACGATGGAGATCCGCCCCGTCGAGACGCTCGCGCAGCTCGACGAGTGCCTGGAAGTGTACCGGGCGACGAGTGAGCGCGCCGATTTCGGGCTGCACGAGGACTCGTACTACCACGATGCGTTCACCATGCTCGGCGACAACTCGCCGGTGTGGGCGGCCTACGTCGACAACGCGCCCGTCGCGTTCCTGTTCATGGCGCACTCGGGTCGCACGGCGTTCGAGCTCTACGGGGGCATGAGCGAGACCGGGCAGCGCCTCCGCGCGAACTACGCGCTGAAGTGGCACGTGATTCGCCACATGCGGGAGATCGGCGTGGAACGCTACGACTTCGGCGGACTCATCAACGACGGGGTGACCACGTTCAAGACCGGCTTCGCCGGGCACGAGAACCTCCTCGCTGGCTCCTGGGATCGCCCGGGTCCGGGCTACAAGATCTGGACCGAGGGGCTGCCGCTCGCAAAGAAGATCGTGCGCTCGCTCCGCCGGCGCTAACGCCGATATCTGGCGCGCCGCCGCCGAACACCCCCGCTGTCGGTGGTGCCCTGTACCGTAGTTACCATGGCCAGTAAAGCTTCGTCGCGCTCGAAATCGGGGAGCACCCCGGCGCGCGGGTCCCGCGGAACGGGGTCCCGTGCAACGGGGTCCCGGGCGACCGCGAAAACGAAGGTGCTCGTCGAGGCGCAGCCCACCGAGGGCGTGCTGATCCGCGCGTGGAACGGGCTCGCGCACGCCGTGGGTGGAGCTGCGCGCGCGTTCCGTGTCGAACCGCTCGCCGCAGAGGATCGCCGCGACGGCGTGCCACTGCTGCTGGTGCTGCTCGCCGTGGCCGGTGCGGTCATCGAGTGGTTCCTCATTGGCAACCCGGTCGCCGTGCAGCTCGACGCGTGGACCTTCGGCGGCCTGCTCGGCCGCGTCGCCTTCGGGCTGCCAATCATCATGGCCGGCTTCGCGCTGTGGCTCTTCAACCACCCCTCCAGCGTCACCGACAACCGCCGGATCGCGATCGGCCTCTTCCTTGCGATCACCGCGATCGCCGGGATCACGCACGTCTACGGCGGCCAGCCCAACCCGCGCGACGGCATGCCCGCGCTCGCCGAGGCCGGCGGTCTGCTGGGCTGGATGGTGGGTACCCCGCTCGCCGCGCTCACCATGTGGTTCGCGGTACCGGTGCTCTCGCTGCTGCTGCTGTTCTCCATCCTGATCGTCACCAAGACCCCGCCCGGTCGCATCGTGCGCCGCCTCCGCGAGGCGTATGCGTTCTTGTTCGGTGTGGTCGAGTCGGATGAGCCAGCCGAACCGCGCCAGTCGAAGAAGGAGCGCGCCAGCACGGACGCCGCCCTGTTCGACATCGAGGAGCAGCCGGCCGAGCCCGGTGCGCTGCCCTGGTGGCGGCGCAACTCGTCAGGTCGCGAGGAGGATCCGGCGTACGCCGGCGACAACCAGGCCCTCGACTCGATGCTCGCGGGCGCCCCCGAGGCGCCGGAGCCGGACGCCCCGGCGCGCAAGGTCGCCTTCGACTCGGCGCTCGCACCCGAGCCCGTCACCGACGTGTTTCCCGCCGAGCTGTTCACCGACCTCGATCAGGCGGAGGCCGCGGTCGAGACGGCCGCGGCGGCCCCGGCCTCGGGCCTCGGAGACGACTCGTGGGACGACTTCGCCCCGGCCGACACCGCGTCCGACGAGTCGGAGCCGGCCGCGGCAACGACCCCGTTCCTGGTCGCCCCCGTGCACGAGCCGGCGCAGCAGGCCGACTACCGGCTGCCCGATCAGGGTGCGCTCTCCGCGGGCGACGCCCCGAAGGCGCACACTGACGCGAACGACGTGATCATGGCGGCGCTCGGCCGCGTGTTCGAGGAGTTCAAGGTCGATGCACGCGTCTCCGGGTTCTCGCGCGGTCCCACAGTCACGCAGTACGAGGTCGAGCTGGGCCCCGGCGTGAAGGTGGAGAAGGTCACGGCGCTGTCGAAGAACCTCTCGTACGCCGTCGCGTCGAACGAGGTCCGCATTCTCTCGCCGATCCCCGGCAAGAGCGCGATCGGCATTGAGATCCCCAACCAGGATCGCGAGAACGTGGCGCTCGGTGACGTGCTGCGCTCAAACCGCGCGCAGCGCAGCACCCACCCCATGACCATCGGCGTCGGCAAAGACGTCAAGGGCGGCTTCGTGGTCGCAAACCTCGCCAAGATGCCCCACCTGCTCGTGGCCGGCGCAACCGGCTCTGGCAAGTCGAGCTTCATCAACTCGATGATCACGAGCATCCTTATGCGGGCCACCCCCGCCGAGGTGCGCATGGTGCTCGTGGACCCCAAGCGGGTTGAGCTCACGGTCTACCAGGGTGTGCCGCACCTCATCACCCCCATCATCACGAACGCCAAAAAGGCGGCCGAGGCGCTGCAGTGGGTCGTGAAAGAGATGGACATGCGGTACGACGATCTGGCAAGCTTCGGCTTCCGCCACATCGACGACTTCAACGAGGCGGTCCGCTCCGGTGGGATCGTGCTCCCGGCCGGGAGTCAGCGCGTGCTCAAGCCGTACCCGTACCTCCTCGTGGTGGTCGACGAGCTCGCGGACCTCATGCTCATCGCCCCGCGCGACGTCGAAGACTCGATTCAGCGCATCACCCAGCTCGCCCGCGCGGCCGGCATCCACCTGGTGCTCGCCACCCAGCGCCCCTCGGTCAACGTGGTCACCGGCGTGATCAAGTCGAACGTGCCCAGCCGCTACGCGTTCGCGGTGGCCTCTGGCACCGACTCGCGCGTCATCCTCGACGAGGTTGGCGCCGAGCGCCTGATCGGGCAGGGCGACGGACTGCTGCTGCTCAACGGCGAATCGTCGCCCATGCGCGTGCAGGGCGCCTGGGTCAACGAGTCAGAGATCGCTCAGGTCGTGGCGCACGTGAAGGCGCAGGCGCAGCCCGAGTACCGGGCCGACGTCGCACAGACCGTCGAGAAGAAAGACATCGACGAGGACATCGGAGACGACCTCGAGGTGCTGCTCGCCGCGGTCGAGCTGGTGGTCACCTCGCAGTTCGGATCCACCTCCATGCTGCAGCGCAAGCTGCGCGTCGGCTTCGCGAAGGCCGGTCGCCTCATGGACCTCATGGAATCGCGCGACATCGTGGGGCCGTCCGAGGGCTCGAAGGCACGCGACGTGCTCATCGCCCCCGAGCAGCTCCCCGAGGTGCTCGCCAGGCTCAAGGGCGGCCCGGCCCCGGCGCAGCCGTTCGTGGCCCCGGCGGCCCCTGCTCCGGCAGCGGCAGCGCCCCCTGCTCCCGCGGCGGACGGCGGCGGAGCGGTTGGCGGTGCAGCGGTCGGCAGTGCCGGCGCGGACCAGTCGCCGCACGGCGCTGATCCCGAGACCGCGGTCTTGCAGCCGCTCACCGAGGCGCTCCCGGCGCAGGGCGCAGGATTCGGCGATGATCGCTACGACGATCCCGTCGCGAAATACCAGGCAACACTCGAGGAGGTCGAGGGCGACGACGACGACGAAGACGCCTGGAGCCTGACCGGACGGGATTAACCGCACATGACCGAGACCTCAGCCCCGGTGAGCAACTGGAACGCGCCGAACATCATCACGGTGGCGCGAATGATCGCGACGCCATTCTTTGTCTGGATGCTGCTCGCCGATCACGGCGAGAACGGCCCGCTCCGCTGGGCCGCCGCGGCCTTCTTCGTGATCGCGATCGCGACGGACGCCTGGGACGGCTACCTCGCCCGCTCTCGGGGACTCGTCACCGATTTGGGCAAGCTGCTCGACCCGATCGCGGACAAACTCCTCACCGGCGCCGCGCTCGTGGGGCTCTCCATCCTCGGCGAGCTGCCCTGGTGGATCACGATCGTGGTGTTGATCCGCGAGGTGGGGATCACCGTGCACCGCCTCATGATTGTCAGCGACGTGGTGGTTGCCGCCGCGTGGATGGGCAAGCTGAAGACCGTCGCCCAGTCGGTGGCGATCACCCTGGCGCTCCTGCCGCTCGCCGACGTGCTCGGAGCGGCCGCCCCGATCGCGATTTGGGCAAACATCATCACCATGACCATTGCGGTCGTGCTCACGATCCTCAGCGGGATCGACTACGTGCTCGCGTACGTCCGCAACCGGAGCGGTGGCGGTGCGCGCGCCTGAGCCGCCCGTCGCTGCTGAGCCGCCGGTAGCGGCTGGGCGCTCGCGCGGTGCGAGCGCCCAGCCGGTCCCGGAGTCTGAGCCGGCGCTCGCGCGCGCGGTCATCGAGCGCGCGGCCGCGCTCGGGCTCCGCCTCGCGGTCGCTGAATCGCTGACCGGTGGTGCGCTCGCCGCGGCCCTCGTCTCGATTCCCGGCGCCTCCCGCGTGGTCTCCGGCGCCATTGTCGCCTACGACACCGACCTCAAACGCTCGCTCCTCGACGTCGACGCCGCCCTGCTCGCCGAGCAGGGTCCCGTGGCCGCCGAGGTCGCGCGGCAGATGGCGCGCGGGGTGCGGCGCGCCTGCGCGGTGTCACGCGGCACCGGCGTGGCCGTCGCCGCCGAGCTGGGGATCGCGACCACGGGGGTGGCCGGTCCGGATCCGGATCCGCAGACTGGGCAGCCGGCCGGCACGGTGTGGCTGGGGCTCAGCGTCGGGGACGCGGACACCGCGACCAGGCTCGCGCTCTCTGGCGATCGCGGCGAAATTCGTGGTGCCACGGTCCGTGCTGCCCTCACGGAGCTCCTCGCTGCCCTCGACCGTGTGTGACCCGGCCAGCGCAGGGCCAGCTCGCTCGAAACTGCGAATTTGATGAAACCTGAGTCGGGCTGACTCAACTTCAGAGAAGTTTCAGGAATAGAGCGGCTAGAGTCGGGGTTGTTCCATATAACACCGCCCAGTCTGGGTGGAGTTCTCGCGGCGGTTGATAGCCGAGAAGCGGGTAGGGTAGACGCACGACCGGTGGTCGTGCGAGTGAAGGAGGGGCCACATGGTGCTGATGCGTCAGGAGATCGGCGACGTACTTCGTGACTTCCGTCAACAAAAGGGCCGCACACTGCGCCAGGTTGCCGGGGACGCGAGCGTTGCGCTTGGGTACCTGAGCGAGGTTGAGCGCGGGCAGAAGGAAGCCTCGAGCGAGATCCTCGCCGCGGTTGCCGACGCGCTCGACACGCCACTCTCGGTCATTATGGGTGAGGTGAGTGAACGTCTCGCGATCGTTGAGGGGCTCGCGATCCCGCTCGCACACCGCGTACCCGATACGGTGCCGGCGGATCTTGTCTCGGGCTTTGCGTCCGAGCTCGTGTCCTAAGCTCGTGTCGCCAGAAGGCTTCCGCGCGCCGAGCGCGCGGGGAAAGCGCCCGACCCCGAAGGGGCGGGCGCTTTGCCGTTTCTGTGCCGAGGGGGGCGGGCGTGCGACTGAGTGAGTTTCGGCGCGCCTGCGTTGAGGAGTTCGGGGCCGAGTACTCGGGGGTGTTGCTGCGCGATCACTGGATCGCGGCGATCGGCGGGACCCCCAACGAGGCGCTCGAGCGCGGGCTCCCCGCCCGCGAGGTGTGGCAGGCACTCTGTGCCGACCTGCAGGTGCCGCTCGAACGGCGCCACGGCCGGGGGCTGCGCGACGCGAAATAGGCGGGTGGGTGTGCAACACGCCGGGGTGTTATTCGAAAGTGTGTTCGATGGGTGCTAACTTCGTCCACAGGTGAGGTAAGTGCCTTGTTCTCCACAGAATGACCAGCGTCAGGCTTCAATGTCGGTGGTTGCTTCTAGTGTGAACAGCACGAACACACCAGTGCCTTGTCTGCCCCGCACCGGGGCCGAGACAGTCGGTAGGCAGCAACCCGCGGTAGGCCCGCACACACCCAAGGAGCAAGAACATGGCAGCACCCAAGGACCGCGAGAAGGCTCTCGAGGTCGCGCTCGCGCAGATCGATAAGAACTTCGGCAAGGGCGCCATCATGCGCATGGGCAGCCAGGAGCGCGCCCCCGTCGAGGTCATCCCCACCGGCTCGGTGGCCCTCGATGTCGCGCTCGGGATTGGTGGGCTTCCCCGCGGCCGCGTCGTGGAGATCTACGGCCCGGAGTCGTCGGGTAAGACGACGCTGACACTGCACGCGATCGCCAACGCGCAGCGCGCCGGCGGCATCGCCGCGTTCATCGACGCAGAGCACGCACTCGACCCCGAGTACGCGAAGAAGCTCGGTGTCGACATCGACGCGCTGCTCGTGGCGCAGCCAGACACCGGCGAGCAGGCACTCGAAATCGCCGACATGCTGATCCGCTCCGGCTCGGTCGATCTCGTCGTAATCGACTCGGTTGCGGCGCTCGTGCCGAAGGCCGAGATCGACGGCGAGATGGGCGACAGCCACGTGGGGCTCCAGGCGCGACTCATGTCACAGGCGCTGCGAAAGATCACCGGCAGCCTCAGCGCCACCAAGACCACCTGCATCTTCATTAATCAGCTGCGCGAGAAGGTCGGTGTGTTCTTCGGGAGCCCCGAGACCACCTCCGGCGGCAAGGCGCTCAAGTTCTACGCGTCCGTCCGCCTCGACATCCGTCGTATTCAGACGCTCAAGGACGGCACGGACGCGGTGGGCAACCGCACCCGTGTCAAGGTCGTTAAGAACAAGATGGCTCCGCCCTTCAAGCAGGCCGAGTTCGACATCCTCTACGGCATCGGCATCTCCCGCGAGGGCTCGCTCATCGATTACGGCGTTGAGCAGGGCCTCATCAAGAAGAGCGGCGCCTGGTTCACCTACGACGGCGACCAGCTTGGCCAGGGCATGGAGAACGCGCGCCGCTTCCTCATTCAGAACCCCGACATGGCGCTCGAGATCGAGGAGAAGATTCTCACCAAGCTCGGCGTCAACGGCCGCAGCGAGGAGCCAGAGGTGCCCGCGGCACCGGCCGAACCCGCTGCCGAGGCCGAGCGCGCGAGCGCCTAGCCGCATGGCCGTCCGCTTCCTCCCGCCCCCGAGCGAGCCCGTCCCCGGGGGTGGGCAAGACCGCGCAAATCTCGCGGAGGTCGTCGAGCTGCGCGGGCTGCTCCGTCAGCGCACTTGGGGCACTCCCGCGGACTCCGACACCCCCGCAGACTCAGAGAGCCGTGCGGGCGCAGACCCCCGTGGGGACGTCGGCGCTCCCGCGGGGGAGCCCGCGTCCGGCCCCGAGGAGGGCGCCGCAGCGGTGGCGCCCGCGGCGGTGGCCGCCACCGGCGAACCCGCCAGCCCCGCGGCGTCCGCGATCGTCACTGCGCTGAGCGATCGGCTGGTCCGTGCGAGCGAGTTGCCCGCCCCCGCCGAGGTGGGCGAGCGGCCCGCGGTGGCGCCCGGCGCGCGACGCGCGGCGGTGACGCCCGTGTCGCTGACCGACGCGCAGTCCGAGGCACGCGGGGTTCCCGCCGATCCGGAGGACCCCGAGTCGGATCCCGCCCGTGCCGCGTACGATGACGGCGTGCGGCTGCTCGCCCGGCGAGCCCGCTCCAGCGGCGAGCTGCGCGAGGAGCTCCTGCGCCTCGATCACGCCGCAGCGCACGTTGACGTGCTCATCGACGAGTTCTGCGAGAGCCACTACCTCGACGATCTTGGTCTGGCGCGCACGGTCACGGAGAAGCTGCGCACGGCGAAGCGTGCCAGCCGGTCGCAGATCCGCATGAAGCTCCGGGAGCGCCGCCTCGCGGACGCGATTATTGACGAGGCGCTTGGTGAGCTCGACGACGACGAGGAGTTCACGCTGCTGCGGGACGCCGCCGTCGCGCGAGCCAGCAAACTGGGCGGGCTCGACCGCCAGGTCGCCGAGCGGCGCCTCCTCGGCTTTCTTGCGCGGCGCGGCTGGTCTGGCGAGCCGGCCATGCGCGCCGTCAAGGCGGCACTCGACGGCGGCGGTTCCGGGAGGTCCGGCGGCGGTGTCAGGTTCAGGTGAGCCGGACCGCGGTGTGAGTGAGGCACGGCGGCGTCGATCGCACACTCAGTTCCGCGGGTTTTCGGCACAGGAGTGCAGTGTGTGCGCCAGTTTCGCCCTGCGCGCCGATAAACTGGCGCCATGAGTCTTGCATCCGCCGACCCCATCGTGATCGCACCGTCGCCGGCCGCGCTGCGCCCCGACGGCAGCCCGCGCAGCTACACCGTGCGCACGCTCGGCTGCCAGATGAACGTGCACGATTCAGAGCGCCTCTCGGGCTCCCTCGACGCGGCCGGCTACATCGCCGCGACCGACCCGGCCGACGCCGATGTCGTGGTGATCAACACCTGTGCAGTGCGTGAGAACGCCGCGAACAAGCTCTATGGCAACCTGGGCTACCTCGCCGGCGTGAAGCGCGAGCGCGACGGCATGCAGATCGCGGTCGGCGGGTGCCTCGCCCAGAAGGATCAGGGCACGATCGTGGAGAAGGCCCCCTGGGTCGACGTGGTCTTCGGCACCCACAACATGGGTTCGCTTCCCGCCCTGCTGGAGCGCGCACGCCACAACGCCGAGGCTCAGGTGGAGATCCTCGAGGCGCTCGAGGTGTTTCCGTCGACGCTGCCCACCCGCCGCGAGTCGGCGTCGAGCGGCTGGGTGTCCATCTCGGTGGGGTGCAACAACACCTGCACGTTCTGCATCGTGCCGGCCCTCCGCGGCAAGGAGAAGGACCGCCGCCCCGGCGACGTGCTCGCCGAGGTCCAGGCGCTCGTAGACGACGGCGCCATCGAGGTCACCCTGCTGGGGCAGAACGTCAACACCTACGGTGTCGAGTTTGGCGACCGCCAGGCCTTCGGCAAGCTGCTGCGCGCGATGGGCGAGATCGAGGGGCTTGAGCGCGTCCGCTTTACGAGCCCGCACCCCGCCGCGTTCACCGACGATGTGATCGCGGCAATGGCAGAGACGCACAACGTGATGCCGTCGCTGCACATGCCACTGCAGTCCGGCTCTGACGGGGTGCTCAAGGCGATGCGCCGCTCCTACCGGTCGAAGAAGTTCCTCGGTATCCTCGACGCGGTGCGCGAGCGGATCCCCACCGCGGCGATCACCACCGACATCATCGTCGGGTTCCCCGGCGAGACCGAGGAAGACTTCCAAGACACCCTGCGCGTGGTCGAGGCGTCCCGGTTCCAGAGCGCCTTCACGTTCCAGTACTCGATCCGACCGGGCACGCCCGCGGCCACGATGCCGGATCAGGTGCCCAAGGAGATCGTGCAGGAGCGCTACGAGCGGCTCATGGCGCTGCAGGAGCGGATCTCGTTCGAGGAGAACGAGGCCCAGGTTGGACGCACCGTTGAGGTGCTCGTCTCCGTGACCGAGGGCAAAAAGGACGCCGCGCGCAGCCGCCTGTCGGGACGCGCAGAAGACAACCGTCTCGTGCACTTCGCCGTGCCCGAGGGCGCTGCGGAGCCCCGCCCGGGCGACGTGGTGACCGTGCAGATCACGTCGGCCGCGCCGTTCTTCCTCATCGCGGATGTCGAGCCGGGGGTGTACGCCGTGCGCCGCACCCGCGCCGGCGACGCCTGGGATCGCCGGCAGGCAGAGAGCTGCGGCGTTCCCGCCCCGGCCGGGGACACCGCCCCGCGCGCGGTCAGCCTCGGCCTCCCCACGATCCGCACTCGATGATCGACGCGGGCCCACGGCTCTGGGTCATCGTCGGCGCGACCGGGACCGGCAAGTCGGCGCTGTCACTCGACCTCGCCGAGGCGCTGGCGGCCCGCGGCCGCCGCGCCGAGATCGTGAACGCCGACGCGATGCAGCTGTATCGCGGCATGGACATCGGCACCGCGAAGCTTCCCGAGGGGGAGCGGCGCGGGATACCGCACCACCTGTTTGACGCGCTTGAGCCGGCCGCCGAGGCTACCGTCGCCTGGTATCAGCCGGTGGTGCGCGCCACCATCGCGGAAATCACCGCGCGCGGTGCCGACGCGATTCTGGTCGGGGGATCAGGGCTCTACGTGTCGAGCGCCGTGTTCGACTTCACGTTTCCGCCTCGCGACGACGCCGTGCGTGCGGCGCTCGAAGCGGAGCTCGCCGCGGGCGGCACCGCCCCGCTGCTCGCGCGCCTCGCGGAGCTCGACCCCGCCGCAGCCGCGAGTGTTGACGTGAGGAATCCCCGCCGCGTGGTGCGCGCACTTGAGATCGCGCTGCTCGGCGGCTCGGCGCAGACCACGCTGCCGGAGGCGCCGGCCCTGTGGCACGCGGACACGCGGATCCTCGGCGTGCACGTCGATCGGGCTGACCTCGTGCCGCGCCTCGACCAGCGCGTTGAGACGATGTGGGAGGACGGACTGCTTGACGAGGTGCGCGGTTTGATCCCACGCGGAATCGAGACCGGCCCCACGGCCTCACGCGCGATCGGCTACGCGCAGGCGCTCGCGCAGCTCGCCGGTGGGCTCGGCGAAGCCGAGGCGATCGCGGAGACGCAGGCGCTCACCCGCCGCTACGCCCGCCGGCAGGTGAGCTGGTTCAAGCGCTACCGCGACGTGTCCTGGCTCGCACCGGGGGAGTTGCCCGGACTCGACGGGCCGGCCGCCAGCTAGCGGCGGGCGCGGCGGTACGATTCCCAGGCACCGCCGCCCGCGGCGATCGCGCCGAAGAGCACCGCGCCAATCGGCCACAGCACCCACGACTGGCCCCACGCGTCGCCGATGAAACTCCACCCCAGGTAGATCGCGGTGAGCAGCGGCCAGTAGAACGACGCGATCACGCCCACGATGCTGTGCGGATCATCGTCCTCCGCCTGTGGTGCCGGGCCGCGGCGATCGAGCTTCTCGGCAACCGTGTGGGCCCACGCGGTGGGGAGCAGGACCAGGAGCCCGATCGCCACGACGAGGAGGAGCGCGACGACCCCGCTGGCCACCCACGTCCCCTTGGTGGGGGAGTCGTTGAGCAGTGCTGCCGTGAGGAGCGGCGCCGGGGAGAGGATCCAGAGCAGTACGGCGATCTGCAGCGCGCGAATCCGGCTGCGCTCGTGCCGCTGCGCCAGCTCGCGGGACCACGCGGTCACCTCGGCGGTGGGGGTGAATCTGCCGCTTTCGAGCCGGTTGAACGGGGTGAGCTCCCGCGCCGAGCTGATGAGGAGCATCACGCCGACCGCGACGAGCAGGAGGAGTGCGAAGACCCCGATCAGCGTGGCCGGGCCCGAGGCGAGTGGGATGACGCCCTCGGACGCGGCGCTCGTGAGCCAGATCAGCTTGGCCGGGGAGATCACGAACAGCGCGATCGCGATCGCGGTGCGGTACCGCGTGCGCTCGTGGGCGTCGGCGTAGCCGCTCGCTTCTGCGATGGTGACAGGCGGGTCCGCCGGCTGGGTCGGACGCGCGGCAGCCGGGATCCCGGCCGCGGCAGCTCCACCCGCGGGGGCTCCGGCGGCGGGAGCGACAGTCGGTGCGGCCGCCGCGGGGGAGCCGGCGGCGATTCCGAGTTCGGAGGTGATTCCGAGCTCGGGCGCCACCTCGGCGAGGTTCCCGAAATCGCTGATCACCTGACCCACGGCCTCGTTTTCGGAGCGGCCCTCCGCGATCAGGCTCGTGTAGGCGTCTTCCATCATTCCATGCAGCTCGGCCTTCGCCTCGAGTAGCCGCGGGGTTTGCGGGTAGGCGCTGAACATCGTGTTCAGGTAGCTCATGATGATGTTCACGGCTCGACTCCTTCGGTGAATCGATCGACGACGGACTTGGTGTGGTGCCACTCGGTCACCTTGAGCTGCAAGTGCTCCCGACCCGCGTCGGTGATCTGGTAGTAGGTGCGCGGCTTTCCGGAGGGGGAGACATCTGCATACGAGCTCACGAGAGCGCTCGTTTCAAGGCGCTTGACCGCCGAATAGAGCGTGGTCTGCTTGATGGCGTAGTCGTCGCCCGTGACCGCGCTGATGCGCTGCGCGAGTTCGTATGCGTAGGAGGGCCCGGTGCGCAGGAGCGAGAGCACCATGAGGTCCACGTAGCCGCGGATTGCGTCGCCGCCGATCATGTGGTCTCGTCTCTACTGGGAACCCTGTACTGCGCCAAACATACTACGTCAGTCATAGTACGTCAAGCGTGCGATGTGGGTGCCGCGGCTGTCGCGTCGGCTCAGGGCGCCGTGCCGCGGCTCGGCCTACTCGACGATCCCGCGGCTGCGAGCGTGGAGCGCACGAATCTCTGCGGCCAGCTCCGGCGCCGGGCCCGCGACCGGGACGCCCGGCGCTACGGCCCGGATGGGAAGCGGTGCAACGGGGGCCGCGGGCGCGCCCCACTCGGCGAGCCAGGCGCCGAGCTGCGCGGTGCTCGCCGCGTACACGATCCGGCCGAGCCCCACCCACGCGTGCGCGGCGGCGCACATAGGGCAGTGCTCCCCGGACGTGAACACGGTGCTCGCGGCTCGCTCAGCGGGGCTCAGCTGCGCCGCGGCCCAGCGGGCGATCTCAAATTCTGGGTGGCGGGTGGCGTCGCCGCCGCTCACGCGGTTGTGATCCTCGAACCGCACCGCGCCGTCCGCATCCACCAGGAGTGACCCGAACGGCTCGTCGCCGAGGTCGAGGGCAGCCTGTGCGAGGCGCACGCAGTGTCGCAGGTGACCAAGCTCCGCCTGCGTGAGGGCGGTGTCGGGAGCGGTCTCACCGGCGGCCGAGGCCGCGGGGTTGGACGGCGGGGAATCGGGCGTGTGTGTCATTTCCTCACGCTAACCCAGAGTCGCCCCCGAAGCGAGGGTGCCGCGTCAGCGTCCGCGCGGCCCAGCTGGCGGCACCGACTGGTTCCCGGGCGCCGCCGGCGATGCGGCTCGGGCGTCCGTGAATGCGCCGTGAGAGGATGTGCGGATGGCATTTGAGATCCGCGCGTTTGCAGTGCCCGACACGGACCCCGTGATTGCGCTGTGGCGTGCGCGCGGTCTCACCCGCCCCTGGAACGACCCAGAGCAGGACATCGCGCGGAAGCTGCGGGTGCAGCCCGAGCTGTTCCTGGTGGCGGTGGACGGTAACGCGATCGTTGGCTCGGTGATGGCCGGGTACGACGGGCACCGGGGCTGGCTCTACTACCTCGCGAGCGACGCCGCGCGCGCCGGCGAGGGAATCGGCCGCGCGCTGGTCGCGGAGGCCGAGGTGCGTCTCGCCGCGCTCGGCTGTCCGAAGGTGCAGCTGATGGTGCGCTCGGAGAACGAGCGGCTGATCGGGTACTACGACGAGCTCGGGTACGAGGATGCCGACGTGCTGGTGCGCGGCAAGCGGCTC
This sequence comes from Leucobacter luti, assembly GCF_004217175.1. Taxonomy (GTDB): domain Bacteria; phylum Actinomycetota; class Actinomycetes; order Actinomycetales; family Microbacteriaceae; genus Leucobacter; species Leucobacter luti. The sequence continues at coordinate 32,692 of NZ_SHKI01000005.1, forward strand.
GACGGGTGAGCGCCCGCGCGCCCGGCTGCCCGTAGACTTGTCCCATGACGACCCTCGCGTTTACCAAGGGCCACGGCACGGGCAACGACTTCGTGCTTTTTACCGACCCGGACGGCGAGCTCACGCTCACCCCGGAGCAGATCCGCTTCCTGTGCGACCGGCACACGGGCATCGGGGCCGACGGCGTGATTCGCGCGGTGCGCTCGCGCGCGCTCCCCGAGGGCGCGGCCAGCCTCGCGGAGGAGCCCGACGCGGAGTGGTTCATGGACTACTGGAACGCTGACGGCACCCCCGCCGAGATGTGCGGCAACGGGATCCGCGTCTACGCGCACTACTTGATCACGGAGGGCCTGGTTGCCCCGGAGCGGCGGGACACGCTGCCGATCGGCACCCGCGCCGGTGTGAAGGACGTGCTCGCCGGCGTCTCCGGGTACACCGTCGACCTCGGCCGGTGGCGGCTCGCCCCCGAACGCCTCGTTGCGGCGCACGGGCTCGACGTGGCGCGCCCCGGACTCGGAATCGATCTGGGGAACCCGCACGTGGTCACCGCGCTCGCGCACGCCGGCGAGCTCGAGGGGCTCGATCTGCATCGCGCGCCCGCGCTCGATCCCGCCCCGGCCTCCGGTGCGAACGTGGAGTTCGTGGTCCCCGAGGATCCGCTGATCGCGGATGGCGTGGCCCGGATTCGCATGCGCGTGCACGAACGCGGCGTGGGCGAGACGCTGTCGTGCGGCACCGGGACGGCTGCCGCGGCGCTTGCGTTCAGGCACTGGGGTGGCGAGGGGATGCCGAACCACTGGCGCGTGGACGTGCCCGGGGGGCGCCTCGCCGTGCGCATGTTCGCGACGGAGGAGGGCGAGCACGTCTCGCTGAACGGCCCGGCAGAGCTCGTGTACTCGGGCGAGATCGAGCTGCCCGAGGCGTAGCGCCGCCTCGGCCGCCCGGCCGCTCGGCCGCCGGCCGCTACGCTTCCGGGCGCTCCGCCCGGATTACGTGGAAGCCCTTGTCGCGCGCCATCCGGTCGACGGCGAGATCCGGGAACGTCGCCCCGATCCAGCGCTGCAGCGAGTCGGCGCCGAGGTGCTTGGCGACGACAAGGTGCGCGACGCCGCCGGGCGCGAGCCGGGGGAGCCACTGCTGCAGGATGCCGTGCAGCGCGTCCTTGCCGACGCGGATCGGCGGGTTCGAGCGAATCTCGCCGAACCGCACGTCAGCGGGCACCTCGTCGGGTGCGGCGACCCTGATCCCGGTGAGGCCGAGTCCGGCGGCGTTTGCGCGCGTGAGCTCGCGGGAGCGCTCGTTGATGTCGACGGCCCAGACCTCGCGCTCGGGGAACTCAAGCGCAGCGGCGAGCGCGATGGGCCCCCACCCGCAGCCGATGTCCAGGAGCGGGCCGGGGCGATCGTCGCCTGCCTTCGCGAGGGTGCGCAGCAGGATCTCGGTGCCGCGATCAAGATGCTCGGGGCTGAACACGCCCCCGGCGGTCGTGACGCGTCGGGGGGCGCCCGCGAGTTCGACCTCGATGGTGCGTGGTTTGAAGTCGCCGGCCGGGGCCTCGGAGAAGTAGTGCTCGGTCACCCGACCAGTATCCCAGGCGCTGCGCCCCTGGCGAACTCGGCCTGTGCTGCGCTGCCCGCGCGGCGTAGACTTGTGGCAGATGACGAAACGACTCTCTGAAGACTCAGACCAGATCCTCGACGCCGTTGCGGCGGACGACGGGGCCGCCGCGGCGAGCCAGGTCGCAGACGATGCCCCCGCGGCGGCGTCGGGCGATCCGCTTGATCGCGTGCTTTCGCGCGCCGGGCGCTCGGAGTCCGCCACGGTCATTCGTGACCTGACGGGCGGCGCGCAGGCGCTTGGCGATGAGTCGCACGATCAGCTCGGCGCCGACCTCGACGCGATCCGCATGGAACGCGAGGATCGCGCGTCGCTGCGGCGCGTCGTCGGGCTCTCGACCGAACTTGAAGACGTAACCGAGGTCGAGTACCGCCAGCTGCGTATTGAGAACGTGGTGTTGATCGGGATTTACTCTCAGAAGTCAACGGACGACGCCGAGAACTCGCTGCGCGAGCTCGCGGCGCTCGCCGAGACGGCCGGCGCCGTGGTGCTCGACGGGCTGCTGCAGCGCCGGGCCAACCCGGATCCGGCGACGTACCTGGGCAAGGGCAAGGCGCAGGAGCTTGCTGAGCTGGTCGCCGCGGTTGGTGCAGACACCGTGATCGCCGACACCGAGCTCGCCCCTTCTCAGCGCCGCGCGCTGGAGGACGTCGTCAAGGTCAAGGTGATCGACCGCACCGCCGTGATCCTCGACATCTTCAGTCAGCACGCGAAGAGTCGCGAGGGCAAGGCCCAGGTTGAGCTTGCGCAGCTGCAGTACCTGCTGCCGCGTCTGCGCGGCTGGGGTGAGTCGATGTCGCGGCAGGCCGGTGGGCAGGTCGGATCCGGCGGGGCGGGCATGGGCTCGCGCGGTCCCGGCGAGACGAAGATGGAGCTCGATCGCCGCAAGATCCACACTCGCATGGCGAAGCTGCGCAAGCAGATCCAGCAGATGGCGCCGGCGCGCGAGGCAAAGCGTGCAAATCGCAAGCGCGGCGAGGTGCAGTCGGTCGCCATCGCCGGATACACGAACGCCGGCAAATCGAGCCTCCTCAACCGCCTCACCGGCACGCAGGAGCTCGTACAGAACCAGCTGTTTGCCACCCTCGACACCGCGGTGCGGCACGCTGAGACCGACGACGGCCGCAAGTTCACCTACGTCGACACGGTCGGCTTCGTGCGCGAGCTGCCTCACCAGCTGGTTGAGGCGTTCCGCTCCACGTTCGAGGAGGTGGGCGAGGCAGACGTGATCCTGCACGTGGTCGACGGCTCCCACCCGGATCCAGAAGCCCAGCTGCGCACCGTGCGCGATGTGATCGCCGAGGTGGACGCGCAGGGGATTCCCGAGATCGTCGCCTTCAACAAGGCGGACCTGCTCAGCGACTCGCAGCGGCTCGTGCTGCACGGGCTCGTCCCCGACGCGGTGTTCGTGTCTGCGCGCACCGGCGAGGGGCTCGACGAGCTGAGCCGCCGGATCGACGCCGCGCTGCCGGTACCCGACCGCGAGGTCACTGTCGTGGTGCCCTACGACCGCGGCGAGCTGATCGCCGAGATGCACGAGCGCAACCGCGTGCTCGAGACCGAGTACGTCGAGGAGGGCACACGGGTTCGCGCGTATGTGACGCCGGAGATGTTCTCGAAGCTGCAGGCCTACCTGAGCTGAGGGGCCGCGGGGCGCTTAGGCGCCCCGGCGGGGAGCGTGCTCGGTGCGCTGCCCGGTGACCGCGTCCATTCTGCCGATCAGCGCGATCAGCTCCGCGGGATCGTCGCCGTCGCCGATCTCGCCGCACAGCTTCACAATGCCGCGCAGCTCGGTGAGCGACTCGGCGAGTGCCGCAACCGATGCGGCCACGTCGTCGGCAAGCTCTCGCAGCTCCGGGGAAAGCTCGGTGTCAGCGAGCTGCTGCTGCCACTCGCTGAGCAGCTTGCGTGGGATCTCGATCACCGCCGCTGACTTTGCGATGGCGCCGACGGTCGTCGAGGTGATGGATCGGTGCGCGATCGAGTTCGTGCCCATCTCGGCGAGCGCGCTCCGCAGCGACTCTGCCAGCAGTGCGATCGCTGCGGCCTGTGTCTCGTCGCGCTGCGGCGCGTCGATGAGCTCCGCCGCAAACGCGGCCATCATACGCGTGTGAAGCTTGGCGAGCGCGATCCTGAACCGGTTCTCGGCGCTGTGCGTATCGAGCCGCGTCAGATCCCCGATGAGTTTGACGATATAGCCCCGGATCAGGCTTTGCATCTGCGCCCAGACGCCGAGGGGCTCGAAGAACTTGGGATCCCGGTTGCGTCCCGACAACTCGGTCACGCGCGTGACCGTGCGGGCAGCCGCATCGAGCTCGCGCTGCAGGTGATCGCCAGCTCGCTGGAGCGACTCGGAGAGCACTGCGAGGCGACGCTGCCGCAGCGACCACGCACTCAGCGCGCCATCGATCTCGACGACGATGCGCAGCAGGTCGGCGACCTCCCCGCGCGCGCCCGGACGGGCGGGCACCGGGTCGGCGCGGCGCTCGTAGCGGTCGATCTCCTGCGGCAGCGCGTGGTGCTGGAACGCGGTGAGTGAGGCGTAACCGGTGTCCGTGACGATGCGCTCGAACCGCTCCGCGCCCTGCGCTGCCGCGTCCCGCTTCGAGACCCCGGCCGCCCGCAGCCCCGACTCGTACGCTGTGAGGTCCCGGTACCAGGACCGAGTCTGGGCGAGGCGCGACTCGTTCATTGGGCGAATCCGCACGGACAGGTACCCGCCACCGCGCAGCGGTGTCACCGTCGCGTACACGGAGTAGGCGCTGCCGTCCGCGGCGAGGTTGGTGAGGTGGCCGGCGAACGGGCGCCCGGCTCGCAGCTCGCGCCACATCGTGTGGAACACGGCGCCCGGGACGTCCGGGTGCCGCACCAGCGAGTGCGGGGCTCCGAGCAGCGCGCTCCGGTCGTAGCGCGAGAACCTCACAAAGAGCTCGTTCGCGTGTTCGAGCACACCGCGTCGGTCAGTCGCCGAGAAAAACACGTCCGTGATCCCGACCTCGTGGGTCTCACCTGTCGGGGTTCTCTGGTGTGCCATGGTGATTGCCTTCGTCTGGCCCCCAACTGAACACCTCAAGTTTACCCCGAGCTCGAGGACCGCACACCCGTCCGCCCGCTGCGTGCGCGGCAGCCTCCCGCAGGGCACGTAACATTCCGTAGTTCACATGGCGCAACATGCGCGCGCGCATCGGCGCGGCCGGGCTACCGTGTGAGAGCCCGGGGTGCTAGCCGGGCCTTCGCCGCGATAACCCCGGAGGACTCCGATGCCCGCAACGCCCCTGCCCACCGCCACGATCCTCGGGTACCCACGGATCGGAAGGCGCCGCGAGCTCAAGCGCGCCATCGAGTCATTCTGGAAGGGGAACACGAGCGAGACCGAGCTGCAGCGCACGGCCAGCGAGCTGCGCGCGGCAACCCGCGCCCACCTCGTCGAGCTCGGCCTCCCCGCCGCTGGCGGCGCGGTCCCCGAGAGCTTCAGCTTCTACGACCAGGTGCTCGACGCCACGATCGCGCTCGGCGCGATCCCGCACCGCTTCGCCGACGCGACGGGGGGCAGCGACCTCGCCACGACCTTCGCGCTCGCCCGCGGCGACAAGGACCACCAGCCGCTCGAGATGACCAAGTGGTTTGACACCAACTACCACTACAGCGTTCCCGAGATCGATGAGCGCACGCCGCTCGCCGCCAACCCCGCCGCGCTCGTCGCGCAGCTCGCGGAGGCCGCTGCGCAGGGCATCGAGTCCCGCCCCGTGCTGGTGGGACCCGTGACCTACCTGCTCCTCGCGAAGGCGTCGGACGACGCCGCGGCTGGCTTCCGGCCCATCGACCGCCTCGACGAGGTCGTCGCCGTGTACGCCGAGCTGCTCGCAGCGCTCGCCGCCGGAGGTGCCGGCTGGGTGCAGCTCGATGAGCCGGCACTCGTCTCCGACTCGCTCGCCGTGCCGCGCGCCGAGATCCTGACCCTCGTCGAGCGCGCGTACGCGACGCTCGGTGCGGCGACCGAGCGGCCGTCAATTCTGCTCACCGCCCCGTACGGCGACTCGTCTGCCGCGCTGACCCGGCTGGGCGCGCTCCCGGTCGAGGCCGTGCAGGCCGACCTGGTTCGCGGCACCCTCCCCGAGGCAGACCTCAGCTCCGGGGCGCTCGCTACGGCGTTCGCCGGCACTCAGCTCGTCGCCGGCGTGGTCGACGGCCGCAACATCTGGCGTACCGACCTGCGCGCGGCGCTCGCGACCGCGGTGCGTGTGCAGGACGCCGGGATCGCGACCGTGATCGGCACGAGCAACAGCCTGCAGCACGTGCCGCACGACGTGGCCGACGAGACGAAGCTCGACGCGCGGCTGCGCAGCTGGCTCGCGTTCGCCGACCAGAAGGTCGCGCAGGTCGCGATCCTCGCACGCGGACTCGCGGCCGGAACCGCGGCGGTCGAATCGGAGCTTGCCGAGGTCGACGCAATCCTTGCCGATCGCCAGGCCGCGCCCGGCGTCCGTGACGCCGCCGTCCGTGACCGCGCCGGCGCGGTCACGGCGGCAGACCGCAACCGTGCCGCCGAGGGCGACCGCCGCGACGCGCAGCGCGCACTCGACATCCCCGAGCTCGCCACGACCACGATCGGCTCGTTCCCGCAGACCACCGAGATTCGCAAGGCGCGCGCCGCGTTTGGCCGCGGCGAGATCGACCAGGAGGCGTACGACGGCTTCCTGCGCGATGAGATCGCACGCGTGATCCGCCTGCAGGAGGAGATCGGGCTCGACGTGCTCGTGCACGGCGAGGCAGAGCGCAATGACATGGTCCAGTACTTCGCCGAGCTTCTTGACGGCTTCGCGGTGACCGAGCACGGCTGGGTGCAGTCCTACGGCACCCGCGCCACGCGCCCGTCGATCCTCTGGGGCGACGTGTCGCGGCCCGCGCCGATGACGGTCGCGTGGTCCGGCTACGCGCAGTCGCTCACCGAGCGTCCGGTGAAGGGCATGCTGACGGGTCCGGTCACGATCCTTGCCTGGTCGTTCGTGCGCGACGATCAGCCGCTCTCCGACACCGCCGAGCAGGTGGCGCTCGCGCTGCGCGACGAGATCGACGACCTCGTCGACGCCGGCATCAAGATCGTGCAGGTCGACGAGCCGGCGCTGCGCGAACTGCTCCCGCTCGACGCGGATCGCCAGGCCGCGTACCTCGACTGGTCGGTGGGCTCCTTCCGCCTCGCGACGAGCGGCGCAGCGAGCGACGTGCAGATCCACACGCACCTGTGTTACTCCGAGTTTGGCGAGATCATCGACGCGGTCGACGGGCTCGACGCCGACGTGACGAGCATCGAGGCGGCGCGCAGCCGCATGGACGTGGTCGATCCACTCGGCGATCACGGCTACTCGCGCGGGATCGGCCCGGGGGTCTACGACATCCACTCGCCCCGCGTGCCGAGCGTCGCGGAGCAGACCGAACTCATCCAGATCGCGGCCGCGCGCATCCCCGGCGAGCAGCTCTGGGTCAACCCCGACTGCGGGCTGAAGACTCGCGGCTACGAAGAGACGGTTGCGAGCCTCACGAACCTCGTGCAGGCCGCCCGCGCCGTGCGCGGAGCGTAACGCCGTGTCCCAGGGTGCGGTCGGCGCCGCGGCGCCTGAACACCTCGACCCGGCCGCGCCCTGGCCGAGCGGCGGCCTCCCCACGGAGGCCGTCGGCTCGCTGCCGCGTCCGTCGCGCCTCCAGCGCGTTGTGCTCGACGCCGAGACCGGTCTTGCCTCGCAGGAGGAGCTGCGCGCCGAGCAGGATCGCGCCGTCGCCGACACGATCGAGCGCTTCGCCGCGACCGGTTCGCCGATCGTCAGCGACGGCGAGCAGCGCCGCCAGAGCTTTGCGAGCTACCCGCTTGGCACCGAGGACCTCTCAGTGGGCCCCGTGTTCGCGGTGTTTGCCGACGGCCACCACCGGGTGATCCCGAGCCTCGCCCGCGCGCCCTTCGCATTCAAGTCCTGGGCCGCGGACGACGTCGCTGCGGCGCGCGCGCTCACCGAGCTGCCGCTGAAGCAGGCGGTGATCTCACCGTCAATGCTCTCGCTCATGGTGCCCGAGGGCGGGATCGGCGACTACAGCCGCGAGGACTTCCTCGAAGACGTGGTCACCGGCTGCGCCGAGGACATTCGCCGCTCGTTCGCGGCCGGTGCCGCGCGCGTCTCGATCGACTTCACCGAGGGCCGACTCGCCCTGCGCCGGGACCTCCGCGCGCCGTGGGCGGGGCCGGACGCGCTCGGCGGATTTATCGAGCTCATCAACCGGGTGCTCGACCGGCTGAGCGACGCTGAGCGCTCGGCCGTCGGCGTGCACACCTGCCCGGGCAACGACAACGACTCCGCGCACAGCGCCGACGTCGACTATGCCGAGCTGCTGCCGGAGCTGTTCCAGATCGAGGCCGGCTACTTTCTCGTGCAGGCCGCCGGCGAGCGTGAGCCGGATCGGGTCGCCCGGCTCGTGGGTCGCCAGCTGCGCGGCCGCGTCAGGGCGGCGGCGGACGGCGCGAGCGGGGTGCCGCGCGTGCTGCTCGGGGTGACGAATCCCACGAACCCAAAGCTTGAGACCGCGGAACAGATCCGCGATCAGCTCGTGCGCGCCGCCCGCTTTATCCCGGCCGAGCTCCTCGGGTCGACCGACGACTGTGGGTTCTCGCCCTACCTCATCGACGAGAAGCCGCGGCACGGGTCACCGGATTTCGCCCGTGACGTCGCGTTCGCGAAGATCGCGGCCCGCGTGCGCGGCACCGCGCTCGCGGCCGAGGAGCTTGCCGGCTCCGTGGGACTCGCTGGATCTGCGGGGACTGCCGCCGCGGGTTCGGCGGGGACTGCCGCCGCGGGTTCGGCGGGGACTGCCCCCGGGGGTGCGCGATGAGTCCCGCGCTGCTCACCGGCAGCGCCCCGACCCGCGCCCGATTCTCGTTTGAGGTGTTTCCGGCGCGCAGCGGAGCCGCCGCCCTCGCGCTGGGCCACGCCGTGCAGCACCTGTCCGCCGCCGGCCCCGACTTTATCTCCGTCACGTACGGCGCGAACGGCTCGAACCGCGACGCCTCGGTCGACCTGCTCAAGTACCTGCGGGACCACACCGACGCGCTGCCGCTCGCGCACCTCACCACGGTGGGGGAGGATCGCGAGACCGTGCGCGCCGCGATCCACAGCATCATGGACGCCGGGGTGCACGACTTCCTCGCGCTGCGGGGCGACCCGCCCCGCGGGCGCACGGAGGCCGATCCCGAGGTGGCCGGGTCGCTCTCCGCCCTCGAACTCGTTGAGCTGGTCGCTGAGGCGCGCGCCGAACGCCCGGCCCTCACGAGTGTCGGGCGCACCTCGGTGGCCGCCTACCCGAACGGGCACCCGCTCTCGCGCTCGCGCAGCGAGGACATCGACTGGCTCGTCGCGAAGCAGGAGGCCGGCGCGCAGTTCGCCATCACGCAGCTGTTCTTCCGCGCGGAGGAATACCTGTCGTTCGTGAGCGACGCGCAGCGCGCCGGGCTGCGGATCCCCGTGCTTCCCGGGCTCATGCCCGTTGCCACGAGCGGGCAGCTGCGCAAGGTCGCCGAGCTCGCGGGGCGCCCAGCCCCGGCGGAGCTCACCCGCGAACTCGACGAGGCGGGTGGCTACGCGCCCGAGCTGGGCGTGGAGCACACCGTGGAACTCGCGAGCGAACTCCTCGCCGGGGGAGCACCGTCGGTGCACCTCTACACGTTCAACCGGCACGAGCGCGTGCTCGCCGTGCTGCGCGACCTTGACCTGCTGACGCCCGACCCGCTGCGTTAGCTGGGCTGGCTGCGCTGGCTGTGTGAGCTGCGCTGGCTGTGTGAGCTGTGCTGGCTGTGCGCGCTGCGTTACACCGCCTGCGGGAACGAGGCGGCGGCGCGCTCCGAGAGGTGCCGCAGCGCCTCCGGGACTGTCCGGCCCTGCTTCGCCATGGTCTGCGCCCAGAGCCTCCCGGCGCGGTACGAGGAGCGCACGAGCGGTCCGGCAAGCACGCCATCAAAGCCGAGTGCCTCAGCCTCGGCGTGCAGCTCCACGAACTCCTCCGGCGGCAGCCACCGGTCGATCGGGTGGTGCAGCTGCGTGGGGCGCAGGTACTGGGTCAGCGTGAGCACGTCACACCCGGCCGAGCGCAGCTCGCGCATGGTCTCGCTGATCTCCGCCCGTGTCTCGCCCATGCCGAGAATCAGGTTTGACTTCGTGATCATGCCCGCGGCCCGCGCCTGCGCGATCACGTCGAGCGAGCGCTCGTACCGGAACCCCGGCCGGATCTGCCGAAAGATTCGCGGCACGGTCTCGAGGTTGTGGGCGAACACCTCCGGCGCGGCCTCGAACACCTGGGCAAGATCCTCGGGCCTCCCGCCGAGGTCGTCGGCGAGCACCTCAACCCCCGAGCCCGGGTTGAGCTCGTGGATCTGCCGGATCGTCTCAGCGTAGAGCCACGCGCCCGTGTCTGGCAGGTCGTCGCGGGTGACCCCCGTGATCGTGGCATAGCGCAGGCCCATGGTGCGCACCGACTCCGCGACGCGACGCGGCTCGTCGAGGTCGAGGGGCAGCGGCTTGCCGGTGCTGATCATGCAGAAGTCGCAGCGGCGCGTGCAGATCGAACCGCCGATGAGGAACGTCGCCTCGCGGTCCTCCCAGCACTCTGAGATGTTTGGGCAGCCGGCCTCCTGGCACACGGTGTGCAGGCCGCCAGACTTCACGAGTTCCCGGACCTCCTGGTACTCGGGCCCGAACCGGGCGCGGGTCTTGATCCACGCTGGCTTGCGCTCGATCGGGGTCTCCGCGTTGCGAGCCTCGATCCGGAGCAGCTTGCGTCCCTCCGCCTCCGGGCGTGCGCCGGTGGCGGGCAGCATCCGCGCGCTCACGCCGCGAACTCCGTGAGTGCGGCTGCGAGGCGCTCCTGCAGTACCGGTGCGGCATCCGCCGGGGTGACGCGGCGTCCGGCGAGCGCGCTGACCGAGGTGACGCCGGCGTCGGTGATGCCGCAGGGTACGAATCCGGAAAACGGGGTGAGGTCGTTGCTGCAGTTCAGCGCCAGACCGTGGGTGATGATCCCGTCGCTCGCGTGGAGCCCGATCTGCGCAAACTTCGCCGGTGCCGGACCACCGTCGTCGGCCCAGACGCCGGAGCGGCCCGCCACGCGAAAGCCGTTCGCGCCGAGCTCGGCCGCCGCGTCGATGATGACCTGCTCGAGGCCGCGCACGAGGTCGACGACCCCCACGCCAGGGGCGAGCTTGATCACCGGGTAGGCGACCAGCTGCCCGGGGCCGTGCCAGGTGACCCGCCCGCCGCGGTCGACGTCGACGACCGGAGTGCCGTCGCGCGGGTACTCGTCGGGGGTGGCGCGCCGGCCGGCCGTATAGACGGCCTCGTGTTCGAGGAGGAAGACGGTGCCGCGGTCTGCGCGGGTGCGCACCCGCTCGGCCGCGTCCCGCTGCAGGGCGAGGCCGTCGCGGTACGGGACCGTGTGCGGGGCGAACCCCGCCGTGACGAAGTGTGGGGTTGCGGGTGGGGCGTCGGTGAGTGAGCGCATGCCGCAATCTTAAATAGACCCGGTGCAACAAATCAAGTGGTGGGGTGTGGGTGGAGGGGTGTGGGTGGCTGGGGTCGCCGAATTCACGCAGGAGATCCGAACTCAGGCGGATGAATCTCCGCGATTCCGTCCGCCTGAGTTCGGATCTCCTGCGTGAGTTCGAAACGCGCACGTGGGCGCTCCCGCGCGGGCTCGCGCGCAGACGGGCCCAGCGGGGTGGGTGGCAAGGGGGTGGCGCAGCGGGGGGCGGCGTGCGGGCGCGCGCCATCGCGCGGCCCGCCGCTCCCGCGTGGGCCGAGTGTGATCCGGGTGTGGCTAGACCGAGCGGAAGACCGCGACCACGCGGCCGAGCACCTCGGCGTGATCGCCCAGGATCGGCTCGAACGCGCTGTTGCGCGGCAGGAGCCAGGTGTGGCCGTCGCGGCGACGGAATACCTTGACCGTGGCCTCGCCGTCGAGCATCGCCGCGACGATGTCGCCATTCTCGGCCTCGCGCTGCTGGCGCACCACGACGAAGTCGCCGTCGCAGATCGCCGCGTCGATCATTGACTCGCCGACCACGCGCAGCATGAACAGGTCGCCGTCGCCCACGAGCTGACGGGGGAGTGGCACGACCTCTTCCACCTGCTGGTCGGCAGTGATGGGGACGCCGGCGGCGATCTGGCCCACGAGCGGGACGTATGCGGCTTCTTCTGGCTGGTGCGCGGATCCCTCGGCGACAGCGCTGCTCGTGGACGCGAGCTCAACCAGGACCTCGAGGGCGCGGGGGCGATTCGGGTCGCGGCGGATGTAGCCGCCGAGTTCGAGTCGGCTCAGCTGGTGGGTGACGCTCGAAAGTGAGGAGAGCCCCACGGCGTCGCCGATCTCGCGCATGCTCGGCGGGTATCCGCGCGACTCGACCGAGCGGCCAATGAACTCGAGGATCGCCTGCTGCTTTTCGGTCAGCGGCTTCATTGAGTGGGGCGCGGCCAAGTCGCTCATCGCTGTCCTTTCCGTCCCGGAGGGCGGGGTTGGGGCTTGGATCCATGAATGTCGGAGGTGCCTGGTTCAGTGATCTCGTTGCTCGAAACCCTAGTCGCTTCATTCGAACACGGGCAAACATGTGTTCGAGTGTCGCGGAAAAGAACGAAACATCTATTCGAACTCTTGCTTGCGGTTTCGATCTATCGAAGATATATTCGAAACAGATGTTCGCATGGATCTCATATCCGCAGACATCGCGAAGAAAGGAAACGATCATGAGCTCAGCTACTCTCAGCGCAGCAGTGATGTCGTCCCAGCGCACGGACGAGGCCCGCGACGCACGCGGTGCGCTTGGCGGTCCCCGCACCCGCATGCGCCTCACTCGTCGTGGCCGCGTGGTGTTCGGCGCTCTTGCCACCGTCTTCACCGCGGGCGTTCTCGCCTGTGTCGCGACGCTCGGCGCACCGCAGGCGCTGGCCTCAAACGCGCAGGCAGACGGCCAGCAGTTCCACTACGTCGTGGTGCAGCCGGGCGCCTCGCTCTGGTCGGTCGCTACGGCCCTCGATTCCTCGGCTGACCCTCGCGACCTCGTCGCTGAGATCGTGCAGCTGAATCAGCTGGGCGGTTCAGGCGTGGAGGCCGGGCAGCCGATTGCCGTGCCGCTGCGATACTCGGACAGCCCCGTGGTGGTGTCGGCAGAAGAACTCGGTCTCTCCGCGTAGCACTGCGCGCACGGCCCAGGTTCGGTGTTCCGTGGGTGCGCTTGGCCCGCACCACGGCGGCTGCCTGGCCCGCATGACGGCGGCGGCGGAGCAGAGAAAGCGCAGAGACGCTGCCGAGCCGCAGCGCAGCGTAGACTGGGGCGGTGACTAGCCTGAGCGATCTCCCACTCCGCGCAAACCTCGTCGGCAAGCAGCCGTACGGGGCACCGCAGGATGCCGTGCCCGTCAGCCTGAACGTGAACGAGAACACGCATCCGCTCCCCGACGAGGTCGTCGCGGACATCGCCGCCTCCTTGGCCGCCGCGGTTCGTGGCGTGAACCGGTACCCCGACCGCGAGTTCGGCGAGCTGCGAGCCGCGCTCGCCGGATACCTCGGGCATGGCCTGCAGCCCGAGCAGCTCTGGGCCGCGAACGGTTCGAACGAAGTCCTGCAGCAAATCCTCCAGGCATTCGGCGGTCCCGGGCGCTCGCTGCTCAGCTTCACCCCGAGCTACTCCATGTACCCCCTGCTCGCATCGGGTACCGACACGGCGTGGATCGACGTGCCCCGGCCCGCCGACTACGCCCTCACGCCCGAGCTCGTCACCGCCGCGCTCGCCGAGCACCGGCCAGACGTCGTGATCCTGTGCGGGCCCAACAACCCGACGGGCACGCCTCTTGACCGCGAGGTGATCCTCGCCGCGTACGACGCGTTCGACGGGATCCTGATCGTCGACGAGGCCTACCAGGAGTTCGACGCGGAGCGCGAGAGCGCCGTCACGCTCCTCCCCGGGCGGCACCGGCTCCTCGTCTCGCGCACCATGAGCAAGGCGTTCGCGTTCGCCGGGGTGCGCCTCGGCTACCTCGCCGCGGACCCCGCAATCGTCGACGCCCTCCGCCTGGTGCGGCTGCCGTACCACCTCTCCGCGCTGACGCAGGCGGCCGCCACGGCGGCGCTCCGGCACTCCGGCGCGATGCTGCGCGCCGTCGCCGACATTCGCGACCAGCGTGATCGCCTCGCCGCGGTGCTCACCGGGCTCGGGTACACCGTGCACGAGTCTGGTGCCAACTTCATCCTCGTTGGCGGATTCAGCGACCCCGGCGCCACGTTCGAGGCGCTCCGGGCGCGCGGAATCCTCATCCGCAACCTCAGCATCCCCGGCCACCTCCGCATCACCGCGGGCACCGCGGCGGAGACCGACGCCGTGATCGCCGCCATCACGGAGCTCGGGCCGGGCGGCGCGACGGCCTAGCGCGCGAGGATCGAACACGCGCGCGCCAGGCTGCGCGCCGCGTCGCGCAGCCCCGCGCGCCGGTCGCCGGGATTCTCCGCTCAGAAATGCTGCGTGACCCCCTGGTTTTTGGCGCGCGCGCCCGGCTGGGCTACTCAATCTGGGCGTTCCCGGAACGCCAGCGCCGGGGCTCCGGCTAGCCTGGTGTGTATGCCTCACGCCCCTGAGACCCTGCCCCGCACTGAGCTCGAGCGCAGACTTCGTCGCTCCCGAACCCTGAACCTGGTGCTCGGCGCGCTCGCCGTGGTCGGGCTCGTGTTCGGCGGCGTGCAGCTCGCGCAGGGCGGTGCCGCGGGCGGCGCCACCGCCGCGTCGGACGGGGCCGCGGCCGAGGACTCCGCAGCTGGCACCGACGCCGACACCGCGGTGACGGTGGAGCGGCGCATCGACGGCGACACCATGGCGATTGGCGCCCTCGACGCCCCGGTGGTGCTGAGCGAGTGGGTCGACTTCCGCTGCCCCTTCTGCGCCGTGTTCTCGCGCGACACCTTCCCCGTGCTCGTGGAGGAGTACGTCAACACCGGCAAGGTGCGCCTCGAAATGCACGACGTCGCCTACTTCGGCGAGGAATCCACTCGGGCCGCCGCTGCCGCGCGCGCCGCGGGGGAGCAGGAGCACTACTTCGAGTTCGTGAAGGCGGTCTACGACGCGGCGCCCGAGAGCGGGCACCCGGATCTCACGCCCGAGGAGCTGCTCGCGTTCGCCAAGACCGCCAAGGTGCCGGATCTCGACCGGTTCGCCGCGGACATGGAGCGCGCCGACCTGCGCGAGGCCGTGAGCCAGAGCACCACGCAGGCCCAGCAGCTCGGGGTGAGCGGCGTCCCGTTCTTCGCGGTCGACGGGCAAGCGATCAGCGGTGCGCAACCGGTCGAGACGTTCCGCGCCATGCTCGACGAGGCGCTGGCCGCGGCGAAGCAGTAGGTCGGGGCCGTGAGTCTGACCCTGCTCGGCGCGTTCCTCGGTGGCGTGCTGACGCTGCTGAGTCCGTGCTCGGTGATGCTGCTCCCCGCGTTCTTCGCCTACGCGTTCTCGAGCCCCGGAGCGCTGCTCGCGCGCACCGGGGTGTTCTTCCTCGGGCTGGCAACCGCCCTCGTGCCGCTCGGCCTGCTCGCCGGCACGCTCGGCGCGTGGGTCAATCAGCACCGCTTCACGCTGGTCACGATCGCCTCCGTGCTCGTGATCGTGCTCGGCGCGGCGCTGCTGCTCGGCGTTCGGATCCCGGGGGTGATCGCCCAGCGCGGCGCCGAGAGCGCCTCGATCGCCTCCGTGTTTGCGCTCGGCACGGTGTACGGCCTGGCTGGAGTGTGCGCCGGCCCGCTGCTGGGCGCGGCGCTCGCGTTCGCCGCGTTCGGCGGCAACGCGATCGCCGGCGGGATCGTGCTCCTCGTGTTCGCGGCCGGGATGACCGCGCCGCTGCTCGTGCTTGCCGTGCTGTGGGAGCGCCTGCCCGCCGTGCGCCGGCTCGTGCGCCCCCGCGAGCTCGTGATTGGCCGCTGGCGCAATGCGTGGACGAACATCATCGGCGGGGCGCTGACCATCGCGATCGGGGTGCTCCTCCTCGTGACGCAGGGCACCACCTCGATCGGGGGCGTGCTCGGGGCGACGGATCAGGCGCGGCTCGAATCATCCGTGATGAACTTCGCCGCCGGAGTGCCCGACTGGGTGGTGCTCGTGCTGTTCCTGGTCCTGGCGGGGATCTGGGTCACCGTGTATGTCACGCGCCGCCGCCGCCGCACCGCGCCGCAGCGGGCCGTTGCGGAGGCTGATCCGGCACACGAACCCGGATAGACTTGGCTGCATGACCGCAGCCACACGTACCGTCGCGCTCGAGCGTTCAACGAGCGAGTCGCAGATCAGCCTGAGCCTCGACCTTGATGGCACCGGTGCCTCAGACATTCAGACCGGGGTTCCGTTCTTCGATCACATGCTCACGGCGTTTGCACGGCACTCGCTCACTGACCTGACGGTACGCGCCACCGGCGATATCGACATCGACGTGCACCACACGGTCGAAGACACGGGGATCCTGCTGGGCCAGGCCCTCCTTGCCGCGCTGGGCGACAAACGAGGCATCTCGCGCTACGGCGATGCCCTCGTGCCGCTCGACGAGGCGCTCGCGCAGGCGGTCGTGGACATCTCGGGACGCCCGTACCTCGTGCACTCCGGCGAGCCCGCTGGCTTCGAATTCCACCTCATCGGCGGCCACTTCACCGGGTCGATGGTGCGGCACTTCTTCGAGGCGCTGACCCTCAACGCGCGCCTCACCGTGCACCTGAAGCTGATCGAGGGGCGCGATCCGCACCACATCGCGGAGGCCGAGTTCAAGGCGTTCGCCCGCGCGTTCCGCCAGGCGAAGGCCCTCGACCCGCTCGTCACCGGCGTGCCGTCGACCAAGGGTGCGCTGTGACCGCAGCCGCCCCGCGCGTCGCCGTGCTCGACTACGGCTCGGGCAACGTGCACTCGGCGGTGAAGGCGCTCGTCGCTGCCGGTGCCGAGGTCGAGCTGACCCGCGACCCGCGCGCGGTGCAGGCGGCTGACGGGCTGCTCGTGCCCGGCGTGGGCGCGTTCGACGCCGTGATGCAGCAGCTCACGGCCGTGCGCGGCGACGAGCTGATCGACCGCCGGCTCGCCGGGGGCCGCCCGGTGCTCGGCATCTGCGTGGGCCTCCAGGTGATGTTCGCCCGCGGGGTGGAGCGAGGCGTTGAAACCGACGGGCTGGATCAGTGGCCGGGGACGGTGCGCGAGCTGCGGGCTCCCGTGCTGCCGCACATGGGCTGGAACACGATCGCACCGCCGCAGGACTCGCGCCTGTTCGATGGGGTCGCGGATGAGCGCTTCTACTTCGTGCACTCGAACGCAGCGACCGAGTGGACGCTCGAGGGTCGCACCGAGGCGACTCGGCCGCGCGTCACCTGGGCCGAGCACGGCGAGCGCTTCGTCGCGGCGGTTGAAAACGGCCCGCTCAGCGCCACCCAGTTTCATCCCGAAAAGTCCGGTGAGGCCGGCATTCAGCTGCTGCGCAACTGGATCACCACGTTCTGACACCCACAAGGAGCACATCACACATGAGCGAGTTCACCGAGGGGCCGAAGCTGCAGCTGTTGCCCGCGATCGACATGGTCGACGGCAAGGCGGTGCGTCTCACGCAGGGTGAGGCTGGCACCGAGACGAACTACGGCAGCCCGGTCGACGCAGCGATGGACTGGATCGAGCAGGGCGCCGAGTGGATTCACCTCGTCGACCTCGACGCGGCATTCGGCCGCGGCAGCAACGTCGCTGTGGCGCGCAAGATCGTGAAGCGCGCCGGCACGGCAGTGGACATCGAGTTCTCCGGCGGGATCCGTGACGACGCGAGCCTGGAGGCGGCCCTCGAGATGGGGGTGCGCCGGGTCAACCTCGGCACCGCCGCGCTTGAAAACCCGGAGTGGACCCGCTCGGTTATCGCCCGCTTCGGCGATCAGATCGCGGTCGGCCTCGACGTGCGCGGCGAGACGCTCGCGGCGCGCGGGTGGACCGAAGAGGGCGGCAATCTGTGGGACGTGCTTGAGCGCCTCGAAGACGCGAACTGCTCGCGCTACGTGGTCACCGATGTGACGAAGGACGGCACGATGCGCGGACCGAACGTGGAGCTGCTGCGCGAGATGTGCGAGCGGACCGATCGCCCGGTGGTCGCCTCCGGCGGTGTCTCAAGCCTCGACGACCTCGTCGCCCTGCGCGCGCTCGTACCGCTGGGCGTCGAGGGCGCCATCATCGGTAAGGCGCTCTACGATGGCGCGTTCTCCCTGCCCGCGGCGCTCGACGTTGCCGGCCGTCCCGCGGCGCACGCGTAGCCGCGCCGGTTCCGAGACCCGAGAACGCGACCGGCTGAGCCATGGCGATCAAGAAGCTCCCCTCGACGGGTGACGTCCCGCGGTCGACGGGGGTCCCGGAGAGCCTCGTCCCCGGGGGGCCCGCTGACTCGGCGGGGTTCCCCTGGGAGGGGCGCACCTTCGACCACCACGGCACAGCGTTCGCCGACGACGACGGCGCGACGCCCGTGCTGGTTGCCGCCGCCGTCGCCGAGCTGCGTGCCGCTGCAGCGGCCGCCGCGGCCGCAACCGACGCCGCGGCGCACTGGGCGGCGGTCGCCGACATCGCCGCCGCGCACGGCCGCGTGATCGCGGAGCTGGGGGCGGCGCGCGTGCTCGTGCCAATGCTCGCCGAGGCCGGCGACCTGGGCGTGACCCCGGAGGGGAAGACCGTCGAGAAGACGCAGGAGCTGTCGATCGTCACGGTCGCGGCCCCGGACGGCCGGCGCGTGCTCCCGGTGTTCAGCTCCGTGACCACGCTCGCGAGCTGGCACGAGAGCGCGCGGCCGATCCCGGTCCCCGCGACCCAGGCCGCGCTCGCGGCGGTGCAGGAACTGACCGACCTCATCATCCTTGACGCGGCGACACCCGAGCTTGAGTACGGGATCCGGCGTCCCGCTCTGCGCGCGCTCGCGCTCGGCGAGGCGTACGTGCCCGGCTGGGCGGACGACGAGGTGCTCGCGGCGTTCCGCGCGGCGGTTGCCACCGAGGCGGCGGTCGCGGACCTGTGGCTGTCGCCCGGGGACCCCGAGGGTCGCCTGCTCGCACCCGAGGTGGACGTCAATCTCAAGCTCGCGCCGGGGCTCGACCGCGCCGCCCTGGGGGAGCTCCTCGAACGCGCGCAGGCCGGCTGGGCGGCGTCCGCCGTGATCGCGGAGCGCGTGGACTCGATGCGCGTGCGCCCCGTCGCCGCCCCGCGCGGCGCGTAGCGCCACGCGGGCACCGCGCCACGGCTCCGCCAGCACGCCAACACGCCAACACGCCAACACGCCAACGTGCCAGTCACCGACCCTGCCTGCCGCCCCGGCTACAGCAGGTTGAGCAGCAGGATGTAGCTCGCCGTTCCCGCGGCGATGCTGAGGAGCGCGCGGCGCCTGCCGAGCAGGTGCACTGCGACGGTGACGAGCGCCGCCGCCGCGACCGCCCAGGCGTGGTCCGGACGCTGCGCGACCTCGTCCCGCAGCACGACGACGGCGAGGATGAGCATGATCCCGACCGGCATCCACCGCCCCAGGGCCTGAACGAACCGCGACTTCCGCAGGGGCTTCAATATCGCGAACGGCAGCACGCGGAGCGCGAGCGTGATCCCGCCGGCGACCAGGACCGCCGCGATGAGGTAGCCGATGTCAGGCACGATCCGCCCCCTTCGTGATGGCGAAGCGCACGGCGAGAGCCGCGGCGAAGATGATGAGCGCCGCGAGGAGCGTTTGGTCTGGGAACGCGAAGAGCGCGACGGTGACCGCGAGCCCGGCGAGCAGCGCCGAGGGGACCTCGCGGCGGCTGCGGAGCGCGTCGAGCGTCATGACGATGAACAGTGCGACGAGGGCGAACTCGAACCCCTCGATGGGTGCCGGGAGCGCCGCGGCAAGCCACACGCCCACGAGCCCGCCGCCCACCCAGTACGCCTGCATGGCGAGCTGCCCGGTCACCATCCGCGCGGAGGAGAGCTGGGCGGCGGGCATGAGCACGTAGGTGGCGTACGCCTCGTCGATCATCGCGTAGATCGAGTACGCGCGCGGCAGTCCCGGCCGCACGCGAGAGACGGGGAACGAGAGCGCGTAGAACACGTGCCGGAAATTCACGGCGAACACCGTCACCGCGATCGTGACGAGCGGCGTGGCCGCCGCGATCATGCCGACGAGGAGCAGCTCCACCGAGCCAGCGAACACGCCGATCGCGAGCGCGGGCGAGACCCACCACGGGAGGCCGGCCTGCACCACGAGCACGCCGAGCGCGATCCCGAGCGGGAATATGCCGAGGCCGACGCCGAGGGAATCGTTGAGCCCGGCAGCGATCTGGCCGCGGCGCGACGGTGGGGCGCCCTCGGACGCGGCGGTGGATTCCGGCATATGACTATATTTGCGCAGACACCGCGCAATGTGCGTGCTGAATTGGTCACCAGGGCCGCTGATCGGGCAATATATGTGCATGGACAGCCTTGACCGCGCAATTATTGACGAGCTCGTTCGCGATGGGCGCGTGACGAACGTCGAACTCGCGTCCCGCGTTGGCCTCACTGCGGGGCCGTGCCTGCGCCGCGTGCAGCGGTTGGAGGCTGACGGGGTGATCCGCGGCTACCACGCGAGTGTCGACCCGCACGCCGTGGGGCGCGGCTTCGAGGTGATCCTGCACGTCGATCTCGTGACGCAGGAGGCGGCGGTGGTCACAGACTTCGAGCGGGAGGCCGCCGCGCTCGAAGAGGTCTCGGAGTTCAAGCGCCTCTTCGGGACACCCGACTACTTCTTGCGGATCGCGGTCGCCGACCTCGCCGGCTACGAGGAGTTTTTGACGGGGCGGATCATGTCGATCCGTGGGGTGGGGAAGGTGAGCTCCCACTTCTCCATGAAGAACCTCAAGGGCTGAGGGCGGGGGAGAAGTGGGAGCCGCGCTCCTCTAGTTGACGGGGCCCGTGTACTTCTCGCCCGGTCCCTTGCCCGGGGCGTCGGGGATCGCCGAGGCCTCGCGGAACGCGAGCTGCACGGAGCGCAGCCCGTCGCGCAGGCTGCGCGCGTGCATGTCGCTGATCTCGGGCGCCCCGGCGGTGATGAGCCCGGCGAGCGCGTTGATGAGCTTGCGGCCCTCGTCGAGGTCGGTCTGGGTCTCGGGGTCGTCGGCGAGGCCGACCTTCACGGCTGCGGCGCTGAGCAGGTGCACGGCCGCGGTGGTGATGACCTCTACGGCTGCCACGTCCGCGATGTCGCGAGTCGCCTGCGCGATGTCTTCCTGCTCCGTGGTTTCCGGTGCGGCAGGCTGGGTCTGCGGCTGATCGCTCGGGTTCTCGCTCATGCTGTCCTGACTGTTACGGCGGTCGTGTGCTAAGATTGGTGACGGTTCTCGGTGAAACGCCGAGATGCGGAAGTGGAGATTCTCCCACCCGGCACCTCTCTAAGGTTACCGGGTTGTTGACACCCCGCCTCTCAGGAGGCAGCAGTAAGGGTGTGGGACGGCGCGTGCGCGGTCCGGATCTTCCTCCACAGTGACTCCCGTCAGGGAGCGCCCACGGTTCTCCCCCTCCGGGGAGAGCGCACACTGAAGCAGAGGAGCCGGCGATCAGCGATCCCCGTACGAATGACAGAATCCGCGTCACCGAGGTGCGACTGGTTGGTGCCAGTGGCGAGCAGGTCGGTGTCGTGCCGATTGAGACCGCACTCCGCATGGCGGCTGACGCCGATCTCGATCTCGTAGAGGTTGCCCCGAACTCGAAGCCCCCGGTCGCGAAGATCATGGACTTCGGCAAGTTCAAGTACGAGGCTGCGCAGAAGGCGAAGGAAGCTCGCCGCAACCAGGCAAACACGGTCCTCAAGGAGGTCCGGTTCCGCCTGAAGATCGACAAGCACGACTACGAGACCAAGACGAAGCGTGCGGTCGGGTTCCTCTCTCAGGGCGACAAGGTCAAGGCAATGATCCTGTTCCGTGGCCGCGAGCAGTCGCGTCCCGAGCAGGGCGTGCGCCTCCTCCAGCAGTTCGCTGAGGACATCGCCGAGTTCGGCACCGTTGAGTCTTCCCCCCGGATCGATGGCCGCAACATGGTGATGGTCATCGCCCCGCTCAAGAACAAGTCCGAGGCGAAGGCCGAGCTGAACGCTCGCCGCGCCGAGGAAAAGGCCACGCGGAAGGCGGACAAGGCCGCAGAGGCCGTCCCCACCGACGACTAATCTTCGGTGCGGCTCCCTGAGCCGAAACCGAGCACATCGCAGCCCTCGGGCGCGCACACAACAAGGAGAAATCGATGCCAAAGCAGAAGACCCACTCGGGGGCCAAGAAGCGCTTCAAGCTGACCGGTTCCGGCAAGCTCAAGAAGCAGCGTGCTGGCCTGCGCCACAACCTCGAGGTGAAGTCCTCGCGCCGCAAGCGTCGCCTCGGTGCTGACCAGATCCTGTCAAAGGGTGACGCCAAGCAGGCAATGAAGCTCCTCGGTCACTAAGACGCGAGCACCACGCTTTTCATCACAGAGTTTGTAAGGAAGAACTGAAATGGCAAGAGTCAAGCGGGCCGTCAACGCCCACAAGAAGCGTCGCGTAATCCTCGAGCGTGCCGAGGGCTACCGCGGACAGCGTTCGCGTCTGTACCGTAAGGCCAAGGAGCAGGTCACTCACTCCCTCGTCTACGCATACAACGACCGTCGTAAGAAGAAGGGCGACTTCCGTCGCCTGTGGATCCAGCGCATCAACGCTGGCGCCCGCCTCAACGGCCTCACCTACAACCGCTTCATCCAGGGCCTCGGCCTCGCGGGTGTCGAGGTTGACCGTCGCATGCTCTCCGAGCTCGCCACGAACGAGCCGGCAGCGTTCGCGACGCTCGTCGAGGTCGCCAAGAAGGCTCTGCCCGAGGACACCTCGGCGCCGAAGGCCGCGTAACGCGCCCCTCGCACCACACACAAGGCCCCGTCCGGTTGGACGGGGCCTTGTGCATTCCCCGGGCAGGTGCGCGGTGCCCGGAACCGGCCCGCACCGGGCGCGGGTATGGTTAGTGGGTGATTGAGAACCCGAAGTCAGGCCGCGTGAAGAAGACCGCCGCCCTCGCCCGCAAGAAAGAGCGCCAGGAGTACGGCCGCTTCCTCGTGGAGGGGCCGCAGGCCGTCCGCGAGCTGCTCGCCTACCGTCCGGGGCTCGCCGACGTCGTCTTCGCGACGACCGGGAACGAACCGTGGCAGCACGAGATCGACCGGCTCGCCTCGGACGGCGACGTTGAGCTTGAGCGCGTCACGGGCCAGGTGCTCGCGGCGATGACGGAGACGGTCTCGCCGCAGGGGGTCGTCGCCGTGGCGCAGACCTGGGACACGAGCCTGGACGAAGCGTTCGCCGACGCGAAGCTCGTCGTCATCATGCACGAGGTGCGGGATCCGGGCAACGCGGGCGCCGTGCTGCGCGCCGCGGACGCGGCCGGTGCCGACGCGGTGGTGTTTGCGGGCGAGAGCATCGACCCGTTCCACCCGAAGGTGGTGCGCTCCACCACCGGTTCGCTGTTCCACTTGCCCGTGGTGGTCGCGCCGGATCTTGCTGCCGTGATCGACGCGGCGCGCGCCGCCGGGCTCACCACCCTGGCCGCGGATGTGCGCGGCACCGACCTGCTCGCTGCCCGCTCGGAGGGCGTGCTCGCCGGCCCGATCGCCTGGGTGTTCGGCAACGAGGCGCGCGGGCTCACGGACACTGAGCGCGCGCTCACGGACCGCTCCCTCAAGCTCCCGATCTACGGCGAGGCAGAGTCGCTGAACCTGGCGACCGCGGCGAGCGTGCTGATCTACGAGACGGCGTTCGCGCAGCGCGCGAACTGAGCGCGCCGCCGGGGTCGTACCCAGCTGCCCCGGGGCAGCCGCACTGAGCGGCCGCCCCGGGGCAGTCTCGGCTACGCGAGCAGCGTCGCAGCGAGCTGCTCGCCCGCGCGGAACCCGGGCAGGATCGCGAACACGGCGGACCCCGTGTGTGTGACCCACTCGTTGAGCAGATCGAGCTCGTCGATCCGCTCCTGAATCGGAACGTACTGCGTGAGCGGGTTGCGCTGGTAACAGGCGAAGAGGAGGCCCGACTCGCCCCCCTCCTCGTAGTTCACCGCCCGGCGGAAGATCCGCTCGCTCGGGTCTTCCGAGCGCGCGCGCCGAATGTGCGCGTAGCTCGGGATCACCGGGAGCCCGAGCTCGTTCTTCGCCTCGTAGTCGACGGGGGAGTGCTCGGTGCCGCCCGTGAGCGGCGCCCCGTCCGCGAGTGTGCGGCCGATCGTCTGCTCGCGGCCAGGCCGGTCAACCCGGTCCCAGGTGTCGAGCTCCATCCGGATGCGGCGCAGCACGAGGGCGGTGCCGCCGGCGAGCCAAGCGGGCTCGGCGGCGGAGGCCGGTCGATCCGCGCCACCGAGCCAGACGAGGTCGGTGAAGTCCTCGTCCTTCGGTGCGGGGTTGACCGTCCCGTCGACCTGCCCCATGAGGTTGCGCATGGTGGTGCCGGCGGCCTCGGAGTCGCGGGCCTGCCGGAACCCCTGCTGGGTCCAGGCGTGATCCGCAAAACTGCGCAGGTCGCGGTGCAGCATGCGCGCCGCGTGCGCGAGCGGCAGTGTGTCGTCGGCCTGGAGCAGGAGCAGCAGGTCACCGCCGTCGTGCGCCCCGTCGAGCTGGTCGCGGCTGAACGCGGGGAGCGGGGCAAGCCACTCCGGGCGCTGTGCCGCGTCGACCCGTTCCACGAGGCCGGGTCCCACGCCCACCGTCACGGTGAGCCGCGCGGGGCGCGCGGCAAGCTCCGGTTCCGAGTCGGCGAGCGGGGCGGCGCCCGAGGTGAGGCCCTCGACGTCACCCGTCAGGATCCGGAACATGCGCCGCAGCGCGTCGCGGTCCGTCTCCGGTTTGAGCGTGTACGCAATGAAGCGCACGTGGGCCGCCGGGGCGGTGACGACCCCGGCCTGGTGCGCGCCGTGGCAGGGGATCACCTCGTCGCCGAACTCGGACGGCGCGGGCTCAGCGGTCACCGGATCGCGCAGCGCGCCGATCCCAAGCGCGGCGCCGATCCCGAGTGCGGCGCCGAGCCCGGCGCCCGCAGCGCCGCCAGTGAGCAGGGCCCGCCGCCCGAAGCGCCGCGTTTCGCGGGCCTCGGGCGACGATGCTGGTGCCGTGTTATCCGGCATGCTCATCACTCGACATGTCGCCGTGTGATCCGCCGTCGGAGTCTTCGATGTCCTCGTAGTTCTCCTGCGCGCCGTCGTAGTCCTTCACGAGCACGCTCGTCTCAACGGTTGAGCCGTCGTCGAAGGTGAGGGTCAGTTCGACCTCGTCGCCGGCGAGCAGCGGCTTGGGGAGATCCATGAACATGATGTGGTTGCCGCCGGGCTCGAGCTCGAAGCTGCCGCCCGCGGGAATCACGAAGCCGCCGTCGACCTCGCGCATGACCGAGCTGCCGCCCGAGACGACGGTCTCGTGCAGCTCAACCATCGCCGCAGCGGGGCTCGCGACGCTCGTGAGCGTGAGATCGCTGTCTCCCGAGTTGGTGAGCGAGCCAAAGACGCCGGTCATGCCGTCGCCGGCCTTCGCCCAGCCGTCGACGATCTCGAACGAGCTTGCCGCAGTGGCGGCCGAGGTCTCCTGCGCTGCGCCGTTCGTGTCGGAGGTCGCGGGGGTGGTGGAGCAGCCGGTGAGGAGCAGTCCGGCGGCGAGAGCCGCGCCGGAGAGCGCGAGGAGGCGTCGGGTGGGGCGCAGGGGTGCGGGTGCTGTGGTGGTGATCACTTCTGGTCTCCCTCGGTCGAAGCGGTGTCGGTGTGGTTCTGTGCGGTGGGTGCCTGCGCGGCGGCAATGTCCTTGGCCATGCCCTGCGCGCGGCGGCGGTTGCCGACGATCGCGGCGGTCACGCCGCCGGCGATGACGACCACACCACCGATGACCGCGGCGATGATGCCGCCAACGGGCATGCCCGACGCGGCCTTCGTGTCGTCCGCGGCGCCCGCAGCGTCGTGGTCGTGCGCGGCGTCGTCGTCCGCGTGGTCGTGGTCGCCCTCGGCTGCGTGGTCGTGGTCGCCCTCAGCCTCGTGCTCGGCGTCCTCAAGGCGCTGATCCGCCTCGACGATTGCCGCGTTCGCGGCGCCGCCGGCGGGCACCGTGATGCCGAATGCACCCTCGATGGGGTGCCCGTCGCTGGAGACGACCCGCCAGGCGGCGGCATACTCGCCGGCGGGAAGATCCTTCGCGAGCGGCTGGGTGACCACGGGCCCCGCGATCTCGGGGACGCCGCCGGTGACGTCTGTGCCGTCGGCGTCGGTCACCACGATCTCGGTGCCGACCTCGATGATGCTGTTGCTGAACGTGAGTTCGAAGCCGGTGACGGCGTTTGCCGCGTCGTCGACGACCAGTTGCGTGTTGATGAGCTCGTCGTGGGCGAGCGCGGGCGCAGCGACGCCGAGAGTGGCGGCGCCGGCGAGCAGCGCGATCGCTGCGACCCGGGTGAAGCGGCGCGGCGCGGCCGACTGGTCGGACGTGCGTGCGTGTGCAGTGCGAGACATGTGTGTCCTCAAAGGTGTGACCCGGCGTGTGCCGGGGTGAAGTGGCCCCGGGGCAGGGTGCCCGGGGTGCGCCGAGGGTGCTGCGCGCGGGTGCGCGCAGCACCCGCACGGGTGTGCGGGCGCGAAAAGCTGAACAGCTGAAGCGTGATGGGAGGGCGCGGAGCGCGCTCAGGCGCAGCGCGGCGGACCGCGCCGGCTCATCGCCGACGCGGCGAGGAGTCGGTCTCGCAGCGACACCGCCGCGGGTGTGTTCGGCAGCGCAGCCGGGCGTGCGAGCGGGACCGGGACCTGAATCTGGTGCTCGGCAACCACGCGGCGCAGGGCGCGCCGGAGCGCGACAAACGCGCGCTCGCCGCGGTGGAGCAGCGCGATCGTGAGGCACGCGGCGAGCGCGTGTCCGAGCCACATCGCGGCGTCGGCGGAGCCGGCGTCGGCAAGTGCGGGGGAGAAGCCCTGTAGTGCGGCGAGGTGTGCCGCGTGCGGTGCCTGCGCAATGCCGCCGCTCGCTGCCGGGTCGGTGACGAGCCCCAGGCCGGCGAACATCCAGTGGTAGAGGAACTGGGCGGTGGCAACGGCGGCGGTGAGCCGCCAGAGGGAGCCAACGCGCCCGGCGAGCGCCACGCAGATCGGCAGTGTCACGATCACGGTGGCGACCACGGACGCGAGGGTGATGACCCCGCCGGCGATGCTGTGCGAGCCCGCCGCGAGCAGCGTGACGACCAGTGCGCCGAGCGCGCCGCGGAACACGCGAACGCCGCGACTCATCCGGGCGTCCGAATGAGCGCGCGCAGAATGTCGCGGGCTCAGCATGTCTCAAGTCTAAACGGCAGCGCCGGGTGTGACGCACAGGGTAGACTCAATCTCCGTGTCAGACCTCAATCCGATCACCCAGGAAGCCGCCGACGCGGCCGTCGAGGCGGCGCTGACCGCGTTCGCCGCAGCCGACTCCGTCGCCGAGCTGAAAACCGCCCGTACCGAGCACGCCGGGGAGGGCTCCGCACTCGCGCAGCTCAACGCCAGCATGCGGAGCGTGCCCAAAGACGAGAAGGCCGCGACCGGCAAGCTCATGGGGCAGGCCCGTGGCCGCGTCGAGGGCGCGTTTAAAGCCCGCGAGGCCGAGCTCGCCGAGCAGGAGGCCGCTGCGCGGCTCGTTGCCGAAACGGTCGACGTGACCGCGGCGCCGACGCGACAGCGGGCGGGCTCACGCCACCCACTCGCGCAGCTGCAGGAGGAAGCCGGCGACATCTTCATCGCGATGGGCTGGGAGATCGCGGAGGGCCCCGAGGTCGAGCACGAGTGGTTTAACTTCGACGCGCTCGGCTTTGACCCGGATCACCCGGCGCGCGCAATGCAGGACACCTTCTTCGTGGAGCCCGCCGAGCGGCACCTGCTGCTGCGCACGCACACCTCGCCCGTGCAGATCCGCTCGCTCCTTGAGCGCGAGCTGCCCGTGTACGTCGTGGCGCCCGGCCGCGTCTACCGCACCGACGAGCTCGACGCGACGCACACCCCCGTGTTCCACCAGATCGAGGGCATCGCGATCGATCGCGGTCTCACGATGGCGCACCTGCGCGGCACGCTTGAGCACTTCGCGCGCCAGATGTTCGGTGCCGAGGCCGAGATCCGGTTGCGGCCGAACTTCTTCCCGTTCACAGAGCCCTCCGCCGAGATGGACGTGTGGCAGCCGAACGCCAAGGGCGGCGCGCGCTGGGTCGAGTGGGGCGGCTGCGGCATGGTCGACCCGCGGGTGCTCGCCGCCGCGGGTATCGATCCCGACGAGTTCCAGGGCTTTGCCTTCGGAATGGGCATCGAGCGGACGCTGCAGTTCCGCCACGACATCAATGACATGAGAGACATGGTCGAGGGCGACGTCCGCTTCAACCGTCAGTTCGGAGGACTGGTCTAATGCGCGTTCCACTCAGCTGGCTCGGCGAGTTCGTCGAGCTCCCCGAGAGTGTTACCCCCGAGCAGGTGCACGCCGATTTGGTGCGCGTCGGCTTCGAGGAAGAGGACATCCGCCGCTTCGACGTGTCCGGCCCCGTGGTGGTCGGCGAGGTGCTGTCGCGCGAGCCCGAGGAACACTCAAACGGCAAGACCGTCAACTGGTGCCAGGTGCGCGTTGCGCCCGAGGGGCAGCAGGCGGCCGACGGCGGCGCCGACGTGCGCGGCATCGTCTGCGGTGCGCACAACTTCGAGGCTGGCGACCGCGTCGTCGTGAGCCTGCCGGGCGCTGTGCTGCCCGGCGGGTTCGAGATCTCGGCCCGCAAGACCTACGGCCACGTGTCCGACGGCATGATCGCCTCGGCGCGCGAGCTCACCCTCGGCGACGACCACGACGGCATCATTGTGCTCTCCCGCTTCGGGATCGACGCGGAGCCGGGCGCCGACGCGAAGGCATTGCTCGGCCTCGACCAGTCCGCCGTTGAGATCAACGTGACTCCGGATCGCGGCTACGCGTTCTCGATCCGCGGCGTCGCTCGCGAGGTATCGCACTCCACCGGGGCCGCGTTCAGCGATCCCGCGGCTGCGGTCACGCCCGCGACAGGATCCGGCTTCCCCGTGGTGCTCGACGACCGCGAGCCGATCCGCGGCCGCGCCGGTGCCACCGGGTTCATCGCCCGCACGGTGCGCGGCATCGACCAGTCGCGGCCCACCCCCGCCTGGATGGTGGCCCGCCTGCAGCTGGCCGGGATTCGCAGCCTCTCGCTCGAGGTCGACATCTCGAACTACGTGATGCTCGAGCTGGGGCAGCCGCTGCACGCCTACGACCTCGCGAAGCTCGACGGCGGCATCACCGTGCGCCGCGCGGCGCCGGGAGAGACGCTGCTCACCCTCGACGGGGCCGAGCGCAAGCTCCACGTCGAAGACCTGGTGATCACTGACGGATCGGGCGTTGTCGGCCTGGCCGGTGTGATGGGCGGCGAATCGACGAAGGTCACCGAGACCACCTCCGACGTGCTCATCGAGGCGGCCACGTTCGACTCGGTGTCGATCGCGCGCACCTCGCGGCGCCACAAGCTGCCGAGCGAGGCCTCAAAGCGCTTCGAGCGCGGGGTCGACCCGCTGGTCGCGCGCGCCGCGGCGCAGCGCATGGTCGATCTGCTCGTTGAGCTCGCCGGCGGCACCGCCGACGAGCTGGGCGCAGAGCTTGTCGCGCCGTGGGACGCGCCGGAGATTCGGTTGCCGCTCGCGCGTGTCAATGGCCTGATGGGTGCCGATTACACCGACGCCGAGGCGCGCACGGCGATCGAGATGATCGGCTGCACCGTTACTGACGGCGCGGCCGGCGAACTCGTGGTCACCCCGCCTAGCTGGCGCTCCGACCTCACGCGCCCCGCCGACCTCGTGGAGGAGGTCGCTCGCGTGGTCGGGTACGACCGGATTCCGTCGGTGCTGCCCGTTGCCCCGCCCGGGCGCGGTCTCACCCGCGCGCAGCGCCTGCGCCGTCGCGCGGCGAACGTGGTCACGGCCGCGGGGCTCGACGAGGTGCAGAGCTACCCGTTCGTGACCCGCGCGCAGCTCGACGATTTCGGTGCTGGCGCCGAGCCGGTGGTGCCGGTGATCGACGGCGTGGCGCAGGGCGACGCCGCGCAGGCCGGTCCCGTTGCCGCCGTGAAGCTCGCGAACCCGCTCGACGGCGAGGCGCCGTTCATGCGCCGCTCGCTGCTCGCCGGCCTCGTGACTGCGGCGCAGCGCAATGTCTCACGCGGGCTCACGGATCTCGCGCTCGTCGAGTTCGGTGCCGTGTTCGAGCCGCGCCCCGAACTCGGGACGGCTGAGGTTCCGCCGCTCGCCGAGAAGCCGGCGTCCGAGACGCTCGACGAGCTCTATGGCTCGGTCCCCGCGCAGCCGCGCCGCGCGGCCGGCCTGCTGATCGGTGACGCCGTCGCGAAGCAGGCCGGCGAGGCAGCGCGCGCAATCGATTGGGCCGACGCGCTCGATGCGGCCCGCATCGTCGCCGGCGCGGTCTCGGCCGAGCTGGTCGTGACGCAGGGCGCGCATCGCGCGTTCCACCCGGGCCGCACCGCCGAGCTCAGTGTGCGCGTTGACGACGGCCTCGAGCCCGTCGGCGTCGCGGGCGAACTCCTGCCCGAGCTCGTGGCCGAGTACCACCTGCCCGGCCGCGTGGCGGCCTTTGAGCTCGATCTCGACCGCCTCATCGAGCTGGCGCCGCGGGAACCCGAGACGCACCCGCTCTCGACCTACCCGGCGGCGACGCAGGACCTCACGCTCGTGGTCGGCGCCGATATTCCGGCCGGCGACGTGCTCGCGGTGGTCACCGCGGGCGCCGGCGAGCTGCTCGAGGGCGCCCGCATCGTCGACGACTACCGCGGCACCGGGATCCCCGAGGGGCAGAAGGCGCTCACCTTCGCGCTGCGCTTCCGGGCGACCGATCGCACGCTGAAGGCCGAGGAGGCGAGCGCGGCGAAGCTCCTGGGCGTCGCCGCCGCGGAGCTCGCGTTCGACGCGAAGCTCCGCGACTAGCGCGGCGAGCGCGACGAGCGCCCGCCGGTTCGCGCCGCGCGCACGAGTGAGGGCCGTGGGCCGCCGAATCCCGGTGACCCGCGGCCCTCGCGCTATGCCGCGCGCTCGAGGCTGATCATCCAGGGCACGCCGAAGCGGTCGACGAGCATGCCAAAGGTGTCGCCCCACGGCGCCTCGGCGAACGGCTCTACGGTGGTTCCGCCCGCGGACAGCCCGTCCCAGGCGGCGCGGATGCGCGCGCTCTGATCGCCGGAGAGCGTCACCGAGACGCCGCCGGCTGAGGCGTCGGGGGAGCCCGACATCGACGCGGGGAGGTCCGCGGCCATGAGCGTGAGCCCGTCGTCGGTGTCGAGCTGGCCGTGCATCACCTTCTCGCCCTCGTCGTCGGCGCCCATCATCCCGGGGATGGACGCGTAGGTCATGATGTTGAGGCTGCCGCCGAGCACCGACTCGTAGAAGGTGAGCGCCTCGCGCGCGGTGCCGTGGAAGTTGAGATACGGGTTCAGTCTGATCGTCATCGGTGTCCCTCGTCGGTGTGGTACTGCACGCGTGGGCTCCGGAGGCCCCCGTCACCCACATTCTGCGCCTTCCCCGCGCGTCTGTCACCAGGAAAACTCCTGGTTGTGGCCGGTGCCCGCCCTGGCGGATACTGGGGACAGCGCGGCCGCTCGGCGGTGCGGCGGGTTGCCGCCAGAAGGGGGTTGCATCATGGTGCAGCAGCGAATTGTTCCGAACATCTGGTGCGTTGGTACCGCAGCCGAGGCCGGTGAGTTTTACGCCGCTGCGCTGCCGGACACAACCTCCGAGATCGAGTCGCGCTACCCGGAAACGGACCTGCTCCCGTTTCAGGAGCCGCTCGCGGGGAAACCGCTCACGGTCGCGGTGAGCGTGGCCGGGTACCGCCTCACCCTGGTGAACGCGGGCGACGAATTCTCGCCGAACCGGTCGATCTCACTCATGCTGAACTTCGACCCGCTGAACTACGCGGGCGGCGCCATCGCGGCCCGCGCTCAGCTCGACGCCACGTGGGCGGCGCTCGCCGATGGCGGCGAGGTGCTCATGCCGCTCGGGGAGTACCCGTTCAGTGCCCGCTACGGGTGGGTGGCGGATCGCTTCGGGGTGAACTGGCAGGTCATGCTGACCGATCCCACGGGGGATCCGCGCCCGTTTGTGATCCCGTCGCTACTGTTCGGGGCTGCCGCGCAGAACCGCGCGCGCGAGGCGATCGACTTCTACACCCGGGTCTTCCCGGGAGCCGCGCCCGGCGTCCGCGTCCCCTACGGCGAGCCGACCGGGCCCGCGACGGCCGACGCGCTCATGTTCGGGGAGTTCCGGATCGGCGATCAGTGGTTCGCGGCGATGGACTCCGGAGTGACTCAGGACGAGTCCTTCACCTGCGGGGTATCGCTCGAGGTGCAGTGCCGAGACCAGGGAGAGATCGACCGGCTGTGGGACGCGCTCTCCGCGGTTCCCGAGGCGGAGCAGTGTGGCTGGCTCGCCGATCGGTTCGGAGTGAGCTGGCAGATCGTGCCCGAGAACATGGGGGAGCTCATGGCGCGGCCCGACGCGTTCGCCCACATGCTGCAGATGAAGAAGCTGGTCATCGCGGACTTCTAGGGACGCCGCGGGCCCCCGCGTGCCGCCCCGGGCACCGCGCGTTTGATTCGGCAAATGTATACATAAAAGGGCAATTTCACGAATCTTGTTGCCGATGTGGTGTCGTATGTATACGCTGAGGGTGTTCGGAAGGAGCACCCATGCGCGCGAGCGATCGGGCATACGAGTCCCTCGTTGAGGAGATCCAGGGCGGCGCGCTCGCCCCCGGAGCCGTGATTGGCGAGGCCGCGCAGGCGGCGCGACTCGGGGTGAGCCGCACGCCAATGCGCGAGGCAATCGGCCGACTCGTGGCCGACGGCCTCGTGCGCCAGCAGTCCCCGCGCGTGCTCGTGGTCGCGGGGTTTGACGGCGGCGATATTCGCGCGCTCTTCGAAACGCGCCGCGCCCTTGAAGAGACCGCGGCCAGGCTCGCGGCGGCACGCGGCGACGCAGTGGCGTTCGGCGAACTCGCCGCAGAGTTCCGCGCCGCGCACCCCGAGTCTGGGAGCCGCGCCGCCGACGACTACTACGCGCTGATCGCCCGCTTCGACGCGGCCCTCGACGTGGCGGTCGACAACGTCTACCTCACCCAGGCGCTCCGCCCGATCCGCGCCCACCTCGCACGCGCTCGCCGCATCGCCCGCGACAACGCCGGGCGTCTCCGTGACTCGGTGGCCGAGCACGCGCTCATCGCCGAGGCGATCGCGGCCGGCGATCCGGAGCTCGCGGCGCACGCCACCCACGTTCACCTGCACCACGCCCTCACCTCGATCCTCTCCTCGATCGAGCACGCAACCCCGACGGAAGGACCGCAATGACCGTCACCCACCACGTCCGTGTCTACCGCAGCGACGAAGAGCTGCCCCGCACCGAGCAGCTCGCCTGGAAGATCGCGGAGGTCGCAGTCGATCCCGTCGCGGTCGAGCCGGCGGTGATCGACATGATCATCAACCGCGTGATCGACAACGCGTCGGTTGCCGCGGCATCGCTCACCCGCGGCCCGATCGTCGCGGCCCGCGCGCAGGCCCTCGCGCACCCGGTCTCCACCGGCGGCGACGGCGCTTCGGTGTTTGGCATTGACGGCACCGCTGACGCGAGCGCCCGCACCAGCCCGGAGTGGGCGGCCTGGGCCAACGGTGTGGCCGTGCGCGAGCTCGATTACCACGACACATTCCTCGCCGCCGAGTACTCCCACCCGGGCGACAACATTCCGCCGATCCTCGCGGTGGCGCAGCACGTTGGCGCCGACGGTCGCGCACTCGTGCGCGGGATCGCGACGGGCTACGAGATCCAGATGGACCTCGTGCGCGCGATCTGCCTGCACAAGCACAAGATCGATCACGTCGCCCACATCGGCCCATCGGCCGCCGCCGGCATTGGCACGCTGCTCGGTCTCGACGCCGAGACCATCTCCCAGGCCGTGGCGCAGGGCCTCCACACGACCACCGCGACGCGGCAGAGCCGCAAGGGTGAGATTTCGACGTGGAAGGCGCACGCTCCCGCGTTCGCCGGCAAGATGGCGGTCGAGGCAGTCGACCGCGCCATGCGCGGCCAGACCTCGCCGAGCCCCATCTACGAGGGGGAGGACGGCGTGATCGCCTGGCTGCTCGACGGCCCTGACGCGGCGTACGAGGTGCCGCTCCCCGCGCCGGGCGAGGCAAAGCGCGCCATCCTCGACAGCTACACCAAGGAGCACTCGGCCGAGTACCAGGCGCAGGCCTGGATCGACCTTGCCCGTAAGCTGCACGGCGAGCGGCCCGAGCTCGCGGACCCGGCACGCATCGCCAAGATCGTGCTGCACACGAGCCACCACACGCACTACGTGATCGGTTCGGGTGCGAACGACCCGCAGAAGTACGATCCCACGGCATCGCGCGAGACGCTCGATCACTCGATCCCGTACATCTTCGCGGTCGCGCTCCAGGACGGCGGCTGGCACCACGTCGACTCGTACACCCCGGAGCGCGCGGGCCGCCCGGACACCGTCGCCCTGTGGCACAAGGTGACCACGGCTGAAGACGCCGAGTGGACGCGGCGCTACCACTCCGAGGATCCCGACGAGAAGGCGTTCGGCGGACGCGTGGAGATCGAGCTCGCCGACGGCACCACGCTCGTCGACGAGATCGCCGTGGCCGACGCGCACCCGCTCGGAGCGCGGCCGTTCGCGCGCGACAACTACATCGCGAAGTTCCGGCTGCTCGCGGAGCCAGTGCTCGCGCCCGCCGAGATCGAGCGCTTCCTGGAGCTCGTGCAGCGCCTGCCCGAGCTCACCCCCGCCGAGGTGCGCGAGCTCAACATCGTCGCGCTCCCGGGCGTGATCGACCTCGCCGCCGCACCGAAGGGACTGTTCTAATGCTGTACGCGCAGACCACGCCGGCCGACAAGCGCCGCCAGTTCCGCGAGCGCCTCGCGAGTGGTGAGCTGCTGCGCTTCCCCGGCGCGTTCAACCCGCTCTCAGCTCGGCTCATCGAGCGCAAGGGCTTCGATGGCGTGTATATCTCGGGTGCCGTGCTCTCGGCCGACCTGGGGCTGCCAGACATCGGGCTCACCACGCTCACCGAGGTGGCGACCCGCGCACAGCAGATCGCGCGGATGACCGAGCTGCCCGCGATCGTGGACGCCGACACCGGGTTCGGCGAGCCGATGAACGTGGCGCGCACGATCCAGACGCTCGAGGACGCCGGGCTCGCCGGGGCCCACATCGAGGACCAGGTCAACCCCAAGCGCTGCGGCCACCTCGACGGGAAGGCCGTCGTTGACGAGGGCACCGCGCTCAAGCGGATCCGCGCCGCCGTCGACGCGCGCCGCGACCCCAACTTCCTCGTCATGGCGCGCACCGACATTCGCGCGACCGAGCCCGGGGACGCCGGACTGCGGCTCGCCGTTGACCGGGCCAAAGCGCTCGTCGACGCTGGAGCCGACGCGATCTTCCCGGAGGCAATGCGCACGCTCGAGGAGTTCGCCGCGATGCGCGAGGCGCTCGACGTGCCGATCCTCGCGAACATGACCGAGTTTGGCAAGAGCGAGTTGTTCTCCTCGCAGCAGCTCGCCGACATCGGTGTGAACATCGTGATCTGGCCAGTGTCGATGCTCCGGATCGCGATGGGTGCGACCGGTCGCGCGCTCGACGAGCTGAACGAGGTGGGACACCTCACCGGCAAGCTCGGCGAGATGCAGCACCGCGCCGACCTCTACGAGCTCATCGACTACGAGGAGTACAACCGCTTCGACACGAGCGTGTTCAACTTCGAGGTCGAGCGCTAGCGGTCCTGGCTGCGTCCGCGCCGCCGCACCACTCACCCCCAGCAGTTCCCCGCCATCGCCGTCGCAAAGGAGCGCACATGTCAGCATCAGAAGTGAAGAAGGGCCTCGCCGGAGTGGTCGCCGACGTCACGGCGATCTCGAAGGTGAACCCGGAGTCGAACAGCCTGCTCTACCGCGGCTACCCCGTGCAGGAGCTCGCGGCCACCCAGCCGTTCGAGGCCGTGGCCTACCTGCTCTGGCACGGCGAGTTGCCCACCGCCGCGCAGCTCGCCGATTTCGAGCGCCTGGAGCGCGCGCAGCGCGCGCTCGCGCCCAGCACCGTCGCGGTGCTCGAGACGATGCCGCCCGACGCGCACCCGATGGACATCGTCCGCAC
Source organism: Leucobacter luti (assembly GCF_004217175.1). Lineage (GTDB taxonomy): Bacteria > Actinomycetota > Actinomycetes > Actinomycetales > Microbacteriaceae > Leucobacter > Leucobacter luti. The sequence goes on from NZ_SHKI01000005.1 coordinate 68,561, forward strand.
CGCGGTGAGCCAGCTCGGCACCCTCGACGACACCCTGCACGAGCCGGGCGGGTGGACGGATCCGCAGCTCGACCTCGACCGGTCCGCGCTCCTTTTTGCGCAGTTGCCCACCATCATCGCGGCCGTGCAGCGCCGGCGCCGCGGGCTCGCGCCGATCCCGCCGCGCGCCGACCTCGACTACTCACGCAACTTCCTGTGGATGACATTCGGCGAGCTGCCCTCCGACGCGGCCGTCGACGTGTTCCGCGTCTCGCTCGTGCTCTACGCGGAGCACTCGTTCAACGCTTCGACCTTCACCGCCCGGGTGATCGCCTCGACCACCTCCGACCTGTACTCGGCAGTAGTGGGTGCAATCGGTGCGCTCAAGGGACCCCTGCACGGCGGCGCCAACGAAGCGGTGATGCACATCTTCGAGGAGGTGGGCACCGCCGCGAACGTGGTCCCGTGGCTCGACCGGGCGCTCGCCGAGAAGCGGAAGATCATGGGGTTTGGACACCGCGTCTACAAGCACGGCGACTCGCGGGTGCCCACCATGCACGCCGCGCTCGAGGTGCTGCTTGACGAGAGCGGGCGCACCGACCTCGCTGCACTGTACGCGGCGCTCGAGTCCGAGTTCGTGGCGCGCAAGGGTATCTACCCAAACCTCGACTACCCGTCCGGCCCCGCCTACCACCTGCTCGGCTTCGACACCGAGATCTTCACCCCGCTGTTCGTGGCCGCGCGGGTGACGGGATGGACCGCGCACATCATGGAGCAGGCGGCGGCGAACGCGCTGATCCGCCCGCTGTCGGCGTACTCCGGGGTTGACGAGCGCCACGTTCCCGGCCTGTGACGCGCGGTAGCGTAGGACACACACTGGGCGAGGGCTCAGCGGACCCGAGCGAGAGGATCGACGATGACTGAGCAGACGAGTGCCGAGTACACCACCATTCTGAGCGAGGTGCGCGGCCGCGTCGGCTGGATCACGCTGAACCGCCCCGAGGCGCTCAACGCGCTCAACTCGGTGCTCGTGCGCGAGCTGATCGACGCAGCGCTCGCGTTCGACGCGTCGCCCGAGATCGGCTGCATCGTGATCACCGGGTCCGAGCGGGCGTTCGCTGCGGGAGCGGACATCAAGGAGATGGCGGACCACAGCTACGCCGAGATGGCCGTCGGCGGACCGTTTCCCGGGTGGGGTGGCTTCGAGCGGATGCGCACGCCCGTGGTCGCCGCCGTGGCCGGCTTCGCCCTCGGCGGGGGCTGCGAGCTCGCGATGATGTGCGACATCATTCTCGCCGCCGACACGGCGAAGTTTGGCCAGCCCGAGATCAACCTGGGGGTGCTGCCCGGGTTCGGCGGCTCGCAGCGACTGCCGCGCGCAATCGGCTCGTACAAGGCCGCCGAGCTGGTGCTCACCGGGCGGATGATGCGCGCCGACGAGGCCGAACGCTCGGGGCTCGTGTCGCGCGTGATCCCCGCGGCCGAACTCCTTGACGAGACCGCGCAGGTCGCCGCGACGATCGCGGCGAAGTCGCTGCCCGCCCTGTACGCCGCGAAGGATGCGCTGCAGGCCGCCCAGGAGATGCCGCTCTCGGAGGGGCTCCGCTTCGAGCGTCGCGCGTTCGCCGCCGCGTTCGCGACCGAGGACCAGAAGGAGGGCATGCGCGCCTTCACCGAGAAGCGCGAGCCGAACTTCACGCACCGCTAGGGGCGGGCGCCGCGGCGCTCGGGGCTTTCCTGCCGGCGCGTTCCCGCGCCCGGGGGGGGGTATTGAGCCCGTGCGCGCCCCTGCGGCCGCACGGGGGTGAGGGTGCCCGCGCCCGGGGTCGAATTCGCGCAGGAGATCCGAGCTCGCGCAGGAGGAATTCCCGCGAGTGGGTCCGCCTGAGCTCGAATCTCCTGCGCGAGCTCGGCGCGGTGTGCCCGCCGAAGTCGCCGCGCCTGCGTCGCGCTTGCGCCGCGCTCGCGCCTCGTGCACCCCGGCGACTCGGCCTGGGGAGCAGCCCTGCGCGGGGCACACGCCTGTGGATAACGGTCACACCTGGGTTCGTGAGGTGCCAGAATAGAGAAGTTCGCAGAGTAAAGGAGCGTCGATGACGTACAGCGTGGCGGTTGCGGGAGCCTCAGGATACGCCGGGGGTGAGCTGCTGCGGCTGCTCGCCGCGCACCCGGAGTTCGAGGTGCGCACGGTGACGGGGCACTCGAGCGCCGGCCAGCCGCTCATCGCCACGCAGCCGCACCTGCGCTCCCTGGCGCACCTCACGCTGCGCGAGACCACCCCCGAGGTGCTCGACGGGCACGACGTGGTGTTCTTCGCGCTGCCGCACGGGGCGTCCGGGGCGCTCACGGCGCAGCTCACCGATGTGCGCCTCGCGGTCGACTGTGGCGCCGACCACCGCCTCACTGACGCCGCAGACTGGGCAGCGTTCTACGGTGGGGAGCACCACGAGGCGTGGACGTACGGCGTGCCCGAGCTGCTCGTCGGCGCGGCCGGCGCTAAGCAGCGCGACGCGCTCGTCGGGGCGAGCCGGATCGCGGCGCCCGGCTGCAACGCCTCCACGGTCGCGCTGTCGCTCGCGCCCGGTATCGCGGCCGGCGTCATCGAGCCGAGCGACCTCGTCTCGGTGCTCGCCGTGGGCCCGTCCGGTGCGGGGAAGGCCGCGAAGACGCACCTGTTGGGGGCCGAGCTCATGGGCACCGCGAACCCGTACGCGGTCGGCGGCACGCACCGGCACATCCCCGAGATTCAGCAGGCGCTGCGCGGTGCGGGAGCGCAGGCACCCGTCACGATCAGCTTCACGCCCGTGCTCGTGCCAATGAGCCGAGGCATCCTCGCCACCTCGACCGCGCGCATCGCGCCGGGCGTCACCGCGGCCGAGGTGCGCGCCGCCTGGGAAGACGCGTACGCAGACGAGCCGTTCGTGCACGTGCTGCCCGAGGGGGTCTACCCGCGCACCGCAGACACCGTTGGCGCAAACACCTGCCTCATGGGCGTTGCGATCGACGAGGCCGCGGGCCGCGTGGTGGTCGTCGCCGCCCTCGACAACCTCGCGAAGGGTACGGCCGGCGCAGCGATCCAGTCGGCAAACATCTCGCTCGGTCTGCCCGAGCGCACGGGCCTCAGCGTCGACGGCGTCGCTCCCTAAGCCGAGCCACGGCCCCACTCACTCACACACCGACACACCCACCGCACCAAGGAGACACCGTGACCGTCACCACTCCCGCCGGATTCCGTTCCGCGGGGATCGCCGTAGGCCTGAAGAGCACCGGCAAGCCCGACCTGGCGCTCGTCGTCAACGACGGGCCGACCCCGGCGAGCGCCGTGGTCTTCACGAGCAACCGAGCGCAGGCGAACCCGATCCTGTGGAGCCGCAAGGTGGTCCAGGACGGCGGCGCTGCGCGCGCGGTCATTCTGAACTCAGGCGGGGCGAACTGCTTCACCGGAGACTTCGGCTACGACACCACCCGGCTCACCGCCGAGGCCGTGGCCGCAGCGCTCACCGCGGCGGGCGACGCGACGGACGCCGAAGAGATCCTCGTCTGCTCGACGGGCCTTATCGGCACCGGCGACCAGGCGTTCCGCGACAAGGTGGTCGGCGGGGTGCCCGGGCTGTTCGCGCAGCTCAGCGCCACCGACACCACGGCGCCGGCCGCGATCCTCACAACCGACTCGGTTGAGAAGACGGCCGTGCACGCGGGTGCCGGCTGGAGCATCGGCGCAATGGCGAAGGGCGCCGGCATGCTCGCGCCCGGGCTCGCGACGATGCTCGTGGTGATCACCACCGACGCGCTGCTCGACGGCGAGGCGCTCGACCGCGCGCTGCGCGGCGCGACCGCCCCGAGCTTCGACCGACTCGACTCCGACGGCTGCATGTCCACGAACGATCAGGTCACGCTGCTCGCGAGTGGCGCCTCCGGCGTCACCCCCGACGAGGCAGAGTTCGCGGCCGCCCTCGCGGGCGTGTGCGACAGCCTCGCGGCGCAGCTGCAGGCCGATGCCGAGGGCGCGAGCCACGACATCGACATCGAGGTCCGCGGCGCCGCGAGCACCGCCGACGCCGTCGACGTTGGCCGCTCGGTCGCGCGCAACAACCTGTTCAAGGCTGCCATCTTCGGCAACGACCCGAACTGGGGCCGCGTGCTCGCCGCGATCGGCACCACCGACGCCGCGTTCGACCCGTACCAGGTTGACGTGTCGTTCAACGGCGTGCGCCTCTGCCACGCGGGCGCCCCAGACCGACCCGTCACCGACTGCGACCTCACACCGCGACGCACGCACGTGGAGATCGAGCTGTTCGCAGGCGAGTACACGGCGACCATCCGCACCAACGATCTCACGCACGACTACGTGCACGAGAACAGCGCGTACTCGAGCTAGGCGGCACAGGTGACCACCACGACCGAAATCCTCGATCACACGCACGCCGCAGAGAAAGCGCAGGTTCTCATCGAATCGCTGCCATGGCTCAAGAAATTCCGTGACGCCATCATGGTGATCAAGTTCGGTGGCAATGCGATGGTCGACGACGAGCTGCTGCGCGCGTTCGCCGCCGACGTCGTCTACCTCCGCCACACGGGCATCCGCCCCGTCGTGGTGCACGGGGGCGGGCCGCAGATCAACGCGATGCTCGCGCGACTCGGCATCGAGAGCGAATTCAAGGGTGGGTACCGCGTCACAACACCGGAGACGATGGACGTGGTGCGCATGGTGCTCACCGGCAAGGTGAACCCCGAGCTCGTCGACGAGATCAACGCGCACGGCCCGCTCGCCGCGGGCACGACGGGGGAGGACGCCGGGCTGTTCGTTGGCCGCCGCCGCCCGCCCGTTGAGGTCGACGGAGAACTCGTCGACCTCGGGCTCGTCGGCGACGTCGTCGACGTGCGCGTGGAGCCCGTGCTCGCCCTCCTCGAAGCCGGACTCATCCCCGTCGTATCGTCGATTGCCCCCGACGTGGATCGGCCGGGCGACTCGCTCAACGTGAACGCCGACGCGGCAGCCGGGGCGCTCGCCGCAGCGCTCGGTGCAGAGAAGCTCGTCATCCTCACGGACGTGGCGGGGCTCTACGCCGACTGGCCCAACCGCGACTCGCTCGTGTCGTCGATCAGCGCGGCCGAGCTCGAGGAGCTGCTCCCCACCCTCGAATCGGGCATGATCCCGAAGATGCGCGCCTGCCTCGACGCCGTGCAGGGCGGCGTCTCGAAGGCCGCAATCATCGACGGCCGAGAGCCGCACTCTGTGCTGCTCGAGATCTTCACCGAGCGGGGGATTGGCACCGAAGTGGTGCAGTGACCCTGCGCCCGCGCGGGCTCAGGGCCGAGGCCGTTGCCCTGACCCCGGGGCAGCGGCGCTGGATCATTGGCGGGGCGGCCGCGGGCGCGCTGCTCGCGGCGGCTACCGGGCTCGGTGGGGCAGACACTCCCGGTGGCCCAGGGGCCCCGCGGTGCGCGCTCACCGCGCTCGCTCAGGTCGCGGGACTTGCCGCGTTCGCGAGCTACGGTGGCTGGACAGTGTGGCTCAGCCTCACCGATCTCAGAGATCGGCGGCTGCCAAACCCGGTCGTGGGCTGGGCCAGCGTGACGGTGGCTGCGCCGCTCGCCGGCTCGCTGGTGCTGCCGGGGGAGCCGCGCCGCCTCCTCATGGCACTCGCCGCGGCGGCGGCGGCGCTGTGCCTCTTCGCAGCGCTCTGGGTGTGGCGTCCCGGGGCGCTCGGCGCCGGCGACGTGAAGCTGGTGCCGCTCTCCGTGTTCGTCCCCGCGGCGGCCGGTGCGGGGCCCTGGCTGCTGGCGTTTGCGTGCGGACTCGCTGCGAGCGCGCTCGTCGGCGTGGCTGTCGCGCACGCGCGCCGCGACAGCGACATCGGATTTGGGCCGCCGCTCCTCTTCGCGAGCTGGGTCGGAGCGGTGGCCGGCGCGCCGCACCCGCCCGGCTTTGCGCCTTTCGGGTGAGCCGGTGCGAAGCACCCAGGGCCCCGACGGTAGACTGGTTCCTGTCCGAACTGCAGAGTGAAAGGTGGGGGTCGTGACGTATGTGATCGCGCTTCCGTGCGTCGACGTGAAGGACCGCGCCTGCGTTGACGAGTGTCCCGTCGACTGCATCTACGAGGGCGAACGATCGCTCTACATCCACCCCGACGAGTGCGTCGACTGCGGCGCCTGCGAGCCGGTCTGCCCCGTCGAGGCGATCTACTACGAGGACGACCTCCCCGCCGAGTGGTCCGACTACTACCGCGCCAACGTCGACTTCTTCGACGAGATCGGCTCCCCGGGCGGAGCCGCGAAGGTGGGAGTCTACGACTTCGACCACCCGATCATCGCGGCGCTCCCGCCGCAGGGCGAGTAGCCGCGATGCGCGGGCCGCTGCCCGATTACCCGTGGGACGCGATGGCGCCGTACGCGGCGGCCGCGGCAGAGCACCCGGAGGGCGCGGTGAACCTGTCAGTTGGTTCGCCCGTCGATCCGAGCCCGGCCGGGGTGCGTGAGGCGCTCGCCGCAGCGACCGACGCGCACGCGTATCCGGCGACCGCCGGGTCACCGCGCCTGCGCGAGGCGATTGCCGAGTGGTTCGCGCGCCGCCGCGGCGTGCGCGTCGCCCCCGAGGCGGTGCTCCCCACGGTGGGCTCCAAGGAGCTCGTCGCGCTGCTCCCGTTCCTGCTCGGCATCGGCGCGGGGGAGGCAGTGGTCTTCCCGCGCATTGCATACCCGAGCTACGCGATGGGTGCCGCGCTGGTGGGGGCCGACGCGGTCGCCGCAGACGACCCGGCCGACTGGCCCGCGCACACCCGCCTGGTGTGGGTCAACTCGCCGTCAAACCCCGATGGTCGCGTCCACGACGCCGCGTGGCTGCGCGCCGCGGTGGCGCGGGCCAGGGAGCTCGACGCCGTGATCGCCGGGGACGAGTGCTACGCCGAGTTCGGCTGGGACGCGCCGTGGGATGCCGAGCGGATCCCGTCGATTCTCGACCCGGCGGTGGTGGGCGAGGACCACCGCGACGTGCTCAGCGTGTACTCGCTCAGCAAACAGTCGAACCTCGCCGGCTACCGTGCAGCCTTCATCGCGGGTGATCCGGATCTTGTTGAGCGGCTGCTCACCGTGCGCAAGCACGCCGGGCTGATGCTCCCCGCGCCGGTGCAGGCGGCGATGATCGCGGCGCTCGCCGACGAGACTCACGTGACCGAGCAGCGGGAGCGGTACCGAGCCCGGCGCGAGGTGCTGCGACCGGCGCTTGAAGCGGCCGGGTTCCGGATCGAGGGCAGCGCCGCGGGGCTGTACCTGTGGGCCACGCGCGGCGAGGACGCGTGGGACAGCGTTGCGGAGTTTGCGCGGCGCGGGATCGTCGTGGGCCCCGGCCAGTTCTACGGGGATCACTCGCCGCAGCATGTGCGGTTGGCGCTCACCGCGAGCGACGCGGATATCGCCACCGCCGCGCGTCGTTTGGCCGCCGCATAGCCTGATCGGGGCGCACCCTGACGCCGAGCGAGGGGCTCAAATGCCCGCACCGCGCCCGGCCGAATCGACTTTTTGCTCGACGTCAAGATATATTCTGAGGTGTGCGTGCGCGAATCCTCGCGCGGTGCTCGGGCTCCGAACGGAGCCGATAAGGTGTAGGAATGGCGGCGTCGCACCCGACGCTTTGTCAGTATGAGACCCCACGAGGAGACGACGTGAACGAATCGACTCAGGGCCAGGGCGCGGCCTCAGCAAAACTGACGTTCCCCGGTGGCTCCGCAGAGTTTCCGATCCGCGATGCCGTGGACGGCCACGCCGCGATCGACGTGAGCACCCTCACGAAGCAGAGCGGCTACACAGCGCTCGACTACGGCTTCGTCAACACCGCGTCGACGAAGTCAGCGATCACCTACATCGATGGCGATGCTGGGATCCTGCGCTACCGCGGCTACCCGATCGAGGAGCTCGCGCAGCACTCGACGTTCCTTGAGGTGGCCTACCTGCTAATTTACGGCGAGCTGCCGAGCGCTGACGCCCTCGGGGCGTTCGACGAGGAGATCCGCCGGCACACGCTGCTCCACGAGGACATGCGCTACTACTTCGAGGGCGTGCCGCACACCGCGCACCCGATGGCGGTGCTCTCGGGCGGACTGCAGACGATGTCGACCTACTACGAGAGCTCGCTCGACACGACGGACCCGGAGTTCGTCGAGGTGAACACGATCCGTCTGCTCGCGAAGCTGCCCGTGCTCGCCGCGTACGCGCACAAGAAGTCGGTGGGGCAGGCCTTCCTGTACCCCGACAACAACCTGAGCTTCGTTGAGAACTTCCTCCGCTTGAACTTCGGCAACAAGGCCGAGAAGTACGAGATGAACCCGGTGCTCGTCGACGCGCTCGACAAGCTGCTGATTCTGCACGCGGATCACGAGCAGAACGCCTCCACCTCGACCGTGCGTCTCGTGGGGTCCACCGGTGCCAACATGTTCTCGTCGATTTCGGCCGGGATCAACGCGCTCTCGGGTCCGCTGCACGGCGGCGCGAACGAGGCGGTCCTCGACATGCTCGCGCAGATCCGCGACTCGGGCCAGAGCGTGGAGACCTTCGTCGAAAAGGTGAAGCGCAAGGAAGACGGCGTGAAGCTGATGGGCTTTGGGCACCGCGTGTACAAGAACTACGACCCGCGCGCTCGCATCGTGAGTGAGAGCGCCGGGAAGGTGCTCGAGGAGCTGGGTGTCAACGACCCGCTGCTCGGCCTCGCCCGCGAGCTCGAGCAGATCGCGCTCGAGGACGACTACTTCAAGGAGCGCAAGCTCTACCCCAACGTCGACTTCTACACCGGCGTGATCTACAAGGCGATGGGCTTCCCCACGCGGATGTTCACGGTGCTGTTCGCAATCGGCCGGCTCCCCGGCTGGATTGCGCAGTGGCGCGAGGCCCGCGAGGATCCGCAGACCAAGATCGGTCGCCCGCAGCAGCTGTACATCGGCTCGCCCGAGCGTCACCTGAACCGCTAGGTGTCCGGGGCCGCGAGCCCCGCGCCCCCGAGCACTCGCGAACGTGCCGTGTACGCAGCCACTCGGTTGCGGGCACGGCACTTGTCGTTTCGGCCCGCGCGGACTCTGCCGGGCGGATGCATCGACGCGGGGGACGCGGTTAGGCTAGCTTCATGGAACCTGCCACGATCCCGCCCGCCCTCGAACTCCGAGGACTCGCCAAACGGTTCGGCGACAAGATCGCCGTCAATGGCATCTCGCTGACCATCCCAACGGGCTCCTGCTACGGCCTTGTGGGGCCCAACGGTGCGGGGAAGACGACCACCCTGTCGATGGCGACCGGACTGCTCCGGCCCGAGTTCGGCCAGGCGCTGATTTCAGGCATCGACGTGTGGGAGCACCCGACGGAGGCGAAGCAGCTCGTGGGGGTGCTCGCAGACGGCGTGAAGCTGTTCGACCGGCTCACCGGGGAGCAGCTCATCACCTACACCGGCCTGCTCGCGGGCCTCGACGCCGAGACGGTGGCGCGCCGCTGCGCCGATCTCCTCACCATGCTTGATCTGCGCGACGCCGGCACCACGCTCGTGGTCGACTACTCGGCCGGGATGACCAAGAAGATCGCGCTCGCCTGCGCGCTCGTGCACGCGCCCCGACTGCTCGTGCTCGACGAACCGTTCGAATCGGTTGACCCGGTCTCCGCCGCAAACATCCGCGACATCCTGCAGGGGTTCGTGCGCGGCGGTGGCACCGTGATCGTCTCGAGCCACTCGATGGACCTGGTGCAGCGCATGTGCGACCACGTCGCGGTGATCGCGTCGGGTCGGGTGCTCGCCGCGGGCACGGTGGACGAGGTGCGGGGCGGGTCAACGCTTGAGGATCGCTTCGTCGAACTCGTTGGCGGGCGCCAGCACTTGGAGGGGCCGACATGGCTGAACCACTCCTGACCCCCGGTGCCCAGCCGGCCGGCCTCCCCGGTGTGCTTCCCGGCGAGGGGGCCGGGGCCCGGCCCCGCACCGGACCACTTGAGCGGATCCGGGTGCTCGTGAAGCTGCGATTCAGAGTGCTCTGGAATACGCTGAGCCGGCACCCGTGGCAGCTCGTCGGCGCCATTCTTGGCGCCCTGTACGGGGTCGGCGTGCTCGTTGGGGTGTTCTTCGGCCTGGTCGGGCTGTCCTTCGCCGAGCCAGAGCTCGCCCGCACGGTGCTGATCCTCGGCGGGGCGCTGCTCATCGTCGGCTGGATGCTCGGGCCAATCGTCGCGTCCGGCATGGACCGCACGCTCGACCCGGCCCGGCTCGTGATGCTCCCGCTCAGTCCGGCGACGCAGCTCGCGGGCATCGCGACCGCCAGCCTCCTCGGCGTGCCCGGGATCGTGACGCTCATCGTCTCGGCGGCGACCGCGGCGGTGTGGTTCCGCTCGGCGCCCGCGGTGATCGCAGCCATCCTGCTCGCGCCCGTGGCAGCGATCACCTGCGTGCTCGCGTGCCAGCTCATGGTCACCGCGCTCACCCGGGTCACCGGAAGCCGCAGATTCCGCGAGGTGATCGGTGGCCTCGTGATCCTCGTGCTCGTGCTGGTGGGGCCCCTGATGGCGGGGATCGGCGCCGGGGTGGCGACGCTCGCGGAGCGGCTCCCGGCGGTCGCGAACGCGCTCTCGTGGACCCCGCTCGGCGCCGTGTGGTCGGTGCCCGCGGATCTCGCGGCGGGCGCCTGGCCTCCCGCGCTCGCGAAGCTCGTCATCGCGCTCGCGACGGTCGTGGCGCTGTTCCTCGTGTGGCGCCCTCTCTACCTCGGTGCACTCGGCGCGGCCGGCGCCGGGTCGCAGACGAAGGTGCGCGCCGGCACCGGCTGGTTCGCCCGATTCCCGGCCTCCCCGCGAGGTGCGATCGCTGCGCGGGCGCTCACCTACTGGCTGCGCGACCCCCGCTACCTGCAGAGCCTGATCGTGGTGATCGTGATGCCGGTGGTGTTCGGCTTCGTCTCGGGGAGTTCGGGGCTGCCCATCATGCTCCCGGCGTCCACCATCCTGGTGGCCGTGCTGATCTCGCTCAGCACCTTCACGGACGTGTCCTACGATGGCACCGCGTTCACCACGCACGTCCTGCGCGGCGTGCGCGGCATCGACGACCGGCTCGGCCGAGTGTGGGCGAACGCGATCGTCGGGGTCCCGCTGATCCTGCTCGTCGCGATCGTGACGACCGCGATCGTCGGCCGCTTCGACCAGCTGCCCACGCTCCTCGGGCTCACGGCCGCCGTGACGCTCGGCGGGTTCGGGGTGTCGAGTGTCTGCTCCGCGCTGTTCGTGATGCCCGTGCCGCAGTCTGGCGAGAACCCGTTCGTGTCAAAGCCCGGGGCCGGGATGCTGAGCCTCGTGGGCATGGCCGGGTCGTACGGCTCGCTGTTCGTGCTGTCGCTGCCCACCGCCGGCTTCGCCGTCGCGGCGGGGGTGACGAACGACCCGGTGTGGATCTGGACCACGCTCGGGGTGGGGATCCTCACCGGAGCGCTCGTCTTCTGGGGCGGCGTACGGTGGGGTGCGGCGATCTTCGACCGGAAGGCTCCCGACCTGCTGGCGCGCGTGCACGCGCAGGCGTAGCCGCAGCGACACCTCCCGGACACCTCGCCGCAGCACGGCGGCCACCTGGAACTGGTGCGATTGACGCACACACCAGTTTCGAAGGAGCCACGTTGCCCAGACCACACCGTCCGCTTGCAGTTCTCGCCGCTGGCGCGATCGGCGCAAGCTGCCTGGCCCTTGGGCCACTCACCGCCGCCGTCGCGGCACCGGGAGACTCGGGGGATCCGGCCGCCGGCATCCGCATCACCGAGGTCGAGTCGAGCGGCGGCGTTCCGGGCGACTGGATCGAGCTGGAGAACGCTGGCGCCGCCCCGGCCGATCTCTCGGGCGTGGTGGTGAAAGACAGCGACGACGGGCACGCGTTCGTGTTCCCCGCGGGCACCGTGGTCTCGCCGGGCGCCTTCCTCGTGCTCGACGAGCTCGACGCGGCCGGGGTGGGCGACTTCGATTTCGGGCTCGGCAAGGACGACGCGGTGCGGCTGTTCAGCGCTGCGGGCGAGCTGCTCGACTCGGTGAGCTGGGGGCCGCACGCCACGACCACGCTCGGGCTCACCGCGGCCGGGGAGTGGCGCGACACCCGGGAAGCAACGAAGGGCGCCCCGAACGTGTTCGACGCGCTTCCGGGCGCCGCGGCCGCGCTGCGCTTGAGCGAGGTCGACTCGCAGCCCGCCGACTGGGTCGAGCTGGTGAACACGGGCGCCGAGCCGCTCGATATCGCTGGCTACGAGCTGCGCGACAATTCAGACGACCACAGCTGGCGCTTTCCGGCCGGCAGTGTGATCGCGGCGGGAGAGTACCTCGTTGTTGACGAGAACTCGGTGGGCCTGATCGGCGAGGCCACCGGCCTGTTCCGCGAGGCGATCGGCATCGGCAGCGCCGACCAGATCCGGCTCTTCGACCCGGCCGGGGCGCTCATCGACGACACCGGCGCTTGGAGCGGTCACGCGATGATCGACGGTGACGCGGCGAAGGCGACGCTCGCGCGCTGCCAGCCCGGCACCGGACCGTTCGTGCTGGCCCACCCGACCCCGGGCGCGGCAAACCAGTGCGCTACGGACGACGGCGGTGGTGTGGAACAGCCGCCGCTGCTCACGAGCGTGTGGCCGGGACCGGCCGCCGCGACGGCCGTGGACACCACCCAGATGTTCCTGGAGGACAGCTCCGGCCTCGACACGGAGGTGACCGCCGAGGGAGTGGTGCTGTGGGCCGTGGACAACGGCGAGGGCCGGTTCTGGAAACTCGACGTCGCGGCGGACGGGACGGCGACGTTCGCGGACGGCTGGGCGGCGGGCAAGCGCGCGCGGTTCGCGAAGGACGCGGGGAACCCGGGCGCGGCCGGGCCGGACACCGAGGGCATCACCGCCGCAAACGACGGCTTCGTGTACCTCGCCTCGGAACGCGATAACAGCGCGAAGGGCGTCAACTTCAACGTTGTACTGCAGATCGACCCGACGGCACCGGGGCCCGACGTGGTGGCGAGCACCGAGTGGGACCTCACCGCACTGCTGCCGCAGGTCAGTGCAAACCTGGGCATCGAGGCGGTGGAGTGGGTTGCGGACGCGGATCTCGCCGGGAAACTCGTCGACGCGAACACGGGCGCCGGCTACGATCCGGCCGCCTACCCGCTCCACGGTGACGGCCTGTTCTTCGTCGCGGTTGAGGACGGCGGCCAGGTGTTTGCGTTTGCGCTCAACTCGGACGGCACCGCACAGCGCGTGGCCGAAGTGAAGCCCGGGCTGCCCGGGGTGATGGCCCTCGACTACGACACCGTGCTGGGCGGCCTCTGGGCGGTCTGCGACGACGGCTGTGACGGCGCCTCGGCGTTCATCACGCTGAACGGCACCGAGAGCCCCGAGGTGACGCACTACGCCCGCCCGGAGGGCCTCCCGAACACCAACAACGAGGGCTTCGCCACGGCCCCGGCCGAGCTGACGGCGACCGCGGCCCAGGCCGCTGCTGATCCCGGTGCCGCCGCCACGGTCGGTGGTGGCGCGGCTCGCGCCGCGGTGACCCCGGACACCCGCCCGGCGTGGTGGTTCACGGACGGGGTGCAGACCGCAGCCCTGCACGTTGGTGCGCTGAACGTGGCTGCCGCGGAGATCCCCGGTGGCGGTACCGATGGAGGCACCGACGGCGGTACCGACGGTGGCACCGACGGTGGGGTCGGGGGCGAACCCGGCGGCGTCGCCGTGCCGGATCCGGCCACGCGGCCCGCGGCCGCTGGGGACCCCAGTACGGCACCGGCGGCGCTCGCAATGACGGGCGCCAGTGCCGAGGGTCTTGGCATGCTCGCGGCCGCGGTCCTCACGCTCGTGGGTGGCGCCGCGATCGTGTTCGGGCGGCGCGGGGCGCGGGCCTCGGCCGCCGACACCTCCCGAATTCACGTGGTCGGGGAGTAGCGCCGCGCACAGACGCCTCGGGGCGGTGCGGGAGAGATCCCGCACCGCCCCGAGGCGTCTGTGGTGAGTGCTAGGCGTGCAGCGCCTCGTTGAGCACGATGCCGGAGCCCTCGCGCGGGAGCACCTCGACCGCACCCGTGCGCGAGTTGCGGCGGAACAGGAGCTTGGGCACGCCGGAGAGGTCCAGCGCCTTCACCTCCACTGCCTCGCCCGCCGAGTCCGCGGTGCCCTGCGGCAGGATCACCTTCGTGCCGGCGGTCACGTACAGGCCGGCCTCGACGACGCTGTCGTCGCCCAGGGAGATCCCGATCCCCGAGTTTGCGCCGAGCAGCGCCCGCTCGCCGATCGTGATCCGCTGCGTGCCGCCGCCCGAGAGCGTGCCCATGATCGAGGCGCCGCCACCGATGTCGGAGCCGTTGCCCACCACAACGCCCTGCGAGATTCGGCCCTCCACCATCGACGCGCCGAGCGTGCCAGCGTTGAAGTTAATGAAGCCCTCGTGCATCACGGTTGTGCCCGGCGCGAGGTGCGCGCCGAGACGGACCCGCGACGCATCGGCGATGCGAACTCCGGCCGGAACCACGTAGTCGGTGAGCCGGGGGAACTTGTCGATGCCCACCGCGGTGACGCCGGCGCGCTTGAGCAGCGGCAGCCGGGCCGCGTATGCCTCGGGCTGCATGGGCCCCGCCGTGGTCCACGCGATGTTTGGCAGGAGGCCAAAGATCCCGTCGAGATTCAGCGAGTTGGGAAGCGCGAGGCAGTGCGAGAGCAGGTGGAGGCGCAGGTACGCGTCCTCGGTGGAGGCGGGTGCCGCGTCGAGATCGATCTCAACGTTGACGAAGCGCAGCTCGACGCCGCGCACCTCGTCGGCGCCGGTGAGGCCAGCGAGCTCGGCCGGGGCAATCCACGGATCGCGGTCGTCCGGGCGGCGACCCAGCGCGGGGGCGGGGAACCAAGCGTCAAGGGTGGTGCCGGCGGCGGCGAGCGTGGCGATTCCGGCGGCCCAGGCGTAACGAGTGTCAGTCATGCCTGCAATCGTACCGGTGCCCGAAGTGCCGCCGGTCGCCCGCACGCCGTAGGCTGGTCGGGTGAGTATTCAGGAGACCCCGGCCAGCGCATCCGACCCGATCCTCGACCCCGCAGCGGGCCCGGTTGAACTGACCCGGCAGCTGTGCAACATCCACTCGGTGTCCGGCGACGAGCGCGCGATCGCCGACGAAGTTGAGGCGATGCTGCGCCGTCACGCCCCGCACCTGGCGATCACGCGCGACGGCGACACGATCATCGCCCGCACCGAGCTGGGGCGCGACCGCCGCGTCGCGATCGCCGGGCACCTCGACACCGTGCCCATCAACAACAATCTGCCCGTGCGCGACGAGACCGACCCGGAGACCGGCGCCGCCGTGATCTGGGGGCGCGGCACCGTCGATATGAAGGCCGGTGTGGCCGTGCAGCTCGCGCTCGCGGTGGAGCTCGTGGCCCCCGCCGTCGACGTGACCTGGGTCTGGTACGACCACGAGGAGGTGGCGTCAGATCTGAGCGGGCTCGGCCGCGCGATGCGCAACCACCCCGAGCTGTTCGCCGCCGACTTCGCGATTCTGGGCGAGCCGTCGAACGGCACGATCGAGGGCGGCTGCAACGGGACGCTCCGCGCACGGGTCGAGCTGCACGGTACGCGCGCGCACTCCGCGCGGAGCTGGATGGGGGTCAACGCAATCCACCGGGCCGGGGCGCTGCTCGCGCGTCTCGCGGCATACGAAGCGGAGCGCGTGGTCGTCGATGGACTCGAATACCGCGAGGGGCTCAACGCCGTGCGCATCGACGGGGGCGTCGCCGGGAACGTGATCCCGGACCGCTGCTGCATCGAGGTGAACTACCGCTTTGCGCCGAGCCGATCCGCCGACGAGGCCGTCGCGTTCGTGCGCGACTTCTTCGTCGACGCGGACGCCGTTGAAATCGTGGACCTGTCGCCCGGCGCGCGGCCCGGCCTCGACGCGCCCCTCGCGCAGCGCTTCGTAGCCGCGGTGGGGCAGGAGCCCACCGCGAAGCTCGGCTGGACCGACGTGTCGCGGTTTTCCGCGCTCGGAATCCCCGCCGTGAACTTCGGTCCAGGCAACGCCCTGCTCGCTCACGCCGACGACGAGCGGGTCCCCGTGGGCCAGATCGAATCGAGCTTTTCGGCGCTGCGCGCCTGGCTTTCCGCGGCTCAAGAACCGCTCGCGAAGTAACGTCGCGTCCTCGCGATTCGGTTTGCTCCGCCGAAGCACGATAAAATGGGCCTGAACCACCAAACTATGCGAGGAGGCGTCATGGCTGCAATGAAACCGAGGACTGGGGATGGACCCATGGAGGCGGTACGTGAAAGCAGGCTGATCGTCGTGCGGGTACCGCTCGAGGGCGGCGGACGTCTCGTCGTGTCGGTCAATGACCAGGAAGCGGCGGAACTGCGAGACGTGCTCGCTGGTGTGCTCGACGGCAAGTAGCCGTTCGCAGACCACACCCCGAAATACCACAGCAACCCCGCCCCTCTCTCGAGAGGTGCGGGGTTTCGTGCGTCTGGGCTCGGCGGCCCGCGGGCGGCGCCCGGCTCTCAGCACCCGGGGTCCGGCGCCGGGTGGCGAAGGCGCGAACTGCCTACCTCGCCCGCCCCAGGCCGACGCAGGGGCGCAGCCCGATCCGGAGTTGTGTGGACAACTGAACGGCGTGTGACCCCGCGGCGAAAGCTGCGTGACGGCGACGCGTGTCCCCGCGAGTGGAGGCGCGCGCTCGGAGACTTGAAGACGGTGCGGCCCGGACGGGCGGCACCCGTCCACAACTTCTCTAGACACCTTGGAGTGACTCACCGTGAGGAAACACGCAATCGCGGCCGCCGTTGGCGCCGTCGCGCTGGGGGTGACCGGCGTCTGCGCCGGAATCGCACCCGCTGCACAGGCAACGACCGAGCCGGCCGCCGCGCCGAAGACCCTCGTAATCGGCGTTGACGGGGCCGCGTTCGACGCCATGGCCGGCGCCGCAATGCCAAACGTCCAGGCGCTGCAGGCCGGCGGCCTCACCGCCGCGAGCAACCTGCCCGGCAACCCGATGGCCCCCACCGTGTACGGACCTGGCTGGTCAACGATCGCGACCGGCGTCTGGCCCGACAAGCACGGGGTATCGGACAACAACTTCACTGCGCCGATGTTTGCGCAGTACCCCGACTACCTGAGCCGGATTGAGGCCGCGGCGCCCGCGCGCGGTACGGCGGTGATCGGCACCTGGGGTCCGATCTCGACCACGATCTTCGGATCCGGCGTTGACCTGCGCGTGCAGGGCGCCGGCGACGTCGACACGACCGCGCGGGCGGTCGCGGAGCTGCAGCGCCCCGAGACCGACGACGTGTTCGTGCACCTCGACGAGGTGGACGGGGACGGGCACGCGTCCGGGTCGAGCTCCGCCGCCTACCGCGACGCGCTCGCCGTCGCGGACGCACAGATCGGGCAGATGGTCGCCGCCGTGCAGGCGCGGGCAGGCTACGCGGCGGAAGACTGGCTGATTCTCGTGACTTCCGACCACGGGCACACCCCGGGCGGCGGGCACGGCGGGGCGACGAAGCTCGAACGCAAGACCTACGTGATTGCACAGGGAGCGGAGTTCGCGCCGGGTACCGTGCGTCACGACGTGCGCATTTCGGACATCGCCCCAACGGTTCTCGCGCACACCGGCATCGCCCGCGACGCGGCTTGGGAACTCGACGGTGCCGCCGTCACCGACCTCGTTGCCGACGATTTCGACGCACTGCGCCCGCAGCTGCGCACCGCGGTGAACGAGACGGGGCCGGGCCAACTGCTCGGCTGGACCGACGTGGCGCCGGCGGGCTGGGAGATCGACAACTCGCGGATGCCCACGGGGGGCGCGCCCGAATTTCGGGGGTGGACCTTCATGACCGACGACTTCTTCTCAAACGTGGAGCTCGGCCAGCACCGCGAGAACAACGTGCGCTCGCGCGACGTATTTGCGGTCGCCGATTCCGACGAGTGGGCGGACGTGAGCCCGCGCGGTGGCAACACGTTCGACTCGACGCTCGTGAGCCCCGCCTACGAGCTGAACGGGGCGGCGACGGCCGATGTCTCGTTCGTCTCCGACTACGCTGTTGACGGTCCGCAGGGCGCCACCGTGTGGGCCACCTTTGACGAGGAGTCCGGCCTGCCCCGCCAGAAACTGGTTGAGTACCAGGCCGACGGTACCCGCGAGAACCCCGTGAACGCGATCGAGCGGGTCGCGGTCGAGCTGCCGCGCACGGCGGCGGGGGCGCTGCCGCGCACCATAAGCCTGCAGTTCTCGTACTCGGGCAACAACAGCGCGTTCTGGGTGATCGACCAGGTGCGGTTCAGCCAGCCAGACGCTCCCGCGGTGCCCGCAACGCTCACACTCTCGGCGCCCGCTGTCGCCGCGGGCGGCGCGGTGACCGTCACGGGGACAGGGTTTGCCGCGGGGGAGAGCCTCGCCGTGGAACTCCGCTCCACGCCCCGATCGCTCGGCGCTCTCACCGCGGACGCGTCTGGCGCGTTCGCTCAGGAGCTGCAGATCCCCGCGGATACCGCCGCCGGCGAGCACACCCTCGCGGTGCTCCGGGCGGACGGTGCAGAGGTGACGCACGCGCTGACAGTGACCGCCGCAGTCGGACCGGGCACTGATCCGGGCACTGATCCGGGCACTGATCCGGGCACCGATCCGGGTACCGACCCCGGGACCACGCCCGGCACTGACGGGGGGACCGCTCCGGACGTCGAATCCGGGCAGCACCCGGACGCCACGCCCGCGGGTGCGACGAACGGCGCCAAGCTCGCGGTCACCGGCGGCGACCCGGCCCCGGTCGCGCTGCTCTGGAGCGCGCTCGCCGCGGTACTCGTTGGCGCGGGGACGGTATTGGCGGTGCGGCTGCGCCGCCATCGCGTCGCCGCGTCTCGCACCGAGTAGGTGAACCACGTCGCCCCGCGCCTCGGATGCGAGGCGCGGGGCGACGTGTGCCGGTGTGGTGGTGACGCTAGCCGTCGAGGCGCACCAGCGTCAGAAGTCCGTCGCCCGCGGGGGAGAGCATCGGTGCAATCGCCGGGGACTCGGCGACCAGCGTGAGGAGATCGCGCACCGCCTGGGTCTCGGCGTCGCGCGCGGCGGGATCCGGCACGCGGCCGTGGGCGAACGCTCCGGGGACCACGATGCAGCCGCCCTGGCGCACGATGCCGAGCGCGTACTCGAAGTGCTCAAGCAGCTGTGTCGGGTCCGCGTTGAGGAGCACCAGATCGTACGAGGCAAGGTTGAGGCGGGGCATCACGTGCCGCGCGTCGCCCTCGATGGTGCGCAGCCGCGCTGCCGGAATCCCCGCCTCTGCGAAGACCGCCCGCGCCTCGCGCAGGTGCTCGGGTTCGATCTCGATCGTGGTGAGCGTCGCCTCCGGCGCGTGCCGGAGCAGCGAGAGTCCGCTGACGCCGACGCCGGTGCCCACCTCGCAGATCGCTTGCGCGCGGGTGAGCACGGCCAGCCCCGAGAGCTGCGCACCGATTGAGCGGCTGACCGGTTCGATCCCGAGTTCGAGGGAGAGCCGGCGCGCACGGACGAGCGCTTCGGTCTCGCCCGGGTACTGTTCGGCATACTGCCAGTTGCGTTCGAGCTTGCTCACGATTCCCTCCGAAGTGATGCGCGTCGATCCGGAACTCCGGTGTTCCCGGTGACCCCGCTCGCGCGCTCTCCCTAGCGTAGAGCCAGTGGGAGGCGACCCGGCAGCTCCCACGCGAGCACGGCACGATTTTGTAGACACGTGTTCCACCCCTTGGTGTGCGGCGAGCGCTACGATGGTCTGCAATGGGACTCACAATCGACAAGATCCTGGTGATCATGGTGATCGCCCTGTTTGTGCTGGGTCCAGAGCGCCTGCCGGTGTACGCGAAGAAGCTTGGTGAGCTGGTGCGCAGCATCAAACGCATGGCCGACGGCGCGAAGGATCGGCTCAAGGACGAGATGGGGCCGGAGTTCGACGAGGTCGACTGGCGTCAGCTCGATCCGCGACAGTACGACCCGCGACGGATCATCCGCGACGCCCTGGTCGAGGATGAGCGCGAGGCGCACGCCGAGGCGCGCCGCACCAGAGTTGCGGAGTCCGCCGCCCGGCGCGCGTCCGTGGCCGCGGCCGCGGGACTCCCGGAGGGTGGGCTCTTCTTCGACGAGGAGGCAACATGAGCGCGGGGGAAATCGCGTGACACCCCGGGTCGATCGGGGCGCTGACGGGGAGTGGGACCGGCCGCTGAATTCGCAGCACAACCCTCCGCAGCAGGTGCTTGATGAGATCATGTACGCCCTCGACACGACCTCGATCATCGCCATCACCGATCGCCGCGGTGTGCTTACCCACGTCAACGACCGCTTCTGCGAGACCTCACGCTACTCGCGCGAGGAGCTTCTCGGCCAGACCCACGCGATCGTCAATTCCGGGTACCACCCGAAAGAGTTCTTCAAGGAGATGTGGCGCGTGATTGGCCGTGGCGAGGTGTGGAAGAACGAGATCTGTAATCGCACCAAAGACGGTGACGAGTACTGGGTCGACACCATGATCATCCCGCTGCTCGACGAGCGCGGCAAGCCGGCGCGCTACGTGTCGATCCGCAGCGAGGAGACGCAGCGGCACATCGCGGAAGAACAGGTGCGTACGCTCGCGTACTTCGACTCGGTGACGGGGCTCGCGAACCGGGAATCGATCCTCGGCACGATTCAGGCGACGATCGCCCCGGGCGCCGCTGGAAGCTTCAGCGCGTTCGTGACGGTGAGTGCGGATGAGCTGTCCGTGGTCAACGACGCGTTCGGCTTTGAGACGGGCGACCGGCTCCTCGTCGAGGCCGCGCGACGGCTGCAGCGCGTTGAGACACACGGCGCGCGCCTAGGCAGGATCGGCTCCAACACGTTCGGGATTATTCTGCCGAATCTCGGCTCGGACTGCCGCGCGGCCGAGGCCGCGTGCCTCGATCTCATTGAGCGCGTGCTCGCGGAGCTGTGCGGCCCCGTCGAGCTCGGCTCGGGGGTGGTGGTCGATGTTTCCGCGAGCGTCGGGTACGTGCTCTGGACCACGCCGGATCTCGCTGCCCACGTGACAGCGCCGGGCTGCCCCGCCAACGAGTTCATTGTCACCGACGACCCGCACGAGGTGGTCAAGTGCTCCGAGATCGCCCGCAAGCGCGCCCGACGCGAGGGCGGCCAGCGCCGGGTACAGCACTTCCAACAGCGCATGCTCAACGAGGCCCAGGACCGCGTGCGGCTCATCTCCGAGCTCCACCGCGGGATCGAGAAGGGCGAACTGCACCTGTTCTCGCAACCGATTGTCAACCGCGAGCGCAGCATTATCGGAGAGGAAAGCCTGATCCGCTGGTTTAGCAGCGTGCTCGGCACCGTCGCTCCGGACGACTTTATTCCGCTCGCCGAGCAAACCGGCGTAATCGTGGAGATTGGCGACTGGGTGCTTGAGGAAGCGTGCCGGGTGCTTGCTGAGTGGAGCCGCGACCCAGCGCGTTCCGACCTCACGCTCTCGGTCAACCTGAGCGAGCGGCAGCTGCGCGCCGACGGGTTTGGCGAGCGCGTTCGCGAGATCATTGAGCGCTACGGGGTGCGCCCGGGCCGGCTCACTTTCGAGCTCACCGAGAGCGTGCTCCACACCGACATCGATCGCACCGTCGGGCTCTTGGGGATGCTGCGCACGGAGGGCGTGAAGTCGTCGCTCGACGATTTCGGAACCGGCTACTCCTCGCTGAGCTACCTGCAGCAGCTGCCGGTGCAGCAGATCAAGATCGACCGCTCGTTTGTCTCCTCGATTGTCGAGGACCCGCAGGCCGCCGCGATCGCGCTGGCGATCGTGCGTCTCGGCCGCACCTTCAACCTGCAGGTGGTGGCCGAGGGGGTGGAAACCGAGGATCAGTTCGAGAAACTGCGCGATCTCGGGGTCGACGCGTTCCAGGGGTTCCTTTTTGGGCACCCGCGCCCCATCAGTGAGTTGCTCGTCGGGGCATAGCGCGCGTGCTGCGCGCGGCGGCTCGCGTGTTGTGCGGCGCCGCGCGGATGGCGCAGCCCCGATCGGCTGCCAGCCTAGACGCTGAGGCCGAGCGCGCGGCCGGCGAGCCCGCGCCCGCGCGCCGCGATCGCCCTGGCCACGCTGATGACGGCCGCCGCGGCCGGATCGGCCGGATCCGAGAGCACCGCCGGGTCGCCCGCGTCGCCCCGCTCGCGGAAGGTTGGGCTGAGCGGCACGCTCCCGAGGAGCGGCACGTCGCCGTGCTCCTCATCGCTCAGGCGAGCGGCGACGAGCGCCCCGCCGCCTGAGCCGAAGACGTCGATCACGCTGCCGTCGGGCTGGGTGAGCCCCGCCATGTTCTCGACCACGCCGATCACGCGTTGCCCGGTCTGCCGAGCCACGAGTGCGCTGCGCACGGCGACGTCGGCGGCGGCCTCCTGCGGGGTCGTCACCACGAGCACCTCGGCGTTCGGGAGCAGCTGCCCCACGCTGATCGCGATGTCCCCGGTCCCGGGCGGGAGATCGAGGAGCAGCACGTCGAGGTCACCGAACCACACGTCGCGCAGGAACTGCTCGATCGTGCGGTGCAGCATCGGGCCGCGCCAGGACACGGCCGTGGTGCGCGGATCCGCGTCGCCGAGGAACATGCCGATCGAAATCACTTTCACGCCGTGTGCCACGGGCGGCAGGATCATGTCGTCCACCCGGGTCGGCTGCGTGACGGCGCCGTCGCGGCTGAGCCCCAGAATACCCGGGATCGAGAATCCGAAGACGTCGGCATCGATGAGGCCAACGGAGAGTCCCTGATCCGCGAGCGCGACCGCGAGGCCAGCGGTGAGGGATGACTTGCCCACGCCGCCCTTGCCACTGGTGACGGTGATCACCCGGGTCAGTGAGTCCGGGCCGAACTGCTGCGGACGCACGCCGCCGGGACCGCGCACCCGCTCGGTGAACGCGCGCCGCTTGGCGGGCGACATCACCCCGACCGTCACGTGCGCCGAGGCCACAGCCGGCGCACTCTCAGCGGCGGCGAGGGTGTCCGCCTCGATGCGCCGCGCCGCGGGGCAGCCGGCAATCGTGAGCAGGATCGACACCTCGGCGTGGCCCGCCGCGTCAACGCTCACGTCTTCGACCATGCCGAGCTCCGTGATCGGACGCAGGATCTCGGGGTCCCGCACACGGTCAAGAGCGGCCCACACCGCCAGCTCGGGGCCAGCAGCGGTCTCGCGCTCGGTCATGCTCGGTCGTCCTCCTCGGTGCGAATTGCTTCGTGAGCTTCGACGCTGTCGGGTGCGTTTGTATTCCCGGCCGCGGAACCCGGGGGCGCGTGCGGTGCCCGCCGGGACTGTCGCGGGGCGGGCGCGGGTTCCGCTGCGGGCGCGGACCCGGACGAGCGCGTGAGCTCCGGAGTGTGCGTGAGTTCCGGCGTCGGCGGGAGCTCGGGGTCCGGCGCGCTCGATTCGAGCTCGGCGAGCAGCGAGCGCAGCTCAGCGCGCAGAAAATCGCGATCCGGCAGATCCTTCATCGCGAGGCGCAGGGCCACCACCTCGCGGGCCAGAAACTCGGTATCGGCGAGCGCGCGCTCAGCGCGCTGCCGGTCCTGTTCGATCTGCACGCGGTCGCGATCGTCCTGGCGGTTCTGCGCCAGCAGGATCATCGGGGCGGCGTACGAGGCTTGGAGCGACAGGATCAACGTCAGCGCCGTGAACCCGAGGGCAGCGGAGTCGAAGCGCAGCTCCTCCGGGCCGACCGTGTTGAACGCGAGCCACGCGATGCAGAAGAACGTGAGGAACAGCAGGAACCACGGCGTCCCCATGCCGCGCGCGATGCCCTCGGTCCAGCGGCCGAACCGCTCGCTGCCGCTCACGCGCGGCCCATCGCCTCCCGCGCGACGCGGTGCGCGGGAGCCCATCGCAAGCGGCGAGTCGAGGCCGGTGTTGTTGCGTCTGAAGAGGCTCATGGCCGGATCTCCGCGTCGTCGTCCGCGTGCCGCCAGTCGTCGGGCAGGAGGTGATCGAGCACGTCGTCGACGGTCACCACGCCAACGAGTCGGTTCTGCGTGTCGACCACGGGGAGCGCGACCATGTCGTAGCTCGCGAGTCGGCGCGACACCTCGGCCGCGCTCGCGAGCACGGTGACCGGCTCGATCTCGGTGTCGATCAGCGAGCTGAGGCGCTCGTGGGGTGGGAAGCGGAGCATGCGCTGGAAGTGGGCCATGCCGAGATACTCGCCGGTCGGGGTCTCGTACGGCGGGTGCGTCACGTACACGGCGGAGGCCATCGCCGGCGGGATTTCGGCGCGCCGAATCATGGCGAGCCCCTCCGCCACGCTCGACTCCGCCGAGAGCACGATCGGTGAGGGACTCATCAGGCCGCCGGCGGTGTCGGCGTCGTAGACGAGCAGCCGGCGCACGTCCTCCGCCTCCTCGGGCTCCATGAGGTCGAGCAGCTCGGCGCCCTTCGCCGCGGGCAGCGCCGAGATGAGGTCGGCCGCGTCGTCCGGCTCCATGCGGTCGAGCACATCGGCCGTGCGATCCGGGCGGAGGTTTGCCAGGAGCGCCAGCTGATCGGACTCCGACATCTCTTCGAGGGCGTCGGCGACCCGCTCGTCCGGGAGCTCGCCGACCACCTCGAACATGCGGGCGGACGGCAGCTCGAGCAGCGCCTCGGCGAGGTCGGCCGGTTTGAGATCGACCATGGTCTGGATGAGCAGCTCCGCAGACTGCGCGCCGGCCGCCGGAAGCCGCACGTCCGACCAGCGCACGGTGCGCGCGTCGCCGCGGCTGAACGGCGCGGCGGGCTTCGGCAGTCGCACGAACACCTCGGAGACCAGCCACTCGCCCGAGCGTGCCTGTTCGATTGCCGCGTCCTCGATCCGCGCGGTCTGGGGCGGTGCGCCCGGGGGGTCTGCGGCGAGCTGCACGTCGCGCCCGATCAGCTCGGCGATCATGCGGGTCTCGCCGCCGCGCTGCTGGAAGCGGCGCACGTTGATCAGGCCGGTCGTGATGACCTGGCCCGAGCCGATCGAGGTGACGCGGCCGATCGGCACGAAGACGCGGCGCTTGCCCGGAATCTCGACGATCAGGCCGACTACGCGCGGCGCGGCAGCGGTGCGGAACACCACGAGCACGTCGCGCACCTTGCCGATCCGGTCACCCGCCGGATCGAACACGCTGCGCCCCGCGAGCCGCCCCACAAATACCCTCGATGTCCTCACTCCCCTACGGTACCGCGCTGAGGTGACTGATTGGGGTGAACCTTCCCTGGTCGGCCCGTGAATTAAACGCCTGGCGCACGCGGCGCACGCCAGGCAGCTTCCGGTCAGGGAGCCTCGTGCAGACTTGCGGGTATGGCTCGATCCACTGTTCATACCGGCGCGGCCACCGCGCTCGTGCGCCCGCGGCGGCGGCCGCGCGCCGCCGTACTCCTCGCTCTGCTCGGTGTGCTCACCCTCGGTCTCGCCGGCTGCGCGCCGGAGCCGACGGCCGCCGAGCCGACCGCGACGCCGAGCCAGAGCGCGCCAGCCACCGCGGCGCCGCCCGCGGAGCCCGAACCGGAGCCGCAGCTGCTCCTGGCGTCGCTCGCGCACACCGATTCGCTCGCGGTCATTGATCCGGCGCAGCCGGACGGCGAGGCGGTGCGGCAGATCCGCGTCGGGGCCGCCCCCTGGGGCGTTGGCACGCACACCGACCCAGACGGCAAGACGACCGCCTACGCGGCAACGGCCGAGGGGCTCGCGGTCGTCGACCCGGCCGCGGGCGAGCTCAGCGCTCTCCTACCGTACGCGCACCCGGCGCAGCGCATCGAATCGGGGGAGTACCGGCCCGGCGGGCTCGGCCTCGCCGTGGCGCCGGACGGCTCACGGGTGTACGTTGCCGTGACGCCGGGCGACGGCAGTTTCGTGCTCGAGGTGTTCGACACCGCCAGCCAGACCGTCGTCGGGAGCGTCCCGGTGGGCGCGCGGCCGTTCGACGTGCTCGTGGCCCCGGACGGGTCGTGGGCAGCGACCGTCGACCACGACAGCTTCACCGTCACCGTCGTCGACGCCGCAACCCTGCAGCCCACCACGCACCAGGTCGCCCCGTTCGGCACCGAGGGCGGGCTCGCGTCCTGGGAGAAACCGCACTACGGCGCCGTCACCTCCGACGGAGCGATCCTGCTGCCGTACCAGGGCCAAACCGTGGTGCGCCTCGATCCGCGCACCGGCGAGCAGACCACGATCGCGAGTGCCGCGAACTCGCACGCGCACGGCACCGCGCTCGCCGGCGATCGGCTGCTCACCGTTGGCACCGGGGCGTTCGGTTCGGCGGACGGCACGCCGAACCTGTCAATCCTGAACGTCGAGACCGGGGCCGAGGAGGTCGTGCCGCTCGCGCTCCCGCACGAGACCGTCGCTCCCTGGCGCGATGCAGCGGGGGCTGAATACGCGGCGGTGGCCGGCGGAAACACGCGGAACGAGGGCTGGGACGGCGTGACCCTCGTCGCGCTCGACGGGCTCGCCACGCGCGAGCTGCCCGTGTCCGGCTACCCGCAGGCGATCGTGAGCTACCCGGCCGCATAAGTCAGCCCCGCGCGAAAGGTGAGTGCGCCGGGGGGCGCGGAGTGGAAGAATCAGGGTATGAGCACACCGAGATCCATTTCACCCTCCCGCGTCCCGCTGATGCCGGAGATCCCGAAGGGCGATATTGTCTCCACCTACGACCGCTACGAGGACGCCAAGCACGCCGTCGACGTGCTCGCCCGCGCGAGCTTCCCGGTGCAGCAGATCAGCATCGTGGGCAACGACGTCCGCAGCGTTGAGCGGGTCACCGGCCGCCTGACCTACGGCCGCATCGCGCTCATGGGCGCGCTCTCCGGCGCGTACCTCGGTCTCTTCCTCGGCCTGCTGCTGTTCATCTTCCAGCCCGACAACACGGCGATCCTCGGGGTGTTCCTCGCCGCCGTCGTGATCGGCGCGGGCTTCGGCATGCTCTTCGGCGTGCTGTCCTACGCGATGAACCGCAACCGCCGCGACTTCTCGTCGGTGATGCAGATGGTCGCCACCCGGTACGACCTGGTCACCGAGCCCGAGCTCGTCCACGAGGCGCGGCGCGTACTCACGGAGGCCGTGCAGAAGTAGCGCGCGGCTCAACGGCGCTACGCCCGCGCACGAGCGTGCGGCTCAATGTCGCTATGCCCGCGCACGAGCGTGCGGCTCCGTCACCAGTGTGCGGCTTCGCGACCGGTGTGGAGCCGCACGCTCGTCGACGAATCCGCCGCTCGTGGGTCGTCGCCGGGAAGGCCGTCGCAATGCCTGCGGCGCGCGCTCTCGCGAGCGAGGCGGCCCAACCGGCGGCGCAGCGGATCAGCGCCTAGGCGGCGTAGTAGTCGTTCCCGCGCGAGAACTCCACAAACTTGCAGTCGACGTCGCCCACGGCCCACGCATCGTGTCCCGGCGGCAGGAGCATCGCATCCCCAGCCGCGAACTCCGTGATCTTGCCCGACTGGTCCTCGACGCCGAGAACCCCAGCGATGACATACGCGACGTGGGGGAGCTCACACAGCTCAGTGCCGGCGTACCCCTTGAGGTCCTCGGACCACTTGGAACCGACATGGAACGTCACCTCGGTGACTTCGACGCCGTTCAGCGACGCCGTGCGCTTGGAGATGCGACCGTATTGTGCCGGTTCGATCTCGGCGAGGGTTGCGAGCTGCGTCTCGGGGAAGTACGTCATGTGGGCACCTTTCAGTTGTATGCCCTAGCGATGCTAGTGAAATCTGACGCTCGCGAACGGGGTACTACGTCAGGTTTCATGTGGTGCCGCGCTGCCGCTCGCGCATGCTCGGCATGGACGGGCGCGGTGAAGTCAGATCCAGCGGCGCACCCGCCGCGTATACGCCACGTAGCGGGCGCCAAACCGAGCCTCAAGGTGCTGCTCCTCCGGCGGAATCTGAGCGCGATCGATCCACACCGCGAACCCGGCAGCGGGAAGCGCCGCCACGGCTGACCTCCGCGCCACACTGTGGGCGACCAGCAGCCCCAGCATTCCCGCATACATCGGGTTCCTCGACCAGGCATTCGGGCCGCCGGTCACGAGCGAGGTTGCCTCGGCGGCCGCTCGTGGGTCGACAGTCGTTCGGTGCTTCCGAAAGCGGACCACGGACCCCACCAGGAGATACAGGGCGGGAACGGCGATCACTCCAGCCGCCGCCACTGAGAATCTGGTCGGACGTTTCCCTGGTGACACTGCGACCTGAGCGGCGGCTGCGATGGCTGCCACTGCGACGGGCGGAACTCTT
This sequence comes from Leucobacter luti, assembly GCF_004217175.1. Classification (GTDB taxonomy): domain Bacteria; phylum Actinomycetota; class Actinomycetes; order Actinomycetales; family Microbacteriaceae; genus Leucobacter; species Leucobacter luti. The sequence continues at coordinate 96,763 of NZ_SHKI01000005.1, forward strand.
CTGGTCATGATGACGACACTAGCGGCGAGCGGGGCGAGCGGGGCGAGCGCTAGGGCCCGGTCTGGCCACCGGGCGACCGGCGGCTGGCAGATCGCGACGCGTGAAGCTAGCCGAATACGCCGATGAACACGAGCGTGAACACCAGGATGCCGACCGAAACGATCGCCCCGAGAGCGCCAAGAACGAGCCCCGTGACGGCGACACCCACGAATGCGCGCTTCCTGATCGCGATGATGCCGAACACAACGGCCGCGATACCCGAGACAGCGGCGATGAACAGCATGGTTGCCCCGGTGTTTGCGAAGATGAACGCGAGGATCGTCACCACGCTGATGAGGCCCGCAATGAGCGCGCTTCGTGACGCTCCGGTGGGGAGTGCCTCGGCCTGGTTCGAGTTCGTCATTGGCTCATCTCTTCTGGTGGGCATGCAGTGGCTTCATCGAATATTACATGATGTCCATAAATTGACGAGAACCCGCATTTTCGAGGTGCGGTGTGTGCCGTGGGCCCTCACTGAATGATGCGGCGAACTCCCGCGCGCGCGGCGATCAGCGAGACCACCAGGAGCGTGACGGCAAAGAACCCACCCAGGTAGACGGCGTCGCCGAACACCAGGTCAGTGAGCCACAGGATGAGCGCCTTGCTGCCGGCCCCCACGCCGATCAGGCAGAGGACGGAGACAACACGAACGCGGGCGCTATCCGCACCCTTCAAGCGCGCGACAACGGCGGACTTGAGGCGGATCACGATCTCGAGCACCACCTTCAGCACGACGGCTGTGAGGAGCGACACCAGGAATGACTCGCTGATGACCTCCGGGAAGAGCTCCGCGAAGATGGCAAGCACGGCGGCGTACACCAGCACATCGACGAGGTCAGTGGCGTTGATGCGCGGCATGGAGTCATCGTAGCGCCAGCGGGTGCTGGTGGCTTCGTGCGCTCCGGCGCTTCGGGGTGCTGCGAGCGTGCCCGCCCCGCCCCGGCTCACGAGCGTGCGGCTTCGTCCACGAGCGTGCGGCTTCCAATCCGAAGGAACCCGCACACTCATCGGTGAACCCGCCGCTCGTGGGTACCACCGCACCGCCGCGCCGCCGCACCGCCGCACCGCACCGCCGCGCCGGCTCAGCCCGCGGTGCCGCAGGGGAGCGGCGCGTCGGCCCAAACGCCGCGCGGGTGCGGTGCGCGCGCGCGCTGCGCCTCGATGAGCCGCTCGCGCACGCCGTCGTCCTCGAGCGCCGCGACCGCCGCGCGCGCGAGCCCGATCGCCCCGCGCAGCACGGCAACGTCCCCGGCGGGGGACTGCGCTGCGGCCGCGAACGCGTGCTGGTGCGGCATCGCGTCGGTGCCGTCGAGCGCGACCATCGGGTGGATCGCCGGCAGGTACTGGGATACGTCGCCCATGTCGGTGGATCCGGCGGTCATGCCCGGGCCCCAGCTCGCCACGGAGTCGCCGCGCAGCTCGGCGAGCGCCGCATCAAAGAACTCCGCGAGATCCGGGTCCTGCGCCAGCGGCGCGTACCCCGGCGTGGGCTCGGTGATCTCGTACTCGCAGCCGGTGGCGAGCGCAGCACCCGCGACCACCTGTCGCACGCGCGCCTTTGCGGTCGCCCAGCTCACCGCTGAATTGCCGCGGGTCTCGAGCTGGATCGTGGCGAGCTCCGGAATCACGTTGACCGCGGAGCCGCTCACCGAGATCGAGGAGACGATCACGTCGGCGGGCAGCTGCTGGCGCAGCAGGCCGATCCCCACCTCGGTGAGGGTGACCGCGTTGCCCGCGTTGATCCCCTGGTGCGGGGCGAACGCGGCGTGCGAGGGCCTCCCGCGGAAGGTGACCTCGATGTAGTCGAGCGCCTGGCTGCTGCCCCCGACGGTCCGGATCTGGCCGCTGTCCGCGGCGTGGATCATGAGGGAGAAGGTTGACTCGTCCCAGGCCCCGCGCTCAAGCATGATCACCTTGCCCCCGCCGTTCTCCTCGGCGGGGGTGCCGAGGAACACGATCCGGCACCCGAGCTGCTCGGCCACGGCCCGCAGCCCGAGTGCCGCGCCCACCCCCGCGGCAGCGATGATGTTGTGCCCGCACGCGTGGCCCACGCCCGGCAGGGCGTCGTACTCGCCGACCACCGTGATCGTGACGGGGCCCGCACCGTACGTCGCCTCAATGGCGGTGGGCAGCCCGTAGGCGCCCACCGTCACGCTGAACCCCGCAGCCTCGAGCGCCGCGGCCACGCGCGCCGCCGCCCGGTGCTCCTCGAAGCCGAGCTCCGGGTCGGCGCCGATTGCGTGGCTCAGGGCCAGCAGTTCCTGCTCCGCCGCGCGGATGGTGTGCTCCGCCAGAAGCTGGAGCGGCGACGCCGAGCCCGCGGGCCCGGTGGTCGCGGTTGCCGCGGCGCCGGTGGCGGCAGCGGCAGCGGCAGCCGGCGTGGCGGCGGCGGGTGCGAGGGTGTGCGCGGGGGGAGTGTTGGCTGAAGCGGGGGACATCGTGCTGCTTTCTGGATCGGTGTCGGTGTCGGTGTCGGCGTGGGTGTGGGTGTGGACACGGGCGCGAGCGGCCGTGCGAGCGGCCGTGCCCACCCGACAGGGGGTTAGCGGGTGGCGAGCGGCTCGGGCGACGCGGTGATGATCGCCTCGGTGCGATTCGAGCGGCTGCGGGCGAGCAGCAGGGCCAGCACCGCCGAGGCGATGAGACACCCGGCGAACACGCCCCAGATCACCTGGAACGAGCTGAGCGCGGGCACGGCCACCGCGTCGGCGTCCGATTGCGCGAGCACGAGCGTGGCCATCACCGCTGCCACCACGGCGCCGGCCACGGACCCGCCGAGCGAGCGGAGGCAGTTGTAGAGGCCCGACAGGGTGGTCGCGACGCTCAGCGGTGCGCGCGCCACGATGACCCCGGGCAGGATCCCCAGGGCGACCCACGACATCAGCGAGTTGATCGCGAGCAGGATCGTGACGACGACGGGTGAGGTGGGCGCGGTGATGAGGGCGAGCAGCGAACCCGCGGAGATGAGCGTGGCAACCGAGATCGCCCACGCCGTGCCGAGCAAGCGCACGGCCACGGGTGCGAGGAACGCGCCAAGACTCGAGCTGAGGAAGATGACGGATACGAGGAGCCCGGCGGTTCCGGCGCTCAGCCCGGTGCCGTAGCCGACAACCGTCGGGTCCGCCGTGAGGTAGAGCGTGGTGGGTGTTGAGATGCCGAACGCGGTGAGGGCGACGAGGAAGCCGAGGATCATGGGGACGCCGAGCTTGACGCGGCGCAGCACGGTGAAATCGAGCAGCGGTGAGGCCGCACGCGACTCGACAAGCACGAACACCACGCTGCCGATCACGCCGCCCAGGAGCGCGGCGATCGTGCCCGGGTGCAGCCAGCCGAGCTCGGTGCCGGCGGTGAGCCCGTACATGAGCGCGCCGAGCGACGCACTAAACAGCACCGCGCCGGTCCAGTCGACGCTGCTGGTGCGGTTGCCGGCGTCGCGGGGCAGGCAGAACATCACGGCGGCGCCGAGCAGGAACAGCGGGATCGCCGGGATCGCCTGTGTGAGCGCCAGGTCGCCGGTCGCGTCCATGAGCACACCGCTGCAGAGGCTACCGAGGGCGACGCCGAAGGTGAGTGTTCCCACGAGGGCGCTGACGATCCGCTTCGCGTTCTCGGGGCGCTGCTGCTTCAGGATCCCCATTTCGATCGGGAGCAGCGCGGCGACGGGCCCCTGGACGGCAGAGCCGATGAGCACGAACGCGAACGAGGGGGCGAACGCGATCATCGCGGTGCCCACGGCGGTGAGGAGCACCGCGATCACGAGCAGGCGGCGCTTCCCGAAGCGGTCGGCGAGCATCGACAGGAACGGTACGCTCATCGCCGATGAGAGCATCGTGATCATGAAGTAGAGGCTGATCGAACCGGCGGGAACCCCGTGGAACTGGGCGATCTCTCCCAGCAGCGGCATGATCCAGCCCTGGATCAGTCCGGCGAAGAGTTCGATAGCGATGAACGTGGGGACGAGGAGGCGGTCGACGCCCTGCCTCGCGGCAACGGTGACGGCGTTGTCAGTGGTCATGTGTTCTGAAATCTCTCGTGATGCAAGCGTGAATGGTGACGAGTCGGTACTCTGACAGAGTCGGCAAGTTTTCGTTGAAACTGCCGAAAAACTGCATGAGGAATGGGCTCAATGACTGAAATCACGCTGGATGCGCTCGATTTCCAGATTATTCACGCGCTGCAGATCGAGCCGCGGGTGCGCTGGACGGCGCTCGCCGCAGTGCTCGGGGCAGACGCCCACACGCTTGCGCGACGCTGGCAGCGGATCGAGGAGGGCGGCGCTGCGTGGTTCACCGCCATGCAGGGCGTCTCCCAGCTCGATGCGATGGCGCTCATCGAGGTGGACAGTCATCCCGGGCAGGTGCTCGACGCCGCGCGGGCGATTGCGGCCCTGCCGGGCGTCGCGTCGATCGAGCTCGCAACGGGCGCGTGCGATCTGTTCGTCACGCTCCTCGCGGAGGATGAGGACGAGCTTGCCGCCTTCCTCCTGGAGCGGATCTCCGAGGTGCCGCAGGTGCGCGGGGTCCGCTCGCACCTGATCAGCCAGGTCGCGCGTGAGGGGTCTGACTGGACGCTGCAGGTACTCAGCGACGCGCAGGTGCGCAGCATCCCACCTATCAGGCCGCCGCGTGCCGGCGCGGCCAAGCGGGTCGACCCGCGCCTGGCCCTCGCGATCCGCCAGGCGCTGCAGACGAACGTGCGCATGCCGGTGGGAGAGCTCGGGGAGCGGGTGGGCGTGAGCGCCCAGCGCGCCGCGGACGCGCTCGCCAGGTTGCGACTCGATGGGCTCCTGCAGCTGCGCACGGACATGTCCGAGCGATTCACGCTGTATCCGGCCGTGAACTGGCTGTTCCTGCAGCTGCCAGCCCCGCGGGTCGCCGGCGCGCTCGACAAGGTGATCACCCTCAACGCCGTGCAGTTCGCGGCGGTGTCGACCGGGCCGGCCAACGTGATTCTGGCGGTCGGGGCGAAGAACCGGATTGGCCTGCTGGCCGCCGAAATCTCGGTGTCACAGCTCATCCCCGAGGCAGAGGTGAAGGATCGCATGACGATGCTGCGGCTCTACAAGCACCTCGGGCGCGAGGTGAACGGCTTCGAAGCGGCCCCGCGCTAACCCGCGAGCACCTTTTGGATGCGCTGCGCCGACACCGGCTCCGCCGTGCGCAGCTGCTGCGCGAACAGGCTCACGCGCAGCTCCTCGATCAGCCAGCGCGCCCGCACCAGGTGCGGCGGTGCCTCGTCGGGGAGCGGGATCGTGCCGCCCGCCTGCGCGAACAGTTCACGCACCCGGTCAACCTCGTTCTGCCAGGCGCGGTCGCGGCCGGAGTTCTCCGTGAGCCCGCGCATCCGCAGCTGCACGGCCTCAAGATAGACGGGGAGTCGCTCCAGCTGGGCGAGGCCGGTGCGCGAGACGAAGCCCTCGTACACGAGCCCGTCCACCTGCTGCGCCGCGTCGGCGACCTGGCCGAGCACCTGGATCGACTTCGCCGCGTCGATCGCCTTGCGCGCGAGCCGCACGCCGTCGAGCACGCGCGCGGTGAGCGCGATGGCCGCGTAGATGTCGTCGATCAGCGATCGCGCGTAGTCGTTCGCGATCGCCTCAAACGTTGCCTCCCGCCACACCAGGCCATCGGGCGCGTGGCGCTGGATCACGCGATCCGACACTGCGAGCGAGACGTCGGCGATCGCCTGGTCCAGCGAGCGGTAGGGGCCGGCGCCGAGCAGCAGCTTCTCCTGGTTTGACAGGTGCGAGCGAATGTAGCTGGCCGGCGACGGCGAGCTGAGCGCGAGGAGCCGCCGGATCCCGCGCCGCGAGAGCCGCGCCTGCTCAGCTTCGTCGGCGACGAGCACGAGGTCGACGCTCGTGCGGCGGTCCCGGATTGCCGGGTACGCTCGCACCACGCCCGCGCCGCCCGCGCGGCCCTTCGCGTAGGCGGTGTCGACGTGCCGGGGCAGATCGCCGAAGTCCCAGGTGGTCACCCCGGTCTTCTCGAGCTCGCTCTTGGGGAGTGCGGCCGCGGCCACCTTCGCGACGCCCTGCGTGGCCTGGTCCTTGTGGGCGGCCTTCAGCTCGCCGAGGTCTTTCCCGGTGCCGACCGTGCGCCCGCGGGCGTTGATCACGCGGAAGGTCGGCGTGAGGTGCGCGGGGAGGCGGTCGGGATCGAAGTCGTTCGGTGAGACCGGCACGCTCGTGCGGCGGCGGATCTCGGTCGCCAACAGCGCGGTGAGCTGCGGCGCCTGCGCTCCGGGGGGCACTGGCGCGTCGAGCTGGGGCCCCACAGCGCTGAGCAGCGTGCGCGCCCAGTCCGCGGCGGGCACCACGTGCTTGCGGATCGCCTTCGGCAGTGTCTTGATGAGCGCGGTGACGAGCTCCTGCCGCAGCCCGGGCACGAGCTTCTCGAAGTCGCCGCCCTCAAGCCGGGGCAGCAGCGGCAAGGGCACGTTGACCGTGACCCCGTCGTCTTCGGCGGTGGGGTCGAAGCGGTAGCGGAGCTTGAGCGACTGGTCGCCGTGCTGCCACTGCCGCGGGTACTCGCTCTCGTCGGCCTCCTGCGTCTCGTCCTCCAGCAGGTCGGCGCGGCGCAGGTGCAGGAAATTTGGGTCGGTGACGCGCTGTTTCTTCCACCAGCCCTCAAAGCTGCGCGTGGAGGTGACGTCGGCGGGGATGCGCGCGTCGTAGAACTCGAACACCGCGTCGTCGTCGCCGACGATGTCGCGGCGACGGGTGCGCTCCTCAAGCTGCTCAAGCTCGCGGCGCAGCTGTCGGTTTGCCCGATCGAACGCCTGCGGGGAGTCCCACTCGCCGTCGACGAGCGCGTGCCTGATGAACAGCTCGCGGGCGTGCGCCTCGTCGTAGCGGGCCAGCTGCACCCGGCGGCGATCCACGATCGGGACCCCGTAGAGGGTCACGCGCTCGTAGGCGACTGCGGCGCCCTGGTTCTTTTCCCAGCGCGGCTCCGACAGCTGGCGCTTGGCAAGCGGCCCGGCGAGCTCCTCGGCCCAGGCCGGATCCACCACCGCGTTCGACCGCGCGAAGAGGCGCGAGGTTTCGACGAGCTCGACGCTCATGATCACCTCGGGCGGCTTCTTTGCGAGCACGGATCCCGGGTAGAGCACGAAGCGGGTACCGCGCGAGCCGAGGTACTCCTGCGACGGTTTGCGCCGCGCGGCGCCGGCCACGCCGCGGCCCTGCGGCACGCTGCGGTCCTGCCGGTCGTCGCGCACTCCGAGCTGCGAGAGCAGGCCCGCGAGCACGGAGCGATGGATGGGCTCGCTCGCCCCGCCCGCCGTCTCGTGCGCCCCGGTCTCGTCGCGCTTGATGCCCGCGATCCTGGCGATCTGGCGGTACAGATCCATCCACTCGCGCACGCGCAGGAAGTTGAGATACTCGGCCTTGCACAGTCGCCTGAACGCGCTCGACGAGCGCTCCCGCTGCTCCTTCTGCAGGTAGTTCCAGAGATTGAGGAGGGTCATCAGGTCGCCCTGCGGATCGTTGAACCGGCCGTGCAGCTCGTCGGCCCTACTGCGCTCGGCCTGCGGACGCTCGCGCACGTCCTGAATGGTGAGCCCTGCCACGATCGCGAGCACCTCGGGGACGACCTCGTGACGCCGTGCCTCGACCACCATGCGCGCGAACCGCGGCTCGATGGGCAGGCGCGAGAGCTCGCGACCGATCTTTGTGATCGCGTGAGTGGCACCGGAGCGGCCAGCGCCCGAGCGCCCGCCGCCGGAGCGCGAGCCCCGCGCGCCGCCGGAGCCGGACTTGGAGCCGCCCCGCCCGCGGTCTCCGGTCACCGCGGTCACTGCGCCGAGTTCGGTGAGGAGCCCAATGCCGTCTGCGATCCCGCGCTGATCCGGCGGCGTGAGGAACGGGAACCCGGCGATGTCGCCGAGCCCGAGCGAGAGCATTTGCAGGATCACTGAGGCGAGGCCCGTGCGCCGGATCTCGGGCTCGGTGTACTCGGGGCGCGACGTGAAGTCGTCCTCGCTGTAGAGCCGGATTGCGATGCCGGGACTGGTGCGGCCCGAGCGCCCCGAGCGCTGGTTTGCGCTCGCCTGCGAGACTGCCTCGATGGGAAGCCGCTGTACCTTGCTGCGCGCGCTGTAGCGCGAGATGCGGGCGGTTCCGGCGTCGACCACGTAGCGGATCCCCGGCACGGTGAGCGAGGTCTCCGCGACGTTCGTGGCGAGCACGATCCGGCGCGCCCCCGCCTGTGGGCCCCGCGGCCGCTCGAAGACCCGGTGCTGCTCGGCGGCGCTGAGGCGGCCGTACAGGGGCAGGATTTCGGTGCGGTGTGCCCGGCTCTGCGCGCGCATCCGCCCGTTCAGGGCGTCTGCCGCGTCGCGGATCTCCGCCTCGCCCGACAGGAACACGAGCACGTCGCCCGGTGCCTCTTTCGCGAGCTCGTCCACCGCGTCGCCGATCGCGTCGAACAGGTCGCGCTCCACGGTGCGCACCTTCGGGGCCTTGGTTTTCGGATCCAGCACCTCGGTCTGCTCAATAAGCGGGCGGTACCTGATCTCGACCGGGTAGGTGCGTCCGGACACCTCGATGATGGGCGCCGGCTCCTCGGTGCGCGGGTCCGCGAAGTGCTTCGCGAAGGACTCCGGGTCGATCGTCGCCGAGGTGATGATCACCTTGAGGTCCGGGCGGCGGGGGAGCAGCGTCCGTAGGTAGCCGAGCAGGAAGTCGATGTTGAGGCTGCGCTCGTGCGCCTCGTCAATGATGATCGTGTCGTACGCGGTGAGGTCGCGGTCACGGTGGATCGCGTTGAGCAGAATGCCGTCGGTCATCAGGCGGATCTTGGTGTCCGCCGAGACCTTGTCGGTGAACCGCACCTGGTAGCCGACCAGGCCGCCGAGCTCGGACCCGAGCTCCTCGGCGATCCGCTCGGCGATCGTGCGCGCGGCGATCCGCCGCGGCTGCGTGTGCGCGATCCGCTCGCGCCCGAGCGTCAGCGCGATCTTGGGGAGCTGCGTCGTCTTGCCCGAGCCGGTCTCGCCCGCAACGATCACGACCTGGTGGTCACGGATTGCCTCCGCGATCTCGTCCCGCATTTGCGAGACCGGGAGTTCCTCGGGGAACTCGATGCGTACTGCGGGATTCGACATAATCCTCCAAGTATTTCAGGTACGGCGGTCTCTGCGCGACGCGGGCGTAGACTTCGGAACTGAATCACCAGATGAGGGAGAACTGAATGACGACTGCACTGCCGATCCCGAACATTGAACTCAACGGTGGCACCCAGATCCCGCAGGTGGGTCTCGGCGTCTTCCTCGTCGAATCCGGCGAGACCGAGCGCGTCGTTTCTGAAGCGCTTGAAGTCGGCTACCGGCACATCGACACCGCCGCGGTCTACGGAAACGAGGCTGAGGTGGGGGCCGCGATCGCGAAGAGCGGGATCCCGCGCGACGAGCTCTTCGTCACCACGAAACTCTGGAACGATCGCCAAACCGACGCCCGCGGGGCGCTCGAAGACAGCCTGGAGAAGCTCGGCCTCGACCGTGTCGACCTGTACCTGGTGCACTGGCCGGTGCCCAGCCAGGACACGTACGTGAGCGCGTGGGAGCAGGTGCTCGACCTGCGCGAGGCCGGCCTCACCTCCGCGGCCGGAGTGTCGAACCACGAGGTGGAGCACCTCACTCGCATCATCGAGGCGACCGGGGAGTTCCCCGCCGTCAACCAGATCGAGCTGCACCCGGAGCACCAGCGCCAGGAACTCACGGCGTACTGCCGGGCCAACGGCATCGCGATCGAGGCCTGGGGCCCGCTGGCGCAGGGCAAGAGCGACCTGCTCACGCAGCCGCGGCTCGTCGAGGTCGCGCGTGCGCACGGCAAGAGCCTGGCCCAGGTGGTGCTGCGCTGGCACATTGAGAACGGCACGATCATCTTCCCGAAGACGACCCGGCGCGAGCGCATGCTCGAGAACGCCGACCTGTTCGACTTCGAGCTCACCGAGACCGAGCACGCGTTCGTCACCGCGCTCGAGGCGGGGCGCAACTACGGCCCGGATCCGCGCGAATACGGGGCGAACTGATGGCCGCCGGGGCAGTCCCCACCCCGATCACCGTCACGGTGACCGGGGCCGGCGGGCAGATTGGCTACGCGGCGCTGTTCAGGATCGCGTCGGGGGCCATGTTCGGGCCCGAGCAGCCCGTCGCGCTGCGGCTCCTCGAGATCCCGCAGGGCGTCAAGGGCGCGGAGGGAGCGGCGCTCGAGCTCGTCGATGGGGCGTTCCCGCTCCTCGCGAGCATCGACATCGCCACCACGCCCGAGGTCGGGTTCGACGGGGCGAACGTGGCGCTGCTGGTCGGCTCGCGGCCGCGCACTGCCGGCATGGAGCGCGCGGACCTGCTCGCGGCGAACGGCGCGATCTTCGGGCCGCAGGGTCGTGCAATCAACGATCACGCGGCGGACGACGTGCGCGTGCTGGTGGTGGGCAACCCTGCCAACACGAACGCGCTCATCGCGCAGCGCAACGCTCCCGATGTGCCTGCGGAGCGCTTCACCGCGATGACCCGCCTCGACCACAACCGGGCGGTTGGCCTGCTCGCCGAGCACGCCGCCGCGCGCGTGGCGGACATCGCCGGCGTGACCATCTGGGGCAATCACTCGACCACGCAGTACCCCGACCTGAGCCACGCGACGATCGCCGGGCGCCCGGCCTTCGACGTGGTCGGCGAGGAGTGGGGGCGTGGAGCGTTCATCGAGCGCGTGGCGAACCGCGGTGCCGAGATTATCGAGGTGCGCGGCGGCTCGTCCGTCGCGTCCGCGGCGAACGCCGCGATCGACCACGTGCGGGACTGGTCGCTCGGCACGCCGCCGGCAGCCGAATCCGGCGTGGCGCCGTGGACGTCCGTGGCCCTGCCATCAACGGGCGCCTACGGGATCCCGGAGGGGCTGCTCGCGTCCGTGCCGGCGCGGGCCGTCGCTGGCGCGTGGCAGGTCGTAGAGGGGCTCGAACTCGATGAGTTCTCGCGGCACCGGATCGCGGCGTCCGCGGCGGAGCTCGCCGCCGAACGCGATCAGGTCGCCGAGATGGGGCTCATCCCGGCCGAGTAGGTCGGGGCCACGGGCGCGATGCTCGCGAGCGCACGGTTTCGGCGGTTCTGAAGTGTGAGAACCGCCGAAACCGTGCGCTCGCGCTGCGTGCGTGGGTCGGGTCCGCGCCCAGTCCGTCCCCGGGGTGGCGCGGGCGGCCCGCCGCGCGCTCTAAGATAGAGAGTATGTCCAAGGTTCTTTCTTCTCTTCCCGTGGGCGAGCGCGTCGGCATCGCCTTCTCCGGTGGTCTCGACACCTCGTGCGCGGTCGCGTGGATGCGCGAAAAGGGCGCTGTGCCCTGCACCTACACCGCTGATATCGGGCAGTACGACGAGCCCGACATCGATGGCGTCGCCGATCGTGCGAAGGAGTACGGCGCGGAGATCGCCCGTCACGTTGACGCGAAGCGTCCCCTCGTGGAGGAGGGCTTTGTCGCCCTCCAGACCGGCGCGTTCAACGTTCGCTCCGGCGGTAAGACGTACTTCAACACGACGCCGCTCGGCCGCGCCGTGACCGGCACGCTCCTCGTTCGCGCGATGAAGGAGGACGGCGTCGACATCTGGGGCGACGGTTCCACCTACAAGGGCAACGACATCGAGCGGTTCTACCGCTACGGGCTCATGGCGAACCCGGCGCTGCGGATCTACAAGCCGTGGCTCGACGCCGACTTCGTGCGCGAGCTCGGTGGTCGCCACGAGATGAGCGAGTGGCTTGTTGAGCGGGGCTACCCGTACCGCGACGCCACCGAGAAGGCGTACTCGACGGACGCCAACATCTGGGGTGCGACGCACGAGGCGAAGACGCTCGAGTTCTTGAACGCCGGCCTGGACGTGGTTGAGCCGATCATGGGCGTTGCCGCCTGGCGCGACGACGTCGAGGTCGCCACCGAGGAGGTGTCGGTGCGGTTCGAGGCCGGCCGCCCGGTCGCGATCAACGGCGTTGAGTACTCCGATCCCGTCGCGCTCGTCTTCGAGGCAAACGCGATTGGTGGCCGCCACGGTCTCGGCGTCTCCGACCAGATCGAGAATCGCATCATCGAGGCGAAGTCGCGCGGCATCTACGAGGCCCCGGGCATGGCGCTGCTGCACATCACGTACGAGCGCCTCGTCAACGCGATCCACAACGAGGACACCCTCGCGAGCTACCACACCGACGGGCGCAAGCTCGGCCGCCTCATGTACGAGGGCCGCTGGCTCGACCCGCAGTCGCTCATGCTGCGCGAGTCGCTGCAGCGCTGGGTCGGCTCCGCGATCACGGGCGAGGTCACCCTCCGCCTGCGCCGCGGCGACGACTACACGATCCTCAACACCGAGGGCCCCAACCTCTCGTACCACCCCGAGAAGCTCTCGATGGAGCGGACCGTCGGTGCGGCGTTTGGCCCCGAGGACCGGATCGGCCAGCTCACCATGCGCAACCTCGACATCGCCGATTCGCGTCAGCGCCTCGAGCAGTACGCGCAGATGGGCATGGTCGGCGGCGCGGTTGCCGATCTCGTTGGCGAGCTCGAGAAGGGCGGCGCTGCCGAAATCGCTGAGGCCGTCACCGGCATCGACGAGAACGCCGACGAGCTCGGCCTCTCCGCCGCGTTCGACGCCGGCACGGACTAGTCCACGCAGCACTGCGGCCCCGCACCCCGAAGGGTGCGGGGCCGCAGTGCGTTTTGGGGGAGCGGGTTGCGCGCTCCTGCGCTGTCTCGCGAACGCACAGAGCCCCGGCACTCGGAAGGAGTGCCGGGGCTCTGTGCGTGCTGCTGCGGAGCGCCTAGGACGCGCGGCGGGCGCGTGCAGCGCGGCGCTTGAGTGCGCGGCGCTCGTCCTCGCTCAGGCCGCCCCAGACTCCGGAGTCCTGCCCGGTGTCCATGGCGTACTGGAGGCACATCTCCGTGACGGTGCAGCGAGCACAGACGGACTTCGCGCGCTCGATCTGCTCAACTGCCGGGCCGGTGTTTCCCACGGGGAAGAACAACTCGGGGTCTACAGTGAGACATGCAGCCTGTTCACGCCAATCCATTTATGTTTCTCCTTAGTACGACGCACACGCGCGAATCACCAGAGACTGGATAGTCTAGAATTCGCGCCATAGTTACCTGATACGTGGCTGAGAATGCTCACGTCGGTGTGCGCGAAACTCGACGAAATATATAGTTTCACGGATGTAGAAGCAAATCAATAGTCAATTCGCAATTACCCGGAAAGAGAACCGAAATGACCTCGTCATCCGCCGCTCATGTTCCCACTCGAATCGGGTGGATCGCACTGCGGTTCGTTCTGCTGCTTGAAGTCATCGGGGGTGCGTGGCTGCTCATCAACGTCGCGCAGGGGGTCTTTGCCGCACAGGGTGAACCGCTGGGTGATCTTGTCATCCTGCTGCTCGCCACGGCGCTCTGGTGGGCGTGGATCGCCATCACCGCGTGGGGTGCGTGGCGCGGGCGACCCGGCTGGGTGCGCGGCTCGTCGATCACCATTCACGTGCTGCTGTTTGCCGCGGCAACGGGAATCCTGCAGGGCCTGCTCGGCCCGCAGACGGTGCTCGGACTTGAGGTGCTCGTGCTCGCCCTCGCGGGCTTTGTGGCGGCACTGCTCGCGCGCCCGGACGCCCCGGTGGTTCCGGGGGAGTAGCCCCCAGCCGTATCGCGGTATCGCCGTATAGCCGAGCGCACCGGGAAACCGGGTGCTCGAGCGGCCCCGTGCACCCGGTTCCCCGGGCCGCGCTCAGGCTGCAGCGACGCCGAGCAGCTTCAAGACCCGGGCCACGTGCCCGGTCGCCTTGACGTTGTAGAGCGCGTGCTCGATCTTGCCGGCCTCGTCGATCACGAAGGTGGAGCGGATCACGCCCTCGACGATGCGGCCGTAGCTGTTTTTCTCTCCAAAGGCGCCGTACGCGACGTGCACTGCGGTGTCGGGGTCGCTGAGGAGCGGGTACTCAAGCGCGTCGCGATCGGCGAAACGCCGCAGCCGCTCAACCGCGTCGCGAGAGAGGCCGAGCACGCGGTAGCCGGCGGCCGCGAGCGGCGCCGAGGACTCCTGGAACTCGCACGCCTCCGTGGTGCACGCCGGGGTCATCGCTTGCGGGTACACGAACAGCACCACCTTCTCGCCGCGATAGTCGGCGAGCTTGCGCGTGACGCCGTCCTGGTCGGGGAGGGCGAAGTCGGGGGCGGGCTGTCCGGGCTCGAGAATTACGCGATCAGTCATACGCCCAGCCTAGCGAGCACCGCCGACACGGTGCCGGGGCTATTTCAGGAGGCGGCGCAGCGACTCGACCCGCATCGCGCCCAGCTCGTCGAGCCGGCCGTCGGCGATGGCCGCGTCGAGCTCGCAGTCTGGCGCGTCGTCCTGGTGGGTGCAGCCTCGCGGGCAGCGGTCGATCAGCTCGGCGAGGTCGGTGAAGCCGCGCAGGATCCCGTCGCTGGTCACGTGCCCCAGGCCGAAGGAGCGCACCCCGGGGGTGTCGATCACCCAGCCGGAGTCGCCCGCCGGGTTGCCAGGGGTGGCCGCGCGGAACGCGACGGACGAGGATGACGTGTGCCGCCCGCGGCCGGTAACCTCGTTGACGTGGCCCGTGGCGCGCCCGGCCTCGGGCACGAGCGCGTTGATGAGTGTCGACTTGCCGACCCCCGAGTGCCCCACGAACACACTGGTCTTCCCCGCGAGGGCGGCGCGGATATCCGCGAGCGGCTCGTCTCCCTGGGCGGAGCGAAACACGGGCACCTCGAGCGCCGCGAAGTGCGCGAGAAACGGCTCGGGGTCCGCGAGGTCCACCTTGGTGATGCAGATGATCGGCTGAATCCCCGCGTCGTACGCGGCGACGAGGTAGCGGTCTACCAGGCGCACGCGCGGCTCGGGGTTCGCGGCGGCGACCACGATGAACATCTGGTCGGCGTTCGCCACCATGATCCGCTCGACCTGGTCGCTGTCGTCTGCACTGCGGCGCAGCAGGGTGCGGCGCTCCTCGATGCCGACGATGCGGGCGAGGGTGCCCTCCTCGCCGCTCGCGTCGCCGACGAGCTGCGCGCGGTCGCCAATCACGATGGGGGTGCGGCGCAGCTCACGAGCGCGCGCGGCGACCACCTCGCGCTCAGTCGGGTCGGCCGGATCCGCACCGGCGGGGACGAGGACCGAGTAGCGGCCGCGGTCGACTCCGGTGACCATGCCGATGACGGCGTCGTCGTGATCCGGTCGCCGCTTCGTGCGCGGCCGGTTCGCCTTCGGGTTTGGGCGCTCGCGCACCCGGTGATCCGCGTACTCGCCGTACGGGCCGTCCTCGTCATCGTCGTCGGGGGTGAGCCAGCTCACAGCGTCAGTCCCTGGATGAACGAGCGCTCGCTGGGCGCCTCCGGCGTCCAACCGCCCAGCATGCGCTGCCAGAGCTCGGGGAACTGCGGGAGCGTCTTGCCGGTGCTCGCCACGTCTTCAACCTCGACGTCGGGGATACGCAGGCCAATGAGCGCTCCGGTGGTCGCCATGCGGTGGTCGGCGTAGCTGTGCCAGACACCGCCGTGCAGCGCCGCGGGAGCGATCCTGATGCCGTCGGGGAGCTCCTCAGCGCTGCCGCCAAGGCCGCGGATCTCGGCGACCAGCGCGGCGATCCGATCGGTCTCGTGGTGGCGGATGTGGCCGATCCCGGTGATCTCGCTGGCTACGCCGTTGGTGCCGTCGGTGCCGTGCGCGGCGAGCGCCGCGAGCCCGATCAGGGTGGGGGCGAGCTCGCCGGCCTCGGGGATATCGAGTCGCACACCGCGGATCGTGCCGTCGCTGGTGGCGGTCACTGCGCCATCCGCGCTGACGGTCAGCTGCGCGCCGAACTCGGGGAGGAGAGTGCGCAGCTGGTCGCCGACCTGCGTGGTCGTCGCCGGCCACTCCGGCACGGTCACCGAACCGCCTGCGGCGAGCGCCGCCGCGAGGAACGGGGCGGCGTTCGAGAGGTCTGGCTCAATGGTGGCGTCGAGCGCGCGGATCGGGCCGGGGGCGACGCGCCACTCGCCCGGAGCGGGGGAATCGGCATCGACGCCGCGCGCACGCAGCGCGGCGAGCGTCATCTCGATGTGCGGCACGCTCGGCACCCGCTCGCCCGTGTGGACCACGTGGACGCCCTCGGTGAAGCGGGGGGCTGCCAGCAGCAGCGCCGACACGAACTGGCTGGAGAGCGATGCGTCGAGCGTGACTCTGCCGCCGCGCAGGCTGCCCGTGCCGTGCACCGTGAACGGGAGCGCGCCGCGCCCCTCGTCGGCGATGTCTGCGCCGAGGGCGCGCAGTGCGTCGAGCAGCGGGCGCATGGGGCGCTTGCGCGCATATGGATCGCCGTCGAACGCGACGGGGCCGAGCGCGAGTGCGGCGAGCGGCGGGACGAAGCGCATAACGGTGCCCGCGAGCCCGCAGCCGATGCTGGTGGACCCCGTCAGCTCCGCGGCCGGCGTGATCCTCAGGTCCCCGCCGAACACGCGGTCGCTCGGGAGCTCCGTGATCTCGGTGCCGAGCGCGCGGAGCGCGTCGATCATGAGGGCCGAGTCGCGCGAGTGGAGGGGGGCGCGGAGCGTGCCGGGCCCGTCGGCCAGGGCCGCGAGAATGAGCTCTCGCCCCGTGAGTGACTTCGATCCGGGCAGGGCAACCCGGGCGTCGACGGGCGCGGTGGCGAGCGGCGCGGGCCAGTGCGCCTCGGCCTCTGGAGTGTCCTCGCCGGAGCGTGCCTCGTCGCCGTCTTTGCCGGGGTTCAGTTTTCCTATCAGCATCCCCACCGAGTCTACCGGGCCGCGCATGTGCGCACTGAGCAGCGCATCCGCCCGGATTCATCGGGCTCCATGCCTGCGCCCGATAGGATCGAACACGTGACCGATACCGCAGATCAGGCGAAGCTTGAACGCCGCTTCACCACTGATGCGCTCCCGCTGCTCGATCAGCTGTACGGGGCCGCCATGAAGATGACGCGCAATCCACAGGATGCGCAGGATCTGGTGCAAGAAACGTTTGCGAAAGCGTTCGCCGCGTTCGCGTCGTTCGAGGAGGGCACGAACCTCAAAGCGTGGCTGTACCGGATCATGACGAACGCCTACATCAACACGTACCGCAAGAAACAACGCGAGCCGTATCTGGGCGTCGTTGAAGACCTCGAGGACTGGCAGCTTGGCGGGGCGGAATCGACCACGGCGATGTCGTCGCGCTCGGCGGAGGCCGAGGCAATTGACCGCACGCCAGACACGGTGGTCACCGACGCGCTCAATGCGCTGCCCGAGGATTTCCGCATGGCCGTGTACCTCGCGGACGTGGAAGGCTTCAGCTATCAGGAGATTGCGGATATCGCGGGGGTGCCGATCGGCACCGTGATGAGCCGCCTGCACCGGGGTCGCGCGCGACTTCGGAAGTCTCTCGGGGAATACGCTCGCGAGCAGGGCGTTGGACTTACTACGAAGGCAGCGAAGGGAGACGTGCAATGAGCGACTGCGGGTGCGAGAAGGCAAAGGCAAACCTGTACGAGCTGCTGCGCGGCGAATTGTGCGCGGAGGAGTCCGCCCCGATCCGCGAGCACATCGAGACGTGCTCGGGGTGTCAGAACGAGCAGAGCGTGTGTCTCCAGCTCACCGAGGTGGTGCGCCGCGCGTGCGAAGACGAGCGCGAGGACAGCGCCCCGGTGGATCTGCGCGACGCGATCCTGCGCGGCCTGCGCGCGGAAGTCCCGGCGGGCGAGGCGGCGCTCTAGCACGAGCGGCACTCGCGCGACCCGTTCACGCGGGATCACCGCTGGCGCGGCCGCGCGTCAGTTGAGGCGAACGCCCGCGAGGTTGATGCGGGAGTTCGTGTTCTCGCGCGGGAACTCGGCGATCCGCGTGCTGAGCACGTTCGTGGGGGCGTAGTTGACGAGCCACTTCGCCGGAGCGTCGGCCGCGACCTGCGCGGCTGCCTCGCTGAACAGCGCGGCCGCCGCCGCGGGATCCGCCTCCGCGAGCGCTCGGGCGTACAGCTCCTGCACCCGTGGGCTGTCGTAGCCGAAGTACGTGCCGGGATGTGCGTAGTCGGCGAGACCGCGGGGCTCCGCGTGGTCGACGTAGCTCACCTGGTAGTCGTGGTTCCTGACCACCTGTTCAAGCCAGGCAGAGAACGGGAGCTGCTTCACCACGATCGCCACACCGACGTCCGCGAGCTGGCCCTTCAGCAGGTCGAGCGGCGCGGGATCGTAGTGGTCCGGCATGGTGATGGTGAGCGTGAGGTGATCCTGGCCCGCCTCGTACAGCAGGTCCCGCGCGGACTGCGGGTCGTACGCGTTGACGTCGGTGAGATCGACGAACCCGGGGTCGAGCTCGGTGACGGGGCTGCCGAGCGGGGTGCCGTTCCCGTTCTGCGCGGCGATGAGCGCGTCCGGGTCGATCGCCCGGCTCAGTGCGGTGCGCACGCGTGGGTCGTTGAGTGGCGCCTTCGCCGAGTTGAACGCGAGGGTGAACACGTCGGTGCTGCGCGCGCGGTTGAGGGTGTACGCCGCGTCGCCCTCGAACTCGGGGCTGAGCGATGGCAGCAGAGCCGTGTGCACGTCGATGTCGCCGCCACGCAGGGCCTTCACGGCGGCGCGCCCCTGCGGCAGGAACGAGAATACGGCGCGGTCGAGTGTGGCCGGGGCGCCCCAGTAGTCGGCGTTGCGCACGAGAGTCAGCGTCTCACCCCGGTCCCACGCCTCGAAGCGGTACGGGCCGGTGCCATTCGCGGTGACCTCGAGGTCGTTGTCCGCGGCCGCCTCGCGGATCAGGCCGGGCGTGTTTGCGAGCTGCCACATCAGGTCCGAGTTGCGCTCCGCCAGCGTGATCCGGATCGTGCGCGCGTCGACCCGATCGATTGTTGGGGCGAATCCGACGTTTTCCGGAGTGAGCGTCTCGGCGAGCGAGGCGACGACGTCGTCCGCCGTGAGCGCACCGCCCGAGTGGAACGTGACGCCGTCGCGGATCGTGAAGGTCGCGGTGCGGCCGTCCGTGCTCACCCGGGGCAGTTCTGTGGCGAGCACTGGCACGATCTCATCGACAGTGCCCGCCTTGACGCCGATCAGTCCCTGGTACACGTTGTCGGTGAGGATCTGGCTGGTGGCCACGCCCTGGTTGCCGCGAATGTCGAGGCTCGTGGGCTCGAGGATCACGCCGATCCTGACGGTGCCGTCGCTGCCGCCGTCGTCGGCGGCGCTCTGCCCCGCGGCGGGGCCGCCGGAGGCGAACGCGGCGACACAGGCGACCACGGCGACGCTCGCGAAGAGCGCGGCCAGCAGGCGGCCCGCGGGGCGTCGGCGTCTGGGCGTGTGGGCGGCAACGCCGTGCGTGGCGGTGTCGGGGTCGGGCACGTGAAGCGAGCTCCTCGGATCAAGCACGCGGCGTGCGCGGGCGGTGGGCAGGTGATTCCACGCGCCACCGTGCGCGAGCATCGATAGCCGACACTACGCGGCGGGGGCGCTCTCCGCCGAACTGAGCCGTGCCTTGTTGCAGGGTTGTTATGCGGAGCCCGCGGCCCCGGGAATGATCTGCGCGAGCGCCGCGGCGAGCTCGCGCGGCGCGGCCTCGTGCAGGTTGTGCGGTCCGGTGAGTGTCTCAATGCGGCTCGCGGGGAGCTGCTCGGCCCACTCCGCGGCGAGCGCCGCGTCCACCATGCCGTGGCTGGCCCGGATCAGTATCGGCGGCGCTTCGAGCGTCTGGAGCGACGCCCAGATTTGCGCGTACGGGTGCGGATCGTCGGAGGCGGGGGAGAGCCCATCGAGGTGCGCGAAGTGGTGGGTCCACTCGAGCCGCCCGTCGGGGCGGTGCCGCGTGTTGAGCGCGACGCCGCGGGTGAGCGCCTCGCGATCGGAGCCGATACCGAAGGCGATCGCTCGCTCAACGATCTCCGCGATCGACCCGAAATCCCGCTGGCCCGAGATGAACTCGGCGATTGCCCCGGCGTCGCCCTGCGGTGAGACGCCGGGGGTGATGTCGACGATCACGAGCGCACGGACGAGCTCGGGGCGCGCGGCGGCGGCGAGCGCGGCCGTGAGCCCGCCGAGTGAGTGCCCGAGCAGCACCACGGGCTCGGGTGCGAGCGTTTCAAGGGCTGTGACGATGTCGTCGGCGAGGTGATCGGGGCGGTAGTCGGCGTCCGCGCGCCAGTCGCTGCGCCCGTGGCCGGGAAGGTCGAGCGCGACGGCCGGGGCGTCGAGCGCGAGGAGCATCGGATCGAAGCTGTGTGCGTTCAGCCCGGCACCGTGGAGCGCGACGAGGCGCGGCGGCGTCCCGGGCTCGAACGCGAGCCCGCTGAGCGCGCGCCCGTCACCGACCGGGACGGCGACTCGGGCCACCTGAGGCAGCGGGCCGGTGCGTCCCACACGGGCGGCGTCGCTCGCGAGAAACCTGAACTCGTCGTCCGCTGGGGTGCTCGCCTCGGTGCTCATGCGTCAAGTGTAGGCCGCACCGCGCCAGGGGCTCAGCGGGCCGCGGGAGCAGCGGGCGGTGCGGTGCGCGGTACGGGGCCGCGCACGTAGCCGCCGTCGCGCAGACCAGCCTCGATCTCGAACCGGTTCTGCAGGGGGTCGCGCCCGGCGAGCGCGTACAGGAGCGGAAGGGCGAGGCCGTAGCGTCGCCACTGCTCCACGTGGACGCGCTCGTGCCGCAGCACCGCGGGACCCGCGTTGTGGGCGGTGAGGTAGCAGGCGCCGACGCAGCTCCCGCCGCGGCCGAACGTCCACTTGGGCATGCCCCGGAACACCCACAGTCCGTCGTGCCGCTCCACCCTGCCGGTGCTCCAGATCGTTCCCCACACGAAGCCGACCGCGGTCGCGTACCAGTACCCGAGGCGCGCGAGGGGAAGCGCCCGCGGTGTCGCGCTCACGCCGCCGCCCGCTGGCCGCCGGAGGTGAGCGCCGCAAGGATCCGCAGCACGGTGGGGAGGTCCTCGGCGGCGGCTGCGTCATCACTTGGCGCGAACTCGCAGATCGCCGCGCCCGCCAGGGGGACCGCCGCGACGGCGGCGCGGAGCGCGGCCGTGACGTGGCCGATGCCGAGGCCGAACGGCACCGCCGTGTGCACCGAGGCGAACTCGGCCGGATCGAGCACGTCGAGGTCGATGTGCACGTAGAGCCGGTCGGCGTCTCCGAGCGCGGCAACGAGCTGCGCCGCAAACTCGTCGGGGGAGTCGTGGGGTGCGAGCGCCCGGATCCCGTGCCGCTCGGCCACCTCGTCCTCTTCCGGATCGTACGCGCGAGCTCCCGCGAGCAGGATCCGTGCTGGGTCGAGGGGGTGCGCCGACACCAGCTCGGGCGCCCCGTCGCCGAGCGCGTGCCGCAGGGTCATGCCGGAGGCGGCGCCCGAGGGCGACGTGTCCGGGTGCTGCAGGTCGGGGTGCGCGTCGAGCCAGAGCACCGCGAGCGTGCCGTCGCCGGAG
Organism: Leucobacter luti; assembly: GCF_004217175.1. Classification (GTDB taxonomy): domain Bacteria; phylum Actinomycetota; class Actinomycetes; order Actinomycetales; family Microbacteriaceae; genus Leucobacter; species Leucobacter luti. Next base: position 118,216 of record NZ_SHKI01000005.1, read on the forward strand.
GCGGCGTGCTCGATCCCCGCGAGCGAGGAAGCGCAGTCGCCGCCGAGGATGATCGGGGTGTCGTGGCCGCTCTCGACGGCCCCCGAGATTGCGGTGCGTGCCGCGTCGCGAGCCTGCACGAGACTGCTCAGTCTGGCGACGGGGGTGCCGAGCGCGTCACCCGCCTCGAGCGGGACCGCAACGTCCACGCGTGCGGTGGGCGGCAGGTCTTCTCTGAGCAGTGCCGCGCCGTCCGCGAGGCGCATCGCGCGTGACGAGGGGGACCCCTGCCACTGCGGCATTACGAGATAAGCGGGTGTTGACACGTGGGCCTCCCTGAACTCCGGTTCCCGATCTCATGGTAGCCCCGCACGGGTCCAAACTTGCCGAGTATGTCGCACCGGATCAGGCGGATCCGCGGCGCCCGAGGACGCGGGGCAGCTACCCGACGGTGACGAAGTCGATGAGGTGCTCTACGCGACCAACGAGCTCCGGTTCGAGGTCCCGGAAGTTGCGCACGCGGCCGCGGATCCGCGACCACGCGTCGGCGATGTCGGCCGGCTCGTCACCGGGCCAGCCGAGCGCCAGGCAGATGCCCTTCTTCCACTCAATGCTGCGCGGGATCACGGGCCACGCCTCCAGGCCCACGCGGCCCGGCTTGACCGCCTGCCAGATGTCGACAAACGGGTGGCCCACGATCAGCACGTGCGCGCCGTGCGGGCCGCGCGCGATCGCGTCGGCGATCCGCGACTCCTTGCTGCCCGGCACGAGGTGGTCGAGCAGCACGCCAGCGCGCCGCTCGGCGCCGGGGCCGAACTCGGCGAGCACGTCGGCGAGGTTGTCGGCGCCCTGGAGCAGCTCGACGACCACGCCCTCGACGCGCAGATCGTCGCCCCACACCTGCTCGACGAGCTCGGCGTCGTGCTTGCCCTCGACGAAGATGCGGCTCGGCATCGCCACACGCGCCCGCTGCGGGGCTGTGGCGAACGAGCCGGAGGCGGTGCGCTGCCGGCCGCTCGGCGCGCGCTTCGGCGCCACCAGGCGCACGGGCTCCCCGTCGATCAGGAAGCCGTCGCTGAGCGGGAAGGCGCGGACCTTGCCGCGGAAGTCCTCGAGCTGGATGAGGCCCTCGCGTGCGCCCACCACGGCACCGCACCACTCGGTCTCGCTGTGCTCCACGACGAGACCGCGCGCGAGCGGCACCTCCCGCCGCTCAACCGGGCCGCGCCGCGGCTTCATGCGGGCCAGCGGATCGCCGTCATACCGATCATCGAACACCCTCTGAGCCTATTGCACGAGCGGCCGCGCAACAGAGCGACGCGAGCGCGCTCGGCGAACCGCTCGGGTGGTACCGTACAGCGGTGCCCCACGATGACGACCACGTGCCCAGACGCCGCGCCAGATCCGTCTTCGTTGACATCACGCCCCTGCGCGAGAGCCCGGCGTTCGCGAAGCTGTGGACCGGCACCGCGGTCGCCCAGATCGGCGCGCAGGTGACCATCGTGGCGGTTGGCCTGCACGTGTACGCGCTCACCGAGTCGACCCTCGCCGTGTCGTTCGTGGCGCTCTGGGCGCTCGGCCCGATGATCCTCGCCGGCTTCGTGGGCGGCGCGCTCGCCGACACGTACGACCGGCGTCGCGTCGCCCTCGTGACCGCGATCGTCGCCTGGGTGAGCATCAGTGTCATGGCGACGATCGCGTTCCTCGACGTCTCGGTCACCTGGCCCTACTACGCGCTCGCCGCGGTCAACGCGGCCGCCGCGACGATCCTCGGCGCCACGCGCGGTGCGATCCTGCCGCGCCTGCTCAGCCCGCAACTGCTGCCGGCCGCGGCCGCGCTGAGCGGGATCACCATGGGGCTCGCGATCACCGTCGGGCCGGCCGTCGCCGGCGTGCTCGTCGCCAGCGTGGGGTTCCCGTGGACGTACCTGCTCGACGCGGTGCTCTTTACGGGGGCGTTCCTCGGGATCCTCAGCCTGCCCACGCTCACGCCCGACGGCCCGCGCCGCGCGCTCGGGCTCGACTCGGTGCTCGAGAGCCTCCGGTTCCTGCGGCACGCGCCAAACGTGCGCGCCACGTTCGTGTGGGACCTGATCGCCATGATCCTCGGCTCCCCGCGCGTGGTGTTCCCCGCGGCGGGCGCGCTGGTGCTCGGCGGCGGCCCCATCACCGTCGGCATCCTCACGGCCGCCTTCGCCGTGGGGGCGCTGCTCAGCGGACTCTTCTCCGGGCCGCTCGGCGCCGTGCGGCTGCAGGGCCGGGCCGTGACGCTCGCCGTCGCAGCGTTCGGCGCGTGCACCGCGCTGTTCGGCGTGGTGCTGCTCGGCACCGGACTCATCGTGGGTCCCGGAGCTCCGGGCGAGCCCGTGGTGCCCGCCATCGTGCTCGCGTGCATCGCGCTCGCGGGAACCGGCGCGGCCGACAACGTCAGCGCGGTGTTCCGCACCACGATCCTGCAAACCGCCGCGCCCGACGACGTCCGCGGTCGTATGCAGGGGCTGTTCTACGTGGTGGTCGCCGGCGGCCCGCGAATCGGTGACCTCGTCGCCGGCGGGCTCGCCACGCTGATCGCGCTCTGGGCCCCGCCGCTCATCGGAGGGATCCTGATCCTCGGCATCATGCTGGTGCTCGTTCGCACCGCGCGCGGCTTCATGCGCTACGACGCCCACGCGCCTACCCCGTAGCCCGAGCCGTCCGCCACGGCGCGACCGAGTGCCGCGGTGGACGGCCGCTGCTACGGTGCTGATATGAGCACCGCAGCCCCAGCGACCCCCGCCGTCCCCACCGAGCCGCTGGTGCTCGTGCGCCGCGACGGCGCGATCACCCACGTGACGCTCAACCGACCGCGCGCCATCAACGCGCTCTCGGAGGAGATGTTCGGGATCCTCGCCCGCGCCCTCGGGGCTGCGCGCACGGCCGCCCGCGAGGCGGACGCCCCCACCGCGATCCTGCTCGACGGGGCGGGGGAGCGCGGCTTCTGCGGCGGCGGCGACATCAAAGAGCTCTCCGGGGTCGGATCGGTGCGCATCCTCGCGCTCGAGTACGCCGTCGACCACTGGATCGCCACGTCCCCGGTGCCGGTGGTGGCGATCATGGACGGGATCGCGATGGGCGGCGGGATCGGACTGGGCGGGCACGCCGCCCACCGGATTGTCACGGAGCGCAGCCGGCTCGCAATGCCGGAGGTGCGGATCGGGATCGCCCCAGACGTGGGCGGGCACCTGCTGCTCTCCCGTGCGCCGGGGCGACTCGGCGAGTTCCTCGCAGTGACCGCGGGCGAGTTCGGCGCGGCCGACGCACTCGCGCTCGGCTTCGCAGACCACTTCGTCCCCAGCGCGCGGCTCGGCGACCTGCGCGCGGCGCTCGCCGCAGGGGAAGAGCCCGGGCTCGCGTGCGCGCGGTTCGCGGAGCCGGCGCCGCGGCCCGCCGCCGGCTCCGTCATCGACGCGGCGACCTGGTGGGACCCGATCGCCGCAGCGGCGCTCGGAACCGAGCACCCCGCCGCCTCGGCCGATCCGGCCGGCGCGGCGACTCGGCTGAGCGCGGCGCTCGCGGCGAGCGATCACCCGGAGGCCGCGGCCACCGCAGAACTCGTGGCGGGCATGTGCCCCACCTCGGTCGCCGTGACTCTCGCCCAGCTCGACCGCACCTGCCGCGAGCGCCTGGATCTCGCCGCGGTGCTCGCAGACGACCTCCGCGTGCTCGGGCGGCTCGCGCCGCGGCCGGACTTCGCTGAGGGGGTGCGCGCCCAGGTGATCGACAAGGACCGCACCCCCGCGTGGTCGCCCGCGACGATCGCGGATCTCGACCCCGCGGTGCTCGCCGCGATCGTCGATCCGCGCCTCGCGCCCGGCGAGGCCGCGCTCGACCTCACCCCGGCGGTCTAGCGCCGGCGGGGAGCGCAGCCAGGGGTGCGGCGGCCTCGACGCGCGGCCCGCTACGGCGCCGTCGTCTCGTCCTGCCACCCGAGCGTCACGTCTACCCAGCCCGCCGCGCCCGAGAGCTCGGCGAGGCGGCCGACCGGGATCTCGACGGCGCTCGTCGCCGTGCCCGCAGCCGGAAACACCGTCGCGAAGCGCCGCAGCGACGCGTCGAGGAACACCCGCGCGGTCTCCGCCGGCGCGAACGGGCACACCCCGCCGATCGGGTACCCGGTGAGCGCCAGCACGTCGTCGCCCTGGAGCATGCGCGGCTTCGCGCCGAACTCGCGCTTGTAGCGCCCGCCGTTGACGCGCGCGTCGCCCGCCGCGACCACCAGCACGGCGCGGCTCGGATCCTGCGGGTCGTAGAACCCGAGGGTCTTTGCGATCCGGGCCGGTTCGGTGCCGACCTTGGCGGCGGCGAGCTCGACGGTCGCGCTCGACTCGGCGAACTCGAGGATGTCCCCGGTCCACCCCAGCGTGGTCAGGTGATCGCGCACTCGCTGCGTGTTCATGTGTGTCCTTTGGCGTCAGATGAGGTGTGGGTGGGCGCGACCGCGCGGCTAGTGCGGGTCGCCGATGCAGAACTCGTTGCCGTCGGGGTCACCGAAGGTGTCCCACGAGAAGCCCGCCTCGCCGCGGCGCCCAAGGTGCGTCGCCCCGGCCGCCACCCACTCGGCCACCATCGCGTCGCGATCGACATCTGGTGTGCGGTCGAGGTCGAGGTGCACCCGGTTCTTGCCGGGAGTCGGCGACTCGACCAGCTGGAACCCGAGCGCGAGCGGCACCTCCGGGGCCTGGACGATGCAGAACCAGCCGTCGGCGTCGTGCACGATCTCGCCGCCGAGGCGCTCCGCCCACCAGGCCGCGAGCGCGCGCGCATCGCCAGTATCGATCGTGATCATGCCGAGTCGAATCATGCGGTGAGCTCCTTCGGTCGCGGGTGCGTCCCGTCCACGCTACCCGACGGGCCCCGCGCCCCGTGCCGCTCGCGCCCGTGGCAGCCCGGTCCGGGCGCTACGCTTGACGGATGCTAGAGCGCTGGGAACCGGCCGGCCCCGACGTGGTGTACGCGGGCGACAATTTGCCGATCCTGCGCAGCCTGCCGGGGAGCGCGTTTGCTGTGGTGTACCTCGATCCGCCGTTCAACACCGGGCGCGCGCGCCAGGCGGAGCGGGTGCGGGGGGTGCGGTCGGAGGGCGGCCGCCTGGGATTCCGCGGGCAGGGGTACGACGTCACCCGCGAGATGACGCTCGCCTACGACGACCGCTTTCGCGACTACTGGGACTTCTTAGAGCCGCGGCTTGAGGAGGCCTGGCGTGTGCTCTCGCCCGACGGCCTGCTCTACCTGCACCTCGACTACCGCGAGGTGCACTACGCGAAGGTGCTGCTGGACGCGCTGTTCGGTCCAGAGTGCTTCATCAACGAGATCATCTGGGCGTACGACTACGGCGCCCGCACCAAGCGGCGCTGGCCCGCCAAACACGACAATATTCTCGTGTACGCGAAGCTGCCGGATCACTACTACTTCGATGCCGAGGCCGTGGACCGCGAGCCGTACATGGCGCCCGGCCTGGTCACACCGGAGCGGGCGGCGCGCGGCAAACTCCCCACCGACACCTGGTGGCACACGATCGTGTCGCCCACCGGTCAGGAGCGCACCGGCTACCCCACGCAGAAGCCCGTGGGCATCATGCGGCGCATCGTGCAGGCATCGTCGCGCCCGGGGGACTGGGTGCTCGACGCGTTCGCGGGGAGCGGGACGACGGGGGCCGCGGCGGCGGAGCTCGATCGCCGCTTCGTGCTCATCGACGACAACCCCGAGGCGATCGACGTGATGCGTGCGCGCTTCGCGGACCGGGAGGTGAAGTTCGCATGAGCGAGGTCGGCGTCGCGGCCGGGGGGTTCCCCGTGCAGCTCGACCGGGCGGCCGAGGCGTCGCTGCCCGTGCAGCTGGCCGCTGCCCTGCGCGAGGCGATCGACGCGGCAACGCTCCGGCCAGGCGAACAGGTGCCCGCGACTCGTGAGCTGGCCCGCCGGCTCGGCGTGGCCCGCGGCGTGGTGGTGGTCGCCTACGAGCAGCTCATCGCCGAGGGCTATCTCGCGGCGAGCCACGGCCGCGGCACGCGAGTAAACCCTGCCCTCGAGCTGACGGAACCCGGCGCGGGGCAGTCGCATGCCGGGGTCGCGGGGGCTGGGCCGACCGCGGGAGCCGGAGGCGCCGCGGGGGGCTTGGAGGCCGCGAGCGCCGCGGGATCCCGTGGTGTCCCACGACCCGAGGCGCCGACACCCGGGACCGGGGACCCCGCCCCCGAGCGGGCCGCCGTGCCGGATCCGCTCGCGCCGGGGCAGCCGATCACCGACTCCGTCGTCGGCCCGGCCTGGCGCAGCGCCTGGCGCGAGGCTGCGGCGCGCGTGGACGTGGCCCCGCCAGCGCTCGGTGATCCGGCGCTGCGCCGCGAGCTCGCCGAGCACCTGCGCCGCATGCGCGGCACCGCGCGCGCCGCGAGCGACGTGCTGGTGACCGCCGGTACGCGCGACGGGCTCGGGCTGCTCCTCACCGCGCTCGGCGGCACGCGGGGACGTGAACTGGTGGTCGGGGTGGAGGATCCCGGCCTGCCCTCGCTGCGCGGCGCCGCCCAGCGCTTCGGGGCGCGCATCGTGGCGCTCCCGACCGACGCGGAGGGGCTCGACACGCGGCGCCTCCCCGAGGGGCTCCTCGACGCAGTGATCGTCACGCCGAGCCACCAGTATCCGCTCGGCGGTTCGCTGCCGCTGCCGCGCCGCCGCGAGCTGCTCGCCTGGGCGCGGCGTACGGGGGTGGTGGTGGTGGAGGACGACTTCGACTCGGAGCTGCGCTACACGGGAAGCGCGCTCCCCACGCTCGCCGCGCTCGACGATCCAGAGCGCGGCTCGGTGGTGCTGCTCGGGACGTTCTCGCGCACCATCGCGCCGGGGCTCGCCGCTGGCTACCTGCTCGCGCCCGCCGGGCTGCGGGCGCGGCTCGAACCGCTGCGGCGCGAGCTCGGCGGCCCCGTCTCCGGCGTGGTGCAGGCCGCGCTCGCGAGATACCTTGCGAGCGGGGAGCTGCGGCGCCACACCGCCCGAATGCTGCGGCGCTACGCGGCGCGGCGCGACGCGGTGTCGGACCGGCTGGCCGGCGCGGCCGGGGTCCGGGTGCGCCCGATGGACGGCGGACTCCACGCCGTGATCGAGTTCCAGGGGGCCGGTGCGGCGGGTGCCGATGCGGGGACCGTCGGTGCTGGCGCGGGTTCGCGGTCCGGTGCCGCTGGTTCCGGTGCGAGCGCCGGTCCCGGTCCTGTCCGCGGCCACGGCGCCGGTCCGGGCCGCGACGCCGCGGCCCGCGAGAGCGCGGTGCTCGCGGTGGCGCGCGCCGAGGGGCTCGGCGTGCAGGGGCTCGCGAGCTACTGGCAGCGCCCAGACCGCGAACCCGGGATGGCCGGACTCGTGCTCGGCATGGGCGGCCCGGACGACGCCGAGTTTGAGCACGCGCTCGTGCGGCTCCGCGCGATCCTCGACACTCACTAGCCCGGGGCTGGTGCCCGCGGCCGCGGGTCGCGCGGGGGCGGTGCGCCACGATCTCCTGGACTTTGAAGGAGTCCCGCTGTTACGATTGCCGAAGCGTTTCGGCAGCGTAGTGCTTGTGAAGCAATGAGGCTCCAAAACGTTTCATCATTCGGGGCGCGGTGTGCCGCGCCACTATGGAACGAGGACAACATGAGTGAAGTATCGGCGGGATCGTTCGACGAGACGATGTGGAATGGACTGCTGCACGGCGGCCTCGGCGGCACGTTTATGGGTGTGCCGAAGGTTGAGCTCACGCGCGAGGCGATCGCGGCAGCCGGGGCAAAAGCGGTCGTGTACGGCTTCCCGTTTGACGCGACCACCATTAGTCGCAGTGGCGCGAACTACGGCCCGCGAGCGATTCGAGAGACCTCGGTGCAGTACACGAATTTTCAGGCGACGTTCGACTTTGACCTGTTCGCGCACCTGCCGCTCTTCGATGGCGGCGACTGCCATGTCGCACTCGGGAACACCCCAAAAACGTTTGAACGGGTCGAGGCGGACATTACTGAGATTGTTGCGGGTGGGGCGATCCCCGTGGTGTTTGGCGGGGACCACTCGGTGAGCATCCCGGTGGGAAAGGCCGCGAAGAAGCCGGGCACCAGTCCGGGGTGGGTGCAGTTTGACACCCACCTCGACTCCGCGCCGGATGTCGGTGGGGAAGAACTGAGTCACTGCTGCACAATCACCCGCGCTGTCGACAATGGATATGATCCCGCGAAGATGGTGCTCGTGGGGATCAACGGCTGGATGAACCCGAAAACCGAGCTGAAGTACTGCCGCGACAACGGGATTCGCGTGATTTGGCTCGAAGACATCTGGGCGAAGGGCACGGTGTGGGCGGTGGAGCAGATCCTCGAGCGGGTGGGGGAGGACGGGTTCTATCTCACGTTCGACGTTGACGCGCTCGATGCGGCCTTCGCGCCCGGCACCTGCGCCCCGACGCCTGGCGGTATGACCATTCGCGAGGCGTTTGAGATCGTGCGCGGAATCGCTCCGGCGGGCCTGATCGGGCTCGACGTCGCAGAGCCAGCGCCGTCGCTCGATCACTCGACGCGCACCCAGCTCTTCGCTGGCAGAATCGCGCTTGAAGCCCTCGCGTTCCATGCAGGTTCGCCGAGCGAGCCGATCTACATCGGGTAGCGCCATGGAGTTCGGGGGCGTCGCGGTGGCTGCTGCCGCGGCGTCCCCGCTTTCCAGGGGTGGCCTATCCGCGCCGCGCGCGAGCCTGCCTGTGTCGGCGCTGACGGCTCCTACGCGTAGAGCTCGGGACGTCGCTGCGCGAGCATGTTGGTCGGACCGGAGGTCGCTCGCCCCGTGTCCACAGTGGCTGAGATCTCGGCCGACTCGGCGGTGCCGAGCGCGGCCAGTGTTTCACCGTTGGCGGAGATGACGCGGCTCGACCCGCAGAAGTGGTGGCCTGACTCCTTGCCCACTCGGTTTGCGTACGCGAGCGGCACTCGATTCTCGAGCGCGCGTGCGGTGGCCGCAATCCGATGGTCAAGCTCGTACGGGTGCATGTTCGCGGAGCCCGCGATCAGGAGCTCTGCTCCCCGGAGCACGTGGGTGCGTGCGACCTCGGGGAACTCAAGCTCGAAGCAGTTGATGACGCCAATCTTGGTGCCGCAGAGTGTCACCGGGGCAAGGTGGTCTCCGGGCAGGAAGGCGGCCCGTTCGTTGCCGAAGAGGTGCGTCTTGCGGATGGGGTCGTGGATCGTGCCGTCGCGATCGATGGCGAGGTACGCATCGTAGAAACCGTGGTTTGCGGGTTCGATGAAACCGGCCAGTACCGCGGTGCTGGTCTCCCGGCATGCTGCGGCGACCGTGCGAATCAGTGGGTCGTTGGGTGAGAGCGCAAGTTCGGGGAGCCCACCGGTCTGGTATCCGGTAACGAAGAGCTCGGGGAACACGACGAGGTCCGCGTCTCCGCGGCGAAGCTGCTCGATGATGCGCGCGAGATTTGCCGCGGGGTTTCGCGGCTCTGGTGCGTCTTGGATGACAGTAATTCGGAGCGAGTGCATGAATTCTCCTCTGGGCGCACGCGGGCGAGCTGACTGTTGCCAAATCGTTTCAGGTATGAATCCTACGTAATTAATAACGAAATAGCGACTTGTCTAAACGTTTCGGCTGGGGTAGCGTGACTTTCGGACCGAGCAGGGGGTACGTGCCTGGGGTGTCCGACCACCTCCGGGCGGATGCGCCGACGACCGTCGCACTCCGTCGCCGAATTGAAGCAAAGGAGTTTCTATGACCACGGCGCCGACGGTGATGAAACGTGAATTCACCATGTTCTCAGCGCTCTCCGTAGCGTTCGCGTTCGTCTCGCCAATTGTGGCGGTGTACAGCGTTCTCGGTGTGGGGCTCGCCACATCCGGCCCCGCGTTTATCTGGGGCGGCATGATTCTGTTCGCTGGCCAGTTCATTGTCGTGCTCACGCTCGGCGTTCTTGCCTCGAAGTGGGCCGATTCAGGGGGAATCTACCAGTGGTCCCGCCGGCTGCTCGGGCACCGATACGGCTGGTTCGCCTCCTGGACCTACATTTGGACCCTCCTCATCACGCTCCCGGCGGTTGCGTACGCGGGAGCCGTACTCATTCCGCCCATCTTCGACGTTCCCGCCGCTGGGCACGAACTTGTCACCTGGCTCGCCGTTGGGATGCTCGCCTTCAGTACGCTCGTAAACCTCGCTGGGCGAGTCTTCATCAAGATCCTGATGGTCACCGTCATCATCGCCGAGGCCGTCGGGTCAATTGGAGTGGCGATCTGGCTGCTCTTCTTCGAGCGTCACCAGGGCCTCGAATACCTCTCGCCGGAGTCTCTTGGTGAGTACAGCGGTGCGTTCTTCTCCGCCCCACTCGTGATGGCAATCGCGTTCTCAAGCTACTTCGCGATCGGGTTCGAGAGTGCGAGCTCAATCGCGGAGGAAGTGAAGCGTCCCAAGCGGGCAGTGCCACGCGCCATGGTGGTGTCCTTCTTCGCGATCATGATCATCGTGCTGCTCAGCACGCTCGCGTTCACGCTCGCCGTGCCGAGCGACGCGTTCCTGCAGGATCCAGACAACGCGGCAGACCCCGCCGTCGCAATTATTGCGGCGACCTTCCCGGAGCCGGTGTTCCGGGCGATTCTCGCCCTCTTCGTGGTCGCGTTTGCTGCGAGCCTCATGACGATCCAGATCACGGTGTCACGAATCGTCTGGGCCACAGCCCGCAACGGTGAACTGCCGTTTGCCCGGTTCCTCACTCGGTTGTCTGGTGTGACGGGGCTCCCACGCCGCGCAGTGATCGTCACCGCGATTATCGCGGCGCTCCTGTTCCTGCCATTCCAGAGCGAGGGGATTCAGATGGCCCTGATCTCGTTCTCCTCGGTTGGCTTCTTCATCTCGTTCTTGTTCCCGGTACTCGGAATCGCCGTAGCTCGGATGCGGGGGCGGTGGAGCGACGACCCCACGCTCTTTCTCGGCAGAGCCGGCAAGGCGGTTGGTTCGCTCGCGCTGATCTGGCTCGTATTCCAGATCGTGAATGTCGCTTGGCCGCGCGAGAGTGGTGCCGGCTGGGCAAGTGACTGGTCAACAGTGCTCGGTATCGCCGCCATCGGGCTCCTCGGCATCGGGGTCGAAGCGTGGGTGCACCGAAAGCGGCTTTTCGCGGCTTCGACTGGTTCAACGATCGTGGTGTTCGAGCGCGACGAATCGGCTGATGACGAGGACGAGGGCGACGATGAAGGTCGGGTCCGTGAGCGCCGGGGTGACGGCCTCGCCGCCGCCAGGGAGAGCTGAGCTACTCGGGCGTGCGCGTCGAGTTGCGCACAGTGAGCGTCGTCGGGACGAGTTCCCGGCGGCGCTCCGCTGTTCCATCAAGTGTGTCGAGAAGGAGTTCCACAGCGATCTCGCCGAGCCGGACCGGGTCGAGATCCAGCGCGGTGATGGGGCGCTGGAGTCCGTAATCCAAGTATCGGCTGTCTGCCAGACTCAGAATCTGGAGGTCTCCGGGGACGTCGAGCCCGAGTGCCTGAGCGCTGCGCTCGGTGGCGTGGGCGAGCGTGTCGAGCGTCGTCACTACGGCGTCGAAGCGGCGGTCGGGGTCTGCGAGCGCTGCCGTGATCACTGGCTCCGCCTCGTCGACTCGCGGCCCTGGTGAACGTAGGATCACTGGGTCAAGCCCGGCCTCCGAACACCAGTCGAGGTACGCGGCGAGCTCGTCTCTGACGTAAGACGAGCTCGTCTCGCTCAGGAACAGTGCGGGGTGCGCCGGCTGAATCTCGCTCAAGTGACTGAGCGCCGTCATCGTGCCTGCTGAGAAATCGTTGTCAACCCAAGAAAGATCGTCCCAGTTGCGTCCGATCGTGGCGCACGCGATCCCGATTGCGGCGGCGGCGGACACTAGCGGGTCGTCCTGGCTGGGGTCTACCACGATGAGGCCGTCGGCGGCAGAAAGGAAGTTGCGTGACGATTCGCTCGACGGGAGCATCGAAAGAAGGAACCCGCGCTTGAACGCGTGCGCGCTTGCCCCACTCAGCACACGGAAGTAGTACTCGACGTCCCACTCCGGTTGGATGCCGGGAGAGGGTGACTGGGTGGACAGCGGCGACACAGCGAGCACGAGTGACCCAGTGCGGCCAGCGTTCAGGTTCTTTGCGAGCCGGTTCGCTGAGTAGCCGAGCCGTGCCGCCGTGTCGATGACGTTCTGTCTGGTGGCGGGAGCGACTCGCCCCTTTCCGTTGAGTGCCTCAGAGGCGGTGGCCACGGAAACGCCCGCCTCGTGAGCGACGTCCTTGATGGTGATGCGGCGCTGCTTCATGGGGTCTCGCTTCCGTCGGGGAGAGTCTCTGTGGGGTGCGGGGTGGGTGGCACCGTGGCGGGTACGACGGTCTGGATGGCGATCTCCAGGAGTCGCGCGTGCGCTGGTTGCGGCACGGTGGCGCGGGCCTCCGAAACAAGCGTGGCGACGCGCTGCGCAGTGCGATCCGCGATCCAGGCTGAGTTGGCCGTCGCGGCCAGCTCACCTGGCGTAATGGCGACTTCACCGGCGCGGTCGGCGGTCAGTGCGCGATATGCAAGCCACAGTGGGTACGTGGGGATTCCGTTTCTTAAATCGGCCCCGTGGTCTTTGCCAAGCGCTGCGGCGTCGCCCTGGACGTCAAGCAAATCGTCCTCGAGCTGAAATGCGAGGCCGAGTCGCACCCCGGCCGTGCGCAGCATGGCACACTCGGCGGGGGGTCTCCCCGCTACGATTCCGCCGCACTCAAGTGCGGCGCCGAACAGGGCACCCGTTTTGAGGGCGCCGTAGCGTTCAAGCGCGGGGAGCGCGTCGTTGGCCCAGCCCAGCTCCGGCTCGCTGAGCTGACCGAGGCACAACTCGCCGAACGCGCGGGCGAGAGCGGCGGTCACCTCGCCTGCGCGCCCCACGGCGGCTTCGAACGCGAGGGCGACGAGCGAGTCGCCAACGAGGACCGCCGTGCCCGTCGAGGTCGCTGCATGGAGCGCGGGCACCCCTCGGCGCAGCGACGAGTCGTCGAGGATGTCGTCATGGACGAGGGATGCCGTGTGAATCAGCTCGATCGCCGCCGCGACCTCGCGCAGGAGCCGCTCGTCCCGCGCACCGTAAGCAAGCGCGGTCGCGATGAACGCGCGGGCCCGCAGATGTTTGCCCCCGGCGAGAGCGGCGATGACTTCCGGGTGCTGTCGGGGTAGCGGCGTGCTGGCAAACCGGTGAACGGTCAGCTCACGCAGATAGTCGGCCGTCGCTGCGTGAATGCGGGAGACGTGGGCTGCTCCGCCCTCAGCGCAATCGGAGTCGGGAGTGCGGTGCGCGTCCATGCGATCCTCCGGCTCAGGGTTGGCTCGATCCCTCCAGCGTACGGGCCGGGGTTGCGCCATGCCAAATCGATTCAGCATTCGGTATATAGCTCCAGCGTCCTCGGCTCCTCGACGTCGCGCGGGCTCCACCCGACCGATCGGGCTATCCTGAGTGCGTGAGTGTGGACGATCTTTCCCCGAGTATGCAGAACTACCTCAAGGTGATTTGGGGGCTGCAGGAGTGGTCAGACGCGCCAGTATCGAACTCCGCGATCGCAGAGTCGGCCGGGGTGCGGCTGTCGACCGTGTCCGATGCGCTCCGCAAGCTCTCCGACCTCGAGCTGATCGGGCACGCGCGCTACGGAAGCGTCACGCTCACCGATGCGGGCCGTGAACACGCCGTCTCGATGATCCGCCGGCATCGCCTCCTTGAAACGTACCTCGTGCAGGCACTCGGCTACGAGTGGGACGAAGTGCACGCCGAGGCCGATCGCCTGGAGCACGCCGTCTCGGACGGGCTCATCGATCGTGTCGACCGCGCGCTCGGGTACCCCACGCGCGATCCACACGGCGACCCGATCCCCAGCGCCGACGGCCGCGTGCACCGTCCAGACGCCGTGATTCTCGCGAGCGTTACTGCGCCGTGCCGGGTCCGCGTGGAGCGCATCTCCGATTCGGACACGGCGATGCTGCAGTACTTTGCCAGCCGCGGCCTGGTCGTCGACGCCGAGCTTGAGGTGCTGCCGGGGGAGCCGTACTCCGAGACGGTCACCGTGCGCATCGGCGGCGGGGCCGAACCCGTGAGCCTGGGCGCTGCGGCCGCCGCTTCGGTGTGGGTAGCGGGGGCCGGATCCGACGCTGCCGCCGGATCCGACACCGCTTCTTAGGCGCTCGCCCGTGCCGGGGCTGCCGCGGGATCCTTCGCGAACTTAAGCCCGATCACGCAGCCCACGATCCCCGCGAGGAACACGAGCTTCAGGATCGAGACGGTTTCGATGCCCATGGCAATCGACGCGCCCACGGTGAGCGCCGCGCCGAGCCCCGTCCAGATCGCGTAGGCAACGCTCACGGGGAGGCCGCGCATCGCGTAGCCGAGGCCGATAAGGCTGATGGGGTTCGCGATCGCGAACACGATCGTGGGCGCGAGCACCGTGAAGCCGTGCGACTCCTTGAGCGCGAGCGCCCACACCGCCTCGAGCACCGCGCTCGCGAAGAGCACCACCCAGTGCCGGGTCAGCGGGGTCTTCTCGGCGGCCGGCTGTGCCGGGCGGGAGTTCCGCGGAGACATCTAGCTCACCGCCTTCAGGCCAACCACGCAGGCGATCAGCCCGGCGAGCAGCGCGACGCGCAGCACCGTGGCGCGGTCCTTCTTGGTGATCATTGCCCAGGCCGCGGTGAGCACAGCGCCGATCCCCACCCACACGGCGTACGCGGTGCCCACGGGAATCTCGCTCATCCCGATGGCCAAGCCGACCATGCTGGCGATGTATGACGCGAGGAAGATGACGGTCGGCCACAGCCGACGGAACCCCTTCGAGGAGTCGAGCGCGGTGGCCCACACCGCCTCAAGCAGGCCACTCACAATGAGGGCAATCCATGCAAACGACACGACGACGATCCTTCTGGCAGTCGTCAGTGTGCGGGTACTGCTCCCTCGTCCGCACCCCTGCATCGGGGTCACTCTCAAGTTTCGCACACCCGGCACACACGCGTGCCCAGCTGCTGCACAGGCTCGCCGCGCTCGAGTGTGCGGACCCGCGGGGTCATCGGGCTGCGAAAACGGCCCCGAATCCGGGATAATGGGGGAGTGCCCGCGTGGGCGCGCGAGAGGAGCACAGTGTTCGGCTGGTCGAAGAAGCGCAAACGGGGAAGCTCGCGCCCGTTGCGCCGACTGCCGAAGCGCGTACTGGCTCCGGTTGAGGAGATCGTAGAGCAGGGGCTCCTCGTCGCAGATGTCGCGGTGCGCATGTCCGTGAAGAACGCGATCATTATGAACGCGCTGCAGAAGCACGTCGACTACGACGGCGACCAGATCGTCGAGATGGTGCGCCAGGCCACCGAGGACCTCGCGAAGGAACGCGAACGCGACGCGAAGCACATCGCGCGCATGCGCGGCGAGATTCGCGATACCGGTAGGAGCTCGTGGAGCGAGTCCGACTACGGCAACGACGACAACCGCACGCTGCGCCACCGCCAAGAGGTTTACGAGCGGGTCGCGGAGGAGCTGCACGCCCGCGCCGCGGACGACGAGGCGCTGCGGGCGACGGCGCAGCGCGCGCGTGACATGGCCTGGGACGAGATCGGCGACTCGCTCAAGGAGCGCGCGACCCACCCGTACTACAGCGGTGGCGCGTCGGAGGAGTACCAGGAGGCTCGCGAGAGCCGGATCCAGCAGCTGATCGAGAAGGATCTCACCTCGCTGATCCAGGAGCACGTCGCAGCGCCGGCCTCGGAGAAGGCCGACAAGCCGCGCCTGTTCAAGCGCAAGGACCGCGACTAGCCGCTCTGCGCTGTCCGCGTGCGCTTCTGCGCGCTGCGCTGTCCGCTTCGCTTCTGCGCGCTGCGCTTGGGATCTGCGTGTTGCCCGCCAGCCTGCCCGCACTCACGCAGGAGATCCGAACTCAGGCGGACGGATTCGCCCGATTCTCCCCGCCTGAGTTCGGATCTCCTGCGTGAGTTCGGATCTCCTGCGTGAGTTCGGGTGGTCCGCGCGGCCTCGGCCACCCGGTGTGGCCCGCGGAGCCTGCGGAAGCCCGGTCGCGCTCCTTAGGGGCGGCGGTACCTCTGGTATCCCCTCTCAGCGCCTCTGGAGGTCGACCGGTATTCAGTGTTGCTATGTACCGGTACTTAGTGTTACTGTCTAGTGGTAGTCAATAACGCTAAGTAGAGAGGTGGGTCGATGGCTAGCCACATGACCGAGATGCTGAAGGGCACTCTCGAGGGCATTGTGCTCGCGATCCTGCGGGATCAGCCGGCCTACGGGTACGAGATCACCACCAGGTTGCGCGACGAGGGCTTCGAGAGTATCGCCGAGGGCACCGTGTACGCGCTGCTCATCAGGATCGAGCAGAAGGGGCTGGTCGACGTCGAGAAGGTGCCGTCCGAGAAGGGGCCGCCGCGCAAGGTGTACTCGCTGAACGAGTCCGGGCGCGAGCAGCTCGCCGACTTCTGGGAGACCTGGGGCGTCCTCTCTGCGCGCATCGAGCACCTCCGCCCGGCGTAGCCCCGCGCTTCATCGGCGCTCGCACCCCACCGGCGCCCGCACCCCACCGGTGCCTACGCGCCTCCCCATCCCCACACATCCCCACGCAGTTCACCCAGCAAGGAGCCACACCATGGCCGCACAGTGGATCGAAGCCCTCACGGGCTCGCTCGAACAGAAGAAGCAGTACAAGCAGCATGTCGCACGGCTCGAGGCGCTGCCCGAGCCCTACCGCGCAACGGCGAAGGCCCTGCAGCGGTACTTCACCTACTGGGCCGGGTACACCGACGGCGACACGCTCGTCACAATGCTCGGTGACCACATCGACCTGTGGGAGCGCGCCGCGGTCGACGGCACCCCCGTGCGCGAGATCGTGGGGGAGGACCCCGTCGAGTTCGCCGAGACCTTCGCCCGCGCGTACGCCGGGAAGGAGTGGATCGACAAGGAGCGCGCGCGCCTCGTCGCCGCGGTCAATGCAGCCGCCGGGGGCGGACGGGATCATGTCTGACCGGGCGGCTCCGGGCGGCGTCGGTGGCGGAACTCGTGCGGCGGGCGGCGCAGCCGTCAGCGTTCGCGGCATCGAGAAATCGTACGGCGCGGTAGCGGTGCTCCGCGGCGTCGACCTCGACGTCGAAGCGGGGCACGTCGTTGCACTGCTCGGTTCGAACGGCGCCGGAAAGACGACGCTTGTGCGCATCCTCGCGACCCTGCTCCGCGCGGACGCCGGCACAGCGAGCGTGCTCGGCTGGGACGTGGCGCGCGACCCGGCCGAGGTGCGGCGCGTGATGAGCCTCACCGGCCAATTCGCCGCCGTGGACGAGGTCCTGACGGGGCGTGAGAATCTCCTGCTCGTGGCACGTCTCCGCCACGAGCGGGAGCCGGCCGCTGTTGCGGACGCGCTGCTCGCCCGGTTCGCGCTCACCGAGGCGGGCGGGCGGCGGGCCGGCAGCTACTCGGGCGGGATGCGGCGCAGACTCGACATCGCCATGGGCCTCATTGGCGACCCGCGGGTGATCTTCCTCGACGAACCAACTACGGGTCTCGACCCGCAGTCTCGCATAGAGGTGTGGGACACCATCGTGGCGCTCGCGCGCGGCGGCGTCACCGTGCTGCTCACCACTCAGATGCTTGAGGAAGCCGAGCGGCTCGCCGATCGGATCGCGATCCTGCACCGCGGCACGATCATCCAGCAGGGCACCCTCGCCGAGCTGCGGCAGCTGTTGCCGGCAGCGCGCGTCGAGGTGGTCGAGAAGCAGCCGTCGCTCGAGGACGTGTTTCTCGCGCTCGTCGGCGACGACGGCGCAGACGACGAGGGCGCGGGCGCCGACAGCTCGGGGAAGGCCGCATAATGACCTCCACCGTGCTCAGCGACACCCGCGTCCTGACCGGCCGGTCGCTGCGCCACATCCTCCGCAGCCCCGACACGATCATCACCACCGCGGTCACTCCGGTCGCCCTGATGCTGCTCTTTGTGTTCGTGCTCGGCGGCGCGATCACCACTGACTCCAGCGGGTCATACGTCTCGTACCTGCTGCCGGGGATCCTGCTGATCACGATCGCTTCGGGCACCGCCTACACCGCCTACCGCCTCTTCCTCGACCTCCAGAGCGGCATCCTCGACCGCTTCCAGTCAATGCCGATCGCCCGCTCCAGTGTGCTCTGGGGCCACGTGCTGACCTCGCTCGCCGCGAACCTCGTGTCCCTCGCGCTCGTAGTGGGGGTCGCGCTGCTGCTTGGATTCCGTACGGGGGCGTCGCCCGCGGGGTGGCTTGCCGTGGCCGGGATCTTGATCCTGTTCATCCTCGCGTTGACCTGGGTGGCCGTGATCGCTGGGCTCTCGGCGAAGACCGTCGACGGGGCGAGCGCGTTCAGCTATCCGCTGATCTTCCTCCCGTTCATCAGCTCGGCGTTCGTGCCGACGGCCTCGATGCCGGGCCCCGTGGCGTGGTTCGCCGAGCACCAGCCGGTGACCGCGGTCGTGGACACGATCCGTGCGCTCTTCGCTCAGCAGCCTGTCGGTGCGGAGATCTGGACGGCGCTCGCCTGGCTGCTCGGCATCCTTGCCGTGGCCTACGCGGTCGCTACAGCGAGCTACCGGCGCAGGCTGCGCTAGGCGCAGGCCCGGGGCCCCGCCCCAGCCGCGGCTACGCGCCGGCGCCGAGCAGCTCGGGGTGCCGGGCGAGATACTTTTCGATGAACCAGCACGTCGTGAGCACGCGGCGGCCGTGCACGATCGGGTTGGTGACCACGTGGTGGGCCAGGATCCCAGAGAGGCCCGTTCCACGGAACTCGGGGAGCACCGCGGTGTGCGTGAAGTCGATGGTGCCTGCGGCGGTGTCCGTGGCCGGTGCCGCGCTCGCCCCCGGGCCCGGTTCGCCCACGAGTCGGTACTGCGCCTCCCCAACGAGGCGCCTGCCGTCCGCGGCGTCGAGGTACAGGGCGAAGCGGTCCTGTTTCGGCTCGTGCACGATCTCGAAGCCCGCCGCGGCGGCCTCGTCCTCCGTCAAGTATCTGGCCATGCGCCCAGACTAACCCCGAAACCGTGCAGCCGCGCAGGATACCCTCGGAGGGTGCACAAGACGTTACGGCGCCGGGCTGCGCTGGGGGCCGGGGTCGCAGCTCTCCTGCTCGCCGGCTGCAGCCAGACCCCACCCGAGCCGACCCCCGAGGTCCTCACCGCGAGCACCGCCGGTGCGGCCTACCTCGACGCCGTGTGCCCCGTGAATACCGCGTGGGACCTGGCAGACGTTGAGCTCGACCGCCTCCGCCTCGCGGTCTCGCGCGGATCGGCCGACCCGGACGACACCGCAGCTGCGCTCCGGCACGTGGCCGACGAGAGCAAGCGCGCGGCCGCCAGCCTTGACCCCAAGCGCAGTACCTGGCCGGCCCCGGCGCGCGAAGCGGTGGCGGAGGTGCGGCAGACGCTGGTGGCAGACCGAAAACAGGCCCTCACCGTCGCGAAGCTCGACGCGAAGCGCATGGTCGCGCACACGTGGGAGGGGGCCGGGGACGCCGCGGCTGCCGCAACCGCCGCGCACACCGCGCTCGAACTCCCCACCGAACCCGACGCCGCCTGCACGCAGTGGGCGGAACAGCGGGCCGAGGCCAAGGCCGAGAAACAGCGCGAGACTGCCGCGGATCCAGATGCCGCCGAATCCGACGGTTCCAGCGGTTCCGACGATTCCGGCAGCCCTGGAAGCCCCGACACCGCCGAAGACACCGCTCCCACCCCGACCACCCCGAAGGAGCGGCCACGTGGCTGATCAGCTCGCACCCACCACTCTCCTCGCCGTTGAGCGCGCCCTGCGCGCCGCGGCCCGCGCCGGCAACCGGATGCTGGCGGGCGGGATCGCGAGCGTTGACGTGCGGGATCCCGCACAGCGCGCGGCGCTGCGCGCGGCCCTTGCGCGCATGGGCGTGCGCACCGCCGAGCCGGGCGATCCGGCCGTCGAGTTCGCGTTCACGGCGACGGCCCCCGGCGCGGCACCCGGCGCCGCCGCGCCCGCGGCACCCGGCGGCCCCGCCCCGCTCCCGCCCGTCACCGTCGGCCTCGACGGGTCGATCGACTCGCCGCGCGGGGCAGACGCAGCCGCGCGCATCGACTGGGCCGCGCGCGGCATGCCCGCGACCGCGCAGCTCGCCGCCGGGCTGCGGGAGGCCACCGGCGCGAGCGCGCCGCGCATCGCCGTGAGCCTGGTGCTCGAACCGAAGACCGCGGCGTTCACGCTCGCGCTCGCCGCCGCCGGGTGCGAGGTGGCCGTGTTCAGCGCGGTGAGCGAGACGGATCCCGAGGTCGCGGCGGCGCTCGCCGCAACTGGCCGCGTGACCGTGTGCGCGCCGCTCGCCCCCGTCACGGGGGACTGGGCGGTGATCGACGCTCGCAACGCCGCCGCGGTGCTCGACTGGGCCCCCGAGTTGCTCATTGACGACGGCTCGCACCTCGTGCGTCTCGCGCACTCCGAGAAGCCGGAGGCGCTCGCAACGCTCCGCGCCGCGGCCGAGGAGACGACGAGCGGCGTGCGCCCGCTGCACGAGATGGCGGCGGCTGGCGAGCTGCGCATTCCAGTGATCGCGGTCAACGACGCGCGCACCAAGACCGGGTTCGACAACCTCATCGGCACGGGCCAGTCGTGCGTGTTCGCGATCGCCGATCTGTGCGACGCCGCGAACCCGCACTACCGTGGCGTCGCCGGGAGCCGCTGGGCGGTGCTCGGCTACGGTCCGGTGGGGCAGGGCGTGGCGCGCTTCGCGGCGGCGCTGGGCGCACGGATCACCGTGGTGGAGCAGGATCCGGTGCGCGCGCTCGCCGCGCTGCACGACGGTTTCGACGCGGCGGCGGCGGTCACCGCGCTCCCGGCAGCCGACGTCGTGGTGAGTGCGACCGGGGTGTGGCACACGCTCGACGCCGCCGGGGTTGCGCTGCTGCGCCCCGACACGGTCGTGGCGGTCGCGGGCGGAATAGACGACGAGCTCGCGCTCGACGAGCTCGTCGCCGCGGGCTGGACGGCGCGAGAGCGCGCGCCGCGCGTGGCCGAGTGGCGCGCGCCCGGGGCCACCGCGGGCCCGCTCGTGCTCGCCGAGGGCGGCGGGGTGAACTACTCGGCGGGGGAGGGCAACCCCATCGAGGTGATGGACCTCTCGTTCGCGACCCAGCTCGCGGCGCTCACGCGGCTCCTCACCGCGGAGCTGTCGCCGGGAGTACACACGCTGAGCGTGGCCGACGAGCACGCGGTGGCGCGCGCGGCCCTCGCCGCGCGCGGCGGTTCGGCCGACGCGACACCGCAGCGCTCCCGCCCCGGCGGGGCCGCGCAGCCGTGGACGGTGCACCGCTACCGGGCAACTCGCGCTGCGGGGTAGCTAGACTCACTGGGTGAGTAGTGCACCCTCGATCGTCGTTTACACCGCCCCCCTCGTCTTCCCCGTGACCAGCCCGCGCATCGCCGACGGCGCGGTCGCGGTGCAGGGCGACCGGATCCTGCACGTCGGCGACCGCCGCTGGGTGCGGGAGGCGCTCGAGGCGCGCGGCGTGGCCTACCGGGAGGAACACTGGGACGGGGTGATCGCGCCCGGCCTCGTGAACGCGCACACGCACTTGCAATACACGCACATGGCCGAGGTGGCGACCCGCAATTACACGGGCTTCGACCACTGGGGCGACGCGTTCGACGTGGTGTACGACCGGGGTGACCACGACTGGGCCGCCGCCGCGGCGGAGGGGGCCGCTCTGAGCCTCGCCGCCGGGGTGACCGCCGCGGCAGACGTGGTGACGGATCGCGAGGCGCTGAGCGCGCTGCACGACGCCGGCCTGCACGGCATCGCCTACTGGGAGGTGTACGGCAAGAACAACGACGACTGGGACGAGGCCGCGCGCGAGGAGGTGCGCGAGCAGATCCGCCAGATCCCCACCCCGCCCGGGGCCGGCGTCTCGCCGCACGCGCCGTACTCGCTCGAGGTGCAGCCGCTGCTCGAGCTGCCCGACATCGTGCGCGAGGAGGGGCTGCGCCTGCACATCCACCTCGCCGAGGCACACATGGAGCGCGAGTTCGACGGGATCGACGGCTACGCTGGCCCCGCCGGGCACGGCGAGTGGCCCGAGCTCGCGGCCGACAGCTTCCGCGCGCTCCGCTCGCACGGCATCGGCGTCTCCTCGACGCAGTTCGTCGACCACCTCGGGGTGCTCGGGCCCGACTGCCACATTGCGCACGGGGTGTACGTGAGCGCGCAAGACCGGGCGCTGCTGCGCGCGCGCGGCACGAGCGTCGCCCTGTGCCCGCGCTCCAACGAGGTGATCGGGCTCGACATGCCGCCCGTCGCCGCGTACCTCCGCGAGGGGAACCAGATCGCGGTGGGCACCGACTCGCTCTCGTCGTCGCCCTCGCTTGACCTCCTCGCCGACGTCGCCGCCCTCTACCGGGTGGCGCGCGCGCAGGGCTACCGTGGCGACGACCTGCACCAGCGCCTGTTTGGTGCCGCGACCCTCGGTGGCGCGGCGGCGCTCGGCCTGCACGTGGGGAAGCGCCGGATCGGGCAGCTCGGGGTGGGCGCCCTCGCCGATCTCGCGTTCTTCGCCACTGACGCGACTGACCCGGACGTCGCGCTCGCTGAGCTCGTCGAGGACGGGGCGGGGCGCGCGCGGCGCACGATCGTCGCCGGCGTCGAGCGCTTTGCCGCCAGCACCGTGTGACGGTCCGTGACGACCGGCGCGAGCGCGGTGGTCGGACATCTTCTACAATCGACTGAGGCGCGCATCCGCTTGCGCCGAATCCCTTTCACTTCATCCGTTCAAGGAGCACCCATGTCCCGCACGTCACGCCTCGCCACAGCCGTCGCTGTGGGCGCCGCCGCGCTCCTCGCGCTCACCAGCTGCGCGAGCGCTTCAGACTCCGTCACCGTGACGCCGGACAAGCTCACGATCGCCACCGGCGAGCCGGCGTACGCGCCCTGGGTGCTGAACGACGACCCCGCGAGCGGCGAGGGCTTCGAGGCCGCCGTGGCGTACGCCGTCGCTGAGGAGCTCGGCTACGCGAAGGACGACGTCGAGTGGGTGCGCACCAGCTTCGACGCCGCGATCGCGCCGGGCCCCAAGGACTTCGACCTGAACGTGCAGCAGTTCTCCGTGAGCGAGGACCGGGCGAAGGCCGTGGACTTCTCCTCGCCGTACTACACGACCACGCAGGCTGTCGTGGCCGCGGGCGGCACCGAGGCCGCGAAGGCCACGAGCATTGCCGACCTCAAGGACGCCGTGATCGGCGTCGCCTCGGGCACCACCTCGCTGCAGGTCGCGGAGGACGTGATCGCCCCCACGCAGCAGCTGCAGGTGTTCAACAACGTTGACGACACGGTTGCGGCGCTGCAGAACGGCACGATCGACGCGCTCGTCACCGACCTGCCGGGCGCGTTCTACGTGCGCGACGCGCAGCTCGACGACGGCGTGATCGTGGGTCAGCTCGACTCCGACGCCGGCGGCGACGAGTTCGCCTTCGTGCTTCCCAAGGGCTCCGAGCTCACGGCCGACGTCACGAAGGCCGTCGACACGCTGCGCGAGAACGGCACCCTCGACGAGCTCGTCGCCAAGTGGATCGCCGATCAGGGCGCTCCGGTCCTGAAGTAACCAGGGAGAAGCCCCCACAGTGACCTCGCTCACCCCCGGCGCGAACACCGCCGGCGCCGATCAGCTCGGCGCCGGCGGTTTCGCCGTCAGCGACATTGAACGCGAGCGCCGCGAATACCGGCGCTCGCGCAAGCAGCGCTCGATCCTCGTGAGCATCGCGAGCACCCTGGTGTTCGCGGGCGTGATCGCGATTGTGCTGATCAACAGCCCCGGCTGGGATCGGGTGAAGGACACGTTCTTCGACCCCGCCGTCGCCGTCGAGTCGTTCCCGCGGATCATCACGGGGCTCTGGCTCAACGTGCAGGTGCTCGTGGTCGCCGTGATCGGCGTCGCCATCTTCGGCACGCTGCTCGCGGTGGCGCGCACGCTGAAGGGGGCGGTGTTCACCCCGATCCGGCTGCTCGCCGCCGGGTACACCGACGTGTTCCGCGGGATTCCCGTGCTGCTGGTGCTCTACCTGGTCGGCTTCGGGATTCCAGGGCTCGAGCTCACCGGCCGCATGCCGGCGCAGTTCTGGGGCGGGATCGCGATCGTGCTCTGCTACTCGGCGTACGTGGCCGAGGTGCTGCGGGCCGGGATCGACGCCGTGCACCCGTCGCAGCGGCTCGCCGCGCGCTCGCTCGGACTCAGCCACGGGAAGACGCTGCGCCTGGTCGTGCTGCCGCAGGCAGTGCGCAAGGTCACGCCGGCGCTCATGAACGACTTCGTCTCGATGATGAAGGACGTGGGGCTGATCTCTGCACTGGGCGCGGTTGACGCGATCCGCGCCGCGCAGATCGAGGTCGCATCCGCCTACAACTTCACGCCGTACGTGGTCGCCGGGGTGCTCTTCGTGCTGCTCGCGCTGCCGTTCGTGCGCCTCACCGACTGGGTCACGGCCCGGCAGCAGCGTCGTGAACAGATCGGGGGAGCCGTATGACCGGGACTGACGCGGCGGGCGCGCGCCCGCCGGTACTTGAGCTTCAGAGCGTGCACAAGCGCTTTGGCGAGCAGGCGGTGCTGCGCGGGATCGACCTCGTGGTCGCCCCGCACGAGGTCGTCGTGCTCATCGGTGCCTCCGGCTCGGGCAAGTCGACGCTACTGAAGACCGTCAACCTGCTAGAGCAGGTGGACGACGGGCGGATCCTGCTCAGCGGCGAGGACATCACCGACCCGCGCACCAACGCTGACGCCGTGCGCGCGCGAATTGGCGTGGTGTTTCAGCACTACAACCTGTTCCCGCACATGTCGGTGCTCGACAACGTGACGCTCGCCGCGCGGCAGGTGGCGCGCACCCCGCGCGCCGAGGCCGAGGCGACCGGACTGGCGCTGCTCACGCGCATCGGCCTCGCCGAGAAGGCCGGCGAATATCCGGACCGCCTCTCGGGCGGGCAGCAGCAGCGCGTCGCAATTGCCCGCGCCATCGCCACGGATCCGGAGCTGCTCCTGCTCGACGAGATCACGAGCGCGCTCGATCCGCAGCTCGTCGGCGAGGTGCTCGACCTCGTGCGCGAGCTCAAGGCCGCAGGCTCGACGATCGTCATGGCGACGCACGAGATGTCGTTCGCGCGCCGCGTGGCCGACCGGGTTGTCTACATGAAGGACGGCGTGGTCGTTGAGGCCGGCGCCCCCGAGCAGATCTTCGGCGACCCGCAGCGCGCCGAGACGCGCGAGTTTCTGAGCCGCCTGCAGGATCCGTTCGCCTAGCCCGCCAGGGCGAGGTCCTCGCGCAGGAAACCGCGCACCCCGGTCGCGGCGGCCCGGCCGGCGCGATTCGCCCCGATCGTGCTCGCGGACGGCCCGTACCCGACGAGCTGGACGCGCGGGTCGAACACCGATCCGGTGCCGCGGCCCGCGCGGTCGAGCTGGATCCCGCCGGCCGCGCTGCGGAGCCGCAGGGGTGCGAGGTGTCCGATTGCCGGGCGAAACCCCGTGGCCCAGATGATCGCGTCGATGGCCTCGAAGGCGCCGTCCGCCCAGCGCACGCCGCCCGGTTCGAGACGCTCGAACATCGGGCGCCGCGCCCGGTACGCGCCGAGCCGTTCGGCCTCGCGCTCCTGGTCGCGCAGCATGAGCCCCGTCACGCTCACCACGCTCCGCGGCGGCAGCCCGGCCGCGACGCGCTCCTCGACGAGTGCGACCGCGGCCGCGCCGGCCTCCGGCGTGAAGTCGTCGTCGCGCCAGACGGGCGGGCGACGCGTCACCCACACGGTGTCGGTGAGCGGGGCGAGTGCGCCGATGAACTGCACGGCGGAGGCTCCGCCGCCCACCACGAGCACGCGCTTGCCCACGAAGTGCTCCGGGCCGGGGTACGACACCGTGTGGAACTGCTCACCGCGAAACTCAGACGCGCCGGGGTAGTGCGGGATGAACGGCTGAGTCCAGGTGCCGGTCGCGTTGACGATGGTGCGGCTGCGCCACGAGCGGTCGCCGGCCGTGACGGTGAGGAGCCCGGAGCCCGGGGCGTCTTCGCTCGGCGGCACCGCGCTCGTCGCCGAATCGACGGCGGCGGGCCGCAGCACCGGCAGCGCGTGCGCCGCCTCGTACGCCGCGAAGTAGGTGGGGACGGCGGCGTTCGCGCGCGCGCCGTCGCGGGCCGGGGGCTCCGAGCCGGGGAGCTCCGCGATCCCGTGCACGTCGCGCATGGTGAGGGCGTCCCAGCGGTGCTGCCACGCCCCGCCGGGCGCCTCGTTCGCGTCGAGCACCACGTGCCGGATCCCGAGCCGCGCGAGGTGGTACGACGCGGAGAGCCCGGCCTGGCCCGCGCCGATCACCACGCTGTCGAGCACGTCGATGGCGGTGGCCGCCCCGGCGCCGAGCCCGGTTCCCGCCCCGCTACTCACGCCGCTGCCGCACTGGATGCTCGCTGAGGATCGAGATCCGGTTGAACAGGTTGATCGTTGCGGCGACCCACTCGGCGGCGACGAAGGTGTCGTCTCCGAGTACGGTGCGGGCGCCAAACAGATCCGCCTGGGCCTCCTCGCTGAGCGGGAGCTGCGTTGCCGCCTCGGAGATGGCGAGCACCGCGCGCTCGCGCTCGTCGAAGAGCGTCGTCTCGCGCCACGCCGGGAGCAGATCGAGCTGCTGCTGCGGTACGCCGGCGGCGCGCGCCTCCTGCGTGTGCAGGTTCAGGCAGAACGCGCAGCCGTTGAGCTGCGAGGCGCGCACCTTGATGAGCTCGCTCTCGCGGGGGAGGAGGCCCCTGGCTGCGGCGGCCTCCCCGATCGCGAGCGAATACGTGCCTGCGGCGGCCCACGCCTCCGGCGCTGCCTTGTCGAGATAGGGGCGCATGACTCTCCTCGCTGCGGGCGATTCCGCCCGCCCGGTGCGCGCGGCTCAGCCTCCCTCAAGTCAAGCAGAGCGGCGGCCCGCCGTCACGCCCGGGCGCTATGCCCGGCGCGAACACGCGACGCTCCGCCCGGCGCGAGCACGGTGCGCGAACACGCGGGAGCACGGTGCGCGAACACGCGGAAGTACGGTGCGCGAACAGGCGGAAGCACCGAAATCTGCGGATTCGGGAATGCTGACGGTGGATCCTGGTTAGACTATGACGTCTGCCTCCGATCGAGCGTCGCCTGCTCAGTTCCCGGGGTGGATCCGTCTTCCAGAGGAGCCTCACTTCGTGACCCCTGACACCTCACCCGCTCGCACGTCTGCCGCCGGCAGCGACACCATTGACCCCGCTGGGATGCGGGTCATTTGGCTGCTGCTCGTGGCCGCGTTCGTTGCCATCCTCAACGAGACGACGATGGCGATCGCTATTCCGGCGCTCAACGTCTCGCTCGGGATCCCGCCAGAGCTCGGCCAGTGGCTCACGAGCGCGTTCATGCTCACGATGGCGGTGGTGATCCCCACCACCGGGTTCCTGCTGCAGCGCTTCACCACGCGCCAGATCTTCCTCGCGGCGATCATCACGTTCATCCTCGGCACCGCGATCTGCCTGGTCGCCCCCGGGTTCCCGGCGCTCCTCGCGGGCCGCGTGGTCCAGGCGGCCGGCACCGGCATCATGATGCCGCTGCTGATGACCACGGTGATGAACGTGGTGCCGCCGAGCTCGCGCGGCCGCATGATGGGCCGCGTCGGCCTCGTCATGAGCCTCGCCCCGGCGCTCGGCCCCACCCTCTCGGGCGTCGTGCTCGACACGCTCGGCTGGCGCTGGCTGTTCGGCATCATCCTCCCGATCGCGCTCATCGCGCTGGCGCTCGGCGCAAAGTGGATGACCAACCTCGGCGAGACCACGCGCGCCCCGATCGACGTGCTCTCGATCGTGCTGTCAGCGCTCGCCTTCGGCGGCATCGTGTTCGGTCTGAGTCAGCTTGGCGGGCACGGGGCAGGAGTGGGCGGCGTGCCGCCCGCCGTCGTGATCGCCGCGGGCGCGGTGTTCCTCGGCCTGTTCGTGTGGCGCCAGCTGGTGCTGCAGCGGGTCGACGACGCGCTGCTCGACCTGCGCATCTTTAAGTCGCGCAACTACGCGATCTCGGTCATCATCATGGCCGTCGTGGCGCTGTCGATGTTTGGCACGTTCGCGCTGCTACCGCTGTACCTGCAGAACGTGGCGGGTCTCGACCCCACCGCGGCCGGCCTCGTGCTGCTGCCTGGCTCTGTGCTCATGGGCCTCATGGGCCCCGTCATGGGTCGCATCTACGACGCGCGCGGGCCGAAGACGCTGCTCGTACCCGGCACGATGCTGATCGCGATCGCCATGTTCGTGTACTCGACCGTTGGCACCCACACGCCCATGTGGTTCCTGATCATCGTGCAGATCACGATGTCGCTCGGACTCGCGGGGTCGTTCACGCCGCTGTTCTCCGCGTCGCTCGGTTCGCTCGACCGCTCACTGTACTCGCACGGCTCGGCGGCGCTGAACACGCTGCAGCAGGTGGCGGGCGCCGTGGGCACCGCGGTCCTGATCTCGATCTACTCGGGGTACCTGCACGCGGGGGAGCAGGCCGGGCTCGCCGCGGCGGACGCCGGCGCTCCCGGCGCGCGCGCCGCGTTCTTTACGGCGGCGTGCATCGCGCTCGTGCCGGTCGTGCTCGCCTTCTTCATTCAGAAGCCGGCCGACCAGCAGGCGGGAGTCCCGGCGGGGCACTGATCCCGGCGGGGCACTGACCCCGACGGGACCCCGGCCCCGACTGCGGGAGTGCGGCGCTCGATCAGCCCAGTGCGCTGATCGAGCGCCGCACTGCTTCGGCGAGCTGGCGCACCGCAGCGGACGGACCGCCTGGGCCTGCCGGTGCCGCGAGCAGCAGCTCCCGGGCGAAGCGCGGATCGTCGATCGGGCGCAGCACCACGCCCTCGGGAGCCTGATTGCTCACGAGGCTCGGCACGAGCGCCACGGCCATCCCAGCCGCGATGAGGCCGAGCACCACCGAGTAGTCGTCGGTGCGGATCGCAACGTCCACCTTGTGGCCGGCGGACTGGAACACCTCCCGCACCAGGTCGTCGAGCGTGTCTCCGGGGGTGGACCCCATGACCCAGCTGTCGTGCGCCAGCGTGAGCAGCGTGGCGCGGTCAAAGCTGCGGTGGTGGGCCGCCGGGTGCGTGGCCGGGAGCGCGAGCAGCATCGGGTCAGTGAACAGGTGCGTGGTGTGCACCTCGGCGCGGAACGGGAGCTGGTAGCCGCCGGCCGCGTACACGAGCGCCGCGTCGAGCGTGTGCTGGTTGACCCGCGTCACGAGCGGGGAAAGCTCCTCGAGCGTGGCGTCGAGCTCGATCCCGAGCTCGGCCACGCGGCTCGTGATCCCCGGGAGGAGCCGCGCCGCCGCCGTGGGGAACGTGCCGAACCGCAGCCGGATCCGGCCGAGCTGCGCGAGATCGCGTACGTCGGTCAGTGCCCGGTCCGCGAGCCCGAGGATCTCCTCGGCGCGCTCGAGCATCAGCGTGCCCGCGGTGGTGAGCTTGCTGCCGCGCGTGCTGCGCACCGTGAGGTCGGCGCCGACCAGGCGGTCGAGGTTGCGCAGGTGGTAGTCAACCGTCGGTTGGCTCCAGCCGAGGCGCGTCGCCGCTCGGGCGACGGACCCCTCCGCCGCGACCGCGCTGAGCGCCTGGAGCTGCCGAAGATCGATCATTGAGTATCCCTATCTCGTATGGACCCCGCACGGGTGAAAACCCAAGTCGGTTCAAGACAGTATATGGTCCCCGAAAGGGGATGCGGGGGTTCCTGCCCGGCCGCGAAGCGGGCAGTGTTGGCACCATGCTGCATCAGGACTCATCACACATCGACCTCACCGACGCGACTGCCGGGGAGGCGGTCGCTGTGCCCGCCGTCACTCCGGCAGACGCCGCGGCGCAGGCGATAGCCGTGGAGAGTCCCCAGCAGCGATTCGGCCCGGAGCACGCGCGCGCGCCCTACGCGGAAGCGATCGAGCGCTTCGCCGATTCATCGCCCCTGTCGCTCATGGTCCCGGGGCACGGCAACGATCCCGAGAACGGTGGGATGCACCTCGCCGAACTGTTTGGCACGCGCGTGCCGCAGCTCGATGTGCCGCTCATGCTCCCCGGAATCGACCTGGGAGACGACTCGCCGCTCGTGCAGGCGCAGCGCCTGGCCGCGGACGCCTGGGGTGCCAAGCGCACCTGGTTCCTCACGAACGGCGCATCGCAGGCGAACCGCACGGCCGCGATCGCGGTGCGCGGGCTGGGGGAGAGGATCCTGATCCAGCGCAGCATGCACTCGAGCCTCACCGACGGGGTCCTGCTGTCCGGGCTGATCCCCGCGTTCGTCTCCCCGAACATCGACGAGCACCACGGCATCGCGCACGGGCTCACCCCGGCGATGCTCGACGCCGCGCTCACCCGCGAGGCGGCCGCCGGCACCCCCGTATCGAGCGTGCTCGTGGTCTCGCCCAGCTACTTCGGGTCGACGGCCGATGTGGCCGGGCTCGCCGAGGTGGCGCACGCGCACGGCGCCGCGATCATCGTCGATGGCGCCTGGGGCGCGCACTTCGGCTTCCACCCAGACCTGCCGGAGTCGCCGGCCCGCCTGGGCGCCGACCTCGCGATCTCGAGCACGCACAAGCTCGCGGGCTCGCTCACGCAGTCTGCCATGCTGCACCTTGGCGACGGCCCGTTCGCGGAGCGCCTCGAACCCCTCGTTGCCCGCGCGTTCTCCATGACCGCGTCCACCTCGATGAGCGGAATCCTCATGAGCTCCCTCGATGCCGCCCGGCGCGCGCTCGTGCAGGGCGAGGCACAGATCGGCGAGGCGGTCGCCGCCGCACGCGAGATCCGCGACCGCCTGCGCCGCGATCCCCGCTTTGCCGTGATCAGCGACGGGTTTGACGCGTACCCCGACATCTTCCAGACCGACCTGCTGCGCGTCCCGATCGACGTGTCCGGGCTCGGTCAGAGCGGGCACTGGGTACGCTCCCGCATGAGCGAGGCGCACGACATCTACCTGGAGATGTCCACCGCCACGAGCGTGGTCGCCGTGATTGGGGCCCTGCGCACCATCGACGTCGACCGGTTCATCGCGGCCCTCGCGGCGGTCGCCGACGAGGCCGCGACTCTGCCCGCCGCGGACGCGATCGCCTTCCCCGCGCTGCCGGAGGCCGGTGAGCTCCGGGTGCGGCCGCGCGACGCCTACTTCGGCGAGAGCGAGGTCGTCTCCGCCGGCGAGGCCGTTGGCCGCGTCTCGGCGGACACGCTCGCGGCCTACCCGCCTGGGATCCCGAACCTGCTGCCCGGCGAGGAGATCACCGCCGAGACCGTCGCGTTTCTCCAGGCCGTCGCCGCGTCGCCCACGGGCTACGTGCGCGGCGCGATCGACGCCGGTGTGGCGCAGTTCCGCGTGCTCCGCGGCTAACCGGGCGGAGTGTGTGCGCGGGTACACACCCGCGCACACGACAGCGGCGGGGCGGCGATCACTGATCGCCGCCCCGCCGCTGTGTACCCCGGGCTACTTCTTCTCGAAGAGATTGCCGATCAGGGTGGAGCCGATGAGGATGACCGCGAGCAGCACGACGCCGACGATGGAGATCGCCACGACGTCGACGGGCTGGCCAGCCGACGAGAACATCGAGTCGCCGGTGTCGGTGCCGCCGGAGGCGAACGCGGGCGCTGCGACGAACACCGAAGCGAGCGCTACGGTCACGGCGGTGGCGATACGGGTACGGATCTTCACGGTGTTCTCCTCGCGGGTCTCGACAGGTGCGGGGCCTGAGCCCGCACACCACTGCCTCTCATCCTAGCGTGCTTTGCGGTGCGGGGGAGCCGCCCAGCCGTAGGCTTGAGGCATGACAGATTCACGGGAGCAGACTCAGATCGACCGCGTCGCGGAAGCGTGGGTGGATACGCTCGTCGCGCACGACCCGACGATCGGCACCTACATCGGCCGCACCGGCGGCGGCCTCGCGGATTTCTCGCCGGAGGGCGCGGCGGCGTTCGCCGATGTGCAGCGCGCGACGCTGGCGGAGCTCGACGCGGCAGCGCCGGTCGACGCGGTTGACGCCGTGACGCGCGCCGACCTGGCCGCCGAGCTGCGACTCGGACTCGCTCAGCACGAGGCGGGGGAGGATCTGCGCGATCTCAACGTGATCGAGTCGCCGCTGCAGCAGATCCGCGACATCTTCGACCTCATGCCGACCGCCACCGACGCCGACTGGGCCGACATCGGCGAGCGGCTCCGCGCGATCCCGGGTGCGCTCGACGGCTACCGCGCGGCGCTCAGCCTCGGCGCGGAGCGCGGACTTACCCCGGCGCTGCGGCAGGTCACCGAGGTCGCGGCGCAGACCCGGCGCACGGCCGGCACTCCGGCGGCCCCCGGCTTCTTTGGCCGGCTCGCCGCGGGGCACGGCGCCGAGCTTGAGACCGCGGCGGCGCGCGCGGCCGGCGCCTACGCCGAGTTCGCTGACTATCTCGAGACCGAACTCGCACCCCGCGCACCCGAGGCAGACGCGTTCGGTCGGGAGCGCTACGCGCTGGCGTCCGAGGCCTTCCTCGGCGCGAAGGTGGATCTCGACGAGACCTACGAGTGGGGCCTCGACGAGCTCGCGCGCATGGTCGACGAGCAGGAGCGGATCGCAGCGGAGATCGTGGGCGGCAACCGCAGGCCGGGCATCGTCGCCGAGGCGATCGCGCAGCTTGAGCGCGACGAGTCGCGCAAGCTCCGCGGCACCGACGCGCTGCGGCGCTGGATGCAGGAGACGAGCGATCGGGCGGTGCGCGAGCTCGGGGAGAGCCAGTTCGACATTCCCGAGGAGATTCGCGCGCTCGAGTGCATGATCGCGCCCACACAGGAGGGCGGGATCTACTACACCGGCCCGAGCGACGACTTCACCCGGCCCGGTCGCATGTGGTGGTCGGTGCCGGAGGGGGTCACCGAGTTCGATACCTGGCGGGAGCTCACCACGGTGTTCCACGAGGGCGTGCCCGGGCACCACCTGCAGATTGGCCAGGCGGTGGTGAACCGGGGCACGCTCAACGAGTGGCGGCGGCAGCTCGCCGGGACCTCCGGCCACGCCGAGGGCTGGGCGCTCTACGCCGAACGGCTCATGGAGCAGCTCGGATACCTCGACGATCCCGCCGATCGACTCGGGATGCTCGACGGGCAGCGGATGCGCGCCGCGCGCGTGGTGCTCGATATCGGCGTGCACCTGGGCAAGCCGCACCCCGACGGCGGGGTGTGGGACGGCGACGCGGCGTTCGCGTTCATGGCGCAGCACGTCAACATGAACGACGGTTTCGTGCGCTTCGAGGTGCTGCGCTACCTCGGCTGGGCCGGGCAAGCGCCGTCGTACAAGGTGGGGCAGCGCATCTGGGAGCAGCTGCGCGACGAGGCGGCGACCCGGGCCGGCGCCGGCTTCGACGTGCGCGACTTCCACCGCACCGCCCTCGCCCTCGGCGGCGTGCGGCTCGACACGCTCCAGCTGGTGCTGCGCGGCGAGCTGGGCGCGTGAGCGCCGATCCCGGGCCCTGCCCGTGCGGTAGCGGGGCGAACTACACCGCGTGCTGCGGCCCGCTGCACGCCGGGGCGGTCGCGCCGAGCGCAGAGCGGCTGATGCGGTCGCGCTTCAGCGCGTTTGCGCTCGGCCTGCCCGAGTACCTGCTCACGAGCTGGGATCCGGCGACCCGGCCACAGGAACTCGTGCTCGACGGCGGCGTGGAGTGGCGGCGGTTGTTTATTTCGGACACCACAGCCGGGGGCCCGGGCGACGACACCGGTTACGTCACGTTCACCGCGATCGGCCGCTCAGACGAGGGCCGTGTCGAGCAGCGCGAGCGGAGCCGCTTCGCGCGCGGCGCGGACGGCCACTGGCGCTACGTCGACGGGGACGCCGCGTAGCGCCAGCGAGTGGCCTAGGCCTGCGCCTCGCGGATCCACGCCTCGACCGCGTCAGCGGTGCGCGGGATCCCCGCCGAGAGGTTCTCGCAGCCGTCGGCGGTCACCACGATGTCGTCCTCGATGCGCACCCCGATGCCGCGCAGCTCGGCCGGGACCGTCAGATCGTCGGGCTGGAAGTACAGGCCGGGCTCGATGGTGAAGACCATGCCGGGCTCAAGGATCCCGTCCATGTACATGTCGCGGCGGGCCTGCGCGCAGTCGTGCACGTCCATGCCGAGGTGGTGGCTCGTGCCGTGCACCATGTAGCGGCGGTAGTACGCCGTGCCGTCGTCCTCCGGGAGCAGGCCCCACTCGCAGGTGCGCGCCTCGATCACGCGCATTGCGGCGGCGTGCACCTCGCTGAAGCGGATCCCGGGCCGCACGATCGCGCGCGCGGCGTCGGCCGCCTCAAGCACGGCGTCGTACACGCGGCGCTGCACCGGGCTGAACGTGCCCGAGACGGGGACGGTGCGGGTGATGTCGGCGGTGTAGAGGCTGTCGAGCTCCACCCCGGCGTCGAGCAGCAGCAGGTCGCCCGCGATCACGGGGCCGTCGTTGCGGATCCAGTGCAGAGTGCAGGCGTGCGGCCCCGACGCGGCGATCGTCTCGTAGCCGACCGTGTTGCCGTCGAGGCGGGCGCGCTGGTTGAACACGCCCTCGACGATCCGCTCACCGCGCGGGTGGGCGCTGGCGGTCGGCAGCGCGGCGAGCACCTCGGCGAAGCCGGTCGCGGTCGCGTCGACGGCGGCCTGCATCTCGGCGAGCTCGTACGCGTCCTTCACGAGGCGCAGCTCGGAGGCCGCGCGCGCGAGATCAGCGTGGTCGAGCGTGAGGTCCGCGTCGCCCGCGGCGAAGTCGGCGATGTGCGCGGTGCGGATCCCGAGGGCCGCGGCGACCTGCCCGAGCGACGGGCGCGCGCCGATCCAGAACTCGCCGATCTCGGGGTTCGCGAAGAACTCGTCGCTGTCGCGGCCCGCGCGCTCGCGGAAGTAGAGCGTGGCGGTGTGCGTCTCGCCCTCGGGATCGAGCACGAGGATCGCGCCGGGCTCGCTCTCGCTGCCCCAGCCAGTGAGGTGCGCGAACGCGCTGTGCGCGCGGAACTGGAAGAACGTGTCGTTTGACCGCTGCTTCATTGGCCCGGCCCCGATCACGAGTCGCGCGCCGGGGAACTGCGCGGAGAGGGCGGCGCGGCGGGCCGCCGCGAACGGTGCCACCGCGAGTTCGTCGGGGACGATCTCCGGGCGGTCGGCCCACTCGCTGGAGATGTACTCCGCGAACGTGCTCGTCTGCGGGGTCGTGCTCCGGTTGCTGTTATCGATCTCCACCTCGTGAGTGGTCTGTGCGCTCTCGGTCATGGCTCCATCATCTCACCCAAGCGCGCCGCGTGGGGCCCGGGCCGCCGAGCTGAGCGCGGTGCTCGGGATCGGGGAGTATGGTCGGCCGTGAGGCGATACCCACGCCTCGTTGACCCACACGAAGGGATGTCCCCACTATGGCCACCTACGATGTCGCAGACCGCTCAGCAATCGTCACAGGCGCCGGCTCCGGAATCGGGCGCGCGGTCGCCCTGCTGCTCGCGAAGAACGGCGCAAAGGTCGTGGTGCAGGACCTCTCGGCGGACGCCGCAGCGGCGGTTGTGGCAGAGATCGAGGGCGCGGGCGGCACTGCCGTCGCGGTGCTCGGGGACGCCGGATCGCCCGATGTGATCGACGAGGCGGTGCGCGCCGCGCAGGCGCTCGCGCCCCTGAAGATCGGCGTGAACAACGCCGGCATCGGCGGCGCGGTCGCCCCTACCGCCGGGTACACGGACGCCGACTGGCAGAAGGTCATCGACATCAACCTCTCAGCCGTGTTCCGCGGCACGCGCGCCCAGATCGTGCAGATGCAGGCGAACGGCGGTGGCGCGATCGTCAACATCGCCTCGATCCTGGGCAGCGTGGGCAGCGCCTACTCGCCGGCGTACGTCGCGGCGAAGCACGGCGTGGTGGGGCTCACGAAGTCGGCGGCGCTGGAGAACGCGACCACGGGCGTGCGCGTCAACTCGGTCGGCCCCGGCTACATCGACACCCCGCTGCTGAAGAACGCCGACGAGGCCACGCGCGCGGCGCTGATCGCCAAGCATCCGATGGGCCGGCTCGGACGCGCAGAAGAGGTGGCTGAACTGGTCGCGTTCCTCGCGAGCGACGCGGCGTCGTTCGTCACCGGCAGCTACCACCTCGTCGACGGTGGGTACACTGCACCGTAACCTCCTAGACTGAGGGGATGACCGGGAGCGCTGGGTACGATCTGCACACGCACTCCGTGCACTCCGACGGTACGACGCGACCGGCGGAGATCGCGGCTGAGGCCGCCGCGATCGGGCTCGCCGGCTTCGCGCTCACCGACCACGACACGATCGGCGGCTGGGCGGAGGCGCGCGCGGCCGCGGCCGCTGCGCGCGTCGAGTTCATTCCCGGCATCGAGATCACGAGCCAGCACCGCGGCCGATCCCGGCACCTGCTCGGGTACGGGATCGACCCGGCCGCGGGCGAGCTCTTCGCCGCGCTCGACGTGGTCCGGGCCGCCCGGCTCGACCGCGCCCGCGAAATGGTGCGCCGGGTGTCACGCGACTACGCGATTCGGTGGGAGGACGTGGTCGGCGAGGAAGACGCGCGCACGGTGGGCCGGCCGCACATCGCGGACGCCCTCGTCGCATCCGGCTACTTCGCCGACCGCACCACCGTGTTCGAGCGGGTGCTGCATCCCCGCTCCGAGTACTACATCGGCACCTACGCAATCGAGACCGACGACGCGATCCGGATGGTGCGCGCCGCGGGAGGGCGGGCGGTGCTCGCCCACCCGGCGGCCACCCGGCAGCGGCGCCCGGTCAATGCGACCGAGCTCTCCGAGCTCGCGACGGCCGGCCTCTGGGGCGTCGAACTCGACCATCCGGAGAACCGGCCTGAGTGGCTGCCGCCCCTCGTCGCGGCCGTCGCCCAGCTGAGCCTTGAAACGACCGGGGCGAGCGACTACCACGGCGCCGGGAAGGCAAACCGCCTGGGGGAGCGCCGCACCCTGGCCGCCGTGGTTGCGCGCCTCCGCGCCGGGCTCACCACCCCCGCGTAGGCGCGCGCACGCGTGACTCGCGACTCGTGCACGCGCGACCCGAGAGCGCGACTCGCGACTGGCCCGCGTCCGATTCGCCCGGCCCGGCTCGCGAGTGGCCGCGACTCGACCGGCTAGCCGATGAACTCCGCGACGCGCGCGTTGAACGCCGCCGGCGCGGTGAGAAAGCCGGCGTGCACCGGGATCGTGTCGAACTGCGCGCCCGGCAGGTTCGCTGCGACCCAGCGCTCGGCGTCGCTCGCCCACGCGTCCTGCGCCACGAAGAGCAGCGGCTTCCCCGTCGCCGCGAACGCCGCGGCCGGACCCGACAGGTCGGTGGCCAGTCCCTCGACCCCCGTGATGATCGCGATGTGCTCCGGCGTGCGTGCGCCATCCGCGATGAGCCGGGCGACCGCGGGCTCCGCGGCGGCGGCGTCAGCTGCGACGCCGAGCGCGTCCGCCGCGATGTACTCGAGGAACCCGGCACGGTCGGTGCTCAGGAACTTCACGTAGGCGGGCAGGCCCTCGTGCGTGAGCGCCGCTTCGCCCCACTCGGCCGGGTTCGCCGGGTCGAACGGCACCCGCGGCGGCTCGTCGATCAGGATCAGCCGGGCGACGCGCTCGTCCCCGAACTGCTCAAGGTATGAGAGCACGTCGAGCACACCGAACGACCATCCGGCGAGCGTCACGCCGTCGAGTTCGAGCGCCGCGATCACGGCGGCGAGATCGCGCCCGCGCTGCGGGAAACTGTTGCCCGTGAGCGGCTTGCTCGACTCGCCGTGGCCGCGCGGGTCGATCGCGATCACCCTGGCGTGCTGAGCGAGCTCGGTGAGCTGGTGCACGAACACCTCGGCCGAGAAGTTCCACCCCGGAACGAAGATGACCGGCGCCCCGGATCCGGCGCTCAGCACGCGCAGCTCCACGTCTGGTGCGACGCGCACGCGCTGGCTCGATACTGACGCTGGGAGTTCTGGGAAGTCGATGCTCATGCGGTCAGCGTATGCGCCGATCCGCGGCCGCGCACCCTCTGTGTCGCGGCGTGACGCCGCGACGCAGCCGCGCCCTACTCGGTGATCTCGCTCGGGCTGTTGACCGACACGGTGAGGTGCGTCGTGACGTGCTGCACCAGGGCACCGACGCCGATCCAGCCGTTCGCGGCTGTTGCGAGCACCGTCGCCAGGTCCCCGTCCAAGCGGGTCGCAAAGTGGTCCGATCCGGCGACCACGCCGGCCGCGCGCGCGTCCTCGATCGCGGCGTAGATCGGGCCCATGTGGTCGCCCGTCGCCCCGCCGTCGAGCAGCGGATAGAGCGACCAGTGCGCGCGTGCCCGCACCCCCGTGGCCGCAAGCTCGACCGGCGCGGCGCCGAGCGCGGCGACACCGGCCGGGAGTTCGCAGGCGAGTTCGCCGGGGCAGCCGCGCGAGAGCAGGATCGCCGCGGACAGGTGCGCGCCGCTCCCCGCCGCCCCGGCGATCACCTCGCGCAGAAAGTCGAGCACGCGCTGCTCGGGGCCGCCGACAAACGTGGAGATGTCGTTCGTCTCGATCGTGAGCCCGGCCTGATCCGCCGCGGCAAGCGCGTCGAGGATGATTCGCACGTAGTCGGAGTCATACACCGACAGGGTGAAGCGCGCGCCCACCCCGTACTGGCTCGGCGTCATCCGCGCGGCTGGCGCCACGGGGCCGGGATCGGTCTGGGAATCCGTGCCGCGGGCGGCGTCGCGTGTCGTAGTCACGGGCACCACCATAGACGATGGCGCGTGCCCGGCGTCGCGTGCCCGGCGCCGGGTGTGTGGACGGCACCCCGCGCCCCGTCTGCTACGGTGTGGAGCACACGGGAGTCCGGTAGGCCGGGCTGAGAGGAAAGTACTCAACTTTCGACCGTCGAACCTGATCTGGATCATGCCAGCGCAGGGAGACACTCTTCAACACCCGTGCCCCTCAACGACTGAAAGGGCACGCACATGCGTCACCACACCCATGTCTACGCACGCCTCATCGCGTCCGCCGCCGCGCTCGCCGCGGGAGCGCTCGCACTCGCGGGCTGCGCCGCTCCCGGCGCAGCGGCCCCCGGCGGTGACGAGGACCTCGTCCCGGTCACGTTCGCCCTCGACTGGGCGCCCAACACGAACCACATCGGGCTCTACGTCGCGGAAGCGGAGGGCTACTTCGCCGACGCGGGCCTCGACGTGGAGATTCTGCCGTACGGCTCGACCCCGGCGAGCCAGCTCGTCGCTGCCGGCGAGGCGGACTTCGGGATTGGCGGCCAGTCGGGCGTGCAGATGGCGCGCACCGCCGGGCTCGACGTCGTCTCCGTGTACCGGATCACGCAGACTGACACCGGCCGGCTCGTGGTGCTCGGCGACCGGGACGATCTCACCCGGCCGCGCGACCTCGACGGCCTGGTCTTCGGGGGCTTCGGCGCCCCGCTGTTCGCGGCGCTCGCGACCTCCACGATCCAGGGCGACGGGGGCGAAGGCGAGTTCGAGGAGGTGGTGCTCGATACCGGCGCGTACGAGGCGCTCTCGCAGGGCCGGATCGACTTCACGCTCTCGGTCGCCACGTGGGAGAACCTGCAGATGGAACTCGATGGGCACCCGTACCGCGCGTGGCGCTACCAGGACTTCGGTGTGCCCGAGCAGCAGTCGACCGGGATCATCTCGAGCGACGCCTACCTCGCCGCGCACCCGGACGAGGCCAGCGCGTTCGTCGCGGCGGTGGCACGCGGCTACGCGTTTGCCGCGGAGCACCCCGACGCGGCCGCGGACGCCCTCATCGCCGCGAACCCGGACACGCTCGGCACGGCTGAGGAGCTCGTGCGCCGCAGCGTGGCACTCATGGCGGAGGACGGGTACCTCGTGTCGCGCGAGCGCCCGATCGGTGCCGCGGACCCGGCGGCCTGGGAGGAGTTCGGCGCGTTCCTGTTCGACGGTGGCTTCCTCACGAACGCCGCGGGGGAGCCGGTCACCGAGGAACCCGACTGGTCGACGTACTACGTCGACGAGCTGTCCTAGTGCCCGTGGCGCGCGCTGAGGTGTCGGCGCCGGGGCGGCCGGGGCCGGGCGCGGGGAAGCGGCCCGCGCGATCCGGTGCGGGTGCGCGATCCGGTGCGGGTGCGCGATCCGGTGCGGCCGCGGCCGTGGTCACCGCGGTCGCCCCGCCGCTCATCGCCGCCGCGCTGCTGCTGGGCGGCTGGCAGGCGGCGACCACCGCGGGGCTCGTGCCGCCCGAGCTGCTCCCGGCGCCGACCCGCGTGGCCGCCGCGGGATTCGCCGAGCGCGACGCGCTGCTGCGGCACCTGCTGCCGACGCTCGCCGCCACGCTCACCGGATTCACGCTCTCCGTCGCGGTCGCGTTCGCGGTCGCCACGCTGCTCGATTTCTCGCGGGTGCTGCGCCGCGCGATCCTGCCGCTGCTCGTGGTGAGCCAGACGCTGCCGCTGATCGCGCTCGCGCCGCTCGTGGTGCTCTGGTTCGGCTTCGGCCTGCTGCCCAAGATCCTGCTCGTCGCGTTCGTCACGTTCTTCCCGATGGTGGTGGGGCTGCTGCGCGGCTTCGCGGCCGCCGAACCGGAGGCCGAGCACCTGCTGCGGTCGATGGGCGCATCGCGGTGGCAGGTGTTTCGCCTGCTGCGCCTCCCGGCCGGGATCCCGTCGTTCTTCTCGGCGCTGCGGATCTCGATCACCTACGCCGTAGTGGGCACCATCTTTGCCGAGTACGCCGGCGCCGTCTCCGGCCTTGGCGTGTACATGCAGTCCGCGAAGCACGTGTTCCGCACCGACCTGGTGCTCGCGGCAGTAGCGCTGAGCTCGGCGCTGACGCTCGCGCTGTTCGGGCTCGTCGCCCTCATCGAGCGGCTCGCGATTCCGTGGCTGCGCGTCGAGCAGGGGGGCGCGCGGTGAGCGCGCTGTCGCTGCGCGGCATCGGTGCAGCGTTCGGCGAGCACGTGGTGCTCGCGGACGTCAGCTTCGACGTCGCACCGGGCGAGATCGTGTCGCTCGTGGGGGCGAGCGGGAGCGGGAAATCGACGCTGCTCGCGCTGCTCACCGGGGCGCTGCGGCCGAGCGCGGGGGAGATCCACCACGGCGGTGTGCTCCTCGATCCGGCGGCGCCCGGGCGGGAGCGGCCGTTCGCGTACATGCCGCAGCGCGACGTGCTGCTGCCGTGGCGTCGGATCCTGGACAACGCGGGCATCGGACTGGAGGTTGCCGGGGTGCCCCGCCGGGAGGCGCGCGAGCGTGCCGGGGCGCTGTTCGGCCCGTTCGGGCTGGCTGGCACCGAGCACCGGTACCCGAGGCAGCTCTCCGGCGGGATGCGGCAGCGCGTGTCGTTTCTCCGCACGGTGGTGCAGGGCAAGCCCGTGCTGCTGCTCGACGAGCCGTTCGGTGCGCTCGACGCGATCACCCGCGACGAGCTGCAGCGCTGGCTGCTTGACATCTGGGAAGCGCACGGGTGGAGCGTGCTGCTGATCACGCACGACATTCGGGAGGCCGTGCGACTGAGCGACCGGGTGCTCGTACTCGCGAGTGATGCGGGTGGGATCGCCGGCGAGGTGGGCGTCCCGAGGTCGCTCCCGCGCGGCGACGGGTTCCTGCTCGATCCGCGCGCGCCGCAGCTCGAGGCGCGGCTGCACGGGTTGCTGCGGGCCGCGAGCGGCCCCGAACGCGACAGCGCGGGGCCCGGCTCAGCCGGACCCCGCGCTCAGTCACTCGTGCGCTAGGCCGCGGGGGCCTCGCTCGGCGCCGCGCTCTCAGCCGCGGGTGCCCCGCTGGCCGGGGCGCCGGTGCCGGCTTCGCCGCCACCCGACCCGCCGCGCCGGCGACGGCGCCGGCGCCGGGGCGCCTCGCCCTCGGTCACCAGGGGAGCGCCGGGCTCGCCGCCGCCTTCCGCGTCGTGTCCGTGCTGCTCGTGGCTGTGCACCTCGTGGCGGCCGCGCCCCTGCGGGTTCGCGTCGCGGGTGCGGCGGCGTGCCTGCCCGCCCTCGCCCGAGCGCTCCTCGCGTGCGCCCTCACGAGCTCCGCTGCGTGAGCCGCCGCGCGAGCCGCGATCGTTTGCGCCGCGAGCCGCGGCCGGGCGCTCCTTGACGGGGGTCGCCTTCAGGCGGCCCTTCGCGCCCTCGGGGATCTTCAGATCCTCGAACAGGTGCGGCGACGAAGAGTACGTCTCGACCGGCTCGGGGACACCGAAGTCGAGCGCCTTGTTGATCAGCGCCCACTTGTGCAGGTCGTCCCAGTCAACAAAGGTGACGGCGATGCCCGTGCGACCCGCACGCCCGGTGCGGCCCACGCGGTGCAGGTAGGTCTTCTCGT
This sequence comes from Leucobacter luti, assembly GCF_004217175.1. Lineage (GTDB taxonomy): Bacteria > Actinomycetota > Actinomycetes > Actinomycetales > Microbacteriaceae > Leucobacter > Leucobacter luti. Next base: position 160,500 of record NZ_SHKI01000005.1, read on the forward strand.
CGTCGGGGACCGTGTGGTTGATCACGTGGGTCACATCGTCGACGTCGATCCCGCGCGCGGCAACGTCGGTGGCGATCAGGATGTCCTTCTTGCCGGCCTTGAACGACGCCATCGCGCGCTCGCGCTGCTCCTGGTTGAGGTCACCGTGCACCGCGGCAGCGTTGAACCCGCGGTCGGTGAGCTCCTCGGTCAGCTTCGCGGCGGCGCGCTTGGTGCGCATGAAGATCACGGTCTTGCCGCGGCCCTCCGCCATCAGGATCCGGCCGATGACCTCGTCCTTGTCGAGCGAGTGCGCGCGGTAGACGATGTGCTCGATGTTTGCCTGGGCGAGTCCCTCGTCCGGGTCGGTCGCCCGGATATGGATCGGGTTCGACATGAACCGCCGCGCGAGCGTGACGATCGTGCCGGGCATGGTGGCCGAGAACAGCATGGTGTGCCGGATCGGGGGAGTGAGCGAGAACAGCTTCTCGATGTCGGCGAGGAAGCCGAGGTCGAGCATCTTGTCCGCCTCGTCGAGCACCATCTCGCGCACGTGCGCGAGGCTCAGGAGACGCTGGTTCGCGAGGTCGAGCAGGCGGCCGGGGGTGCCGACCACGATCTGCGCGCCGGCCTTCAGCTGCTCGATCTGGCCCTCGTACGCCTTGCCGCCGTAGATCGACACCACGGTCGCGTCGCGGTTCTTCGCCGCGAGCTGGAGGTCCTCGGTCACCTGGACCGCGAGTTCGCGCGTCGGAACCACGATGAGCGCCTGCACGCCGGGCTCGGGCGACGCGCCGATGCGCTGCAGCAGCGGCAGACCGAAGCCGAACGTCTTTCCCGTGCCGGTCTTCGCCTGGCCGATGATGTCCTGACCCGTCAAGGCGAGGGGGATGGTCTGCTCCTGAATCGGGAATGCATCGATGATGCCCTGTTCAGCGAGTGCGTCAACCATGTCCTGGTCGACGCCGAGTTCGATAAATGTCGTCACGTGTGCGTCCTTTAACGGTGTGTGCGGTGCTGCGCGCGGTGTCAAAGGCGCAGCGGCCGAGCGCTCCTTCGGCGTCGGCGGTGAATACGTACAGTGTGCAGTCTATTCGCGCGCGCCCAAAAACTCGGGAAGTGATCGGGATTTCCCCGCGGGGCGTATACCTGTGTCCGCGCGCTCCGACGCTAAGCTGTCAGAGTGTTCGAGTGGATCCGAGGGCTGCGCCGCAAAACTGCCCCGACGCGCAAGCTGCGCTCTCGCGGTGATGGGGCCGATACCGAGCGCGTTGAACTCTCGGAGTTCGCGCCCGGGATCCTGCCGTTCCTCGGGCTGACCGCCTACCTGCAGCTTGAGCTGTACGAGGCCGCGACGCGCGCCGTATCCGGCGCTCCGACCCTCGAAGCGAAGAACGTGCTCGCCGAGATTGCCGGGCAGACGCTGTCGAAGCATCAGCTGCTCACCACCGAGATCCGCGACCGCGGCCACCAGCCGCACACCGTGATGGAGCCGTTCTCGCCCGTGATCGACGAGTACGTGGAGCGCATCGAGACGCCCGACTGGCACCAGCACGTGCTCTCGCTCTACCTGGTGGGCGGGCTGTTCGACGACTTCTTTGCCACCCTGGCGGGCGGTCTGCGCGACGGGTACCGCACCGAAGCGATCCGGATCCTGAGCAACGACACCGGCCGCGCTGAGCTGAAGGCGCTCCTCGAACAGCAGCTCGCCGAAGACGAGGCGCTGTCGAGCTGGCTCGCGCTCTGGGGGCGGCGGCTCGTGGGCGACACGCTGCTCGTGTCGCGCGCCGTGCTGACGCTCAGCGAGCACCGCGAGTTCAACGCGAGCGAGGTGGAGCCGGTGTTCACCGAGCTCATCGCCGATCACATCCGTCGCATGGACGGGCTGGGCCTCACCGCCTAATGGTGCCGCTTGTGACCACCCCGCGCTGCGACTACTTCGAGGCCGGGCGCTGCCGCTCGTGCGCACTCATCGAGACGCCGATCGCCGAGCAGCTCCGCGCAAAAGACGCGCGCTGTCGCGCCCTACTGCCCGCCGTGCCGGCCGAGGCGTGGCTGCCGATTGTCTCCGGCGGGGAGCGCGACTTCCGCAACAAGGCCAAGCTCGTGGTCGGCGGCACCACCGGCGACGTCACCCTCGGGATCCTCGGCCCGGGCGGCGTGGGCGTCGACCTGCGCGACTGCCTGATCCAGGAGCCCGGGATCCGGGCCGCGATCCCGCGCCTGGCACAGTTTCTCAACGGCACGGGCCTGCCGCCCTACGACGTGCCGCGGCGGCGCGGCGAGCTGAAGTACGCCCACGTCACGGTGGCGCCCTCGGGCACGCTCATGCTGCGCTTTGTGGTGCGCACTGACCACGCGCTCGGCGTGCTGCGACGCGCGCTGCCCGAGCTGCGGGCCGCCGTGCCCGAGGCCGCCGTGATCTCCGTGAACCTGCTGCCGGAGCACGTCGCGCTGCTCGAGGGGGAACGCGAGGAGCCCCTGCTCGGCTCGGCGCTCACCATGGACCTCGGCCTCGCCGCCGCGCCGGAGCAGCCGCCCGGATCCGGGATCGCGCTGCACCTGCTTCCGCGGAGCTTCTTTCAGACGAACACGGTCGTGGCCCGCGAACTCTACGCGCAGGCGGCCGAGTGGGTGGCCCGCTTCGACCCGGCCTCGATCTGGGACCTCTACTGCGGTGTCGGCGGCTTCGCGCTCGCCTGCGCGCCGCGGGGTGGTGGTGCGGGTGCTGGTTCTGCTGGTGCTGCTGGTGCTGCTGGTGGCGCGGGGGCTGGTGCTGCCTTGGCGGCTGGCGCTGGTGCTGCTGGTTCTCCCGAGGCGGGCGAGCCGGCCGGCGCCGGTGTGCGTCGCGTGCTCGGTGTTGAGGTCTCCGAGGAAGCGGTGCGGTCGGCCCGTCGCAGCGCGGCGGACGCCGGGATCGACGCGGAGTTCGTCGCCGCGGACGCGACCGCGTTCGCGCTCGGCGCCGCGCCCGGCAGCGTGCCCGAGCTCGTGATCGTCAACCCGCCGCGGCGCGGGATCGGCGCGGACCTCGCCGCGTGGCTCGACGGCTGCGGTGCGCAGCGCGTGATCTACTCGAGCTGCAACCCAGACAGCCTCGCGAAGGACCTCGCGGCGATGCCCGGGTTCGAAGTGCGCGAGGCGCGCGTCTTCGACATGTTCCCGCACACCACGCACCTCGAGGTGATGGTGCTGCTCGAGCGCGCCGCCCCGGCTGCCTGAGGCGTTCGCCCGCGCGCCGCGCCGCCGCCGCCGCCGCCCCGCCCCGCCGCCGCCCCGCCGGCCCGCCCCCGCGCCCGCAGATCCGACCCCTGAGCGCGGTTCCGACCCGCTACTTCGCGGCCTGGCCCCGGTGGCGCGGGTCGGATGTGGGCAAACGGGTCGGATCTGTGCGCGGTGGGGCGCCCCGGTGGGTGCCGCGGGGCGCGGCACCGCCGCCGCGGCGGGTGCCGCGATCGGCGCGCTACGCGTCGGCCGGACGAAACTCCGGGGTGCCCCACACGCCGGGCTCGGTCAGCGGTGCCCAGTCGAGCGCCACGCCGCCCGGCGCTACCTCCGCGATGCACACGAGGAGCGACTGCGTGGGGTACCCGTGTGGGTGGTTATCGCGGATGATCGCGCGGTCGTCCTCGCGGCTGATCTCGGTGGTCCGGGCGAGCAGGGCCAGCCACTCGGCGCGCCATGCGTCGTCGGGCGCTCCCGCGAGGGCGCGGAACTCAGGCAGCCAGCGGGCGATCCTTGAGGAGGCCGGATCGTCGACCTCAAAGTGATCGACCATGTGGATCCCGGGGGGGAGTGCCTCGCGGCGCAGCGCGTGCCCGTCCCAGGACGCCACCTCCACGCCGCCGCCGCTCCCGCCAGCGGCGTCACTGCCGGTGGTCACCGACACCCGCGTGAACGCGGCGGTGCGCGGCGGATCAGTGAGCGGCGCGCCCGCGATCGCGTCGAGCACGAGCCCGCCGCGTGAGGCGAAGCCGCCCACGGGCTCCGGCACCTCAGCGCCCCGGTTCAGGACGACAGCGAGTCGCCCCGGAGCGTGCGCGTACGCCAGCCAGGCACCGTTCGCGCGGCGATCCCGCACCCCGACGGTGTCTGGATGCGTGTCTGGCCACCACCGGCCAGGGGGATCCCACGCTCGGGCGGGATCTTCGTCTCGAACGGCAAGGACTCGGATGCGGTCTGCCGGGCCACTGGGAATCTCAACAACCACGGTACACATGGGGCCGAGTGTAGCCATTTCGGATCAATTCCGGAGAAGCGTGGGTACTGATGCGAGGATGGGGGCGTGAACATTGTGCTGGGAGTCAGCGGCGGGATCGCCGCCTACAAGTCGGTTGCCCTTGCCCGCCTGCTGGTTGAGGCCGGGCACGAGGTCCACGTGGTGCCCACCGCGGACGCGCTGCGCTTCGTGGGCAAGCCCACCTGGGAGGCGATCAGCCGGCACCCGGTGACCACCTCAGTCCACGAGGACGTGCCGGAGGTGCGGCACGTCGCGCTCGGGCAGCGCGCTGACCTGGTGGTCGTCGCCCCCGCCACGGCGAACACCCTCGCGCGGATGACCGCTGGCCTCGCCGACGACCTGCTCGGCACCACTCTGCTCGCTACGCGGGCGCCCGTGCTCGTCGCGCCCGCCATGCACACGGAGATGTGGCAGCACCCCGCCACGCAGGACAACGTCGCGATTCTTCGCGCGCGCGGGGTTGTGTTCGTGGGGCCGGAGAGCGGGCGGCTGACCGGGGACGACTCGGGGCCGGGCCGCATGAGCGAGCCCGCAGCGATCTTCGACCGCGTGGCTGCGATTCTGGCCGCCGGGGTGGCGGAAGAGTCTGCCGACGCGGCGGGTGTTGCGCCCCCGACTGCGCCCTTCGGAGCGGGCGCCGCGGCCGACGCAGAGCCCGTTGACGCAGAGCCCATCGGGGCCGAGGCGGCGAACGCCGCCGCGGAGGCGTCGGCCGCGGAGCCCGCCGCCGAGGGCGATCTCGTGGGCCTGCGCGTGCTCGTCACCGCCGGCGGCACGCGGGAACCGATCGACCCGGTGCGGTACCTGGGAAACCGATCGAGCGGGAAGCAGGGCGTCGCCGTTGCGGCCGCGGCGGCTGATCGCGGAGCGAAGGTCGTGTTGCTTGCCGCGAACATCGACGACGCGGTGCTCGCGGAGGTGGCGGATCGCGCTGCCGTGCGGATCGTGCCCGTGGGCACCACCGCTGAGCTTGAGTCCGCCGCGCACGCCGCCGCCGCGGGTGCCGAGGCCGTGATCATGGCCGCCGCCGTTGCCGATTACCGAGTTGCGGATGTTGCTGACGAGAAGCTCCGCAAGGAGGATTCCCCGGGCGCCCCGCCGACCCTCACCCTCGTGGAAAACCCGGACATCCTCGTGGGCCTGGTGCGCGAGCGCCGTCCGGGGCAGGTGATCGTCGGCTTTGCCGCCGAGACCGTGTCGAGCGAGGACGAGCTGCTTGAGCGCGGCCGCCGCAAGCTGTTGCGCAAGGGGGTGGACCTGCTTGCCGTGAACGCTGTCGGGTGGGCCGCGGGGTTCGAATCGGCGGACAACGACATTCGGGTGCTCGACGCGGACGGGACCGTCGTGGCGGTGGCCGCCGGGTCCAAGCGCGAGGTAGCCGAGCGGCTCCTGGACGCGGTGCGTCACGAGATTGACGCCGCCGCGCGCTAGCTCGCGCACAGCACTGAGGCCCCGGATCGTGGGATCCGGGGCCTCAGTGCTGTTGCTTGGCGGTGCGGCTTAGCTGACGAAGCCGACGCGGCGGCCGGCTTCGCCGCCGAGCTCGACGTACGTGACCGAGGCGGCGTTGACCAGGTACTGCCGACCCTTGGTGTCGACGAGTGCGACGAGCTCCGCGTCCTTGGTGACGGCCGCCTCGAAGAGCGCGCGCACGTCGTCGGCGGTCGCGTCGGTTTCGAACGCGAGCTCGCGGGGTGACTGCTTGATGCCGATGCGAACTTCCACTGGGGCCTCCTCGAGTGTGTGGCACGGGGCCACTGAGATCTGAACTGCTCCGAGTCTATGGCGACGGGCTGGGTCGCTGCCCGGATCTGGGGCTCCGTTCGCCGTGAGCGCACCCGGGCGAGGCCGGGGTCGCCCGGGGCGGTACGGAGCACCCCGGCTCTGTGGGGCGCTCCGTACCGCAGGCCCTACCCCTGCGCCGGGGCGAGGGTGAGCTCATCGGTGGCGCGCGCCGTGACGGCCTCCGGGGAGAACGCCCACTGCACCTGCTCGCCCCGGGTCCAGCCGTCGGTCTGGTCGGTGTAGTTCGGATGGAACGCGTGCCCGCTCGCGCCCGTGAGGTTTTGCCAGGTCGAGGCGTCCCAGTCGGACGCGTCGATCACCATGCGCATCGACGGGACCGTGGTGGTCGCGTAGCCCTCGTCGTCGAGCCCCCAGCCGGTGGCATTCACCACCCCGGAGCCGCCGCCCACTGGGTACGGCCCGCGGTTGAACAGCCACTCGATCGGCGCGATACCGCTGGTGCCGAAGGTACCGTTGGTGAGCGTGATCGCGTGGAGTTCGCCCCAGTTCCAATTCGCCGGATCGGTGCCCTGCAGCTCGCCGATCTCGGCGACGGCCTGCTCTGCCGCGAGCCGGAGCACCTCCTCCTGCGTGGCGGCCTCACCGTTCGCGGAGCTGCGCCACCAGTCGGACTCTGGATCGTCGAGGAGGAGCTCAAACACGCGGGCGAAGCGAGACTGATCGTCTCGGGGGATCGGCACACCCTGCTCGTCGGTGAGCTGCGCGGTGACCCGCTTCCACAGGACGTTCGCGAACGCGGCGGCCGCCGAGTCTGCGTCATTCTGCCCGTCCCAGTCGGCGAGGAGCTGCAGCGCCGCGGTGACCTCGTCGCTGGTGCCAGAGATCCCCGCATACGCCCGCTGTAGCGTGGCCGCCCCGGGGAATTGGTTGTCCATCTGGATTTCGGCCATGTCGACCGCGGAGACCGGTCCCGCTGAGATCCGTTCGTCGAGCAGCTCGGCGATCCGCGCGGCGCGGTACCCGTAGTCCCAATCTCGGCTGAGAAAGTACTCGTAGTCGTCCGTGACGATCGCGTTGTTCGCGGTGACGATCACCCCGGACGCCGGGTTGTATGTCATCGGCTGATCCTCGAACGGGATGAATCCTTGCCAGTCGTACGCGCTGTCCCAGCCCGGCTGGGGCAGCCAACCGTCGCCGGCGCCGCGGATGGGAAGCTTGCCGGGCGCCTGGTACCCGATGTTGCCCTCGGGATCCGCGTAGATGAGGTTCTGCGCGGGCACATCGAACTGTGAGGCTGCCAGCCTGAAATCGGCAAAATTCTCGGCCAGATTGAGCGTGAAGATCGCCTCGGCGGTGCGGCTGACATCGAGCGCGGTCCAGCGGAGACTGAGGGCGTACTCGCCAGGCGGGACATCTGACTCCCCGTCGGCGGGGTCGAGCGCCGCGCTCGACGCTGCGTCGCCCGCGGAGTCGGTCGTCGCCCCACCCGCAGCCGGCGCGCCGACCCGCGGATCCGCCGCGATCTCCGTGAAACTCGATTCGAGGCCCGAAACGATCGGCCCGTGTCCGGTGGAGCGCACTTCAAGCTCGACCGGGTCGCCCCCGGCCACCGTGATGGTCTCCGAGCGTGTCTCGAACGGGTGCTTGGTCCCGTCTTGCCAGTAGCCGTCGTCCTCCACCCGCTCGACGTAGAGGTCAGCCACGTCGGTGGTGAGGTTGGTGAAGCCCCAGGCAATATCTTGATTGTGCCCGATCACGATCCCGGGGAGGCCGGAGAAGCTGTACCCGGCGACATCGAACGGGCACTCGGGGCTGACCGTGGCGCAGCGCAGCTGCATCTGCGTCCAGACGGAGGGGAGCGCGGCACCCAGGTGCGGGTCGTTTGCGAGGAGCGGTTTGCCGGTTGTCGTGTGCTCGCCCGACACCACCCAGGAGTTCGAGCCGATGCCCTCGCCCTGACCGCCCACGAGCGCGTCGACCCGCTCAAGCAGCGCCCCGAGCGCGGTGCGGCCCGTGGTTGCCGGGGCCGGGGCCGCCAGCGTGCCGGAGGTGACCGCGGAGCCCGCGGGATCGTCGGCGAGGATGACCGGGTGCTCGTCGAACGGGTACCCGGGATACAGCTGCGCGAGCTGATCGGCGCTCAGCCCCTGCGCCTGGAGGGCGCGCGCGGTCTCGTCCTCGATGTTGGTGCGCAGATCCCACGCCATGGCCTTGAACCAGGCGACTGAGTCGGCCGGCGTCCACGGCTCGGGCTCGTACTCGGCGTTTTGGAGCCCCAGTACCGTGTATTCGAGCGAGAGCCCGCCGCCCTGGCGCTCAGCGAGGTACGCGTTCACACCGGCGGCGTACGCCTCGTAGAAAGCGCGCACCCCCTCGGGGAGTGCCGCGACCTCCGCCTCAGCGGTGCGGTGCCAACCGAGGGTGCGCAGGAACGAATCCGTGCCCACCTGCGATTCCCCGAACAACTCGGAGAGCCGAGCGCTCGTGAGGTGCCGCCTGAAGTCCATCTCCCAGAAGCGATCCTGAGCGTGTACGTAGCCCTGCGCCGTGAACAGATCGCTCGCGCTCGCCGCAGTGATCGTGGGGATCCCCTGCGAGTCGCGCGTGACGCTCACGGTGGACTCGAGTCCGGCCACGGTGAGCTGACCGTTTGCCTGGGGGAACGCCCGGGTGACTACCCACACGCCGAGGCCGCCGGCCAGGAGCGCGAGCACGATCACGGCCGCGAGGAGCCACAGCAGCACGCGCGCGAACCGGCCCCTGCGAGGGGGCCGAGCCGCGGGCGGTGAGCTCGGCGGCGCGGCACCCGGGGGCGCGGCCGGCGGACGCAGTTCGGGCGCGGTAACTGCCATGTCGTGATCCTCCACTCTGAGGGGTGCGGGTGAGGCCCGCGAGCTGGCAGAGCCTTGCCGCGGGGCGTGGTGCGAGTCTTGCATGACCCACCGACACCGGGTGCAAGGAGTCTTGCACGAGCGGCGCGTGGGGCGCGATGCGGTGTGAGGAAACCACAGCTCCGCGGCAGTTTTTCGCGCGTCGGTTGCGCCGAGAACACAACGGTGTCCGAGGTGCTCAGTAGGCTTGCCGCATGCGCTCTTTCGACCCTTCCCAGTCCCGGGTTCTCGACCTGGATCCCACGCGCCACGCGCGCGTGCTGGGGGCTGCTGGGACGGGGAAGACGCGGGTACTGCTGGCGGCGTTTGCGCGGGTACTCGGCCAACCGGGGTGGGGCGAGGGGGACGCGCTCGTGCTGGCGCCCAACCGCCTGGTTGCTGCATCGCTTCGAGCGGGCGTTGAGCGCGGGTTGGGCCGCGCGTTTGGGGGCACCCCCGTGCGCACCGCCACCTCACTGGCGTTCGCGTTGCTGGGCCGAGCCGCCTCGCTCGAGGGCCGCGAGGCGCCCCGGCTCCTGACCGGCACGGTGCAAGACGAGGCGATCGCGGAGGTGGTTGCCGCCGGCGTCGCCGAATCGGACGCCGGGATCTCCGGTATCCCGACGGAGGTGCTGCACAGCCCCGCGTTTCGCGCGGAGCTGCGTGAGCTGTGGCGCGTGTCCGACGACTTCGGGATCGCGCCGAGCGCGCTCGTGGCGCGGCTTGGTGAGCTCGGGGCGGCCGCCGCGAGCGAGGCATTCGCGCGGGTGCCGGATCCGGAACTGAGCGCCCGGTGGCGCGACGGCTTTGGTCTGATCGACGCGGTCGCTGCTCGGCTCGGGGCCGAGCGGCCCGACGAACTCAGTGCGAGCGGGCTCCTCCGCGCGGCGGCCGCGGCGGTGCGGCGCGACGGTGGGCGGCGCGGATCGCACACCACCGCGCAGCTGCCGGTGCCGCGCTTGATCCTGGTCGACGACGCGCAGGAGCTCGGAGAGGGGGAGCTCGCGCTCCTCGCGGCCTGCGCCGATGTGGGCACCGCCATCTGGGTGTTCGGGGATCCGGATCTGGCGACCGGCGCGTTTCAGGGCGAGCGCACCCGGGTGCTCGCGCGGCTCGACGACGAGCTCGCGCGGCGCAGCGAGGCGGGGCCGTCACTGCGCGATCAAGCCGCCGCCCAGCTGGTGGTGCTCGACACCGCACACCGGCATGGGCCCGGGCTGCGGAGCGCGATCAGCGGCCTCGCGGACCGCGTGGGCGCCGCGGAACTGGGGGAGCAGCGTGCCGCGCAGCCGCGCGCAGCGCGACCCGAGGATCCGGATCCGGCCGTGCAGTTCGCCGTGGTCGACTCCGGCGCCGAGCAGCTCGGAGTGATTGCGCACCGGTTGCGCGCGCGGCGGCTCGGGCTCGGCGGAACGGCCCCCGTGCCGTGGAGCGAGATGGCGGTGCTGTGCCGCAGCCGCCTGGAAGCGACGCGGGTGGCCCGCGCGCTCGCGGTGCATCAGGTTCCCACCGGGATCGCCGCCGGTGGCATTGTGCTGCGGGAACACCAGATCGCTCGGGAGCTGGTGCGGGTGCTGCAGCACGTGCTGGGCATTCGGGCGCTATCGCCCGAGGAGCTGCTGGGGCTTGCCGGAGGCGCGATCGGCGGCCTCGACCCGGTTGCGCTCCGCCGGCTCCGCGGCGCGCTCCTGCTGCAGGAGCGGCGCGAAGCGCGGGAAGAAGAGCGCGCGGCGCGGGAGACCGACGAGATCGTTGCGGACGCGGTCGCGTTTCCCGGGGCGACACCCGTGGTCGACAGCGCGGGTGGGCGCGTGCTGCGGCGGCTCGGGCTCATTATTGCGGCCGCCGCGAAGGTGCACGCGGCCGGGGGTACACCGCGCGAAACGCTGTGGGCGATCTGGGACGGCACGAAGCTCGCGAGCGATTGGCAGGCCGACGCGCTCGACGGTCGCGGCGCCCGCTCAGACGACGCGCACCGCTCGCTCGACGCGGTGCTGGGGCTGTTCTTCGCGCTGCAGCGGCACGAAGAACAGGACAGCGCGCAACCGGTGGCCGAGTTGCTCGACGAGCTGCTCACGAGCGCCGTCCCCGAGGACTCCCTTGCACAGCGCAGCCAGCGCGCCGCAGTGACGGTCACGACCCCGCAGGGGGCGTTGGGGCGCGAATTCGCGATCGTCGCGATCGTCGGGCTGCAAGACGGGTCCTGGCCCAACCTGCGAGCTCGCGGTTCACTGCTGGGCGCCGCGGCGCTCGAGCGGTGGCTGCGCGGCGAGGAGGCGGTGCCGCCGTCGCGCCGCGACACGATCCACGATGAGCTCCGCCTCCTCGTCCACGCGTGCGCCCGGGCGAGCGCTGAGCTGCTCGTCGTAGCAGTGTCTGACGAGGATCAGCACCCGAGCGCGCTCTTCGGGCTGGGCCGCGACTATCGCGTCACGGGGCTCCCGAGCTCGCGGCTGACACTGCGCGGGGTCACCGCGGCGATGCGGCGGCGGCTCACGAATGATCCGGCCGATCCGGTGGCACTGCGGGCCCTCACAGAGCTCGCACGCGCCGGCGTCGCTGGCGCGCCCCCGGACGAGTGGTACGGCGTGCTCCCGCCGAGCACCTCCGCGCCGCTGGTGGATCTCGACGGGGATCCGGAGGCCGCGGTGTCGGTCAGTCCGTCCCAGCTCGAGCGCGCAGAGACGTGCCCGCTCGATTGGGTCATCGCGCACCTCGGGGGGAGCACCGGGAGCGTGCAGGCAAACCTTGGCACACTCGTGCACCACGCCCTTGAGACCGCCCAGTCGAGCGACGCCGATGAGCTGCTCGCCGCCGTCATGTCCGAGTGGCGCAAGCTCGAGTTCGATGCGGCGTGGGAGGCTGTGCGCGCTGAGCGACTCGCCGGCGCGATGACCCGGGGGCTCGCCGCGTACCTGCGCGAGTTCGAAGCGTCGGAGCGCACCCTGATCGGGACCGAGGCGAGCTTCGCCGCGCCGATCGACCGAGCGGTGCTGCGCGGCGTCGCTGACCGGCTCGAGCGCCGCGTCACCGCGGACGGCGAGGGCGAGGTGACCGTGCTCGACCTCAAGACCGGGCGGACACCGCCGAGCAAGGTGCAGGCCGAGACCCACGCTCAGCTGCGCGCGTATCAGCTCGGCGTTCGGCTCGGGGCCTTCGACACCAGCGACGAGAGCGCCGCCCCCGAGACCCGCAGCGGTGGGGCGCGGCTGCTGTACGTGCACCCCGACGCGACGAACGGCGGCGCGTTCATCGAGCGCGTTCAAGAACCAATTGATGACGCGACGATCGCGGAGACGGAGGAGCGGGTGGCGCAGATCGCGCGTGTGATGGCGGCGGGCGAGTTCACCGCCAGGGTCGAGCACCACTGCTCGGATCCGCACCAGCCGGGCAACTGCCGGCTGCACATTATCCCGGCGGTGAGCCAGGGATGAGCGCCGCACGCGAAACCGCAGCGGGCGGCCAGATCGTCTTCTCCGCGGGGCGAATCGCGGAGCTGCTCGCCGTGCCCCCCGCACCACCGCTCACCCCCACGTCTGAGCAGCGCGCGGTGATCGAGCAGGCCCTTGGCGGCAGCACCCTCGTGGTCGCCGGCGCGGGCAGCGGGAAGACCGAGACCATGGCGAACCGCGTGGTCTGGCTCGTCGCGAACGAGCTGGTCGCACCAGACGAGGTGCTGGGGCTCACCTTCACTCGCAAGGCCGCCGGCGAGCTGCGCGAGCGGATCACGGGCCGCCTCGCGGTGTTTATCGACCGGCTGCGCGACGCCGCGGAGCGCGGCACGCTTGCGCCTGCCGAGCTCGCGGCAGCCGGACGGCTCGACGCGCTGCTCTCGGACGGGCTCGAGATCCCCGAGGTGAGCACGTACAACTCGTTCGCGGCGGGGGTACTCCAGGAATTCGGCATTGCCGCGGGGGTGGCCCCGGGCGCGGCCGTCATCGATGAGGCCACCGCCTGGCGCCTGGCGCGCGAGGTGGTGATCGGCAGCTCCGATCCCGAGCTGGCGGTCAGCGATACGCGCACGCCCGAGCTGATCCGGCACCTCCTGAACCTCGACCACGCCGTGGCCGACAACCTCACCTCGCTCGACCGCGTCGACCAGGTGGTTACGGAGTTTGGCCGCGTGGTCACGCTGCCGTACACGGAGAAGGAGATCGGAGGCGAGCCGAGCGGCAAGGTGTACGCGCCCGTGCGTGATGCCGTAGCCGCCCTCGCCGAGACACCGCTGATCACCCGCCTGGCCAGAGAGTACGCGGCCGCGAAGCAGGAACGGGGCCTGATCGAGTTTCCGGATCAGCTGGCCCTCGCCACCCGCGCGCTGGAGCACTCGCCCGACGCGATCGCCGCACTGCGGCGCCGGCACCGCGCGGTGCTCCTCGACGAGGTACAGGACACCTCGGTGGGGCAGACCCGATTCCTCGCGATGATCTTCGCGGGCTCCTCGGTGATGGCGGTCGGTGATCCGCACCAGTCAATCTACGGCTGGCGCGGCGCCTCCGCGGAGGGCCTGCGCTCGTTCCACGGAGATTTCGCGGAGCGCTCGCGGGGGAGCGGCGGGCACACGATGCCACCCGCCACGCTCACTCTCTCCACGAGCTGGCGCAACCCTGGCCGGGTGCTCGACGCCGCGAACGCGATCGCCGCGCCGCTCGCCGCCACCTCCGCGATCGCCGTGCCGCAGCTCGCCCCGCGCCCCGGCGCCGGGGCCGGCACGGTCGACTGGGCCTACCCGGAGACGGTGCACGAGGAGCGCGCGCTCGTCGCCGCGTGGCTCCGGGACGCGCGGGCTGAGCACCTCGCCGCGCACGGGGAGCTTCCCACCGCCGCCGTGATCTTCCGCACCAGACGCCACATGGCCGCGTTCTCCGCGGCGCTCAGCGAGGCCGGCGTGCCCAACCGGATCGTGGGCCTCGGGGGGCTCCTCACCACGCCGGAGGTCACCGACGTCGTCTGCACGCTGCGGGCGCTCTGGTACGCGGACGCCGGAGGCGACCTGATCAGGCTGCTCGCTGGGCCGCGATTCCGGATCGGTGTGGCGGATCTCGCCGGCCTGCGAGACGCGGCCCGCTGGTTCGCGGAGCGAGACCTCTCCCAGCAGCCGCTCTCGGACGCCGACCGCGCCGACGACCGTGTGCTGCAGGATCCGGATCGCCGCTTCACGCTGCTCGACGCGCTCGATCAGATCGCCAACATGCGCGATCTCGACCATCGAGCGCTGCGCAGCGTCAGCGCCGCGGGGCGAGACCGGCTCCGAGACGCCGGGCGCATGCTCGCCACCCTGCGGCACAGCGTGGGCGGCGACATCGGGGAGCTGATCGGCGCGACCGTGCAGGCGCTTCGTCTCGACATCGAGCTCGACGCGAACGAGGCGCGCGAGCACGCGGGCACCTCCTCCGCCCACGCGAATCTCGACCTGTTCGGGAGCCTCGTCGACGCCTACCTCGCCGTGGACTCCCGCGGTACGCTCGCCTCCGTGCTCGAGTGGATCGAGCGGGCAGTCGAGGCGGACGAGGCGGCCGAGCACGTCGCCGCACCGGTTCCCGGCACCGTGCACCTCATCACGGCACACGGCTCGAAGGGGTTGGAGTGGGATCTGGTCGCCGTGCCGCGGCTCGTCGCGGGGGAGTTCCCCGGCTCCGCCCGCAGCGGGGCAGGCTGGTTGCGCACCGGTCAGATCCCAGACGAACTGCGCGGTGACGCCGCCGCCCGCCCCCAGCTCAACTGGCGGATCGCCGAGACGCAGAAGGAGCTACGCGACCGCATCTCGGAGTACAAGTCTGAGCTGCAGGACCGGCACGCCGAGGAAGAGCGCCGCCTCGGGTACGTCGCGATCACGCGCTCCGCCGACCGCCTGCTGCTCAGCGGCTCGTTCTGGGGCGGGCAGACACGGCAGCGGCCCCCGTCGCCGTTCCTGCTGGAGCTCGTGGAGGCCGGGCTTGTTGCCGGGCTCCCCGAGGCGAGCGCGCACGAGACCGATCCGAGCGAGACCGCCGAGCTCACCGCGCAGTGGCCCCTCCCGCCGCTCGGCGCCCGCGAGGACGCGGTGCTCGCGGCCGCGGCCGCGCTGCGTGCCGCCCTCGACGCCCGCACCGCGGACGCCGCTGCGGAACCCGCCGCCGCGGAACCCGCCGCCGCGGAACCCGCCGCCGCGGAACCCGTCCCCGCAACCGAGCGCCCCGCCGGGGTCGCAGCTTCCGCCGGGGTTGCAGCCCCCGCCGGAGCCGCGGCTCCCGCCGAGGGTACCGCCGCCGTCGGGGGTGCCGCGACCGCCGGAGCCGCGGCTCCCGCCGAGGGTGCCGCCGCCGTCGGGGCCGACACCGCGCTCGACGAGACGGTGGCGCTCCTCCTTGCCGAGCGCCGCGCGGCGCAGGGGGAGCCGGCCGGCTCGCGCACAGCGGAAGACCTGCCCGAGCGCATCACTGCCTCCTCGTTCCACGAGTTCGTCGAGGACCCCACGAAGGCGGAACGGCTCAGGCTGCGCCCGCTCCCGCAGCGCCCCTATCGCCGCACCCGGGTGGGCAACCGCTTCCACGAGTGGGTGGAGCGGCGCGCCACCACGGCGATCGGCGGCGCACTCCCGCTCGCCGGCTTCGACGAGGCGAGCGCGGGTCTCGTAGCTCCGGCATCGGACGGCGCCGACGGCGAGTTCGCCCCCGGGGCTGACGAGGCCGAGCTGCAGCCGCTCATTGAACAGTTCGAGCGCTCGCGCTGGGCGCTGCTCGCCCCCGTTGCCGTCGAGCTCGAAGTGACGCTGCCGTTCGCCGGACGAACCCTCGTGTGCAAGCTCGACGCGGTCTACCGGCAGACCGAGGACCGCGGTGGCGCGGAGCGCACCGAGATCGTCGACTGGAAATCCGGGCGACCGCCGCGGACCGACGCCGAGCGCGAGTCGCGGTTCTTTCAACTCGACCTCTATCGGCACGCGTACGCGCAGTGGGCGGGCATCTCACCCGAGCTCATCGACGTCTCGCTGTTCTACGTCGCGGAGGGCACCGAGCTGCGCAGCGGTGCCCCGCGATCGCTCGCCGAGCTCGAAGCGATCTGGCTTGCGGCCGCCGGCCGGCTCAGCGGTTCAGCGTGACCACGGCTTCTTCGTGGGGCGCGCGGCGCCTCCGGGCAGCTCGTCATCACTGTACGGCTCAGTGAGCTGATCGTCGACGCTCAGCGGGGCAGACGCGTCCCGGGGGCCGGCCGCGTCCCGGGGCGGGTGCGCACCACCGGGCGTCGGGGTGGGGGCGGGCGCCGAGGCCGTGCCGGATTTTGCGCCGAGGTCGAGCTCGAGCTCGGCGAGGTCGAAGTCCGGGACCACGCCCGTGTCCGCGCGCAGCGCGGCGAACTCCTCGTCGTCCGCGGCCGGCGACGCCGCGGGGGCGGGCTCGCCATCCGGGTCCGGCAGCGGATCGATGAAGTCGGTTTCGTTCCCGAACATCCGATCCTCGTCGAGCGCCTCAACCGCCGCGGTCTCCGACAGGTGGCTCGTGACAGCGGGGGTCTCCTGCAGCAGAGCAGCGACCTCGCTCTCCCGCAGGGGAGTCCGCTCCTGCGACGCGGCGAACGCCATGCTCAGCGGTCCGCCCACCCCCACCATGCGGTCGAGCATTGCCACCGCGTCATCGACGACCGACTGATCGTGGGCCTCGGCGCCGTGCAGCAGCCAGCGGGCCACCTCAAGCTCGCTGTAGAGCGCGGCGCGAGTGCGAGTGTGGGCAAGGGATCCCGCGTTTCGCAGCCGAGAGTAGCGGACGAGCACGCCCTCGAACACGTCGCTGCCCGGGGCGTACAGCCACGCGAGGTCGGCTGCGGGGTCCCCGACGGCGAGCTCCGCCCAGCCGATGACCCCGCTGATCCGATCCTCGGACACCCGGAACTGGTCCGCGTCGAGCGAGCCGTGCACCGTGGTGGGCGCGAAGTCCCAGAGCTCCGCCGCCTCAACGGTGCGCTGCCAGCGCTGCAGCACCGTCTCGGGGAGCATCCGCGTGGCCTCGGCCCGGTCGATCAGGCGCGTTGCGGCCAGGCGGAGATCCTGCGCGGTCGATACGGGCAGCCCGCCGCCCTGCGGCACGCTGAGCGGGAGATTGTGGATCGCGGCGATGGCCTCGGCGATGGGTTCAACGAGCAGTGCGTCGTCCGAGAGATCCGCGGCGTCGAAGCGGTCGCCGTCGACGAGGGTCATGACCACGGCGCGTGTCTCGCCGGCGCGAGTCATCCCGAGCGTCTCGGGCACCGCGAACGGCAGTCGACCGCGCGGGCCCTCCGTGAGCGCAGCGAGCCCGAGCACTGTCGCCGACTGCTGCACCTCCGCGGCTTGCGTGCGGGGGACGCGCACGAGCAGCTCGGCGTCTTCGCTCACCACGACCGCCTCGGCAAACTGTGGGTCCTCGTCGTGTTCGCGCACTCCGAACACCGTGAGACCCGGCACCGCCGACGTAGCGAGCGCGGCTAGAGTGAAAGGGATGGAGGCCATGTACATCAGGGTATGCAGGGCGGGGGCGACGGCGGTCACGCCACGCGCACCACTGGGCACACTCGCCGGAACCCGCGCCCAATTCGCGAGCCCGAGGCCCCACGCGACGGGCCACCGTGCTCGGCGCAGACATTTATTAGAGGAGAACGAATGATCGAGGATCGGCCGCCGCTCGCGAGCGGCGCACTCGACCGTGACGCTGCGACCCGGGCCACGCCGGAGCTGCTGCGTGCGGCGTGGCGGGAACCGGCAACCCGGGTACTGCGAATGCGCGGAGTCGAGATCCCGATCAGCGTCGCCGACGGCCCGCCGCGGCTCTCGCTTCAGCCCGCCGCGGGGGAGCTTCCGGCGCCCACCGCGACCGCGCCCGCCGGACACGTCTACCTGGGCCGCGCCGAGGGCCGCGCCGTGTTCGCCGCGGCCGAGGAGGCACAGGCCGACGCAGTGCCTGCCGAAGCCGCACCGGCCGAGACCGCAACCGCCGATCCGGCCGCAGCGACGGAGCCCCAGGCACCGGCCGAGGCCGCCGCACCCGCGGCGGCTCCTGAGCGCTGGGTTCACCCGTTCGAGGTGGCTGCGCAGCTTGAAGACACCGAGCGCGAGCTCGTGGCCGTGGCCTCGGCGCTGCTGCGCTGGCACGAGGCAGCCGTCTACTCGCCGCGGGACGGCGAGGCGACCGAGGTAGTGCTCGGCGGCTGGGGTCGGCGCGACGCGCGCGGGGGCGAGCTGTTCCCGCGCACCGACCCGGCCGTGATCGTGCTGATCGAGCACGAGGATCGAATCCTGCTCGGCTCGAACGCGCTCTGGGAGGCCGGCCGGTTCTCGCTGCTCGCCGGTTTCGTCGAGGCGGGCGAGGCGCTTGAGCAGACCGTCGCGCGCGAGGTGTTTGAGGAGGCTGGAGTGCGCCTCGACGACATCGAATACGTGACGTCGCAGCCCTGGCCGTTCCCGCGCTCGCTCATGCTCGGGTTCCGCGCGCGGCTCGCCGCCGGTTCGGATCCTGCGGCACTGCACCCGGACCCGGAGGAGATCTCGGAGCTGCGGTGGTTCTCGCGCGAACAGCTGCGCACCCCGGAGCCCGGGATCGTGCTGCCCACGACCGTCTCAATTGCTCGTTGGATGATCGACCGGTGGGTGGCGGAGGGCGACGCCGGTGACCGCTGACGCCGAGTCGGTGCTCGACGGGCTCGACCCGGAGCAGCGGCAGATCGCAGAGCACCTGCGCGGGCCGATCTCGGTGCTCGCCGGCGCGGGAACGGGCAAGACTCGCGCGATCACCCACCGGATCGCGTACGGGGTACGAAGCGGTGTGTACGCGCCCGACCGCGTGCTCGCCGTGACGTTCACCCGGAAGGCCGCGGGCGAACTGCAGGGCCGGTTGCGCGCGCTCGGCGCGGATGGCGTGCGCGCCCAGACGTTCCACGGCGCGGCGCTCGCCCAGCTCGGGCACTTCTGGCCGGAGGTGGTGGGCGGGGCGGCCCCGCAGATCCTCTCCGGCAAGGTCGCGGCGCTGTCGCAGGTTGTGGAGGCGTCCGGGATGCGTCTTGGCGGTGAAGCGCTGCGCGACCTCGCGGCGGAGATCGAGTGGCGCAAGACGTCGATGCTCAGCCTGGACCGCTACGAGGAACGCATCGCGGAGCGCCCGATCCCCACGGGGCTCACCGCCGAGCAGTTGCTGGAGCTGCACGGCAAGTACGCGGCGCTGCTTGAGGAACGTCGCCAGATCGACTTCGAAGACGTGCTCGTGCTGCTCACCGGCATGCTCGAGAGCGAGCCGCGCGTCGCGCTGCAGGTGCGGGAGCGGTATCGTTTCTTCACCGTTGACGAGTACCAAGATATTTCGCCGTTGCAGCACGCGCTGCTGAACGTGTGGCTGGGCGACCGCGACGACCTCTGCGTGGTGGGCGACGCGAGTCAGACGATCTACTCGTTTGCCGGTGCTTCGAGTTCGTACCTGCTGCGCTTCGGCATCGAGCATCCAAACGCGCGGCAGGTGAAGCTTGAGCGCAACTACCGCTCGGTCGAACCAATCGTGCGCATGGCGAACCGACTGATGCGCGACCGGCCCGGCGCGCTCACGCTGACCGCAATGCGCGACACCCGGACCGCGGCGGGCGCCGCGCCGGAGACCGGCCAAGCGGCGGCGCACGCGGCCCCAACATTCGAGTGGTTTGCGAGCGAGGGGGACGAGGCTCAGGCCGTGGCGAGCTCGATCGCGGCGGCGATCCAGGCGGGGACGCCGGCCTCGGACATCGCCGTGCTCTACCGCACGAACGCGCAGTCGGCGCGCTTTGAGGAGGCGCTGCGCCAGCGCGGTGTCGGCGTGCGCGTGCACGGCGCGCAGCGCTTCTTTGAGCGCGCGGATGTGCGGCAGGCGGTCATGCTGATCCGCGGCGAGGCGAAGGTGGCGCACGATCGCCCCCTGTTTCAGATCGTGAGTGACGCCCTCCGCGCCGGTGGCTGGTCCACACGACCGCCCGAGGGTGCGGCGCAGCGTGACAAGTGGGAGGCGCTGAGCTCGTTGCTCTCCCTCGTCGACGAAATGCCGCCGGGTTCTGGCATTCGCGAGTTCAGCGAGGAGCTGCTCGCCCGGCAGCGCACCCAGCATGAACCCACGGTCGACGCGGTGACGCTGAGCGCGGTCCACGCGGCGAAGGGTCTTGAGTGGTCCCTGGTGCACGTCGCCGGCCTGAGTGAAGGGCAGTTTCCGATTGTGCACGCCGTTGACGAGGCGAGCATCGACGAGGAGCGGCGTCTCGCCTACGTGGCGTTCACGCGAGCGCGCGATCTGCTGCGGCTCTCGGGGGTCGCGGGCGGCGCGCGGGCGCACCGGCAGCCCTCCAGGTTTATCGGGGAGTCCGGGCTGGCGTAGCGTGAACGCGGTCACGGGGTGCCTCCGGGAGGCAGCGCGGGCGGCGTCGTCTCGGCCGCCGCCAGCTCCCCGCACGCGCACTCCGGGTGCGCAGCGATTGTCTCGCTGACCGGGCCGCCGCGGATCCGGCCGTGCGCCACCGGGAACGTGAGCCGCGTGCGCTGCGCTGCGGGGTCACCGCGCGCCCAGGCGGCGATGATCGTGGCCACCGTGCTCGCCGCGCACATCCCGACGAGGCGGGTCTCGCTCGCTGGCACGGTCCCCACCAGCTGCGCCGCAATGACCGGCAGCGCCGGGTCGCGGTCGACGAGGTGCAGCGTGGCGCACGTGTGACAGGGGGCGCCGGGCGGCACGACCAGCGGGCCCACGCTGAGCTGCGTATCCGTGAACCTGACCCGCAGGTGGGGGAGATCCAGCATGAGCCAGGCCTGCGCGCGCTCAAGCGGCTCAAGGAACCGCTCGACATACACGACGAGCTGTGGCGCGTCTCGGTCGAGCACACAGACGCGGGAGTCGGCCAGGAGTTGCGCGAACCCGGGGACCTGCCGCCCACCCGAGCTGAGCGCCACCCGCACGGGCCGGCGCCCCGCGACCGCACCGTCGCCACCCGCTCCGCCCAGCGTCAGATCGAACCCCGGCGCAAGCCCCGGCTGAAGTGCCGATGCAATCGCTGCCAGGAGCTCGCGCGCCTCGCGCGGGGTCGCCCCGACCTCCCGGCTCTGCGCGTGAAGCTGCCCGGCCGGCAGCCCAAGTCGCAGGCGGCCGAGCAGGCGCTGCTGCGCTGCGGACGGGCGCGCCACGCGTGCGACGGCACGGTCGAACCCGATCCTGATGGTGTCGGGATCCTCCCAGCTCAGTGGCAGCTCCGGTCGAATGCGGAGCGTGGGCGTGGTGGCCGGGGCGGTGCCCCCGTGAGATGCGGACATGCACGCTAGTGTGCGCGCTGGGCGACCATCGCGGGTGGTTCTCCACAGAACTCGCGCGCTACGCACGCAACACGCCCGCAGCGCAGGCCTGTGGAGGACGCCGGGGGCGTGCCCGGCGTCGCTCCGCTACTTCGCGGGGGCGTCCCCGTCTTCGCCGCCAGCGTGCGGGGGGAGTTCGCCGTCGAGCAACTGGGCGAGGGCCGCGTCGAAGTCGTCAACGGTCTCGGTGGTGCTGCCGCCGAGCCCGAGCCGTTCAAGCAGGAGCTCGGGCTGATCGAGCTCCTCGGAGCTGGGCAGGAGGTCCGGGTGCGCCCAGAGGCCGTCCCGGGTCGCGACATCACTGCGCTCGGCGACGAGCCGCCACAGCGCCGCGGCTTCGCGCAGGCGCCGGGGCCGCAGTTCGAGCCCCGCGAGCGCGGCGAACGCGTGCTCGGCAGGCCCGCCCGTTGCGCGGCGGCGCCGCACCATTTCTGCGATCGCCTCCGCGCCGGGAATCCGCTTTGCGGCGTCCGCGGTCACCACGTCGACCCAGCCCTCAATGAGCGCGAGCACGGTCTCCAGGCGCGCGTGCGCGGCCTCCTGCTCCTCGGTCTTCGGCGGGATCAGCGCGCCATTCGAGATGAGCTCCTGGATCTGCTCGGGCCGCGACGGGTCGATGTCGTGCGCGATCTCCTCGATGCGATCGGTGTCGATCCGGATCCCGCGCGAGTACGCGGTGATCGCTGAAAGTAGGTGCAGCCGCAGCCACTTCGCGTGCCGGAACAGGCGCGCGTGAGCGAGCTCGCGGACGGCGAGGTAGAGGGTGACGGCCTCGGGATCCTGATCGAGTCCCTGGGCGAACGCAGCCACGCCACTGGGGAGCAGGGCCCCGCCCTCGCGCCCCGGGCCCGAAAGGAGCGGCACACCGATGTCGCCGGCAGAGACGACCTCGCCGGAGAGCTTGCCAATGATGGTGCCCAGCTGCACGGCGAAGAGCGCGCCTCCGACACTCTTGAGCATCGGAGCGGCGCCCTTGAGCGCGTCGCTGAGTTCCTCGGGCATCTGGGTCTGAAGTGCGTGCATGAGCGCCCCGGTGATCGAGTCCGCGACCGGCTCAGCGAGCCCCACCCAGGTATCGACAGACTGCTGCACCCACTCGATGCGGCTCAGCGTGCGCGGCGCGTCGGGGGTGGCTCCCAGCTCCGTGACCTCGTCAAGCCAGAGCGTCGCGACGGGGAACGCACGCAGAGCGGGCGCCGGATCGGTCGCGGGGCTGCCGTCGCTCGCGACCTCGAGTGCCGTGCGGCGGGTCACCGACCAGTCGATCTCAGCGGACGGATTGTGCATGGCGCCCTGGAGCGTGCTGAAGAGTCCTTGGAGGGTCTTCGGGTCGACAGGGATCCCGGCGACCTTCGCGAACTCGGCCGGATCGAATGCGGCACCGCCGCCCTCGCCGGACAGCATCTCGGACAGGATCCGCTGCAGATCTTCGAAGTCGTTTCGGCCCTGGTCGTCGGAGCTGTCGTGCTCGTTCGCGCTCATCGCTGCTCCCTCGGTCGTTCGTGGTTAATTAACGCTACGGCACGACCATCAGTTCTGCCTGCTAGATTGACGGGCGCTCGGCGAATTCCATTGCGCCGAGTGCGAACAGAGGATGGGTGGCTGACCGGTGGCGAGCGATGTGGGCGACTTCAGCGGGTCTGGGAACTTCAACGATGTCGGCCGGGCAAAGCGTCGCTCCCGGGTCGCGATGGTCGTCGCGGGCGTCGCGTTTCTCCTCATGCTCGCGGCGGTGACCCCCTCGCCCTACACGATTGAGCGCCCGGGGCCGGTCGTGAACACCCTCGGCGATGTGAATATCGAGGGCGAGACCATGCCCGTGATCTCGATCCCGGACGCCGAAACCTTCCCGACGAGCGGGGCGCTCAACCTGCTCACGGTGTCGCTCGTGGGCAGCCCCGAGCACCCGACGAGCTGGCTGTCACTCGTGCCAGCCCTGTTCGACCCGAGTCAACGAATCGCGCCCCGCACGGACTTCTACCCCGATGGCGTCACGCTGAAAGACCGTGAGGCCCAGGGAACCGTGCAGATGCAGTCCTCGCAGGCTCAGGCCACGGCAGCGGCGTTTACCGCCCTCGGTCAAGACGTGCCGGTCTCGCTGGTGATCGCGGCGGTGTCCGAGGACGGTCCCGCCGCGGGGGTGCTGCGCGAGGGCGACACCCTGCTGCGCGTCGACGGTGCTCAGATCGCCAACTTCGCGGCGCTGCGGGCCGCCATTGTCGACTCGGGAGCGGAGCAGGATCTCCTCCTCACCGTCAGCCGGGACGGCGTCGAGACGGAGGTGACGATCCGACCGGAGGTCCCCGAGGGCGGTACCGACCCCCTGATCGGTGCCGTGATCGCCACGCAGTATGACTTCCCGGTCGACGTGGACATCTCGCTCTCCGACATCGGCGGGCCGAGCGCAGGGATGATCTTCGCGCTCGGGATCGTTGACCAGCTGACCCCGGGCGCAATGCTCGACGGGATCGCTGTCAGCGGCACCGGCACGGTGACCGACACCGGGGAAGTTGGTCCGATCGGTGGCCTCGAACAGAAAATCTGGGCGGCCGCGCGGGCCGACAGCGATCTCTTTCTCATGCCCGTAGCGAACTGTGGGGACGTGCCCGCGAGGGTGCCGTCGGACCTGCAGATCGCGCCGGTTGCCACACTCGACGAGGCGCTCGCAGCGATCGAAGCGACCGTGGCCGGTGACACGGTACCCGGCGTCGAGGTCTGCGACGCGGCCGCAACTGCCGCGGGCTGACCGGGCCCCGGAGGATTGTCAGCGCGAAACGATAGGCTGTCTCGCGGAACCCGCCCGGCACCCATCGGTGCACCAAGGACAGGAAAGTGTTAGACGTGACCGACCAGAACGTAGATGCTCAGGCCGCCCGTCAGCGCCGTATCTCCCCGCTCGCAGCCACCATCATCCTGGTGGTGATCCTCATCATCGGCTTCCTCGCGGTCGCCGCGGTGACGGCTGAAGTGTTGTGGTACCGGCAGACCGGTTATCTCCCCGTACTCACGACCCAGTGGATCGCCGCGGCGGTGATGTTCGTGATCGGTTTCCTCGGAATGGCGGTGCCGCTGTTCTTCGCGATCGACGTCGCCTACCGTAAGCGACCGGTCTACGCGCGGCTCACCGCTCAGCTCGACCGATACCAGGAGCTCTTTGAGCCGCTCCGGCGCCTCGTCAAGTGGGGCCTGCCCGCGGTGATCGGCCTGTTCGCTGGCGTGAGCACCGCCGCGCAGTGGCAGAGCGCGCTCCTCTGGCTGAACAGCTCGCCCACGGGCGAGACCGACGCGCAGTTCGGGTTCGACATCTCCTTCTTCCTGTTCGACCTGCCGATGCTGCAGGGGATTGTGGGCTTTGCGTCCGCGGTCACGCTGATCTCGCTCATCGCGGGGGTAGCGACGAGCTACCTCTACGGCGGGATCGCGTTTGCGGGGCGCGACGTGCGCGTCTCGAAGTCGACCCGCATCCAGGCCGCCGTGCTCGCAACTCTCTACTTGCTGCTCCAGGCGGTGAGCCTCTGGCTGGACCAGTACAGCTCCCTCACCGGCAGCTCGGGGCTGCGCACCGGTGCGATGTTCCAGGACGTGCACGCAGTGATCCCGGGCAAGCAGATCCTCGCCGGAATCGCGATTATCGTGGCGATCCTCTTCCTGGTGACCGCGTTCACCGGCAAGTGGCGGCTCCCCGTGGTGGGCACCGCGCTCTTCCTCGTGTCGAGCATCGTGCTCGGTATCGGATACCCCTGGGCGGTGCAGCAGTTCCAGGTGCGCCCGGATGAGAAGAGCCTCGAGTCCGAGTACATCCAGCGCAACATCGATGCCACGCGTGTGGCGTACGGCATCGACGACGTCGACGTTGAGCGCTACGACGCGGTCACCGACGCCGAGCCGGGCGCGCTCCGCGACGACGCGGCAGCGACCGCGAACATCCGCATCATCGACCCCGAGGTCGTCTCGCCCACGTTCTCGCAGCTCGAGCAGATTCGCCAGTACTACCAGTTCCCGAAGTCGCTGAGCGTCGACCGGTACGAAATTGATGGCCAGGTCGAAGACGCCGTGACCGCGGTGCGCGATATCAACATCACTGATCAGACCGGCTGGTTCAACCGCACGCTCGTGTACACGCACGGGTACGGCATGGTCGCGGCGTACGGCAACCAGCGGTCGCCCGGCGGCGAGCCGGTCTTCCTCGAAAACGGAATCCCCACGAGCGGCAAGCTCGGTGAGTTTGAGCCGCGCGTCTACTTCGGCATGAGCTCGCCCGAGTACTCGATCGTTGGCGGCGAGCGAAGCAAGCCGATCGAGCTTGACTTCCCGGCGGACGCCGAAAGCACCGCCGAGGCGACCGCCGACGATCCGGCGCCCGCTGACCCGAGCGCTGAAGAAGCGACGACGGAGGAAGCCACTACGGACGAGGCTGCGACCGACGAGGCTGCGACGGATGACGCCGCGGCCGACGAAGAGGTTGAGTCCGGGCGTCAGAACATGACGACGTTCACGGGCGACGGCGGGCCGGTGCTCAGCAACATCTTCACGAAGCTGATCTACGCGCTGAAGTTCCAGGACATGGAGGTGCTGCTCTCGGGCGCCGTTGTGGACGGGTCGCAGATTCTCTACGATCGCAACCCGGTGCAGCGCGTGCAGAAGGTGGCGCCGTACCTCACCATCGACGCGTCGCCGTATGCATCGGTGGTCGACGGCCGCCTCGTGTGGATCGTTGACGGGTACACCACCTCGGCGAACTACCCGTACTCCGAAGTCACCGACATGAACGCGCTGACCGTTGACTCGTCGAACAAGACGCGCGACCCACTGCCGAAGAACGTGAACTACATTCGCAACTCGGTGAAGGCGACCGTCGACGCGTACGACGGCTCGATCTCGCTCTACGCCTGGGACTCCGAGGACCCGCTGCTCAAGTCCTGGGGCAAGATTTTC
This sequence comes from Leucobacter luti, assembly GCF_004217175.1. GTDB lineage: Bacteria > Actinomycetota > Actinomycetes > Actinomycetales > Microbacteriaceae > Leucobacter > Leucobacter luti. The sequence goes on from NZ_SHKI01000005.1 coordinate 186,571, forward strand.
CCGGGCACACTCAAGGATGTTTCTGAGATGAGCGGTGGCCTGCTGAGCCACGTTCGCTACCCGTCTGACCTGTTCAAGGTGCAGCGCGCAGTGCTCGGCGAGTACCACGTGACCGATCCGGACGCGTTCTACTCGGCGGAGGACCGCTGGCGCACGCCGAACGACCCGGTATCGAGTGCGACGGCGGACGCCGTGAAGTTCGCTCAGCCGCCGTACTACCTGACGCTTGCGGCGGGTGCGAACGCTGATCCGAACTACTCGATCTACTCCACGTACATTCCTGACGCCAGCGGGGAGGGCCAGCGCGACATCCTCACCGGGTACCTCGCCGCGAACTCGAACGCCGGGTCGAAGGACGGTACGATCTCCGAGGACTACGGCACGCTGAAGCTGCTGACGCTGCCGAAGGGCAACTCGATCCCCGGCCCGGGCCAGGTGCAGAACAGCTTCACCACCGACTCGAAGGTCTCGAACCTGCTGAACATCCTCCGGCAGGGCGAGAGTAAGGTGATCAGCGGTAACCTGCTGACGCTCCCGGTCGGCGGCGGCCTGCTGTACGTGCAGCCGGTGTACGTGCAGGCGACCTCGGGCACGAGCTTCCCGATCCTGCAGAAGGTGCTGGTCTCGTTCGGCGATGACATCGCGTTCGAGGACACGCTCGACGCCGCGCTCGACGAGCTGTTCGGCGGAAACTCCGGGGCGAACGCCGGCGACGGTGCAACTCCGGTCGTGCCGGGCGACGACACGCCCGCCGACGACGCCGAGACGGGGAACGGCTCAAGCAGTGGGTCCTCCGACCCGCTGGATCCGGTCCTCAAGGAGATGCAGCAGGCAATCCAGGATCGCGACAAGGCGATGAAGGACGGCGACTGGACCGCCTACGGCGAGGCCGACGAGCGGCTGCGCCAGGCGCTCGAGAACGCGCTCCAGGGCAGCTAGCTCGGCGCGGCTTCGCAGCAGCGGGCCCGGGTGACGATCTACGGATTGTCTCCCGGGCCCGCTGCGTTGTTGGGGTGCGCGCGCGGACGACCGGGGTGGCGCTTGCTGCTGCTGCTGCTGCTGCTGCTGCTGTGGCTCCCGTTACCGCTTCGGCCAACGCCAGTTGGGGCCCTCGAACCTGAGCTGGCCCGCAACATGGGTCTCGCCGCCCGGCTTCTCGAGTTGAATCATGCGTGCCTCGTTCGAGAGGGCTCGCACGAGCGGTTCGGCGTGCGTGACCACGATAATCTGGGAGAACCGCGCGGCGTTGCGGATCAGCTCCGCAAGCCCGGGGAGCAGGCTCGGGTGGAGGCTGCCCTCTGGTTCGTTGAGTACGAGTAGCTCCGGCGGCCGCGGGGTGAGGAGCGCGGTGGCGAGCAGCAAGAACCTGAGCGTCCCGTCTGACAGCTCGGCCGCGCTCACACGGCGGGCCAGCCCCGGCTGTTCGAGGCAGACGCGCCCGATGCCGGAGTCGTCGCCCTCGAGCGCCGCCCTCGCGCCATCGAAGGCGGCCCCGACTGCGTCCTGCAGGCGATCAGCGTCGCCCACACCGAGCACCGTCGCGAGCGCGCCCGGCAGATTCGCCCCCGAAGCGTCGAGCACCGGCGTGAAGCTCACCGGCCCCGGACGACGCGCGGGCGCTTCCGGATCCGTGCGCAGGTGGTCGTAGAACCGCCACCTGCGCGCGGCCTCCCTGAGCGCAAACAACTCCGGCGTCTCGCTCGGCGTCGCGAGCGTGGCGAGCATCGATTCGCTCTCGCGCACGCGCCAATCGCTGAGTGTGAGCTTGCCCGAGTCGTCGCGAAGCCGCACCGCGAGGGAGCGGCGCTCCGCGAGGACCGCGGACGGTCGCAGGGTCTCTCCGTGCCACACGGTCTCGTTCTTCACCTCGGGGTCAAGCAGCCGCTCAACACCGGGCACGCTGAATGCCGGCAGCTGGGGGAGTCCCAGGTCGATCGCGTACGAGAGCTCGTCCGTGGCAACTCCGAGCCGGAGGGCAACGGGCTGGCTCGACGGCCGTGACCCCGCGTGAAGTGCGCTGCGCAGGCCGCCCTCGGCGACGAGCGAGCTGAGCGCGCCCTCGCGGACGATCTCGGCGAGCAGGCGGAGGGCGCGATACACGTTGGACTTGCCGCTCCCGTTTGGGCCCGTCACCACAGAGAGCTGGTCGAGTTCGAGCGTGACCTCCCGCAGCGAGCGATAGTTCTCGATTGCGAGGGTGCGGATCATGTCTCAACTGTAGCCGGGGCCCGCGCGCGTGGCGCCGCGGGCTGAGTGCGATCCGGGCTCGTGGTCCGCGAGCGCCTGGGGCATCCGGACGGGTTCCTCCCTCGGGGCGAGCTTGCGGATTTCCCAGGCCGTAGTGCACCCGGGCGCTGTCCGAGCCAGGGGCCCGCGATCAGGTTCAGATCATACGCAGAGGGTATGGTGGACGGCCCCGGACCCGCCCGAATTGGGTGCTTGTATGGAAAGAAGGGTAATGAACATGTCAACCTTTGTCTCGGACCTTTTCGCTGGAAAAACTGCCCTTGTTACTGGAGGCACGTCTGGAATCGGTCAAGCGACGGCAGAGTATCTCGCGCGTCACGGTGCTCACGTCGTAGCGATTGGCTTGGGCGCCGACAGAACCGCTGTCAGCGACGGGGTCGAGCTGGACCTTCGTGAGGTAGACGTCACTGACGACAAGGCGCTGAAAGCAGTCATTGCTGATCTCGACCGACTCGATATTCTGGTCCCTGCTGCGGGCATCAGTTTGGGTGATCGCGAGATCGAATGGGAAGCGTTCAATACGGTTCTCTCCATTCAGCTCAACGCCGTCTACCGAATCACTGATCTTGCGCACCCTCTCCTGGCCGCGTCTCAGGGCTCTGTGATCAACATCGCCTCGATGTACTCATTCTTCGGCGGGGGGCGTCGCGTGGCCTATTCCGCAGCGAAGGGAGCTGTTGTCCAGATCACAAAGTCTCTTGCCGAAGCGTGGGCTCCAGACGGAATCCGCGTAAACGCGGTTGCCCCGGGCTGGATCAACACTCCACTGCTTGCCACCATCGAAGACCAGGCAGTCGTGGATCGCTTACTCTCTAGGACTCCGCTCAATCGGTTCGGAGATCCCGAAGAAATTGGCAAGGCCATCGCTTTCCTTGCGTCAGACGCGGCGTCATTCATTACCGGCGTAGTGCTCCCGGTTGATGGGGGCTACTTGACCACTGGGATTTGACTCGCCCTCCGCCCCAGCAGCGGCAGGGTGCCGGAAACGGGCGAGTTTGGACTCATCCAGGAATGCAAACAGCCCCTGATCTGGTTTTCACCTCATCAGGGGCTGTCATTCGTTGCGGGGGCAGGATTTGAACCTACGACCTCCGGGTTATGAGCCCGGCGAGCTACCGAACTGCTCCACCCCGCGGCACGATCATTAGCCTACCGGGCGGGGGTCTGGTGGCGCCAAATCGCCGAAACGGTGGCGTGTTGCGGGGGCGAGGCTCGTCCACAGCTCGTGCGCTACGCGGAGCGGGACGCGGCGGAACGAGCCCGCCCGCCGCCCGATCGGCCGGGGTCGTGCTGCGGTGTCGGCGTGCCGGCCATCGCGCGTCCAAGCGGGGAAGCAGGCGGCGCACTCACGCGGCCGAGAAAAGTGCGAGGCCCTCGATCAGGAAATTCATCCAGATCGAGGGCCTATCTCGTTGCGGGGGCAGGATTTGAACCTACGACCTCCGGGGTAGTAAATGTTCATATTTGACACCTTGCGGCGACTGTTGAAAAATATAACTCTGACCAGGCGTTATCTACGTAAAGTGTCCCGCAGTATCATTCAGTCCACCCGCAGTATCACGGATTCTTTAGCGTAGTGTTTAGCGTAGTTTCCGACTACGCTAGAAGGCATGAGCACAGCAACCGCAGTAGTGAAGATGCCCGCGAAGTCGGCGAAGAAGGCCCCCGCGGCGAAGAGCCGCCTCGCCGAGGGTGAGCACAGCATCGACCGCGCGAACGTGCGCGTCGTCGGCGACAAGAAGCTCCTCGATTGGCGCATCCGCCTCCACGGCGACGCGGAGCCCGTGGCGAGGCGCACGCAGATGCCGAAGGGCTCGTCGAACGCCGAGGTGAAGGCCAAAGCCAAGTCCACGGCAGAAGAGATGCTGCGCTCTGGTGGGAAGAAGGCCGATTGGAAGCCGAGCTCCTCCCTCGGGGAGTTTGCTCGGGAAGTGGTGACGGCCGACATTGACAAGGCTGGCGTGGCTGCTCGCACGAAGGATCAGTACCGCGGCGCGCTGCGGCTGCTGATCGGCGACTGCGAACGGCATGGACATGCGCGGGCGCTCGGTCGTCGCACGATCGCTGCTGCGGTGAAGTACGACGTCCTGGAGGACTGCCTACTGGAGATCGCCGAGCTGCACGGCGCGGAGATTGCCCGCCAGTCGCGCACGGTGCTGAGCGGCTATGTGATGAAAGCACTGAAGCGCCGGAACCTGATCCAGGGGAACCCTATCCGTGGCGAGAGGCTCGATCTGAAGGCCAATGCGCGCCCGCACGACGGGCGCACGGGCGGCGTGGCTCTCTCAGAGGCGGACTACCGACGCGTGGTGGAGCATCTGCTGGCGATCGACCCTGCCGAGGGTGTTGAGAAGCCGAAGCGCGGTCGCTGGACTTTGGCTGACCGGATCGCTCAGCGCCGCAACGCTATTGACCTGACCCTGCTGCAGGCCGCCACCGGGTTGCGCGTCAATGAGGCGCGGCAGGTGTGGCGGGACCTGATGCTCGATGACGCCGACGGCCTGCGGGTCAACGTCGTGAAGGAGATCGCCAAGGGTGGCACCCCGCGCGTCGCGTACGTGCTGAACGAGGACATCGCTGTGCGCGTGCGTGAGCGCCTTTCGCAGCCCGGGGTAGGCTCTGACCCGCTGGTGGGCTCTCCGTACGCGGAGAGCGCCGTCTGGGACCTGTCGAACCTCACGTCAGTGAACCGGTCCCTCTATCTGGAGCTTGCGGAGGACCTGAAGATCGCCGCGTTCGAGAAGGAGCGCTCCCACATCTGGCGCGCGACCCTGAACACGCTGCTCAAGGGCACCGTGCCGGATGTGATGCTCGAAGCGCAGTTCGGCCACACGGCCGACGTGAACCGGTCGCACTACACAGATACGGCCATGCCGCTTTCCGTTGCCGAGGCGGCGATTCAGCGCCTCGCGCAGGCTTGAAGTTGCGTGATGCTTGCATCACTTGCTAGGATCGCAGCAGCTTAGGCGATCCGAAAGGAACTCCCGAGCTACAAGACAAATGAACACGAGTGTGGTTGCACGACAGATAACGGACCGGCACCAGGACGAGCCTGGGCCACCTCTTCGGAGGTAAAGGTACTAGGGGGAGGTAAACCCCCGAGCACTCCTCTTTGAGAGGAGTGTGCCTTATGGCCGCCATCAGCAAGGCCAAGAAGCCCCCCGCAAACCCCCGCACCGGCCGCGTCTCGAAGGCTGAGAGTCTCGTCGTCGAGGCCCCGCCTGTGATCGAGCTCACGCCTGGCGCGCTCTCGTCGCCGAACGCTGCTCAGTACGTCGGTCTGAACAACCGCACGCTCGCGAATATGCGCGCTCAGGGCCGTGGCCCTCGCTTCTTCCGTGCGGGTGGTCTGAACTCGCGCGTCTACTACCTCGTCAAGGATCTCGACGCCTGGCTCGAAGAGCGGGTCGCGGCCTCGAACGGGGGTGCGTGAGACCATGCACCAGAACGAGAACAGCCCCGGTACTGGTAACACCGAGGCCGTCGAAGTAGCTGCTGACGCTACGCACAAGTCTACCAGTCTCGACGCTGCTGCGCAGCTGTCGCATGTCGATGTTATCCAGCGCAAGCTGAATCTCGCGCTGGCTGACGCCTCCGACAATCAGGCCAAGCTCGCGTACCATTTCGCGGCCGATCATGGGCACCGGGTGAAGTACACGGCCGGTCTCAAGTGGTTCGTCTTCGACGGCACGCGGTACAAGGCGGACGAGAACGAGGCCGTGGTCACCCGTCTGCTCCTGGATACGCTCCGGGCGCTCAAGGCGGAGGGTGTGGCTGAGGCTGCCGCTGCGTTGGATAAGTCGGACGAGAGGAAGGCTGCAGAAGCGAAGACCGGTATGGCTGCGAACGCGCAGACGAGCAGCGGTCTCGACTCGATCCTGAAGATCGCGGGGAGGCTTTCGGGCATCGCCGCACAGGTGAGCGACTTCGACGCCAAGCCGCACCTGCTCAACATGCCGAGCGGGACCCTCGATCTGAATACCGGCATGCGGCATCCTCACGATCCGCACGACATGCTCACCAAGGTCACCGTCGGCGACTACGACCCGCAGGCCCCGGCGCAGTCCGTTCTGTGGGACGAGTTCCTCGCGACCGTGCTGCCTGACGCCGAGGTGCTCCGTTACCTCCAGCAGGCCGTGGGCCTCTCGCTGTGGGGCGCGGTGCTGCTGCATGTTCTGCTGATCCTGATCGGTACGGGCCGCAACGGCAAGGGCGTGTTCTACAACGCCGTCATGCACGCGCTGGGCGACTACGCGACGGTGGCCGACGACGGGCTCTTCGAGGCCACGCACGGCCGCAACGCGAACAGCGCTTCGCCCGCGATCGCGAAGCTGCGCGGGGCACGCTTCCTGGTCTCTTCGGAGCTCGACGAGAAGGCCCGGCTCGACGCGGCGCTCACCAAGCGCCTCACGGGCGGCGACAAGCTGTCTGCCCGCGATCTCTGGGCCAAGCCGTTCGAGTTCGATCCCGCGTTCACGGCGTTCATGGTGACGAACTTCCTGCCGAAGCTCCCTGCCAACGACGCCGCCGTCTGGGCCCGCGTGCGCGTGGTGCCGTTCAGCGTGGTCATCCCGGACGCGCAGCAGGACGTCCTCCTGCCTGAGAAGCTCAAGGCTCATGCTGACGCCGTGCTGGCGTGGGCGGCGCGAGGGTGGACTGACTACCAGGCGAATGGCCTGGTGACGCCGGCCGCGGTGCAGGTCGCCACGCAGGAGTACGCCGAGAGCCAGGACGACGTGCGCCGCTTCATCGATGAGTGCTGCAACCCTGCCCCTCTTGCTACTTCGTTCGTTACTACGGGGCTGCACAGTGCCTACACCGAGTGGGCGCAGGGCGAGAACATTCACCCGGCTCACATCCTCGGCAAGACCAAGTTCAGCCAGTCGTTGGAGCGTCTGGGGTATCCCGGTGTGAAGTCCCGCCACGGGACCGCGCACGGGCTCGTCGCCGTCAGTAAGCCGTAGCAACAGCGGGCCGCGCGGTCGGGGCAACCCTCGGCCGCGCGCCCGCAGCACTGCTCCAGGTACGCGCACCAGAGCGTGAACAAGATTCAGACCCGAGCTGCCCTGTGAGGCGGCTAGTACATCGACAGAGAGGAGCCACATCGTGGCAACGATCACGGCGAAGAAGATCGCCGACATGGAGGCACAGCGCCGCAAGCTCGACCGTGAGATCAGGTCCGCGAAGCGGGCGGAGGCTGCGGCTGCCAAGCAGGCGTTGCTGTCCGCTCGTCAGGCGCTCGGCGTCTGGCTTACGGAGTCCGTTGGCGCGGACACCACCGAGGCCGTGGAGCGCCTCCATGCAGCGCTCGACACCGACGAGGTGCGGGCGCATCTCGCGAGCAAGGTGTCGGCAGAATCGCCGGACACTTCCGCGCAGGGTGACGACGCTGACCGCCCGGAATCGCCGGACACTTCGGGCGCTCAGCATGAGGCGTACGGCGGTCGCGATGCGTAGCGTCGTGACCATGTCGGAGGGCACCGGATCAGCGAGCGGGCTGTCCGGTGCTCGACGCGCCACGCGCGCCGCAGACGAGGCCCCAGTGGGGCGTCGTCGCAGTTGCGCGTCGAGGCCCGCCAGGGCCGAGGTGCCCCGCAGGGCCCCGGACGATTGCGCAGCAATCGTCATACGGGGCTATGACGATTTCCGTCTCGGGATGCCCAGAGGCTCACAGCGACCCCTGTACGGGGCGATGGGAGAGGGCAGCACGAGGCGGGAATCGTCATCGCGGCGGCGCAGCGTTCGGGGTAGCGCAGCGAGGGGCCCCGGACGATGTGACGACGCAGCGACAGCGGCGACACGAGTGGTTACGAGTGGCGCTGATGGAGCGCCTAGAGAAGAGGAGGAACGACGATGAGCGAGGTCAAGGGACACGCCGCTTTCCACAAGCACAAGGACGCGCCGAGGCACACCGGGACGAGGGTGGGAACGCGTGGTGAGCGGCGCAAGCTGCTGAAGGAGTCGATGCGGCATCTCGACCCGAAGGAGGTCGCGCGTCAGGCGCACAAGAACGGCAGCATCGCGCCCGCCGACGCGCACCTGAACACTGCGTACGTGAACGACGGCAACAGCGGGTTCGAGGTCGCGACAAGCATCAAGCAGGTGCTCGACTACGGCGATGCTCGCGAGAAGCGCGTGCACCGGAAGATCGCCGCAGGGTCGCGCACCGTCGATCTCTTCGTCGTGCATCTGCCGAAGACGATGTGCGTCGAGATCAAGGACTACTACCCGCGCTACAACCCCGACGGCTCCGAGCGGCTCGACCCCGAGACCGGCGAGCCGATGAGCCGCTCGCGCTGGGTCGCACGCGACCACGACGAGGCGATGCGGTACTTCGTCACGGCGGTCGCGTTCCTCGGTCTGAAGGTCAGCCCCGGCGGCATGGACTCCATCCACGGGTGGGCGACGAACTTCGACGAGAGCACGCCGCATATCCAGGTCATGGCCGACCCGTTCGCGCCCGACCCGAAGGTGCCAGGCGCGCTGCGGACGGAGGCCTCGCGCGCCTACACCAGTCATGCCGAGGTGCGGAAGGCGAACGGCAAGATGTACGGCAAGGGCGAGCGCATCCGCGAGTACCAGGCCCAGTTGCGCGAGCGGATGATCGCCGAGGGCTACCCGGTCGAGTCAGAGCCCGGCGAGCACCACGGCCGTGAGCTGCCGAAGGAGGTCTACGAGGAGGTGCAGGACGAGAAGGCAGAGGCGGCATCGCTGCGCAACGCAGCCACGCGAGGCGAGGCCCGCAACGCTCGCGATCGCCGGGAGCTGGATCGCGACAGGGCAATTGTCGCCTCCATTCGTGAGGATGTCATCGCCGCGCGAAAAGAGGTGAGCGACGACCTGGCGCTGGTCGCCCGCACCAAGGCGAGAAACGCCGCAGACGCCGCCCAGAACGCCGCAGACCGTGCCGAGCTGCGCGAGGTCGCTATCGACGATGCCGAGGCGCTCAGCTGGCATCGCAGCGACGCTGACGCGGACATCCTGGCCGCCCGCGCGGCCGCTGATGAAGAACTGGCAGAAGCGCACTACGTGGCCGGGCTCCGCGAGCGCATCGCATCGGCACGCATCAAGTGGGCCGCTGATTTCGCGCAGCAGGTTGGCGACCTCGGCAACAAGGCTCTCGACAAGATCGACGACGAGGTGAAGCGCCAGCCGCTCCGCGAGAGCCTCGACGCCGCGCTCACGCCGCCGACGCCCGTACCCGCGCCGCAGGCCGAGAACCGTCACGCAGCCGCAGCAAAGCGCGACCGCGACCAGAAGGACGCCGCGCGAGCTGCTCTCATCGACGGAGGCACCCAGCAGCAAACCGGCTCCCGCACCGGAATCCCGTACAACGAATGACCCGCAGCAGAGGGCAACGGTGCGCAGCACGGCGGCAGCCCTGACAGCACGCAGGATGCCCCCGCAGCCGTGACGGCGAGGGGGCATCCTGGCGGGCGTTGTGGAAGATGAATCGGTCAGGAGCGAAGCCTCAGTTGAAACTCGTGCCACTTCTGAGAGCCTGAAAACCTCGTGCCAACCTCGGTTTTAGCGATTATTGGTAAAGCTCGGTCACTTCTCAGTCGAAGCTCAGTCAGTAGCAGGTCGAAACTCGTGTCACTCTCGGTCGCGTTTCGGACGCCGTTTTGCCTCGGTCGAAACTCGGGCTGTTGCCGGTTGAAGCTCCGTCGTAGCTCGGTGAAACATCGGTTACTTTTCCGTGGGCGCTTTCAGCCCCGGTGAAACCTCGGTCTGTCGCCGGTCGTGGCTCCGTCGAAACTCGTGTCACTCTCGGTGACGTCTTTTGCCTCGTGTCAACTTCGGTCGTTTCTCGGTCGAAATCTCGTGATTCGACCGAGGAGATCTCGGGGCTCGCATAGGCGCGCCCGCCGCTCCGCTTCGGGCACGTCCTCCGTTCCGCTTCGGACATGCCCACGAACAGTGAGTAAATACATACTGCCGGAGCGCGGATTATTCACGTCGCGTGACCTCTCGTGACGGTGACTGGTGCGACACCCGCAGGGCATCGAGCACGCCTTCGGCGCGGCGCTCGTAGTAAGTAGTAATACTTCTTCTTTAGGTAGTGGTTCGGGAGACCCCTCTTTGGGGAGGCTGCTCGGGCCAACGGGCGCATGCGTTGAGAGGCAAAAACCGCGTAATCATGCGGAAGTGTGCTGACTGTGCTGACTTATACCTATCTTTTTACACGCGTGAGAAATGACAGATAGTCTCTACAGAAAGCTATGGAACAAGTGAGCACACTCAGCACAATGACACTTGTATCACTCAGTCATGCAGCCCTTCTTGCCTGAGCTCTCTCCCTAAAAGGAGGTCCCCCCGAGAGCGCAAGCTCCCGTGGGTGGGTGTTCTTCTGCGTGCGCGCGCTGCGTAAAGCGAAGACCCCGCAGCGCGAGGCTGCAGGGTCTTGTTGCTTGGGGTGCTGCTCAGCCATAGCAGACGGGCTGGTTCGGCGGGCATCCTCCGCCGCCCTGGTGCGGGGCGATGATCGTGCCGCCGCCGTTATTGCTGCTGCCGCCTGTGTCCCCACTGCTGCTTCCTCCGCCGCCGGAGTACCCGGGGTCGTAGCCGCTCCAGGAGTCCTGCTCAGCGGCCTGGCGCTCGGCCTCCTCGGCGGCGAGACGCTCTGCCTCGGCCTGAGCAGCAGCTTCCTCGGCTGCGCTCTTCTCGGCCGCGATGCGCGCGGTCTCGTCCACCTTGTGCTGCTCGAAGTCGGCGAGCAGCGCTTCCACGGCGTCGTCGAGATCGGCTGCAGCCCGGGTGGCGGGCGCTATCGACGACTGGATCTCCTCGGCATCGTCGCGCGTCTCACAGGAATCCGAGAGTTCTGTGCCCTCGGCCCCGTCGAGCTTGTGCGCCACGTCGGCTACGAGATCGGTCGCGCCCTCGCGCCCGGCGTACGGCGCGCTCGTGCCGCCGTCAGCGAGCGCAGTGCTCTCGACGGCGGTCAGGGCGTCCTCGCCCGCCTCCGTGGACGCTGCGAGCGCCTCGCGGGCGGCAGCGGCCCCGTCGAGGGCCTCCGCGCAGAGGCGCTCGGTCTCGGCGTTGTGGGAAGCAACGGCGAAGACTGTGCCGGTGATGCCCGCGCCGACGACGAGCACGCCTGTGGCGATCAGGGCGACGAGCCTCTTGCGGCTGCGGCGCGGTGCGGAGACGGTCAACGGATGTCCTCGTGACGGGTGGTCTCCGTGGTGGTGACCCTCTTGCGCACCGCAAGCCTCCGCACGAACGTCACCAGGTTGGTGCCCTCGAACAGGTTGATCGACTGAACCTCCCGGCCCTCGGCCGCGTGGGCGTTGAGGAGCCACTCAAACTTCCCGTCGGCCGCGGGGGCCGTCATCTGCCGGTACTCGACCGTGGCGCGCGGGCCGGGGCGCTGTGCCTGCGTTGGAGATGCGGGCTGCTGGCCGGCGGTGGTGCCTGGGCGGCGGGGAACGTAGGGCTGCTTCGCAACCATCAGTCGGCGATCCAGTTGCCGTCGGTGTCGCGGACGAAGCCTGCGACCCGGGCCTCGGTCACAGTGATCGTGCCGGACTTCATGACGGACAGCTCGACGGTTCCGAGCCAAGCTATCTGGCCGTCTTCCTTCACCTTCGCGGGGAAGCTGAACTCCATGTCCCCGTCGTCTGCGGGCGATGCGGCGCAGTTGGCGACGAGCGTGATGACGCTCAGGTCGTCCGAGTAATAAGTGCCCGCTACGGGATCAGCGTCGTCGAGCTCAGAGATCGTCTCCGCGTCTCGGAGGAGGCCCCACGCGGGCGCGTCGGAGTAGTACCCGACACCGACCTCGTCCAGCACTCCCTGGACCCAGTCGGCGTACTGACCCCCGCCTGCGATGTACTGCTGGGCCTTTTCCACAGTGCCGATGGTGCCGTCCATGAACAGCGCGACCACCTCGGGCTCGACAGGCTCCCAGGTCTCCAGCGACTCGTATCGCTCGGATGCCTCCGCGGCATGGTCGCCTGCGCTCTCGGACGGTGCCTTGAGCACGTCCTGCGAGCCGTCAAGATACCGGGGCTCGACGTCGATCGCGCAGTATTTCGCACCGCCCAGTTCGCGAGGCGTCAGCACAGCCTCGGTCGAGAGCATCTCACGATCGGTGACCACGTCGAGCAGGCCCTCGGGCAGGCGGATCAGCACCTCGCCGCTGTCGGAGCCGTAGCGCGGGGTCTGGAACTCGAATACGCCTTGCTCCGCGGATTCCGTGGGCGCGCCGTCGCCAGCGGGTGGGGCATCGGAGGAGCATCCCGCGAGCAGGAGCATCGCCCCGGCCGCCAGCAGTGCGGTCGTGGTCTTGATCGTCTTCTTGGTCATCTAATGGCCTCTTTCGCTGTGTTCAGACCCGCAATTTCGCCTGGCCTACGAGCAGACTCATATTATAGTGGTACTACGTTAGTGGGTGTACTATTGTTGTCCCTCTCAACACCATTGAGGTATGGGTTGGAGGAGTAGTGACGCGAGGCGTCTGGGCAAGACGCTGCGCGAGCTGCGCAACGATCGCGGGATGTCGCAGGAGGACCTCGCGCACGCGTCCGGCCTCACCAAGAACCAGATGAGTCTGCTTGAGCGCGGCAGGGGCTCCGGCCCCATCGCTACAGCGGGAGCCTCGAACCCTCGCATGGAGACCCTCGCGGGAATCGCCGACGCGCTCGGCATGAGCATGTCGGAGCTTCTCGCGAAAGCTGACCTGTAGTGCTGCTGTAGGGCACCGAGCACGCCTGCGGCGGCGATGAAGCCTTCTGGTCGAGCTGACTCCCATGGAAGATGTCCCCCGAGAGCGGGTGTGCTCCCGGGAGAAGTGATCTCCTGCGCGTACGTGCGGCTACGGTTCGAGGGGGTCGTCATGCCCCCGCAGCGGCTCGAACGTGAGCGCTGCACCATCTGAGCGAACCTGTACTCGCACCCTGTGATCGTCGAACGCGATGAGCGGTGCGAGAAGCAGCCGCTCGATCTCGCGGTGCAGCCCGCGTACGCCGAGACGAGTGTCGCGGTGCCGACCGGCGAGCCACTGGGCGACATCCTCACCGACCTCGACGTACCAGCCCTGCTGCGTGACACGCGTCACGGCCTCGCTGACGGCCTTCTCAGCGATCTGCCTCGCCGTCTCAGGCGAGAGCTGGTCGAACGCGACGTTCACGTCGAGCCTGCCGAGCAGTTCCCCGGGGAACACGTCCTCGGGCGTGCGCGACTCGGCAGTGGCTCCAAGGTTCGTGGTCATCACGATGATCGTCTCCGCGAAGCTCGCCTCGGTTCCCCAGCCGTCGGTAAGGCGCCCATCGTCGAACACCTGCAAGAACAGCTGCCACAGGTCGGGGTGCGCTTTCTCGAACTCGTCGAGCAGCACGACGCTGCGCGGCTTCTCGGCGACACGGGTGGTGAGCAGCCCTTCACGGGTCGAGTTCTTCCAGATGCGTGATGCTCCGATGAGCTTCATGCGTGCGTCTGCTGCGTCGGCGTACTCGGACATGTTGAGCCGGATGATGGCTTCTGCGTCGCCGTACGCGGCGGTGGCGAGCTGGTGTGCCAGGGTGGTCTTCCCGGTGCCGCTCGGGCCGTTCAGCATAATCACCCCGTGCGGTCGCTCTGGCTTGAGCTTCAGCCCGGAGAGTGACATCGCGACGCGCTCGGCGACAGCACCCACGGCGCGGTCCTGCCCGATTACGGCTGATCTGAGCGATAACGTGAGGTCGAGCGGCCGAGGCGGTGGCTTCCACACCGTGATGTCGTCGATGCTGGGTAGCGCGACCTCGCTCTCGTCTGGCTCTACCGGCTCGTCATCGCGTGCGGCTCTGAGATGCTCGGCAAGCATTTCGCCGGTAGCGTCGTAGAGCGCTTCGAGGTCGAGCGTTCGTGCGGTGTGCTCGGTGATGTCGTCGCGGCCCTGGTGCCACCTGAAGTCGGCGGCGTGCGCGCGGGCGTTGCTGTGCACGCTCATTCTGGTTCCTTTCCGTCGGTGTCGGCGTGCGCCTGGATCGGCCCGCAGCGTTCGAGGTTTCTCGCGAGGATTGCTCGCAGCTCGTCGTCGATCTCCTGGTTCATAGTGGGCTCTTTTCTCAGTAGCTGCGGAACACGTAGACGCCGCTGTCGGCGTCGCACGTGGTGTAGTCATAGGCCAGCTCGGCAGTCCAGGACTTCCAGTCGAAGTGGCGCTGGATCTCCTCGGGGATGCCGGTCAGCAACCCCGTGTCATCCGCGTAGCTGCTCGCGTAGTCGTCGAATGACTCCCAGTGGCCGCAGTAGCGGTCCTCGAAGTCAGAGGTGCTGGGCAGGTCGCCGGTGCCCTCGGCGACGTAGTCTCCGCTCGCGACCCACGCGTAAAGCGCAGCTCGCTGGTGCTCGTCGATCTCGTCGAACACGCGCCCCCACTCCGCGGCCTCGCTAGGGCTCATCTCGCGGCGCACGGGGATGTTCTCGATGTCGAAGCACCAGAGCTCGTCGTGCGAGCTCGGGCGGCCGTGGACGTCGGCTGTGGTGACGTCGGCAGCGCCTATGGCGTCGTGCCAGTCGCCGACGAGTCGGCCTGCGTTGTAGCAGGCAAGGCATCCGATCCAGACTCGGGGTGTGGTGTCGGTAGTAGTCATGGTGGTCATTGGAGCGTCCTCCTCCTCCGGGCAGTGATGCGGGGCAGCGCCGACGGCAGGCAGTCAGGCTCTATTGAAATGACGCGGTTACGCCGCCGTGCGCTGCTCCCGGAGGAGATCCCGGCCCGGCGGCTGCCGGGCGAGACTGACATGCCCGGAACGGAATTCTCTTCGCGCTCCTACACACGAATCACTAGAATCGGAAAGAGTTCGTGTTGCGCACGCGCAATGACGGACTCTTTAGTCTTGCCAGAAAGGGGTGCCGATGTCGCGCTTGTCGGACCTGCTGCGCACGCTGGAACAGCTCGATCCGCAGCTTGCGAAGGATCTCGATGACGAGATCCGTCCGCTTCAGAAGCGGCTGCCGTTCGGTCTGAACTTCGAGCGCCATGCGCCCGAGGCAGTCGAGCTGGCGGGCCACCGCATCCGCAAGGGCAACAAGGTCCGCGTGCTCCCTCGGGTCTGCTGATGCTTTGGTTGAGTCCGGGGTTTATGCCGCCAAAGCGACGACATCCATCATTATGGCCTCGAACTCGACCCGTGTCAGCTTCCCGAGCCTGCGCTGACGTCGTTTCCGGTGATACTTCCCCTCGATCCAGGCCACGATCGCGAGGCGCAACTCTTGCCGGGTGCGCCACGACTGCCGGTCAAGCACGTTCTTCTGTAACAGCGAGAAGAACGACTCCATGGCAGCGTTATCACCACACGCGCCCACTCTTCCCATCGAACCCTTCAACTGGTGCCGCTTCAAAGCCTGCTGGAACTTCCGGCTACGAAATTGACTGCCCCTGTCGCTGTGAACGATCACGCCCGCCGGATAGCCACGCTGCTGCAGCGCGTTTCCCAGCGCCCGAACCGCAAGCGATGCCTTCATCCGCTTATCGATCGCGTACCCCACGATCCGGTTCGAGCACACGTCCTTGATCGCGCACAAGTAGAGCTTGCCCTCTCCTGTCCAATGCTCGGTGATATCCGTGAGCCACTTCTCGTCAAGTGCATCTGCGGTGAAGTCGCGCTCCACGAGATCATCACCCACCGGCTCTCCAGCTCGCTGGTAACGGCGCTTACGCTTGGTGATGGCCGACTGAATACCCGCGACCTTGCACAGCCGCCACACGCGCCGCTCGCTGATGTCGTAGCCGAGATCATGGAGATCATCAGCAAGCACACGGTAGCCACCCTCGGGATCCTCTTCGTGCAGCTCACGCAGCACCCCGATCAACTGCTCCTCCTCGGCCTCACGGGCAGACTGCGGAGATGTGAGCCATCGGTAGTAG
This sequence comes from Leucobacter luti, assembly GCF_004217175.1. Lineage (GTDB taxonomy): Bacteria > Actinomycetota > Actinomycetes > Actinomycetales > Microbacteriaceae > Leucobacter > Leucobacter luti. Next base: position 202,673 of record NZ_SHKI01000005.1, read on the forward strand.
GCCTGCTCACTGAACTCCAGTACCCGGCACGCCACCGCGACCGGCACCCTGACACGGGCACCTGGCGCAGCCATCTCACGGACGAGCGGGTAAATCATTTTGGGGGCGTGATATGCGCCTGCGAGAGATACGCTGCCGCACGCCGGAGCACTTCGTTTTCCATCTCGAGTTCACGAATACGTTTCAGAGCAGCTCGCATTTCGCGCTGCTCCTCAGGGTCCTTCGAGGGGGTCATCCCATACGTTTTGAACCTGGCGTCTTGTACCCACGCACCGAGTGCTGATTTCGAGATACTAAGATCACGGCACACGGTTTTCTGTGCGATGCCGGACTCCACGAGCGCGACAGCGTCACGCTTGAACTCCTCGCTGTACTTCATTGGCATGGTCATCATCCTTCCAGCTCCGACCCTCATGAGCGAAGCAGTCTTGGACTCAACCAAACCCTCAGCAGACCCAACCTCGGTGTCTACGGCGCCCGGAAGATCCACGCTGCCCTGAACCGGGAGGGCGTCGAGGTCGCCCGCTGCACCGTCGAGCGGCTGATGCGCGCCGCGGGCATCCAGGGCATCCGGCGCGACAAGACCCGCAAGACCACCTTCGGGGACGGCGCGGAGACCGACCGGCCCGCCGACCTCGTGAAGCGCGCGTTCACCGCGACGGCACCGAACCAGCTCTGGGTTGCGGACCTGACCTACATCCGTACCCACGCCGGGTGGACCTACGCCGCGTTCGTCCTCGACGTGTTCTCTCGCCGTATCGTCGGCTGGCAGGTGTCCACGTCGCTGCGCACCGATCTCGCCGTCGACGCGCTCGACATGGGCCTCTGGGAGCGCCGCAGAGCAGGGCAGGACATCGCCGGGCTGATCCATCACAGCGATGCCGGAGTGCAGTATCGAGCCATTCGCTACACCGAGCGCCTCGCCGAAGCCGACGCCGTCGCGTCCGTCGGAACGGTCGGCGACAGCTACGACTGTCAGTCTGTTTGCACCCGATCTCGCAAGGATTGGGGAGTCCCGGTCGGAGCGGTCTGACTCTTGTTACGAATGGCCCGCAGGGTGCCTTTGCGTTGATCTGTCGACCCTCCGCCCGGGCAGCGCATGAAGCGCTGCCACCGGACGAGGCGTGACCTAATAGGAGCCTGGAGCCTACTCTCAAACAGCGTCCCCGTGACAGTCCTGTCCCCTCGCCGGTGACAGCGTGAAACCCACGATAACCGGCCGAGAGGACCCCCGCTATGACCCAGACAGAACCCACCCGTTCAGGGCATATCGTGATCGGCGTCGACACGCATAAACACATTCACGTCGCAGCAGTGATGGACACCATCGACGGGGTACTCGCGACCCTCACGATCGCAACCGACACCGCCGGGTATAGGCAGCTGCTCGCCTGGGCTCAAGGGTTCGGAAAGATCATCTCTTTCGGGATCGAGGGAACCGGCTCCTACGGGGCAGGCCTCACCTCGTTCCTGCGGCGGCACGGGTACAAGGTCGTCGAGGTCTCACGCCCTGACCGCAGACTCCGCCGGCTCAACGGTAAGTCCGACACTCTCGATGCGGAGAACGCCGCGCGAGCGGTACTTGCGGGGTTCGCGACCGCGACCCCGAAAACAATGGATGGCGCGGTCGAGATGATCCGGCAGCTCAAAGTTGCCCATGACACTGCGGTGAAGCAGAAAGCCGCGACGATGGTGACGCTCAAAGCCCTGCTCGTGCACGCGCAAGAACAGCTCCGTGCCGAGACCGCGCGGAAGACGCAACGCACTCTCGCGCGTTACTGCGCAGCATTCCGGCCGCGCGGCCTCGACTCCCCAGAGGATGCGAACCGGCATACGCTGCGGTCGCTTGCGAAGCGTTGGCTCTTGCTCGACGAGGAGATCAAGGAACTCACCAGCATGATCGAGGAGCTCGTTCTCGGACGCGCACCACATCTGCTGGACGCGTTTGGTATTGGTGTGGATACTGCAGCCGAAATCCTCATCGTCGCAGGAGACAACCCCGAGCGCATCAAGTCCGAGGCCGCGTTCGCGAAACTCGCGGGTATCAGCCCGGTCCCCACCGGATCAGGCATGACCAGCGGGAAGCATCGCATCAACCATGGCGGGCACCGGCAACTCAACGCGGCGATCTATCGGACCGTGATCGTGCGGATGAGATTCCACCAGCCCACCATCGACTACGTCGCCCGCAGAACCGCCGAGGGGAAAAGCAAACGAGACATCATCCGATGCTTGAAACGCTATGTGATTCGCGAGCTCTACCACCTCGTCAAAGTCAATCCGAGGACAGGTGAGATTGTGAGTTGACAAATATAGGAGCATCAACGCGATGGCCGAGGCGCTGAACTCGTTGTTCAAGGCCGAGTGTATCCGCAACCCGATGATGCGCCCCAAGGGCGGGTGGGCGTCGATCCGCGACGTCGAGATCGCAGTCGCCGAATACGTCGACTGGTACAACCACCGGCGCCTGCACGGCGAGATCGGACACATCCCACCCGCCGAGTTCGAGGCCGCCCACTGGGCATCCCACGAGCCCGTCAGCTACGTTGGAGAACAGGTTCCCATCGGAGCCGGTTCCAGATAACCGAGCCTCCACGAAACCCGGGGCGCTTCACCTTCATATCACTGATTGCTTCTGCCAAAAATCCAGGGCTCAACAGGCTCGCCTTCGAACTGTCCCAAGATCAAACTCTCAAATTCCAGACTGGTCAGTGAAGTATTCCTCCAGAGCGCGTCGGTTTTTGAGCTTCAGCTTCCGAAAGATTCGTCTCACGTGCCCCTCGACGGTCCGAGCGCTCAGGTAGAGTTCCGTTGCAATCTCACGGTTGGTGAGACCGTAAGCAACCAGCCTCGCGACCTGCTCTTCTCGGCGGGAAAGAACTGCAGGCAATGCACTAAACCGGGAAACGTCAAGTGCAGAACTACCGATCCGCGATCGCGCCCGGTTCCCGGCTTCATGCGCATCCGTAGCGCGTGCAGCATTTCCCGCGTTCTCAAACCATGCTTCGGCCATGGCATAGGCTGACGCAGCTAAACCAAAGCGCCCCGTGTCCACTAGCGCTTCGGCACCCCTCAACATGCTTTCCGGGTCCTTCTTCACGAGTGCCGTCACGTAAACTCCCTGGGCTTGCAGGGAGACATTTTCGGGAACGAGCTTCAGGAGCTGATTCACTTTGTCGAGTCGTTCTGCATTGGGGTGAATCTCGATCGAAACGAACATTTCCAGCATCCCTGCATAGCGCGCTTCCCGAGCCCATAACTTCTCACCTGATCTCCAGAGCTCTTCTGCAGCGTGTTCTAGTTCTCCTTGCAGGATCATCAGTTGCGCAATTGGCCAGGCAAGCGACTGTGCCGGCAGCGGCCCATCAGCAATACCCTGTCGCTGCGCCTCACGTACAAACCGTTCAGTGAGGAGTGTGTCTCCGCGACGGGCGGCGACCACACTAGTGGTCACGGAGACCGTGGCCACCTGTGGATTCGAAGGGAACGAGGTGTGGCCTCCAACCGCAGCGACAACTTCAGCTAAGCGGTCAAGGGCAAAATGGTCTCCTGACTGGCTGTGGCACAACGCAAGCGCGCACGCGAGAGAGCGAACGCCCTGGATATCGACCTGTTCCCTCGCTTCCTCTAACCAATGAGTAAGGAGGTGCAGCGCTTCAGCATGGCGCCCCTCCCCGAGTAACATAAATCCGTAAAGAACTCGTGGTTTGATCTGCTCTTGCAGAGGGTCTAATACACGGATGCGCTCGAACGCTTGGTGGGCTTCATTAAACCGGCACGATGTCACGAAGATCAACATTTGCGCTTCTAGAAGGGCGAGTTGCACTTTTACTGGGAGGTCGTGGGTTACCTTGAGCTTCTTCAAGGAATCGCTGGGGGCCCTGACTAGGTTGGTGAGAATAGTGACTTCAGCCGCATCAAGTAGCCGCCCGAAGTCACCAAAAGAGTTCCGCTCGGTGCGAAGCAGTTCCAGCGCGTCATCGACCTTCCCCTGAACATGCGCAAGCCAGTTGGCGTGAAGAACGATGAGCTCTGCATGACTTTCGATTTCACCGGTAGAGAAATCCGTGTCACGGAAAACCTGCTCAACAAGTACTTCACTGTCTGCCTGAGGTAACTGCATGAGCGCGGTGATGTAGCCCACCGCATTTCGTGGTGTCTGTGATGCCACCCAATCTGCCGACGCAACTGTGATCCGCGTTCGTACCTGTTCCCGAGCCAAGGCAGCAAACAATGCCTCTCTGCCATCGACTATTGGAGCCAGGGGAGAATTCCCTGCTAGGACGACTGCGGCGGGTTCCACCTCACCGATTCGCTCAAGGATGTGCCTATTGAGGCGATCCTTCCGGGTAGAGGCGGGTGCGCGCCGAAAATATTCGACTAAGAGAGGGGGAATAACCATCACCCAGTCATGCACTGAACCCGAGAGGATTGTTGTGAGTCCACGCTCCTCCAGCAGTTCGAGTACCTCAACCTCAACAAGCTTCCGTGCAGTGTCCAGGTCAACTGTCCCCACGGAGGCAAGAACTTCCAGGGAATCTCGGACATGGGTGGGGAGGTCGCTGACGTAAGTCTCGAGCATTGACGTGAGACCAGAGCTCCACAGGTCGTCCGTGCTTGTCCATACTCCGTAAGAGTCTTGAACCAACTGGTTCTCACGCCGTGCTGCCTTCACTAAGGCAAGTGCTAAACCTATGTGCCCGCCTGTCATCGCATAGACACGACTTAGTGCACCTCTCTCAATCGGTGAATTCAGGTGCGTTTTGAGTACTGCTCCTAGCTCATCAATTCGCAACGACCGCATTTCCACGACGTATCCCGTGGGCACTCGTGAGAGGTAAGATTCATCCGAAATACTGCTCGCCCGAGCACCCCGCAAGTGGGAGAACACGACTGGTACCGAAAGCGCACGATGGACGGAATCGATGATTCCCCATGAAGCCTCATCAAGTTCATTCCAGTCGTCAATAAAGATCACCGAGTTAGGGCCAGATACTTTCGCTTGCAGGGCAAAAGTTACCTGGTGAATTGAGGCGATACCACGGACCTCATCCCCAGCATCTAACACCCCTGGAAGGTTGAGGGCTGCGAGCGGAAACTGCTTGAGAGAGGCGATCCCACGAATAAAAAGAGTACTCCACCCGCCGTCACGCAGGATATCGTTCAGATTCTTCAGAAAAGTACTCTTGCCACTACCATGACTGCCGACTACTTCCACGCTACCGCCGGCTCGAACCGTCTCTGCCGCGAGGGCAAGCGTGTCGCCGTGCTGAATATCCATGAAGCCCCCGCCCCGCTCTAGCAGATCCCGCTCATCACAAGCCTATTGCCCCTTGTCGCAAGCTGTCACCGCTGATTTCTAAAGCCACAAACTGCATTGCAAAGTCTCCAGTTCCACTTATCCTCCAACTCGAAGTCTACTATTTGGTTCTCGAAAACCGGTAGCTCTCCGCACCCAAGTACTATTGTTGCGCGTTGGAACTGCACTCCGTGCTGGCATGCTGTGGTCGTCGGCGAGGTGGTTTTCCAGCCCACCAGGCATACCAGCCGATTACGGCGAGAGCGCTGATGTAGGCGACCGCCCACCAGGGGAATCCCGGCTCTCTCGCGGACGACCTAGCCTCCTCAATCGCTTCTGGCGGGGTGGGGTTGATACGCTCTCCGGTCACGAGAATTCGATGGGTGTTCACGCCAAGTGGTGTGCAGGTGACGAGCGTGACCAGGTCTTCACCCTCAATCTGCCGCAATGTCTCGGTGTCCTCGGGCGCGACAACCTGTCTGGAGACGACGCGGTAGTTCAGAACTTCCCCGAACGTCGTGATGGTGAATGTGTCACCCACTTTCACCTGATCCAGGTTCGTGAAGAGAGTGGCGGAGGGGAGGCCTCGGTGTGCGGTGAGCACGCTGTGAGTACTCTCACCTCCAACCGGTAGCGAGGTGCCTTTGAGATGCCCCACCCCGATCTCAAGTGTTTCTTCGCTGGTGCCGTGGTAAACGGGAAGGTCTACATCGATCTTGGGAATTTGAAGTCGTGCCATCACTCCAGTCGAGGTAGCGAGCATGCTGCGGTAGTCAAAAGAGGTGTCCGCGTACTCGCCGTTCCCCTGCGGCACCGTCGAATTCGCCTCGAGAAGTGCACCGGATGAGAGCGCCGAATTGTAAATATGCGCTGCTCTGAGTTGCTCTGAGGCTGACGGTTCAGCATCGTTGACTGATGTTTCGTATCGATTAACGACCTGGCTCTGGTTAATCGCGGAAACCCAGCTCGCCGCAGTGGAATAGGTGAGAGTAGTGACGCCAGCAACAGCCACGAGAACCGTGAGGATCAATGATGCTGAGGCACGCCATTTTCGAGCGGGCACAGTCATTCGAGGCGCCTCTTCGTCCTTCGTGCGGCTGTATGACAATGTGGGTGCGCCTCTCAGTTTGTGACAGAAGAGAACGCGGTGCCGGAAAGTTTATTTCCGGCACCGCGCGGAGCTTCCTGGCCCACTATGGGGGTAGGGGTCAGGAAGGAACCCACAACGCGCGCTTGAGGGGGGAGTGTCAAGCGATCTGGGAGATTCTCGCGCTGTGGGGAACCTACTAGGTGGCTAGGCCGATGCGGTGATTTCGCGTCGTCTGTTAAGTCGCAAAGCAACCCCAACCGCGCCCAGGATGAGAAGTGCCCCACCAACCACCAGGAGCATGCGCTCCCCATCGCCACCAGTCAGAGGCAGGCCGGGGACGAGCTGCTGATCGTTTCTCACGTCGAAGGTTGCGGTAGAAACCGTGCCTACAGTGACGTTCACAGAGTGCAGTGCGGCGTCTCCGGTTGGGAGCACGTAGCCTGCAGGAGCCTCGATCTCCTTCAGGATGTAGCAGCGGTTGGTGACATTGTCGTTCGTATCGCCAACCCAAAGGCCGGGGATTGCGATGCTGCCCATTGCAGCGGAGGTAACCGTGGTCACCGAGGAAAGTCCCGCAAGATCAGCGGTGGTCGCCGCGGCACAGGTGCCATCGGTGTCAGCGGTCATGTAGACCTCGAATTTCGCGCCGCCGAGCTTCATTGTGTCGTCAGCGTTGATCTTCTCGCCCAGAAGGTTGCCCCAGCGAGTCTTTACCTCGGTTGTGGGTGTGCCGGGAGTGCCGTCCCCGTCGAAGTCAAGGTCGTTGATATTAACGACAGCGGTGTTGGGGATCTCGCCGGTCGCGTTTGCGGTGGCGGTGAAGTCGACCGTGAGGGTTTTGCCGGCCTCGATCGGAATGGAATTCGGGGCAGGAGGGGTGCCCGGCACTGTTGCGAGAAGCGTAACCACAATCACATCACCGGTGGTGTCGAGCGTGTAATCAGTGCCTTCGGTGAGCGTCCCACCGTCATATGTGACTACCACCGAGCCGGACTTGAGATCCAGCTTCGCGTCGAGCGCGTCGGTGACGACGAACTTGGTATAGCTCTGCCCGCTGGGTAGTGCGGGAACCACCTGGCTGATCGTGTAGTCGATATCCTGACCGAGCACGACACCGTTGTTCGGCTGATCGTGGATGGTCTTCGTCGGAGCGGTGGATTTGAGGTTCTTGGGGTAGACGTTCACGTCATACTCCCAGCGGCCGGTGTTGGTAGCGCCTGCGGCGGTGTCGGCCGGGGTCGGCAAGGTAACGATAAAGGGATCACCCTTCACCACGCCAGCGGGAGCACTGGTCTCAGTGACGAGGTAGGCACCAACAGCGAGGCCGCTCAACGTTGGGGTGCTGCCACTCGCCGCGCTGGTCACGGTCTGGCAACCGCTCACTGGGAACGTTGTACTCGAATCAACGCCTGCGACCGTACCGGTCAACGGCGGAGTTGAGAGGGCGTTCAGGCCCTTCACTTGAGCCCAGCCAGCGTTCGAGGTATCGCCGAGGGAAGTGATGTTGTCGATCTTGCAAACCGTGAAAACCACATCGCCGATCGGGCCGGTCGGGTTGGTACCCGTTCCTGAGGGGTTCTGGTTTCCGTCTGCGGGGTACTCAAACTTGTGAATTGTGAGCGAGCCGGTCTTTGTGGCATCGACAGGCCCGTCGACCGGGACTGCGTTCGCGGGGATCGTCGCGAACATCAGTCCGCCGAATCCGAGCGCGACGGCTCCAGCTGCGGCGATCATGCCGCGTGTCTTCTTATACGTAGCCATGGGTGTTGTGCTTTCTGTGCTAGGTGAATCTCGATTGGTCGGAAAGTGGTGAGGTCAGTCTTGGGGCGACCTCCTGCCTAGCCCCGACGTGTTCCGTGCACGGCGCCAGAACACGGCTGCAAGAGCAAGTGCGGCAAGTAGGAACCCGCCGCCTGCGATGAGCAGGTGGTCTCGCCCGATTCCACCTGTCAAGGGGATACCTGGTACGAGCTGCTGCTCGTTCTGAATCGGGCCGAGATCCCAGTTGAGCACCGCCGGCGGCGTGGTTCCAATCGTGAAGGAATGGGGTGTCGTATCCAATACGTAACCAGCGGGTGCCTTTACTTCGACGAGGGTGTAGCTCCCTTGAGTGAGTCCGGTCACATCGAAGTAGCCTGCCCTCGAGTCTGTGTCCGGACCTGAGCAAGGCGCGTTGGTGCAGTCGTCGATTGTTCTGACGGTTCCTGATGCGCCTGGACCGGTGAGCTTCCAGCTTGAGCCCGCCAGATGTTTACTTCCATTGACTTTTTCCCAGAGCACACTGCCGGTGACCGGTGCAGCGGGCTTGTTCACGAATATGCAGTCGACCGTGTCCCCGGGGGCGATCGCAGTCAGTGTTGCACCGGCGGCGTTGGGCAGTGTGACGGTGCGAGGAGATCCAGTGACAGGCGTAATGGTGCACGTGCCGCTCACGAATACCCACCCCGCTTGCTGCGTCTCGGAGATAGCTACACTCGCACGGGAGGCTGGGGTTCCAAACGCTGCAGTCCAGGTCACCTTGCCGGTCGCGGGCGTCACCTGCGTAGTGGCGGTCGGACTTGCTGTAACCGTACCGGTAGTGGCTGTTGTTGCTGCGCCGAGTGTCCACCCAGAAGCGACCCGCTCATTCGTTCCGTCCGTGTCCTGAATGCGCTTGGTGACATTGATCTTCGCAGGTGTGGGTGGTTTGTTCACGAAGGTACAGTCCACCGTGTCCTGGGGCGCAATGCCGGTCAAGGTGACACCCGCTGCGCCCGAAATAGGTACGGTTCGCACGGCACCGCTCACGGGAGTAATCGTGCATGATCCACTCACGAACTCGTAGCCTGGCTGTTGCGTCTCCGAGATAGCCACGCTGGCACGGGACGCGCTCGTCCCGAACGCTGCAGTCCAGGTCACCTTGCCGCTTGCGGGCGTCACTTGCGTGGTGGCGGTTGGGGTTGTGGTTACCGTGCCAGCGGTCGCGGTGGTGGCTGCTCCCAGTACCCAGCCGGATGCAACCCGCTCATTGGAGCCATCAGCATCCTGAATGCGCTTGTTCACATTGATCTGCGCGTTCAGCGTACTGAAAGCGCAGGTCTGCGCAAAGTTGTTGAGATATGTCGAGAGGCCACTAAAGTCACTGACGTTATAGAAGTCGGAATTCTGTGTTGGGCCCGAGACGTTGCGAATGTTATTTGTCACTGAGAATTTGACTGCAGCATTCGAGGCGGTCAGATCGTCTACGTAGAAGGGCACGATGCGCGTACCCTTCGATTTCACGAGGTTCGCCGAGAACACGCCAGCTTCTAGCGCGCGAGTGTTGGGAAGGTAGCCCGAGAGTGCCAGGCCCCAAGTGCCCACCGGATTTGCGGTCAGGGTGGTCGGTGCCCCGTCGGTGATAAGAACCACCACGTCGTAGGTCACCCCCGAGTTGGCAACCGTGGTCAGCGCGTGATCCCAGTTCGTGGAGGCATTGTAGTTCGCAGTTGCGCTTAGCGGTGCAGTCCAAGTGCTATAGAGGTTCTTGAACGTCGCGGCCTGCGCGGGAGTGGTCACTGAATAGGGGCCGGGGTAATTCGTTGCGTAGCTGCCGTTCGCCTGAACGGCGGGGCTCACCCTATTGAAGCTGAACACACCAAGTTGTGTGTTCTTGCCGGTCAAGTTGTTCACCATGCCATCGATTGCGGCCTTCGCCTGGGTGACCTCTCCCGGTGCCATAGAACTGGAGAGATCGAGCACAACCGCCACTTTTAGAGCACAGTTCGGCGTGTACTTGAGTGATGGGTTGTCGCGCACTACCATAAAACGGCCACCTGACACCGTCGTCCCCGGCTGGGTTGCGTACGGCATCAGGGGATCGAAATTCGTGGCATCCCCGTTGCCGTCCTTCAGGAACGGGAAGGTGTTGTCCAGGGATTTGTAGGTCGACCCCGCCACCACCACGGTGTTCACCTGAAATAGGTAAGTAAACGAAGCAGCAGCAATCGGGGTGCTCACGTTGACGTTATTGCTGAACACCGACGTGGCCGGCATGTGCCATCCGGGCGTGGTGATCGCCGGCTGCGCGGAGGGAGACATTCCAACCCAAGGCTTGCGGTTGACCACCATGCCAGATTCATCGACCGCCGGTGTCGTGCCGGCAGCCTTGACCGGGACGATGAAGTTGCAGTCACCGTCCGCGTCGGAGACGCACTTTGCCCAACTGTAAGGGAACGGTGTGAATATGGCGTCGGTGACGGTCCCATCGTCTGCGGAGTACTTGCGTCCCGGGGCACCGAGGTAGAGCGTCACACCGGCCACTCCGGTAGCCTGAGCGTTGTTCATGTTGACGGCCTGGGTGCCGGTGTCGGCTGCTCTATCGCCACCGACGCGCACGCTGATGACGACGCTGCCTGCGGGTGCCACCGGTACCGAGGCAGGCGCAATACCTACTTCTGCTAGTTCCTCTGTGGTGATCTCAGGAACTTGCTGCGCAATGTCTGTGGGAACGGGCGAATCGGGCGACTCGCTTTCCATCTCTGTGTCCGATGGATCCTGGTCGCTGGGAACGGGCGAATCGGGCGACTCGCTTTCCATCTCTGTGTCCGATGGATCCTGGTCGCTCGTTGCACTCGCCTCTGGCGAGATTTGAGCAATGTTGTCGGTACTCGACGGCACCGGCTCTTCTGCGGCGTGTGCTGCCGTGACGCCTGGGGTAGAGCCGAAGCTCCCCAGAAGTAGTGCTGCAGCCGCACCTACCGCGGCTACTCGCACCAAACTGTGATACTTCGACGAGAAGGAAGCCCCACTTCGCATATGTTCCCTGCACCCCTCATTTCAGCCCAGATTGCGATAACGGCTGATTCTGCTCGTTCCAAAGGACAACGGTTTTCTCCATGTTTGCCCCTGAAGAACTCTCGCCTGTCACGAGCCCAATCACCATCGCTAACCTGTGAAATACGTTGCCGAGGACACGTAAATAGGTAGTGCTGTGCGCTGGATTAGGTACTATTGCGCCGCTATCCGTTCCGCTGTTCAATCAGATGCGTAGGTCTTGATGCTGGAATCTTCTTAGCGCTTTCAGAGGGATGCGGGATGTGCCGAGTAGACCTTGCCGGGCAACACCATGAATTTGAAGCGCGAGAAGGCGGCACGTATGGCGGCGCCGAGGGAGTATCCATTTGGGTGGACGAATGGACATGAACACATCATGGTTGCTTGCGTTGGCGAGATCTCTAACGAACCTCTGTCAAATTTTGTGCATCTCTGCCACCATTTCTATTTGCAAAGCGAGCCTTCACGGCAGTACAGACTGCGGCTGCTCGGCAACTCAGTCCAATCATCCATACAGCCAGCATTGCGGGCTCGGCCGCTATCGGCTCGTCACTTTGGGTCGGATGCGAACACCGTTCCCCATGTTCAAAACCCTGAGAATCATTGAGATGAGTACCAAAGAGTGACAGCTCTGCTGTTGGAGAACGGGGAAGCTGTTGGCTGTCATACGACAGACTCATTGCGCTTCGCTCTTCCCCGGATGACCAGGGCAGCGATCAAGAGGGACCGTGCAGCCGTGAACAGCACATCTCGCAAGTACCAGGAGGGGCGCCAGCACCTCCTCGAGCACGACGAGCAGCTCGCGAGTTTCACTGCACGGCTGACAGGCAGCCTGAGGCCACCGCAGAAGCTCAGCGCATCAGACGCGTCAACGAGAACCGGCCTGAGGCAGGCTGTGGAACTGTGAATGCTGGACACCCCGGAATGTGAGGCCGCATCCCTCCAACGGCAAAAGCGGCATGCGCCGCAAATCTCTGTCCACGGAGAATTGTCCTGCCGATAGGGAGCGGCTTCACTGCTGAGCCCCGTGTACTGAAGACGACTGAGACGCATGCACAAGCAAGCGACCCCGAAGCTGATGCTTCAGGGTCGCTTGCTTGTGCGCTCTACCTTAGTGAGGAGCGGCGGTTGCTGGGACTGAAATCACGACGACAAAGTTGACCGCTGCAGCCTCAGCCGCCGACGCATCAAGGATTCGTTTGAGGGATTCATGCTTGTTCCATTGCGCGCCTACGTCGTTTAGTAACCTGAGCTGCGGTGAAAACTGCGGCGCCGAGGAGCAGGATGGCTCCAACTCCCATCCGCAGGAGCGGGACCATGTCACTGCCACCGGTAACGGCAAGGCTTGTTTCGTGTGGCTTTGACTCCTTTACGGGCGGCTTCTCGCAATCGATAGCATCAAACTTCACGGTGTATTCCCCCATGAAACTGGCGCCGACTTTCGTGATAGTCCAGCCTGCGGACTGGACAAATACGTACTCCTCATCGCCAAGCACTCGCACGGTGACAGTTGAGCCGGCCTTGACCTCACCGACCATCGTGACAGTGCGAATGTTGGCAGTAGGTGGGAACATCACACTGGGGACGGTCGGCTGGCCAGGTACGGGACAGGTGGCCTGGACGACGATGGGTGTGGGAAGGGACATCGCCCAGGGTAGTCGTGTGTTTGGGATGCGTTTTGGAACATATGTGGTGCCAGTACCTGGGGCACCGGGGGTCACGCTGAACGGGGTGTATGCGGCGCTGCCATAAGGCAGATCGTATCCCACCGGAGCCAGAGTTTCTTTCAGTACGTAGCAGCGGTACGCGCTGAAAGGGTGGATTGGGTCCTGATCGATGAACAAGCCTGGAATGAACACGCGGCCGTTTGTGTCAGATGTGAATTCCGTAACCGTGGCTCCGTTCTCGACAACTTCGATTGGGCCAGACCCGGCCAAGGGGGTCGCTACACACCTCTCCCCGTAGGGGTCTGCTGCGGGGTACACTTCGAATTTCGCGCCAGCCAGCCCTGCGCCGGTCACACCGTCGACCTTATACGCTTCATACCAGCCCCACCGGGTAGTCGCGATGTTCGAAATCTCCGAGGGTGCCTGCCGCGAATGTGGTATGGGAGGCAACTCGTCCCAGCCTGTGGGGATCCAAGGGGGCAGATACGGGTGTTCCGGATCTCCGAAGCAGGCGCCTATGCTTGGGTTATCCGGATGGAGAACAAACATCGTGTTTGACTGCGCAAGCAGTATCGTTGGCCCACGCGGTGGTTGCGTACTCCAGTGTGCTGGTGTTCTTTATGATTCCGTCTCCCACTGCACTCACAGATGCATCAACCGTGACTCGGATTACCTGCATGTCTCGCGGCATCATGCCAGGAAGATTCACAAAGTCTCGAAGCCCGGTTGGGGTGATCCAAGCCGAAATCGTGTTTCCTGTGCGTTCCCATCGATACCCCGCGTTACTTTCTTCGTCAACGAATGGAAGAGGTGTTGGGTGCAAAGGGTCTGCTGGGTTGATCACTTCCATAGTCACCGCCTGTACGTCACTAATACGTGAGTCGAGCTCGTCGGTAATCTTCCAGGTGTCGACTACGCTCGTGTCCGAGTTGTGTGCTGACGCTTCGATGGTGAACGACGTCTCAGATCCAAGGCCCAGCCCCCGTTGCTCTTGGCCGGCGAACTGCTTCACTGGTTCAGTCCGCATATCAGCGGTCGCGGCGGTCGAAGCCAGGAAGGCCGTGGAGAGCGCGATACCCGCCACAGCGACGGAGGATATGGATTTGATGAGTGACATGATCCAACTAAATACCGGACCTGCAGCGAGTAGTGAAGCGGTTGGGGTGCAGCTTTTAGACAAGCACGTAGAGATATCAGTGAAATTAGGTATTGGGGTGTGCGCTCGCAGGCATACGGCGGATCGTGCTTCGCTGTCGGCGGCGAAGGTTGTGCGAAGGTAGAAACCATGAGTAGTGACGAGCTCGTTGTCTTCGTCCATGGCCTGGGTGAAGTACCTGAGGTGTGGCGCGCCCAAGCTGGCGCGCTTCCAGATGGCTTCGCCCCACTCGTGATCGACGTGTTTGGGCCAGCACCGAACAAGAGTTTTTCTCTGAGCAGGTCGGCCGCGAGCATTGCTGCTGAGATCGATAGGATCGGTGTCGCTGCAATTCATCTTTGCGGTCTTTCACTTGGTGCGATGATCGCCTTGCGATTCGCAGTCGACTATCCAGACCGAGTCCTCTCGTTGACGCTTGCTGCGGGGCAGATTCGCCTGCCGAAGACACTGGCGATCGCGCAGCAGGTATTCATGTCCCTGATCCCCGCGAAGCAATACGTGCGCAACGGTGTCGACAAGCCCCAGATGATCGCGGCACTCAAATCGGCGAGAACAACGGACTTCTCGAGGGAACTGGCAGCCGTTGTCGCGCCGACGCTCGTCCTCTGTGGCTCCAAGGATCGACTGGGTCTCCCCGGCTCGCGAGCGCTTGCAGAAGCCATCGCGAACGCTGAGCTTCGTGTCCTTGCCGGAGCTGGGCACCAGTCACACCTCCAGGCACCGGAAGCTTTCGCTCAGGCTCTCGGGGCATTTTTGCGAGCTCCTGCAGGAGTGCTGCCCAAGCGTACCTTTCCGCACTAGGGGCGGTCAGCTGCCCACGGTGGGGCTCGAAGGTGTACGGAGCAGCCGTTGCTGGCTGTTCTTCGACGAGGTTGCCACAGGGAAGCTCTCCAGAGTACTTGGAAATGCGGTCGCCCTAGAGGTCAGTACGACTATAGGCTGGCTGTTCTGGTGGCACCCATACCTCTACCTGCATACAAGCTTCGTCATGTTGGACGCGAAAGCCCACTGTCTAGCTGGAGTTGCAGATAGGATCGCTCGTAGACGAACCTGTCACAAACATGCATAAGAGAAAATCTGAGGCGCTTCATGACGACTGCCACCCTGTCCCCCGCCGCGCCTACAAAGGGAGCACGCCTCGCACTGCTAATTGGTGGGATCGCCGCCGTTGGCTTCGGCATCGCCGTACTCGCCTGGCCCACGAAGGCAGCAGTCGCGCTGACCGGTGTCATTGCCTCCTACGCAATCATCTCGGGTATCGTCTACGCGGCACTCGGGGTCTTCTCCAAAGAGCTCGGTGCAGGCGGTCGGATCGGCCACATCCTCCTCGGCATCCTCTACGTGATCGCCGGCGTATATGCCTTTTCCTCGCTCCAGCAGTCCGCTGCGTTCCTGGCGCTTTTCCTCACCATCATGGTTGGCGTCATGTGGATCGTCGAGGGCTTCACTGCGCTTTTCTCTCTCGGCCAGTCCGGTTCGAGTGGCCTCACAATCGTGTTCGCGATCCTCTCCGTCATCGCCGGTTTCACACTCCTAAGCAGCCCATTGTGGGGTGCAGTATTCCTGTGGTGGTTCCTCGGTGTCGCGCTCATCGTGCTTGGTGGTCTGAACGCGGTCCGCGCCATCGCCAGGAAGAAGGCCTAACCATGGCAACAGAGCAATTCGCGGGCCCCGTCGACTACCTCGTGTTCGTGTTCGACGAGCACGCCGACCTTGGCCCCGGCCTATCCGCAATGCTAGACCGTGTCGAGCAGGGGATCATTGAGATCTTAGATATCGAGCTCATTGGTGTCGACGAGACAGGCGCTCCCGGCCGGCTCGAGCTCACGGACCTCGGCGGTGTCACCGGCATCAACCTCTCGACGTTCGATGGGGCAGCGAGCAGTCTTCTCGACGCAGATGACCTCGCGAGCATCGCCGCCGAACTTCAACGCGGGCAGGTAGCGCTTGCGGTGGTGTATGAGGATCGCTCGCTCGCTGTCGCTGCAGGAGCATGGGCGGCGGCAGGCGGCGTAGAACTATTCTCGGGCGGAATCGCCATCGAGGATCTCGAACGAGCACTCAACGAAGGGAATCAGTCATGAGTCTCCTCCGCACCGCAGCGCGCGCATCCGTCGCAACACGGGTCATCGGGAGCACCCACCGCCGCCAGCAACAACGCTGGGCCGCGCAGGACACAGCTGCCGCCGCTCCCGCTGCAGCGGCTGCTCCTCCGGAGCCCGTCGCACCGCCCGCACCGGCACCCGCTGGGGGCAGCACTTCGGTTCTCGACCAGCTCGCGCAGCTCGGCCAGCTCCGGGACGCGGGCGTGCTCACTGAAACTGAGTTCGAGGCGCAGAAGCAGCGCGTCCTCTCCGGCGCGTAGACGCGCGCCGTTCCGAAGAGGGTGCTCGATTGTCTCGACTGGGCACCCTCTTCGCGTTCGTCGGCCTCTACCGGCAGCCGACCGTCCGTTCCGCAAGCCGGTCGTGGTCTCGAACGACGATCCCGTTCGCCAAAAGGCGAAGGCTCTGGACGTTCTAGCGATTAGCAGGTCGAGTTCATGTCCATCGTCTCTAAAGAAGCCGGCGATTCTGGCGAGGGGAGTCTTTCATGAGCGACCTGCCAATGATTCGCATCGGCGACGGCTCGAGCAACGAGAACTACCGCACCTGCGCCGTCTGCGGCCGTGACTGCGAGCCTGAGATATTCGAGGGCGGCGAGGGCGTTGGCATTCGGGTCGCGTTCTCGTGCCCTGAGCACGGCCTGCACGGCGTCACAGACCCGTTCGAGGGGATGAGGTAGGCCGTGCTCTCCGCTCCGCTCCGAGCAGCGGGCAGGCCCGTCCGCCGCTCCGCTTCGGACAGGCCCATGAGCCACGACATCCGCGTGATCTCGGGAGTATCACGCAGTATCACGGCGGAATCGCTTTAGCGTAGTCCTTAGCGTAGTTCGGTACTTTCAACCGAAAAGCCAACAGCCCCTGATCTGGTTTTCACCTGATCAGGGGCTGTTTTTCGTTGCGGGGGCAGGATTTGAACCTACGACCTCCGGGTTATGAGCCCGGCGAGCTACCGAACTGCTCCACCCCGCGGCACGTCGACAACTCTACCACGGCGGTCGACAGTGTGCGAATCGAGGCCTCGAGCTGCCTGTGGATAGTGCGTCGCACCGCCGCAGCGGTGCCCGCATCATCGGTGGGACATGCTCCGCCAGGGTGGCGGGGAACAGCGCACCGCGGAGGTGCTCGACGAAGGGAACGCTCATGAGACGACTGCCCCGGTGGGTGCGACTGCCCCGGTGGGTGCTGGGTTGGCGCGGAAGCACGGGTCCACGCGCGGTGCGAGCTCGGCCCAGCGGGGCGGCGTGGGCGGGGGACCGCGCGCGATTCGCGTGCCGGTCGCTCGTGCGCACGGCGGCGCGGGCTACCGCCGGTGTGGTCTTGACTGCGGCGGTTGCGGCGGGATCGCTGGTCGCGGCTCCTGCGCCCGCCAGTGCACTCCCGCGGGGTGAAGCGATGACGTTTCCAGGCGGACTCACGCTGTCGAACTACGTGATGCCCAACGGGTCACGCGCGTACTGCATCGAAATCGAGCTGGGCGAGCCGTCCGGCTACATCTCAGAGGCGGGGCGGGTGTCGCTGCTTCCGGGGAGGTCGGGAAAGTTCCCCGCTTGGGGAGACCCGAACGGGATGCGCCAGATCAACTACCTCATTGATCGGCACGGTCAGAAGCGTGACGCGTGGACGGCCGCGGCAGTGCAGATCTCGATCTGGCGCATGCGTGAGAACTTCAGCCAATCGAACCCGCATCTCAACAGTCGGATCGCCACGCTTGAGGGCTCCGCGCGGGGCCGCTCGCTGATTCGCGCGTCGGATCGGCTCGTCGCTGAGGCGCGGAACACGGCGACGCCGCCCACGCCCCCAAAGCCGGTCCGTGGCAAGCTGCGGATCCGCCCGGCGTCCGACAGCAAGCCGGGGCGATTCCGCGTGAGCTACCCCGGCGGCACCACTCAGCTCTCGGTTCGCGGCGGGACGTTCGTGCGCAACGGTGGCACGTCGCTGTCAGTCTCGGGGAGCAGTGCGTCGAACCGGTACGTGCAGGCGGACCCGGGCGCGACCAAGATTGAGGTGAACGGCTCCTGGCGGGTGCGCGGTCCGCGCGGCTGGGAGCCGCTGCTCGACATCTATAACTCGTCTACCGCCACGGGGCGCGTCGGGCAGCGCCTCGCGGTGGCCACGGGAGAGTCTGCGGGCACGGTGCTGCGGGGCAGATTCGCGACGGCCACGCGGGCCCTCCCGCTGCCTCCGGGCGCGCCCATCGCCGAGACGCAGGCGCAGCCGTCCGCCGAGGTGGGCGGCGTGATGCGCGACGTGCTCCAGGTGCGGGAGGCGCCGGGCACGCAGGCAGAGCTGTGGCCCGGCGCGGTCGCCGAGTTTACGGCGTACCTCGAACCAGTCGCGGGAGCCCCCAAATACGATTCGCAGTGGAAGCCGCGCTACGCGGACGTCGGCCTCGCGCAATCACCCGAGGCCGACGCGGCACCCGACAGCGGGGCGCGCGGTGACGCTGGGGAGGGGGCCGGCACCGGAGATAAATCGACCGCAGGGGGACATCCCGAAAATGGGGAATCTGCCGATGCTGAGCGTGGAGCCACCGCACCTCGGGGTGGTCTCGGTGTCGAATCAGAGCGGGGCCTCGGTGCCGATCGGGCCGAAGACGCAGGCCGCGGCGACGGCGCTGATCACGGCGGCCGTGCGGCGCACTCGGGAGGCACCGACGGGGCAGCGACTCCGGCTCCGGCCGCGAGTCCCCAATCCGGTGCTGCTGCGCGTGAACCGCTCACCTGGTCCGAGGAAGAGATCGCCGCGATGAGCCCGGCGGAACGCTGCGTCGCGCAGCCGGTGTATCGCGAGGGCGGGATCCGAATCCCGGGGCTGGGTACGTACCGGTCCCAGCGTGTGACGGTGCGATCGCCGGGCGTGATCAACTGGGTTGAACGGATCACGTCTGAGGGCGCGGCCGTGCACGAGGGGACGTGCGGGGTGCCGAATGAGCGCACCGTGATTGAGCAGCCGGGCATTGTGACCCGCGCGCAGCCCACGGCGCGCCTCGGCGAAGCGATGACGGACGTCGCGGTGCTCAGCGGTCGCTTCGCTGCCGGTGCACAATACAGCGTCGGTTTCGAGGCGTACCGGGCTGACACCTCAGCGGCCGGCGAGCCGGTGTGCGCCCCGGACAACCGAGTATTCAGCTCGGATCGGATCCCGGTTGCGGGCCCGGGAGAACTCCGCTCACCCGAATTGATTGCGCGCTGGGAACACGGGCCGACAATCTGGTGGGTCGAGTCACTGTTCTGGGAGACCGAGGACGGGCCGCAACGGCTGCATCGCGGAGCCTGCGGGATCGCTGCCGAGACCACCACCATTGAGCGCCCCGAGGTGTCAACCGTGGCGCCCGAGAACGCGGTGGTGGGAGACCTGATCAGCGACACCGCACGTGTCTCCGGCGAGTTGGCGAACTCCGAAGGCGCGCGATGGGAGCTCACCTTCGCCGGGTACCGGGCCCCGAGCGCCGCCGAGGGAGAGGCCGCGGCCGTCGACACCGAGGGGACCGAGGCTGAGCCCGAGGGGACCGAGCCTGAGTCCGAGGGGATCGAGTCTGAGAGGATCGAATCCGAATCCGAATCCGAATCCGAGTCCGAGTCCGGGGCGGAGGCGTCACCTGACGCGCAGCGCACCCCGCCGGTGTGCGCGCCGGAGAATCTCCTGTTCGAAACGGGGGCGACACCGGTTGATGGTGCGGGGGAGTACCGCTCAGAGGACGTGCGCGTGCAGGCGGACTGGCGCGGGTCGATCTGGTGGGTGGAAACCCTGTGGCTTGTGGAGGGGGACAGCCGGATCGCAGTGAGCGTGGGCGAGTGCGGCGCGGTGCAGGAGACCACGCGAGTGTCTGCACCGACGATCGAGACCCGAGCGAGTGCAGCGGTCGCCACCGGGGAGCTGATGCGCGACCTCGCCATCGTGACCGGGCCCCTCGCACAGGCAGCGGGGGTCACACACGAACTCGTGTTCGAAGGCTATCGGGGCGACCGCGTCGCAACCGGTACGGGAGACGCGCGCTGTGCTCCAGAGAACGCCCTGTTCGCTACCGATCCGATCCCGGTGCGAGACGCGGGCGAGGTGTGGTCCCCGGAATTGAGTGCGGACCCCGAGTACGGCGACACGGTGTGGTGGGTTGCCGTGCTGCGGCAGCGCGTCGCCGGTGAGGTGAGTGAACTCGCGAGGGGCAGCTGCGGGGACGCGAATGAGACGACCACGATCCAGGCGCCGCGGGTGCGCACCGAGTCCGCGGGCACCGTCTCGGTAGGTGAGGAGCTCTACGACGTGGCAATTGTCGAGGGGCGACTCGCTCAGCGCGCGGGTGTCAGCTACCGGGTGCGATTCACCGCCTACGCCGTGGGGGCCGACGGCGTGCTGCGGTGCGAGCCGGACGCGGTGATCCCGGCGCTCTCGGACCTGGAGGGCGTGCCCGTTGACCGGCCGGGGAGGTACACCTCGCGCCGTGTCGTGGTGGGCGCCGAGCACCAGGGTGTGGGTGGTTTCGTGGAGACGCTTCTGATGCGAGAGGGCGGGCGCGAGTCTGTGGTGCACGAGGGTCAGTGCGGCGCGCCGAGTGAGCGGTTTGAGGTCGTCGCGCCACCGATCGTACCCGCGCCGGCGGATCGGCCGAGCCCGAGTGCGCCCGCGGACGGCCCACTCGTAGCGACCGGAGGGGCGGGCGCCCTTCCGGCGCTGCTCAGCGCCGCGGCGCTGCTGCTCTGTGGTCTATCGACGATGTGGCTGGTGCAGTCCCGGCGTGCGGGGAGGCGTCGAGAGTAGAGTCTGGAAGGCGGGGTGCCGGCACCAGCACCCGGGGAGTGAACCGCTCGGGGATCGTCCAGGTGGGGCCAGCAATTCGCATCCGCAGCCCGTATGCAGTTCTCACTTATGAATTTCATAGATTCTCGGGCCAAGCTGGACTCATACGGAAGGGAGCTCACATGACCACCACCCCCGAGCACCAGAACAACGACCGCGAAGTTGCACCGCAGCAGCCGGGCGAGGCCGGCGTTGACGCCACCGGGACCCCGCGAGTCGCATCTGACGCGACTCCGCTGGCGCCCGAGGCTCCGATCCCGTCCGGCCCGGGCGCGGGCGCGGGCGCACCCGCAGCCCCTGCCGCGGCGCCCGTGACTCCAGAACCACTTGCGCCTGCAGTACCTGCAGCACCTGCAGCATCTGCCGCGCAGATTCCGCAGGGACCGCCCGCGGCGTCGCACACGCCGTACACGCCCCATGCCCCGCAGGGCTCGCCCGGCGTCGCCGGTGCGGCTCCGCACGCGGCGGCGACGCCGGCCGGCGCTCCCGCACCGGCGGAGCAGCCCGCCGCACACACGCAGACGGCGGCTGGGTCGCAGCCGGCCGGTCACGCCGACGCCGGACAGATGACCCAGCCGACGGTACAGCTCGGCGCCGGGTACGCGCAGGGGGCGCAGTATCCCGGCGCCGCCTCTCAGCACCCGGGGGCAGCCGGACACTACGCCGGGCAGCAGCCGGGACAGGGCGCCGCGTTCGGCGTCACCACTGAGGAGCCGGCACCGCGGTCGAACCAGCCGAAGAGCCGCACCGGTGCGCTCGTCGCGGGGCTCGCGATTGGCGCCCTGCTGGGCGGTCTCGTGGGCGGCGGCGTCGCCGCGGTGGTTGCCTCGAACGTTTCGCCGCAGAGCGTCGCGCAGGGCGGCGGGGCGATCACCCTGAACAATGCTGAGAACGCGACGGCCATTTCGGGTGTCGCCGCAGTTGCCACCCCGAGCGTCGTCACGCTCGAGGTGCAGAGCTCCAGCGCGAGCGGATCCGGCTCCGGCGTGATCTACAGCGAAGACGGATACATCATTACGAACGCGCACGTGGTGACGCTTGACGGTGCGGCGCTCGAGGGCGCCGGCATCCGCGTCAAGCTCAGCGACGGCCGGATCCTCGACGGCAGCCTGGTGGGCGTCGACCCCTACGCTGACCTCGCGGTCGTGAAGGTCGATGCGACCGGGCTGCCCGCGATCACCGTTGCCGACTCAGACAAGCTCGACGTGGGCGATCTCACGGTCGCGATCGGCGCGCCGCTCAATCTCGCAAATACCGTGACCAGCGGCGTCGTCAGCGCACTGAACCGCGGGATTTCAGTGGGGAGTCCGCTGATCCCGCAGGATCCCACGCAGCAGCCAGACGATCAGAACGACCAGGGTGACCAGGGCGATCAGGGCACGAACCCGAGCTTCCCCTGGGACTTCCGGTTCGGGCTGCCCGACGGCAGCGACGAATCGCAACAGCAACAGCAACAGCAGTCAACGAGCGGAACGGTCACGCTTCCGGTGATCCAGACGGACGCGTCAATCAACCCGGGGAACTCGGGCGGTGCGCTGCTCAACGGGTCCGGCGAGCTGATCGGCATCAACGTCGCGATCGCGTCAGCCGCGAGCTCCTCCGGCACCGCCGGCAGTGACGGCCTCGGCTTCGCGATCCCGTCAAACCTTGCGGCGCGCGTCGCGGACGCGATCATCGCGGGCGAGCAGCCGTCGCACGGCCTGCTCGGCGCGACCGTTGCCGACTCCAGCCAGGACGTTGACGAAGACGCAAACCACGCGGGCGGCCTGCTCGTTGATGTCTCCCAGGACGGCGCCGCCGCGAAGGCCGGTCTCAAGTCGGGCGATGTGATCACCGCCGTTGACGGAGTCGCAGCGGTTGACGGCACCTCGGTGTCGGCGCTCATCCGGATGCACGCCGGCGGCAGCAAGGTCACGATCGACTACACGCGGGGCGGCAAGCCCGGGCAGGTCGAAGCAACACTCGGAAGCCTTGACTGGTAGCTAGCGAGCGTCACCGCAGTACCCCTCGGAACGCCGCGGGTGTGTCGTCGAAAGACGCGCACCCGCGGCGTTTTGTCGTGCGCATCCTCTACAGTTGGGGGCGATGAGTACCGCAGGATTTACCTTCGCGCAGGGCAACCTCGCCAAGTTGCTCGCCCTCCCCAAATACCTTCTCTCCTTCCTGGTCGCGTGGTGCGTGCCGCGCGCCGCCAACCGCTGGGTGTTCGGGAGCGGCATCGGCGTCGGCGAGGGAGCGCTCGCGGTTGCGCACGCCCTGCAGCTCGACGACCCTGAGGCTGAGATCTCCTGGATTGTGGGCGACGACGCTGAGGCCGACGCCGCGCGGCACCACGGCTTCACTCCGGTATTGCGGCACGGGTGGGCCGGGTACTGGGCCACCCTGCGCGCCGGCCAGCTCGTGGTCACCCACGGCCTCGGCGACGTCAACCGGTTCGGCGTGATGGGCGGCAGGGTGATTCAGCTGTGGCACGGCGCTCCGCTCAAGCGGCTGCACCTCGACTCCCCGGTCACCACCGCCGTGCGCGGGCCCGCGCCCGTGCGGGCGGTGCTGCGGCGCATGTACCTCGCTGGCGCCCGCGAGGTCGACCTCTACGTGGCGGGTTCGCCCCTCGCCGCCGACCGCCTGCGCTCGGCGTTCAAGGTCGATCCGGGGAAGGTACGCGTGCTCGGCGATCCCAGAGACGACGCGGTGGCGCAGCAGGCCGCCGACCCCGCGCTCGCGGCTGCCGCGCGCCTGGCGATTGACGCCGCGCTCGGGGCCGACGGCCGGATCGCCGGCAGCCGGGCTGTGGTGCTGTACGCGCCCACCTGGCGCGACGGTGCGCCGGATCCGGCGGTGCCCACCTCCGCGGAGGCGGCGAGCATCGCCGCGGAGCTCGCGCGCCTCGACGCGCACCTCGTGATCCGACCCCACCCGCTCGGCCACGGCGCGTACGAGGCGTTCGCGGGGGAGCGGATCCACCTCCTCGGGGCCGAGGTGGTGCGCGACATGACGCCGCTCCTCGGCGGGATCGACACCGTCATTACCGACTACTCCTCGATCGCACTCGACTATTCGCTGCTTGGGCGGCCAATCGTGTGGTTTGCCCCTGATCTGGCCAGCTACACGGCACACCGCGGGCTCTACGAGCCGCTCGAGGTGACCAGCGGCGGCAGGGTTGAGCACGACTGGGCCGGCGTGCTGCGCCGCCTCGGGGAACTCGGCGAGGGGTCCGCGGCGCGGCGCGCTGCAGAGAGCGAGACACGTGCGCTCGCCGCACGCTTCCACGCGCACCCGGAGGGCGGGGCCGCGACGCGCGTGCTCGCCGCGATTCGCCAGCTCGGGCTGCCGGTGCGTGAGCTGGTGCCGCCCGGCGGCGTGTTCTTCGAGAGCTTCTACGGGCGACAGGTCAGCTGCAACCCCCTCGCGATTGATCGGGAGGTTGCTGCGCGGTTCCCGAGTGCGACGCGGTACTGGAGCGTCACGAGTGAGCGCCAGGTGGTACCCGAGGGCGCCGTCCCCGTGCTCGTCGGAGGGCGCGAATGGCACGCGGCCCGGCGCGGTGCGGCGCTCCTCGTGGTGAACGACTGGCTGCGTCACGGCTTCCGCCGGAGGCGCGGTCAAATTGTGCTGCAGACCTGGCACGGCACCATGCTGAAACACCTCGCGCTCGGGCGGCCCGGCGTGGGGCTGCGCACCCGCCTCGCGATCCGGCGGGAAAGCCGGCGCTGGAGCCTGCTCCTCTCGCAAAACCCGCACGCAACTGAGCAGTTCCGCAGCAGCTACGCGTTCGGCGGCGAGATTCTCGAACTCGGCTACCCGCGGGTGGACCGCCTCGCGCGCGCCGCGATCGGGGACGGACGCAACCCCATCGCGGTGCGCTCGGCGCGCGCCACACTTGGAATCCCCGCAGAGGCGCGCGTTCTCGCCTACGCGCCCACGTGGCGCGACGGCGGGGTCACCGTGGTTGACGAGCTCGACGTGCGCCGCCTCGCCGACGAGCTTGGTGAGGACTGGGTGGTGGTTGCGCGCGGACACACGCGGACCCACGCATTCGGGGGCTATGGCGCGACCGCGGGGCGGGTGCTCGATGCGTCGCAGCACCCCGACGTGAACGACGTGATTCTTGCGGCGGACCTGCTCGTGACCGACTACTCGTCGATCATGTTTGACGCCGCGGTGGCCCGGGTGCCGCAGCTGTTCTTCGTGCCCGACCTCGCGGCCTACCGTGACCGGGAGCGCGGCTTCACCTTCGACTTCGAGCGCGAGGCGCCCGGCCCCCTGCTCGACACCCGCGAGGGAGTCGTGGCGACGGCGCACGAGTGGGCGCGTTCAGGCGCCGCCGCGAGCTGGCTCCGCCCGGACGCCGCGGCGGCGTGGCGAGAGCGCTTCGCCCCCCACGACGATGGCCACGCCGCCGAGCGCGTCGTCCAGGCCCTCGTCGAGCGCGGCTGGGAACCCGCCGCGCGCTAGGCGCGCGTGCGGGCCCGACGCAGCCGCGGGAGCGCGGTCGCGAGGCCGAGCGCGACGAGGACTCCGCCGGTGAGCGCGGGAACGAGTGATCCCGGCCCGCCCGTCGAAGCAAGCCCGGCCGGGGCGCCCGTGCCGCCTGGATTCGCGGTTGGCGGTGTCACTGTGCCGGGAACGTTCGTGACCCTCGTGGGGTTCGTGAGTACCACAGCGACCGTCTCGTCCGCCCGGATCACGAAGCTCGCGGTCTCGCTCGGCGCACCACCGGAGACCGAGAACCCGGGGGTCCCGAAGGCGATCGTGCGTGCGTCGGCGTCGGCAACGTCGAGCGGTACGGCGAAGATTTCGGTGAGGGTGACTTCTGTGCCCGCGGGCAGATCCCCGAGCCCGACCGTGCCGTTGGGTGTCAGCGTGAAGTCGCCGTTGCGATCGATCTCGGGCCCCGTGGCGGTGTAGAGCACCCTGAACTGCGTAGTGGCGGGGACGAGCTCGCTGCCGGGCCCGGTCACCTCCTTAGTGAGGGTGAATCCGCCCGTTGGCGTCTCGGGCACCGCGAGCGAATTGGTGAGCGTCACCTCGATGGTCTGCTCGGCGAGTACGGTGATCGTCGCGGTGCCGTCCCCGTGGTCGACCACGCCCGCGCCGGTGTACCGCGGGGCGTTCCATTCGCCCGCCTGAAGCGCGGGCAGCTCTTCGGTGAGTGTCACGACGGTGCCCGCCGGGAGATTGTTGAGGCGCTGAGCGTCTCCGCCCGCGGCGAGGGGGAGCTCCCGGGTTTCGGCCAGCCCGAACCGCGTGAAGCTCGCGTCAACGAGGTACTGGAGATCCGGTTCGACGGCGCCCTCTGTGACCTTGCGAATTTCGATCTCCCCGCGGGGGACGCCGGATCCGGTACCGCCTCCGGTCTCGGTGATCGTGACGGATGCGCTGCGGTCTACGCCGTTGAAGCTCGCGGTGTTGCTGAATGCGTCACCGGGGAAATACGGCACCACAATCTGCGTGTGGTAGAACACCTCGTAGATCTTTTCGGGATCGATCGGCCCCGGGATCGTAACGACGAGCTCGTGGGTATCGGGGAAGCTCTCAACCCGCGCGTCCGTGATGTCGTCCCACTCGTTCAAGTCCCACGCGGCCTGCGTGCGGGCCATCGAGTGGACGAGCAGCGGGAAGTCGGTGCTGCCCTCAATGAGCTCGAGATCGTTCGAGTACACATCGCGAATCACAAGGTCTCCGGCCGCGTTGACGCGGTTCCCGGGGGCTACGACCTTCCACGCGATCACGCTTTCGTGGCCGGTCACCACGAAGCCGCCCTTGTACACGTCCGTGGGCATGGGGTCGGGGCGTGGGACGATGCCGCCGCTCCCGGGCAGCGGGATCATCACGTTGCCGGCACCGACGCCGAACTCGACCTGGGTGTTCTCAGTCACGGTAACCGCCTGCACCTTGAACCAGAGGAGACCGCCGACGTCGTCTTTGCCGGTGATGTAGTCAGATAGTGCGCAGTCAATGTAGGCCCGTGTCTCGCCGTCCTTCGGGGTGACGGTGCAGATGCCCGCATCGCCGCCGCCCCTGACTTCGAGTGGGAACGTGCCGCCGTTAACGTTGAACTCGGTGGGCAGTACGAGCCTGAACGTGTCGCCCGCGACGGCGTTCGGCGGCGCCGCCCAGTCGGCGCTGACGCGGAGTTCGTCGTAGAGCACGACCTCCGACCCGCCGGTGGTGTGCGTGATCGTGATGGTGCCCGGGTCGATCGCTTCGACCGGGACGGCCTGCGCGGGGGCGGTGCTCAGTGCCGCCCCGAGGAAGACCGCGCCAACGGCAATGAGTGCGTTGGCGATCCGAGCGCGGCGCTTGCCGGCGCCCCGTTTCGGCGGTGTAGGGGTCTGCGCGGTCGCGTGGTGAAGCATATTCGTCCCAATCTGTGAGGCGGGCTCGCAGATTGCGACCCGTGCACTTTCGCACGCAGCGACCGTGCTTCCCCCCTGAGAACGAACGCGTACGAGGCGCGAAGTTAGTATACACGTGATGGGATACGGACTGCGTCCACACAAAATACGTCAGGATCGGGTGTTTGCGCAATGGTGTGTGTCTGGACAGCGGGCTTCCGGGGCGAGTCACCCGCCACGTGCCCCGCGCCACGCGCGAGGGGCGCACCGGGGACAGCGCGCGGTGCGCGGGGCCGCAGCGCATCTCAGTGCCCCGCGCCTCCGCGCTTAGCCTCGCGCCTCCGCGCCTAGCCTCGCGAGGGGGCAAGTGTCGCGAGCTGGCCCAGCAGGGAATCGGGGACGAGGGTCGCGTCGGTGGCGGCATCGCGCACGAGCGCGGCGATGCGGGCGCCCACCTCGGAGGTGCTCATTCCCATTTCAGCGCCGGCGAGCGCCGGCAGCTCGCCGAGTACCTGCACCGTCGCGGCTTCGACCGCGCGCGCTGCCTCGCCCTCGCCGAGGTGACCGAGCAGGAGCGCGAGCGACAGGATCGCTCCCGAGGGGTTGGCCCAGCCCTTTCCGGCGATGTCCGGGGCGGAACCGTGGATTGCCTCGAACATGCTCGGCGCGGTGCCGTCGAGGTTGAGGTTCGCGCTCGTTGCGACGCCCAGGCCGCCCTGGATGACCGCGCCGAGGTCGGTGATGATGTCGCCGAAGAGGTTGTCGGTCACGACCACGTCGAAGCGCTCGGGGGTGAGGGGGAGGTGGAAGCACATCGCGTCGACGTGGACGTAATCGGTCTCCACCTCGGGGTACCGCGCGGAGAGGTCGGCGACGACCTCCTGCCACAGCTGCCCCGCTGCGACGAGGATGTTGGTCTTGTGGCACAGCGTGAGCTTCTTGCGGCGGCCGAGCGCGAGCCTGAACGCGAAGTCGACCACCCGCTCGATCCCCGCCCGGGTATTGAGCGACTCCTGCATTGCCACGGCGTTGGGGGTGCCCGCGTGCACGGTCGAGCCGCTGCCCACGTACGCGCCCTCGGTGTTTTCGCGAACGATCACCATCTCGCAGCGTTCGGGGGTGAGACCCGCGATCGGCGTGGGTACGCCGGGGTAGAGGCGCACGGGTCGCACGTTCGCGGCCTGCTGGAAGCGCTGTCGCATTTCGAGAATAAAGCCGCGCTCAAGGATTCCGGGCGTCACCGCCGGGTCGCCCATCGAGCCGAACAGGATCGCGTCGTGTCCGCGAAGTGCGTCCTGGACCTCGGCGAAGAGCTCTCCGGTGGCGAGGTAGTGCTGCGCGCCGGCGGTGATCTCGGTGCGGTCGGTGCCGAACCCGAATCGGGCTTCCGCGGCGTCGAGCACGTCGAGTGCGCAGCCGACGACCTCGGGTCCGATTCCGTCGCCCGGGAGTACAGCGAGGGAGTAGCGGTTCGTCATGGTGGGTCCTTCCGACTGGTCGCGCCCGGCCGTGCGGCTCTGCGTTGGCGATCGGGCGATGTTGAACTATATTAACTGGTAAGGCCACTCGTTGGTGGCCCGAGTACCCAGGTCATCCGTTGCACCGCGGCACGCGATCCGTCGCCGCGGCGTCAGCCCGCACGCAAGGACAGCACGATGCGCGACACGCTCTCACTGATTGCCCCCGCCGGCCAGCTCCCCATCGGGACCGAGTGGCGCACGGTTGCGGCCGCGCAGGATGTGGTGTTCCCCTACGACGGCTCCGTCGTGGCCCAGGCCCCCGTCAGCGCCGTCCAGGACTCGCGGGATGCGCTCGACGCCGCCGAGGCTGCGCGCCCCGAGGTTGCCGCGCTCACCACCGCGCAGCGCAAGTCGGTGCTGCTCGCCGTGCACGATCGGCTCAAGGCTGAAGCGGAGCGCTTCGTCGATCTCCTCATCCTCGAGACGGGCAAGCCGCGCGTCGACTGCCAGGTGGAGATCAACCGCACGATCGTCACCCTGCAGGCGACCTCTGAGGAAGTCTCGCGCATCCACGGCGAGACCGTGCCCCTCGACCTGCAGGAGCTCGGCCGCGGCATGATCGGCTACTACAGCCGCAAGCCCGCGGGAGTGGTCGTGGGAATCGCCGGGTTCAATTACCCCGTGCTGCTTGCCTCGCACAAGCTCGCCCCCGCGATCGCGGCGGGCTGCCCGGTCATCATCAAGCCGGCGCCCAACACGCCGCTTGCCACGCTCGAACTCGTGGCGATCGTGCGCGAGGTGCTCGTGGCGCACGGCATCACCGCCGCGGCCGTGCAGCTGGTCAACGGTGCGCCCGAGATCGGGGAGGTGCTGGTGCGGGATCCGCGCGCCCAGGTGGTCTCCTTCACCGGTTCCGCGAAGATCGGGCACCTGATCGCGCAGCAGGCAGCGCCCCGCAAGACGCTGCTCGAACTCGGCTCCAACACCGGCTTCATCGTCGCTGCCGATGCGGACGTCGATGCGGCCGTCGACGCGGTGCTTCGTGGTGGGTTCTACGCAAACGGACAGGCCTGCATCTCTGTGCAGCGTGTGGTGCTTGAGCGGCCCGTCGCCGCAGCGTTCACCGAGCGGCTGCTCGCCCGCATGGGTGAGGTCGTTGTCGGCGATCCACGCGCCGCGGAGACCACCGTCGCCCCAGTGATCAACGCGGCATCGGG
This sequence comes from Leucobacter luti, assembly GCF_004217175.1. Lineage (GTDB taxonomy): Bacteria > Actinomycetota > Actinomycetes > Actinomycetales > Microbacteriaceae > Leucobacter > Leucobacter luti. The sequence goes on from NZ_SHKI01000005.1 coordinate 232,592, forward strand.
CGACCGGATCCGCGCGCTGCTCGCGGACGCCGTCGCAGCGGGGGCGACCGTCCTCGCTGGCGAAGGCGCACCCGGGGCGGCGGATCCGACCGCCAACGCCGCGCTCGTGCAGCCCACGGTGCTCGGGAACGTCCCCGCAGATTCCGAGGCCTGGGCGGAGGAAATCTTCGGACCCGTGGTCTGCCTCACCGAGGTCGACTCGATGGACGAGGCAATCGACCTCGTAAACGCGTCCCGGTACGGGCTGCAGGCCGCGATCTACACCTCCTCGCTGGAGAGCGCATTTGCCGCGATCGAGCGACTCGAGGTCGGCGGGGTGGTCGTCAACGAGATCCCCGGATTCCGCTCGGACATCATGCCCTACGGCGGCGTGAAAGATTCCGGTGTCGGCCGCGAAGGCCCTCGCTACGCGATCGAAGAGTTCACGGTCACCCGCATGGCGATGATCCGCCCCCGCGCGCGCAGCTAGCGCTGAGCGCGCAGCCCCTCCCGTCCCACCCATACCACCGCCCCTCCCGCCCCGCGCGACCCCGACACTCAAGGACTCCGAGCATGACGCAGCCTCCCGTTTCCCCCGACTACACCCGACTGTTCCGCCTCGACACCAGGACGGCCGTGGTCATCGGTGCGGGGTCGGGGATCGGGCGCGAGTCCGCGCAGGCGCTCGCCGCGCAGGGGGCCCACGTGGTCGTCGCAGACTGGGCGCTCGACGCCGCGGAGGCCACCACCGCGCTCATCCGCGAGCAGGGGTGGTCGGCCGAGGCGTACCAGCTCAACGTGCTCGACGACGCCGAGGTTGAGGCGGCCGCCGAGCGCTTCGGCGATGCGTCGGCCCTCGTGTTCACGGCGGCGACCAACGTGCGCAAGCGCATGGACGACTACACGATGGACGAGTTCGACCGGGTGGTCAACCTCAACCTGCGCGCCTCGTTCCAGCTGATCCGTCACTTCGGCAAGCGGTTCGCTGCGAACGGCGGGGGCTCGATCATCGGCTTCGCGTCGATCCGCGCCCAGGTCGTCGAACCGGGGCAGGGCGTCTACGCCGCAACGAAGGCGGGCCTCGTGCAGCTCGCCAAGACCGCCGCCGCCGAGTACGGCGCGCAGGGTGTGCGCGTCAACGTGGTGGCCCCCGGCGTGGTCGAGACCCCGCTCACCGCGCAGATCACGGCCAACCCGGAGTGGTACAACGCGTACGCGCAGAAGAGTGCGCTGGGGCGCTGGTCGCGGCCGGATGAGCTCGCGGGTGCGGTCGTGTTCCTCGCCTCGGACGCGTCGTCGTTCGTCACCGGCACCACGCTGACTGTCGACGGCGGCTGGACCGCGATCGACGGCCGCTTCACGCCGCCCGCCTCCTAGGCGCTGCGCGGCGTCGAGCCGCCGCCGACTCCTAGGCCCGCCCGCTCGCCCCACTCCACTCCACCCCACCCCACGAGCGTGCGGCTTCGTCGCGAGTGTGCGGCTTCGCGTCCGGTGGCAAGCCGCACGCTCGCGCGTGAACCCGCCGCTCGTGGGCGAGCACGCCGCTCGCGGGGGAGATGGGGCCGCCGTGGCAAGTGCCGCCCCATCCGTTCCAACACCACCCGGCGCCGCCCCACCCCGCCCGGCGTCGCCCGACCCCACGAGCGTGCGGCTTCGTCGCGAGTGTGCGGCTTCGCGCCCGGTGGCAGCCCGCACGCTCGTCGCCGAAAGCGCCACTCGTGGGCAAATGGGGCGCGGGCGCACCGCTACCTACCTGTCGCCGCCCACCCGCCGCCAGCGCGGCGCTCAGGCCACGAAGACCTGTGCCGCCTGGGCGTGATCGAGGTCGAGCGGGGTCTCGGGCCCGGCGAGCGCGGTCAGGCGCACCCCGATGCCGCTGCGCTCAACGAGCACGGCGGTGCCGGGCAGCGCGCCGGCCGCGGCAAAGCGCTCAAGCAGAGCGGGGTCCGACTGCACGGTCTCGCCGATCGACACGATGCTGGCCGGTGTCTCCGGGTCGGCGTCGAATGTGCGTCGCAGCGCGTTCACCGCCGCGGGGTCGCGGTGTGGCAGGGCCGCCCCGCGCTCCGCCTCGGCGAGGGTGGGGATCGGGTTGCCGTAGGGGGATCGCTCGGGGTGGTGCAGCAGCTCAGCGATCAGCTCGGTGGCGCGGTCGCCCATCGCGTGCTCCCAGCGCGACGCCTCGGTGTGCGCCCACGCCCAGTCGAGCCCGATGGTGTCCACGAGCAGGCACTCGGCGAGGCGGTGCTTGCGCATCACGCGCAGTGCGAGTCGCCGGCCCTCGGGGGTGAGATACAGTCGGCGGTCGCCGGGTACCGCGAAGAGCAGCCCGTCGCGAATCAGGCGGTTCGCGGTCTGCGTCACCGTCGACGGCGCGTGGCCGATGCGCTCAGCGAGCCGTGCGCGCAGCGCGTCGGTGCCGATCTCCTCGCACTCGAGTACGGCACCGAGATAGGCCTCCGTCGGGTTGAGGAGCGCGTCCATTCCGGCCCTCCTCCACTCCGCGGTGCTCGCTGCATCGACTGCCAGCTTATCGGCCGCGCAGCCGGTGCCGGAGCAGGCTCACTCGGCCTGTCGGGCGAAGACGACGACGTTGTCCGGTGCGAGATCGCGATCCGCCTGGAACAGGCAGGTGATGAGCACGAGCCGGCCGGGATCGCTCTCCCACACGTTCTCGAGCTCCGCGAGCCGGGTCTTTTCGTGGCGTTCCGAGCCGATGACCTCGTACGCGACCGTCCCCGTTTCCGTGGCGAGGAGGATCTCGTCGCCGGGCATGAGCGTGGTGTCCTGCCGCGCGCGGTCAACCAGCGGGTCGAACACCGCGCGCGCGTCCGCGGAGGTATGCCCGATGAGGAATACGGTGTTGTCGGTTCCGGATCCGGGCATGCCGTAGTCGCTCAGCCAGTACGCCTCGTCGGCGGTGGGGGGATCGAGCACGGCGGCCGAGCCCACCGCGAGCGGGAGCACGTCGGCGACGAATCCGATCGCGGGTACCGCGACGCCGCTCGGGGCGGCGGCCGCCGCTGGCGGGAGCTCGTCGGAGATCCGCGGGACCGCGCGGCGCTCGGCCCCCGTGGGCGGTGCCGGCGGTGCGAGGAGCTGCCAGGCCCCGAATCCTACGAGTGCCAGCCCGCCGACCACCGTGAGCGCCGTTGCGCCCACGAGCGCGCGGCGCCACGCGCGGCTCGGTCCCCGGGGTGCCCGGGGCTCCCCGGGGTCCAATGCCCCGCGGGGGATGGCTGGCGACTCTGGCCCCTGATCTCGCGCGGCGGCGTGGTGGTCGTCGCTCACGATGCGGCTCCGGGCTCGGCGGCAGTGCGACCCGAGCCGCGGAGGCCGAGAAGCACGACCCCGGCGGCGGTGAGCAGGATCAGTGCCGCGCCGAGCAGCATGAGCTGTTCCGCGGTGGTGAGCGCGAACCCGGGGGCCGTGATCGTCGCCGGGAGCACCGTCGCCGCATCGCGCACCGCCGCGGGCGCGCCTGTCGTGGCCGCGGCGCCGGAACCAACCGTCACCTCGACCCAGCCGGCAAACGCGCGCTCGGCATCGGTGAGCGCAAAGCGGTACGCACCGTCTCGCAGCGTGGTGATGTCGACGCGCAGTTCACCGTCGTCGTTGACCCTGATCCAATCAACCGGAGTCTTGCTCGGGTACACGTGCAAGAAGAACCAGTCCCCGGCCGAGCTGCCCGGCACGGTGAGGTGCGCGATCCCGTCGGAGACCCGCACGAGCACCCCGCCGCAGTTCGCTGCCGTGAGTAGATTCTGGGTGGCGACCGGCGGCTTGGGGGTGAACTCGGGTTTGGGGGTTGCCTGCGCGGCCGGGGCGCGCAGGCCGCCGGATGCCGCGCCGCCGGACGCTCCGGCGGCCGCGCCGCCAGCGGCCGGCAACGCGCCCAGGCTCGTGGGAGCCGCCGGATCGGTGCCACCGGGCGCCGTCGGCTGCCCCGTGCCGGTGCCCCCGGTGTCCCCGGGCTGTGTGGGGGTCGGCGGCTGCGGGGTGACCGGCGGGTTCGGCGTCACCGGCGGTTTTGGCGTCACTGGTGGTTTCGGCTCCGGCTGTTCCGGCTGCTGCGCCGCGGACCCGGCGACCCAGTTCACCGCGTTGACGAGGATCTGCTGCCCGGCAGCCGACCAGGTGCGCGCGTCCGAGGCCGCGTGGCTCCCGTGCATGGCGAGGTACGCGTGGCGGGTGCCGCCTCGCTCGTCGACCGCGATGCCCGGGCCGCGTGACTCGACGCGCACGGCCTCACCATCGCGCACCCGCACGATCGTCTGCGCGAGCACCTGGGCGGTCGGGCTCGTGAGCCCGTCGAACGAGGCGACGTACTTCTCGGAGTCCGCACGTGAATCCTGCAGCACGATGCTGCCGGCGATGAGCTCTCCCGTTGCGATCGCGCCCGGTGCGAACAGCGGGTGCTCGGGCTGCTCCCAGATCCGATACCCCGCGGCCGCCACGGTCGCGTCGATCCCTGCGGTGCGCGCGGCGGGGGAGCCCAGTTGCTCGTGGAGCGCGCCGAGCCCGGAGGTCGCCGTGGCGCCGAGGTCAAGCCAGACGATCCCCGTCCCGGCCGCGTCGGCGCTCGCGATTGCCGCGGTCAGTGCCGCGGGCGTCACGGCACCCGGGTCGTCCCACACCACGGCGTCGTAGCCGGCGAGTACCGCCGGATCCGCCGGGAGGGTGGCGAGGCCGGTGGCCACGGCGTCCTGCGTGGCGATGAGGTCCACGGTGCGCCCGGTCTGGTCGCCCAGCACGAGCACGGTGGGGAGTGCCGCGAGCCTAAAATCGACCACGGTCGCCGCGTCGGAGGTGGGAAGGATCTCTGCCGGCTCGGACGTCGCCGTGTAGCGCCCCTCGGTCGCGGCCCGGAACCGATGCGTGCCCACGGGGACTCCGTCGATCCTGAATTGCCCGGTCGCGTCGCTCGTGGCGCTCAGGTCTTGTCCGACCAGGGAAACCAGGGCCCCGGCGAGCGGGGCGCCGCTCGCCGCGTCGGTCACCGTGCCCGTCGCCACCCCCGCGGTACGCGGCGTGAGTGCCGCCGCGACCTCCGCGAAGCCGTCTGCCGCAACCGTGACCTCGCGTGCCTCCGTGGCGTAGCCGAAGCGCTCGAGGATGATCGTGTAATCGCCGGGGGTGAGGTGCGCGCGGACGCGCCCGGTGGTGTCGGTGCCCCAGACCTCGCCTCGCTCGCCGTAGCTGACCGTCACGTCGGCGAGCGCGGCGCCCGTCTCGGCGTCCGTCGCGAGCACGTCCACGCCGGCGTCCCCGCGGACCGCGGCGACCGCGGCGTCGAGGTCGATGATGCCCGCCCCGTAGCGCGTGTCACCGCTGGCTGGCGCGCCGTCGGGATGCCAGGCCGTTGACTCGAGTGCCTGCTCGATCGCGTCGACGCTGAGGCCGGCCTGCGCCGACCTGAGCGCGGCGACCGCCCCGGCGACGTGCGGCGTCGCCATCGAGGTGCCCGAGGAGCGGCCCCAGCCGCCGCCGGGAACCGAGGAGATCACGTCGACGCCGGGGGCCGAAGCGTCCGGCTTCGTGAAGTCGCCCGACGGCCACCCGAAGCGCTCAACGACGTCGGCGCCCCAGCGCGTGGTCCCGCCGCAAGAGCGCGGGTCCACCCCGCGCGCCTCGTTCGTCATGCCGACGCCGAACGCGTCGAAGGATGAACTCGGGTTTGACACGCAGCCGGGGCTGCGATCGCCGTCGTTCCCCACGGCGACGGCCGTGAACACGCCGGCCTGACGCACGCGGTGGAGCACGTCGAGCAAGAAATCGCTGTACGAGTTACTGACCCCGAGCGACATGTTGATCACGTCGGCGGCGCGGCCCGCGGGCTGCCCGGTCGAATCGTAGGGTGCGAGGGTCCACTCAAGCGCGGCAAGGATCTTCGCGTCGCTGCTCCCATCGCTGATCGCGTTGACCGCCATGAGCTCGGCGTCCGGTGCAACCCCGATGCGGGTGCCGGAGGCGTCGCCGCCGAGCACGGTACCGGCGACGTGCGTGCCGTGAGTGGCCGGATCGGCCGGGCGCTTCGGCTGCGCCGTGCCGGTGCGGTCGAGGTGGATCCAGCCGCCGGGGAACAGTGGATCGTGTGGATCATCGGTGGCGATGCGCTCGCGCAGATCCGGGTGGTTGGGGTCGATGCCGGTGTCGAGCACCGCGACCCGAACGCCGTGCCCGGTCGCGCCGTACTCGGCCCACGCGTCGGGAGCGTTGATCTGGTCGAGTCCGTAGGTGACGGGGGTGCCGTCGCGATCGGTTGTGGCGGCGAGCGCGCTCGGATCCGTGACCGGCTCGGGCGACTCGACGGCCTCCAGCGGCGTGACCTCCGCGTTCGGGGCGACGCTGAGCGCTCCGGGGAGCTCGGCGAGGGTGCGCAGCATCGCGGCGCTCGGCTCCGCGCTCACCAGCACGCTCGCAGCGATCCAGAATCGGTTGAGCACTCGGATGTCGCCGGCGCGCTCAAGCTCGGTGAGGGCGGGCTCCGCCGCTGCGAGCGCGGCGTCGGCGCCCCGCTGGAGTGATGCCGCCGCGAGCGCCGCGTCGCCCTGTGCGGCGGGGGCGATCCCGGTGTCGGCGAAGCGGATCAGGATCTCGGCCTCGCCGGTCTCCGGATCAAACCACGGCTCGGTCGGTGCCTCCGCGGCCGCCGTGGGCTCGTCGGCCGCCGGCTCACCGCCCGCTGGCTCGTTCGCCGCCGGCTCGTCGGCCGCCGCGCGGCGTTCGCTGGAGCCAGCCGAGTCGGCCGAGTCAGCCGGCCCGGCCGAGCCAGTCGACTCAGCCGGCCCGCTCGGCGGACCCGATTGCTCCGGGGCGCCCGCCCCGCCCGTGGCGTCACCCGCCGCGAATGCCGCAGCGAGCTCGGGGGCGATCTCGGCGGGGGCGGAGGCGAGCGCCGCCGCGCCGCCGAGGTGCGGGGTGAGCTGCGCGAAGCCGGCGAGCCCAGTGAGCGCGACGGCGATGGCGAGGGCGCCGGAGGCCGCGGCCGCGAGCGGGCGGCGGTGGCGGGTGATGCGGAAGCTGGGTGTCTGGAGCAAAGTCATCTCTCGATCTGCGCGCGCGAGCCTCGGGGGAGCAGCCCACAGAAAGCCGGCGCGTGGAGTAACATCTGATGCAGGTTAGGTAATGCGAAGGATTGAACATCTGACCTAAGTAATGCTAGCCTAACCTCCGTGAATCTCGTCAACGGCGGGCCTCGGGCCCGCACCCTTCGATTTGGTGTGGCCGCACTCGCCGCGCTGCTCTCGGTGAACCTGGTCGGCTGCGCGCTCGTCTTTGGCGATGCGCCGAGCGTGGCCGACGCCAGCCTCGCCGCGGCAGACAGCCCGCGCCTGATGGAGGGCCCCGAAACCGCCCTGCTCGACAGCCCCGATATCGAGGCGATCACCGACGACCCGCGCCCCGAGCTCCCGGTCACCTTCACCGGGCTCGATGACGTCGCCGTCGAAATCACCGACACGAGCAGGATCCTCGCGCTCGACGGGACCGGCAGCCTCGCCTCGGTGGTGTGGGCGCTCGGCTTCGGGGCGAGCGTGGTGGGGCGAGATCTCACGACCGGGTGGGAGTCGGCGAAGCACCTGCCGCTCGTCATGGACAATCACACGCTGAACGCGGAGTCGATCCTCGATCTCAACCCCACCCTGATTCTCACCGACTACAGCGTCGGCCCGTACGACGTGCAGCTCCAGATGCGCAACGCCGGCATCCCCGTGGTGTTCTTCGACGGAGCCACAGACCTCGACGATATTCCCCGGCTGATTGGCGATGTGGCCGAGGCGCTCGGGGTGCCCGCGCTGGGGGAGCGCTACGTCGCTGACTTCAGCGAGCGCCTCGACACGACGATCGCGAAGATCCGCTCGGTGGCGCCGCGGGCCGAGGAGGACCGGGTGCGCACGGTGTTCCTGTATATGCGGGGGCGCGCTGGCGTGTACTACATGTACGGCAACAACCCGGACGGGACGCCGGGGATCGCCGGGATCCTGATCGAGCAGCTGGGGGCGATCGACGTCGCTGGCGATGAGAACTGGACGAGCGGCAACCTCACGGCCGAGGGGCTAATGAACCTTGAGCCGGACCTGATCCTGATGCTCACGCTCGGGCTCGAGTCGGTCGGCGGGATTGACGGGCTCCTTGAGGTGCCGGGCGTTGCGCAGACCCCGGCCGGCGATCGCCGCCGCGTGGTCGACATGAGCGACTACGAAATGTTCACCTGGGGGCCGCGCACGCCCGACGTACTGACGGCGCTCGCCGAAGCGATCTACCACGTTGACCTCGACGCCGTTGAGCTTCCCGCGGGGGCTGCGTCGTGAGCGGCCTCGACACTGGCGCCGTCACCCTGCCCGGCACCCACGAGCCCACAGGCGACCGGACGCGGCCGGTGCTCCCGGCCGCGCCCGTCGGCGCCGAACTCCCGCGGGTCCTCGACTACGGGGAGACCGCGGCTGCGCTGCCGCGACCCAAGCGCGGCAGGGTCACGCTCCTGTTCGTGGTCCTGGGCGCCGGACTGATCGTGGCGACGCTGCTCGCCGCTGCGCTCGGCCAGATGCAGATCCCCGTGACCGAGGTGATCGGATCGCTGTGCCGCCGCGCGGGGCTCGTCTGCGGGGCCGAGGCGGTGCACCCGAACGCGGACGCGGCGCTGTGGGAGGTGCGCTTCCCGCGCGTCGCGCTCGCCGTGCTCGTGGGAATGGCGCTCTCGTCCTCCGGCGCCATCATGCAGGGCGTTTTCGGCAACCCGCTCGCCGACCCCGGCATCATCGGGGTGTCCTCGGGCGCCGCGGTGGGCGCAAGCCTCATGATCATCACCGGGCTCGCCGCCGGCTCGAGCTTCGCGATCCCCGCCGGCGCGTTCGTCACTGGCGTGCTCACCGCGCTGCTGATCTACTCGATCTCGCGCTCCGGGGGACGCACCCGCGTGATCACGCTGATCCTCGTGGGCGTGGCCGTCAACGCGTTTGGCGGCGCCGCGCTCGCACTGATGACCTTTTCTGCCGACATGAATCAGCGCGAGCAGATCGTGTTCTGGCAGATGGGCAGCCTGGCCGGATCCCTCTGGCCCCAGGTCGCCACCGTCCTCCCGCTCGTGGTCGTGGGGCTCGCCCTCGCGTTTCTCGTCGCTGGCAAGCTCGACCTGCTCAGCCTCGGCGACGATGCCGCCCGGCACCTCGGCCTCAACATCGAACGGCTGCGGATCGGTTCGATCATGATCGTCTCGGTGCTCACCGCGGCGGCGGTCGCCTTCGCCGGGATCATCGGCTTCGTCGGCCTCGTGGTGCCGCACGTGATCCGCATGATCGTGGGGCCCGGGCACCGCGTGCTCATTCCCGCCAGCGCGCTCGGCGGCGCGCTCCTGCTCGTCGTCGCCGATACCTTCGCGCGCACCGCCGTCCCCTACGCGGAGCTGCCGCTCGGCATGCTCACCGCGATCATCGGCGGACCATTCTTCTTCTTCCTGATCCGCGCGACGTCGCGGAAGAACGGGGGCTGGCTGTGAGCCGGATCGGCCGCTTCACCCCGCACCCACCCGCACCGATCGGGCGCGGCGAGGTGGTGCTCAGTGCCGCGGACGTTTCGGTGACGCTCGGCGGCAAGCGCATTATCGCCGAGGTTGGATTCCAGGTGCGGTGCGGTGAGGTGCTCGCGATCATCGGGCCAAACGGGGCCGGGAAATCGACGCTCCTCGGGGCGCTCGCCGGGGACCACCCCTACGGCGGCGCGATCACCCTCGACGGCCGCGAAGTCACCGCGTGGCCGAACCGGGAGCTCGCGCTGCGCCGGGCCGTATTGCGGCAGAACAACTCGGTGAGCTTCCCGTTCTCCGTGGTCGACATCGTGAAAATGGGGCGCGCCCCGTGGCGCTCGATCACCCCGGTTGAGGAGGACGACCGGATCATCGCCGAGGAGATGCTGCGCTCCGACACGTTCCGCTTCGCCGAGCGCAGCTACACCTCGCTCTCCGGCGGGGAGCGGGCACGGGTGTCGCTCGCCCGCGCGATGACGCAGCGGACGGGTCTGCTGCTGCTCGATGAGCCGACGGCCGCCCTCGACATCAACTACCAGGAACAGGTGCTCGCGGTGGCGCGGCGCACCGCGCGGCAGGGCAACGCGGTCGTCGTCGTGCTGCACGACCTCGCCGCCGCGGCCGCGTACAGCGACCGGGTGCTCATGCTCGCGGACGGCACCATGCGGGCCTGGGGCACCCCTGAAGAGGTCCTCACCGAGGAGCTCGTCAGCGAGGTCTACCGCCACCCCGTGCGCGTTGGACGCGACGCCGACGGGGCGCTCGCGATCACCCCCATCAGATTCCCGGACGAGGATCCCGCCGCGACGGGTACCCACGCACACCCCGAAAGGACCCCCAAATGAGAGCGCAGGAATCACCGCTGGCGACGCCCCGGCGCGGCCAGCCCCGACGGGCGGCGGGCAGGCGGATCGCCGCCGTGCTGCTGCCCCTGCTGGCGGCGCTCCCGATCGCGGGGCTGCCGCTCGCGCTCGGCAGCACTCCGGCCCATGCCGCCGCGCGCGTGGACGTCTCTCCCGCGCCGAGCGCCGACGCGGCGACCACGGTCGCGCTCTCCGGCAGCGGCTTCCAGTACCAGCCGAACGCCCCGGGCGGCGTCTACGTGTTCTTTGGCGCGGTGGCGGATCCTGCGACGAATTCGTGGTCGCCGAGTCAGGGGGGCAAATCGGGCGAGACGTTCGCGTACGCGGGCACCGACGGCTCGCGGCTGCTCGTCGCGTTTGCCGGCGGCAGCTCGTCCGGTGAGGCAAACGGGGTGATCGACGCGAACGGTGCGTGGTCGGCCCAGCTCACGATCCCCGGGGCGAGGTTTACCGCGAGTTTCGGCAACCCGCACGAGGGGGCGCAGGGTGCCGGCCAGGAGATCGACTGCCTGCAGGTGCAGTGCGGGATCATTACGATCGGCGCGCACGGCCTCGTCAACGCGAACAACGAGTCGTTCACCCCGGTGAGTTTCGCCGCGGCCAACGGCCAGCTGCAGTCGGGCAGCGGGGCGGTGCAGGAGTTTGGTGGGGCGAGCACGAACGACGCCGCCACCAAGATCGAGGTGCCCGGCGCCGCGGAGGCGCCCGCAGCGGCCGCCGACGAGACCGGCGCTGAGACGACCGCTGCCGCACCGCAGCCCGCCGCCGCACCGGGTGTAGCCGACACCCCGGACGCAACACTCACCTGGGTGGTGCTCGGAGTGCTCGCGGTTGCGGTGCTCGCGCTCGGGGCCGCGATCACGGTGGTCACCGTAAAGCGGCGCGGTGCCGCGCGCGCTCTCGCGGCGTCGACCGCCACCGCCACGCCGCCGGGTCCGGGAGCTCCGGCCAGCGGTCCCGCGCCCGAGGGCACGGTCACTGGCGGCGCGAGCGCGGCGTTCCGCGCGCGTGAGGAGGTGGGGTCATGAGCCGCGGTGCACGCCTCGTTCCCGCCCTGGGCCTCGCCGCGGCGCTGCTGGCGTCCCTCGCGGCACCGGCCACACTCGCCGCCGCGGCTCCGGCGGCGGCTCCCGCTCCGGCGCTGGCGGCTTCAGCTCCGGCCGCGGCTGACGGTCGCGCGACGATTTCCGGGGGAGAGCTCACCTGGGGTGTGCGCACCTCGATCCGCAACTACCTCGAAAACTTCGGCCACACCGAGGGCTACGTCGCCGCCTACGACGGCGCGAGCTACCGGAAGGGCGACGCCGGGGCGCGTTTCCCGGCCGCCGCGGGGTGGGTGGACGCCGAGAACGACGAGGCGAGCATCAGCTTCGCCGGCCGCCTCCACATGCACGGCTTCGGATCGCCCTGGCTGCACTTCGAAGACCTGCGACTCGATATCTCCGGCGGTGTGGCGTCCCTCACGGTCGACATGCGCGAGAGCTTCACCACGCCGACGCGCGTCGACGACGTGGTGCTCGCCACCTTCCCGCTCGCCGGGAGCGACCCCGTCCGCGTCGAGGGGGAGCGCGTGGTAATCCAGGGCGAGGAGGGAACGTTCCCCGAGACCATCGGGGCGAACCACCTGCCCCGGATGGACGGACAGCCGACCTACGGTGGGGAGAACGCGTACACCGACCCGTTTGCGCTCACACTCGAGCTCGCGGCGGAGCCGGGCACGACGCCGGAGCCGGGAGTGGACCCCGGCACCGACCCCGGCACCGATCCTGCGCCCGATCCCGATCCCACCCCGGTTGCGCCCGGCGCCTCGAAGGCGGCGGCGCACGGTACCAGCACCGCCCGGAACGCGGCGGGCGCCGAACTCACCGTGAGCCCGGCGTACAGCCTCGCCGACACGGGCCAGACCGTGCGACTCGAAGGCACGGGGTTCCCCACCACCGGCTCGGACGGCACGAACTTCGGCGGACTCTACGTGCTCTTCGGCTGGGTGGATCCCGCCGCGGGCGCAAACTGGGGCCCCGGGAGCGGCGGCACCTCCGGGCGCACGTTCACGTACACGCAGGACATCGAGCCGCAGGGCACCTACCAGAGCATGGTCAGTTACCCGGGCAACACCACGGTGCCGGGCTTCCCCACGCTGAGCGCCGACGGCGCGTTCGAGATGGAGCTGCCGATCCTCGGGTCGCGCTTCGAGAGCCAGCAGGGGATCGACGTTGACTGCTACGAGATGCAGTGCGGGGTCATGCTGATTGGCGCCCACGGCAAGACAAATGCGCTCGGCGAGGTCTTTGTGCCCGTGTACTTCACCGACAGCGCGGAAGAAACCGGGGGCGCTGCGCCGCAACTCCCGGTCGCGGCGCCCGTCTCGGCAAACCCAAACGCCGCGGTGCCCGCCGCGGGGACGGTCGGAACGGCGCAGCCGAGCGGCCTCGCCGTCAACGGCGGCCTCGCAGCCGGGGGTGCAGGCGACCCCGCGCGCACCGCGCTCCTCGGGGGCGTCCTCTTGCTCAGCGTCGGCGCGCTCGGTGCGGCGCTCATCTTCAGGCACGGCCGCCGCGGCGGTCCGGGTCGCACGAACTCGCAGATCGGAACCACAGCATGAGCCACTCGCCCACGTCACATCGCCGCCGCGCGGTCGCGGCGATCGCTGCCGCCGTCATCGCCGGCGGTGCGCTCACCACGGTCGGAGCCGCCGCCGCGAGTGCCGCGCCCTCCGGCTCCGCGACCGGGATAGGGGTGAACCAGCCGAGCGGTCAGCCGCAGCCGCGTCTCACCGTCGCGCCGGCGGCGGACCTCGACCCGGACGCCCCGAGCACGGTCACCCTCACGGGCACGAACTACGCCACAACCTCGGCCTCGGGCAACACCCTGGGTGGCGCCTACACGCTCTTCGGCGCAATCACGCTGCGCGACGCGGCCGACCCGGGCAGCTGGGCGCCCACGAAGCGCGGCGTCAGCGGCACGCACTACGACTACGCCGGGGAGGCGGGCCTCTACCAGCTGATGGTCAACTATCCGGGCAACACGACCGAGCCCGGGATGCCCTACATGGACGCGGCTGGCAACTGGACCCTTGCGGACCACGCGATCCCCGGAGCGCGCTTCACCTCGCAGTCGGGCAACACCATCGACTGCCTCGCGGCAGACACGCAGTGCGGGTTCATGACGATCGGCGCGCACGGCCAGCGCTCCGGCGGGGTCGAGGTGTTCACCCCGGTCACGTTTGCGGGCGAGACGCCGGGCACCGGGCCCGGGACCGATCCGGGAACTGAACCGGGCACCGACCCCGGCACTGACCCGGGAACTGACCCTGGGGTCGACCCCGGCACCGATCCAGGCACCGACCCGGTCGTGGTGCCCGCAGACCCCTGCCTCGTCACAGAGGTGCCCGCGGACGCCGAGCTCACGGTGACGGGCGCGGCACTGAGCGGCACGGCCGCCGCAATGTCGGTGGTGCCGGGCCGCTACCTGCCCTGCGCAAACGCAACGGAGGTGGTGGTCTCCGGCACCGGATACGACCCGACGAAGCCCGTCTACGTTGGGCTCGGCGCACTGGCCGACCACGGCAACCCGGAGGCGTGGCGCCGCAGCGCCGGCGGCGCAAGCGGGCCCGACGGCGACTACGACTACGGCCTGCCACGGCTCGTCGTGGCGCAGGGCTCCGAGGACGCCGCACTTGCCGACGCCGAGATTGGCGCCGACGGGACCTGGCAGCTCACACTGACCGTGCCCGGGAAAGACGTCGCGAGCTTCTTCGGCGGCACGATCGACTGCGCGGTCGCCTACTGCGGTGTATTCAGCTTCGGGGCGCACGGCAGAGTCGCAGCGGCGAACGAGGCATACGTGCCCGTCTACTTCGGCGGGCAGGATCCCTCCGGCACCCCGCCGACCAGCCCGACCTCGCCGACCACCCCCACCCCGACCACCCCCGCGCCGCCGTCGGGCTCCGGGAGCGGCGCACCGGTGAGCGGGACTCCGGTGCCGGGCACGGCGCTCCCGGCAGCCACCCAGACGACCGGCCAGAGCGGCGTCGGCGTCAACGGCGGCCTCCCCGCCACCGGCGCGGCCGGGGCAGCGCGCACCGTCCTCATCGGCGGGGTACTGCTCCTCAGCACCGGACTTCTCGGCGGCGTCCTGCTGCTGCGGACACGCCGGGGCGCAGTGCGCCCCATCTGACTCGGGACCGGGGACCCCCGGGACCCTGACCGGGGCGGGACGATCCCGCCCACCTGACCGGCGCGATCCGCGCCACCACTACGGAGAGGAACACTCAGACATGAGAGACACGCGAATGAGAGCCACGGGCTCTCGGCGCGTCGGCGCCGCAGGGATCGTGCTCAGCGCGACCGCCGCCCTGGTGCTGTCGAGCCTCGGCGCGGCCCCCGCGCTCGCCGCCGAGGGGGAGACCGTCACGGGTTCCCCCTACTCGGACACGCCTGCGTACATGACGGTCACGCCCGGCACCCAGCTCGACCCCACCGGGGCGAGCGCGGTGACCGTGCGCGGCTTCAACTTTGATCCGACAAAGCCGATCTACGTTGGCCTCGGCGAAAACCTCTCGCCGGAGACGCCGGAGCAGTGGCGCCGCAGCCAGGGGGGCCTGAGCGGTCACGACGGCGACTACGTGTACGGCGTGCCGCGCCTCGTCGTGGCCAACGGCTCGGAAGACGCCGAGGTGGCCGACTCAGAGATGGACGCGTCCGGCAACTGGACCATGTCGGTCTCGGTACCGGGGGCAGAGTTCCCCAGCTTCTTCGGTGGCACGGTCGACTGCCTCGCGGGGGCCGGTTGCGGCTTCTTCTCGTTCGGCGCGCACGGTCGCGTGAACGCGCTCAGCGAGGCGTACGTGGGGGTGTCGTTCGCGGAGCCGGTCACCGCGGTCGCGCCTCAGATCACGGGGCAGCCGGCCGACGCGAGCATCGCGGACGGTGCCGACGCCAGCTTCTCCGTCACGGCCACGGGCACCCCGGAGCCGAGCTTCCAGTGGCAGCGCGCCGCGGCGGGGTCGGACGACTTCGCTGATCTCGCCGACGAGACGGCCGCCACGACGACCGTCGCCGCAGCGGCCACGGCCGACTCAGGAGCCCGCTTCCGCGTGGTCGTCTCGAACCAGGCGGGCTCCGTCACCTCCGAGACGGCGACCCTCACGGTGAGCGACACCGGGGGCGAGCAGCCGGGCACCCCCGGCGCCGTGACCGGCTACGGCGTGAACCAGGCGGCCGGGGCGGCTCAGCCGAGCCTCACGGTCACCCCGGGACAGGAACTCGCGGTGGACGGCTCACAGACCGTGACCCTCACCGGTGCGAACTACGCCACCACCTCTGACGCGGGCGGCAGCTTCGGTGGTGCGTACACGCTGTTCGGGGCGATCTCGCTCCGTGACGCGGCGGACCCGGGCAGCTGGGCCCCCACCAAGCGCGGCGTGAGCGGGGTCAACTACGATTACGCTGGCGAGGCCGGCGTGTACCAGCTGATGGTGAACTACCCGGGCAGCAGCACCGAGCCCGGCATGCCGTACATGGACGCTGACGGGAGCTGGACGCTCGAAAACCACGCGATCCCCGGCGCTCAGTTCACGTCGCAGGCCGGCAAGACCATCGACTGCCTCGCGGCGGACACGCAGTGCGGTTTCATGACGATCGGTGCCCACGGGCAGCGCTCCGGCGGCGTCGAGGTGTTCACCCCGGTGCAGTTCGCGACCGAAGCCCAGGGCATCGCCCCGCAGATCGTGACCCAGCCGGCCAGCACCACGGTCGACGAGGGCGCTGCCGCGAACTTCGCCGCGACGGCGACCGGCACCCCCGAGCCCGCCCTGCAGTGGCAGCGCGCCGCCGCGGGAACCGAGGAGTTCGCAGACATCGCGGGCGCAACCGAGGCGACGCTCTCCGTGTCCGCGGTCACCGCGGCGCAGAGCGGCGACCGCTTCCGCCTCGTCGCCACGAACGCGAGCGGATTCGTCACCTCGGATGCCGCGACCCTCACGGTCTCCGTGGCCGCCGCGACCGAGACAACAATCGCCGTCGACGCGCAGCCGACGGCCGAGTACCCGCTGCACTTCGCGGGGGAGGACGTCGCGCTGCGCGCGACCGTCGCCCCGGCCGCAGCCGGCTCGGTTGAGTTCTTCGCCGACGGTGTCTCGCTCGGCGCTGCCGTATCCTCGGACGGTGCCGCAGAGTTGACCACCGCTGCCCTCGCGGGCGGTGCGCGCAGCATCACCGCGGCGTTCACCCCGGTCGATGCCGCCGCGTTCGCGCCGTCCGAATCCGCCGCGCGCGTGTTCCGCATTGTGGATCTCGCCCCGGCGGTCGACACGATTGAGGTCGGCGAGGCCGTGAAGCAGATCACGGACGCCGAGCTGAGCTGGTCGGTGGCAAACTACGTGAGCTTCGGCTCCGGCCCCGGCAAGGAGGTGCTCGGCGGCAACGTGGCGCTCGCCCCGCTGCCCGAGACCCCGACGACGGCCGACCGCGCAAACCGCGCGTTCGTCTTCGCAGGCGGAACCGGCCACGAGGACGCCGCGGGCAACCGCGTCATCGACTTCGACGGCTCGGTGCGCCTCACCTCGGGCACGCTGCCCCAGTGGAACTTCAGCGACCCGCAGCTCGTGATGAACGCCGCCGGCAACGGCACGCTCACCGCGACGATCGACGGCATGTGGTTCGGCAGCGCGTTCGACGGTGAGGACGAGCCGTACGGCCCGGCCCGTGTGGTCGTACAGACCTTCGTCGGCGCGCAGCCCGAGACGAGCGACGGGCTCACCGCGTTCTCGGTGGCTCCGCTCTTCGAGGGTCAGGTCGCCGCTGGCACCTGGAACGGCGCCTACACCGGCGCGACGCTCACGAACGAGTTCCTGCGTCACGTGAACAGCAACGTCCGCTCGTACTTCCTGCAGTCCGGAAGCTCTTCGGACTCGACGAAGGCCGGCGCACCCATCGGTGTGAGCTTCGCCGCGGGCGTGGCTCCCACCGCTGCCGTGGGCACGGGCGCGCGGGTCATCGAGGGCGACGATGTCGTACTCACTGCCACCGCCTCGGGCGATCCCGCCCCGACGCTGCAGTGGCAGCGCGAGGTCGGCGACACCTGGGAAGATCTGGCTGACGAGACGGGTGACACCCTCACCATCACCGCGGCCGAGACCAACGCCTCCGGCCGCTACCGGGTTGTGGCGACCAACGCGTTTGGTACCGCTGCGGCGGACGCCGTCGAGGTTGAGGTCCGCGCGAAGCGGGCCGCGCAGCTGAGCGCGGCACCCACCGCGCAGAGCGTTGTCGAGGGCCAGGACGCCACGTTCACGGTCAGCGCGACCGGAACGCCCGAGCCGACGTTCACCTGGCAACTGCGTGCCCCGAGCGCCGCGGCGCCCGAGGACGTGGCGGCCGACGCGGGTGACGCGGGTGACGCGCAGCCTGACACGGCGGCGCGTGCCCTGGCGGTCCCGCTCGCCGAAGACGAGTGGGTCGACGTCGACGGCGCCACGGCCGACACCTTCGTGCTCCCGGCGGTGCAGCTCGCTCAGAGCGGCACGCAGGTGCGCGTGGTGGTCGACAACGGGGTGGGCGATCCGATCGTCACCGATCCGGTGACGCTCACGGTGACCGCGAAGGCCCCGACCGATCCGGGTACGGATCCGGGGACCGACCCCGGCACCGACCCCGGCACCGACCCCGGCACGACCCCGGGCACGGATCCGGGGACCACGCCAGGTGCAACGCCCGGAACCACCGGGGGCGCCACGCCCGCGTCCCAGCCGGGCACCGCTGGCGGCCTTGCCGTGACGGGCGGAATGCTGCCGCTCGCGGCGGCGGGCGTGGCGGCGCTGCTGCTCGCGGCCGGCGCGGCCCTCGTGCTGCGCCGCCGCGGCGCGGCGCGACCGGAGTAACCACGGGCGGGGCACCCCTCGGGGTGCCCCGCCTCACCCCACCTACACACTTCTCCCGCTGCGGGACCGAAAAGATGGACGAGTCATGAACCAGGCCGTAGACACCCCAGTTGACGCCGTGATCGCCGAGACCGAGGGGCGCCCGCTGTCGGTGCGGCTTCGAGCGCTGTCGCGCGTCGGCCACGTCGAGGGCGAGAGCGAGCCCCGCTTCGCCATCGCGTTCCTGCGCGGTGGACTCAATCGAGACGGAATTGCGGCGCAGGCCGCGCAGCACTACCTCATGTACCACGCCCTCGAGCGGGCCGCCGTCGCCCAGCGAGCCAGTCGCGGCGACGACTTCGCGTTCTGGCTCCCGGAGCTGCACCGGCTCCCGTCTCTCGCGGCAGACCTCGAACACTGGCTCGGGGCCGACTGGCACAGCGCCGTGTACGATCGCTTCGCGACCACGGGCATCATGACCTACGCCGCCCGCATCACCGAGGTCGCGGGCGACTCGCTGCCCCACTTCGTGGCGCACCACTACACCCGCTACCTCGCCGACCTCTCCGGCGGGCAGATGATCGCGCGCATGTTCCGCGACAGCTACCGCACCGACGGCGACGCCGGATCGACGTTCTACACCTTCCCGGAGATCGCAGACCCGGCCGCCTACAAGGATCGCTACCGGGCGCTCGTCGACGGCGCGGGCTTCACGCCAGACGAGGAGCGCACGGTGCTCCGCGAGGTCGCCTCCGCGTACTGGCTTAACGGCGTCGCCGGGCAGGACCTTGAGGACCGCTTCGCCGAGTACGCCGAGGTGACGGCGTGAGCCGCACGATTCGCGGGGCCGGAGGGGCGGGGCGCACGCTGCGCCGCGTCGCGATCGCGAGCCTCGCCGTCGCGCTCGGGGCGGGCGCTGCCGGGTGCGCGCCCCGCGGCGACGCGGGCCCCGGCGCTGCGGGTTCGTCGAGCGCCGTCGTGGTCGAGTCCGCCCCGGTTGGCGAGGTCTCTGGCCTCGACGGGGAGCTGCGCGTGGGAGAAGAGCTGCGCGTGCTCATCGACACGCCAGACGTCGACTGGCGCGTCACGAGCGCAGACTCGACCGTCGCGCAGGTGGTTGAGGACGATCCAGACGCGAACCCGCGGGTGGTGAGCGTGCGCGCGGCCGGAGCCGGTACCGCGGTCGTCGAGTTCATGCCAGCGGGCCGCGACGCAGACGCACAAGCGCTCGAAGTGACCGTCGCCGGGGGTGACGAGTGAGCGGGCGGCGAGTGAGCGGGCGACGGGTTGGCGCCGCGGCCGCGCTCGCCTGCCTCGTGGCGGGGGCGCTCGCGGTCACGCCGCTGACCGCGTCTCAGCCCGCCTGGGCGGGACCCGCGGTCGGGGCTGAAGCGAGCGGCGCCGCAGCTCCGACTCAAGCGAGCGCCGCGGCTGCCCGGGACGCCGTGGCCCCCGGGGACACGCTCGCTGCCGCCGCCGTGCCCACCTCCGTGACCGTCGCGGTCCCCGAAATTGCTGAGCGCGCGCGATACCTGCTCGGCGTCGCGGCCCCCGTCACCGCCACGGTGCGCGCGTCCGCGGTGGCGGGGGCCACCGCGGACGCCCCGCGCGGCACGGTCGAATTCTTCGACGGGGCGGTGTCGCTCGGCAGCGCGCCCGCCGTGCCGGCCGCGGGCGCTGCCACGGCGGCCGCGCGGATCGAGACCGCCGGCTGGTCGGCCGGGGGCGCCCGCGAGGTGCACGCCGAGTTCACGCCGGAGCCGGGGTCCGAGTTCGAGCCGGCGACCAGCGCGCCGCGCACCTACCGGGTGGTGGACACTGCGCGCGCGGTGCCCGACATCGCGCTCTCGGGGGAGCCCACCGCGACGATCGCGGCGGCAGACCTCGAGTGGACGATCGGAAACATTTGGTTCAGCAACTTCCGGGTCGGCTTCGAACGCGAGGTGCTCGACGGCGACGTCACGCTGCCGGCGATAGCGCACCCGGGCGCCGGAGCGAGCGATCCGGCCCTGCAGGCTTACTACTTCCGGCCGTTCACCTTCGGGTCGGGCACCGGCGCGCGCGACGCGGCCGGGAACCGGGTCATCGCGTTCGAGGGCACCGCGCGGCTCAGCTCCGGCAGCGGCAACCGCTGGGACTTCGCGGCGCCCCGCGTACACCTCGGGGCCGATGGTGCCGGGTACATCACGGCGCTGTTCAGCGGCTTCTACGCCGCGGGCGACGCGCGCCAGGACTACCCCGAAACTCGCGTCACGATCGCCACCTTCGACGCCGCCGAGCTGGGCGCACCCACTGCGGCTGGCGAGGTTGCTGCGACGATCGAGCTGAACTGGGCGGGCCAGGCACGCGGGCCGGGCACCTGGTTCTACGACTACAACGATTCGTTCCCCACTGAGTTCGTCGCGCTACTCAACCCGCTCGTTGCGCCGTTCTTCGCGCGGAGCGCCGTCGCCACCGACGACTCGAAGATCCCGCACCCGATCACGCTCCGCTTCACGGAGACAGCGCTTGACGACGGCACGGATCCGGGGACGGAGCCCGGGACCGGTCCCGGTGCGGAACCGGGCACTGACCCCGGCGTGGACGCGGGCACCGACCCCGGGACTGACCCGGGCACCGACCCCGGGACTGACCCGGGCGGTGACCCGGGCCTTGATCCGGGCCCCGCGACTGATGGTGGGGTCGCAGGGGGAGCCGGGCCTGGTGTGCCCGACGGCGGGACCCCCGCGGGGACCACTGCTGCTGCGTCGACCTCGGCCACCCGGCCGTCGACGCTCGCGCACACGGGCGGTGTCGGGCTGTCGCCCGAGCACACCGCCGCGCTCACCGCGGCCGCCACGCTGCTTGGCGTGGCCGCACTGTGGCTCTCGTGGGCGCGCCGTGCGTGGCGCGGCCGCGGATAGCGTGGCCGGGACGACGGTGCGGGCTGCCCAGGCCCAGGCCCAGGCCCAGGTCCCGGCCTCAGCCGCGGTGTCAGTCCCGGCCGCGGCCTCCCGAGACTCGCTGGGCTCCGCCTCCGCGGCGCCCAGCGACCCCGGGGCCGCGCCCGGCACCGCGGACGAGCGGCTCGCCTGGCTGCTCCGCGGGCTGGAGTACGATGGCGAGGTGAACGGCGAGGGTATCGGTGACGGTGGGCGCGAGTCCGGCGGCCGGGAACCGCGGCCGCGTCGCGCCCGGTGGCGCACGGCGGTCATCGGCGGCCTCGCACTCGCCGCTGTCGCCGTGGTCGGAATCGGTGCTGCGGTGATCGGCGGGGCCGACGCCGCTCCCGCGGGGTCCGGGGGGGCGACCGAGACCGATCCGGCACCCGCCGCCGTGCCGCCCGCCGAGCCGACCGACGCGACTGACGCGGCTGCGGCCGCGGGCGACGTCGACGCTGCGGCGGCGCCCGTCGTCGACCCGGTGTGGGCGGCAGACCTCGCCGACCGTGCGGGCATCCCAGAGCCGGCAATGCTCGCTTACGCGGGCGCGGCGCTCACGCTCTCGCAGGAGCAGCCGGGCTGCGGCATCGGGTGGAACACGCTCGCCGCGATCGGGTACGTCGAAACGCACCACGGCACGATCGGCGGGGCGCGCCTCGACGATGACGGGCGCGCCCTCCCACGGATCCTCGGGGTGCCGCTCGACGGGGTCGCGTTCGACGCGATCGCCGACACCGACGGCGGCAGGCTCGACGGTGACGCGGACTGGGACCGCGCGGTGGGGCCGATGCAGTTCATCCCGCAGACCTGGGCGGACTACGGCCGCTCGGCGAGCGGCGGGGTGCCCGACATCGACAGGATTGAGGACGCCGCGCTCTCCGCCGCGACGATGCTGTGCACGATCGGCGGCGACGTCCGCGTGCCGGAGAACTGGATCGCCGCGGTCAACGCCTACAACCCGAGCGTCGCCTACAACAACGACGTGGCCGACGCAGCCGACCACTACGCGGGCCTCGCCTGAGGGATCCCGAGTGTTACGCTCGGGACATGGTCTCGCGGGTGGATCTTGCAGCGGTCGCCGACGAGGTGATTGCCGAGGGAATCGAGTTCGGTGCGTACCGGATCGTGCGCGCCGCGATCAGCGCGGCTGAGGTACTCGTGCTGTTCTACACCTGGGGCAGCCCCGATCGGCTCATCGGTAGGATCTATCGCGATTCAGAACTCGCGGAGATCTACTCCGATGCGGCGGCGCCGGCTGCCGACATTGCCGGTTCGATTGCCGCGCTCGATCTCGGGCCGCCGCCCGGGAGCGGTGTGACGCGGAGATACCCATGGCAGGAGGCACTTGGCCTCGCCGGTGTCGACGTTGAATGGGTGAACGAACTGCCCAGCGCCGAGCTCACCCCAACGCTGCACTATGCGGACCCGAGCTGGGTCTTGGAAACTCGGTCGCCGTCCCGTGGTGTACCCGCTCCGCGAGCCCCCCGCTCCAGGGGCTCAGACACCGCCGCCAGCTCCGAGGCTGACACTGAATACCGGTACTCCGCCTCGTTCACCCCGCTCGAGTTCGGGGACGAGACCGACGCCCGGAACGGCTAAGCAGGGAGCGCTGCCCTGCCGGCCCTGCCTGCCCTGTCTGCCCCACTCGCCCGTGCGCTGCCCACTGCCCACTCCACGCCACTCCACGAGTGTGCGGCTTCGTCACGAGTGTGCGGCTTCGCGGAGGCAGGCAAGCCGCACGCTCGTCAGTGAAGCCTCCACTCGTGGGGACAGCGGCGCCGCGCAGTCGCTGCCCGACGCGTCGCGCCCTACGGCAGCCGGGACCAGTCGACGGCTGCGTCAGCGCCGCGGGCGGCCTCGAACCAGGCTGCCACGCGCAGCAGGCGGTCATCGCTGCCGATGGGGCCCGCGATCTGCAGGCCGACCGTGCGGCCGTCCGCCTGGATGCCCGCGCCGATCGAGAGGGCTGGCTGACCGGACATGTTGTACGGCACCGTGAACGAGATGTGCCCCATCGTCTGGAGCGGGTCGGTGATGGGCATCGGGTCCTCGGCCGGGAACGCCGCGACCGGGGTGACCGGCGAAATGACCAGGTCGAATGGCTGCGTGGCGGCGCGGGTGAGGCGCGCCATCTCGTCCATCATGCTGCGATTGCGCACGGTCTCGGCCGCGGTGAAGTCCCGGCCTGCCACGCACCACTCAACGATGAACGGCAGCACGACCGACTGCTCGGCGGGCGTGAGCGCCTCGAAATCTGCGTACGAGCGACTACGCCAGTACCCCACGATCCCGTCGAGGATCTCGGGCGCGATGAACGGCGCGAGCGGCTCGACCGTCGCACCCGCGGCGGTGAACAGCTCGGCGGCAGCCTCGATCAGCGCGCGCGTCTCCGGCTCGACCGGCAGCCCGGACCCGGCGTCGAGCTGCAGCGCGACGCGCATCCCGGCCGGCGCGAGCGGCTCCGTGGACCACTCGAGCCCGGCGTACGCGCGCGTGAGGTAGTCGCGCGGGTCCGGCTGCGCGACGACCGACATGAGCCGGATCGCGTCAGCGGCGGTGCGTGTGAGCGGCCCGGCCGCCCGGCCCGTGTATGGCACGTCGAGCGGGATCAGGCCCTCGCTCGGCTTCAGCGCCGTGAGGCCCTGCCAGGAACCGGGGAGCCGGATCGAGCCGCCGATGTCGGTGCCAACGTGCAGCGGACCGTAGCCGGCCGCCGCCGCGGCGCCGGCGCCCGCGCTCGATCCGCCCGAGGTGTGCGCGGGGTTGAGGCCGCCGCGGGTGATCCCGTGCAGGCTCGATACCCCCGACGAGAGCATTCCCCAGTCGGGCATCGTGGTGGACCCGACAATGACCGCGCCGGCCTCGAGGAGGCGGTCGGTCGTGGGCGCGTTCTGCTCGGGCACCGGCGGATTGGGGATCGCGGTGCCGGAGGGCTTGGGCTGCCCGGCGCGCGCGATGTTCTCCTTGACGGTCACGGGCACCCCGTCGAGCGGGCCTCGCGCGGCGCCCGCCGCCCAGCGCGCCGTTGCCGCCGCGGCGTCTGCGCGCACCTGCTCCGGGTCGAACAGGAAGAGCGCGTTGAGCTCGGGCTCCCGGTCGACCACGCGCGCGATCACGTCTTCCGCGACCTCACTCGGCGTGAAGGTGCCTGCCGCGTACCCGGCAGCGAGGGCGCCAGCGTCGAGATCGGCGAGGCGCGGTGCTGCGGGGGAGGCGGTCGAGGCGGCGTGATCGGTCACGGCGGGGGATCCTTTCGAGTGGCGTGGCGGGCGACGAGCGTCGGCCGTCGGGTTAGAAGGCGTGCGCGAGCTCCTGGCGCAGCGTCAGCGACGAGGCGATGAGGCGCTGCGTGTACGGGTGCTGCGGATCGCGGTACACGGACTCGGTGTCGCCGGCCTCGACGATCTCGCCCGACTGCATCACGATCACCGAGTCGCACAGGTGCCGCACCACGTTGAGGTCGTGCGAGACAAACACGAGGGTGAGCCCGTACTCGTCGACGAGGTCGGCCAACAGGTTGAGCACCTGCGCGCGCACTGACACGTCGAGCGCGCTCACCGGCTCGTCGGCCACGACCACCTGGGGGCGGCAGATCAGGGCACGCGCGATCGAGATGCGCTGCCGCTGCCCGCCCGAGAACTGGTGCGGGAAGCGCTCGGCGGCCGAGGCGGGGAGCCCCACGGCCTCGAGCATCTCGGCGACCATGCGGGACCGGTCGGCCGCGGTCTCGTTCCTGCCGCGCACGAGGAGCGGCTCGGCGATGATCTGCTCGACCGTCATGCGCGGGTCGAGTGATCCCATCGGGTCCTGGAACACGATCTGCAGCTGCTGGCGCAGCTCGCGCAGCTGGGACTCCTTCGCCCCGGCGACCTCGTTGCCGGCAACGATCGCGCTGCCCGAGGTCGGCTGATCGAGCCCCGCGAGGATCCGCAGCAGCGTGGACTTGCCGGAGCCGGACTCGCCGACCACACCGAGGCGACCGCCGCGCGGCACCTCGAAGGAGATGCCCTTGAGCGCGCGCACCTCGGGGGCGGGCTTGAACAGGCTGGTCTTGCTGCGCGTGTAGGTGCGCACCAGGTCGGTGACGCGCATCACTGACTCGGCGGTCGCGGGTGCCGGATCCTGCGCGGCGGGCGCCCGATCCGGATCCTGCGCGGCCTCGCCCGCGCCCGTCGCGTCCGCGGCAGCATCGGCAGCAGGAGCAACCTCAGCGGCCGCAACCTCAGCAGCCTCAGCCTCAGTGGCAGCCGCGGCTTCAGCGGCCGCGGCCTCCGCGGCGAGCTGCTCGCGCGTCGGCGGCACGTACTCCTTCGCGCTCGCGACGGTGAACAGGCGCCCCTCGGCGTCGGTCGCGTCGAGATCGCTCGCGGCGAGCAGCCCGCGCGTGTACGCGTGCTGGGGGCGCGTGAACACCTCCTCGGTGGTGCCCTCCTCGACCACCACGCCGTCGTTCATGACGAGCACGCGCGTGCACATGTTCGCCACCACGGCGAGATCGTGGGTGATGAAGAGCAGCCCCGTGTTGCGCTGCTTCACGAGTTCGAGGATCAGGTCGAGCACCTGCCGCTGCACGGTGACGTCGAGCGCCGTGGTGGGCTCGTCGCAGAGCAGCAGCCCGGGATCGTTCGCGAGCGCCATGGCGAGCATGACGCGCTGGCGCTGCCCGCCGGACAGCTGGTGCGGGTACGCGCGCGCGGCCTCGGCGGGATCCGGCAGGTGCACGGCGTCGAGCATCTCGACCGCGCGGCGGTGCGCCTCGGCGCGGGTTGGCGCGAGCTTGTGTTGCAGCATGATCTCGGCGACCTGCGCCCCCACCCGCATGAGCGGGTTCAGTGCGGTGAGCGGCTCCTGGAACACCATGGCCATGTCGCGACCGCGGATCCGCGTCAGCTCGGACTCCGGGGCGGTGAGGAGGTTGCCCGTGGGCGCGCCCTCCCGTCCGGTGTTGAGCTCCACGGAGCCGGTCGCGGAGACGCCGGCCGGGAGCAGGCCCAGCAGTGCGGTCGTGGTCATCGACTTGCCGGATCCGGACTCGCCGATCAGACCGATGCGCTCGCCGTGCGCCATGTGGAGCGAGAAATCGTGCACGAGGGCCCGGTGCGGGGTGCGCACGGTGAGGCCGTCGACGGCGAGCAGCGGGCGGGCGTTGGGTGCCTGGGCGGGAAGTGTCGTCGTCATCAGCCGCGGTTTCCGTTCAGCTTCGGGTCGAATCGGTCACGGAGTCCGTCACCGAGCAGGTTGAAGCCCATGACCGCGATGGCGATCGCGAGCCCGGGGAAGATCGCGAGGAGCGGGTGCGTTCCGAGGAACTGCTGCGACTCCTGCAGCATCCGGCCCCAGGAGGGCGTGGGCGGCGGGGTGCCGAGCCCGAGGAAGCTCAGGCCTGCCTCCGCGAGCACGGCGAGGGCGAACGATACCGAGCACTGCACCACGACGATGCCGAGGATGTTGGGGAACACGTGCCGCAGCGCGATCCGGAATCGCGACTGGCTTGCCGCGCGGGCGGCGAGCACGTACTCGGTACTCATTACTTGCAGGGTGCCGGATCTCGCGACGCGCGCGAAGCCCGGGATCGTGGCGATTCCGATCGCGACCATCGCGGTGAGCGTCGACGCGCCGAACACGGCGCTAAACATGATCGCGAGCAGTAGCGCGGGGAACGCGAGCGCGATGTCGGAGGTGCGCATGATGACCTCTTCGATCCAGCCGCCGCGGATTCCCGCGAGGATGCCGAGTGGCGTGCCGATCAGGATCGCGATGCCCACCGAGACGATGCCCACGAAGAGCGTGATCCGCGCGCCGTAGAGCATCGCCGAGAACACGTCGCGGCCGTAGCGGTCGGTGCCCATCCAGTGCTCGGCGCTCGGGCCCTGGAGGCGGTCGGCGGCGATCGCCTGCACCGGGTCGTACGGGGTCCACACGAACGAGACGAGCGCGGCGAGCGTGACGATCGCGACGAGCACGAGCCCGATGATGAGCGTGGGGGAGAGCCCGGCGCGCTTCTTTGGCGCGCGCGGGGCTGAGATCGCGGTGGTGCGCGGTGCCTGCACCGGGGGCGTGGGGACATTCTGCGTGGTCATGATTACGCGCTCTTTCGCATCCGGGGATCGACGATCGTGTAGAGCACGTCGACCACGAGGTTCAGGACCAGGGTGATGGCGACGAGCACCATCACGACTGACTGCACGGTGAGGAGGTCACGGTTGCCGACGGCGTCGAGCAGCATCGAACCGAGGCCGGGGATCACGAACACGCGCTCGATCACGACGGCGCCAATGATGAGGGCGGCAATTTGCACGCCGGTGACCGTGATGACGGGGATCGCCGCGTTGCGGAGTCCGTGTTTGACGAGGGCGCCCATCTTGCTGAGCCCCTTCGCGCGGGCCGTGCGGAGGTAGTCCTCGCTCATGATCTCGAGCACTGCCGAGCGCACGTAGCGGGTGAGGATCGCGCCCTGGACGGACGCGAGCGCGAGGACCGGAAGGATCAGTCTGCGGAGGAAATCTCCGAAGTTCTCGCTCGGTGGCGTCCAGCCGCTCGCGGGCAGCCACCCGAGGCCCACGGCGAAGATGAGGACGAGCAGGATCGCGGCGAGGAAGCCGGGGATCGCGACGCCGAGCTGTGAGCCGGCACCGATGAGCACGCCGGAGAGGTTGCGGTGCTTGACCGCGGCCCAGGTGCCCAGGGGGATCGCGATCGCGAGCGCGACGATCATCGCGGCAATCACGAGGATGAGGCTCACCTGGAGGCGGTCGGTGACGAGCGGGCTGATGTCGGTGCGCGTCACGTAGGAGACGCCGAAGTCGCCGCGCAGCAGGCCGCCGGTCCAGTCGAAGTACTGCACGATCAGCGGGCGGTCGGTGCCGAACTCTTTGCGCGTCTGCTCCAGCAGCTCGGGGGTCGCGTTGACGCCGAGCGCGATCTGGGCGGGGTCGCCGGGGATGAGGCGCATGAAGAGGAACACGACAACGGTCGCGACCAGGTAGGTCACCACAAAGCGGGCGAGGTTGATCAGAATCCGTATGGCCATGCGTGGTCCTCGGGGTGGGGGATTGACGGTGCGGGGGCGGGCGTGGGCCGGATAGGCCCACGCCCGCGTGGTGCGGCGGGGGAGTGCCCCGGGTGTTTCAGTGGTTCGTTAGTTCCAGCTGAGCTGCGACAGGTTGAGCGCCTCGATGATGGCGTTCTCCGGCAGGCCCTGCAGCTCGGCCTTCGCGACCGTGATGTTGGGGAACAGGAAGAGGACGCCCGTTGCGGCATCGTCGACGATCTGCTCGGCGACCTGCTTCATCCCTGTAACGTACCCGGCCTCGTCGGCGGCGTCGGCCTCGGCCGCGATGGGCGCGATCGTGGTGTTGTCGTAGCCGATGTAGTAGTTCGGGTCGTTGAACACGGTGAGCAGATCGCGTGCCTCGGTCGCCAGGACCGTGGTCATCTGGTAGTTGTGGTTCGTGAAGACCTCGTCGAGCCACACGGCGGGGAACTCGGAGCTCTTGATGGTCGCCGTGATGCCGACGTCCTTCAGCTGCGAGACGACGATCTCGGACACTGCCTGCGCGTAGGGGCGGGTCGGCACGGTGTACTCGATCGTGAGGTTCTCCTGGCCGGCCTCCTTGAGGAGCTCCTTGGCCTTCTCGGGATCGTACGGGTACCTATCGTTCAGGTCCTCGTAGTACGGGTCCGTCGGGGTCGCGTAGGTGGCGACGAGCGAGCCGTAGCCGTTCCACGCGGTGTCGAGGATCGCCTGCTTGTCGAGTGCGAAGAGCACGGCCTGGCGCACGCGCACGTCGTCGAACGGGGCCGCCTTGTTGTTGAGTGACAGCGAGACCTCACCGCTCGAGGTACCGGTGGTCACGGTGTACGCGTCGTCCGCCTCGAAGGTGTCGAGCAGCTCGGGCGCCTGCAGGTTGACGATCGCGTCGATGTCGCCGGTGCGGAGCGCGTTCGTGGTGGCGGTCGCGTCTGCGAAGTACTTCAGTGTGACGGACTCGACGCCGGGCGCCTCGCCCCAGTAATCGTCGCGGGTGTCGAGCACGATCTTGTCGTTCGCGGTGAACGTCTCGACCGCGTAGGGGCCGGTGCCCACGGGCTCGTTCGCGAGGTCCGCGACGCCGTCGGGGGAGAAGATCGCGCCCACCGGCGTGGCGAGGCTGAACAGCCACGCGTTCGAGGGCTGCGTGAGGGTCACGGCCACCTCGGTGTCCGAGATCACGTCGACGCTCTCCACGACGTCCATCTTCGCCTTCAGGCTGGACACCCAGTCGGTCTTGACGCGATCGAAGCTGAACTTCACATCGTCGGCGGTGAACTCGTCGCCGTTCGAGAACGTGACGCCCTCCTCCAGCGTGAACGTGTACGTCTTGCGGTCGTCGCTGATTTCCCAGCTCTTCGCGAGCAGCGGCTGGATCTCGCCGGCCTGATCGAGCTGCACGAGGCCCTCGTACACGTTCGACATCATTGCCTGCGGGATCGCTGATCCGGCGGTGGTGGTGAAGTCGAGGTTCACGGGTGCGCCGGTGAGCGCGATGGTGGCGGTGGTCGGCGTGGTTCCGGAGTCGGAGCCGCCGCTGCCCGCGGATCCCGCGGAGCAGCCCGCGAGGGTGAGGGCGCCGGCCGCGATGACCGCCGCGGTGAGGGTCAGTGAATTCCTGCGTCGCATCGTTGCTTTCCTGTTCGAGGGGTCTGGCGTTGGCGCTGGGGCCGCGGCTCGTTCATTCTGTGGCGGAACACGCGAGGGTGTGCGTGTCACCGTGACCGGTTCGGTGCTGTGGCACCTGCTCTTCTAATCATCCTTGATCTATCATTCCGAATCGCCGGGTTCGAACCAGGATACATGGTAAGGCCACTTGATGGGGACTAGACTGATGGGCAATTCCGGCCCGGTGCGGGACGGCGTGATCGCGTCCACCAACAGTAGGAAAGACCCTCAGTTGACGAACACCCACAGCTTTTCGCCCGCGGTGCCCGTGCACACGTATCAGCGCATCGTCGAACAAATCGAGCAGGCGATACTCTCGGGAGACATCCCGATCGGCTCTCAGCTCGCGAGCGAGCGCGACCTCATGGTCCAGTTCAGCGTCAGTCGGCCCACGGTGCGCGAGGCGCTCCGGGTGCTGCAGTCGATGGGGCTCATCGAGTCAAAGCCCGGCACCCGCGGCGGCCCGCTCGTGCTCGCCCCCTCGTCGAAGACGCTGGGCCGCTCGTTCCGCACCATGATCGGCACCGACGCGCTCAGCGTCGCCGAGCTCGTGCAGTACCGCGTGATCCTCGAGGGCTCCGCCTCCAAGCTCGCCGCCCAGCGCCACACCGAGCAGCAGCTCGAGCGGATGCGCGCCGCGGTGGAGCGGATGCGGGCCGCCGCCGAGACGAACGACGCCGACTTTGCGTCCGCCGACCTCGAATTTCACGAGGCCGTGTGGGCGGCGAGCGGCAATCAGATCCTCGAGATGAGCGGCCAGGCCGTCTCCGGCGTGCTGCGCGGCATGATGCAGCGTGACGCCGAGGGGGAACACCACGACAACCGGGTCAAGCTCGCCTCCGCCGAGATCGACCGCGGGCTGTTCGACGCGATCGAGCGACGCGACGCGGCTGCCGCGGGCAAGATCGCGCGCGGAGCCGTGGCCGACCGCTTCGGCCCACTGCTCGACGAATCGGATCGCGCGGCGCTCCACCTGCTCGCCGAGTAGCGGGGTCCGCGCGCGGGGCCGGGGCCTGGGCCTGGGCCTGGGCCTGGGCCTGGGTCTGGGGCCTGGGTCCTGGGCCCTGGGTCTGGGCCTGGGTCCTGGGTCCTGGCTTCTTCGTCGCCGAGTGGAGCCAAAGTGCCCCTTCGGTGCCGTGACGGGGCGCTTTGGCTACACTCGGGCGCTCGCGGAGGCGGGGGCGGGGGCGCTCGCGGGGGTGGGGGCGCTCGCGGGTACGGGCGTGGCGGGTAAGACGCCCGCGGGCGCGCTGGTGGAGCCGCCCGCGGACGCGTCTGTGGGGGCCGCCGCGTCGAGGCCCCGCCGCTGCCGCGCGATCACGGCGAGCACGGCGCAGGCCGCCGCGGTCGCGAGCGCGAACGCGGTGACCGCCGAGCCCAGGCCCAGCCGCTCGGTGAGGAAGCCGAGCGCGATCACGGGCACGGCGCTGCCCAGGTAGGTGACGGTGTAGATCGCGCTGACCGTCGACGCGTGGTGCGCCGGATCGACCGCGGCGGTGGCCGCGGTGAACGCCGCCTGGAACGCGACGCCCTGGCCCACGCCGGCGAGCAGGCTCGCCGTGACCAGCAGCGCCGGGCTGCCGAGCGGGCCCGCCGCCGCCACGCCGACGAGCGCGACGGCGAGTGTGCCGAGCCCCGTGGGGAGCCGCCAGACGCCGGAGAGCGGCAGCAGCTGGGTGAGCGCCGAGGCGCCGAGCGTGAGCGCGGCGAGCAGCCCGATGAGGGGCCGCGCATCGGTCTGGACGATGCTCGCGAAGTGCGAGGGGGCCAGGGAGAGGCAGAACCCGAACACGGTGAAGCTGAGGAAGCCGGTCGCCGCCGCGACCCTGAACGCGCGCAGCGCGGCGGGGGACTGCCGCCCGCGGCGCCGGTCGGTGCGGGCGATTCGCGGCGGGGCGTCGGCCAGTGCGATCTGATCCGGGAGCCGGATCGGGCGGCACAGCTCGTGAGGGGCGAGCAGGAGAATCGCGGGGATGAGGGCGGCGAGCGTGATCGCCAGCGAGATGAACGGGGTCACGAGCGGTGCGGCGCCCTGCGAGAGGAGCCCGCCGATGACGGGGCCGGCCGCCACGCCACCGGAACTTGCGAGCAGCGTGAGGCGTCCCACGAGCGCCGGCCTGCCGGGAAGGAGCGTGCGGAGCGCGGCCGAGGCGGTGCCGGTGGCGCAGGCGATCGCGGCGCCCTGCGCGGCGCGGGTCACGCAGAACCACCCGAGATCCGGGGCGAACGCGAGCCCTGCGGTGCCGAGCGCGGTGACCGCGAGCGCAGACACGAGGACGGTGCGCCGGTTCACGGTGTCGGCGAAGCGGCGGAAGACGAGGAGGCCGACGATCAGGCTGAGCACGTAGCTCGAGAACGCGAGTGTCGTGCCGAGTGCGGTGATCCCGAGTCGCTGTTCGAGGAGCGGAAACAGGGGAGTCGCGAGGTTGGCGCTGACCAGCAGCGTGAAGAGGGTCAGGGCGGTCAGTGCGATGCGTATCCGTGGCCGAACCTGGGTGGGGGTGACCCGGGTGTGTGCGGGGTGCTCGTGGGTACGGGCGACGCTCATGGCGTTCTCCTTGTGGTGGGCGTGCCCTTGTGGGGCGTGTCCGTCCGCGTGCGCCGGGTGTGGCGATTGCGGTGTCTAGCTGAGTATACGGACGCACTGACCGCGTCCCTGAGAAGTATTCAGCCAGGACTGCCCGAATCGCGCAAGCGACTTGATCTAGATTGTGCAATATGATCAATATCTACAGGAACTAACCCGCAGAAAGCGTGCAAAATGAGTAATCTCGACGCAACAGACCGCCGCATCCTTCGCGAGCTTGACGGCGACGCGCGAATGCCGACGGCGATGATCGCGCACCGCCTCGGGCTCGCCCGTGGCACCGTGCAGGCGCGGCTCGAAAAACTCTCCGCTGCCGGCGCGCTCCGGCTGCACAGCGCCCGGATCGCTCCTGCGGCGCTCGGCCGCCCGGTCGGCGCGAGCGTGCAGGTGGAGCTCGACCAGCACCTCATCGCGGAGGCGATCACAGCGCTCGCGAACATCCCGGAGGTACTCGAGTGCTTCGCCCCGGCCGGCAACACGGACCTCCTGCTGCGGGTGGTCGCCAAGAACCCCGACGACCTCTATCGGGTGAGCGAGGAGATTCGGCTCTGCCCCGGCATCAACCGCACCTCCACGAGCCTGTTCTTGCGCGAGGTGATCCCGTACCGAGTCACGGGGCTGCTGGCCGAGGGGGCGTAGCGCCCGAATGCGCGCCGCGACTGCCCGAGCACCGCGCGCACCCGAGCCGCGCGCGGGGACAGTGCGCTGCTAGGCCACGCGCGAGCGGTCCACGACGCGGCCGCCGCCGAGGGTGATCCCGCGCAGGAAGCCGGTGCCCCAGCTGAGGTGCATGGTGATGAGCGTGACCGCGGTGAGTACCCGGTCGCGGATCCCGCGCTGCTCGGGGATCCGCACCACTGCGAAGAGGATTCCGAGCGCGTAGAGCGCCGCCGGCGCCAAGAGGACCGGCCACGCCGAGGCCCAGGGGAGCACGCCGACGCAGAGCAGCACGAGCGCGATCGCGCTCACGGCGAGGCCGAGCACGAGCGCGCCCGGCGCGAAGAAACGCCACGGGTTCGCGCGGCCGTAGCGGCGCACGAGCACCGCGCGCCAGGTGCCGGTCGCGAAGAACTGCCGCGAGAGATCCGCGAAGCTCGCCCGCGGCCAGTACGTGACCTTGAGCGCGGGATCGAACCACACCGTGAAGCCGGCGCGCCGGATTCGGAGGTTCAGCTCCCAGTCTTCGCCGCGCAGGATCGTCGGATCGTACCCGCCCACCGCATCGACCGCCTCGCGTCGAAACACGCCGAGGTACGCCGACTCTGCCGGGCCGGGGGTGCCGTCGCCGTGGTACGCGCCGCCGCCCAGCCCGAACGGACTGTTGTACGAGCGAGCAATCGCGCGCTGCACGTCGCCCCGCCCCGCGGCGCGCATGATGCCCCCGACGTTTGCGAGCGCCGGCACGTCGCTGCGCTGCAGCGCAGCGACGCCGCGCGCGGTGTAGTCGGGGGTGAGCTCCGAGTGTGCGTCGACGCGGATGATCACGGGGTGAGTGCTCGCGGCGATCGCGTGGTTGAGCCCGTTCGGGATGTCGCGCTCGGGGTTTGCCACGAGCCGCACGCGCGGGTCGGCGGCCGCGAGCCGCTCGGCGATCGCCGTGCTGTCGTCGCGGGACGGCCCGAGCGCGAGCACGATCTCCTGCTCGCCGGCGTACTCCTGGGCGAGGATCGTGCGCACCGCCGATTCCAGGAACTCCGCCTCGTTGAGCACCGGCATCACGTAGCTCACAGCGGGTACGGGGGCGAGAGGGGGGAGCTGCACGAACCGATCTTCCCACACCCGTCACGGAGATCCTGAGATGACGGCGCTATTCTGGGGGGATGCAACTGGCGAAGGATACGAAGCGCGCGGTCCGTCTGGCGAAGCGTGTGCTGAAGGGGCGGCGCGCGTTTTTTGAGCTGCGCAGCATGCTCGAGGAGCGTGGCCCGGTGCCGGAGCAGCACTACCGCGTCGGCGTGTACTTCGCCGATAGCGACGTGAACATCTACCAGATGCGCCAGTGGTACGCGCCGCTGCAGGAGCTCTCGAAGACGCGCCCCGTGCTCGTGCTCGCGCGCAACGCGGCCGGTGCGCGGCAGCTCATGCGCGAGAGCGGACTCGATATCGCGTTTGCGCCGAAGGTCACGGACCTCGAGCGGGTGATCGACGAGCAGCAGCTCGACGTGATCCTCTACGTGAATCAGAACACCCGCAACTTCCAGATGATGCGCTATGGCCAGCGCTGGCACGTCTTCGTCAACCACGGCGAGAGCGACAAGATGTACATGACCAGCAACCAGCACAAGGCGTACGACCTGGCGCTGGTGGCCGGGGACGCCGCGAAGGCAAGACTCGCGGCGGCGCTGTGGGATTTCGACGTCGAAACGCGCACGATCGCGATCGGCCGCCCGCAGACCGATCACCTGAGCGGCGCTCCGCCGTTCATTCCGGACGACCGCACTGTCGTGTTCTACGCGCCCACCTGGGAGGGGGACCGCCCCGCCGCGAGCTACGGATCGGTTGCTTCGCACGGCGAGCGCCTCGTCGCCGCGCTCCTTGGTACCGGCCGGCACCGGGTGGTGTACCGCCCGCACCCGCGCAGCGGCGTGGTGGACCCCGAGTTTGGGGCCGCAAACGCGCGGATCATCGCGGCGATCGCGGACGCGAACCGCGCTGATCCGAGCGCGCACCACGTCTACGATGAGTCGCCCGTGCTCGGCTGGCAGCTCAGCCTTCCAGACCTCGCGATCTGCGATATTTCAGCGATGGTCTACGACCGGCTCGCGACCGGCAAGCCGCTCATGGTGACCCGGCCCGCGGCGCCCGAGGCCGCGGTGGACGAGGGCGGCTACCTGAGCGTGTGCGAGTGGCTTGACGTCGCTGAACTCGGCGACGCCGTGGCGGTGACCGACCGAGTGATCGGCGACGAGGCCGCGCGCGAGCGCCTGGGTACGTGGTCAACCCGCTACTTCGGGGACACCTCGCCGGGGGCGCCCACGCGGCGCTTCCACGCGGCGATCGACGAGCTGCTCGCGCGCGCTGCTGCCTGGCGCGCGCGCCAAGCAGCAGACAGCTAGCGAGATTCTCGGAGTCGTGCCCGCAGCCGGCGCCTAATCGACCGGGTGGTCTGCGGCGTAGCGATCGAGCACGTCGTCGATCGGGCCGTCGAGTACGAGGCGGCCGCCGTTGAGGTAGAGGCCGCGCGTGCAGAATCGCCGCAGGTCTCGCTCGTTGTGCGATACCAGGAAGAGGGTCTTGCCCTCCGCGAGCAGTTCGTCGATCCGCCGGTAGCACTTCGCGCGGAACGCCTTGTCGCCCACCGCGAGCACCTCGTCGACGAGCAGCACGGGCTCGTCGAGTTGCGAGATCACCGAGAACGCGACGCGCACCTTCATCCCGCTCGACAGGTGCTTGAACGGGGTGTCGATCACGTCGGCGGCGCCCGCGAACTCGATGATCGAGTCGAAGCGAGCTGCGATTTCGCGCTTGGTGAGCCCGTGCAGGCCGGCGGTGAGGTGCACATTGTCGCGCACGGTGAGGTCGCCAACGAAGCCGCCGGTGATCTCGATCAGCGGGGCGACCCCACCGCCCACGGAGACGCGGCCCTCATCGGGGAACAGCACGCGCGCGACGAGCTTCAGTAGCGTCGACTTGCCTTGCCCGTTGCGGCCCACCACGCCGATCGCTTCGCCGGGGCGCACGGTAAACGAGACGTCGCGCAGCGCCCAGAACTCGCCCCGGCGCGTGCGCCGCGCGCGGCCCGCGAACAGGTCCTTGAAGCTGCGGCGCGAGCCCCGGTTGCGGCGGAACCGCACCCCGAGCCCCTCGGCTGAGATGAGCGCGGCCGCCGTCTGCGTGTCGCCCTGCACTGAATCCGTCACGTTACAGCTCCTTGAGAACGCCACCGATGGCGCGTTTGAATACGAACACGCCGAGGGCGAGGAACACGAGCGTCATCCCGCCCGACGCCGCGACCAGGGCCCAGTCAAGCTGGTCCGGGAAGAAACCCGCGCGGAACAGCGCGAAGATGCCCGAGAGCGGGTTCAACCAGGCGAGCGGCTGCGCGAACTCGGGCAGGTCGGCCGCACCGTAGATGATGGGTGAGGCGTAGAACGCGACGCGAAGAATCAGCTTCACGGCGCGCTCCAGGTCGCGGAAGAACACCACGAGCGGGGCGACCAGCAGCCCGATCCCGAGGGTCAGCGCGGCCAGCATCACGACGGCGAGCGGGAAGAAGACGAGCTCCCAGCCCACCTGCGCGCCTGAGAACACTGCAAACAGGACGAGCACGGGCAGGCTCAGGACAAACTCGATGCCCTTCGACGCCACGATCCTGCCCACCCAGATCCAGTGGGGGAGCGCAACCGACCTGACCAACCGCACGTCGCGCAAAAATGCGCGCGTGGAGTCCGAGACCGCGCCGTTGAACCACACCCACGGCAGCAGCGCCGTGAG
Source organism: Leucobacter luti (assembly GCF_004217175.1). Taxonomy (GTDB): domain Bacteria; phylum Actinomycetota; class Actinomycetes; order Actinomycetales; family Microbacteriaceae; genus Leucobacter; species Leucobacter luti. Next base: position 269,455 of record NZ_SHKI01000005.1, read on the forward strand.
GAGGAAGACGATGTATGGCGTCTCACCGACCGAGCGGGTGAACACCTGGGTGAAGATGAACCAGTAGATCAGGCTCATCAGGAGGGGATCGAGGATCGACCAGAGATACCCGAGGAGCGACGTCGAGTACCGCACCTTCAGATCACGGCGGGTAAGGAGCCACAGGGAGGACCACGGATTCGAGCGCGGTGGTCTGGGAACAAATGTCACACCGCTATTCTGCCGGTTTCTGTGTTTCTCGGCGCGCATGCGCCTGGCGCGCGAGTATTTGATAAATTGGAGACGTGCCGTCCGTAACCCCCTCCGCCGTGCCCGCTTCCGAGCCAGAAGAGAGCTCGACGTCGAGCGTCCCGGTTTTCGAGGGGGATTCCGCCGCAGCGCCAAGCGGCGCACCCCGCGTTCGCCCGAGCCGCGCCGCCGGCGCTCCTGTCCCGCCGCCCGCCGTGCCTCCTGTGCCCCCCGCGCCGCCCGCCGAACCGTCCGCGCCGCCCGCCCACTCTGAGGTGCCGAGCGCCGCGCCCGCGGCCCCCGCGGCCGCCCCGGTGGCCGCGCCGGTCCCGGCTCAGCCTGCGGTGCCGGCCCAGGCCGCCGCGCCGGTTCCGCCCGTCTCCGCGCCCACGCAGCCAGAGACCCCCGCACGCGAGGCAGTGCCCGCACGCGAGGCAGTGCCCGCACGCGAGGAGGCGCCCGCTCGCGAGGCGGCTCCCGCCCGCGAGGCAGCGCCGGCCCAGTCCGCGAGCCCGCGCACTGGCCGCATTCAGGTGCCCGTGCCCTCCGTGGTTCGCGCCCGCGAGCGTGGCCGCATCGCGGAGCAGAACCCGGTTGTGCTCCGCACCGAGATGCTCACGAAGACCTACGGTTCGCTCATCGCAGCGAACGAGGTCTCGGTTGACGTGCACGCGGGTTCGTTCACGGGCATCGTCGGCCCCAACGGCGCGGGAAAGACCACCACGCTCTCGATGATCAGCGGTCTGCTCCGCCCCACCTCCGGTCGCGTGACGGTGAGCGGTGTTGACGTGTGGACCGACGGGCCCGCCGCGAAGCGCCTCATTGGTTCGTTGCCCGACCGCCTGCGGCTCTTCGATCGCCTCACCGGCGCACAGCTGCTCTATTACTCGGGCGTGCTGCACGGGGTGGACGCTGCCGCGGTCGCCCAGCGGTCATCCGAGCTGGCGGTCGCGTTCGGCCTCGAATCGGCGCTCGGGCGGCTGGTATCCGACTACTCGGCTGGCATGCAGAAGAAGATCGCGCTCGCGTGTGCAATGATCCACGCGCCCGAGGTGCTGGTGCTCGACGAGCCGTTCGAAACCATCGACCCCGTATCCGCGGCGAACGTCACCGAGATTCTTGAGAAGTATGTCGCTGGCGGCGGCAGCGTGGTCATGTCGAGCCACAGCCTCGACCTGATCCAGCGGGTCTGCGACCACGTGTCGATCATCGTCGACGGCAGCGTGATCGCCCAGGGCACCGTTGACGCGGTGCGCGACGGACTTAGCCTGGAGGAGCGCTTCACGAAGCTCACCGGCATGAGCGACACACAGAAGGGCCTCGAATGGCTGCACGGCTCCTCCGAATCCGAGTAGCGCTGCTCGGCGGCGCGTTTCGGGGATCGTTCGGCAGGGGACTGCGCACCTCGATCCTGTTCGTGCTGCTCGCGGCGCTCGCGGTGCTCGCCGCAGCGCTTCCGGTCTGGCTGATCGACGCGCCGTCCGAGCGCGCGATCATCGACGTCTGCCTGGGCTCGATCGTGCTCGTGGCGGTGTTCTTCGTGCCGTTCTTCGCGAACCGCGGTCACCTCGAACCGCGGCAGTTCGCGCAGTTCCCGGCTCGCCCCGGGGCTGTCGGCGCAGCGCTGCTCACCACAACGGTCGTGAGCTGGCCGTTCTTCCTGCTCCTCGTGTGGCTGATCGCGCTGCGTGTGCTCCGGCCCGAGTGGGCTGAGCCCGGCTGGCTCGCCCCCGTCACGCTCGCGCTGGTCGCGGTGTTCGCGGTGACCGCGGCGCGCGTCACCTCGGCGCTCTCGAAGCTGCTGCTGGGTGAGCGATATGAGGGCCTCATGCGCACCATCGGTGCCGTGCTCCTGGTCGCTGCGCTGCCGCTCGCGGTGTTCGCGATTGCCGCGACGCTCGGAACTGACGGCCTCGGCGCCGCTGCGGACTTCGCCGACGTGCTGGCGCTGACGCCGTTCGGTGCCCCGTTCGCGGCGCTCGGCGCCGCGGCAGACCCTGCGGCGGGGATGCTGCACCTCGGGATCCTCGCTGCGGCGATTGCGGTCCTGCTCCTGGTCTGGTCGATCGTTGTGAACGTTTCGCTGAGCCGCGTGGAGCGGCCGCTCGAGGTCGGAGTGGCCCGCAGCGGCCTCGGCTGGTTTGAGCGGTTGCCGGCTCGCCCGGCCCCCGCGATCTCCGCGCGACTGCTGACCTACTGGGCGCGCGACCCCCGCTACCGCGTTGCCCTGTTCGCGATCCCGATCGCGCCGATCGTCATGCTCGTCGCCTTCTGGGTGGCCGGGGCTCCGCTTGGTCCGCTCGCGCTCGTGCCGCTCCCGGTGATCCTGCTGCTGCTCGGCTGGTCGCAGCACAACGACGTTGCCATGGACTCAACCGCCATCTGGGAACACGTCGCCAGCGGCACGAGGGGCGGCGCAGACCGCGCCGGTCGGCTCGCGCCCGTGCTGCTGCTCGGTGTGCCGCTCGCGCTCATCGGCTCCAGCATCACGGTCACGGTCGCTGGTGACTGGCGCGTGTTGCCCGCGGTGATCGGCATGAACCTGGGCGTGCTGCTCGTCGCGAGCGCGGTTGCGAGCGTCTTCTCGGTGCTCATGCCGTACCCGGCCACTCGGCCGGGGGACAGCCCCTTCGTGCAACCGCAGTGGTCGGGTTCCGGATCTGGCCTTGCCCAGACGCTCTCCATGGTCGTGACGCTCGTGCTCGCGGTGCCCCCAGTGTGGTTCTCGATCTCCGCGATTGTCGACGTTGAGTTTGCCGGAAATGTTTGGGCGCTGCTGTTCGGGGCGAGCTACGGCCTCCTCGCGCTCGCGCTCGGCGTGTTTGTTGGGGGGCGGATCTTCGACCGGTCCGGTCCCGAGCTCATCGGTGTCACGCAGGTCTACGACTAGGCCGACTGCGGCGCGGTTCGCCGACGGCGGACCCGGGCTGTGCGGATTCGCCGAACGGGTTTAGAATTGGGTCATGGGATTCTTTACACGCGGTGACTCGGACGGTTCTGGGAGCCCAGCTGGCGGCACTGATGTGCTCGACCGCGAGCTCGAGAAGCTGCTTGAAGACGCACAGATTGAGGACGGCGACCACGAGCGCTTCTCGCACTACGTGCCGAAGGACAAGATTATGGAGTCGGCGCTCAGCGGTAAGCCCGTGCGCGCACTCTGCGGCAAGAAGTGGACCCCCTCGCGCGATCCCGAGAAGTTCCCGGTCTGCCCCGACTGCAAGCGCGTCTACGAGCGCATGAAGAAGTAGCCGAAACACTGCACCGCACGCAGAACTGCCGTGGCCCCGCGCTCTCGCGGGGCCACGGCAGTTCTGCGTGCGGTCTGGTTAGCGGTACTCGGTGGGAATCGCCGGGTCGCCGCGGGTCAGGCTCATTGCGACGGGCGGGAGTTCCTTCACGCGGAGCTGGTGGCGGTCGCGTGCGGCGGCGATCCCTGACGCTCCGGTGTGCTCGGACTGGACCTCGCCGTCGATCACGAGCGGCACGAGCACCTCGCGGCCGGCGGTCTCTTCGCCCTCGGCCATGCCGCCGGGGCCGTCTCCGAGGAAGATGAGCTCGGCGTTCGCGACGCCCCGCGCGTTGTAGCGGCGGCGCACGCTCTTGCGGCCGCCGACGGAGGCCTTGTCGGCGGACTTCTTGGCGACGGACACCCAGTTCCCTGAGTCGTCTTCGTGCGCGACGAGCTTGTAGACCATCCCCATGGTGGGGGTGCCCGATCCGACGACCACGGAGGTGCCCACGCCGAAGCTGTCGACCGGCGACGCGGCGAGCGCGGCGACGGTGTACTCGTCGAGGTCGTTGGTGACGGTGATCCGGGTTTGCGTCGCACCGAGCTCGTCGAGGAGGGCGCGTACGCGGGCGACGACGATGGGCAGGTCGCCGGAATCGATGCGGACCGCGCCGAGTCCGGTCCCCGCGACTTCGACGGCGGTGCGCACGCCCTGCTCGATGTCGTAGGTGTCGACGAGCAGCGTGGTGTCTGCGCCGAGCGCGGCGACCTGCGCCTCGAACGCCTCGCGTTCGCTGTCGTGGAGCAGCGTGAAGCTGTGCGCGGCGGTGCCCATCGTGGGGATCCCGTGGCTGCGGCCCGCTTCGAGGTTTGAGGTGGCGCTGAACCCGGCGATGTATGCGGCGCGTGCGGCGGCGACGGCGCTGTACTCGCCCGTGCGGCGGGAACCCATTTCTGCGAGGGGCTTACCGTTGGCGGCGTGGCTCATTCGCGATGCCGCGGTTGCGACGGCGGAATCTGCGTTGAGGATGCTGAGGGCGAGCGTTTCGAGGAGCACGCCCTCGGCGAAGCTCGCTTCGACGGTGATGAGCGGGGAGCCCGGGAAGAACACTTCGCCCTCGGGGTAGCCCCACACGTTGCCGCTGAAGCGGTAGTTCGCGAGCCAGTCGAGCGTGGTGTCGGTGACGACGCGCCCCGCGCGTAAGAACTCAAGCTCGGCGTCTTCAAATCGGAACCGCTCGATCGCTTCGAGGAGGCGTCCGGTTCCCGCGACGACGCCGTAGCGGCGTGCGCCGGAGAGGCGGCGCGCGAAGAGCTCGAAGACGCTTTGGCGGTGCGCTGTGCCGGCGTGCAGCGCTGCATCCACCATCGTGAGTTCATAGTGGTCAGTGAGCAGGGCCGTTGAGACGTTCACGTCGCCAGCATAGTGCGTGAGCTGGGGGTCGTGGCAGTGGTTTCGGCGATTCATGAGTGTGACGGATTCGTGTGGCATGATGATGCGGCGCGTGGCTAGTGGAAGTCTCGGGAGCCGACGCCCGCGGGGGCCGCGAGCGGTTCGAAGGTGTCGGCGATGACGTTGACGACGCCCTCGGGGGAGCGCTCGAGGAGCCCGGTGACGATGAGCGCCGGTGCGGAGCGCGCGACGAGGCGGTTGCGCTGCCACACCTGTGCGAAGGTGACGATGTTGACGGTGCCGGCCTCGTCTTCGAGCGTGAGGAATGTGATGCCGCCGGCTGTGCTGGGGCGCTGACGATGGGTGACGAGCCCGGCGACGGTGATCACGGTTCCAGGGCGGGTGCTTTTGGTGCGGTCGGAGCGGATCACCCGGCGCGCGTCGAGCTGGTCGCGGAGGAGCGCAAGCGGGTGCTCTCCCGTGACGATCCCGGTGCTCCACAGGTCGAGCGCGGTCTGCTCGCTCCCCGTGAGCACGGGCAGGAGCGGGGGCTGGACGTGCACCGCGATGTTCGGGAGGAACCGCTCGCGGTTGTCTGAGGCCGGTGCCGCGGCCCACAGCGCCTCGCGGCGGTCGAGGCCGAGGCTGTCGCACGCGCCAGCGGTTGCGAGTGCCTCGAGTCGCGTGCGGTCGAGGTCGGCGCGCCTGGCGAGGTCGGCCATGCTGAGGAACGGGCCGGCTGCGCGTGCGGCGACGATGCGCTCGGCGGTCGCGGTCTCGATGCCGCGGACGTCGGACAGGCCGAGCCGCACGGCGAAGCCGCTGTCGCGACGATGCGCGCCGCTCGTGTCGGGGGCGCCGGGATCGAACGGTGGTACCGGCTCGGTCGCCTCGTGCGGCGCGAGTGCGCGCACCGGCTCGTCGGCGGTGCACGTGCCCCCTGCCCGCTGCGTCCTGGCCCGCGGCTCGAGGGCGGCGCGGCCGCCCGGGTCCACGCTGTCCGAATCTGCGCCTCCCGCGCTGTCCGCGCCCGCGCTGCCCGCGCTGCCCGCGCTGCCCGCGCTGTCCGCGCCCGCGCTGTCCGCGCCCGCGCTGTCCGCAGCTGTGCCGCCCGCGCCCGCCGCGGTGAGCGCCTCGAGATCGGCGTGCGCGCCGGAGTGCTGCACGTCGACGGGCCTGATCTCGACCCCGTGCCTGCGCGCGTCCGCGACGAGGGTGCGCGGCGCGTAAAAGCCCATCGGCTGTGAACGGAGGAGCCCCGCGAGGAACGCCCCAGGGTAGTGCAGCTTGCACCAGGAGCTGATGTAGACGAGGAGCGCGAAGCTGATCGAGTGGCTCTCGGCGAAGCCGAAGCTCGCGAACGCCTCGATCTGCTCGTAGAGGTGTGTGGCGTCGTCGCCCGTGATCCCGTTGCGGGCCATCCCCGCGAAGAGCTTGTCGCGGAGCGTACCGATGCGCTCCTCGCCGCGCTTTGAGCCCATAGCGCGGCGGAGCAGGTCTGCGTCTTCGGCGGTGCAATCGCCCACGGCCATCGCCATGTGCATGAGCTGTTCCTGGAACAGGGGGACCCCGAGCGTGCGCTCGAGCACCGGCTCGAGCTTCGGGTGCGGGTAGGTCACGGGTTCGGCCCCGTTGCGCCGCCGCAGGTACGGGTGCACCGCGCCGCCCTGAATGGGGCCTGGGCGGATCAGCGCGATCTCGATGACGAGGTCGTAGAAGCTTCGTGGGCGAAGCCGGGGAAGCGTGTTGAGCTGTGCCCGGCTCTCAAGCTGAAACACCCCGATTGCGTCGGCGCGGCAGAGCATGTCGTAGACGCCGGGCTCCTCCTTGGGGATGGTTTCGAGGGTCCACTGCTCTCCCGTGGCGGCGGCGATGATGTCGATGGTCTTCTGGAGGGCGCTGAGCATGCCGAGGCCCAGCATGTCGAACTTCACGAGCCCCATGGTTTCGCATGATTCTTTGTCCCACTGGAGGACGGTGCGGCGGTCCATGCGCGCGTGTTCGATCGGGCAGACCTCGCCGACGGGGCGTTCGGTGAGGACCATGCCGCCGGAGTGGATGCCGAGGTGCCGCGGGGCGCGCAGGAACTCCTGCGCGAGGCGCTGGACCGGGAGCGGGATCGGGCTGTCTGGGTCCTCGTCGATCTCGCGCCAGCGCTCCATTGCCTTGGTCCACGCCCGCTGCTGCCCCGCACCGTAGCCGAGCGCCTTTGCGGCGTCCCTGATTGCAGCCTTGGGGCGGTAGCTGATGATGTTTGCGACCTGTGCCGCGTTGCGGCGGCCGTAGGTGTCGTAGACGTACTGGATCACCTCCTCGCGGCGCTCCGAGTCGAAATCGACGTCGATGTCGGGTTCTTCGTCGCGCATGCTCGACAGGAAGCGCTCGAACGGGAGGTTGTATCGGATCGAGTCGACGGCGGTGATCTGGAGGACGTAACAGACCGCGGAGTTCGCGGCCGAGCCGCGGCCCTGGCACAGAATTCCCCGTCTGCGAGCTTCCTGCACGAGGTCGTACACAATGAGGAAGTAGCCGGGAAAGTCCTTCTGCTCGATGACGTCGAGCTCGCGTTCGAGGCGGGTCCGCACCGCCTCGGTGAGTGTGCCGTAGCGGCGCTCGGCGCCCTCGCGCACGAGCTGCCGGAGCCAGGTCATCTGGGTGTGGCCGTGGGGGACGGGGAGTCGCGGGAGGCTCGGGCGTGCGGAGCGGAGTGGGAACGCGAGTTCCCGTGCGAGCGGAACTGTGCGGTGCACCGCGTCTGGGTAGCGAGCGAAGCGGCGCAGCTGCGCGGCCCCGGAGCGCAGGCGTGCGCCGCCGGAGGCGGGGAGGTGCGAGTCGAGCTCGTCGAGGCTGCGGCGGGCGCGCACGGCCGCCATCGCTTCGGCCAGGGGTGCCTGCGCGGTGGTGGCGTAGTGCACGTTTCCGGTGACGAGGGTGGGGAGGTGCCGTTCTCGGGCGAGGGCGGCGAGCTGGGCGTTGAGCGTGTCGTCGCCGGGGTGGCCGTGGCTGGTGAGCTCCACGTAGACGTTGTCGACCCCGAAGAGAGCGGTGAGGCGATCGAGCTCTGCCCCGGCGAGTGCCTCGCTCTCGGCTCGCGTGGACCCCGCGGCCAGCGCGCGCCGCACGGCGCCCTTGCGGCATCCGGTGAGAACGGCCCAGTCATCCTTACCGTGCGCGGCGAGCGCCTCGAGATCATAGCTGGGGCGTCCCTTCACCCCGCCGGTGAGCTGGCCCTCGGTGATCGCGCCGGCGAGGCGGTGATACCCCTGCGCACCGCGCGCGAGGACGAGGAGATGCGTTCCCATCGGGTCGGTGGCCCCCAGCTGCGGGGCATCGAGACCCAGTGAGAGCTCGGCGCCGTAGACCGTGAGCAGCGGCGTGTGCTCCGCCGCGGCAGCGGCACGCTCCGCTGCCTCGGCCTCCGCGGCGAATACCGCCGCACCGTAGAGCCCGTCATGGTCGGTGATGGCGAGGCCGGAGAGGCGCAGCCGCGCTGCCTCGGCAACGAGCGCTTCGGGAGCAGAAGCGCCGTCGAGGAAACTGAAGTGGGAGTGCGCGTGGAGCTCGGCGTACTCAACGTGCTCGGCGTCGTGCGAGTCGGGGCTGGGAGTGAAGTGTGCGGCGCGGGGGGCTGGCGTGAACTGAACGGGTGCGGTGCCGGCGCTCTCTTCCGCGCTGGGTGCGCCGGCCGTGGTGTCTGGTGCAGGTCTCTGCGCGCGCCCGGAGAGACGACGTTCAAAATCGGTCCACGTGAGTGGTGGATTGTTCCATCCCACGGTCGTTCTCCCTTCACGTGTCGTGTGTCGTGTGCCATCGTTCGCGCTGCGCGCCGCTGGGCGCGCGGTCGTGGGTCAGTCGTAGCGGCCCTCGGCGAACCACTCGCCGCGTTCGTAATACAGCAGCCAGGCGTCCCCGTCGGCGAGTCGCAGCTGGAGGCGGAATCGCTCGGGAGCGCCCTGCCACCAGCGTTCGCGAACTGGCCAGGGGGCTGACCAGCCTTCGACTCGATCCGAGAACTCAGTGTGCGAGACGCGAAGCCGGGCGGGGAGCGCGGTGAGGAGGTCTTCTGCATCGACGCTGACCGCGACGCCCTCGACGTCGAGGAGCGCGGCTGACAAGGGCGTAGCGAATACTCGGCTCGGGACGGGGCCGGTGAGGGCGCCGGGCCAGGGCGCGCTCGCCGACCCGCGGGTGTCCGCGGGGCGGGTGCGGGAGGTGCCCCAGGGGATCATGGTTTGGCGGGATGCGAGGAGCCGCCCACCAGAGAGCTGCGCGGTGCCGACGGCGGCGTGCCCGAGGCGGTTCTGGGCGCGACTGAGGTGGTGGTGCACTCGCTCATCTGGCTCGGTGTTCCAGAGGCCCGGTTCGTGCGCTGCGGCCCGATCGGTGTGCGTCGGTGTGATTCTGACGCGGGTGATGCCCGCCCCGCCACGCTCAGCGTCGTGTGAGATGGACGCGGCTTGCCACCGCACGCGGCCGACGGTATCGCTCGCGGTGAAACGATGCGGGTGCGCCCACTCCCGTTCGTGGCGGACAGAGATGTCGTCGGTGAGTTCGATGCGGAGCGCCGTGCACACGAGGCGCTCCTCGGCTAGGCCCGAGATGAACCGGTCTGCGAGCGTCGCGCAGGCGAACGCGAGCTGTTCGGCGGTGTCGATGGGGGGTTCGAAGCTGAGATCCACGGAAAACTCACGCACCGGCGCGCGGGGCCGCACCTCGGCGCCGTGGACGGGGCCCGTTGCGGTAGCTCGGCGGTGCGCTGCGACTCCGGCGGCCCCAAACCGTTGCCGTACCGCATCCTCGGGGAGCGCTGCCAGCGCCCCGAGTGTGCGAATGCCAAGCCCGCTCAAGACCTCTGCGAAGTCTCCCGGCGCTGCGTGATCGACGGGGAGCGGGCTGAGAAACGCCGCGGATGCGCCAGCGGGGACGATGCGTATCCCGGCGCATGGGACGGCGAGGCCCGGCGCGGTCGCGGCGGCACGAGCCGCTTGCTCCGCGGCGAAGATGCCGTCGGCGATTCCGATTCGCACCCCCGTGAGGTCGAGCTCGGTCGCGAGTGCGAGGAGCGCGGCGGCGGCGGGCTCCTCCCCGCCGTAGTAGCGGGCGGGCCCGCGCGCGCGCATGGCGCACAGGCCCGGGCGCCGAGACTCGATGCCAGGAATCAGACGCTCGATAGCAGCGAGCACCGGAGCAAATCTGCGCTCGTCAATCTCCGGGTCGTGGGGACGAACCGCGAGGTCCGGGCAGCGCATTTGGGCCTCGCGTTCGCGGAGCCCGACGCGCACGCCCGCCTCGCGAGCTGCCGCGGAGCAGGCCACGACACGCCGATTCGCGACGAGCGCGATGGGTGGCGGGAGGGGGTCTGTGTCGTCGTCTTGGTCGTGGACGTACGCGTGAACGGGCCAGTCTGGGACCCAGAACACGAGCGCCCGCTCGCCGGAGCTCATGAGAGTTCCCCCGCCCCGTGCGGCTCTGGCGAAGATGCCCTGTGCGACCCGGGCAGCGTCGCCACGAGTGCCACGGGTGGCGTCGGAGCGAGCGGTGGTGTCGCAGTGAGCGGTGGTGTCGCAGCGAGAGGCGGAGCCGCTCCCGTGGGTGTCGCCGCGAGCGCGCCCGCGGTGAAGCGCACGAGGTGCTGCTGCTGGCCGCGACGGTCTTCGGACTGCACCGAGAGCTCTCGGTCGCCCAGGATCCCCTCGCCCTGCCCGAGGCCAGACCAGCGAGACCCGGTGACGCGGAGCGAGCTTTCTGGGTGGGGCCAGCTGCTTGTGGTGATGAGCGCTGAGCCGTGCTCGCGCAGCCGCGCGGAAATGCGCTCGGTGTCGCCGTGGCGGGGGCGCTCTGCGGCGTGGACGAGGACAACCGTGAGGACCTCACTGAGTGCCCCGGCGAGACCGAAGGTGTCTGCCCCGGGGTGTGGGATCAGTATGCAGCGGTCGAGTGCAATGCCGAGCGCTGCCGCGGCCTCCGCACCAAATGTGGGGATGCCGATAATGCCGCACCAGGAGCCCGCGGCGGATGCCGCCGTGAGCAGCGCGAGCGCGAGGCTGAGTGAGCCGTGGACCGAATAGCTGGAGCCCATGCGGAGTGCGCCGCCGGGCAAGAGCGGACGTAGTGGAGCGGCGGTGGGGAGCGCGCGATCATCGAGCCGCAGTGGCTGCATTTGAGTGATGCGCTGCTGCAGCGAGCGGACTGTCGCTGAGGGGTTCATGCAGCAATATTCGAATATATGTTCGAATAAGTCAATCTCGATTTTGCTCCGTGTGTTGCGCGCCCGAACCCGTGTCTGGTGCCCCGCGGTGAGCGGGAGCGCCGCTCGGCGTCGCGACTCGATCGTGAGGGCTCGGACGGCGTAGGATGGGGCAGATGAACGAGGACGAGCTGGACGACTATGAGCGCGAGGCCGAGCTGTCGCTGTTTCGCGAGTACCGAGATATCGCGAGCCAGTTCCGCTATGTCGTGGAGACCGAACGCCGGTTCTACCTCGCTAACGAGGTGAATCTGCAGCGCCAAGACGCTGGGAGTGATTTCTACTTCGAGCTGTCGATGACCGATGTGTGGGTGTGGGACGTCTACCGCGCCGATCGGTTTGTGAAATCGGTGCGCGTGCTCACCTTCAAGGACGTGAATATTGAGGAGCTCTCTGCCCGCGAGTTCTCCCTGCCGCAGGAGTTGGCGCTCGACGAGTAACGGGTGAGCTGCGGCGCGAGTACCATTCACAGCGCCTCCGCCGCGGCGTTCGCGACCGAGTTATCCACAGAGATCACACTCGCTCGTTTTTCGTGACCCTTCGCGCCGAAGATATCGGCAGGAGGTGTTCACATGAACCGCGCACCAGAATCACCCACCCCTCGGCGGGGAGCCACGGCGCACCAAGCGCACGAACACGAGCACGAGAACCGAACGCTCGGGGCCCGAGGCGAGGCGATCGCTGCCGATTACCTCGCCAAGCGCGGCTGCCGTGTGCTCGCGCGCAATTGGCACAGCGCTTACGGCGAACTCGATCTCGTTGTGTGCGACGGCGACACACTCGTCGCGGTCGAGGTGAAGACCCGTGCCGGCGCGGGGTACGGCGATCCACTCACCGCGATCACCGCGCGCAAGGTCGCACGCCTCCGTCGGCTCCTCTTTGAGTGGTCGCGCACGAACCGGGCGCGCGGGGCTCGGCTCCGGATCGACGCGATCGGCATCACGATCCGCCCCGGGCAAGAGCCCCTCCTCGATCATCTGCGGGGCGTCTCGTGAGCGGGGACGAGGTCTGTCGGGCCTCCGCGGTCGCGCTTACCGGGCTGCACGGGACCGCGGTGACGGTCGAGGCCGCGGTATCCCAGCAGCTCCCCGGGATGACCATCATCGGCCTCCCGGATGCGGCACTCGCGGAGGCAAAGCTTCGCGTTCGCACCGCCACGTCTCAAGCGGGGATCGCGCTCACGAACCGGTTCCTCACCGTGAACCTGAGCCCCGCGGCGCTCCCCAAGCACGGGGCGGGGTTCGACCTCGCAATCGCGCTCGCAGCGCTGGCGGCGTCGAGGCGGCTCCCCGCAACGCACCTTCCGCACATCGCTCACCTGGGTGAACTCAGCCTCGGTGGCGAGCTGCGCCGCCCGGCGGGGCTGTTGTCCGCGGTGGTTGCCGCGCAGCGTCTTGGATTTCAGCGCGTGATGGTGCCCGCGGCCTGCGGCGCTGAGGCCGCGCTGGTCCCGGACATCGAGGTCATCGCGGTGGGGACCCTCGCGGAGGCGGTTGCCTGGTACCGAGAGGGCTGCCCGCCGCACCGGATCGTCACCCCCGCGGCGCCACGCGACCGCGCGGTGAGCGGGTCGGGCCCCGACGGGGCAGCAGCGGCCCACCTGGGGGACATCTCGGAAATCATTGGCCAGGCAGACGCCGTGCAGGCACTCGTCATCGCCGCAGCGGGGCGGCACCACCTGTCACTCGTGGGGCCGCCCGGGGCCGGAAAGACGCTGCTGGCGACGCGGTTGCCGACGCTGCTCCCGGAACTCACCGATGCCGAGGCGCTCGAAGTGAGCAGCATCGCGTCCCTGGGCGGGCGGCCGCTGACCGAGCTCGTCCGCCGGCCACCGCTCGAGAGCCCGCACCACACAGCCTCGGCCGCCGCCATCATCGGCGTCGGCACCGGGAACATCGTGCGGCCTGGAGCCGTGACGCGCGCCCACCACGGGGTGCTTCTGATGGACGAAGCGCCCGAGTTCCCCCGCGCGGTCCTCGACGCGCTCCGGCAGCCACTCGAAACCGGCACCGTAGAGATTCATCGCTCCCAGATTCGCACCACGCTGCCGGCCCGGGTACAGCTCGTGCTCGCGGCGAACCCGTGCCCGTGCGGCAACGCCGGGTCGCCCGACACCGCGCTCGAGTGCAGATGCACCCCCAGTGCGCGTGTGAAGTACCAGCACCGAGTCTCGGGGCCGCTCGCCGATCGCATTGACCTGCGGCTCGCGCTTCACCGGGTGTCCCGCGTGCACCGCGCAGACCCAGAACACGGGCCACCGAGCAGCGCCACGCTGCAGCGGAGCGTGCGGCGAGCGAGAGCGCGCGCCGCCGACCGGCTGCGGGGCACCCCGTGGCGCGTCAACGCCGAGGTACCCGGGCGCTGGCTCCGCGCCCCCGGGCAGCAGCTGTCCCGGGCAGACACCGCGGTGCTCGACGGGGCGCTCGCCCGGGGCTCACTCACGCTCCGCGGCTACGACCGAGCGCTCAGGGTTGCCTGGACCATCGCGGACCTCGCGGGACGCGAGCGCCCACGGCGCGACGATATTGCGCAGGCGCTGGTGCTCCGAAACGGAGTGGGGACATGAGGGGCGACGTGCAGGGACTCGGCGCCGACCCCGAGTTCCGGGAGCGGCTGCGCATCCTGACCTCGCCGCCCGAAGCACCATCCGAAGCGCCATCCGAGGCGGCGCCCGAAACGCCTCCCGGGGAACCGCCCGTCTCTCCCACCTGGGCAGCGGGGGAGTCCGAGGGCGACATCTCCCCGGAGCGAGCCGAAGCCCTGCTCGCGCGACTCGTCTGGGCGCGACTGGTCGAGCCCGGCGACGCGGTCGCGGGCACGCTCATCGCCGCGCTCGGCGCAGCACCACTCCTGTCGCTCCTGGTCGCGGGACGGAGCGGGCGCGCCATCTGTGACCGGGCGCGGGCTGCCGGAGCGAACGACCTCGACGAGCGCGCCGTCGCCGCTGGAGTGCGCCGCTGGGTGCCCCGCCTTGACCGGGCAGCGTGCCTCGCCGACCTCGACCGTGGAATCGCCGGGCAGATGCGTATTCTCACCCCGGAGACCCCCGCCTGGCCCGTCGCGCTCAACGACCTCGGGGCCCACGCGCCACTCGCTCTGTGGGTCCGCGGACACCCCGCACGCCTCGCCGCGCCCAAACTCGCGATCGTCGGGGCGCGAGCCTGCACCGGGTACGGGGCGCACATCACCGCCGAACTCGCGAGCGCCGCCGGTGCCGCCGGTGTCACCGTCGTCTCCGGCGCAGCATATGGAATCGACGCGGCCGCGCACCGCGCCGCGCTCGCCGCAGCGCACCCCACCATCGCGGTACTGGCCGGCGGGGCAGACCGGAGCTACCCCAGCGCGCACCGAACACTCCTGGAACGGATCGCGGCAACCGGGGCCGTGTGCTCGGAGCTCGTGCCCGGCGCCGCACCCACGCGGTGGCGTTTTCTGCAGCGGAACCGACTGATCGCGGCGCTCGCGCGGGCAACCCTCGTCACCGAGGCAGGGCTGAGATCCGGATCGCTCAACACGGCGGGGCACGCGGCCGCACTCGGCCGCCCCCTCGGCGCCGTGCCTGGGCCGATCACCAGTGCCGCATCCTCGGGGTGCCACCTCCTCCTCCGCGAATACGGGGCGGACCTCGTCACAAACGAAGAGGAACTCCGGGAACTCCTCGAACTTCCGCGGGCAGGGCTCCCCGGGGAGGGACCCGCCGGAGGCGATGCGCCACCAGCCGGGTCCGCGCGGCAGCCCCCGCTTCATCGCAGAATCATCGACGCCCTCCCGCTGCGCGGGCGCCGCAGCACCGCGGAGGTAGCGCGCCGGGCCGGGGTGGAGCTCGCCGAGGCGCGCGGGGCGCTCGCCGAGCTCGCTCTCCTCGGACACGTCGCCCAAGGCGAAACGCCGGGCCCCGAAGGCGACGAGTGGGCCCTGCAGCGGCGAGAATGAGGGCATGCACCTTGAAGCGGCGACCGCGGCGTTCATCACCGCCGTCCGCGCAGAGTACGGGTACTCGGAGCACACCGTGCGCGCCTACCGGAGAGACCTCCAAGACTTCACCGAGTTCGCCGAGCGCACGGGAACCCCCACGCTGGAGCACTGCGACCTCGAACTGATGCGCGCCTGGCTCTGGGACCGACAGCAGCGGGGACTTGCCGCGAGCACCATCGCGCGAAACGTCGCCACGCTCAAATCGTTCGGAACCTGGATCGAACGGGGTGGCCTGCTCCCCGGCAACCCGGCCTCGCGCCTGCGCACGCCCAAAGCCCCGCGCGCACTCCCGCGGGTGCTCGGAGACGAGCAGATCAGCCGCATCCTCGACCGGGTAGGCCGCCGCGCCGCCGGGGGAGACCCAGAAGCCGGGGGAGACCCGGAAGCGGGACGCGACCACGCGGTACTCGAACTCCTCTACGCCACCGCCCTGCGCGTCTCAGAACTCTGCGGGATCACGCTCGCGAACCTCGACCGACGCGAACGGACCGTCCGCGTCCTCGGCAAGGGCGGAAAAGAGCGCGTCGTCCCCTTCGGCGGGCCCGCGGCCAGGGCACTCGACACGTACCTTGAACGCGCCCGCCCGGTGCTCTCTGCGCGCAGTGCTGACCGGAGCCGCCCCGAACGCGCGCGCTCCGGGGCGCTCGCCGCCGAACCAGACCGCGCCCCAAAGTATCCCCAGCTGTTCCTCGGCAACCAGGGCGACCCGCTCACGCAGAGCGCCGTCTACCGGCTCGTCTCACGCGAGCTCGCGCAAGAACCCGGCAGCGGGCCCAGCGGGCCGCACACTCTTCGCCATACCGCAGCAACCCACCTCCTCAACGGCGGGGCTGACCTGCGCGTGGTACAGGAGATGCTTGGGCACTCGAGCCTCGCGAGCACCCAGGTCTACACGCACGTGTCCACGGAGCGCCTCGCCGAACGCTACCGGCAGGCCCACCCGCGCGCCTGACAGCGCCGACGGCCCACCCGTACCGTGACCCGCCCCGGCCCGATCCTGCCCCGCCCGGATCCCCACTCCGCCCCGCCCGTTCCCGCCCCGCCCGACCCTGGCCCAGCCCATGCCGGGCGCGCTCTACCCGGGGGACTCATGCTCGCCCCAGGGGAGCAGGATCGGTGCCCCGAGCAGGTACCGCATGGGGGAGACGTACTCGCCGGCCACGCGCACCCCGAGATGGACGCACTCGTCGGCGCAGTGCCCGCCATCCGACACGGTCCCCAGCGCGCCGCCCCGTGCGATCTGGTCGCCGACAGCGAGGTGACTCGTCACCGGTTCGAGTGAGTACACGGTCTCCGCGTCGACCCGCACGGTGACCGTGTCTCGATCCACGACGCGTCCGACGAACTCGACGGTGCCGGTAGCGGGCGCGCTCGCCGTGGCGCCCGGCAGCGCCGGCATATCGATGCCCCGGTGCCCCGCGGTGTAGGGCGTGGGCGGGGCAGCATAGGGCCCGGACACCACGAGCTGGCCGGCGAGCGGCGGCCACCACCGGGCGTCCTGCGCGGCCACGCGCGCCGCGCTGCCCGGCGAGGGCACGCCCGGCGCGAGCGCGAGCACAGTCGCTACCGTGGCAAGGGTGGCGGCCGAGCCGCGTGCGTGCGTGCGGCGGGCGGCCGGGGAGCCGGTGAGAGGATGGCGCATGGACGCTACTCTGCCCGCGGCGCCCGCGAACGCCGGGGCCGACTACCGTGCTGGGGAAAAGTCGGGCTGGATTCCACCGTTTCCCGGGCTGTGAGCGCGGGGCGAGCCGCGGCGGACGGAGCGAATACCGGAGCGAGGCCCGGAGCGAATCCCGGAGCGAGTCCCGGAGCGTCGCTGCACGAAACACTGCCGGTCCTGGTGATACACTGGTCGACGCACCTCGAAAGAGGTGACTTCGCGTGCCCACTCATCGGAGCGCCGCCATCGGTCTTTCGTTCTCTGGAACAAAGCGGCGGGGCCCGAGGGCACCAGGATCTGGTCGCACTCGCGACCGAACACAACCGAAAGCGCGCGCCTATTGTGGTGCGCAGAACAGGAGACGGCAATGGCCGTTGTAACCATGCGCCAGCTGCTCGACAGCGGCGTTCACTTTGGACACCAGACCCGCCGCTGGAACCCGAAGATGAAGCGCTTCATCTTCACCGAGCGCTCGGGCATCTACATCATCGACCTGCAGCAGTCGCTCGGCTACATCGACTCGGCGTACGAGTTCGTGAAGCAGACCGTTGCACGCGGTGGCAACATTCTTTTCGTTGGCACGAAGAAGCAGGCTCAGGAAGCGGTTGCCGAGCAGGCGACCCGCGTGAACCAGCCCTACGTGAACCAGCGCTGGCTCGGCGGCCTCCTCACGAACTTCCAGACGGTCACGGGCCGCCTGGAGCGCATGAAGGAGCTCGAGCAGCTCGACTTCGAGGGCACCACGAGCGGCTTCACCAAGAAGGAGCTCCTGCTCAAGAAGCGCGAGCTCGACAAGCTGCAGAAGTCGCTCGGCGGCATCCGCAACATGGGCAAGACCCCTTCGGCGCTCTGGGTGGTCGACACCAAGAAGGAGCACCTCGCGATTGACGAGGCGAAGAAGCTGGGTATCCCCGTGATCGCGATCCTCGACACGAACTGCGATCCCGACGAGGTCACCTACCCGATCCCGGGTAACGACGACGCGATCCGCTCCGTTGCACTCCTCACCCGCGTGATCGCTGACGCGATCGCCGAGGGCCTCATGGAGCGTCACCAGAAGCCCGAGGCTGGCGAGGCTGCTGCTGAGCCGCTCGCCGAGTGGGAAGTTGAGCTGCTGAACGCAGACGCACCCGCCGCTGAGGCAACCGAGGCGCCCGCCGCTGAGTCAACCGAAGCCGCTGCTGAGGCGCCCGCCGCCGAGGCTGCTGAGGCACCGGCCGCTGAGGCGACCGAGGCCGCCGCACCGGCTGCCGAGTAATTCGGTTCCCCGTTAGTCACTGAACCACTCAGAAGGAGTCACACATGGCTGCAGTAAGCATGGCTGCTGTGAAGGAGCTGCGCGAGCGTCTCGGCGCCGGCATGCTCGACAGCAAGAACGCACTCGTCGAGGCTGAGGGCGACATCGAGAAGGCGATTGAGATCCTGCGTCTCAAGGGCCTGAAGGGTGTTGCCAAGCGCGGCGACCGCGAGGCGAGCGAGGGTCTCGTCGCGGTTCGTCAGAGCGAGGGTGCCGCCACGATGATCGAGCTCGTTTGCGAGACCGACTTCGTTGCGAAGAACGAGAAGTTCATCGCCCTGGCCGAGCGCGTGCTCGACGCGATCGTCGCCGCAAACGCGTCGACCGCGGAGGAGGCCCTCGCGGCCCCCGCCGACGGCAAGACCGTTGCAGACGTGATCGCAGACGAGTCCGCGATCATCGGCGAGCGCATCGTGCTCCGCAAGGTGACCCGCATCGAGGCGCCCGCGACCTCGGTGTACCTGCACCAGACCTCGAAGGATCTGCCGCCGCAGATCGGCGTGGTCGTTGGGTACGAGGGCGACGGCGCAGATGCTGCACTCAGCATCGCCCGCCACATCTCGTTCGCAGACCCGCTCTACGTGACGCGCGAGGAAGTTCCCTCCGCTGACGTCGAGAAGGAGCGCGAGATCGTCACCGAGATCTCGAAGAACGAGGGCAAGCCCGAGGCCGCTCTGCCGAAGATCGTTGAGGGACGTCTGAACGCGTTCTTCAAGCAGGTCGTGCTCGGCGAGCAGGTGCACGCACTTGATGACGAGAAGCGCGACGTGAAGAAGGTCGCTGACGCGGCCGGCATCACGGTCACCGGCTTCGCGCGCAGCAAGGTCGGAGCCTAGCGAGTGTTCACGGGACCCGGGCCATTTTGGTCCGGGTCCCGTGGCATGTCCGCACTATCATTGCCTCAGTCGAGGCCACACAGTTTTTCACTATCCGCGCCGCACGAAGGAGATCCACATGACCGAGACCGCAGATCGTAAGCGTCGAGTTCTGCTGAAGCTCTCCGGAGAGGCGTTCGGCGGGGGCACGCTCGGCGTGAACCCCGACGTGGTGAGCCAGATCGCCCGCGAGATCGCGGCCGCGATGGAGCACGCCGAGGTCGCTGTCGTCGTCGGCGGCGGTAACTTCTTCCGCGGCGCCGAGCTGTCGCAGCGCGGCATGGACCGCGCGCGAGCCGACTACATGGGCATGCTGGGCACCGTGATGAACGCCCTCGCGCTCCAGGACTTCCTGGAGCAGGCCGGCGTGTCTAGCCGCGTGCAGTCGGCGATCACCATGACCCAGGTCGCTGAGACCTACATTCCCCTCCGCGCGGTGCGTCACCTGGAGAAGGGCCGCGTCGTGATCTTCGGCGCCGGCGCCGGACTGCCGTACTTCTCGACGGACACGGTCTCGGCACAGCGCGCGCTCGAAATTCACGCCGACGAGGTGCTCGTCGCGAAGAACGGCGTCGACGGCGTCTACACCGCCGATCCCGCGAAGGATCCGAGCGCGACGCTCATCCGAGACATCAGCTACGGCGAGGCACTCGTCCAGGGGCTGAAGGTGGTCGACTCGACCGCGTTCAGCCTGTGCATGGACAACGGGATGCCGATGCGGGTGTTTGGCATGGAACCGGCCGGGAATGTCACCGCCGCGATCCGGGGCGAGAAGCTCGGGACCCTGGTACACCGCTAAGCTTGAACAAGTTCGGCAACACAAAGGAGAGCACCGTGATCGAAGAGGTCTTCGTCGACATCAAGGACCGCATGAACGGCGCGGTCGAGTCCGCAAAGGACGGCTTCGCCTCGGTGCGTACCGGTCGCGCGACTCCGGCCCTGCTGCAGAATCTGCAGGTCGACTACTACGGCACCCCGACGCCGCTCCCGCAGCTCGCGTCGGTGCAGAACCAGGACGCACGCAGCCTCCTCATCACCCCCTACGACAAGGGTGCGATGAAGGACATCGAGCAGGCGATCCGCGACATGCCAAACCTCGGCGCAAACCCGTCGAACGACGGCACCGTGATCCGCGTCACCCTGCCCGACCTCACGGAGGAGCGCCGCAAGGAGTTCGTCAAGATCGTGAAGGGCCGTGCGGAAGACGCGCGCGTCGCGATCCGCAACGTGCGCCGTCAGGGCAAGGACGACCTCGAAGCGCTCAAGAGCGAGCTCGGTGAAGACGACGTCGCGCGCGCCGAGAAGGAGCTCGAGGCGGTCACCAAGCAGTTCATCGAGCAGATCGATGATGCGCTGAAGCGCAAAGAAGCCGAGCTGCTGGAGGTCTGAGCCGCGTGTCAGGGGCGGAGAAGCGGGACGAGCTGCGGAGCGCGCTCGAGACGACGCGCGCGCAGCTCGAGGCGACGAACGCTCGCATTGAGGCGCGCGCCGGTCGCAACCTCTTCTTCGCGATCCTGTCGGGGCTAGTGTTCGGGGGAGTGTTCCTCGCGAGCCTGCTGCTCGTGAAGCAGGTGTTCGTTGCGCTGGTCGCGGTCGTGGTCGCGGTCGCTCTCGTGGAGCTCGCCTCCGCGTTCCGCGTGTCCGGGCGCCGGGTGCCGCGCGTCGGCGTGGTCCTCGGCGGCCTCATTATTGTGGGTGGCGCGTTCTTCTGGGGTGCCGAGGGCATGCTCGTCGGGCTGTTCGCCGGTTCGGCGCTGTTGACGCTGTGGCGCCTGGTCGAGGGCCTGTTCCCCGCATGGGAGACGCCCCCGCGCACGCTCATTCGAGATGTATTCTCGGGGCTCTTCACGCTCGTGTACGTGGCGTTCCTCGCATCGTTCACCGTGCTGCTGGTCGCTCCGGAGCGCGGTGAGTGGTGGGTGTTCGCGCTCGTCGTGATCGTCGTCTCGGTCGATGTCGGCGCGTACGCGGCAGGCGTGACGCTGGGCAAACACAAGATGACCCCGCGAATCAGCCCGAACAAGACCTGGGAGGGCTTCTTCGGCGCAGCGGTGCTCGCGGCCGTCGTGGGGGTGACCGTCTCGGTGTTCGCGCTGCAGCAGCCCTGGTGGGTGGGCATCATCCTCGGCCTCGTGGTGCTCCTCACCGCGACGGGCGGTGACCTCACCGAGTCTTTGATCAAACGCAACCTCGGAGTGAAAGACATGAGTAGTTGGATCCCGGGTCACGGCGGATTCCTCGACCGGCTCGACTCGCTGCTGCCGTCCGCCGTCGGCGTGTACGGCGTCGCGCTCTTCCTCGGAGTGGTCTGATGGGCGCGCGTTCACAGCAAGCCCGCCGCGGCGCGGGGCAGAATGGTGCGGTGCACACATCGTTCCCACTCGCGTCCGGCTCACACCCGGGGTACGCGCCCGAGCAGGTTGATGAGTTCTTGGCGCGCGCGCGAGCCTCGTACGAGGGGGCCGACACCGCTGGTGCGGGGATGACTGCTGCCGAGGTGCGGCACACGGCGTTCCAAGTGAAGCGCGGTGGGTACGCGACCCGCTACGTCGACGCGGCGCTCGATCGCCTCGAAGAGGTGTTCTTTGAGCGTGAGCGCCGGGCGAAGGTCCGAGCCGCCGGCGAGGACGCGTGGTGGGACGAGACCCGTGCGCTGCTCTCCGAGGTGCGCGGCCGCATTCAGCGACCGCGGGGTCGCCGGTTTCGCCGGCGCGGCCTGTTCGCCACGGGGTACCGCCGCTCGCAGGTTGACGCGTTCCTCGACCGCGTCTCCGAGATGTTCGAGCGGCGCGAGCTCGCCCTGAAGCCCGCTGAAGTGCGCGACGTGGTGTTCCACTCGCAGTGGCGTGGCTACGACGAAGACCAGGTCGACGCGCTACTCGACGGCGTGGTCGAGCTCATCCTGGCGACGCGCTGACGCGGCGCGTGCCGCACCTGAACGCCGACTTTGCGTCTGCCGTTGTCCGAATCCGCTCGCTGAGATAAGATCGTTACATTGTGGCTTCTGTGAATACCAAATCCGTCTCCCGCTGGTCGCGTTTTCGCGCACCCGTCGCCGGGCTCGCTGTCGCGGGCTTCCTCGGTGCGGCAGTGATCGCACCGTTCGCGCTTCCCAGCGCCCAAGCGGACGTGGACACGCTCGCCTTCCAGGAGCGCATCCACCAGGAGTTCACGCCGAACGAGACCGAGACGGCCGACCTCGTCTACGCCGAGATCCCCGTCGTGGAACTGCCGGACCCGGAAGAGGTGCGCAAGAAGCAGGAGGCCGAGGCCGCTGCGAAGGCCGCCGAAGCCGCGAAGGCGGCCGCGGCCGCCGGGCAGCCGAGCGTCGACGCTGGCGCGCCGCCGAAGTACTCGGGCGGCGGATCGCCAGCCGAGTGGATGGCCGCCGCGGGCATCGCCGAGGCCGACTGGGGATACGTCGACTTCATCGCCTCCAAGGAGAGCACCTGGAACCCGAACGCCACGAACGCGAGTTCGGGAGCGTGCGGCCTCATCCAGGCACTGCCGTGCAGCAAGGTGCCGGGCAACGGCTACGACCCGGTGGACAACCTCACCTGGGCGAACGGCTACGCCGTGGGTCGCTACGGCAGCTGGGCTCAGGCGTACGCGTTCTGGACCGCGAACCACTGGTGGTGATCCGGGGACACTATGCCCCGTAAGCACCGACGCGCGCACTCGAGCGAGCTCCCCGACGTCACGCGACTCGCGAACGGCGGGGCGCGCAGGCAGACTCGGCGGGGCCGCGAGTGGTTCGTGCGCGAGATCTCTGCGCAGCGCGCCGAGAAGGTGTATCGCTGCCCCGACTGCGGCCTCGCCATTCCGGCCGGGCAAGCGCACCTCGTTGCGTGGTCGGCAGAGCACATGTTTGGCGATGACGCCGCAGTTCGCGAGCGCCGGCACTACCACGCACACTGCTGGCGGCTCGCGTAGCGCGTCTGCGAGTCGGGGCGATCTGAGGGCCAGGCGGATCCGCGTCGCTTCGCCCACCCGCACCCGAGACACCCGTCTCGCTCCGGCCCGCACTCGAACCCGGCGGGTGGGGGGGAGCGCCGCGCCTAGAACAGCGTGGGAGCCGCCGGTTCCGCGGGATCGACGTCGACGGTCGCGCTCGGCGCAGTGGCAGCGCCAGCGAGCCCGGGCCCCTCGTCTGGCGCGCGGCCAGCCTGGAACGCCGTCGCGGCCGCGCGGGCGCGATCGTCGGCGGCCTCGTTGAGCGGGTGGCCGGCGTGGCCCTTAACCCACTCAAACGTCACCGTGCGGCCCACGAGGGCGGCGTCAATGCGTTCGAGCAGCTCCCGGTTGAGTACCGGCTTGCCATCGGCCTTGCGCCAGCCCTTCCGTTTCCACCCCGGCATCCACTTCGTCACCGAGTTGATCACGTACTGGCTGTCACAGAGAATGTGCAGTGGCTCGGGCGCGCGGTCGGCCGTGGCGAGCAGTAGGTCGAGCACCGCCATGAGCTCGCCCTGGTTGTTCGTCGCGCGCGGCCAGCCCCCGGCGCGCCACTGCTGCGCGTCGACGACCCAGGCCCAGCCAGCGGGTCCTGGGTTCCCGAGGGCGGATCCGTCTGCTGCAGCTGTGAGTGTCATGGTTCAATCCTCTCAGAACACAGCACCCCGCCGCGGCGAGTGCCGCGACGGGGTGCTGCTGGTGTGGGTGCTCCCGGCCGGTGTGCCGCCCGCGGGGCTACTACTGCTCGGGTGCGGGCTGCGCCGCGGCCGCCTGCGCGTCCGGGGCCGCGGAGGCCGTGACCCCATCGGCGACGGGCGCGTCGACGAGGCGGCCAGCCACGGTGCTCATCTTCTGCGCGTTTGTGATGACCTCGCCGAGGCTCTCGAAGTAGCGCGCCACAGCGCCGCGCTCCACCTTCAGCTGCGTCATGCGGTCCTCTGCGGCGGCAAGTACCTTCGAGGCGCGATCCTCGGCCGCCGCGAACGTGGTCTGTGCGCGCTGCTCGGCCTCCAGCACGATCTCCGCGGCCTGGCGCTCGGCGACAGCGCGGGCGTTGCGGGCGTCCTGCGCCGCGTTGCGGGTGATCGTCTCGTACTCGGCGCGGGCCGCGTCGAGCTGAGTGCGCAGCTCCGACAGCTCCGCGGTCGCCGCGGCGACCTCGCGCTGCGAGGCCTCCGCGGCCTCGCGCTGCCGCGTGGCGAGATCCTGCTCGAGGGTCTCGCGCTGCTCGGACGCGTGCAGCGCAAAGTTGCGGGTATCGGTGTCGATCTGCTCGCGCAGCTGACGTGCCGCATCCTCAGCCGCAGTGCGCAGCGCGGCGAGCTGCCCCTCCTCTGCGCCGCGGTACTCCGCGAGTTCGGCGACCGTGTCGGCGCGCAGCAGGTCGGTCTCCTCGGTGACCGTGGCGCGCAGCGCGGCGACCTCGCGGGCGATTGCCGCTTCCTGAGCCTCGCGCTGCGTGCGCAGCTCCTCGGTGTGCTGCGCCACCTCGGCTGCGATCTGGCGATCGTGCTCGGCGCGCTCGCGGGCGAGATCCGTGTCGAGCCTCGCGCGCTCACGCTCGATCTGCAGCTCCAGTTCCTCGCGCTCGAGCCCGAGTGCCTCGGCAGCTTCCTCCCGCGAGATTCGCATCCGCTCGGTTTCGGCCGCCTGCTCGTCGGCGATCCGCTGCTCGTGTGCGCTCAGCTGCGCGGCGAGGCGCTCGTTCTGCACGGTTGTCGCGTCGGTGATGCGGGCCTCGTGCTCCGCGAATCCGCGCGCCTGCTCGGTCGCGGCGCGATCGCGCTCGTCGCGCAGCTCCTGCTCGTGGACGCCGCGCTCGGCGTCGATCTGCGTGCGGTGGCTCTCCCACTCGGAGATGAGGCGGTCCTGGTGGCTCGCGAGCTCGGAACCAATGCGCTGCTCGTGCGCAGCGCGTTCGGTGGCGATCCGCTCGGTGTGCGCGGCGAGCTCGCTTGCGAGCGCGTCGTCCTGGGTCGTGCGCTCGGACGCGAGAGCCTGCGTGTGCGCCTGCAGCTCCGAGTCGATCGCGGTCTCGTGCTCCTCGCGCTCGGCAGCGATGCGGGCCTCGTGCTCGGCGCGCTCGGCGGCGATGCGGGCCTCGTGCTCGGCGCGCTCGCTGGCAATCCCGGCTTCGTGGGCCTCCCGCTCGGCCGCGATCGTGAGCTGGTGGGCCCCGAGCTCGCTGCTGAGACGCGTCTCGTGGGCGTCGGACTCGGTGGCGATCCGAAGCTGGTGCTCAGACAGCTCGGCGGCGATCCGCGTTTCGTGAGCGTCGCGCTCGTCGCGCATGCTCGCCTCGTGCGCCACGATCGCGGCGCGCAGCGAGTTGTCGTGCGACTCACGCTCCGCAGCGAGCTGCGTGTCGTGCACGTCGCGCTCGGTGGCGAGCTGCGTGTCGTGCGCCTCGCGCTCCGAGGAGATCCGGTCGCGGTGCGCGGTGAGCTCACCGCCGAGCTGAAGTTCCTGCTGCTCGCGGCTTGCCGCAAGCTCGCTGTCGAGCTGGGCGCGCTCGTCGGCGCGCTCCTGCGTCGCCCGGGCGGTGATGCGTTCCTGTTCGCGCGCGGCCTGGTCCGTCAGGGTCGCGAGCTCTGCCTGGTGCGCCTCGAGCTCACGCGTGATCGTGGCCTCGTGCTCGGACCGCTCCTGCGCGCTGCGATCGAGGTGGGTCTGCTGCTCGAAGGCAATCCGACGATCGTGCTGCTCGCGCTCGGTGTGCAGCGCCTCGTCGTGCTCCGCGCGCTCCTGCGCGATCCGCCCGCGAAGCGTCTCCATCTCGGTGGTGAGCGCGCGCCGCTGCGCGTCGAGCCCGGCCTCAAGCTCGCGTGTGCGCTCGGTGAATCGCTCCTCGAGCTCCGACTCCTCGCGCTGGCGCTTCGCCTCGAACTCGGTGCGCGCGCGCTCGCCCTCACGGACCAGGCGTGCCCGCTCCAGCTCGGCCTCGCGCTCGCTCTCCTCCTGCTGGCGCGCAAGCGAAACGGCGTGCTGCTCGGTCTGCGCGCGGAGCTCCTCGGCGGCGGACTGTGCCTCTGCGGTGACGCGCTCGGCCTCGGCCTGCGCGGCAGCGAGTGCCGCCTGTGCCTCGCGGTGGGCGCTCTCGCGCGCCACCCCGGCCTCGCGTTCGGCGGAGCTCCGGGTGAGCTCTGCCGTGTGCGTCGCTTCCTCGAGCAGGCGTTCGCGCTCGGCGTTCGCTGCAGCGTCTTGCTGCGCGGCGTCAGTGCGGGCCCCGGTGATGAGGGTCTCGGCCTGCTCGGATGCCGACCGCAGGAGCTCGTCTGCCCGGGTCTGCGCGGAGGCGAGCACCCGCGTGCTCTCCTCCTCGGTGGTGCGGCGCAGCTTTTCCGCGTCGAGGTCGGCCTGGGCCATGAGACGCTGGGCGTGATCCTCGGCGACCTGCAGGCTCTTCTCCACACGGAGTCCGAGTCCCGAATACCCGCTCGCGCCGAGCTCCGCAACCTGCTCCTGGAGCTCCGCGATCAGCTGCCGCTGCTCCTGCCCCACCCCGGTCGCCTGCTGGTGGGCCGACTGCAGCGACTCGATGTGTGACTGGAGTGCGCTGATGTGACCGGTGAGAGTTCCGATCCGGTCGTCTACTTCTTCGCGGTTGTAGCCGCGAAACGCAGGGGAGAAGGGCTGGACTGCTTCTGACACGTGCTCTCCGGAATCTGAGGCGAGAAATCCCCGCGGGCGCGCCGGGGGTGGCGGCTTGGGCATGTAAAGGTTAATGATAGTTCACATCCCGGGGAGCCGAGTGGGGTTTTGCGTGGCTGACGGGGGGAATCCAGAGCTTGTCCGCATGGATTATGCGGAAAGCTCGGGTAGCGTTACACGCTGAGGATCCGTTTGCGTGCAGCGAAACCAGTGCTGCGGCCGCCGGAACCGATTACCAATGTGAGGAGCCCACGTGCGATACGTGCTTGCGATTGCAGCGCTCGTGCTGTCCGGCGTCATGCTGATCCTGGGGATTGGCCAGCGCACGTTTCTTGCGGGACCCGCTGAAATCAGCTTTCCCGTGGAGACGAATTCGGAGGCGAGCTTTGCGGTCGTCGACGGCGCCGAGTTTGCAAAGGTGCCCGGTCAGGCGAACGTGGTCGTCTCCGGCGACCAGGCGTTCGTGGCCACCGGCGCGACTCGCGACGTTCGCGGCTGGGTAGAGCCCTTTTTGCACGCCGAACTCTCGGTTGACACCAAGGGGAAGCGGCTCCTCAGTGCGCTGATCGCCCCCGTGCAAGACGCCGGCCCCGAGGGAGTCAGCACCGAGACCGGCCTGGACCCGCGGGGGAGCGATCTCTGGCTGGAGGAGCGCACCATTGACGCCTCCGGCAGCGGTGTTGAGACCGAGTCCCTGCGCGTCCCGGTATCGGTGACCTCAGACCAGTCGGTGTTGATAGCCGCAGACGGGACCCAGCCAATGCCGGCAGACGTGACCCTCGTGTGGGCGCAGGATCGGAGCACACCTTGGGCGGGGCCGCTGCTCGTTGGCGGCGGCGTGCTCGCGCTCGTGGGCGGTCTGCTCTACCTGCTCGCGGTCGATCATGACCGGCGCGGGCTTGGGCCGCGTCGCGGCCGTCGGGGCCCGCTGCAGGGCCTGCGCAATCGCAGGGCACGTGGCGGATCCCGGCGATCTGCCGCAGCCTCGCCCGCCGCAGCTGCGGGCCCGGCGGCCGATCCGACGCCGGCAGCGGCCGACGGGACCGAGTCTGAGGCCCCGCCCGCGGCTGCCGACACTGATGCGGGCGCCGCGCCCGTCTCGCCAGTCGACACCGAAGCACCAGCTGCGCCCGAGACACCTGCCGAAGCACCTACCGCCGCACCCGAGGCGCCTACCGCCGCACCCGACGCGGCCGGTGGAGCGAAGGCCGAACGGCGGGCTGTGACGTCGCGGCGCCCCGGGTGGGCGCGGCGCGGCGCGCTCCCCGCGCTGGGGCTGACGGTCGCGCTCGGCCTGAGCGGCTGCTCGGCGAGCTACTGGCCGCAGACGGCGGCGCCCACGAAGACGTCGGAGGCGCCCTCCGAGTCGCCGGCCTCCGCGGTCGCCCCGGTCCCCGTGACCGACGGGCAGCTGCAGCGGATCATCGAGCAGATCTCCGCGGACGCGATGACCGGCGACGACACGCTCGACGCGTCCGCGCTGGAGGATCGGTTCACGGGTGACGCGCTCGCGCAGCGGGCCGCAAACTACGCGATCCGGTCCGCAAAGCCGGACTACGGGGTGGTGCCGCCGCGGATCACGGCGGAGGAGCTCGACTACGAGCTGATGCAGAGCACCGAGACCTGGCCGCGCACCCTGTTCGTCACGGTGGCATCGACCCCGGGGGCGGCCGCGAGCGATGCCGGCACTGACGCCGAGGCCGGGGCCGAGACGACCGGCACGTCGCCGTCGCTCGCGCTCGTGATGACGCAGGCAAACCCGCACGAAAACTACCGGGTGTCTCGGGTGATCGCGCTGCGCGGCGGCATCTCGATGCCGCAGGCCGCGCCCGCCGAGGACGGGACCGCCGTGCTCGCGAACGACATCGAGACGCTCGTGCTGCAGCCGGGGCAGGTGGGCGCTGCCTACGCTGCGCTGCTGCAGAACGGCGCAGACGCCGAGGAGGCGCAGTACTTCGACCTCACCACGGACTCCCTGCTCGACACGTACGGCAAGGTGCGGGCCGAGGCCGCGCAGGCGCAGTCGGACGAGAAGGGGCAGACCATGAAGTTCTCGGTGACTGCCCGCCAGGGTGACGAGGATCCGGTTGCGCTCTCGACCGGGGCCGGTGGTGCGCTCGTCGCCACGACCGTGATCGAGGAGCAGATTGTGGACGCCGACGGCGGCCGGTACAAGCCGCAGGCTAAGGATGAGGTAACGGCACTCTCGGGGCTGAGCGGCGAGCAGGACCGCCTGGTGCAGGAGGTCGCGCACCAGATGCTGTTCTTCGTCCCGAGCAAGGCCGAAGACGCGAAGATCCAGCTCCTCGGAGTGACGAGCGAGCTTGTAGGAGTGAGGAACTAGAGATGTCACAGCAGATCCCCGAACGAATCCCCGGTGGCGGCATTGACCTGAGCCACCTCGCCGCGCGCGGCCAGGCGGCCGCGCAGCCGGGCGGCCCCGCAGCTGCTGGCGCGGGCGGTGCGCCCGACGCGCGCGTGGTCGATGTGCCGTCGCTCGTGATGGACGTGACGGACGCGAGCTTCGAGCAGGCCGCGCAGCTCTCGACGGTCGTGCCCGTGGTGGTCGAGCTGTGGGCCGCGTGGAGCGAGCCCAACGCCGAACTGAGCCCGGTCCTCGAGAAGGTCACGCGCGAGTTCGGCGGGCGCGTGCTGCTTGCGCGCGTCGACGCGGACGCGAACCCCGGACTCGTGCAGGCATTCCAGGCGCAGGCGATCCCCACGGTCGTCGCGCTTGTCGCCGGGCGCCCGGTGCCGCTCTTCCAGGGGGCGCAGCCGGAGGAGCAGGTGCGCGACGTGTTCACGCAGCTGCTGCAGCTCGCCGAGCAGCACGGGGTGGTGGGGCGCGTCGCGGCGCCCGACCAGGACGCGACGGCCGCCGACGCCGCGCCGAGCGAGCCCGAGATCCCCGCCGCGCACGTCGCCGCGGTCGAGGCCGCCGAGCGCGGTGACTTCGCCGGGGCAGTCGCCGAGTGGGAGGCGGTGCTCGCGAAGGCGCCAGCCGACGCCGTGGCGCGTGCCGCACTCGTGCAGATGCGGTTGCTGCAGCGCCTCTCGGGTGTCAGCGCTGAGGAGGTCCGCGCGGCCGCCGCTGCCGCGCCCCAGGGGATCGCCGAGCAGCTCGCGGTCGCCGATCTCGACGTGTCGGGCGGGCACGTCGAGGATGCGTTCCTGCGACTCCTCGACCTGTTCGCCGCGAGCGACGAGGACGCCCGCGCGGTGGTGCGTGAGCGCCTGCTCGAGCTGTTCGAGGTGGTTGGCGTGGCTGACCCGCGCGTGATCGCCGCCCGGGGGCGGCTCGCGAACCTGCTCTACTAGGAGGGCCGATGCCCCAGACGCGCGCATACCTCGACCACGCCGCGACCTCGCCGATGCCCGAGCCGGTGCTCGCGGCGTATGTCGACGCACTGCGCACCGTGGGGAATCCCGCGTCTACGCACGCGCACGGCCAGGCGGCGAGCGAGGCGCTGGAGCAGGCCCGCGACGAGATCGCGGGCCTGCTCGGCTGCGATCACGCCGAGCTCATCTTCACGAGCGGCGGCACCGAATCGGTGAACCTCGCGCTGAAGGGCATGTACTGGGCGCGGCGGCGCGCGGGACTGGGGAGCACGATCCTCGTTGCCGAGGGGGAACACCACGCCACGATCGAGGCCGCCGAGTGGCTCCGCGACACCCAGGGCGCCACGCTCGTGTGGCTCCCCATAGACGGGGCCGGGCGCCTGGCCCCGGAGACGCTCAGCTCCGCGATCGCGGCGGCGGGAGCGGCCGAGGTCGCGCTCGCGTCGTTCATCTGGGTGAACAACGAGGTGGGCACGGTGCAGCCCGTGGCGCAGCTGTGCGAGATCGCGTCCGCGGCCGGGATTCCCAGCCACGTCGACGCGGTCGCCGCGCTGGGGCAGGTCCCCGTCGACTTCACCCGCTCTGGAGCGGCGGCGGTGAGCGTATCCGCGCACAAGATCGGCGGGCCCGTCGGCGTGGGCGCCCTGCTCCTCGGGCGCCGCGCGGTGGCGGATCCGCTCGTGCACGGCGGCACGCAGCAGCGCGCCCGCTCGGGCACGCAGGACGTGGCCGGTGCGGTCGGATTTGCGGCTGCCCTGCGCCTCGCGCTTGCACCGACCGGGGCACCGGGGAACACCGCGCTCGCGCGGGTCACGGCGCTCCGCAACAGCCTGATCGCCGGCGTGCGCGCGGCCGATCCCGGTGCGGTGCTGCGCGGGCCGGCCCCGGGTGCGGAGCGTGCACCCGGCAACGCGCACTTCACGTTCCCCGGCTGCCAGGGCGACTCGCTCGTGTTCCTGCTCGACGCCGCCGGCGTCTCAGCGTCCGTGGGCTCCGCCTGCCAGGCGGGCGTCGCGGAGCCGTCCCACGTGCTCCGCGCAATGGGCGTGCCCGAGGCGGAGGCCGCCGGTGCGCTGCGCTTCACGCTCGGGGCCCACACCACCGCGGACGAGGTCGACCGGCTGCTCGCGGCGCTGCCAGATGCGCTGCGGCGGGCGCGCAGCGCCGGACTGGCGTAGACTATTCCGGTGAAAGTTCTGGCGGCGATGAGTGGGGGTGTCGACTCCGCGGTTGCTGCTGCCCGCGCGGTCGAGGCCGGGCATGATGTGGTTGGCGTGCATCTCGCCCTGAGCCGGATGCCCGGGACGGTGCGGACCGGCTCGCGCGGGTGCTGCACGATCGAGGACGCGATGGACGCGCGCCGAGCGGCAAACCTGCTCGGGATCCCGTTCTACGTGTGGGATCTGAGTGAGCGCTTCCGCGAGGACGTGGTCGACGACTTCATCGCCGAGTACGCGGCGGGACGCACGCCGAATCCATGCATGCGCTGCAACGAGAAGATTAAGTTCGCCGCGCTCCTCGACAAGGCGATCGCGCTGGGGTTCGACACGGTCGCCACGGGGCACTACGCCACGCTCGCCGACGGCGCGAGCGGGCGGGAGCTGCACCGCGCGAGCGCCTGGTCCAAGGACCAGTCGTACGTGCTGGGGGTGCTCACGGAGCGGCAGCTCGCGCACTGCTACTTCCCGCTCGGCGATACCCCGTCGAAGGACCTCGTGCGCGCGGAGGCCGCCGACCGCGGCCTGCAGGTCGCGCAGAAGCCCGACAGCCACGACATCTGTTTCATCCCGGACGGCGACACGCGCGGGTGGCTCTCCGACCACGTGAGCCGCGAGCCCGGCGAGATTCTTGACGAGGCGGGCGCCGTGATCGGCAGCCACGATGGGGCGCACGGCTACACCGTGGGCCAGCGCCGCGGTCTGCAACTGGGGCGTCCAGCTGAGGACGGGAAGCCGCGCTACGTACT
Source organism: Leucobacter luti (assembly GCF_004217175.1). Lineage (GTDB taxonomy): Bacteria > Actinomycetota > Actinomycetes > Actinomycetales > Microbacteriaceae > Leucobacter > Leucobacter luti. The sequence continues at coordinate 301,269 of NZ_SHKI01000005.1, forward strand.
GTCGATCCGGCCGGTGTCGAACCAGGTGGTGGTTGGCCCGAAGGAGCGGCTCGCGATCTCCCGCATCGCGGGCGGACGCTATAGCTGGGCGGGGGAGCCCGGCTTCGACACCGCTCAGACGTTCCGCTGCGAGGTGCAGATCCGCGCCCACGCCGATCCGGTTCCCGCGACGGCGCGCCTCGTCCCGATTCTCGAGGCGGAGCGCACGGAGCAGCACCGCGCCGACGCGACGCACGAGATCGTCGTCGACATCGACCTGCTGCACGCCGAGCCGCTGCTCGGGGTCGCCCCGGGGCAGACAGCGGTGCTCTACATCGGCACGCGCGTACTCGGCCAGTTCACGATCGACCGCGCGGTGCCGCTCGATGCCGAGGCCGCCCCCGATCAGGCGGCCGGCGCGGGCGACGGGGCAGCCGCCGTCGGCGGCTCCGAGCGCGCCTAGCCGCCAAACGCCCGGAGCGCCGCGAATCTACCGCGCTGCGATTCAGGTGCGCCGCGATTCAGATGCGTGTTGTCGGGGGTCAAACCTAGAATTGGCGTGTGAACACCTCTTCCGCCGAGACTCCCGCCGAGCTGCCCACTGAATTCGCCGCAGCGCGAGAAGAAGCCGCGCGCCTCGCCGCGGAGATCGAGCGGTTGCGCCGCGCGTACTACTCCGAGGGTGCGAGCCTGGTCTCCGACGCCGAGTACGACGTGCAGTTTCACCGGCTTGAGGCGCTTGAGCGCGCGTTCCCCGAGCTCGCGGGTCAAGACAGCCCCACGCGCGAGGTGGGGGCCGCCATCGTGTCGGCGGGCTTCCCCGAGCACGAGCACGCCGAGCGCCTGCTCAGCCTCGACAACGTGTTCACGCTCGACGAGTTTAGGGAGTGGGCCGAAAAGACGCGAGCCGCTGCGGGGCGCCCGGTGCGGTGGCTTTCGGAGCTGAAGATCGACGGGCTCGCGATCAGCCTCGCCTACCGCAATGGTGTGCTCGAGACCGCCACCACGCGCGGCGACGGCCGCGTGGGCGAGAACATCACCGAGAACGTCGATTTCATCTCGGCGATCCCGCGGACCCTGCACGGCGACGGAATTCCTGAGTTCTTTGAGGCTCGCGGGGAAGTATTCCTGCGCGGCGCCGACTTCCTGTGGCTGAACGAGCGCCAGCACGCGCTGCAGGCCGAGTTCGTGGCCGAGCAGCTCGCGCGCGGGCGCGCCGCAGCAGACATCCCGGTGCGGTACCCCGAGTTTGCGAACGCCCGCAACACCGCGGCGGGCAGCCTGCGGCAGCGCGCCGACAAGAAGACCCCGGCGGAGCTCGAGCTGATGCGCGAGCGGCTCGGCCGGCTCTCGCTGTATGTGCACGGGATCGGTGCGTGGGCGGATCCGGATTTCGCAGAGCAGTCTGACGCGTACCGCCTGCTGGGCGAGTGGGGGCTGCCGGTCTCGCCGCACTCCCGCGTGTTTGACACCGTGGCCGAGGTGACCGCGTTCATCGAGGATCGCGGCGAGCACCGCCACGACGTCGAACACGAGATCGACGGCATCGTGGTGAAGGTGAACGAGCTTGCGCTCCACGCTGAGCTGGGCGAGACGAGCCGCGCCCCGCGCTGGGCGATCGCGTACAAGTACCCGCCGGAGGAAGTGCACACGCGGCTCCTCGATATTCGCGTTGGCGTGGGCCGCACCGGGCGCGCCACGCCCTACGCCGTGATGGAGCCGGTGAAGGTGGCCGGATCAACGGTGCGCCAGGCGACGCTCCACAACCAGCAGGTCGTGGCCGCCAAGGGGGTGCTGATCGGCGACACGGTCGTGCTCCGCAAGGCCGGTGACGTGATCCCCGAGGTGCTCGGCGCGGTGCTTGAGCTGCGCGACGGCAGCGAGGTGGAGTGGCGCATGCCGGTGGGCTGCCCCGAGTGCGGCACCGAGCTGCGCGCCATGAAAGAGGGCGACATCGATCTGCGCTGCCCCAACGCGCGCGACTGCCCCGCCCAGGTGCGCGGTCGGGTGGAACACATTGGGTCGCGCGGCGCGCTCGACATCGAGGTGCTCGGTGAAATCACCGCGGCGGCGCTCACGCAGCCCGAGGTGCCGGCCACACCCCCGCTTCAGACCGAGGCGGGGCTGTTCGACCTGACGCTTGACCAGATCGTCCCCATCCAGGTGGTCGTACGCGACGCCGAGACGGGGGAGCCGATTATCGAGGACGAGACGGGGGAGCCGCGCCGCCGCCGCCCGTTCCAGAAGGTCGACCGGGTGTACCCGCCGGGCTGGGAAGACAAGACCCCGGCCGAGCGCCGCGCCGCGAACGTGAGGAAAGACTACGAGCTGGTGTCGCCGTCGAAGGATGCGGAGACATTCCTGCAGGAGCTTGAGCGCGCGAAGACGAAGCCCCTGTGGCGGCTCTTGGTATCACTCAACATCCGGCACGTCGGGCCCGTGGCGGCTCGCGCGCTCGCCGACTGGTTTGGCTCACTCGACGCGATCCGCGCCGCCACGCCGGAAGACCTGGCGCAGGTCGACGGCGTGGGCGGCACCATCGCCGACTCGCTTGCCGACTGGTTCGCGGTCGACTGGCACCTCGAGATCGTGGAGCGGTGGACCGCCGCCGGCGTACAGTGGGCCACCCCCGGGCATCCGGGCCCCGGTGCCGCGGTGGCCGAGGGGGGCGTACTCGCGGGGCTCACGATCGTGGCTACCGGGACGCTCGACGGCTTCAGCCGGGACGGCGCGAAGGAAGCGATCATCCAGGCCGGCGGGAAGGCCGCCGCGAGCGTCTCGAAGAAGACCGACTACGTTGCGGCGGGGCCGGGCGCCGGATCGAAGCTGGCAAAGGCCGAGGAGCTCGGAATCCCCGTGCTCGACGCCGCGCAGTTCGCCGTGCTCGTCACGGAGGGGCCGGCGGGGCTCGGCGACAAGGCAGAGCTCGGCGATGCGGCTGAGGCCGCTGCCGCGACCGAATAGGTGCCGCGGCGGTCGAGTTATCCACAGCCGAAAAACTTGCCGCGAGCTTTGCCCTGGCTCTCGCTACGCTTAACGAAACCTCCGCCCAGGGCGGCGGCCATCAAAGCTGAAGGGACACGGCATGACAGACCAGAGCGCGCCCACGCAGCGCGCGGCGTGGGCCACGCAAGATCCGCTCCTGCTCGAGTACTACGACACCGAGTGGGGCGACCCGATCACCGACGAGGTTGGCGTCTTCGAGCGGCTCACGCTCGAGGCGTTTCAGTCGGGGCTGTCGTGGCTCACCGTGCTCAGGAAGCGCCAGGCGTTTCGGGAGGCCTTCGACGGCTTTGACCCGCGGCGCATCGCAGCGTACGACGACGGCGACGTTGAGCGGCTGCTCTCCGACTCCGGCATCATCCGCAATTCGAGGAAAATCCACGCGACGATCGGCAACGCCCGCGCCACGCTGCAGCTCGCCGCGGCAGACGGCCCGTCACTCGCGGAGCTCGTCTGGTCGTACATGCCGGAGCGGTCGCCCGCGCCCGCGACCGACGCCGAGGTGCCCGCTACCTCTCCGGAGTCGGTCGAGCTCGCCCGCGTACTGAAGCGCCACGGGTTTAGCTTCGTGGGCCCCACGACGGTCTACGCGCTGATGACCGCGATCGGGATCGCCGACGGCCACCTGGTCACCAGCCCGCGGCGCGGGTGCTCGGGGCTCTGGAACATCGACGGGAGTCGCACCGACGCGCCCGCACCGTTCGCCGCGCGCGGGTCCAGCCGCGCACCAGACGGTGAACCGGGCGGGCTCCCCGCGACCGCTCGCTAAGATGGTGGGGTCTGAGAACCACACCCGAAGCCATGATGGAGCAGCATGCCTGAAACCTCTGCGGCCGGTCCCGCCGCGACGAGCGGTGAGATCACGGCCGAGACCGTGCAGCATCTCGCCGGTCTCGCCCGGATCGCACTGACCGACACCGAGATCGAATCGCTCACGACCGAGCTCGGCTCGATTCTGACGAATATCGCGAAGGTGGGTGAGGTCGTGAGCGCCGACGTGCCAGCGACCAGCCACCCGATCCCGCTGAACAACGTGACGCGCCCCGACGTGATCGCTGATGTGCTGACGCACGAGCAGGCCCTCGCGAACGCGCCCGAGACGACGGACGGCATGTTCCGCGTTTCATCGATCCTGGGAGAAGAACAGTAATGAGCGAGCTGATTCAGCTGACCGCGGCGGATCTCGCCGCGAAGCTCGCCGCAGGCGAGGTGTCGTCCGTCGAGGCGACGCAGGCGCACCTTGACCGCATCGCCGCCGTTGACGGCGAGCTGCACGCGTTCCTCGCGACCGACGCCGAGGCGTCGCTCGCGGCCGCGCGCGCGGTCGACGAGCGCCGGGCCGCGGGAGAGCAGCTTGGCGAGCTCGCCGGCGTGCCCCTGGCGATCAAGGACGTGCTCGTCACCACCGACATGCCGGCCACCTCCGGGTCGAAGATTCTCGAGGGCTACCGCTCGCCGTACGACGCGACCGCCGTCGCGAAGGCGCGCGCCGCGGGCCTCGTGAACATCGGCAAGACGAACATGGACGAGTTTGCCATGGGATCGGCCACCGAGAACTCGGCGTACGGGCCCACGCACAATCAGTGGGACACGTCTCGCGTGCCCGGCGGCTCCGGTGGCGGCTCGGCCGTCGCGGTGGGCGCGTTCGCCGCGCCGCTCGCGCTCGGCTCGGACACGGGCGGCTCGATCCGCCAGCCGGCCGCCCTCACCGGCACCGTCGGCGCAAAGCCCACGTACGGCGGGGTGAGCCGCTACGGCGCCATCGCGCTCGCGTCGTCCCTCGACCAGATCGGCCCCTGTGCGCGCACCGTCCTCGACACCGCGCTGCTGCACGACGTGGTCGCCGGGCACGATCACCACGACTCCACCTCGCTCAACCACGCGTGGCCGTCGATGGCCGCCGCCGCGCGCAGCGGCGCCGACCCGGCGAGCCTGCGCGGCCTTCGCGTGGGCGTGGTGAAGCAGCTGATGATCGACGGCGTGCAGCCGGGCGTCAAGGCGCGCTTCGACGAGTCGCTCGCGCTGCTGCAGGCACAGGGTGCCGAGATCGTCGAGATCGACGCACCGCACTTCGAGTACGCGGTTGCCGCTTACTACCTGATCCTCCCCGCTGAGGCATCGAGCAACCTTGCGAAGTACGACTCGGTGCGCTTCGGCCTCCGAGTTACCCCCGCCGGCGGTGGCACCGTCGAGGGGGTCATGAGTGAGACCCGCGCCGCGGGCTTCGGCGCCGAGGTGAAGCGCCGCATCATCCTGGGCACCTACGCGCTCTCTGCCGGCTACTACGACGCGTACTACGGCAGCGCGCAGCAGGTGCGCACGCTGATCCAGCGCGACTTCGCCGCGGCGTTCGCCCAGGTCGACGTGATCGCCTCGCCGACGGCGCCCACGACCGCGTGGGCGCTCGGCACGCACACGGGAGACCCGATGCAGGACTACCTGAACGACGCCACCACGATCCCCGCGAACCTCGCAGGGATCCCGGGGCTCAGCCTCCCGATCGGTACCGCGAGCGAGGACGGCCTGCCCGTCGGCTTGCAGCTCATGGCCCCGGCCTTCGAAGACGCTCGCCTGTACCGCGCCGGCGCCGCGATCGAGCAGCTCATCGCAGACCGCGATGGTGCGCCGTTCTGGGCGCAGGCCCCGTCCCTTGCAGGTGCCCCGAGCCGGAAGGCGGCCGCGTAATGGCGAAGACGAAGCTGATGAAGTTCGAGGAAGCGCTCGAGCGCTACGAGCCGGTCATCGGGCTCGAGGTGCACGTGGAACTCAACACCGCCACGAAGATGTTCTCCTCCGCCCCGAACACCTTCGGTGCTGAGCCGAATACGAACCTCACTCCGGTGTGCCTCGGGCTGCCCGGCGCGCTGCCGGTGGTCAACGAGCAGGCCGTGCGCTACTCGATCAGCCTGGGCCTCGCGCTCGGGTGCGAGATCGCTGAGGTCTCCGGGTTCGCGAGGAAGAACTACTTCTACCCAGACATGGCGAAGAACTATCAGATCTCGCAGTACGACGATCCGATCGCGTTCGACGGCACGGTGGAGATCGAGCTCGCGAGCGGCCGTGTGGTGCACGTGCCGATCGAGCGCGCCCACATGGAGGAGGACGCCGGGAAGCTGAACCACATCGGCGGCTCAACCGGGCGCATCCAGGGTGCGGAGTACTCGCTGGTTGACTACAACCGGGCCGGCGTGCCGCTCGTCGAGATCGTCACCCGCCCGATCTTTGGCGGCGAGGCCGACACCCCCGAGATCGCCGCGGCGTACGTTGCGACGATCCGCGAGCTGGTCACGGCGCTCGGGATCTCCGATGCGCGGATGGAGCGCGGGAACCTGCGCTGCGACGCGAACGTGTCCCTGCGGCCGCGTGGCAACGAGGACGCCGGCATGAGCGTGCTCGGCACTCGCACGGAGACGAAGAACGTGAACTCGCTGCGCTCGATCGAGCGCGCGGTGCGCTTCGAGATCCAGCGCCAGGCGCAGCTGCTCTCCGAGGGCACTGCGATCACGCAGGAGACGCGTCACTGGCACGAGGACACCGGGGAGACCTCCCCGGGCCGTCCGAAGAGCGACGCCGACGACTACCGGTACTTCCCGGAGCCCGACCTGGCTCCGCTCACCCCGTCGCGCGAGCTGGTTGAGGAGCTCCGCGCCGGGCTGCCCGAGCACCCCACGCTGCGCCGGCGCCGCCTGATCTCCGAGTGGCAGTTCTCCGCACTCGAGTTCCAGGACGTCGTCAACGCGGGCCTGGTCGGCGCGATCGAAGCGACCGTCGCCGCCGGCGTGCCGGCCCATGCCGCGCGCAAGTGGTGGACGGGCGAGATCGCGCGCATCGCGAACGAGCGAAGCGCGGTTCCGACCGAGCTCATCACCCCCGAGCAGATCGCCTCGGTCGTGGCGCTCGTGGACGAGGGCACGCTGAACGACAAGCTGGCGCGCCAGGTCATCGCCGGCATCATCGACGGCGAGGGCACCGCGGCGGAGATCGTCGCCGCGCGCGGCCTCGCGATCGTGTCGGACGACGGGGCCCTCATCGCCGCCGTCGACGCCGCGCTTGCCGAGCAGCCCGACGTGCTCGCGAAGATCCGCGACGGCAAGGTGCAGGCCGCCGGGGCGATCATCGGTTCGGTGATGAAGGCAATGCGCGGCCAGGCCGATGCCGCGCGCGTGCGCGAGCTCGTGCTGGAGCGCGCGAGCGCGTAACGAAGTTCGCGGAGTACCCGGACGAGGCGTCCGGCGGAGTGATCCGCCGGGCGCCTCGTCCGTTGAGCGTGCACGGGCGGAGTCGCGCCGGCGCGCGCTACTCGGCGCCCGGGTCGGGGAAGACGCGGCGCACCACCGTTTGCATATCGCGGTCGAGGCCAGCGACGTCAGCAGAGAGGCGGTCGAGCCTGGCCTCGACGCGCGAGAAACGCCCGTCAATCCGATCAAACTGCTGCTCGACCCGCGTGAAACGCTCGTCAATCTGCGCAAACTGGTGCTCGACCCGCTCGAACTGGCGGTCGACCCGTGCAAACTGGCGGTCGATCTGTTCGAAGTTGCGCTCGATCTGAGTGAAGTGGAGCCGCATTTCGGCGCGGAGCCCGTCTACCAGGACCCCCACGGTGCGGTGCGTGGCGCGCGACGTCAGCACCACCATGCTCACGAGCGTCGCGACGAGCAAGCCGATGGCGGTCCAGATTTGAGGTTCAGTCACGGTCGTCACGCTCCCTATTGTGTGTGGTGTGTACCGATCGTGCCAGGGTGGGGTCGTGAAATTGGGCGCGCAGGTGGGTCTGTGAGTAACTCGCGACTCTGGGCTACTCAGCCTCGCATGTGAGCGGGGCGGGTGTGACCGCGCTGTCTGAGTGCCAACTACTGTGTGTCGGCGTCGACCCAGTCAATCGACTTCGACACTGCCTTGCGCCACTGCCGAAGCAGCCGGTCCTGCTCGGCCTGTTCGAGGTGCGGCTCCCAGCGGCGATCCTCCCGCCAGTTGGCGCGCAGCTCGTCGATGCCAGACCAGAAGCCCACCGCGAGGCCCGCCGCGTACGCGGCGCCGAGCGCCGTGGTCTCGGCAACTCGCGGCCGCACGACCGGGACGCCGAGCACGTCGGCCTGAAACTGCATCAGTGTGTCGTTGGCGACCATGCCGCCGTCGACGCGCAGCTCCGCCAGGGGGACGGGCACGTCCGCGTTGACGGCGTCGAGCACGTCGCGGGTTTGGTACGCGACCGCCTCAAGGGCGGCCCGCGCGATGTGACCGCGGTTCGCGTACCTGGTGAGCCCCACGATCGCGCCGCGCGCGTCGGGCCGCCAGTAGGGGGCAAACAGCCCGGAGAACGCCGGGACCACGTACACCCCGCCGTTGTCGGGCACCGAGCCCGCGAGCGCCTCGACCTCGTCGGCCGAACGGATCAGCCCGAGCTGGTCGCGGAGCCACTGAATCAGGGACCCCGTGACGGCGATCGATCCCTCGAGCGCGTAGTGTGCGGGAGCGTCGCCGAGCTGATAGCCGACGGTGGTGATGAGTCCGTTGGTCGAGTGGACGATCTCCGTGCCCGTCTGGAAAATCAGAAAGCAGCCCGTGCCGTAGGTGTTCTTCGACGTGCCAGCCTCGAAAGCCGCTTGCCCGAACGTCGCCGCCTGCTGGTCGCCGAGGATCCCGGCGACCGGGACGCCGTGCAGCAGCGAGGACGGTTCGGCGTGGCCGTACACCTCGGACGACGAGCGGATCTCGGGAAGCATGGCGCGGGGGATGTTGAACGCCCGGAGCAGCTCGTCGTGCCAGGAGAGTGTGGTGAGCTCCATGAGCAGTGTGCGCGAGGCGTTCGTGACGTCGGTGATGTGCACGCCGCCCTCGGGCCCGCCGGTGAGGTTCCAGAGCACCCACGTGTCCGGGGTGCCGAAGAGGAGATCGCCGGCCTCGGCCCGCTCGCGGGCGCCGGGGACGTGCTCGAGCAGCCACGCGATCTTTGACGCGGAGAAATAGCTGGCGAGCGGGAGCCCAGTCGTGCTGCGGAAGCGATCGGTGCCGCCCGACGCGGCGAGCTCGTCGATGAGCGGCTGCGTGCGTGTGTCCTGCCACACGATCGCGTTGTGGATCGGCTCGCCGGTGTGGCGATCCCACACGATCGTGGTCTCGCGCTGGTTGGTAATGCCGATCCCGGCGATGTCCTGGCCGGTGAGGTCCGCCCGGCCGAGCGCGACGCCGATCACCTCCTGCACGTTCTGCCAGATCTGCAGGGGATCGTGCTCAACATATCCGGCCTGCGGCATGAGCTGCGCGTGCTCCTTCTGCCCCACGGCGACAAGACTTCCGGCGCGGTCGAAGATGATGGCGCGGGAGGACGTGGTGCCCTGATCGATCGAGATCACGTATTCGGGCATGTGGGTCTCCTCTGACGGTGCGGCGGAACGGCGATCTGGTCTGCGAAGGGAAGGGACGGAATATCGGGAAGCTGGCAGCGAGCGCCGGGTGGCGGACGCCGGGTGGCGACGCTAGTGCTGCGCGACGAGGCCGCGTGCTCCGAGCTCGACCCGGTGGGCGGTTCGGAGGAGCTCGGTGGTGCGCGCAACCTCCGCCTCCTGGGTGGCGGCGTCCCAGCCCAGCGCGGGGGCGATCGCGGCGGCCACCTCCCTGAGCGTGTCGGCCGTCATCCCGCCGACGAACGCGATCGAGGTGCGCCGCAGCAGGAGGTCGTCGAGGTGGACCACACCCTCGGCTCCGGCCAGGTGGGCGAGCTCCTCGGCCGAGTAGCCCGGCGCCGAGGCGAGCTCCTCGGGGGCGGCTGGGAGCGTCGCGAGCACCTCGGTGGCGCGGGTACCGTACCGGTCGAGCAGCCGGGAGACGAGCACCGGGTCGTGGCTGCCGCCGTGCTTGGCGATCCAGATCCGCCGCGAGGCGCGGTCCCTGGGGAAGCCCGCCCCGCCGCCGATCATGGTGGCGCGGGTGCTCACGGTACGCGTCGCGCCGAGCAGCTGCAGCGTCTCATCGCCCAGGTGCTCGGCGAGCGCGCGGAACGTGGTCCATTTGCCCCCCACGAGGCTGAGCGTGCGGACGCCCCCGAGCCAGCCGTGCTCGATCCGGTAGTCGCGCGACACGAAGCCCGGCGCGGTGTCGTCGTGCCGGGGCAGTGGTCGGATCCCGGAGAACGAGTACACGATCTGGTCGCGGCGCACCGTGACGCTCGGGAAGACGTGGGGGATGAGGTCGAAGAAGTAGTCAACCTCGGCGTCGGTGCAGACGCTCGGCTCGCCGGGGTCGGCGTCGATGTCGGTGGTGCCCACCATCACCCGGCCCTTGAGCGGGTAGATGAGCACGATCCGGCCGTCCGAGTGCTCGAAGAACATTTCGCGCCCGCCGGTCGCTGCGAGCAGCTCCGGGTGATCGAACACGATGTGCGAGCCCTTCGTGCCGCCCATGTAGTGGGTGGGCCGGCCGAGTGCCGCGTTGGTCTGGTCGGTCCACGGGCCGCTCGTGTTAATCACGACCCGCGCGGTGAGCGAGAACTCGTCCCCGGTGAGCTCGTCGCGCAGCTGCACGCCGCCGTCGGCGAAGCCGACCGCCGAGACATAGTTCGCCGCGCGCGCGGTTGCGGTCTCGGGCAGCGCGCCCGGTTGCTGCTGCCCGGCGGCGATCCCGTCGCCCAGCACGTCGAGCGCGAGCCGCTCGGGGTCGTGCATCGACGCGTCGAAGTACGTGGCGGTGTACTTGATCCGGGGGTTGAGCCGCGGCAGTGCCCGCAGCGACCGTTCTCTCCCGTGGAAGCGGTGCCGCGGGACGCGCCCGCCGCCGCGCGAGAACGTGTCGTAGATCACGAGCCCGATCTTGATCAGCAGGGCGCCCCGCTCGCGCGGCTTGCCGCGTCCGTGCGAGACGAGCAGTCTGAACGGGGCCGTGAGCACACCGGAGAACGTCTTGAAGATCGGAATCGTGGTCTCGAGCGGGGCGACGTAGTGTGGCGCGTTGCGCAGCAGCCGGTTGCGCTCCTGGACCGCCTCGCGCACGAGCCGCAGCTCGCCGTTTTCGAGGTACCTGACGCCGCCGTGGACCATGTGGCTCGAGGCGGAGGACGCGCCGGATACGAAGTCGCCGCGCTCGACGAGCATCACGTCGACGCCCTGGAGCGCGAGCTCACGGAACGTGGCGATGCCGTTGATGCCGCCGCCGACGATGATCACGTCCGCGGTTGGCCGGTCGCGCAGCCGCGCGACCGAGGGGCGAGGGGTGGGGGAGTCCTGCCGTGCCATGGGCCTGCTTTCGTGCCGGAGCCAGTGGTGTTCACGGCTAACGCTACAAGAAAGGTCGGTGGTCTGTGGTGCAATTGATGCATGAATGAGTCGCAGCGTTCGGTGGCCTCGATGCTGCACGTCGACATGGACTCGTTTTTCGTGTCGGTCGAGCTGCTCGACTACCCGGAGCTGCGCGGCAAGCCGGTGGTCTCCGCCCACGACACAACCCGCTCGGTGGTGTCGAGCGCGAGCTACGAGGCGCGTCGCTTTGGTGTGCGCTCTGCCATGCCGGTTGCTCGGGCGAAGCAGCTCTGCCCCGAGCTCGTGCTGATCCCGCCCTCGTTCGAGAAGTATCGCCGCGCGTCGAAGCAGGTGATGGCGATCTTCCACGAGTTCACTCCGCTGGTGGAGCCGCTCAGTATCGACGAGGCGTTCCTTGACGTGTCCGGATCGCTGAAGCTGTTTGGCACCCCGGCCGACATCGCGCGTGCGCTCCGGGAACGGATCCGCGAGCAGACGGGCCTCCCGGCGTCCGTGGGGCTCGCGGCGACCAAGTTCGTCGCGAAGCTCGCCTCGCAGCGCGCAAAGCCAGACGGCATTCTTGAGATCCCGCCGGCGCGCACCGTCGAGTTCCTGCACACGCTCCCGGTGGAGGCGATGTGGGGTGTGGGGCAGGCGACCGCGCGCACGCTGAAGTCGCGGGCGATCCACTCGGTGGCGGATCTCGCACGCGAGCCGCTGCCCGCGCTCACCCGCCTCGTGGGCACCTCGAGCGCGCAGCGGCTGCACGCGCTGGCGAACGGCCGCGATGCGCGCGCCGTTGAGACCACGCGGGTGGAGAAGAGCATCGGCCACGAGGAGACCTTCGCCCGCGACGTCGTGGACGGCGAGTTTCTTGAGCGTGAGCTGCTGCGCCTCGCCACGCGCACGGGGGAGCGGCTCCGCGACGCGGGCCTCGAGGCGCGCACCGTGGCGATCAAGGTGCGCTGGGAGAGCTTTGAGACGGTCTCGCGGTCGCGCACCCTCTCAGAGGCGACGAACGCCACGCAGCGGATCTACCAGACCGCGCGCGAGCTGCTCGGTGGCCTCGGCACGGGACGCCCAGTGCGGCTCATCGGGGTGCGCGCCGAGCAGCTCGCGCCGGCCGGGAGCGACCCGGCGGCGCTGTGGAGCGACGACGAAGACTGGCGGGCCGTCGACCAGGCCGTCGACGAGGTGCGCGGCAGATTCGGCGCCGCCGGGGTCACCTCGGCCAGCCTGCTCACGGGGCGGGGCGAAGTGGTCGACCCCCGATCGCTGCAGCCGCCCGCCTAGCGGGCGTCGTGCTCAGCGGCGGCCGCTCAGTCGCTCGGCGAGGAGCCGTCGTCGTCGCTCAGTCGCCCGGCGAGGAGCCGTCGTCGTCGCTCAGCCGGCGTCGCTCGCGGCGTCCTCGTCGGTCGCGGCCATGATCGTGAGCACCGACTCGATGATTGCGGCGAGCCAGTCGAACACGAGCACCGTGCCCCGGGTGTCGTCGCCGTCGAGGAGCTGTTCGCGATCCTCGGTGGTGTCGAGCCCGATGCGCGCGGCGATTGCCAGCCGCAGAGCGGTGAGGGTGCGCACCCAGGCGGGGAGCGTGACCGGTGAGATCTTGATCACAATCGGCTCGGACGGTTCTGCTGGTCCGGCCGGTGGGTCGCCGAGACCCAGCGCGGAGGTGACCACCGCCGCGTCCTGGAGCTTGCGGTTGAGGAGACCCTGCTCGGTGACCTGCCGAAATGACGAGGCCTCGCCGTCCTCCGGGTAGGCGTCCGGGAACAGGCGCGCAAGCGCCGGATCCTCGGGCAGCTCGTCCGAGCCGCCCACCTCCAGGCTCGCGAACAGCGGGTCAGGGTCAAGTGCGGTGCCGCTGTGGCTCTGGAGCAACTGCGTGAGCTGCGTGACGAGCTGGTCCAGCATCGCTGCCTCGTCGTACTCGAACGTGACTTTCAGCCCATCGGGCGTCGGCATCAGCTTCATGCGGCTCCAGCCTCGCGAACGGTGGCCCACAGGCCGTAGCCGTGCATCGCCTCGACGTGCATCTCCATCGCCTCCCGGCTCCCCTCAGCAACGACCGCGCTGCCGCTGTGGTGCACGCGCAGCATCAGCTCTTCCGCGTGGCCGCGCTCAAAGCCGAAGTGGGTCTGGAACACGTACGCGACGTACGACATGAGGTTGACCGGATCGTCCCACACCACCGCTTGCCAGCCGTGGTCGGGCAGCAGCTGGGCGTCTGCAACGCGACTGACCTCGGTCTCGGTCATTCCCATCACCCCCACCCGAGCTCGTGGATGCGTTCTTCGGTGAGCCCGTAGAAGTGGGCGATCTCGTGCACGAGCGTCACGCGGATCTCGTGCACGAGCTCGTCGTGGTCGGCGCAGTGCTCCAGGAGATTCTCCCGGAAGAGGATGATGCGGTCTGGCTCTTCGCCATAGCCGTAGACGTTGCGCTCGGCGAGGGAGAAGCCCTCGTAGACGCCGAGAATATCGCTGCCGTCCTGCGGTCGGTCCTCGACGAGGAAGATGACGTTGTCGAGTTGAGACATCATGTCGTCGTGCAGCGAATCGAGGCCGTCGGATACGAGGGCCTCGAACTCTTCAAGGGGGATGACGAGCATGCTTTCACCCTACACAGAAGCGGCGAACGGCGGGTGAGAGACCGAGATTCTGCGCGGCGCACCCGGGGCGACGCGCCGGTTCGCGAGAGGCCCCCGATATGGGTTATGATCGTTGAGTTGCCTCGTTCGCCCCGGTGAATGCGGTCGCATGGTGGCTATAGCTCAGTCGGTAGAGCACCGGCTTGTGGTGCCGGTGGTCGCGGGTTCAAGTCCCGTTAGCCACCCCAAGTAGTGAGGCTCACACCCTCCCAAGACGATTCGGTCTTGTGAGAGTGTGAGCCTCACTTTTTTCGTTTCCACGCATGGTGCGCCCGCGCCGCGACCACGGCCGCGCGGCATTGCGCGCTCGCTCGCGCGCGATGCGGTGCCGCGCCGCGGGCCGTGCGAGCGCGGTATTCAGCACGTGCCGCCAGCCCAAGTAGTCTGGGGGACACCTCTCGAAGACTGAAAGCGGGGAGCACGTGACTGTCGAATGGCCTGGCGTCGTTGATTCGGGGTCCCTCACCGAGAACCACGTGGCGAGCGTCACTCTGCTCGCCGACGCGGCCAGGGCTGGCAGGTGGGATGACGTGTTTGGGCTCCTCGACGCGAATGAGCGGTTGAGCGCGAATCAGTGGCGGATCGGTGGGCGATCACTGTTTGCGCCGCTCCACCAGGCGGCCTGGCTCGGGGCGCCGGTGGACGTGGTGGCGGAACTCATCCGCCGCGGCGGATGGCGTTCGCTGCGCACTGCAGAGGGTGACCGGCCGATCGACCTGTCCCGGCAGCGCGGCCACGGGCACCTGACAGAAGTACTCGCCGTGCGCGTGCCCCACGAGCAGGAGCAGCAGCGGTTTGCTGCGTGGGACCGGCACCTTGCGGAACTGATCTCGGCGCGCACCGAGCGCGTGGGGCACGTGAGCGTCCGTCCGGTTCCCACTGAACTCATCGCGTTGGAGCCACTCGAAGACCTCTACTTTGGGTATCCAGGCATGTACGGAGGGTTTTCCATGTCCATCTTCAAGGACCGACTCTTCGTCGAAAGCTCAAGCCGAGTCGTCGGCGGCTCCGGTCAGGCACACGTGATCACCGAGGGGAGCTGCGTGCTGGTGGAGGAAGGTTTCGATTAGGTCGCTACGCCTCGACCCGCCCGGCCGCGCGGCGCGCGATGTCGGCTGGCGTGTAGCTGCCGAGCGGGTTGAGCCCCAGCTTCTGTCGTCCGGCCGCGAGTAGGAGTCCCCGCAGGTGCGCGAGCTTCCCGGCGCGCACCACGCGCGTGCGCAGCGAGTACGCGTCGGTGTAGGCGACTCGCGGCGCCCACACGGGCGTGCGGCGGCGGTTTGCCACACCGGCGGTGAGGTGCAGGAACGCCTGCGCGCTGCCGATGGCCGAGGCCACGTCGACGCCGATCGAGATTGACGGGAGCGACGCGGGCGGCGTGTCCACCGTGCCCTGCACCGCTTGCAGCGAGCGCAGATCGGTGTACCCCGGCACGTAGGGCAGGCAGCGGGAGAAGTCCACGCCGGCCGCGGCGATCTCGTCGAGCGACATCGTCGCGCTGAAGCCCATGAACCGCTCGAAGGTCCAGGGGGAGTCGGGCGCGAACGAGGTGACCTGCGCCGCGAAGCCGACGTTCATGACGAGGAGGTCAGGGATCCCCTGCGCTCGCGCCTGCCGGGCGATGAGCGAGCCGATTTCGGGCTTGGTGAGCTCTGACTCGTCGAGCACGAGCGAGGCACCCCGCATGAACGCCTCGATGTTGTCGGGGGTGACCCCGTCGAGGAACACGTCGATCTCAGCGTCCGGGTTGATATCGAGCACCCGGTCACGGAACACGTCCGCCTTGCGCCGATTGAACGACGAGACGGTGGCGCCCTCAACGCGGTTGACGTTCTCGGGTTCGAAGACCTCCGGGTCAGCGATGCTGAAGCGCGCCACTCCCATCCGCGCCAGCTTGAGGCCCAGCTGGAAGCCGTCTCCGCCGACCCCGGCGATCGCGACGCGCGCGGCCATGAGCGCGCGCTGCTCGTCCTCGTTCCAGAAGCCGAAGTTGCGTGAGTACTCGGGGGCGGAGACGCTGCCGCGCATCACGCTGCCTGCTCCGCTCGGGGGCCGCGCGCCGCGCGCCCCACGAACGTGAGTCCGGGCTCGGCCGCGCGGTAGCGGTCGATGAAGCCGTCGTTGTGCGCGTTTGCAAGCAGCGCCGAAGCGGGGATATCGATCTCGATCGGCAGGTTGTAGTCGAGGTAGTGCTCCACGTACCGCGGCTCACCGATGCGGGTGATGGAGATGATGCTCTTGAGGTGGCGCTCGAACCAGGGCTCGATGATCGCGAAGGTGCGCTCGAGTTCGTGGTTGGCGATGTAGGCGAGCATGAGCGTGAAGAGGTGCCACTGCACCACGTTTTGCACGAGCGCGGTCTCGTGCCGCGCGATGACGCGGGACACCTCAACGCTGCGCGGACTGAGCTCGCCGGTCGCGAACGAGTCTGGACAGAACTCCTCGACGGGGAGCGGCGCGTCGGTGCCGCGCAGGATCAGGCGCGCAACGCCGAGGACGCGCAGGCCGGCCGGGTGATTCTCGAACACCGCGAAGGTTGCGGATCGCGCGTCGTCCGGGTCGCGGTCGGTGCCGTCGTCCTGGAGCTCGCTCGCATCGAGCTGACCGGTCTGGTCGACGTAGACCCTCCGGCGGAGCTCGAAGTGGCTCGCGTACTCGGATTCGAGCCCCGGAAGCGGGACGTCGTTCACGGCGATGAGCCCGCACGCGAGCCTCGCTGTCGGATG
This sequence comes from Leucobacter luti, assembly GCF_004217175.1. GTDB lineage: Bacteria > Actinomycetota > Actinomycetes > Actinomycetales > Microbacteriaceae > Leucobacter > Leucobacter luti. The sequence continues at coordinate 317,861 of NZ_SHKI01000005.1, forward strand.
CTCATCGAACACGTGCGAATTGAGCGTCGGAATCACGTCGTGATTCGTGACGGTGCGGTCAATATTGGACAACTGTGGAGCCCCCCCCAGGTACAGCACGGCGTCACTCGCCACGGACATTGCTGCCGTTCCCCCACGGCACAGCCGGGTGACACTCGTGCGGTGAACTATTCTGCCGCATAACTGCGCTCGACACACCGTTTTGGGTGCGGCGAGCCGCAGAACGGGCGGCGGTGCAAGCGTGGGCCGGATCCGACGGCGAAAACGACGCTGTTGTGCGGCATTTCGGGTTGGTAGGATGTATTAATTAGGCTGTCGCGATCAGGGGGAGCTATGCCGGGAGAAATGTGGGATCGGGTGAGCGGACAGGGGAGTCATCCTGGGCTCGAGGACGTGCGTGCGAGGCTGCTGCAGCGCGGCACCCAGCACGTCGAAGCCGTGGGGCTCTCGCTCGGGATCAACGCGGCGCTCGTCGAGCAGTTGGCCCGTGAGGCCGGAGTCACCACTCGGCAGTTTGCCCAGGTGTGGGCGTCGGCCGAGGCGTTTCTCGCCGATCTGTTCTGCGAGCTTGCGAACCAGGCGCGGATCGATCGCGCGGACACGCAGACCCTCCTGACCACCTGGCAGTACCTCGGCATGCGCGTCGACGATCTGCACTCGCCGAAGGGCCGCCGCGGCGTGCTGATCGACGTGATTCGCACCGCCGCGGAGTACAACTTCGACGTGGTGACGGCGTCGAGCAAGTGGCGCACCTACGCGGCGCTCTCGACCACGATCCTGTCGTGGCCGGAGGGCGAGGCGAGGGACCGGGTGCTCGAGGCGCTGCGGGCCAGCGAGCTCTCGTTCGTGGAGACGATGGAGAGCTTCTACCGCAACGTGCTTCCCACGGTTGGCTACCGCCTCAAACCCGTGTTCCACAACGACTACCAGCCGTTCGTGATCGCCGCAGCGTCGGTGATCGAGGGCCTCGGAATCGTGCGGGCGACGGTTCCCGCACTGGTGGAGGCCCACTTCGAGTTCCCGGCCGATGACGGCGAGCACTCCGGCGGCGACGCTACCGCAGAGGCGGGGGCCGCAACCGAGACCTGGTCGGTCGCCGCGCTGTCCTTTATCGGCGTGGTCGACGCGTTCATCGAGCCGGACCCGGAGTTCGTTCCCGAGGACGCGATTGCGCGCCTGGTCGGTGGGGTCGACGTGACCCCGCAGGCGCTCTAGCGCCCTGCCACGCGCCGGCCGGGCCCCCTGCTACGCGCCGCTGCCGGCCCGCGGCCCGGCCATGGAGCGGGTGCCCCAGCGGCGAAGCCGGTCGATGGTTTGGCCGTACCCGAGCGGGCGGCCGAAGAAGTAGCCCTGTGCGCTGCGCACCCCGAGCGAGGACAGCACCTCCGCCGCGTCGAGCGACTCGATGCCCTCAACCACCACCGTGTAGTCGAGGTTGTCGCCGAACACCTGCAGGGACTTGACGACCTCGCGCTGGCGCACGTCGTCGAGGTTGCTGATGATGCTCTTATCGATCTTGAGGATGTTCATCGGGAATCTCACGAGCGCGCCGACGGACGAGTCATCGGAGCCGTAGTCGTCGAGGGCGATCAGCACGCCGGCGCGCTGCAGCGACTCGGCGTCGCGGCGCAGCTCGTCCGTGACCTCGCGGAGGGATCGCTCGTTGAGCTCGACGCAGAGCTTCAGATCTGGATGCGCCCGCGCCGCTTCGCGGATGAACGGCCCCAGCTCGGCGTCGCTGATCTGGCCCACTTCGAGGTTGACCGTGATGCACGTGATGCTCGGTTCGAGCCGATTGAACTCGGAGGCCGCGCGCAGGGCCTTCGTGATGACCTGCTGCGTCAGCTCGTTCATGAGGCCCAGGCTCTTCGCCCGCGCCACCAGCGACGGCGGGGTGATCGGGCCGAGCTCGGGGTCAACGTAGCGGATGAGTGCCTCGAAGGCCCAAATCTTGCCGTCGTCGAGACCCACAATCGGTTGGAACGCGAGGACGAGCCGGTCGTCGCGGATCGCGCGCGCCACAATGTCGTTGGTGCGGGTGGAGCGGTGCGTGGACACACTGACGCTGCTGTGCTCGGCGGCGGAGCCGAGGTGGCGCGACCGCTTGACCTGCAGCATGGTGCGGTCCGCGTCTTCGACGAGGGTCTGCGCGTCGATCTCCCGGTGGTGCGAAAACGCGAGCCCCGCGCTCACGAGCGGACGCATGTCGTGTCCGTCGAGGGTGAGTCGGTCGCTGACCGCCGCGATAATGCGGTCGGCGGTCTCGCGGGCCTGCTCAAGCGTGACAAGCCCCGTGAGGATCACCACGAACTCGTCGCCACCCACCCGGGAAACGAAATCGCCGCCCCCGGCTGCGTGCTGGAGCCGCTCCGCGACGACCTTGAGGAGTTCGTCACCCGCGCGGTGCCCAAAATTGTCGTTGAGCTTCTTGAAGTTGTCGAGGTCGATGAAGAGGAGCGCGATGCCCTCGTGGTATGGCCGGTGCTCGTTTGCCGCCACGAGCGCCTGCTGGAACGCGCCGTAGTTGGGGAGGCCGGTGAGGGGATCGGTGCTTGCGCGACGCTCAAGCGCATCGACCTCGCTCTGCACCCGCGCCGCCTCGCTCGCCACGTGCGCGAGGGTCGAAATCGCCCGCTTATCCTCGCGCGTGAACGACGTGCCGCCGGCCTTGTGGGTGGCGATCAGGTACTGCGGCTCGGCTGCCGGGTCGAACTTTACCGGCGCCCCGATCTCCTGCCGTTCCGGGGGTGTCGCGCGCACCTCGACGTTTGCGGCGCGGAGGATCGTGCGGGTGCGACACTGGAGTGCGGCGATAAACTCGGCGCCCGTCTCACGCGGCAGCTCAACGGCCGCGGACAGCATGGCGCGCAACCGCTGCTCGAGCTCGGTGGCGCGCGAGCGTTGGGCGAGCGCGTAAAACAGCGCCGCTGCGAGCAGCACCACAAATGGCGCGCGGCGCACCTCGGGATCGAACTCAAGCCAGGGGATGATTGCGGCGTCGACGTAGTTCATGAGCGTCGCGACCGCGGCCACTCCGAGGACCACGAGGGAGAGCTTGCGCGGGCTGATGATTGAGAAACCGAGCGCCGTGTCGAACGCGGGGCTCAGCCGCCAGCGCACGAGCTCGCCGGTCAGGAAGACCGCGTAGTAGGCGGCGGTCGCGGCCAGGTATGCGAGCGGGAGCCACACCCCCGAAGACGTGAGGGAATCGGAGACGGCCACGAAACCAAACGCGGCGACCGCGCAGAGTCCCGCGAGGTACAGCGAGCGGAGGGTGTCACTGCTGCCGATGAGCTGCGAGAGCAGGATCCCGATCGCCCAGACGCCCACGCCCGTGTACGGGGAGCTGCTGATCGGCTCGATCGCGAGCATGGTGATGGTGACCCCAACCACCGGGAAGCCGGGCGCCGTGCCGACGCCCACGCGGAATGAACCGCAAATGAGCACCCCGATGATCACGGTGAGCACGAGGGTCCATGACTCGGGAGCGGACCAGATCAGGCGGCCGACGCCAAAGGCGACGGTGCCGATGGCGATCAGCGCGAACGGTGCCGCAAAAGCTGTGTCTCGAGTCGTCGCATTCATGCGTCTGAACACGGCCCCTTTCCCCCAAATCGCGGTGCCATACCGCGACGGCCGCAGACGCGAAGTGCAGCTGCTCAGCGGTGTTTATTATGGCACGACTGGGGGGCTAAAACCGGTCGTCACACCGCGCGTCCCACGCCTTACTCTGACTCAGGTTCGGCGGGGCCGCTGAGGAGCGTGGCGAACCGCTCCGTCGCCGACTGTGCGATCGCCTTCGACGCCGCCTTGTCCGGGCCGGGCTGCGCGATCATCACGGCGTCGCGGAAGTACGCGAGTTCCTGGATCGACTCGGCGATGTCGGCGAGGGCGCGGTGCCCACCGTGCTTCGCCGGGGCGCCGAAGTAGGCGGCCGGGTACCAGCGCCGGCTGAGCTCCTTGATCGTTGACACGTCGACGCTGCGGTAGTGGAGCGTCTCCTCAAGGTTGGGCAGGTACTTTGAAATGAACCTGCGGTCCATGCCGATGGTGTTCCCCGCCACCAGCGGGCGCCGGCCCGCGGTGACGAACCGCTTGAGATAGGCCATGACCTGCTCCTCGGCCTCGGCGAGCGTGGCGCCCGACTCGATGCGGGGGAGAAGCCCCGAGGTCTCGTGCATGTTGCGCACGAAATCGTTCATGTTGGCCAGCGCGTCGGGACCCGGGTTGATCACGATGTCGAAGCCGTCATCGAGCGGCGTGAGATCGAAGTCGGTCACGATCACGGCGATCTCGCACAGGCCGTCGCGGTCCACGTCGAGTCCCGTCATCTCGCAGTCGATCCAAACAATCTGCTCGGCGGGTGCACTCGGCATGGTGATTCCTCTCGCGGCGTTCGATACTCTGCCGCGTGTGGCCCGCAGCACTCTGCTGCGAGTAACCCGCAGCCAAGCAAGTCTATCGCCCGCCCCTGCGGCGGGGCCGGGGTCCGAGACGCCCTAAGCTGGGAGTCATGGCTGTTCTCCCTATTGTGATCTCCGGTGAGCCGGTACTGCACCGCCCGGCCGCGCCCGTCACCGAGTTCGACGCGACGCTTCGCACGCTCGTTGACGACATGTTCGAGACGACGGTGGCCGCACCGGGGGTGGGGCTCGCAGCGCCGCAGGTCGGGGTGGGGCTCCAGGTGTTTGTGTGGCTGTACGAGGACCAGGACGAGGCAGCCCCGCAGGGTGTCGCGATCAATCCGACGCTCTGGATCTCGCCGCCCGAGCCCGGGCTCCCCGGCGACGAGGAGATCGAGGGGTGCCTGTCGTTTCCCGGCGAGCGATTCGCGCTGCGACGCTCGGAGCGCGCACTGCTCCGCGCGCAGGACATCGATGGCAAGCCGTTTGAAGTGGAGGCCAGCGGCTGGTTCGCCCGAATCCTGCAGCACGAGTACGACCACCTGAGCGGTCTGCTCTACGTGGATCGCCTCGTGCACCCGGAAAGCCGGGGCGCGCAGAAGGCTGAGCGCAAGAACGGGTGGGGGCGGCCGGGCCTGAGCTGGGTGCCGGGCGTCGACGACCTCGAAGGATAGGCGCCGCCGCGCGGCTATCGGTTCTCGGTGTGGCCCGGGTCGCGGCCGAGCTGCCGCGAGTCGGGGACGAGCGTCCAAGCGATACCTGCCACGGCGATCAGCGCCGCGGTGACCGCGAACGCCCACCCAAAGCCCGCGGCGTCCACGATCGCACCGGCGATCAACGGGCCGAGCACGCCGCCGAGGTCGCTCATCATCGAGTAGGCGGCGACGACGTTGCCGCCTCTGCGGCGCGCGAGCACATCGGCGAGTACGGCCTGCTGCCCGGGGTTCACGAGTGCTGAACCGGCGCCCGCGGCGAACATCACGCCCGCGGCCACCCACAGGGTGGGGGACGCGGGGAATGCCGCGTAGGTGACCGCGAGGATGGCGGAGCCGATGACCAGCATCGGTTTGCGGCCGAGCGTGTCGTTCCAGCGGCCGGAGGGGAAGATGAGGATCGCGTTGCCGGCGGCGTAGGCGGCGAGGATCCAGGCGGCGGTGGCGGCGTCGCCGTTGAACGCGACGGCGACAAAAATCGGGATGATCGAGACGCGCACGCCGAACGATGCCCAGCCAAACGAGAACACCGACAGCAGGAGCGTGCGATACTGCGGCACCCGGAGCGCTGCCGCGAGCGAGACGCGCTCGTCGTCGTCGCCGTCCCCGTTTGGGTGGCCGGCCGCGCGTGAGCGGCGCAGGGCGATCGCCACGACCGCTGCCGCCGCGAGCAGCGTGAAGAAGTAGAACACGAACGGCGCTCGAATACCGAGGCCTGCGACAATGCCGCCGAATACCGGGCCGAGCAGGCCGCCGAGCAGGAACCCCGCGGCGTTGAGGCTGGCGACGCGGCCGCGAGCCTCGGGCGGGCTCACCTTGATGAGGAGCGCCGTCGCGGCGACCGTAAACATTGCCGACCCGATACCGCCCACGCCACGGAGCACCACGAACTGTGCGTAGTTTGCGGCGATCGCCGCGGCGCCGGTCGAGCCCGCAACGATCAGGATCCCGATCGTGTAGGTGCGACGTTCCCCGATCCGGCCCACCACCCAGCCAGCGAGCGGGGCAGAGACGAGCCGCATGAGCGCGAAGGCGCTGACGATCGCGGATGCCGCGAACGCAGTGACGCCGAACTCGAGCGCAAACTGGGGGATCGCGGGGGCGACCACACCGTATCCGAGCGCCACGGTGAACCCGCCAGCAACGAGGGCCCACACCTCGAACGGAAGCCGGGGTTTCGAAGCGTCGCTCACCCGTCGATCCTACCGGCGACGGGTGAGCGAGCGCGGCTACGGTTCTCTCGTGGCTGAACCCGCGGCGTCGCCGGTCGGCGTCGCGTCCGCGTCGGCGGACCCCGCGGCTGACCGGTGCGCCGGCGCCGCGCTACCGGCCCCGTCGTTCCCGGCCCCGCCGCGCGCGGCTGACTCGAGCGCCTCGGCCTCGTCCCCGGCGATCGCTTCACCGCGCGCGACCATGCCCGACTGGTCGGACAGGGGGATATGCTTGAGGAAGAGCGCGAGCAGGAACGCGAGCAGGATGAACGGGATGAGGTACCAGAACACCGGCGCGAGCGAGTCTGCGTACGCGTTGACCACGCCCTCCCGAATCGCGTCGGGCATCTCCGCGAGCTTCTGCGGGTCGATGGTCGACACCGCGGCGTCGGCGTTGGGCATGCCCGCGAATACCTCGGTGAGGCTATCACTCAGGCGGGTGGTGAACATGGCCCCGAAGATCGCGACGCCGAGGGACGCACCAACCTCGCGGAAGTAGTTGTTCGTGCTGGTCGCGGTGCCCACCACGTCGGCTCCCACGGCGTTCTGCACCACGAGGACGACCACCTGCATGATGAGGCCGAGGCCGGCGCCGAAGAAGAACAGGTAGACGCAGATCAGCCAGATGGGTGTCGCCGCCGTGAGCGTCGTCATCGCGGTCATCGCCGCGGCCGTGATCAGGGTGCCGACGATCGGGTACGCCTTGTACTTCTGGCGCTTGGTGATCATGATGCCGGACCAGATCGAGGTGCCCATCATGCCGACCATCATGGGGAGCATGAGGAGCCCCGATGCCGCGGCCGAGGTGCCCGACGACATTTGTAGGAACGTGGGCACGAAGGCGATCGCGGAGAACATGCCGAGGCCGAGCGTGAATCCGATCGCGGTGGCGTTCACGAAAATCGGGTTCTTGAAGAGCCCGAGCGGGATGATCGGATCCTCTGCGCGGGACTCCACGAGCACGAATGCGAGCGCGGCGAGCACGAGGCCGGCGCCCCACAGCCAGGTCTCCGGAGCGGCCCAGCCGTGCTCCTTGCCGCCGCCAAAATCGGTGAAGAAGATCAGGCAGGTTGTGGCGATCGAGAGGAGGACCACGCCGAGCACGTCGATTTTCTTGGTGACCTTCTTGCTCGGCAGGGTGAGCGCGAACCAGGCGATGAGGAACGCGGCGATGCCGACGGGGATGTTGATGTAGAACGCCCACTGCCAGGTGAGGTGGTCCACAAAGTAGCCGCCGAGGAGCGGGCCGGCGACCGCCGAGATCCCGAAGATCGCGCCGAGCGGTCCCATGTACTTGCCGCGCTCGGATGCAGGCACGATGTCGGCGATGATTGCCTGCGAGAGGATCATGAGGCCGCCGCCACCCAGGCCCTGCATAGCGCGGAAGACCACGAACCAGGTGAAGTCTGGCGCGAACGCGGCACCCACGGAGGCGAGCGTGAAGAGCGCGATCGCGATCAAGAACAGTGTGCGCCGTCCCATCACGTCACCGAACTTGCCGTAGATCGGCATCACGATGGTGGTGGCGAGGAGGTACGCCGTGGTGATCCACGCCTGGTGCTCAACGCCGCCGAGCTGGCCGACGATGGTCGGCATGGCGGTCGACACGATGGTCTGGTCGAGGCTTGAAAGCATCATGCCGGCGATGAGCGCGGAGAAGATGATCCAGATCCTGCGCTGGGTGAGCAGCAGCGGTGCTGCTGGTGCGCCGGGGGTGGCGACTGCTGTCATGTCGGAGGGCCCTTCGGAAAGATCTTGGTGGCGTGGAAAGGTACGTGTGAGTGTGAGCGTGAATGGTCGCGGTCGGACTAGGCGGTCTCGCAGGTGAAGAGGGCGCGGGTCTGGGCGAGCGCCGCGCGGAGGCGCGGGCCGATGCTGCCCGTGCTCCCGCTGGCGAAGAACTCGTGCACCGAGGCGTGCAGCATCGCTCCCAGCACCTGCAGTGCGAGCGCCGCCCGCGGGTCTCCGGCGGGGAGGCCCTCGCGCTGCTCGATCATGCCCACGAATCGGCGGTTGAGCTCTTCGGAGTCGGTGAGAAACTTCTCCATGAACGCGGGCTCTCGGGCGATGATCTCGTTCACGTGGGTGATGGTGCCCGCGATGTCGAAGACCTCGTCGAGCGCGTCCACCGCGATCTCCACCATGTCTTCGAGCAGTGTGGGGCTGATCCGCCCGTCCGCAACGCCCGCGGCCATGAACCGCGCCATCGCGGGGCTCTCGAGGATATCCGGCGGCGAGCCAATCACCGCCGCTTCCTTCGAGGGGAAGTAGTTGAAAAAGGTGCGACGGGAGATCCCGGCGGGCTCGCAGACCTCCTCGATCGTGAAGCCCGAGAGGCCGTGAGCCGCCGTGAGTTTCCGGGCGTGCTCGGTAATTGCGATCCGGGTACGCCGCATCTTCGCAGCGCGTCCGGACATGTCTGCACTTTCGGTCATGAAGTGCAATTATGCACGATTCGCCTGAGAGTGCAAAATGGTATCGACCGAGGCCCCGGGGGTGCGCGCTGCGCGAGTTTCGCGGACCTCAGTGTACGCTCGTAAGGTCGCCTCCGTAGCTCAGTGGATAGAGCAACAGCCTTCTAATCTGTCGGTCGCTGGTTCGAGTCCAGCCGGGGGCACTTTTTGTCTCGCTTGCGCGTCGGCCCGAGTGCGCCCGAACCGCGGCTACGCGCCGACCCGGCCATGCCGGGCCCCCGGCTGCGCGGCGGCCAGGCGAGCCCGAGTCGCCGGGGTCAGGCAGCTCCGAGCGGACCTGGTCTGGCGACCGCGCGCCCCGCGACGCGCGCGGCGCGTTGCATCAGAGCCCCTCAAATCGATGTAACGCTAGTGTCTTCCCTAAATGTAGTCTGTGTGTAGGCATAGTCGATGGGGGCCAGGTTGAAGAACGCGTTGAGGGTTACCAAGCGTGACCTCATGAGGATCCTTCGAGTTCCGCAGGCGGTCATCATTCTCATCGGAATCATCGTGATTCCGTCGCTGTACGCCTGGTTCAACATCATCGCGTTCTGGGATCCCTACGGCAATACGAAAGACGTGAAGGTCGCCGTGGTCAACCTCGACGAGGGTGCCTACTCCTCGCTCACGGGGTCTCTGGACGTGGGCGACCAGGTGGTCGCCCAGCTGAAGCAGAACGATCAGCTCGGCTGGCAGTTCCTCGGCAAGGACGCCGCGATGCGGGCGGTCGAGTCGGGCGAGGTCTACGCGGCAATCGTGATTCCCGAGGAGTTCAGCGAGGATCTCCTCAGCCTCACCACGGGCGACTTCGTGCGCCCCGAGCTCGAGTACTTCGTCAACGAGAAGGCGAACGCGATCGCGCCGAAGATCACCGAGGTGGGGGCGACCACGCTCGAGACGCAGATCAACTCCACCTTCGTCGCCACCGTGTCGCAGACCATCACCGAGGCAGTGGAGAGCGCCGGGACCGCGATCGACACGCGACTCACCGAGGCGCGCAGCACCTCGCTCGACGTGCTCACGGACGCCAGCGCGCAGGTGGCCGACGCGCGGGAAGGGATCGTTGACATTCAGGAGAGCCTCGCGAGCGGCGAGGCTGCGCTCGCGGACTCGCGCTCCGCGCTCCTGCGGCTCGACGGGGTGATCGACGAGGTGCAGGCCGCCATTACTGAGGCCCAAGCAATCGTCGCGGACACGCAGTCTGGTCTCGCCACCTTTACGAGCGAGGTCACCGAGTCGTACACCGCGGGGTCGGCTGAGCTCACCGAGATCTCGGCAAAGCTCAATGAGAAGCTCTCGGTGCTCGCCGCCGGAGCGAGCCAGGCAAACGTGGAGATCGCTACCGCGATCAGCGACGCGACGGTCGTCGCCGACGCCGCGGCACAGGTGGTCGACGAGCTCACCGTGATCCGAGACGCACTCCCGGCCGGCGATCCGATCCGCGCCACGCTCGACGGCGCGATCGAGACCCTGACGAAGCGGGTTGACGCGGACGCGGCGCTCCTGGCGCAGCTCGGCACGCTGAACTCAGACGTGTCCGCGGTGACCCAGGGGATTCAAGACTCAGCGAACGCCATTAACGCGGCGGTGCGCGAGACCGCGTCCACCTCGGGGGCGATTCGGGACGTAATGGTGGAGACGCTCCCCGGCGTCAACAGCGCGATGAGCGCGCTCTCCGCGAGTGCCGGCGGATTCTCGGCGGCGCTCGGCTCGCAGCGGGCCCTGGTCGACGAGGCGGTGGGGCTCCTCGACACCTTCGAGGAGCAAGCGGAGCAGGCACGCACCGCGAGCGAGGCGCTCGATGTCACGCTCGCTGAGGTGGAGCAGAACCTCGCGGACGTGCGCACGGACGTGAGCGCGCTCAGCGCCGCCGGCCTGCTCAATCAGGTGCGAGCGCTGACCAGCCTGAGCCCCGACGACATCTCGAAGTTCATGGCGGCACCGGTGCAGGTCACGGAGAAGATTCTGTTCCCGGTCACCACGTACGGTTCCGCGATGGCGCCGCTGTTTACCAACCTGTCGCTGTGGATCGCGGCCTTCGTGCTGGTGGTCCTGCTGCGGCAGGAGGTCGACACCGAGGGGATCGAGGGGGTCACCGTGCGGCAGGCCTACTTCGGGCGGTGGATGCTGCTCGCGCTCATTAACTTCTTCCAGGCACTGCTCGTCAGCGTGGGGAACGTGGTGATCGGCGTGCAAATGGCGAGCGCGGTCGCATTCGTCGCGACGAGTGTCTTTATCGGTTTCGTCTATATGGCGCTGATCTACGCCCTCGCGGTGTCGTTCGGGTACGTGGGCAAGGGGCTCATCATTCTCCTTGTGATCATGCAGATCCCCGGCGCCTCGGGCATCTACCCGATTCAGATGATGCCCGAGTTCTTCCAAGCGCTCTTCCCGTTCTTCCCGTTCACTTACGGAATCGATGCGTTGCGCGAGACCATTGGCGGGTTCTACGGCGGCGACTACTGGAAGTTCGTCGGTGTGCTCGCGGTCTTTGCGGGGCTGTCGTTCCTGCTGGGACTGTTCTTCCGGCAGCGGCTCGGCAACTTCGCCCGGCTCTTCAACGGCAGGCTCGCGCAAACCGACCTGTTCGTGAGCGAGAACGTGCAGGTGCTCGGCTCGCGCCGCCGCGTGACGCAGATCGTGCAGGCACTCACCAACCGCGAGGCGTTCCGCGCGAAGGCCGCGCAGCAGGCGCGCTGGTTCGAGGCGCATCACCTTTCGATCGTGCGGCTCGCGCTGCTCATCGCCGTGCTCTGCACCGCGCTCCTCGCCTGCGTCGCCTGGGTGATCCCCGACGCGAAGGCGACGGTGCTGGCCCTGTGGGGCGTGCTCTGCGTGCTGGTGATCGCGCTTGTGGTCACGCTTGAGTACGTCAAGCAGAACATCGCCTACGCAAAGAAGGTCGGCACGCTCGACGCCCCTGAACTGCAATCGCGTCTCGCCAGAGAAGAACGCGCGATCCACTCGAACGCGAAGCTCGGCAAGCTCGAAGAGCAGGTGTGACGAACATGAAGAATATCGCTCGGATCTTTATCACCGACGCGCGCCGGGTGCAGCGCAACGCGATCGCACTCGTGGTGCTCTTCGGGGTGGTGGTGCTGCCCTCCTTCTTTGGCTGGTTCAACGTGCTCTCAAGCTGGGACCCGTTCGGCAACGTGAAGAACCTCAAGGTCGCGGTCGCGAACGCCGATGAGGGCTACCAGGGGGAGCTGTTCCCCATGAAGATCAACGTGGGTGAGCAGGTGATCTCGAACCTGCGGGCAAACACGGATCTCAACTGGGTGTTCACCAGCGAGGAAGAGGCGATCGAGGGTACGAAGGCCGGCGACTACTACGCCGCGCTGGTCCTGCCCCCGAGCTTCAGCCGGGACATGATGACCTTCCTCGCGCCGGGCGCGCAGGCGGCGAAGATCGACTACTACTCAAACGAGAAGAAGAACGCGCTCTCTCCCAAGATCACCGACGAGGCCGCGACCGAGGTCTCCACCACGATCAACTCCACCTTCACGAAGACGCTCAACGAGGTGGGTCTCGCGCTCATCTCGTCCCTCGCGGATCAAGCCGGCTCGGACGAGTCGCGCGCCGCGCTCGGGCGCGTGCAGGCGAGCGCGCAGACCGCCGCGACGACGATCGGATCGAGCGCCACCACGCTCGAGCTGTTCAGCTCGCTCCTCGGGTCGAGCACGGGGCTCGTGCGTGGTGCGGCGTCGCTCACCGACGCGTCTCTGGCCGCGGTCCAGGACGCCTCGAATGCGATCGGGGAGGGCGCGACCGCGGCCCAGTCATTGCAGTCGGTGCTCGGTACCGCGAACGAGTCGATCTCGGCGGCGCTCGCGAGCACCTCGGGCAGCTACACCGCGCTGATCGCGCAGCTGTCCGAGCTCGACGCAGACTTTGCGGGCCAGGCCGAGGACGCAGCGGCGACGCTGACCGCCGCGGCGAGCGCCATCGACGTCCGGGTCACCGCCAACCAGGAGCTCCACGACACGCTTGAGGCGCAAGCCCAGGCGACCTCGGATCCCGCGCTGAAGGCCGCGCTCCAGGGGACGGCGGCGACGCTCCAGGGTGCGATCGACCGCCAGACTGCGCTCGCGAGCCGGGTGACCTCGTCGGCCACGAAGCTTGCGGAGACCGGTGCGGGGATGGGCGCGGATCGCGACGAGATCATCGCGCTGGCCGACGCCGCGCGCGCTGCCGTCGACGGCGCGCGGGACTCTTACGACGGGACGCTGCGACCGAAACTCGAGCAGCTGGCCGGATCGCTCGCCGGGATCAACTCGGGCTTCGAGCAGATCGGCGGCGACCTTGCCGCAGCTGCGACAGCGCTGTCTGGCGGGTCGACCTCCCTGGTCGCGTTCCTCACCCAGGCCGAGGAGACGACCACCGCGATTGCGACGGACCTGCGTGACGCGGCCGACAAGTTCTCGGAGCTGGCGAGCGCGCTCGGCGAAGCGGCGAGCGGCGGCGACCTCTCGAAGGTGGTCGCGCTGATCGGCGGAAACCAGGAGGCGCTCGCGGGGGAGCTGACGAGTCCGGTGGGCCTCAAACGCATCGCCGTGTACCCGGTGGATACCTTCGGCGCCCAGATGGCTCCGTTCTACACAGTGCTCGGGCTCTGGGTGGGCGCCCTTCTGCTCTCGGTGCTGATCCGCACGGATGTGTCGCCGAGTATCCTGCCGGCCGCTGGCCCGTTCACGAAGACGCAGGAGTACTTCGGCCGCTACGGGATGTTCGCGGTGCTCGGGTTCTTCCAGAGCTCGCTGCTCTACCTCGGGCTGATGGGCTTTGTCGGTGTGCACGTGGCGCACCCGCTGCTCCTGCTCCTGGCGGGCTGGGTGATGTCGTTCGTGTTCTCGCTGATCACCTACACGCTGGTGCTCTCGTTTGGGGAGGCGGGGAAGGCGTTCGCGGTGTTCTTGCTGGTGGTGCAGATCTCCGCCGGCGGCGGCGCATACCCGCTGTCGGTGCTGCCGCAGTGGTTCCAGAGCATCAGCCCCTGGCTGCCAGTGACGCACGCGACGAACGCGGTGCGCGCGGCAATCGCGGGGATCTACGAGGGCGACTACTGGATCTCGCTGGGGCAGCTCGCGCTCTTCGTGGTTCCCGCGCTCCTGATCGGACTGGTGCTGCGCCTGCCGGTGCTCAAGATCAACGGCGACCTCGCGCGCGCGCTCGAGTCGACGAAGCTGATGTGACCGCGGTGTGCTTGCGCTCCCCGCGCTGAATTGAGTTAGCGGGGGAGCGCGGCGAATCCGATGAGGAGCACACCGCCCAGGGCGAGCACGATCGCGAGCCCCCAGCGGTAGTCTGCGGCGAGCACGCGAGCGTAGACCGTGGTGATCTTCTTCGCGGCCACGGGGAACCGCGACCACAGCCAGGCCAGGAGCACGAACGGAATGACGAGTGCGGCGAGGAACACCGCGAAGGCGGTGCCGCGCAGCATGAAGCTGGCGCTGAGCCCCGTGACCACGCGCATGACCAGGTACATGAGCGGCCAGGTGGTGAAGCCGACGACCGCGCAGCCAATCCCCACCACAAAGTAGGCGAGCACGGCGGTGCCCTGCTGGGGCAGCTTCACTGGGGCGGGGGCGAACCCGGGGTGAATGAGGCGCCACGTCACCACGACGATGGCGGCGACGATGAATGCGATTCCCGTCCACAGGTCGATCGTGTGGTTGGTCGCCGCGCGCTCGAGGTCGTGTTCAGCGGCGGCGAGGTACCGCGTGGGGTTGACCACGTGGAGAAGCGCGTACATGGCGGTCGCGCCGCACACGAGGCCCGCGAGGAGCGCGCCGAGCGACGGCCGAAACTCGCCGCCCCGCGCGAGCATGTCGGCGGTCGCCCCGTACAGCATTGGGTGGACGCCGAAGACGAGGGCGAACCCGATGAGTGATAGCACTGCGGCGGCCCAGCTGAGTGTCTCGTGCACGTGAATCCTTCACTCCGCGCGACGTCCCCAGTGGTGTCGCCCTCCGTAGAAAGTGTAGAGAGAACACATGGCTTCTGCCAAGCCAGCTCGTATACCTTGCGATGCTGAGCTACAGGCGGGGCTGTAAAAGTGGCTGCGCCGTGCACTAGGATCGCTCGTATGGAGTCGCGCACATCGGGGGAGTCGCTCAGGCCTGAGGCGGCCGATCGCGAGCACTCTGCGCCGGCCGGTCCCCCCGCGAAGGAGTGGTCCCGGCGCGCGATCCTGATCCTCGCCGCCAAGCTGCTGGTGGCGCTCCTCGTCATCGCCGCCCCCGCGTTCATCGCCACCTCGTTTGTTCCGGGGGTGAGCGGGGTCGCGTTCTTCGGCGTGCTCGCGGCAGCCTTTGGCTGGATCAGCGGGGGGCCAAAGATCGGCGCTGCCGTCGTGGTGGCGCTCACCGGCTTGGGCGTGATCTCGATCCTGCTTCGGGAGCACACCTGGGCGCTCGCGCTGCTGCTCGTGCTGCTCGGCGTCGCGTACGGCTACGCGGCCAGCCGCGGGGTGGGAAAAGCCGTGCTGCAGCTCCCGATCCTGACCCCCTACTTCATGAACGATCCACCCGCGCTCTTCTCTGACCCGCCGATCGTCGATGCACGGTACCTCATCGGCGTGAGCGTGGTGATGCTGCTGGCGGGGATCTGGACGGTCGTGGTGCTGAGCCTCGCCGCGGGCACGCGACACCTCGCCCGCCTGGACGTTCCGAACCCCCGGATCCCGCTTGAATACGGCGCGATCCTCGGGCTGTTCTCTGCCATCGTGATGGTGGTCGCCACCCTGAGTGGACTGCAGACGCACTGGGTGTGGATCACGCTCACGCTCTACGTGCTTGCGGACCCCCAGCAGCTGTTCACTCCGGCGAAGATGTGGGGTCGCGTGAGTGGCACGCTGCTCGGCTTCGTGGTCGTCTCGGCGCTCGCGCTTGCGGGGGTGCCAGATGGGCTGCTGCACCTGCTCGCGCTCCCCGCGCTCTGGCTGTGCCTGGTGTTTATGGTCATTCGGCGGCCCTACTGGCAGTACACGCTGTTTCTCACGATCGCGGTGATCCTCATGGACACCTCCGACGTTGATACGCAGCTGCTGAACGCGGAGCGTATCGGGTTTACGGTCATCGGGGCGGCGCTGTCGATCCTCGTCGCCTTCCTCGTGAACCTGTTCGGGTTCTCCCGGGTGGGCCTTTCCGCTCCCGAGCGAGTGTAGAGCGGCGTGGGATCCGACGGGCCCGCGTTTCGCGCCCTGCGGGGAGCGCTGCTCGGCGCGGCGTGGCGCGCTCCGGGGGTGCGCACGCTGCGCCGCCCCGCCACCGCTCACACCCCCGAGTTCGACCTCGCGTACGTGCGCACGGGTCCCGAGGGCCGGAGGCCGCCGGCCCTCGTGATCCCCGGCGGGCCCGGGCTCGGCTCAGTGCTCCCGTACCGATTCCTCCGTCGCATCGCCGCGCGGCGCGGTCTCGATCTCATCATGGTGGAGCACCGTGGGGTGGGACTCTCGCGCACCGATCTCACCGGGCATGACCTCCCCGCGGCGGCGATGCGGATTGACGAGGTGGTCGCCGACCTCGGCGCCGTGCTCGATCACGAGGGGGTCGAACGCGTCCACGTCGTGGGATCGTCGTACGGGAGCTATCTGGCGTCCTGCTTTGGCGCCGCGCAGCCGCAGCGGGTGGCCGGAATGATCCTCGACTCGGCGCTGCAGTCGGCTGGGGACCTTGAGCTCGAGCGCACCGTGATCCGGCGGCTGCTGTGGGAGGGCCCGAGCCCTGCCGCCCGCGCGGTGCGCCAGCTCCACGCGGCCGGACTCGATCCGCGCGTGCTGCTCGACGTGACTCGTGCCGCGTACGAACTCGGGGGTGAGCCACTGCTCGTCGCACTGGCTGAGCGCCGGCTTCGCAGCCGGCGGAGCGGCGCGTGGCGCGCGCTCGCCGCGTACGCCACCCGAGACGAGACGATCGTGCGGTACCCGGGGATCTACGAGTTCGACCTGGTGGGGGCGATTGCGTTTCGGGAGCTGGGGTACGGCGCGCACCCGGACGGGCACCCGCTCGACCCCGCGAGCACGTACGCGCCGCTCGCTGGGCAGTTTCCGGCGTTCGCGGGGGAGCCGGTTGATCTGGCCTCTGCCGCGGGCACGATTGCGTGGCCCCTGGTGCTGCTCAGTGGCGCCAGGGATCTCCGCACGCCGCCCGAGATCGCCGCGCGGGTTGCGCGCGCCGCGCCGGGCGCGGTGATCGTGCCCCTGCAGAACGGTCACAGTGCGCTCGACACGCACCCGATGGCGCTCCTGAACGCGCTTGACCGGCTCCTGGCCGGGCAGCACGAGACGCTGCCGGGCATCGCGGACCGCCTCGACGCCCTCCCGCGGCGGGGTCCCGTCGCGGGAGGGCTCAGGCTGCTTGAACTCGTGACGTAGCGGCGGCTCGGCTAGATGCGCTGGGCGTGCACGTCCAGGAGTGCCGCCGCGTCCGCGTCGGTCATGCCGGGGATTGGCTCGCCGTTCCACACGATGTCCTCGCCCATCGCTTTGAGGAGCTCCTGGCGCTCGCCGTGCGCCAGCTTCGCGCCGTGCAGCAGTGCCGCCGGCCCCCACATCATCGCAAACGAGTCGTGCCACTGGTGGCCGATGTCCTTGACGTGCAGCAGATCGTGCAGTGAGGTCTTCAGGTGCTGCACGGGCTCGGCGAACGCGTCTGCGAGCACCGCGAGGCGGATCTGGCGTTCAACCCCCGGGGCGACAATTGCCGGCTCGATCACGGTTCCGTCGAACGCGTCGAGGAACTCGGCGGTCTCCAGCAGGATCACGCCG
This sequence comes from Leucobacter luti, assembly GCF_004217175.1. Classification (GTDB taxonomy): domain Bacteria; phylum Actinomycetota; class Actinomycetes; order Actinomycetales; family Microbacteriaceae; genus Leucobacter; species Leucobacter luti. The sequence continues at coordinate 335,411 of NZ_SHKI01000005.1, forward strand.
TTGGTGGGTCGCGGGTTGCACTCGATCGCGTAGAGCTCGCCCTCGTGCTTCACGAAGTCGAACGAGAGCTGGCCGGTGAAGCTCGGGTCGAGCTCGTCGATGATGCGCTGCGTGTATTCGAGGGTCTGCGTGCTGTCTTCCGCGAGGAAGGTGATCCCGGTGCTGTGCGCCCACTGCTCGGGGGCACTATAGGTGCACTGTGCGGTCACCCGGCCGTCAACGATGATGCTGTAGGTGCAAATCATCGGGCCGTCGGTGAACGGCTGGACCAGCCAGGGCTGGTCGGCCGTCGGGTGGCAGTCCGCGACGGACATCTTGCCGGCAAGCGGTCCCGTGTTCGTGAGGAGCCCCACGCCGCCGCGCGAGAACACTGCGCGCGCGAAGAAGCGTGGGAACCGCGCGATCGCCTCGTGCAGCTCGTCCTCGGACGAGACCACGACGGTCTCGGGGATCGGTACGCCGGCCTGCTCCACGAGGCGCTGGAAACTGCCCTTGTCGTGCAGGCGGGCGAGCTCGCCGAACCCGCCAGCGAACAGTCGCACCCCCGCCGGGAGGTCGTGGGCGCGCGCGGCGAGGTAGAAGACCTCCTCGAAGGTGGGGATGATCGTGTCGATGTTGTGCTCGGTGACGATGCGGCACACGTCTGCGATGAACTGGTCGGTCTCAAACCTGGGTGACGCCGTGACCTCGTGCGCGGCGAGGAAGCGCGAGTGGCTGCCCATCGCCCCGGCGAAGGTGTCTGCCGCCACGACGTAGCGGCCGGAGCTCCCGAGTTTCCGGATGATGTCCAGAGCGAAGGTGTTCCGTGAACTCAGTACCAGGGCACGCATAGAGAATCCTCTCGAAGTTGATAAGTAACACTCAGCTTAGGTGATGGGTGCGCTCGCGCTGCCAGGCGCGAGCGAACGCCCCCGTGTCGCGGCTCAGCCCGGTGCCGATGATCATGCCGATCGCGATCGACAGCACGGCCCCCGCGGTTTGCATGAGAATACCGCCGCCCCCGGCGGTCCCGGACACCGCCTCGGTGAGGCCGATGAACCCCATGGTTCCTGGCACCATCATCCAGTACGCGCAGGTCAGCATGACGCCCGGCGGCGGCGCGGACGGGAAGTGCGCGACGAGGTAGATCGCGGGTACCGCGATGAGCGCCCCCACAAGTCCGGAGAGTGTGGGGCCCAGCAGAGTGTGCCCGAGGAGCTGCGCCGCGTAGGCGAGCGCGAGGGCAAAGAGGATCCATGGGAGCGAGCGCTTGGGCGCGACCGAGTAGAGGTAGTAGCCGACAGCAACGAGGACGACCCCCACCCACGGCGCCCACGGCCCCAGGTGCGGCGCCGACGAGGTGTGCGGGTGGGAGATTCCCGTGACGACGATGCCAACGTAGAGCCCGAACGCGAGGAGGGCGAGCGTGGCAAGCCCGTAGACCAGGCGACTCGCGCCGGCGATGATCTGGCCGTTCGTGAGCTCGACGGCGGCGATCGTGAGCGTGAGCCCGGGGAGCAGGCTCGCGAGTGCCGGAGTGACCAGGCTGAGGGTGCTGCCGCTTCCGAGATCCGGTGCGATGAGGCCGATGACCGCCGTCGCCGTAAACGCGGCGAGAACCGGGAGTACGAGCGAGAGCGTGCGCACGCGTGAGCCGAGCAGCACGAGTGCCCCGATCGCGAGCCCCAGGATCGCGTAGACCGGCAGGGCGGCGGGGATGGGGTTCATCACGAGGCCGAAGCCCACCGCGAGGAGCGTGTGTCCGAGGAGGGAACGCCAGAACCCGAAGCGCGGCGGCGCCGCGATGATCTCCTGCGCCCGCTGGATCGCCGATGCTGGATCGGTGCGGTCGTGCGCGGCGCGCGCAATGAGCCGTTCGATGTCGGCGACCTGGTCGAGACGCAGCGTCGACTGCGTGACCTCGAAGATGGAGGGGGCGTCGCGCGCCACGCCCGGGTCCTCGATGAGCACGACCGTGGGGAGCACCACGACGCGAACGCCCGGGCGGCCGTAGACGCGGGCCAGGGAGCTGAGCGTCGCGGCGACCTCGTTGGTGGGCTGGGAGCCCGCGAGTAGCGCCTGGCCGAGGAGGCCCAACAGCTCAATGAGGCGTGGCGATTGCTCGGCGCGGGCGTGCTCGTCCGAGTGTTCCGGGGCGATCGCCGCGAGGGCGCGCTGCAGTCGTGTTCTCCGGAGACTCATGCCGGTGCTCCCGTCCTGCGCGGCGCCCTCATCGGACGCTCGATCCGGGACGAAAGTCACAATATCCTTGAACTCGGCTCATGGTTAATTGCTAGGATAACACTTGGATAGGGAAGAGTTTCACACTGCACTGTGACTGATCTTGGTGAGGTGCAGAGGTGGAGCTAGGGGGCCTTACCGGCCGCATCTGGAGGGGGGACTATGGCGCACCGTCTGTTCATGCCGGGCCCGCTGTCTCCGCCGCGGGCGCACGACTCTCGGCCGCTGCGCCGCGGGGTCCGCGCCACTCCCGCGCGCGCCAGGGCTCTCGATCCGGCCGCTCCGCGGCGCACGCTGGGGGGCCTCCCACGGGGCCCTCTGCCGTGCCCGGCGGCCTGCTCTGAATCCGTGTACCACTAGCCGCAACATTCTCAACTCTGGAGAGGACACCCTATGTCAGAACGCTTCCGCAACGCAGCCGAGCAGAGCTCGGAGGCACAGCTGGAGATCAAGCCTGTCTTCACCCGGCCGGGCGAGGCGTCTTCGCTCCCGAAGTTCAAGATGCCGGACGGGCTGATGGCTCCAGACACGGCGTACCAGATCGTGCACGACACCGCGATGCTCGACGGCAACTCGCGTCTCAACCTCGCCACCTTCGTCTCGACGTGGATGGACGAGAACGCACAGAAGCTGCACCTTGAAGCCGCCGACAAGAACATGATCGACAAGGACGAGTACCCGGCGACCGCGGAGATCGAGGACCGCTGCTGGCGCATGCTGGCGGACCTCTGGAACGCCCCCGATGTCGACGACATCATCGGCACGTCCACGATCGGCTCCTCCGAGGCGTGCATGCTCGGCGGGCTCGCGCTCAAGCGCCTGTGGCAGGAGCGCCGCAAGGCCGAGGGCAAGTCGACGGAGAAGCCAAACCTGGTGCTGTCGGCCGGCGTCCAGGTGGTGTGGGAGAAGTTCTGCAACTACTGGGACGTCGAGGCGCGCTACGTGCCGGTCACCAAGGAGCACCTGGTGCTCGACGGTTTCGAGCTCGAGAAGTACGTTGACGAGAACACGATCGGCGTCGTAGCAATTCTTGGCCAGACCTACACGGGCCTCTACGAGCCGGTCCGAGAGATCGCGGCGAAGCTCGACGAGATCCAGGCGGCAACGGGCCTCGACGTGAAGATCCACGTCGACGGCGCCTCGGGCGCCATGGTGGCCCCGTTCTGCCAGCCGGAGCTCGAGTGGGACTTCCGAGTGGAGCGGGTCAACTCGATCAGCACCTCCGGTCACAAGTACGGTCTCGTGTACCCCGGCGTCGGGTGGGTCGTGTGGCGCAACAAGGCGGTGTGCCCAGAGAGCCTGATCTTCCACGTGAGCTACCTCGGCGGGGACATGCCGACGCTCGCGCTGAACTTCTCGCGTCCCGGCTCGCAGGTGCTGCTGCAGTACTACCAGTTCCTGCGCCTGGGGCGTGAGGGCTACCGCGCGATCCAGCAGGGCTCGATCGATGTGGCAACCTACCTCTCCTCCTCGATCGCAAAGATGGAGTCGTTCGAGCTCATCAGCAAGGGCGACACCATTCCAGTGTTCGCCTGGAAGCTGAAGGACGGCGCACGCAACTGGGATCTCTATGATCTCGCCGACCGCCTCCGCATGCGCGGCTGGCTGGTGCCGGCCTACCCGATGCCCGACAATATCTCGGACATGATCGTGCAGCGCATCGTGGTGCGATCCGACCTCAGCATGGACCTCGCCGACTACCTCCTGACGGCAATTCGGGAGGAAGTGGAGTACCTCCAGGCCCTCACGACGCCGCTTCCCAGCGAGGCGAAGAAGCAGGGCTTCGCCCACTAGTCGACCGCCGCTTGGCTGCGGTGTCCGCACGGGCACCGCAGCCAAGCGTCCCGAGCGCTCCGTCAGAGATCAGGATCACAGATGACACCCCACGCGACCATCACGCGCGCTGCATTTCTCACCCCGTCGCTCACCAAGCAGAGCGTCTACTTCATCATCGGCGGATCCCTCTTCGCGGTGGGCTCCGCCGCCTCGATCTGGGACTTTGCCGGCGTGGGGTTCACGAACTGGTGCTGCTTCATTGGCGCGTGGTTCTTCACCACGGCCGGTCTGTTCCAGGTGGTGCTCAGCGGCGACGCGACGGTGCCGGGCCGGCCCGGTCAGGGGAAAGCGCTTCGGGCGGAGTGGCTCGCCGCTGCCACGCAGAGCTTTGGCACGATCCTCTTCAACGTGAGCACCACTACGGCGCTCACCGCCAAGTCGGTGTCGGCCGAGAAGCACTACATGTGGAACCCGGACGCCGGCGGCTCGGTTGCGTTTTTGATCAGCGCGTTCTTTGTGTACGTCGCGTTCTATCGCTCGGAGCACACTCTCTGGGAGCCGCGCAGCTCCGGCTGGTGGTCGGCGCACATCAACATGCTGGGGTGCATCGCGTTCGCGGTGTCAGCGGTGGGTGCGTTCGTATTGAGTGACGGATCGAGCAAGGACGCGCCGGTCGCCAACTGGGGCACGTTTATCGGCGCCGTGTGCTTCGTGCTTGCGTCCGCAGTTGTGCTCCCGCAGGCGCCCTGGAACCGGGCGCAGGCGGTGCGCGCGGCGACCGCGGCACCGAGTCCGGCCGGTGCCTGACTCACCCGAACCCTCGCGGGGCACACCGGTGCCCGGCGAACCGAGACCCGCTTCGGGGCCGTCCAGGCGCCGAAGCGTACAACGCACTTCACGAGTGCAAGGACCGAAAGGGACCCAAAATGTGTACACGAGTACTCTGGCCTGACGCGAACGGCGCGGTGATTGTTGGGCGGAACATGGACTTCCATATGGATCTCCTCACCAACCTGTGGAAGATGCCGCGGGGGATCGAGCGCAAGGACGGCGCCAACGGCAAGCTCGTCTGGAAGGCGAAGTACGGCAGCGTGATCGCGACCGCGTTCGACCTCATCGCGACCGATGGCATGAACGAGGAGGGGTTCGCCGGGCACGTGCTGTGGCTCGCGGAGTCAAACTACGGCAAGCCGGCAGACTCGGACGTGCAGCTGAGCCAGGCCGTGTGGCTGCAGTACTACCTCGACAACTTCGCCACCGTCGCCGAGGCGGTTGAGTGGACCGAGAGCTCGGGCGTAAAGATCGCCCAGCTGTTCGACCCCACCGGCAAGCTGGTCCCCACGCTGCACCTCGCGTTCAACGACGCGAGTGGCGACTCCGCCATTATTGAGTACACCGACGGCTCGGCGAAGGTGTACCACAGCCGCGACTACAAGGTGATGACGAACTCACCCACCTTCGATAAGCAGCTTGAGCTCCTCAAGGAGACCGAGGGGTTCGGGGGAGACAAGCCGCTCCCCGGGTCCACGCTCGCGTCCGACCGCTTCGCGCGGGCCTCCTACTACGTGGAGCACCAGGTGCAGCCTAAGACCGAGCTGCAGGCAATGGCCGCGATGTTCAGCATTATTCGCAACGCCGCGCAGCCGTTCCGCACGCCCGAGCCGGGCAAGCCCGACGCCTCGCAGACCATCTGGCAGGTCGTGGCCGACCTCACCAACAAGCGGTACGCGTTCGAGTCAACCACGCGCCCGAACATTGTGTGGGTGGACTTCGAGAAGCTGAGCTTTGCCGAGGGCACGAAGGTGCTGAAGCTCGACCTGCTCAGCAAGCTCTCGCTCGAGGGCGGGATCGCCGGCGATGTCAGTCACAAGTTCGAGGCGGTCGATGACCTCGGCATGGGGATCGTACAGGCCGGGCAGGACGCGCTTGAGTTCGTGGCCCGGAAGCAGGACGAATTCACTGCGATCGTGAAGTCGCTGGGCAAGCTTGGCCTGGTGAAGTCCGGGAAGTAGTTCGCTCGACGAGAAGAGCCCTCGGTGGCGGGATCGTGATCCCGCCACCGAGGGCTCTTACGCTGTGGGCTCCGGGCCCGCCGCGGCTGTCTCGCCCGCCACGGGCTCTGCCGGCGCCTCGCCCGCCGTGGGTTCGGTCCTCGGGGCGCCGCTGCCCGGAGTCTCGGCCTTCGAGAGCTTCAGTACGCCGACGACCGCGATCGAGCCGGCGACGGCGATAGCGATGAGCGACCACGGCGGGGCGTTTGCGGCCTCGTGCAGGATGACGATGCCGATCACCACCGAGACTGCCGGGTCGATCACCGTGGTCCCCGCGACCACGACGTCGGACGCGTTGCAGGTGTAGGCCATCTGCACGAAGTACATCGAGAGTGCGGAGGCGATGCCGATGCCGATCACGCAGAGGAGCGTGAGGACGCCCTCGCTGTCGAGTGTGAAAGCGTGGCCGGCAAAGATCCCCTGCACGCGCAGGATGACGGTCTTCCCGAGCGCGGCGACGAACGCGGAGAATACGCCGCCGAGCAGCACGTAGACGACCGGGATCCTGATCTTTCCCCGGTTGAGAGCCAGGCTCACGCCGGCGACAGCGAGCACCGCCGCGAGCGAGAGGAGCACGCCCACCAGCTCGGCGTCGGTGATCGAGCGCTGCTCACTCACCTGCGCGGCGATGATCACATATCCGAGCACGCCCACGAGGCACACTCCCATCGCGCGGTACACCGCGACCGTGGGCTTCGGGCCGCCGAAGTGCGGGTTGAGGAACACCGCGAACACCAGCGCCAGCACGCCAATCGGCTGCACGAGCATGAGCGGGGCGAACGTCAGGCTGCTGATCTGCAGCAGGATCGCGACGCCGTAGAGTGCGGTGCCCAGGAGCCAGACCGGTGTCTTCACCACGGTGAGGAAGAACTTTCCGTCGCCCTTGCGCGCGGTGGCGATCTTCACGCCCCGGCTTTGCCAGACGTTGCCAAACGAAAGCGCTGCTGCGGACAGCACCGCCAGGGCGATTCCCGTCACGTGCGATAGTTCGTGGGTCACCGATGCGCCTCTCTGCGGGACAAGCAAGAATCCTGAGTTTCCAGTCTAGTGATCGTGGTGTACTGATGTGCCAGTGATCGATTCCCTATGCGTTGACGGCTCGGGCATCGGGCTCTACATTCCGGGATTCGGCGATTCGCGGCCCGATGGTTCGACCCGGCGGGCTGGCGCGATGGCCTGGCGCGGCGCGTCAAGCTTCGGATAGCCTATGAGCAACCCATTGCTAACGTGTGAGTTTCATGTTTGTTTGGCGCGCTGGCGGTGGGGTGCCTCAGGGCTGCGGGCGGACACAAGAGCCGCTCGGTGTACGTGAATAGCAGCGCACGTGAATAGCGGCGCAGTGAATACCAGCGGAGAGAACAGCAGCGCACGTGAAGACCAGTGCGACCAATCAGAGGAGCGAGTGTGCGGTATACGAGTGGAAACTACGAAGCATTTGCGCGACCGCGGAAGCCGGAGGGCGTCGACACCAAGCGTGCCTGGTTCGTCGGTTCGGGCCTCGCGGCGCTCGCCGGCGCGGCGTTCCTGATTCGCGACGGTCAGATGGACGGCTCACGCATCACGATCTTCGAGCAGCAAGACCTGCCCGGCGGCGCGCTTGATGGGCTCGATGTCCCAGAGAAGGGGTTCGTCATCCGCGGGGGCCGCGAGATGGAGAGCAACTTTGAGTGCCTCTGGGACCTGTTCCGCTCGATCCCCTCGCTCGAAGAAGAGAACGCGAGCGTGCTCGACGAGTTTTTCTGGCTCAACCGAGACGACCCGAACTCGACGCTCCGCCGCACCACGAAGCAGCAGGGCGAGGACGGGGGCACGGACTTCAAGTTCGCCCTCAGTCAGAAGGCGCAGCAAGAGATCTCGAACGTCTTCACCGCGCTCCCCGAGGAGATGGAGGATAAGCGCATCGACGAGGTGTTCACCCGCGAATTCCTCGACAGCAACTTCTGGCTCTACTGGCGCACCATGTTCGCCTTCGAGGAGTGGCACTCGGCGCTCGAGATGAAGCTCTACCTGCACCGATTCATCCACCAGATCCAGGGCCTGCCCGACTTCACCACGCTGAAGTTCACGCGGTTCAACCAGTACGAATCGCTCGTGCTGCCGCTCGTCACCTGGCTCACCGACCACGGCGTGAACTTCCGCTACAGCACCGTGATCACCGACGTCGACTTTGCGATTGCGCACGATGAGCCCCGCAAGCAGGCGACCCGCATTCACCTGCGCGAGCGGGGTGAGGCGGGGCAGATCGACCTCACCGACGACGACCTCCTGTTCATGACAATTGGCTCCCTCACCGAGAACTCTAGCGACGGGGACCACCACACCCCGGCGCAGCTCAACACCGGCCCCGCGCCCGCGTGGGACCTGTGGCGTCGAATCGCCGCGAAGGATCCGGCGTTCGGGCAGCCCGACGTGTTCGGGGGCAACATCCCGAAGACCAAGTGGGAATCCGCGACGGTGACCACGCTCGATACCCGCATCCCCGAGTACATTCGCAAGATCTCGAAGCGCGACCCGTTTAGCGGCAAGGTGGTCACCGGCGGCATCGTGACCGTGATGGATTCGAACTGGCTCATGTCGTGGACGGTGAACCGCCAGCCGCACTTCAAGAAGCAGCCGAAAGACCAGATCGTAGTGTGGGTGTACGGACTGTTCCCGGAGGCGGTGGGCAACTACGTGCAGAAGCCCATGCAGGACTGCACGGGCGAGGAGATCACCCAGGAGTGGCTATATCACCTGGGCGTTCCGGAGGATCAGATTGCGGAGCTCGCCGCGGACGGCGCGAAGACAGTGCCCGTCATGATGCCGTACGTGACCGCCTTCTTCATGCCCCGCAAGCACAGCGACCGGCCCGCGGTCGTTCCGGAGGGGGCAACAAACTTCGCGTTTATCGGGCAGTTCGCGCAGTCGGCCGAGCGCGACTGCATCTTCACCACCGAGTACTCGGTGCGCACGCCGATGGAGGCCGTCTATACGCTGCTCGACATTGAACGCGGCGTGCCCGAGGTGTTCAATTCGACCTACGACGTTCGCGCGCTGTTTCACGCGGTGAACCGCATGCGCGATGGCGCGGAGTTTGAGATCCCCGGCGGTCCGCTCGCGCGCAGGTTCGCGCGCCACCACATTGAGAACAACGTGGTCGGGCAGCTGCTCGAACAGTACGGTCTCGTCGACCCGAGCTGAACGGGGTGACGGGGGTGCGCGGCGGGGCAGCGACGTGAGGCACGTCGCTGTGCGCCTGTCCCGGGTCGTTGCGGCACTCGACCCGGGACACGCGCGCCTCGTGCGCGCCGTCGCGCTCACCTGCGGCGTGCTCGCGAGCGTTCTTGCGGGGTGGGCCACGGTGCACCTGCTCGGCGCGAACTCCGGGATGATCGCTGCCTCGGTGTTCCTGTCGCTGCAGGCCGGGAACCTGGTGAAGGACCGCACGCCCGCCCAGAGGCTGCTCACCACGGCGCTGCTCCTCCCGGCCGTGCTCGCCGCGATCCTGCTTGCGGCCGCCGCGTCTTCGCTGCGGCCGTTCGTAATGGTCGGTTTCATTGTGCTGTCCGGGGCGGCGATCTGGGTGCGGCGATACGGGGCGCGGGCGGCCGCGCTCGGCGCGATCGCGTTCATCGGCTACTTCTTCACCCTCTTCATGCGGCCCGAGGGGGCGGCACTCGGGGCGCTCTGCCTCATCGCGACCTGGGCCGTCGGCTCTCAGGTCCTGGTGCGCGCCGTGCTGCTCGCGCGGCGGCCCGGGCGCGAGCTGCGGGTGCTCCTCGACGAACTGCGGCTCGCGTCGGCGGCGGTGACTCGAGACGCCGCGCGGTCGCCCCGGCCCGCCGAGATGCGCGCGCTGCTCGCCCGCGCCGACACGGTGGGTCGTGCGCTCACGCAGTGGCAGGACACGCACAGTGTGCCCGGGATCCTCGGGTGCAGCGACGCCGAGTTTGAGCGCGGGGTGCTCGACGCGCGGGTCACCACCGAGTCGGCGGCATTCGAGCTCATGCGGCTGCACCGGACCGGCCAGCTCGCGGCCGCAGAACACCGTGCGCTGGCCCAGTTGAACGCGGTCCTCACCGAGCCGCCTGGCTCGCCCCGGTTCACCTCCGCGGCGGGCTGGGCGCGGGGCCTGGTCGACGCCGCTGACCGCGGCGACCTCACCCCGGCGCCCGGCGCCGCGGCCGCGCTCCTGATCGCTCACGCCGCGTGCGCGCACGTCTGGCTGCGCGCGCTCGCCGCCCGCCCGGGGCCCGGACGGGCGAGCGGCCCGGCCCGGGAAACGGCCGCGCCGGCGATGCCCTCAGCGGGGTCTGGGCCCTCGGTGCCGCCGGCCGCTGCGGCAGCGGCGCACGCCCCGGTCGCTGTGCCGGTCGCTGCGCCGGCTTCTGCGCCGCACCCCGCGGTGACCGGCCCGGCCGGTGCCGGTGGTGTCGCCGGGCGCGGCTGGGGCGGCAACCGGAAGCGGCGCGGCTCGCTGGGCGTGCGGGGGTGGCGCGCGTGGTCGGCGCAGAGCCGGCTGGCCGTGCAGGCAATGATTGCGGCAACGCTTGCGAGCGTGGTGGGTGAGGCGCTGTCCGCGAGTCGCTGGTACTGGGCGGTGATGACCGCCTTCGTGATCTTCATCGGGGTGGGGACGCGCGGCTCGATCCTCACCCGGGCGGTGCGGCGCGTCACGGGGACGTTCGGCGGGATTGCGCTGGGGGTGCTCGCGGTCGCGGTGGGCGGCGACTCGCCCGCGGCGCTCTCGATCATCGCTCTGATCGCGGTGTTTGGCGTGCTCTACTTCGGCCCGCTCAACTATGTGTATGTGGCTCTCTGGCTCACCACGATGCTGGTGGCGATCTATCGGATGCTCGGCACGCTCAGCCCCGAACTCCTTGAGCTGCGCGCGGGGGAGACGCTCATCGGTGCCGTGGTCGGGGTGCTCTGCGCCTACCTCGTGCTCTCCGCGAGCTCCCGACCGCAGCTCACCGCGCGGGTCAACGCATACTTCGACGCCCTCGATGCGCTGCTGCGCGCGGTGAGCGAGGCGCTGTCCGCGCCGAGCGGCAGGCGCCTACTCGGCAGCGCACTCAAGGCGCTCGAGGATCGCCAGGCCGAGCTCGACGACGCCGTTGCGGGGGTCTCCACTGCCCTCGCGCTCGAGCGCACGCGCGGAGAGGCCGACGCGGTGCACCTCATGTTCGTGGTGACCCGGGCGGCGGCTCGGCTCGTGCAGTCGCTTCTGGTCGCCGCACCCGGAACCGCCCCCGCCCCCGCGGCGCGCGAGCGCGAACCGGCCGAGGTGCCCCCGGTCACGACGCTCCCTGCGGGGACGCCCGCGGTCGAGGGACTGAGCGCCGTCGCCGCGGCCGCGGCCGCGGCGCGACACGCGCTCACGGCTGGCCCGGGCACGGACGCCGGAGCGCAAGCAGGCACGGATGCCGGTGCGGAAACAGACGCTGGCGCCGGCCCGGACGCAAGTGCGACCCGGGCGTGCGGTGCGGTCGAGCCGTTCCCCGCGGAGCGCGTGTTCTCCGCCGCCGTGCCCGGGGGCACCGCTCAGGCTCTCGCGACAATTGACTGGGCGCTGCGGCGCGTGGCGGCGCTCGGCGGTGGCGCTACTTCTTCGCGGCGGCCTTCGCGGCCCGCTTCGACTCGCGGACCAGGGCGAGCGTCTCGGGGGAGGTGATGTCAGCCACGCTGCGGTGGCTGCCGTCCTCACCGTAGGGCCCCGCGGCCTCGCGCCAGCCCGCACCTGCGAAGCCGAGCTGCTTGCCGAGCAGGGCGAGGAAGATCTGTGACTTCTGCGGCCCGAAGCCCGGCAGCGTTTTCAACCGCTTGAGCACGGTCGCGCCGTCGGGGGAGTCGCGCTCCCAGATTGCGGCGGCGTCGCCACCCCAGTTGTCGGCAATCACCCGGCACAGCTGCTGCACCCGCTCGGCCATTGATCCCGGGAAACGGTGCACGGCCGGGGTCTCCTTAAACGCGGCCGCCACGGCGTCGGGATCCGCCGCGGCGAGGGTCGCCGCGTCCACGCCGCCGAGCCGCTGCTCGATCTTCAGCGGCCCCGCGAACGCGACCTCCATCGCGATCTGCTGGTCGAGCAGCATGCCGATGAGGAGCGCGAGCGGGTTCTCGCTGAGGAGCGCGTCTGCGGCTGGATCGTCGGTGAGGTGGATGCTCATGCGTCCAGCGTAGGCGGACCGGAGGCCCGCCGCTACCCGCCGACGCTCGCTCGGTGTCCCGCCTCGGGCCGTTGTGCCCGGGGCCGTTGTGCCCGGCACCGTTGTGCCCGGGGCCGTTGCGCCCGGGACCGCCGCGCCCGGCCTCAGTCTTCGAAGCGGTTGACCATTGCGAGCGCTGCGCGCTCGACGTAGTCGCGGAACGCGGCGTCGTGCATCGGCGGGAGCGCTGCTTCGTCGAGCGCGGCGTGCATGTGCAGCAGCCAGCGCTCCTTCGCGAGCGGAGTCACCGGGAACGGCTGGTGCCGCATGCGCAGCCGGGGGTGCCCGCGCTGCTCGGAGTACGTGGTGGGGCCGCCCCAGTACTGCTCAAGGAACGCGCGCAGCCGCCAGGTGGCGCCCTCCCAATTGTCCTGCGGGTACATCGGGGCGAGCACGTCGTCCTCGCGCACGCCGCGGTAGAACGCGCGGGCGATGATCTCGAAGGTCTCGGTGCCGCCCACCTGTTCCCACACGGTGTCGGTCACGGCGTTGCCGGTCTCGCCGGCGCGCAGCGTGAGCCGCGGCGCGGGTGCTGGGGTCTCGGGGGACTGCTGGTCGTTCACGCGTGGCCTCCTGGCAGATTCGGGCGCTCGTCTGCCAGCGTAATCCCCTCGGCTGCGAACTTGCGACGGATCTCGGCCCGGATCCCGCGCTGCACCTCCCACTGCGCTTCGGGGCGCGTGCGCACGGCCAGGCGCAGGGTGGCGCGGTCCCCGAACACGCTCTCGAGGCCGAGGATCTCGGGCTCGCCGGTGACCTTGCGCGCGTAACGTTCGGACGTGAGCAGGGTGCGCGCGGCGTCGAGCGTCACCTCGGATACCCGGGTGAGGTCCTGCCGCGCGTCGACGGTCACGTCAACGAGCGCGCGCCCCCAGCCCTGAGAGGAGTTGCCGAGGGTGAGGATCTCGCCGTTGCGAATGAACCACAGGGTGCCGTCGAGGGCGCGCACCTGCGTGACGCGGATCCCCACGTCCTCGACGGTGCCGTTCACCTCGCCAATGGTGACCACGTCGCCGATGCCCAGCTGATCCTCGAACACCATGAAGATCCCGTTGAGGATGTCCTTCACGATGTTCTGTGCGCCGAAGGCGAGGCCCGCGGCGACGATTCCGGCGGAGGTGAGCAGCGCGGCGAGGTTGACGCCGAGCTGGCCGAGGATCAGGATCATCGCGATCACCACGATGGTCCAGGTGATGATGTGCCGCCCCACCGTGCCGAGCGTGCGGGTGCGCTGCACCGCGCGCGCGTTCACGTACGGCGCAGCCTGCATCTCCGAGGTGGTGTCGACGTCCTGCGCGCGCTTGACGCCGCGCACCACCTGGGTGACGGTGCGCGTGAGGAGTCGGCGCAGCAGCCAATTCGCGAGAACCGCGAGCAGCACAATCACGAAGATGTTGATTGCCTTGCGGTAATCGAAGTAGAAATTGGCGAGTTCTGTGCCGACCCCTTCCATTTACGCCTCCAGGTCCGCCTGCTGCACCCGCACGGCGCGCTCGACGCCGGCGAGGTGCTCGGTGATCATGCGGCGCAGCGCGGCCGGCGCTGCCGGGTTCGCGGAGAGCCAGGCGCGGGTCGCGTCGGCGAGGGCGACGTTTGCCAGCGGCGCCGGGAAGAACCCGTCAACCAGCTCCTCGACGATCTGGTAGCTGCGCGACTCCCAGACGGGCAGCAGGGCCGCGAAGAAGCGGTCGACGAACGACACGAGCAGCTCGCGGTCGCTGGCCCGGGTGAAGCCCAGACCGGTCGCGCGCACGATCGCGTTCGGCTGGTCACTCGTGTCCCACACGAGCTCCCACGCGGCCTGCTTCGCGGCGGCCGTCGGCAGTGCCGCGCGGGCGTGCGCTGCCGACTGGTTGCCGCTCGCGGTGCGATCCTCGGCGAGGCGCGCGTCGATCTCGGCCGCCCCCGCCCGCTCGCCCGCCGCGAGCGCGATGAGCAGCTCCCAGCCGAGGTCCGTGTCGATGTCGAGGCCGTCGAGGGGGAGCGAGCCGTCGAAGAGGCCCTGCACCGTGTCGAGCTGCTCGGAGGTGCCGGCGAGCTGGCCGAACGACTTCACGAACTGGAACTGGCGATCCGAGCCGGGCTCCGCGTCGATCGCGAGCCGCCACAGCGCGTCGGCGACCCGCTCGAGCGTTGCCGTGCGGCGCTCGGGCGCCACGTAGCTCGCCGCCGAGAGCAGCAGCTGGCCGAGCAGCGTGCGCAGCGTGGTCGACGCGGTCTCCCGCCCGATGTGCGCGAGCACGATGTCGACGAAGCGGGAGGCCGGGAACTCGGCGTCGCGCGTCGCGTCCCAGAGTGTGCCCCAGACGAGTGCGCGGGCGAGCGAGTCGTCGAGGTCGCCCAGGCGCGCCGCGGCGGTCGCGAGCGAGCGCTCGTCGAGCCGGATCTTCGCGTAGGTGAGGTCGTCGTCGTTGAGCAGCAGGAGTTCGGGCTGCGCCACTCCCACGAGCTCGGGCACCTCGGTCAGCTCGCCGGCGATGTCGAGCTCAAGGCGCTGGATCCGGCGGACCGCCCCGCTGCCGTCGCTCGCCTCGCCGTACAGGCCGACCGCGATGCGGTGCGGACGGATCGTGGGGTACTCCGCCACGGCGCTCTGCGCGATCGCGAAGCTCGTGTAGCGGCCATCGGCGTCAAGCTCGAACACCGGGCGCAGCGTGTTCACGCCGGCGGTCTCGAGCCACAGCTTTGACCACTCGCCGAGATCGCGCCCGCTCTGGGCCTCCAGCTCGGTGAGAAGATCCTGGAGCTCGGTGTTCGCGTGGTGGTGCTTCACGAAGTAGTCGTGGACGCCGCGCATGAACGGCTCGCGACCCACCCAAGCGACGAGCTGCTTGAGCACGGACGCGCCCTTCGCGTAGGTGATTCCGTCGAAGTTGACGAGTACGTCCTCGAGGTCGCTGATGGGGGCGACGATGGGGTGCGTCGAGGGGAGCTGATCCTGCCGGTACGCCCACGACTTCTCGGAGGCGACGAACGTGGTCCAGCACTCAGTCCACTCGGTAGCCTCGGCCACGCCGAGCGTGGACATGTACTCCGCGAACGACTCGTTGAGCCACAGGTCGTTCCACCAGCGCATGGTCACGAGGTCGCCGAACCACATGTGGGCGAGCTCGTGCAGGATCGTGACGACCCGGCGCTCCCGCATCGCGTCGGTCACCTTCGAACGGAACACGTAGGCCTCGGTGAACGTCACCGCGCCGATGTTCTCCATCGCGCCCATGTTGTACTCGGGCACGAACAGCTGGTCGTACTTGTCGAACGGGTACGGGTAGTCGAACTGCTCCTCGAAGAACGCGAAACCCTCGCGGGTCTTCTCGAAGATGTAGTCGGCGTCGAGGTACTCCGAGAGCGAGGCGCGGCAGAACACGCCGAGCGGGATCGTGCGGCCGTCGCGGCTGGTGAGCTCCGAGCGCACCTCGGCGTACGGGCCGGCGATCAGCGCGGTGATGTAGCTCGACATCACCGGCGTCGGCTCGAACGCCCACGTGGCGATCTCCTGCTCGGCCCAGTCGCTGCCCTGCGCGCCGGCCTTCGTGCCGGTCGCGGTGGGCGCGGGCGTCGGCTGGTTGCTGACCACCTGCCACCGCGCGGGTGCGGTGACGGTGAACGCAAACGTGGCCTTCAGGTCCGGCTGCTCAAACACGGCGAACATGCGCCGCGAGTCGGGCACCTCGAACTGCGAGTAGAGGTACACCTCGCCGTCGGCGGGGTCGACGAAGCGGTGCAGGCCCTCGCCGGTGTTCGTGTAGCGCTGGGTGGAGGCGATGCGCACGGTGTTCTGCGCGGCGAGGCCCGGCAGCTGCACGCGCGAATCGGCGAACGCGGTCGCCGGATCGAGGGCGACTCCGTTGAGCTCGACGAGCTCGACCGAATCGGCGATCAGGTCCACGAAGGTGGCCGATCCGGGGCTTGCCGCGAAGTGGATGGTGGTGTCGGCGGCAAAGGTCTCCGGGCCGACCGTGAGGTCGAGGGCGACTTCGTAGCGCTGCGACTCGACGATGCTGGCCCGCTCCTGTGCTTCCGCGCGGGTGAGATTCGTTCCTGGCACTGATGCTCCTGACGAGTAACGATGTTTGACGATCTCCAGCCTACGCCGGAGAACCCCAGATAGGCTGGTGAGATGAGTGTGACGCCCCCCGCAAATTCAGGTCCGCAGGTTGAATTCTGGTTTGACGCAGTGTGCCCGTGGTGCTGGATGACGAGCCGGTGGCTGCAGGAAGTCGCGATCGAGCGCGGTTTTTCAATCGTGTGGCATCCCGTCAGCCTGGAGATCCTGAACGAACACCGTGACACGGGCGACCACGCACCGAATTTCAGGATCGGCCTGCATCTGGGGCGCGTCATCGAGGCTGCGCGCCGCGCGCACGGCGATCAGGTCGTCGGCGGGCTGTACGCCGGCTTCGGCAAGCGCTTCCACCCGGAGGCCAGCCGCGACGAGGCCGCGATCATCGCCGAGACGCTCGCCGAGGTGGGGCTGCCCGCCACGCTTGCCGCCGCCGCGGCCGATGCGTCCCTCGACGCGACGCTGCGCGCGAACACCGATCACGCCCTTGAGATCGCCGGGCCCGACGTGGGGGTCCCCGTGATCTCCGTCGACGGCACCGCCTTCTTCGGCCCCGTGGTGACGCCGTCGCCCACGGGCGAGGCGGCGCTGCAGCTGTGGGACGGGATCTTCGCCGCTGCCAACGTCCCCGGCTTCTACGAGCTCAAGCGCGGCCGCACGGCCGGCCCGCAGTTCTAACGCGCTCGCGCCGCGCGCGGTCTGCTCGCGCCGCTGGTCGGTCGCGCCGCCGCACGCGGCCTGCCCGCGGCGCGGCTAAGATTGTGGCCATGCGCATTCACGTTGCTACTGACCACGCCGGACTCGAATTCAGCCAGCAGCTGCAGCAGCACCTGCGCTCGCTCGGACACGAGGTGATCGACCACGGGCCCGCTGAATACGACGCGCTCGACGACTACCCGTCGTTCTGCATCAACGCCGCGATCGGCGTCGCGACTGACGAGCGCGCGGGCGTCGAGGCGCTCGGCGTAGTCTTCGGCGGCTCGGGCAACGGCGAGCAGATGGCGGCAAATAAGGTCGCCGGGATCCGCGCGGCCCTCGTGTGGAACGAGTCGACGGCCACGCTCGCCCGTGAGCACAACAACGCGAACGTGATCTCGATTGGCGCGCGCCAGCACCCGGTCGAAGACGCGATCCGCTTCATCGAACTGTTCGTGGCCACGCCGTTCCCCGGCGATGAGCGCCACGTGCGCCGCATCGCACAGCTCGGCGAGTACGAGCGGACGGGGCAGATCGCCGGCAAGCACGTCGACCAGCTGAGCTAGCCGTGCCCGAGGGACACTCCGTACACCGCATCGCGCGGCAGTTTCGCGTCAATTTTGTGGGCACTGCGCCCGAGGTGACCAGCCCCCAGGGGCGGTTCGCGCAGGGCGCCGCCGTGCTCTCCGGGCGGGAGATGGTGGACGCCCGCGCGGTGGGCAAGCAGATGTTCCTCGAGTTCGCCGGTGACCAGTGGCTGCGGGTGCACCTCGGCATCTACGGGGCGTGGGACTTCGCGGGCGAGGTACGGGTGGACCCGTCAATCCAGATCCACGGGCAGACGCCGGGACACTCGAAGCTCGGCCAGACCGGGGAGAACTCGGGCCCGGGCGGCGCGGTCGATCGTGAGGGCGAGGACTCGGTCACGTCGATCGGCGCGCCCCGGCGCTCGCGGGTGCGTATGGCCGAGTCTGACCGCGAGGTGGCCGATGCCGGACACTTCCCGCCAGACCCAGTGGGCCAGGTGCGCGTGCGCCTGCTCACCGACACCGTGTGCGCCGACCTGCGCGGGCCGACCGCGTGTGAGGTGCTCACGCCGGCCGAGGTCGACGCCGTGGTGCAGCGCCTGGGCCCGGACCCCGCCAACGCGAACACGCCCGCGGAGCGGGCGCGCTTCGTTGAGCGCGCGGGCAAGAAAAAGACGCCGATCGGCCTCGTGCTCATGGATCAGTCGGTCGTGGCGGGAATCGGCAACGTCTACCGCGCCGAGATGCTCTTCCGCGCCGGTCTCAACCCGCACACGCCCGCGAACACCCTCGACCGCACCGTGCTCGAGGCGCTGTGGGACGACTGGGCGGAGCTGCTCGAGACCGGCATCACGGTGGGCCAGATGATCACGATCGATGGGCTGAGTGGCGCGGAGTATCAGCGCGCCCTCGAGGAGCGCGACGAGCGGCACTGGGTCTACAAGCTCGAGGGCACGCCGTGCAAGCGCTGCGGCGCGAACATCGTGCTTGAGGAGTTCGGCGCGCGCAAGCTGTACTGGTGCCCGGGCTGCCAGACCTGAGCGCGCGGACCCAGCGCCCCGGCTGACCGGGGTGCGGCGTGCCGCGGCGAGCGTGCCGAGCGTGCCGCGCCGGCCGCGCCTAGCCGGCCGCGCCGGCCGCGCCGAGCCGACACATCTGAGCCGACCGGGTCGACCGCGCCGCGCCTAGCCGACCGAGGCAAGCGCGAACGGCAGCACCGCCGGCGCCCCCGCCCGGCGCAGCTCGCGTGCGGCGACCGTGAGCGACCAGCGGCTGTCGACGAGGTCGTCGACAAGCAGGAGTGGGCCGGGCGCCTGCGACACGGTCGCGGCGAGCTCCGGGCCCACACTCCAGCGCCCCCACACGGAGGCGAGGCGAAACGCGCTGTTGCCGCCCGGTCCCGTGGCCGGCCGCGACTCATCAAGGTCGAGGGTGCCGAGGAACGGCAGTTTTCCTCGCTCGGCAATCGCGGCGGCCGTGCTGCCAATGAGGCGGGGCCGGCTCAGTGACGGCATCGCGACGATCCCGACGGGCCGTGCCTCCCACGGCCAATCGCGAAGCGTGGCGATCACGGCTCCGAGGAGCGCGTCTGGAAGCTCGCGGTCGGCGGCGCCCGCCGCGAAGAGTTCTCGGAGCTGGCCGCCCCAGCCGAGGTCGGTGAGTCGGGCGACCACGCGGCCGGTCTCCGCGCGCTCCTCCACCGCGATCCTGCCGCGGACGGGGACCCCGCGCCGATCGGCGCCGGTGGGCCACTGCCCCCGCGGCTCGATCGGCACGCCCGCGCGTTCGAGCCGGGTCGACGCCTGCTCCGCCGCCGCGCCGCTCACCTCGCTCGGGTACCAGGGCCCCGCGCACACGTCGCAGCGCCCGCAGGGCGCGGCGGTCGGGTCGTCGAGCTCGCGCTGCAGCAGCTCCATGCGGCACACCGCCCCGCGCTCGTACTCGAGCATCGCGGCCTGCTCTGCCTCGCGCGCCGCAGCGATCCGGCGGTACCGCTCGGCGTCGTACTCCCAGTGGGCGCCCGTGGCCACCCAGCCGCCGGCGACCCGGTGTACCGCACCGTCGACGTCGAGCACCTTGAGGAGGAGATCGAGCTGCGTGCGGCGCAGATCAACGCGTGCCTCGAGCGCCGGAGTGGACAGCGGCGCCGAGTCCGGCGCGCCGAGCTCCGCGATTACGGCCGCGGCGCGCACCGGATCCGGCATCGAGGCGGTGGCGAAGTAGCGCCAGATCGCCGCGTCCTCGGCCCCGGGGAGCAGCAGCACGTCGGCGTGGGCGGTGCCGCGCCCGGCGCGGCCCACCTGCTGGTAGTACGCCACGGGGGAGGAGGGTGCCCCGAGGTGGACCACGAAGCCGAGATCCGGCTTGTCGAAGCCCATGCCGAGCGCGCTCGTGGCGATGAGCGCCTTCACCTCGTTGCGCTTGAGCGCACCCTCGAGGCGCTCCCGCTCCTCGGGGTCGGTGCGGCCCGTGTACGCCGCCACCTCGTAGCCGGCGTCGCGCAGCAGCACCGCGGTGTCCTCCGCCGCCGAGACGGTGAGCGCATAGACGATCCCGCTGCCCTGCAGCCCGCCAAGGTGCGCGACGAGCCAGGCGAGTCGCGCCTGCGCCGACGGCAGCGTCAGCGAGCCGAGCCGCAGCGAGTCGCGCGCGAGCGTGCCCCGGAGCGTGAGCACGTCGCTGCCGAGCTGCTCCGCGACGTCCGCGACCACGCGGGCGTTTGCGGTGGCCGTGGTGGCGAGCACCGGGATGTGCCGGTCGAGGCCCGCGAGCAGCGCCGCGATGCGACGGTAGTCGGGCCGGAAATCGTGGCCCCAGTCGGAAATGCAGTGCGCTTCGTCGATCACCATCAGCCCCATGCGCGCGAGGATGCCGGGCAGCTGCTGTTCGCGGAAGCGGGGGTTGTTCAGGCGCTCGGGCGACACGAGCAGCACGTCGATCTCGTCGCGGGCGAGTCTGCCCTCGATCTCGCCCCATTCCTCGGCGGTGGCCGAGTTGATCGCGGCGGCGCGCACGCCGGCGCGCTCCGCCGCGGAGACCTGATCCCGCATGAGGGCCAGCAACGGGGAGACCAGCAGGGTGGGGCCGGCGCCACGCGCACGGAGCAGCGCGGTCGCTACGAAGTAGACCGCCGACTTGCCCCAGCCCGTGCGCTGTACCACCAGTGCGCGACGGCCCTCGTCGACGAGCGCGCTGATCGCCTCGAACTGGCCGGGGTGAAACTCGGCCGTGGGGGCGCCGGTGAGCTGTCGCAGCACATCGAGTGCCCGGTCCCGGGTTGACTGCTCGTGAATCGCCATGCACCGATCATTGCAGTAACGACCGACACTGCGGGGCTGCGCCCCGCAGCGATTCAGCAATACCGGTCATGCGCGCGCGGCAGAATCGGAGCAGACTTGACCCATGCCGCATTCCCAGCCCGACCGTCTGCGCGAGCTCCTCGACGCGGTGCTCGACGAGCGCCACCGCACGCTCGACGAGATGGCGGGCGCCGCGCACACCACGCGGTTCAACTTCGCCCGCACGGTGTCCGAGCGCGCGGGCGAACCGCCCGTCGCCATGCGCCGCCGCGTGATGCTCGAGCGCGCCGCGTGGCAGTTGCGCGGTGGCGCGAGCGTGGTCGACGCCGGGATCGCGGCCGGGTACGACTCAGCCGAGGGCTTCAGCCGGGCATACGCGCGGGCGTTCGGGCACCCGCCCAGTGCTCCCGCGGCCGGGCACTGGTTGCCGAGCGCGAACGGCATTCACTTCCATCCGCCCACCTCACTCTGGGTGCACGAACAGGAGACTCCCGTGAATCCGCTTGTTGAACAGCTCGTTCGCCACGACCTGGACGACACCGCCGCGCTCATTTCAGCCGCGGCGGCGCTTGATCCGGCGGTCACCACGCTGGGGGTGCGGCCGGGACAGACCGTGCTGGACTTCACTGGCGAGGAGGCGAGCATCGCCGCCGTGCTCACCCAGCTTGTCCACTCGAAGCGCGTGTGGCTCGCGGCCTTCGACGGGGAGCGGGCACCCGCGACCTCCGATGCTCCCAGTCTCGCCGCCCTCGGGGAGCTTCATGCGGGGGTGGCCGGGCGCTGGCTCGCGTTCGTGCGCGATATCGACGCGCGGCGGGCCTGGGACGACCGGCTCGTCGACGCGCTCTGCGAGCCGCCCGAGAGCTTCGTGGTGAGCGGGGTCGTGGCGCACGTGCTCACCTACGCCGCGCACCGCCGCGAGCTCGCGCGAAGCATGCTCGCGGCGCACGGCGTCGCCCGCGACGCCGGCGACCCGATCCTCTGGCTGCGCCGCGAGCGCGGCGAGGCGTAACCGCGTCCGGCACTGCGTGACCGCGCACCGCGCACCGCGCACCGCGCACCGCGCTCGCCGCCGCCCGCACCGCGCTCCCGGAGCCCCCGAGCTTCCCACCCGACCCCCTATACCTTCGATCCGCACCCAACCGAGGAGCCCAGCATGTCGCGTGTCACCTACTTTGTCGCCGCCACCATCGACGGATTCATTGCCGATCCAGACGACTCGCTCGCCTGGCTCTTGCGCCAGGACATCGCAGACGACGGCCCGAACGCCTACGGCCCGTTCATCGCGGGGGTTGGCGCCCTGGTGATGGGATCGACCACCTACGAGTGGTTGCTTCGTGAGGGTCCCTGGCCCTACGAGATCCCGAGCTGGGTGATGACGAGCCGCGAGCTCGCCGCCCCCACCGACACCGCGTCGGGTGCCCCCGCGGACGTGCGGTTCTCAAGCGACCCGATCCCGCAGGTGCACGCGGCGATGCGCGACGCCGCGGGCGAGCAGGACCTCTGGGTGGTGGGCGGGGGCGATCTCGCCGGCCAGTTCGCCGACGCCGGATTGCTCGACGAGATACTGCTCTCGATCGCCCCGGTAACACTCGGTGGTGGCAGGCAGGTGCTTCCCCGGCGGCTCGACCTCGAACTCGTGGAACACGGCCGCAACGGGGCATTCTTGACCGCGCGCTACCTGGTGCGCGGCCCGCTGGCCGACTAAGCGGCTATTCGGCTAGCCGAAGATCGCCGCGAACAGCGCCAGCCCGAGGACTGGACTCACCGCGAAGACCACCAGCGTGATCGTGGCGACCACGGCGCCCGTTGCGAGCGCGATGCCCGCGGCGGTCCCGCCGATGCCGAGCGCCCACGCCACGCTCTTCTCGCCTCGGCTCATCGGGGCGACCGCTCGGGGCTCGGGAAGCGGAGCGTTGAACTCCGATACGTTGAACTCCGATGCGCTGAACTCCGGTGCGCTGAACCCCGGTGCGCCGGGATCCGGCTGGGCTGGGGTGTCTCGCGCCTCACGGGTCGAGGCGGGGTGCACGTCCGTGGTGTCTCGCCGCTCATCCATGCTGCAAGCCTAGCCCCGGCAGCTCAGCGTGGCCGGTGAACATTCTCAGCGCTGCATCTTTTCTCCCAGACGCGCGCAGCAGCGCATTCGGTGCTCGGACTGTGGCATAATGGTTCCTTGTGCCACGGTGCGGCACTGCCGCAAGGGTCCGCACACACCGTGAGCCAAACACCTCACTACTTTTTTATCATCCGCGTTCCGACTTGCGGCGGCCGCAGAGAGAGATCATCATGCAGAAGCTCGACCACGTCGATGCCGCGTCGCTCAAGAGCGACATTCCCGATTTCCGCGCCGGCGACACCGTCAAGGTGCACGTCAACATCGTCGAGGGCAACCGCTCGCGTGTTCAGGTGTTCCAGGGCGTTGTGATCGCCCGCCACGGCGAGGGCGTCCGCGAGACCTTCACGGTCCGCAAGATCAGCTTCCAGGTGGGCGTTGAGCGTAAGTTCCCCGTGCACACCCCCGCGATCGAAAAGATCGAGGTGGTCACCCGCGGTGACGTGCGTCGCGCGAAGCTCTACTACCTCCGCGCCCTCACCGGCAAGAAGGCGAAGATCAAGGAGAAGCGCGACGCGTAAGTTTCGCACTGATCTGCGGGCGCTGGTTTCGACACGCCTGTGACATTTTCAGGCTCCCACCCCTCCGGGTGTGGGAGCCTGAAGTGTCTTACCTAGGAATATTCGAGGGATGCCGCACACACGCGAGTTCCTCACACACGAAGGAGCGCACATGAGCGACGCTGAGACCGAGACTGGCGGCCGCACGCGCCGGGGCGGACTGGTCGGCTTCCTGCGCGATCTGCTCGTCATCCTCGTCGTCGCCTTCCTCGTGTCGTTCCTGCTGAAAACCTTCCTCGTGCGGAGCTTCTACATCCCATCCCAGTCGATGGAGCAGACGCTGCAGATCAACGACCGGATCCTCGTGAACCAGCTGGTTCCGGATCTCGTTGACGTGCAGCGCGGCGACGTGGTGGTGTTTAAGGATCCGGGCGGGTGGCTGTACCCGCGGGGCGACACGCCGCCGACCGGCTTCGAGAAGGTGCTGCAGGCGGTGGGCCTCGCGGCCGACACGAGCAACGACTACGTGGTGAAGCGCGTGATCGGCATCGGCGGCGACCGCGTGCAGTGCTGCGACGCCGAGGGGCGCGTCATGGTGAACGGGGTGCCGCTCGACGAACCGTACATCGTGATCCCGCCGGGGGAGACCCGCGCGTCCGGCATCGACTTTGACGTGACCGTGCCCGAGGACTCCGTCTGGGTGATGGGCGACAATCGGTACCAGAGCAAGGACTCGCGGTACAACCAGGATCAGCCGGGCAAGGGCTTCGTTCCCGACTCGGAGATCGTGGGGCGCGCGTTCGTGCTGAATTGGCCGCTCAACCGCATCACCTGGCTGGGCACGCCCGAGGGGACCTTCACCGGGGTGGATCAGGCCCGCAGTGAGTAGCGAGCTCGACCCCGCTGCCGCGGCGCCTGCCGAGAACCCGGCTGCACCGTCGGATCCGGCTGCGCCGTCGGATCCGGCTGCGTCGTCGGCCCCTGCGCCGTCGAAAGACCCGACGCTCGAGGCCGAGGCTGCCTACTTCGCCGCCGGCGCCGAGCTCGTGATCGGCGTCGATGAGGTGGGCCGCGGTGCGATCGCGGGTCCGGTCGCCGTGGGCGCGTACGCGGTGTATGCCGGGACCACCGAATTTCCGAGCGGCCTGCGCGACTCGAAGCTGCTGAGCGAGAAGCGGCGCGACGCGCTGTACCCGCTCGTGCGCGAGTGGGGGCGGGGCGCCGTGGGCTTCGCAAGCGCCGAGGAGATAGACGCGCGCGGGATCACCGCCATGCTGGGCGCCGCCGCGCGCCGCGCGCTGCTCGCCCTCCACGAGACCGGCGTACCCGTGGATCGCGCCGTGATCATTCTCGACGGCTCCCACGACTGGCTGTCGCCCGTGCTCAAGCAGCCGCTCGACGTGCGCACCCGCGTCGGCGCGGACCGCGCGTGCGCGAGCGTCGCCGCGGCCTCCGTGCTCGCGAAGGTGGAGCGCGACGTGCTGATGCGCGACGCGCACGAGGAGCACCCCGAGTACGGGTGGGCCTCGAACAAGGGCTACGGGGCGAAGGCGCACTACGCGGGCATCGCGGCCGCCGGCCTCACCGAGCTGCACCGCACCACCTGGGTGAAGCTGCCGCGCGACCCCCTCGGGTAAGCTGGATCAGGTGACCACTCACGAGATGTTCCCCGAAGCTCCTATCGGGGTGTTTGACTCTGGAGTCGGCGGCCTCACTGTGGCGCGCGCGATCCGGGACCAGCTCCCCAACGAGTCGATGATCTACGTGGGCGACACGGCGCGCACGCCCTACGGTCCGCGGCCGATCGCCGAGGTGCGGCGCTTCGCACTCGAGATTCTCGATGACCTCGTGGCGCAGGGCGTCAAGATGCTCGTGATCGCCTGCAACACCGCGTCTGCCGCGGTGCTGCGCGACGCGCGCGAGCGCTACGACGTCCCCGTGGTTGAGGTCATCGCCCCGACCGTGCGCAGCGCGGCGTCGATCACCCGCAACGGCCGGGTCGGCCTCATCGGGACGCAGGGAACGATCCAGTCACGCGTGTACAACGACTTCTTCGCAATGCGGCCGGAGATCACGCTCACCGCCGCCGCGTGCCCGCGATTTGTCGAGCTGGTCGAGGCCGGCGAGACGAGCGGCCCTGAGGTGCATCGGGTGGCCGAAGAGTATCTTGCACCCCTGGTCGCCGAGGGGATCGACACGCTCGTGCTCGGGTGCACCCACTATCCATTCCTGCGCGGCGCACTGCGCGGTGTGGTGGGCCCCGACGTGGCCCTTGTGTCGAGCGACATCGAGACGGCGAACGTGGTGTTCCAGACGCTCACCGAACTCGGGCTGTTGCGTCCCAGCAGCGCCGGCGACCCGGTGCTGCGCTACGAGGCGACCGGCGCCGACACCGCCGCGTTCGTCGAACTCGCCCAACGAATGCTCGGCATCGGTATCGACACCGTTGCGCGCGTCCAGACCGGCGCGATCCAGCTTCCACACTGAGTCCTGTGCCGCGCGTACCGTCGCGGCTACGCTGGAGTGGAGCGGGTCCGATCCGGCAACTTCACTCCCTCCCTGCAC
Source organism: Leucobacter luti (assembly GCF_004217175.1). Lineage (GTDB taxonomy): Bacteria > Actinomycetota > Actinomycetes > Actinomycetales > Microbacteriaceae > Leucobacter > Leucobacter luti. The sequence goes on from NZ_SHKI01000005.1 coordinate 361,412, forward strand.
TGAGAAAGGCCCACGCACATGAGCGAATACACCAGAGTTGACGGCCGCACCCCGGCGCAGATGCGCCCCGTGACGATCGAGCGTGGCTGGAGCGCGCAGGCCGAGGGGAGCGCCCTCATCTCGTTTGGCAGCACGAAGGTGCTGTGCACCGCATCGTTCACCCCCGGCGTGCCTCGCTGGCTCAAGGGGAACGGCACGGGCTGGGTCACGGCAGAGTACTCGATGCTGCCCCGCTCCACGAACGAGCGCATGCAGCGCGAGTCGGTGCGCGGCAAGATCGGCGGCCGCACGCACGAGATCTCGCGCCTGATCGGCCGCAGCCTGCGCGCGATCATCGACACGAAGGCGCTGGGTGAGAACACGATCGTGATCGATTGCGACGTGCTGCAAGCGGACGGCGGCACCCGCACCGCGTCGATCACGGGGGCGTATGTTGCGCTCGCCGAGGCGATCGAGTGGGCGCGCGCGAACGGGCACATCGCGAAGAACGCGCAGCCGCTCACCGATAGCGTCGCCGCGGTGTCCGTGGGGATCGTGGGCGAGGTCGCGATGAGCGACCTCGCGTACGTCGAGGATTCGCGCGCCGGCACCGACATGAACGTCGTGGTCACCGGCGCCGGCGACTTCGTCGAGGTGCAGGGCACCGCCGAGGGCGTGCCGTTTACCCGCGCCGAACTCAACACGCTCCTCGACCTGGCCGTCGCCAGCGCGGGGGAGCTCACCGAACTGCAGCGCAGCGTGCTCGCGGAGGGACAGTAATCATGAGTCAGACAGTGGTGCTCGCGTCGCACAACGCGCACAAGCTCGAGGAGCTGCGCCGTATTCTCGCGCCGCTCGTCCCCGACATCGAGCTCATCGGCTACGACGGGCCCGAGCCCGTTGAGACCGGGACGAGCTTCGAGGAGAACGCGCTGCTGAAGGCGCGCGCCGCGGCCGAGCACACGGGACTCCCCGCGATCGCCGACGACTCCGGCATCGCCGTCGACGTCCTGGGCGGCTGCCCCGGCATCTTCTCGGCGCGCTGGGGCGGGCCCGAGCGCAGCGACACCGGCAACGTCGACCTGCTGCTCTGGCAGCTCAGCGACATCGCCGACGAGCACCGGGCCGCGGGCTTCGTGTGCGCCGCAGCGCTCGTGATCCCCGAAGCGGACGACGTCCCGGGCGTTGAGATCTGCGAGCTCGGTGTGTGGAAGGGCAGCGTGCTCCGCGAGCCCGTGGGCGACGGCGGCTTCGGATACGACCCGGTGTTCCAGCCGGAGGGCAGCTGCCGCTCGGCCGCGGAGATGACCGCTGCGGAGAAGGATCAGCACTCGCACCGCACCCGGGCGTTCACCGCGCTCGCCGAGGAGCTGCGCACCCGGCTGTAGCCCTCACTCAAAGACGCCGGCTTGTGTGGCCCCTGCGCCCGAGCCCGAGTACCCCGCACGCGCGACGCTGGTACCCAACACACGCATCACCTCACTTCGACACCAGAGATGGAGATCTCACGATGACGGAAGAGCAGATGGGCGGGTTGGTCCGCCCCGATGTTTCAGTGACTGACGCTGCGGCGATCGCGCGGGAGTGTTACGGGATCACGGCGGTAGCGACCGAGCTCGGGAGCAATCAGGACCGCAACTTTGTACTGACCGAGCCGGACGGGTCCCGCAGCGTGCTGCGGGTCGACAACCCGGTGTTCACCGACGCGGCACGGGATGCCCAGCACGCGGCGCTCGAGGCGTACCGTGCGGCCGGCGTGCCGGTGCCCTCGGTGCTGCCCGGGCTCGACGGTGCGGCGACGCAGCGCTGGGGCGGATTTGCGGTGCGCCGCAGCGAGTTCGCGCCGGGGGCGCCGATGGTGGATCTCGGCTACTTCGCGCCCGTGGTGCTCGAGGAGTTCGGCGCACTCGCCGCGGCCTCGGTGCGCGCGCTCGCACACCTCACCCACCCGGGGCTCGCGTCCGAGCACATGTGGGTGATGAGCGTGGCCTACGAGCAGACCGTGGCGCTCGCGCCGGCGATCACCGACGATGAGCTGCGCGCTCGCGTGCTCGTGGCCGCAGAGCAGGCTCAGGCAGCGCTCGCGGAGGTCGCCGAAGCGCTGCCCACGCAGGCGATCCACGGCGATCTCACCGACGACAACGTGACCGGCCTCCCGGGCGACGATGCGCGCGTGCACCCGCACACGGTGCTCGATCTGGGCGACCTCGCCTACGGGTGGCGCGTCTCCGAACTCGCCGTGACCGCGTCATCGATGCTCCACCACGAGCAGGATCGGCCACTCCGTCTGCTCGATCTCGTCGCGGCGTTCAACCGGGACGCACCGCTCTCCGTCGCGGAGGCGCGTGCTGTCTGGCCGCTCATCGTGCTCCGCGCCACCGTGCTCGTTGCGAGCGGGTGGCGGCAGCTGCAGATCGACGGCGACAACGAGTACGCGCGAGAGCGCGTTGCGGGCGAGCAGGCGATCTTCGAGGCCGCCACGCTGATCCCCCTCGCCGAGGCAACCGAGCAGGTGCTCGCCCGGCTCGGCTTCCACGGCGTCCCCGCCGGGGCGGGGCTCCGGCTGCTGGCCGTTCCGGGAGCGGGCACCGAGCGCTCCGACGCCGAGCCGCTGCGCGCCGTGCTGCCCGGGCTCGCCGGCCCGGTTGCCGTGCTCGACGCGGGGATCGAGTCAGAGGTCCTCGACGCGGGCAAGTGGCGGGCGGCCGACGCCGAGGCGGCACTCGTCGCGAACGCCCTCGCCGAGGGGGCTGCTGCCGCGGTGTTCCCATACGGCGTCTTCCGGCTCACGCGCACCGCCGTCGACGCGGCCGCCGCCGCCGCGACCTGGCCCGTCGACACCGAGGTGTGGCTGCCAGCCGGTGAGGCTGCGGCCGTGGTCACCCCGCTCGCCGGGCAGCTGGCGTCCGTCGGTACTGACCACATCCGGATCGAGACGGCGGACGGGTGGACGCTCGTGCTGCACGGCGTGGCGCCGAGCATGCAGGTGGGCACGCAGCTGAGCGCCGGCGACAGCGTCGGTGCGGTCGCCGCGAGCGCGCACCCGCGCGCGCTGGCAATCGGCCTGCGCCGCCCGGGCGCGAGCGAGCCGGACGCCGGTGCGCCGATCGGGGCGGCCTTCGTGACGCCCGAGCGCGTGCCAGCCTGGGCGCGATTCAGCCACGACCCCGCGGACCTGCTCGCCCTTCCCGCGCTCGCCCAGCGTGACGAGGCCGCCGACGAGCTTGAGCGCCGCACGCGGATCTTCGCGAGCGCGCAGGAGCGCTACTACGAGCGCCCCATGCAGATCGAGCGCGGCTGGCGGCACCACCTGATCGACACGACCGGTCGCGCCTACGTTGACGTGGTCAACAACGTCACCGGGCTGGGGCACGGCCACCCCGGGGTGGCAGACGCGATGAACCGCCAGAGCCGGATCCTGAACACGAACTCGCGATTCCTGTTCCGCGAGCTCGCCGAATACAGCGAACGCCTGCTCGCGCTGCTCCCGGCCGACTCCGAGCTGGACACCGTGCTGCTGGTGAACAGCGGCTCGGAGGCCGTCGACCTCGCGCTGCGCCTGGCGCAGGCCGCCACCGGGCGGCGCACCGTCGTGTCGCTGCGCGAGGCCTACCACGGCTGGACCATGGCGTCGGACGCGGTGACCACGAGCGCATACGACAACCCGTACGCGCTTGAGAACCGCCCGGACTGGGTGCACGTCGCCGATGTCCCGAACCGGTTCCGCGGCACACACCGCGGCGAGGACAGCGGCGCGCGCTACGCGGCAGATCTCGGGGCGGACCTTGAACGGCTTGCCGCGGATGGACGCGATGTCGCCGGGTTTATCTGCGAGTCGGTGCTCGGCAACGCCGGCGGCGTGATGTTGCCAGACGGCTACCTCGCCGACGCGTATCAGCGCGTGCGCGACGCGGGCGGGCTCTGCATCGCGGACGAGGTCCAGGTGGGCTTCGGACGGATGGGCTCGACGTTCTGGGGCTTTGAGCAGTCGGGCGTGCGCCCGGACATCATCGCGATCGCGAAGCCCATGGGCAACGGCTTCCCGCTCGGCGGCGTCATCACGTCGAAGCGGGTCGCCGACGCGCTCGCGTCGCAGGGCCAGTTCTTCTCCTCGGCCGGCGGCAACCCGCTGAGCTGTCGGGTAGGGCTCGCCGTGCTCGACGCGATGGCCGAGGACGGCCTGCAGGAGAACGCGCGCGTGGTCGGCGGCCGCCTCGCCGACGGCTTCCGCGAGCTGGGTGCGCGGCACGAGATCATCGGCCCGGTGCACGGCGAGGGACTCTACCTCGGTGTCGAGCTCGTGCGGGATCGTGAGACGATGGAGCCCGCAAAGGAGGAGGCGGCCGCGATCTGCGAGCGCCTGAAGGAGCTCGGCGTGATCGTGCTGACCACCTCGGAGCGTTCAAACGTGCTGAAGGTGAAGCCGCCGCTCTGCCTCACTGCCGAGAGTGCCGACTTCGTGGTCGCGGCGCTCGATCGGGTGCTCACCGAGGGCTGGTAGCGGCGGGCGGCTCGCGGCCGGCCCGCTGCCGCGTGAGCGGTCTGCGCCGGCGGCCTGCGACGCGGGCGGGATTCGATCCGGATCCCGCCCGGCGTCCTGCCGCGTCCCGCCGGCCTCCCGCTCGCGGCCGTTCCCCCGTCGCCCCTATGCGGCGTCGGGGAGGGTGGCGAGCGCGGCCGCGCGGGGGAGCGGCACCGTTTCAGAACGCGTGTCGAAGCGGCGCACCGACTCCGCCTCGGTGAAGGGGGCCCAGCCCGGATCACCGGTGTGCACAAAGCTCACCCAGCTGCGGTGCATCTCGTCCGCGAGGGGCTGCGGGGCCGCGTCCCCGGCGAGACGCAGCGACTCGCTCGTGTGGAGGCCGTCGAAGACGAACGCGATCTCGAGCGCGTGCGCGGCGCGCAGATCCCGCACGGGGCTCTGCCACGCGAACTCGTAGACGAACGTGGGCGCCGAGCGCGCCCGCGCTGCCGCGACGAGATCCCGCCGCAGCAGCAGGTCGGTGACGATCTGCCCGAGCACCTCGGCCGGCGCCGCACCGGGCCAGGCTGCTCGGTACGCGGCGGCGGCCCGGCCCGACACCCGCAGGGCAGCGCGGGCGAGCGCGCGCTTGATCGGTCCGAGCCCGGCGAGCACGGTTGGTGAGAACCAGAGCCGATACTCGTCCGTGTTACTGCCGATGAGCACCGGCACCCGGGCCGCGGCGAGTGCGCGCTGCGGCGGGTCGGGGAGTATCCCGGGGTCGAGCGCCAGCGCATAGCCTGGTGCGCCGCCGAGCGGCGAACTCCCGGTAGCCTGTGCGGCGCGCGCGTCGAGGAGACGCTCGGGGGAGGCCGCGGCAAACGCGTCCCGCGTGGCCTCGATCCCGAGCCGCCGCGCGAGCGCGCGAGTGATTCGCCCGGCGCGTTCTGCGGAGCCGACAGCGAGCGGGCCGCTCTGCACGATCGCGCCAGCGATGAGCGGCGCGCTCCCGGGTGCGCTCAGCAGTGCCGCCGCGATCGCGCCGCCGGCCGATTCGCCCATCACGGTGATGCGCTCGGGATCACCGCCGAACGCGCTGATGTTCTCGTGCACCCACGCGAGGCCCGCCGCCGCGTCTCGCAGGCCGAGGTTGCGCGGCGCATCGGGCAGCACGGAGAAGCCCTCCGCGCCAAGCCGGTAGCCGACCGAGACAAACACGATCCCGTCCTTGGCGAACGTGGTGCCGTCGTAGCCGGGGAGCGCTGGCGTGCCGCGCTCAAGCGCGCCGCCGTGGAACCAGACCAGCACGGGGAGGGTCTGGGCGGTGCCGGGCTGCGCGGTCGGGGTCCACACGTTGACCGTGAGGATGTCTTCGCCCGGGATCGCCGCGCTCTCGAGCAGCTCGCCCAACTCGCCGGCGTATGGGCGCTGCGGCGCCGTCGGGCCGAACGCTGTGGCGTCGCGGATCCCGTCCCAGGCCGGAACGGGCGCCGGGGCGCGGAAGCGCAGCTCGCCGAACGGCGGGGCGGCGTAGGGGACCCCGAGGAAGCGGCGGATCCCGGCGGTCTCGGTGCCGCGGATCGCACCGCCCGCCACGGTGGCGGTGGGGCTTGCGCCTGCTGCGCCTGCTGCGCTTGCTGCGCTTGCTGCGCCTGCTGCGCTTGCTGCGCCTGCTGCGCCTGCTGCGCCTGCTGCGTTGGGGGCGGCTCCCGCGGCTCCCGCTGCGTTTTGGGCGGTCGGGCCGGGCTGGGCCGCGGGGCTGGCTGGTTCGACGGGCATGCTCCGATTCTGGTGCGGATCCGCGGCAGCGGTCAAGGGATCCGCTGATCAGCCAGGTGAACGCACGCGAGCTGCCGGCGCGCCGCCGGAATGTTCGGATCCGGCGCCAGGCCCGCGAACCACGAATGTCCGAGGTCCATGAGTAAATAGCAACATGGCTTCCACCGACGGAAACATCAGCGCGGCACTCGCCCGCCTCGACGGGGCGGTGGCGGGGGTCCGCGCGCAGCGGCGGCTCCGCGGGCGCGCCGACGCCGAGCTACTGGAGCTGTTCGCCGAGGCCCTCGACGCGACCGTCGGTGCAGCCCCGGGACCAGAGAGCCAGCTCGCGTTCCGTGCGCTGCGGCTGGAGATGGCGCTGGCCGCCGGCCTCGGGGAGCAGGCCACCGAGCGGCTCCTCGACACCGCCTGGTCGGTCACGGCGCAGTACCGGGCCACGCTCCACACGCTGCGCAGTGGCGAGGTGCTGCTCGAGCACGTCCACGTCATAGTCGCGTCCGGCAGCGTGCTCGTTACGGGTCGCCCCGACGAGGCCCGGCGGCGCGCGGCGTACGAACGCGAGGTGCTCGAATACGCGCGCGAGGAGACCGCGAATCGCCTGCGACCCATCGCGCGGCGCCTCGCGGCAGAGCACGCGGAAGCGACACTCGACGAGCGTCACGCGGAGGCGCGGCGCCAGCGCAGCGTTCGCGTGGTCGACGCAGACCGCGGCATGGCAGACCTCATCGCCCACCTCCCCGCGGAGGAGGCCTACGCGATCAGAGACCGACTCAACCGGATCGCACTCGACACTGCGAACGCCGAGGCGGCGGGGGCTGTGGGGGCGGCGAGCGCCGAGGCGAAGGGGACTGCGGAGGCGGCGAACGCTGAGGCGGCGGGGGCTGCGGCGCCCGCGGTTGCCGCGCGCCGCAGTCGAGACGAGATTCGGGCCGACGCGCTCTGCGACCTGCTCCTCGAACGGCCGGGAGCGACCGCCGCGATAGGGGATCGCGTTCGGGCGCAGATCCAGGTGGTGGTCCCGGGCGAGATGCTGGGGCTCGGCGCGCGCCTCGCCGATCGCGCGGGCCCGGGGACGCTGCCCGTTGGCCCATGGCCCGCCCGCACCACCGCGAGCACCGGCCCCGCCGTGCCCGTGAGCGGCCCTGCCGTGGTCACACGCGGCACCGCCGTGGCCGAGCTGATCGGCTACGGTCCGATCACTGCCGGCGCGGCCAGGGCGCTCGCGGCATCCGCCGAAGTCTGGGAGCTTATCGCTGCATCCGAGGCGGGCGACGTGCTCGCGGTCGACCGCTACCGGCCCACGCCGCAGATGCGCCGGGTGCTCGCCGCACGCGACCTGCACTGCCGGGCGCCGGGGTGTCGTACGCCCGCGCGGCGTTGCGACATCGACCACACGGTGGCCGCGGCCGAGGGCGGCGCCACGCGCACCGACAATCTCGCGCACCTGTGCCGTGCGCATCACGTGCTCAAACACCAGTCTGCGTGGCGCGTCACACAGGAGGGCCACGGGGTGCTGCGGTGGACCAGCCCGGGCGGGCGAAGCTACGTGGACAAGCCGCCCAGCCGGGTGCGGTTCCGGCGCAGTCGAGAGCCCGTGGCGCCGCCGGGCCGCGCCTCGGGAGGCACCCCCGGCCGCGCCCCCGCCGAGCGGACGACGGTCCCGTCGGCAGAGCGCGCGCCCGAGGCCGCCCGGGTCACAGCCCGAGAACGGAGCGTGCGATGAGGAAGTAGATGATGAGGCCGGACGCGTCAACGAACGTGGAGATGAACGGGTTCGAGAACACCGCCGGATCCACCTTCACCGCGCGCGCGATCAGGGGCATGCAGCCGCCCACCGCAGCAGCGAGCGTGCACACGCACAGCAGCGTGAGCCCGATCACGAGCCCGATCTGCGGCGAGTACGCGATCGCCGCGATCGTGAAGCCCAGCGTGCCGAGCAACAGCCCGAGCATGCCGCCGGTGCGCAGCTCCCGGGTGAGTACGCGCGCAAAGTCGCGCGCCGTCACATCGCCGAGCGCGAGCGCGCGGGTCACGGTGGTGGCCGCCTGGTTGCCGGTGTTCCCGCCCGTCCCGATCAGCAGTGGAACGAACAGCGCGAGCACGGTCACCTCCGCGATCGTCGCCTCGAAGACCGAGAGCACCTGCACGGTGAGTGTCGCGCCGACCGCGAGCACGAGCAACCAGATCACTCGCGAGCGCACGAGCGCGCCGATGGGCGTGGACAGGTAGGGGCGTCGCAGCGGCTCCGTGCCGCCCTGCCGGGCCACGTCCTCGCTCTCCTCGTTCTCGAGGATGCGGATCGCGTCGTCAATCGTGAGCATCCCGACGAGGCGATGCTCACGGTCCACGATCGGCATGGCGAGCAGCGCAAGGTCGGCGCAGCGCCGCGCCGCGAGCTCCGCGTCGTCCTGGGCGGTGGCCGTGTGCGCCTCACTCATCAGCTCGGAGATCAGGGTGTCGTCGGCCGCACTGAGCAGCTCGCGCAGGCTCACCACGCCCACCACGTGCCGGGAGTCGTCGAGCACGGGGATCGTGTAGATGGTTTCCGCGTCGGCAAGCCGCTCACGCACACGAACCATCGACTCGCGCACGGTGAAGCTCGCCCGCGTCGACACATACTCCAGCGACATCCGGCGACCGATGCTGCCCTGCGGGTAGCCGAGCAGCGCTGAGGTGAGCACCCGCTCTTGCTCGGGCAGGCCGCGGAGCAGCCGGGTCGCGAGCGCGGCGGGGACCTCGTCGAGCAGCCAGAGGCGGTCGTCGTGATCGAGATCGGCGAACAGCTGGGCGGTCTCGGCGTCCTGCAGTCCGTGCAGCAGGTCGCTCTGGAGCGGGGGATCGAGCAGCTCGAACACCTCCGCCGCGCGATCCTTGGGGAGGAGGCGATACATCACCGCGCTCTGTTTCCGGCTCAGCCGCTCGAACACCGGAATCAGCGCCGTCGCGGACACCGTGCTGATCGCGCGTGTGAGGGCGCCGAGATCACGCGCGGCAAATAGCTGCGTGATCGTAGTGGTCAGCTCGTCAGTGGTCTGGGGCTCTGAAATGCTCATGGCGTCGCTCCTTGCGGCTGCGCACCGACCGGCTGGCGGCGCACGAAGGGTGGGTTGGACGCACGACCGATCGCGCGCCCAATTCGGGGTGCCGGACGCCGCGAGAAGCGTTAGCTCGCGCTACAGGAGGGGCTGGACGCCACGGGATCCGGCTGTCGACTACAACTGTCACTGGGCACGCGCTCACCTCCACAAGCTTGTATATTGCGAACAGGGCCGCACTGGCCCGCCCGAACCTTATCAGTGGCGGGGCATTCCCGCCAGCCGGGCGTCGATTCGCTGGGCTTGACTCTGCCCCCGGGGGCAGGGTTTAGCGTTGAGCCGAGGAGGTGCACCATGCGCATCGGAGAACTGGCCTTGCAGGCCGGAGTGACGGTCAAAGCCGTCAGGTATTACGAGGACATCGGCCTCGTCGCGCCCGAGCGGGCGAGCAACGGGTACCGGGAGTACACGGCGCAGGATCTGCGCACGGTGCGCGAGGTGCGGGAGCTCCACGGGCTCGGGATCGCCCCCAGCCGCGCCGCCCCGTTCGTGGAGTGCCTTGACACTGGGCACGAGCACGGTGACGAGTGCGTCAGCTCACTGGCCGTGTACCGCGACGCCATCGCGGAGCTCGACCGCGCGCTCGCGGAGCTTGGCGCGCGCAGGGAAGCGCTGCAGCGGCGCCTCGACGCGGCCGCCGGGCGCGGTTTTTCCAGGGTTCCGGAAGGCGACTCAGCCCGGGATCCGGAAGCCAGCTCCTCCCAGACGTCGCCCACCGGCGATACCCCGGCGCCGCCCGCCGGCGATACCCCGGTGCCGCCCGCCGGCGATACCCCGGTGCCGCCCGCCGATTTCACTCAGCTGCCCGCGGGGCTCCCGGTGCCCGAAGATGACGGGGCGGCAGCGCACCTGCCCGGGATGCCGGTCCCGCCGCTCGTGCTGGGCAGCGCGCGAGGAGAACTCGTGGACCTTGCCGCGCTGGGCTCGGGTCGCACGATCATCTACCTGTACCCGCTCACCGGCACGCCAGGGGTTGACCTCCCCGAGGGGTGGGACGCCATCCCCGGGGCCCGCGGGTGCTCCACGGAGGCCTGCGACTTCAGAGACCACTTCACCGAGCTCCGCGAGGCGGGGGCGGCGCGCGTGTACGGCTTCTCGAGCCAGAGCCCCGAGTACCAGGCCGAGGTGGTCGATCGGCTCGGCCTCCCGTTCACCATGCTCTCGGACCCCGGGCTCGCACTGGCAGACGCGCTCGACCTTCCCACCTTCGCCGCCCCGGGGCACGACCGCCTGTACGCGCGCCTCACCCTCGTGATTCGCGACGGTGTGATCGAGCACGCCTTCTACCCGATCTTTCCGCCAAACGCCCACGCGCAGCAGGTACTCGCGTGGCTTACCGCACACCCGGAGAACCCCGCATGAAATACAGCTCAACGTTCATCTTCGAGACCGGCGACCTCAGCACCGAGTTCCACAGGCTCAACGACGAGATCGCCGAGCGCGCCCGCCGGATCCCCGGATTCCTCGGAGAGGAGTCGTGGCACAACGCCGAGACCGGCCTCCACTCGGAGGTCTACTACTGGGAATCGTACGAAGCGCTCACGCAGCTCGTCGGAATGGACACGCACGGGGTGGCGAAGCTGCGTTCGGGCGAGTGGCTCGGGCGGTACCGAGTGGTGATCGCCGAGGTGCGCAGCGAATACGGAGAATTGGGGTTGGGGATCGAGCACGCACCGCCGGGCAGCTCACCCGCTCGCTAGCGAGGGGACCCCGCACGGTGCAATCTCAGCCCGGGGTCAGGAACCAGCGCTGGCCCGTTGCTAGCATCGGTGACTTCGCCTAGGGGAGGAGCCACTGTGGTTCGCAGAAACGGGAGACGGCGCCGCGTCGGTGTGGTGATTGCCGCGCTCGCCGCCGTGCTGATCGCCGCGATGGCAGCCCCCCAGCGGTTCCCAGATGTGTGGGGCCTTGCCCTGCCGTTCGAGGCGATTCTGCCCTGGCTCGGCGTCCCCGTGGCGCTGCTGCTCATCGCGGCGCTCGCCCGGCGCGCCTGGCTCGGGATCCTGGTGACCCTCGCCGCCGTCGCCGTGTGGTCGTTCGTCTTCGTGCCGCGCATCATGCCGCTCGACCCGCCCGCAGCCTCCGCGGATGTCGCATCGGTGTCGGTGCTCAGCCAAAACCTGCAGGGCGCCGCTGGCGACGCGGTCGCCGCGGCGGAGGCGGCCGCGGAGCGCGCACCAGACCTGCTCGCGCTGCAGGAGATCGACGCGGACTCGCGGGATCAGGTCGACGCGACGCTTGCCGCGGCATACCCGTTCACGGCCCGCGCCAGCACGGTCGGACTGTGGAGCGCGTACGAGATCATCGAGGCCGAGCCGCTCGATCTGGGGCTCGGGTGGAAGCGCGCGCTCCGCGCGGTCGTCGCGACGCCCGGGGGAGACACCACGGTCTACGTGGTGCACGCCGCCTCGGCCCGGCTCCAGGGACACGAGCAGCGCGACCAGATGCTCGCCGAACTCACCGAGCTGATTCGCGCGGACGGGAGCCCGCGCATCATTGCGCTCGGCGATTTCAATGCGGGCTCGGATGACCGCTCGTTTACGCCGCTCAGCGAGGTACTGGTCGAGCCGCGGCAGACCGCAGGTGGCTTCGGCTTCACGTGGCCGGCCGCGTTCCCGGTCGTGCGACTCGATCACGTGCTCGAGCGCGGCTTCGACCCGCGGGACGTGGCGACGGTCCGCATCGGCGAGAGCGATCACCTCGCGATCACCGCGGAGCTGAGCCCCACGCCGTAGGGCGGTGACCCGGCCGGCTTTTCGGCCGGACCCATCTAGTCCTCGATGGGCGGCGCGATCGCCTCGGGGCGGCCGGCTGCGGCGACGACGAGGAGCGCGCGCTGGAGGTTCTGCAAATCTTCGAGCGTCTCGATGGCGGTCACTCTGCCCCAGCGCAGCTTCATGCGCTGCATCACGCGGTTCTCATAGCGGTGGCCGTCCGGGAGTACGCTGGTGGTGTCGCCGACCACGACCACCCGGGTGCGCCAGGGGGGGACCGTTCACGAGGATGTCTTCGATCGTGCACCGCGCTCCGGGGAGCAGTCTGAACCTGCGTGCCCACCACCGTTGCACGGTGCGCGGCTGGGTGCGACACCCGGACAGCGCGTGCTCGCCGTGCACCCGGGCTTCAAACCTGGGCGCAAGCGTGCGGAGCATGTGGCTGACGTCGCCGGCGTTGAGCCGAGCGACCACCGCTCGGATCCTCGTGCGAATGATGCGCTGGTACATCGGGTCTCCCTGTGCGCGTGGCCTGTGCGGTAGTGGATCAGCCCCCAGACCAGTGTGCACGCTCGAAACCGAAATGCCTATTCGGCGAGGGACGAAGCGGCTGGGTGGAGGCCGGTGAGCCGGAGGAACTCGGCGAGCTCCGCTGCGGCGGCCGCGGCGGCCGCCGCCCGGCCCTCAAGCGCGGTGGAGAGAATGCTGCCGTCGATCACTGAGGCGACGAGTCTCGGCGGCACGGCGGCGTACCCGCACTGCGCGAGGAGCCGCTTCAGCTGCGCCTCCGCAGCGATGCGCATCTGTTCGAGCAGCGCGGCCAAGCGCTGGCTCTCGCGCGAGCAGTCAACGATGATCCAGATGGTGCCCGCGACCGCCACGTCGTCGAGCTCCGACCCGCAGTAGATGCCGAGCGCGCGGCGTGCCACCGTCTCGGGTCCCGGGCGTTCACCGGGGACGGCGGGGTTCTCAAGCAGGCGCTCGGCCGTCGCGACGCGCGCCGCTTCCATATCGGCGAGACACGCGGCGAGCAGATCCTCCCGCGTCTTGAAGTAGTAGCGCACGGCGCCGGGCGATGAGTCGCTCTCCTCGGCCACTCGGCGGTGCGTCACTGCTGCCGTGCCACCCCGCTTGAGGAGCCGCGAGGCCGCCGCGAGCAGCTGGGCGCGGCGGGCGATTGCACGCGCCTGCTCGGGCGTTGCCTGAGTCGCGGGCAGGGGCGTTTTCGGCGTTGCGAGCGGGGCTGATGCCGGTGTCCCGGGTGTGGGTGCGGTGTTCGCAGCCTCTGGGCCGCCGGGTGTGATCGATGCCGCCATGGTGTGACCCCCTCCGTCCCCGGGCGTAGAACTAAAACAATGCGCGTGCATCACTTTACAGGTAAGATTCTCTGGTCGGCGTTCGCTGCGCCACCCAGCCACCCCAGGAAACGGGGCCCTACCAGCCCAAAGGTTGACCCGCTGTATGTCAGTTTCATCTCCCGATACCTCGCCCGCCGCACTCGATACCGACCAGGGCACGATCCCGGGCCCTGTCAAAACGGTGCTGGCGGTGCTTGTCACCACCGCGTTCGTCATGATGCTCAACGAGACCACCGTGGCGGTGGCGCTTCCCGCGATCATGGCCGACTATTCGATCTCCGCCACGACCGCCCAGTGGCTCCTCACTGGGTTCCTGCTCACCATGGCCGTCGTGCTCCCCGCGACCGGGTGGGTGCTTGAACGCTTCACCACCAGGTCGGTGTTCATCTTCGCCACGGTGACGTTCCTCGCCGGGACGGTCGCGGCGGCCATCTCGCCGGCGTTCGTGGTGATGCTGCTTGCCCGCGTGGCGCAGGCGGTCGGCACCGCGATCATCATGCCGCTGCTCATGACCGTCACGATGACGCTCGTTCCGCCCGCCCGCCGGGGCACCGTGATGGGGCTCATCGCCGTTGTGATGGCGGCCGGTCCGGCACTCGGGCCCACGGTTGCGGGGCTGGTGCTCAGCTTCGTGAGCTGGCACGGGATCTTCTGGGTCATGGTGCCGCTCGTGGCCGTCGCCACGCTGATTGGCGCGTTCAAACTGACGAACATCGGTGAGCGCCGCGCCGGCCCGTTCGACCTGCTCTCGATGGTGCTCTCGGTCTTCGCGTTCGGTGGCCTCGTGTACGGGCTCAGCTCGATCGGCGAGATCCTCGGCGGGGGAGCGGACGCGGGGATCGCCGCGGCCATCCTCGGCGTCGGTGTGGTCGGACTCGGGCTCTTCGTGTGGCGCCAGATCGTGCGCGGCCGCAACGGGCGCGCGCTCCTCGACCTGCGTCCGCTCGGCGTGCGCAACTTCACGCTCTCCCTCGTGGTACTCATGGCCCTCATGGCGGCGCTGCTCGGCGTGATGAACACGCTGCCGCTGTACCTGCAGGGATCGTTGATCGTCAGCGCCCTCGTCACCGGGCTGGCGCTCCTGCCCGGTGGACTGCTCGAAGCAGTGCTGTCACCGATTGCCGGGCGCCTCTTCGACCGCGTAGGGCCGCGCCCGCTGATCATCCCCGGCATGGCGCTCGTCATGGGCAGCCTCTTCTGGTTGTCGACCATCGACGAGCGCACGAGCGTGTGGCTCGTGGTTGCCGTCCACGTCGTCTTCTCGGTGGGGCTCGCGGCGCTGTTCACCCCCGTGATGACCACGGCGCTCGGCTCGCTGCCCGCGAACCTGTACAGCCACGGATCCGCCATCATGAACACGATGCAGCAGCTCGCGGGCGCCGCGGGAACCGCGACCATGATCGCGATCTACAGCGGCGTGAGCGCGGACGCCATGGGCGCCGGGGTCCCGGAAACCGCGGCCCTTGCGGACGGGGCGGGCGCGGCGTTCTTCGCGTCGGCGATCGTCGCGGTCGTGGCGCTCGGCTTCTCGCTGTTCGTCACCCGCGTGCCCGTTGACGCGCCGCGCACCGTGGTGCCGGCTGCCACGCAGGCCGAGTAGCTCGCGCGCGGCGCGGCAGCGCCCCGGCCGGGAGTTTCCTCCTGTGCCGGGGCGCTCGTGGTGCGCGAGGGGGGACTTGAACCCCCACGTCCGAAGACACTGGAACCTAAATCCAGCGCGTCTGCCAATTCCGCCACTCGCGCGCGGTGCCGCGTGCGGCACCGGTCTAGCTTAGCGGGCCGGGCGGGGTGGCCGCGTGCCGGCGGACCCGCGGCCGGGCCCGAGCGGCTAGCGCTGCTCCGCGATCACCTCGGCGCCCTCGGGGAGCGCCGAGCCGGCGGGTAGCCGCACGGTCACGAAGCCCTCGCCGGCGGTGGGAGCTGCCGGGGCGGTGACTGCAGCCGCGGGAACGGCCGCTGCCGGCGCTGCGGCCGAGGTGTCGCCCATCAGTTCGGCCTCAAGCGCGCCGGCGGTGACCTCGTCGCGCTGCACCGCGGGGTGGTGCTGCGACATCTTGTCGATGACGGCCAGGGCGATCGCGGACACGATGAATGCGAGGTGGATTACGACCTCCCACATCACGCCCTCGGAGGAGTAGATCACCTGATCGTTCGCGCCCCGCACCACGCCGTCGTCCATGCGGCCCACCTCGATGAAGGTCTTGAGGAGGTGGATCGAGGAGATCGAGATGATCGAGACGGCGAGCTTCACCTTGAGCAGGTTCGTGTTGACGTGCGAGAGCCACTCGGGCTCGTCGTGGTGTCCCTCGACGCGGATCTTCGAGACGAACGTCTCGTAGCCGCCGATGATCACCATGATGAGGAGGTTCGCAATCATGACGATGTCGATGAGCGCGAGCACGCTCAGCATCACGTCGGTCTCCGTGATGTGCCCCGAGACGATCACGTTCTCCACGAGGTGCCAGAGCTCGACGAAGAAGAGCACCACGTACACCGCCTGCGCGATGATGAGGCCGAGGTAGAGCGGGGCCTGCAGCCAGCGGCTTGCAAAGATGAACGCGGCGAGCGTGCGCGACGCCGGTCCCGGACCGCGCTCTGAGCTGCGCTGGATTGCCGACGTCGAACGATCGCTCACGTGTGTTCTCCCGAGGATTCACTTGAAAGGGAGTCACATGCTATCGCAGGCGCAGCGCCCCGCACCTGAGCGTGGGTATACTGATGGCTTGCGAAGGGGAGTATTCCGCCTCGCCAGCCTCGTCAATACGCTCCGCGCAGATCGCGGGGCCGGTGCTGGCGCGATGCAGCCGCGAGGCAGCGTCGGGAAGAGACTTTCGGCCTTACGCGCACCCACCGCGCCTTCCGAAGGAGAAGTCCCTCACCGTGACACCTGTCTTGCCGCTCTGGTTCGAAATCGGATCAATGGTCGTCCTCGTGGCGATCCTGGTCATCGACCTGCTGCTCATCATCAAGCGCCCCCACGTCCCCTCGATGCGCGAGGCGAGCCTCTGGGTCGGCTTCTACGTGCTGCTCGCGCTCGTGTTCGCCGGCGCGATCTTCCTGCTCGGAGACGTGCAGCACGGCACCGAGTTCCTCGCGGGCTGGCTCACCGAGTACAGCCTTTCGATCGATAACCTGTTCGTGTTCGTGCTGATCCTCGCCGCGTTCAAGGTACCCAGCGCCTATCAGCAGCGCGCGCTCATGATCGGCATCGTGCTCGCGCTCGTCTTCCGAGGCATCTTCATCCTTGTGGGCGCCGCGATCATCGAGAAGTTCATCGCGATCTTCTTCCTGTTCGGCGCTTGGCTGATCTGGACGGCCTGGCAGCAGGTCAAGCCCGGTGGGCACGGCGAGCAGGGCGAGAGCTGGCTGATTCGCCAGGTGAAGAAGGTCATGCCCTTCAGCGACGAGTACGACGGCGGCAAGCTCCGCACCACGGTCGATGGGAAGCGGATGTTCACGCCGTTCCTGCTCGTACTCATCTCGCTGGGCGCCACCGACCTGCTGTTCGCGCTCGACTCGATCCCCGCGATCTTCGGCATCACGCAGAGCCCGTTCATCGTCTTCACAGCGAACGTGTTCGCGCTGATGGGCCTGCGCCAGCTCTACTTCCTGCTGGGCGGACTGCTCGATCGCCTCCCGTACCTCAAGTACGGGATCGCCGCGATCCTCGCGTTCATCGGCGTGAAGCTGATCCTCCACGCGCTGCACGAGAACGAGCTGCCGTTCATCAACGGCGGGGAGCACGTGCCGGTGCCCGAGATCAGCACGGGAATGTCCCTCGGGTTCATCGTGCTCGCGATGGGCGTGGCGACGATCGCCAGCGTGGTCAAGGCGAAGCGCGACGCGAAGGCGCACGGCGAGCGCCTGCACCTCGGCGCCGCCGAGATCAAGTCAGCCGAGACGAATACCGACGACACAGCGTCGTAGTCAACACCCCGGCAACACCCCTTCGGCATCCCCGGCTCGCCTCGCGAGTCGGGGATGCCGTGTTGTCAGGGTCCCCGGTGGTAGACTCGTCGGCATGCGTTTGCGGCGACTGCTTCTTCACAGCCGCGACGGGCTCTAGCCGATCGGCCGCCCCGTCGCGGAGTTTCCGCATGGCCGAATCCTCACCGCGCATCACGCCGGAATAATTCGTGCGGCGCAGAGCTTATAGAGCGTAGAGACTGAGAAGAGAAGCAAAAAGATGAGTAATCAGAATGCGTCTGGGTTGAACACTGAAGCGGCGAAGCGGCCGCGCACCCTCGCCGAGAAGCTGTGGGACGACCACGTGGTCGTCAAGGGCGAGAAGGGCGAGCCAGATCTCATTTACATCGACCTCCACCTGATCCACGAGGTCACGAGCCCGCAGGCGTTCGACGGCCTGCGCGCCGCGAACCGGCCACTGCGTCGGGTCGACCTGATGATCGCGACCGAGGATCACAACACCCCCACCCTCAACATCACCCGCCAGATCGAAGACCCCACGAGCCGGCTGCAGATCGAGACGCTGCGGCACAACGTCGCAGACTTCGGTGTGCGTGCCCACCCGCTGGGTGACAAAGAGCAGGGCATCGTCCACGTGGTGGGGCCGCAGCTCGGGCTCACAATGCCGGGGATCACGGTCGTGTGCGGCGACAGCCACACCTCCACGCACGGCGCGTTTGGCGCTCTCGCGTTCGGGATCGGCACGAGCGAGGTCGAGCACGTCATGGCGACGCAGACGCTCCCGCTGAAGCCGTTCAAGACCATGGCGATCACGGTCGAGGGTGAGCTGCGCCCGGGCGTCACGGCCAAGGACATCATCCTCGCGGTCATCGCAAAGATTGGCACGGGCGGCGGTCAGGGCTACGTGCTCGAATACCGCGGCTCCGCGATCCGCAGTCTCTCCATGGACGGTCGCATGACCATCTGCAACATGTCGATCGAGGCGGGCGCCCGCGCCGGCATGGTCGCTCCCGACGAGACCACATTCGAGTACGTGAAGGGGCGCGAGGCCGCGCCCACCGGAGCTGACTGGGACGCGGCCGTGGAGTACTGGAAGACGCTGCCCACCGACGAGGGTGCCGTGTTCGACGCTGAGGTCTTCATCGACGCCTCCGAGCTCGAGCCGTTTGTGACCTGGGGCACCAACCCGGGTCAGGGCGTTCTGCTCAGCGAGAACGTGCCGAATCCGGCGCAGATTGCAGACCCGAACGAGCGCGCCGCCGCCGAGCGCGCGCTTGAGTACATGGACCTCACGGCGGGCACGCCGATGAAGGAGATTCCGGTCGACGCAGTGTTCATGGGCTCGTGCACCAACAGTCGGCTCGACGATCTGCGCGCCTTCGCTGACCTGATCAAGGGCAAGCGCAAGGCAGACGGCGTACGCCTGATGGTGGTGCCCGGCTCGGCGCGCGTGCGGCTCGAGGCCGAGGCCGAGGGGATCGACAAGATCGTCGAGGCGTTCGGTGGCGAGTGGCGCTTCGCGGGCTGTTCCATGTGCCTCGGAATGAACCCCGACCAGCTCGAGCCCGGCGAGCGCTGCGCGTCGACCTCGAACCGCAACTTTGAGGGCCGCCAGGGCAAGGGCGGGCGCACGCACCTCGTGTCGCCGCTCGTCGCGGCGGCGACCGCGATCCGCGGCACGCTCTCGAGCCCGTGGGATCTGCGGAGCGACGCCGAGCAGGGCATTACGCACGACGCAACCGAGAAGGTGGAGGCCTGATCAACATGGAAAAGTTCACCACCATCTCCGGAATCGCCGCGCCGCTGAAGCGCTCGAACGTTGACACCGACCAGATCATCCCCGCGGTGTTTCTGAAGCGGGTCACGAAGACCGGTTTCGAGGACGCGCTGTTCCACCACTGGCGCCAGGACGAGAACTTCGTGCTGAACCAGCCGCAGTACGCGGGGGTCAGCATTCTCGTCGCCGGTCCCGATTTCGGCACCGGCTCCTCCCGCGAGCACGCCGTGTGGGCGCTGCGCGACTACGGCTTCAAAGTCGTGATCTCGCCCCGCTTCGCGGACATTTTCCGCGGCAACTCGGGCAAGCAGGGCCTACTCGCCGCGCAGGTCACCGAGCCGGACGTCGAGCGCCTGTGGGCTGCGATGGACGAGACCCCCGGCGTAGAGCTTCAGGTGAGCCTCGAGAACCGCGAGATTTCGGTCGGCGATCTGACCGTTCCGTTTGAGATTGATGACTACACCCGGTGGCGCCTCATGGAGGGCCTCGACGACATTTCGCTGACGCTTCGCAATGAGGAAGCGATTTCGGAGTTCGAAGCCCGCCGCCCCGCGTGGATGCCCACGACGACCCAGCCGGCCCAGTCGGCCTAGAGTTCGGAGACACCGAGTGACTGATGCAGTGAACACTTCTGACACCGACCGCGTCCTTGAGGAAGCGGTTGACGTCCCCACCGACGCGCTGAAGCCCAGCCCCGAGGAACAGGACGCCGCGGGCCGCAAGCTCGACGCGCAGAAGGCGGGCGCCCGCGTCGGCCTCACCTCCGACGAGATCATCATCAACGGTGGCCGTCCGCTCAAGGGCCGCATCGAGGTGCGCGGCGCCAAGAACCTCGCCACCAAGGCGATGGTTGCCGCGCTCCTCGGGAAGACCCCGAGCGTGCTCCGCAACGTGCCGAACATTTCGGACGTGCGCGTGGTCGCCGGCCTGCTCGCGCTGCACGGTGTGCTGATCACCCGCGGTGAAGAGGCGGGCGAGTGGCGTCTCGATCCGTCGAACGTCGAGATGGCGCACAAGGCCGACATCGACGCGCACGCCGGCTCCTCACGGATCCCGATCCTCTTCTGCGGGCCGTTGCTGCACCGCCTCGGCGAGGCGTTCATCCCCGACCTCGGCGGCTGCCGGATCGGCGATCGTCCGATTGACTTCCACCTCGACGCACTGCGCGAGTTCGGCGCCGTGATCGAGAAGCTCCCCAGCGGGATCAGCCTCACGGCCCCCAACGGCCTCAAGGGCGCGAACATCGAGCTGCCCTACCCGTCGGTCGGCGCGACCGAGCAGGTGCTGCTCACCGCGGTGCTCGCCGAGGGCCAGACCGAGCTGCGCAACGCCGCAATCGAGCCCGAGATTGTCGACCTGATCTGCATCCTGCAGAAGATGGGCGCGATCATCTCGATGGAGCCCAACCGGGTGATCTTCATCGAGGGCGTCGAGGAGCTGCGCGGCTACAACCACCGCGCGATTTTCGACCGCAACGAGGCCGCCAGCTGGGCTGCGGCCGCGCTCGCGACCAAGGGCGACGTGTTCGTGGGCGGCGTGAAGCAGGAAGAGATGATGACCTTCCTGAACGTCTTCCGCAAGGTCGGCGGTGACTTCGACGTGCACGACGACGGGATCCGTTTCTGGCACCCGGGCGGCGACCTCAAGCCCGTCACGATCGAGACCGACGTGCACCCCGGCTTCATGACCGACTGGCAGCAGCCGCTCGTTGTGGCGCTCACGCAGGCGCAGGGCGTCTCCACGATCCACGAGACGGTGTACGAGAACCGCTTCGGCTTCACCGACGCGCTCAACCAGATGGGCGCCAACATTGTGGTGCACAAGGACGGCCTCGCCGCGGACGAGCGGCGCGTGATGCGCCGCGAGTTCGAGCAGGCCGCCGTGATCACGGGACCCACGCCGCTCACGGGCGCCGACATCGAGGTGCCGGATCTGCGCGGCGGGTTCAGCCACCTCATCGCGGCGCTCACCGCGGAGGGGCAGTCGAAGGTCACGAACCTCGGGATCATCTCTCGCGGCTACGAGAACTTCATCGAGAAGCTGCACCTGCTGGGCGCCGACTTCGTCTACGAGAGCTGAGCGGCTGAGAACTTCCGCACGATCTGCGGAGACGCGGTTTGGCATGCAGCCTGAGGACCGCGCCTCCGGGATAATGGGAAGTATGACTGACACGGTGAAGATCCGGGGCCGCTCCTCAGCCGAGAAGCGGCGCCCCTCGGTGTTCTGGGTGCTCTCCGGCCTGGTGCTCCCGATCTGGTCGCTGATGGTGCGTTATCGATTCACGCCGCAGTCGAAGCTCCCGCAGACGGGGCCGTTCATTATCGCGCCGAACCACTACAGCGAGATTGACCCGATCGCGGTAGGGGCGGCGGTGTGGCACCTGGGGCGACTGCCCCGGTTCATGGCGAAGGCGAGCCTGTTCAAGATCCCGGTCTTTGGCAGGCTGCTCCGCGCATCGGGCCAGATCCCCGTGGAGCGTGTGGGCGCGGCGCGCCCGGGCGCGGGGAGCGCAAACCCGATCGGCGCGGCCGCGGAGCTGATCGCGAACGATTCCGGGGTGATCGTGTACCCGGAGGGGACGCTGACGCGCGACCCAGAGCTGTGGCCCATGCGGGGAAAGACCGGCGCGATCCGGCTCGCTCTCGAATCAGGGATCCCCGTGATCCCCGTTGCGCACTGGGGCACGCAGGAGCTGATGCCGCGCTACGCGAAGCGGATCCACCCGTTCCCGCGCAAGACGATTCACGTGTCAGTGGGGGAGCCGCTCGACCTGAGCAAGTACGCCGATCGGCCGCTCGACCAGCGCGTGATGAACGAGGCTACCCGGGACCTGATGGACGCCATTACCGCGCTGCTCGCCGAGCTTCGTGGTGAGACGCCGCCGCCCGAGCGGTGGGACCCCACCAAGCACCAGCAGAGTGAGACAGGACGCTTTTGAGTACCAATTCAATTCCGGTCGTTCGCGGCAACGGCACGCGAAATCGGGGGCGTAAGGTCGCCGTGATCGGTTCGGGGAGCTGGGGGACCACTTTCGCGAAGATCCTCACTGACGCTGGGTGCGACGTGACGATCTGGGCTCGGCGCCCGGAGCTCGCGAACGAGATTCAGGTCGCGCGCCGTAACACGCAGTACCTGCCGGGTATCAACCTCCCGAAGGGGCTTGCCGCAACGAGTGATCTCGCGACAGCGCTTCGCGGGGCGCGGCTCGTGTTCCTCGCGGTGCCCAGCCAGACGCTGCGTCAGAACCTGCTCGATATCGAGCCGTTCCTGGACCGACGCAGCGTGCTCGTGAGCCTCGTCAAGGGCGTCGAGAAGACGACCACGATGCGCATGTCCGAGGTGATTGCCGACACGCTCGATCTTCCGCCGGAGCGCATTGGCGCGGTGTCCGGCCCCAACATCGCGCTCGAGATCGCGAAGGAGCAGCCCACGGGCGCCGTCGCGTCCTGCGTAGACCTCGCCGTTGCCGAGGAGATCGCCACCGCCGCCTCAGCGCCCTACTTCCGCACCTACGTCAACACGGACGTGATCGGCACCGAGCTGGGCGGCGTGCTCAAAAACCTCATCGCGCTCGCGATCGGCATCGTCGACGGCGTCGGCTACGGTGAAAACACGAAAGCGGCGATCATCACGCGCGGCCTCGCCGAAATGACCGAGTTCTCGGTCGCGTCCGGCGCCGACCCCGCCACGCTGTCGGGACTCGCCGGCCTGGGCGACCTGATCGCGACCTGCCAGTCGCCGCTCTCGCGAAACAACACCGCGGGCCGGCTCATTGGGCAGGGGTACTCGCAGGAGGAGACGCGCGAGCAGATGCAGCAGGTTGCCGAGGGCATCACCTCGGTACCGCCCGTGCTTGAGCTCGCCCGCGAGCGCGGAATCGTGATGCCCATCGTTGAGCAGGTGCAAATGGTGCTCAGTGGCACAATGGCGCCCGCAAACCTCGGCCCGCACCTCGCGACCGAGGACGACGTGCCGCGGCCGGAGCAACGGCTTGAGGCCCCCGCGGAGGGGCGTTGGCGTCGACTGGTGAACCGAATGAAGGGAAACTCAGCGTGAGCGAGAACGAGAGCGTAACCGGCCTGGCGGCAACAGGGCCCGTGGCAACCGGCCCCATCCGCAGCGCAGGATCGGCCCCCCGCACCGTGGTGATCCTCTTCGGTGGCCGCTCCAGCGAGCACGGAATCAGCTGCGTGACCGCCGCCGGCGTGCTGCGCGCAATCGACCGGTCACAGTTCAACGTCATCCTCGTGGGCATGACCCGACAGGGCGCCACCGTGCTGATGCGCGAGGACGACCTGGCCGACTACCGGCTCGAGGCCGGCGCGCTGCCCGAGGTTCACGACAACGGCACGCGCGTGCTGTGGCCCGCCTCCACGGCCACGCAGACCATCACCGTGATCGAACAGACCGGGACGCTGCGCAGCCTCGGCCACGTGGACGCGGTGCTGCCGATGCTGCACGGGCCCTACGGGGAGGACGGCACCGTGCAGGGGATGCTCGACCTCGTCGACATGCCCTACGTGGGCAGCGGCGTGCTCGGCTCCGCACTCTGCATGGACAAGCACGTGGTCAAGACCGTGCTCGCGGACGCCGGGATCGCGGTGGCGCCGTGGCGCACGGTGACGAGCGAGCAGGTGGCG
The DNA here is from genome assembly GCF_004217175.1 of Leucobacter luti. Lineage (GTDB taxonomy): Bacteria > Actinomycetota > Actinomycetes > Actinomycetales > Microbacteriaceae > Leucobacter > Leucobacter luti. The sequence continues at coordinate 385,143 of NZ_SHKI01000005.1, forward strand.
GCGGATCCGTACCTGGTCGAGTCGCTCGACGAGGGACTCACCTACCCGCTCTTCGTGAAGCCCGCGCGGGCCGGGTCGAGTGTGGGGGTCAGCCGCGTGGTCGCGGCCGCGGAGATCCCCGCCGCGCTCACCCTCGCGTTCGCCGAGGACCGGACCGTGCTGATCGAATCGGGCGTGACCGGCCGCGAGGTCGAGATCGCCGTGCTGGAGGGGCGTGGCGAAGCCGCGCCGCGCACCAGCTCGGTCATCGGGGAGATTGTCTTTTCAGGCCGCGACTTCTACGACTTCGAGGCGAAGTACCTCGGGGCCGCGGGGGTCGACCTCGCGCTGCCCGCCGACGTGACCGATGCGGAGTTCGCGGCGATCCGTGACGCCGCGGTGCGTGCCTACAACGTGACGCAGTGCGCCGGACACGCGCGCATCGACTTCTTCCTCACCGAGACCGGTCCGGTGCTGAACGAGATCAACACGCTGCCCGGTTTTACCCCCATCTCGATGTACCCGCGGCTGTGGGAGGCGTCCGGTGTGAGCTACTCCGAGCTCATCACCGAGCTCATCGAGCTCGCGATCGAGAAGCGCCCCGCCTACTAGGCGCGAGTCGGGCTGCGGGGGCGAGCTGCGCGGCGGAGCTGCTGTGATGCTGCGCGGCGGAGCCGCTGTGCGCTGTGGTACCGCATGCGGCGCCGCTGCGCTGCCCGGGGGCGAGTGCTGCGGCCCGCTACGCCTGCGGCTTCGTGAGGTCGAGCGTGTCGCCGAGGCTCGTGCACTTGCGCTCCTGCGGCAGCTCCTTCGCGACCGCGCTGAGGTCGACGACTACGTCGGTGCCGCTGACCTGCTCGCCGTCAACGTACACGGCGAGTCCGGGGGAGCGGCCGTACGCCTCGAAGCGGTAGATCGGCGCAGAAGACTCGTCGATCACCCAGTCGACGCCGTTCACGTTGACGCAGGTGTCGGTCGTGGGGCCGCTCGGCTCGATCCCGCAGACCAGCTGCACTGCGGCCTCCTCGCCCCAGGCGCCCGTGGCCTGCGCGTTCGTAGTGCGCTTCTTCTGCTCGGCCACCGTGTCGGGGAGCCGCACGATCACGTCGGCGCACGCCGGGTTGTTCGCGTCCTCAGCGGGGTGCATCGGCACCTGGCCAGCGCAGCCCGTCAACGCCGCAACGCCGAGCGCCGCGGCAACCGCGGAGACGGCGCCCAGTCGGCGAACACGGGACGGGCGAGACGGCAGGCGCAACATGACCCCGAGTCTACCGGGGCCGGCTCCGGATCCTGTGCGGACGCCGGACGCCGGGTGCCGGGCGCGGTAGCGTAGTGGGATGACGCTGACCGTTGGTGAACTCGGAGAATCAGGCGTGCTGGCTCGGGTGCTCGCGCGGCTCGCCCCGGCCCCCGCGGCGTTGCTCGGCCCCGGCGACGACTGCGCGGTGCTTCGGCCCAGCGGCGAACTCGTGGTGACCACCGACACGATGATCGAAGGCCCAGACTTCCGAGCTGCCTGGCACGGCGGCTTCGACCTCGGCTGGAAGCTCGCCGCGACGAACCTGTCCGACGTCGCGGCGATGGGGGCGCGGCCCATCGGGTTGACGCTCGCGCTCGCCGTGCCGCGCGACACTCCGGTCGCGCTGCTCGAAGAGATCGCGTCCGGCATGAACGCGGCGTGCTGTGAGCTCGCGCCGGGCTGCGGCGTGATCGGCGGCGACCTCGGCACGGCCCCCGTCCTCACGGCGGCCGTCACCGCGCTGGGGGAGCTCGCGGGGCGGCCCGCGGTGACGCGCGCCGGTGCGCGAGCCGGCGACGTGGTCGCCTACGCCGGCGACCTCGGTCTCGCCGGCATGGGGCTCTCGCTGCTCTTCGCCGAGGCCGCGGACGCCGACGGCACCGCGCACGCGCGCACCCTCCCCGCGCTGCGCGCCGCGCACCCCGAGATCCTCGCGGCGCAGCTGGCCCCCGCACCGCCGATCGAACTCGGCGCGGTGGCGGCCGCGGCCGGAGCGACCGCCATGATGGACGTGTCGGACTCGCTCTCGATCGACGCGGACCGGCTCGCGCGCGCGAGCGGCGTGCGGCTCGAACTCGACCGGGCGTGGCTGGAGCGCGGCTTCGGGCTGCAGCGCGGCGTCGAGGTGCCCGTGCCCGCGATGCTCACGGGCGGTGAGGATCACGGGCTCCTCGCGACGTTCCCCGCCGCGGTGCAGGCCGCCGGGCTGCCGGGCGGGTTTGTGGCGATCGGCCGGGTGGTCGCTGCGACCGAGCGCTCCGAGGTCACCCTGGACGGCGCGCCGCTGCAGCCGACCGGCTGGGACCCGTACGTGGTGCGCTGGCCGGGGGCGTGAGCGGGCCCGCGCCGACCTGGACGGCCCCTCGGCCCGCCAGCTAGTCTTCAACTGGTGGCGCTACGCGAGCGCCGCAGACACCCAGGGGGAGTGGAATGACTGAAATTGTGGTGACCGGATCCGCCGAGCGGCGTCTGCCCGCCGACCGCGCCGAGCTCCAGCTCAGCGCGTCGAGCGCGGGGCCCGAGCGCCAGGCCGTGATCGCGGCGGCCGGGGCGCTCCACGAGCTGATCGTGGCCCGGGCGCAGCAGCTGGTGGGGGCCGGCATCGCGGAGAGCTACGCCGCGGAGGCCGTGAGTACGTACACGAACAGCTGGCGCGACGAGTCCGGCGCGCAGGTGGTGGAGCACCGCGCGAGCGTGAGCGTCTCGATCGAGCTCGTTGAGCTCGGGCAGGTGGGCGCGCTCACCACCGAGTTTTCGGAGGCGGGGGTCGACCCGCGGGTGTCGTGGAAGCTGAGTGAAGACGCGCGCGAGGCGGTGCTGCGCGAGCTGCGCGCCGACGCGGTCGCCGACGCCCGCACCGCTGCCGACGATTTCGCGGCGGCGCTCGGCACTCCGGTCACCGAGTTTCGCGAGCTGCGCGACGCGAGCGCGGGCGGCGGGGGCGGGATCAGCCCGATCGGTGCCCCGCGCTTCGCGCTCGCGGACGGTGCTGCGCCGCCCGAGGTGACGGTGCACGACATCAGCGTGCGCGTGGAGATCCAGGCTCGCTTCGGCGCGTAGCCGAGCGCCCTAGGCGTCCGCCAGGAGTCGGAGGGCGGCCCAGAGCTCGGCCCGGGAGTCGGGGGAGTCGAGGTCGAGCTGGAGCAGGCTCGCCGCGGTGTGGACGCGCGCCTTGAGCGTGTGCCGGTGCACCCCGAGCTCGGTCGCGGCCGCGCTCGTCTGCCCGTGGTGCGCGAGCCAGGTCGCGAGGCTCTCCTCGATCACGTCGCCGTGCCGCTCGTCGTGGTGGCGGATCGGTGCGAGGAGCGCCGCCGCGCGGACGACCGCCTCGGGCTGCGCCGCGAGCAGGCGGAGCACGCCGCCGTGGAGCTCGGGGCGGTAGTCGACGGGCACCGCTGCGGCCGAACCGAGCGCGTACTCGAGCGCGCGATCCGCCTGCCCCACGAGCTCGCTGAGCGCGCTGAGGGTGCCCCGCTCCGAGATGCCCGCGGGGAGTCGGTGCGCCACGAGGAGCCGCTTGAGCGCCGGGAGGTGTCGGCTTTCGGCGATCACGAGCGGGGCGTCCCGGTAGCTCGCGCCAATGAGGCCGGGGCTTCCCGCGTCGAGCGACTGCAGGTCCTCGGCGAAGCTCGGATCCGGTTCGGCCGGGCTTCGGTAGCGCACCGCCACGATCGCGCCGGCGGGGATCCGGGTGAGGGTGCCCTCGGCGAGTCGCTCGGCCAACTGCACCTGCTCGCCGATGAGCAGGTCGAGGATCGCGCCGCGGAGCGCGGCCTGTGCGGCCCCCACGCCGCTGCGATGCTCGAGCTGGATCGTGGCGAGCGCCGAGACGAGCCCCAGGAGCGTGCGCTCGGCGGTGTCTGGCGCACCGTGGTCCTCGCTCACGAGCACGCCGAGTACCTGCCCCTGCCGCCCCAGCGCCTGCATCTGGATCCCGCTGCCCTCGCCGCCGCCGATGCGGCCGGCGCTCACCCCGCGCTCCACGAGGCGTCGGGTCTCGCGCCGGATCCACTCCGCGTCCACCGCGCCGCGCGCCGACTGCGGTGCAAACTCGACGAGGCGGCCGGAGCGATCGGTGATGCCCACCCAGCGTCCGAGTCGCGCCGCGGCCTCCCGCACCGCCGCGCCCAGGCCGTCCCGGTGCAGCGATGCGGCGGTGACCGCGCGCTGCGAGTCGATCGCCCAGATGTCGCGGTCGCGCGTCTTGGCGTCGAGCAGCCTGGCCGCGGTCTGGACGATCTCGATGAAGGCGGTGTCGTACGGGACGCGGAACAGTGGGAGGCCGAGGGCGTCGCAGGCCGCCACCACCTGCGCGGGAATGCGGTCCCAGTGCAGGCCGACGGCGACACCGAGGGCGGAGGTGCCGGCGTCGATGAGGCGCTGCACATAGGCGCGCGCGTCCTCGGGGCCCTGCACCACGTCGAAGCGGGCGCCGGTGGTGAGGAGCACGGTGCGCGGCGGCAGGAACGGGGTGGGGTCTTCGAGCTCGCTGATGTGGACCCACTGCACAGCGCGCGCGGCCGTCGTGTCGTCGGCGCCGGCGATGAGGACCAGGCTGAGCTGGTACTGGTGGAGCAGCTCGCCGAGCTCGATCGTTTGGCGCAGCGAGACCCCGGCGGGAGCCTCCGAAAACGGCTGAATCTCGCCGCTGTGTGGCGTCCCGGTCTCGTCCACGCTGCCCCCGTCTCTGAGCGGGCGTCCCGCTGTGCCACCCTGTCGAAAGTTGATTCGCTTCGACACCATTCTGGCACACTCGCTCCGAGGGGCTTGGGGTTAGGCTGATCCCGAATCAATTGGACCCGTGCCCGGTGCACCCGCGGCGCGAAACCTACACCAAGGAGAACCCTCATGGTCGATGTCATCGGCGGCCCCTCGCTTCCGCAGGAGCGCAAGCTCGTTACCAGCATTCCTGGCCCGAAGTCGCAGGAGCTCCTCGCGCGCAAGAACGCCGCGGTTGCTGCCGGTGTCGGCGTCGCGCTCCCCGTGTCCGTGGTTGCCGCGGGTGGCGGCGTCATGGTCGACGCCGACGGCAACTCGCTGATCGACCTCGGCTCCGGCATCGCCGTGACCGGCGTTGGCAACTCGGCCCCCGCCGTCGTCGAGGCCGTCATCAACCAGGTGCAGCAGTTCACGCACACCTGCTTCACCGTGACCCCCTACGAGGGCTACGTCGAGGTGTCGGAGAAGCTCAACGAGCTCACCCCCGGCGACCACGAGAAGCGCTCGGCGCTGTTCAACTCGGGCGCCGAGGCTGTCGAGAACGCGATCAAGATCGCGCGTCACTACACGAAGAAGAATGCCGTCGTCGTCTTCGACCACGCGTACCACGGCCGCACCAACCTCACCATGGGGATGACCGCGAAGAACATGCCGTACAAGGACGGCTTCGGCCCCTTCGCCCCCGAGGTCTACCGCGTTCCGGCGTCGTACCCGTACCGCGACGGCCTCTCGGGAGCCGCAGCCGCCGAGGTGGCCATCACGCAGATCGAGAAGCAGGTCGGCGCAGCCAACCTCGCCGCGATGATCATCGAGCCCATCCAGGGCGAGGGCGGCTTCATCGAGCCGGCCGAGGGCTTCCTCCCCGCGCTGCAGGCTTGGGCCACCGCGAACAAGGTCGTCTTCATCCTCGACGAGGTCCAGACCGGCTTCGCACGCACGGGTGACCTCTTCGCCGCGAACCACGAGGGCGTTGTCCCCGACCTCGTCACCACCGCCAAGGGCATCGCGGGCGGCCTGCCCCTGTCTGCCGTGACCGGCCGCGCCGAGATCATGGATTCCGCGCACGCGGGTGGCCTGGGCGGCACCTACGCCGGCAGCCCGATCGCCTGCGCCGCCGCTCTGGCGACGATCGACACGTACGAGAAGGAGAACCTCGCCGAGCGTGCTCGCGAGATCGGCGCGATCGTTGACGAGTTCTTCGCCGAGCTGCGCAAGAGCGACGATCGCATCGGCGACATTCGCGGCCGCGGCGCAATGAAGGCAGTCGAGTTCGTCGAGTCGGGCTCCATGAAGCCCGCCGCTGCGCTCACCGGCGCAATCGCCAAGTACGCTGGGGAGCAGGGCGTCATTCTCCTGACCTGCGGCACCTACGGCAACGTGGTGCGGTTCCTCCCGCCGCTGTCGATCTCCGACGAGCTGCTCCGCGAGGGCCTGCAGATCGTTGCGGACGCGCTCAAGGCGAACGCCTAACTCGTCACTCCCGAAAGGACACGAACACATGGCTCTGAAGCCCAACGAACAGGAACTGCTCGATAGCGTGCAGTCCGGCCTCGGCATCGGCGGCACCTGGGAGCCGTCCACCTCGGGCGCCACGCTCGACGTGCACGATCCCGCAACCGGTGAGGTCATCAAGTCGATCGCAGACGCGACCGTTGAGGACGCGGTTCGCGCGCTCGACGCCGCGGTCGCCGCTCAGGAAGCCTGGGCCGCCACGCCGTCGCGCGTGCGTTCGAACATCCTGCGCCGCGCCTTCGATCTCCTCATGGAGCGCAAGGAAGACTTCGCGCTCCTCATGAGCATGGAGATGGGCAAGCCCATCGCCGAGGCTCGTGGCGAGGTCAACTACGGTGGCGAGTTCCTGCGCTGGTTCTCCGAGGAAGCCGTCCGCGTACGCGGCGACTACCGCGAGAACCCGGAGGGGACGGGCAACATGCTCGTCTCGCACATCCCCGTGGGGCCGTGCTACTTCATCACCCCGTGGAACTTCCCGCTGGCAATGGCCACCCGCAAGATCGCTCCGGCGCTCGCGGCTGGCTGCACGGTCGTCATCAAGCCGGCCGCGCTGACCCCGCTCACCACGATCTTCTTCGCGCAGCTGCTCGAAGAGGCCGGCCTTCCCGCCGGCGTGGTTAACGTGGTCGCGACCTCGAAGTCGAGCGCCCAGTCGAGCGCTCTGCTCTCGGACACGCGTCTCCGCAAGCTCTCGTTCACGGGGTCCACCCCGGTGGGCGTCAAGCTGCTCGAGGCCGCAGCGCAGAACGTGCTCCGCACCTCGATGGAGCTCGGCGGCAACGCCCCGTTCATCGTGTTCGAGGACGCGGATCTCGATCGCGCCGTCGAGGGCGCAATGCTCGCGAAGTTCCGCAACATCGGCCAGGCCTGCACCGCGGCGAACCGCGTCATCGTGCACGAGTCGGTCGCTGACGAGTTCGTGCGTCGCGTGAGCGAGAAGGTTGCCGCCTTCTCGATCGGCCGCGGCGCCGAGGAGGGCTACGACATCGGAGCGCTCGTCGACGACAAGGCAGTGGCTAACACCGCTCGCCTCGTGCAGGACGCGGTTGACACCGGCGCGACGGTCGTCACCGGCGGCGAGGTCATCGACGGCCCGGGCAACTTCTTCCAGCCCACCGTTGTGGACCACCTCACCCCGCAGTCGGCGATCATGCGCGAGGAGATCTTCGGACCCCTGCTCGGCGTGATCCGCTTCTCGACTGAGGAAGAGGCCGTCGAGATCGCCAACAACACCGAGTACGGCCTGATCAGCTACGTGTTCACGGAGAACATCCACCGTGGACACCGCATGATCGAGAAGCTCGAGAGCGGCATGATGGGCCTGAACACCGGCCTCGTCTCAAACGCCGCGGCGCCGTTCGGCGGGCTCAAGCAGTCCGGCCTCGGCCGCGAGGGCGGCTTTGAGGGGATCCACGAGTTCCTCTCGTCGAAGTACACCCTGCTCCCGCGCTAGTCGCGGTGGAGTGCGAGGCCCCGGGATCCTGCGGATCCCGGGGCCTCGGTCGTGCGCGCACGGCGCAGCTGCTCGCCGAGGTGATCCTCCCATCGCTCCGACGGCCAGCGACGTGTGACGAGCTGTTCAGGCACAGCAACAGCATGCGTCAAGTTTGTGCAGAAAGCTACGCAGGCGATTCTTCGCTCTCGGACGCTTCCGGGGTGCCGGGCTCGGTCGGCTCGGCCCACCACAGTGCGGTCTCGCCGTGCCGGCGCTCGCGAATCGGGCTGAGCCCCGCGGGCCAGCTCGGCTCTGGCGTGCGCGTGCTCCGCTCAACGAGCACCGCGGCACCCGGTGCGAGCAGCGGCACGAGCGCCGCCAGGTTTGCGGTGAGCTCGGCCTCGCCGAGGTCGTACGGGGGATCGAGGAGCGCCACGTCCCACGCCCCGAGCCGCGCGCCGCTCGCACCGGCCGCGTCGAGGTATGTCTGCACCGACTGCCGCACCACCTCCACCTCGGGGGCCGAGCCGCCGCGAAACGCCGAGAGCACCGTCTTCGTGTTGCGCGTCGCCACCTGGGCGGCCTGCGGGTGCTTCTCGACGAGCACGATCCGGCTCGCGCCCCGGCTCGCGGCCTCCAGGCCGAGGGCGCCCGAACCGGCGTAGAGATCGAGTACCCGCGTCTCCGCGAGCAGGTCCCACGAGTCGAGGGTCGAGAAGATTGCCTCCCGCACGCGGTCGCTCGTGGGGCGGGTTCCGGCTTTCGGCACTTCGAGGCGCAGCGATCCGGCAGCCCCCGCGATAACTCTGGTCACCCCACGAGCGTAGCGCGGCGCGGCGTTCCCGGCAGCCCGCGCGGCGGTGTCGGCAGAATGTCGCCGGGCGGCGATACGCTTAATGCATGGCTCTGGTCACCCTCGACACCGCACTCGCTGAGGTCGTGGGCGCCCGCACCGCGAAGCCCATGGAGAAGAGCTTCGACGTGCGCACGGTGGGCGACATGCTGTGGCACCTCCCGCGCCGCTACTCGCGGCGCGGCGAGCTCACGCCGCTCAACGACCTGCCGTTCGGCGAGCAGATCACCGTCGTGGCGCAGGTGCTCAACATCGGCGCGCGCGAGATGAAGAACCGGCGCGGCAAGATCGTCGAGGCGCGCATCACCGACGGCACGGGCACCCTCACGCTCACTTTTTTCAATCAGGCCTTTCGGCAGCATGAGCTGCTCCCCGGCCGGCGGGGGATCTTCACCGGCAAGGTGAGCGAGTACCGCGGGCACCTGCAGCTGCAGCACCCCAACTACGAGCTGTTCGACAACCGTGACGACGCCCCCGGGGCCGCGCAGCTCGACGAGGCGGCCGCGAAGGCGTGGTCCGAGACCCCGGTCCCCATCTATCCCGCGACGGCGCAGGTGCCCAGCTGGACCGTGCAGAAGACGGTCGAGCTGGTGCTCGACGCCCTCGCCCCGGTGCCGGATCCGCTCCCGGCAGAGCTGCTCAGAGCGGAGGGCATCATGCCGCTGCAGCGCGCGCTTGAGCTGGTGCACCGGCCGCAGCGTGAGGCCGACTGGCACGCGGCCCAGGACAGCCTGCGCTTCAGGGAGGCGTTCGACCTACAGCTGGCGCTGCTCGACCGCCGCCGCCGCGCCGCGCAGGAGCAGAGCACACCGCGCCCCGCGGGCGGTGAGTCGCTCGCGCGCTTCGACGCCGCGCTCCCGTTCGATCTCACGGGGGACCAGCGGCTCGCCGGCGCGCGCATCGCCGCCGACCTCGCGGCACCCCACCCGATGCACCAGCTGCTGCAGGGCGAGGTGGGTTCGGGCAAGACGCTCGTCGCGCTGCGGGCCATGCTGCAGGTGGCGGGCAGCGGCGGGCAGAGCGCGCTGCTCGCCCCCACCGAAGTGCTCGCCTCGCAGCACTTCAGGTCGATCACCGAGGCGCTCGGCCCCGAGCTCAGCGCAGAGCTGAACCCGATCCTGCTCACGGGCCGCATGCCCGCGGCCGAGCGGAAGCGCGCGCTGCTCGCGATTGCGGCGGGTGCGGCGCACATCGCCGTGGGCACGCACGCGCTCCTCGGCGACGCGGTCACGTTCGCCGACCTGGGGCTGATCGTTGTCGACGAGCAGCATCGCTTCGGCGTTGAGCAGCGCGAGACGCTCCGCCGCAAGGGCTCGCAGCCGCACGTGCTCGCAATGACGGCCACCCCAATTCCGCGCACCGTCGCGCTCACCGCGTTCGGTGATCTCGAGGTGACCACCATCCGGGAGCTCCCGCCCGGCCGCAAGGGCATCGAGACGTTTGCGGTTCCCGAGCTCGAAATGCCGAACCGGGCGGCCCGCGTGTGGGCCCGCGCGGTCGAAGACCTGCACGCGGGCCGGCAGGTGTACGTGGTGTGCCCGGCGATCGCGGCGGGTGAACTGGAGGCCGGCTCCGAGCCACCCGAGGCGGCGGCGGGGAGTGGCACCGGCCCGCAGCGGCCCCTCGCAAACGTCGAAGACACGGTTGCGGAGCTGCGCGCGCGCGCCGATTTCGCTGGCATCGAGATCGCCGGCCTGCACGGCGGACTCTCGGGGCCCGAGAAAGACCGGATCATGAGCGGCTTCGCTGCGGGGGAGATCCGCCTGCTGGTGGCGACCACCGTGATCGAGGTGGGCGTCAACGTGCCCAACGCATCGATCATGATCGTGCGCGACGCGGATCGCTTCGGCATCTCCCAGCTGCACCAGCTCCGCGGTCGCGTGGGCCGCGGCGAGCACGCCGGGCTGTGCCTCCTCATGACCACGGCCGAGCAGGGCTCCACCGCCCGGGCCCGGATCGACGCCGTGGCTGATACGTCGGACGGCTTCGAACTTGCCGAGGTCGACCTCGAGCTGCGCCGGGAGGGCAACATTCTCGGCACCGAGCAGTCGGGTGGGCGGTCAACGCTGCGCCTGCTGCGCGTCGCCGAGCACGGCGAGCTCATTGTGCACACGCGAGAGCTCGCTGCCGCGCTGCTTGAGCGCGATCCCGAGCTGCGCACCGCCCCCGAGCTCGCGGCGATCCTCGCCGCGCGCGAGGCCGCGGGAGACCTCGAGAACCTCGCAAAGTCCTAGCCGGGCGGGCGGGGCGATCCCGCACGAATGATACTCAGGTACCACCCGGGCAGGCACTTCCGGCCGATGTGGCGTGAGCCTGGGGTGCGTAGCTTTGGAGTATCGCCGGGGTTCGGTGAACACGACGCAAGGAGACACCCATGATCGAGGCACGCGGTCTGAGTAAGAGATACGGCACAAAACTCGCGGTGGACGATGTGAGCTTCACGATCAAGTCGGGTCAGGTGACCGGGTTCCTCGGCCCCAACGGGGCGGGCAAGTCGACGAGCATGCGACTCATGCTCGGCCTCGACCGTCCCACGGCCGGCACGGTCACGATCAACGGCAGCCGCTACTCAGAGCTCCCGGCGCCCATGCACGAGGTGGGGGCGCTGCTCGACGCGAAGGGTGTGCACCCCGGGCGCAGCGCGCGCAGCCACCTGCGGGCACTCGCGGCGACGCACCGGATCCCCGAGCGCCGGGTCCACGAGGTGCTCGAGCAGACCGGGCTCAGCGAGGTCGCGCACAAGCGCGTGGGCGGCTTCTCGCTGGGCATGGGGCAGCGGCTCGGGATCGCTGCGGCGCTGCTCGGCGATCCGCGCGTCTTGATCCTTGACGAGCCGGTCAACGGGCTCGATCCAGACGGCGTGCTGTGGGTGCGTCAGCTCGTGCGGCACCTCGCGAGCGAGGGCCGCACCGTGTTGCTGTCGAGCCACCTCATGAGCGAGATGGCGCAGACCGCCGACCACGTGATCGTGCTCGGCCGCGGCCGCGTGGTCGCGGACGCCCCGATCGCCGAGTTCATCGCCGCCGGCAAACAGGCCCGCGTGCTGGTGCGCAGCCCGGAGGCCGCGCGCCTTGCCGCGACCCTCATGGCGGGCCCGGAAAGCCCGGCCGCGCTCGAGCCCGCGGGCGACGACGCGTTCACCGTCGCTGGCCTCACTGCCGCCGAGGTCGGTGATCTCGCTGCGGCGCAGGGAATCGCCCTGCACGAGCTCAGCCCCGTTGCCGCGAGCCTCGAGGACGCCTACCTTGAACTCACCCGCACCGAGCTCGAATACGCGGCCGCGTAGCGCCGCCCAGCAGACCCGTAGACAAGGGATATCGACAATGACTTCTACCGTGCTCATCGATGCGAGCTCCGCCCCCACCCCGGCCCAGCCGCAGTCGCGCCGCGGGGCTGCCGCGGGGCGAGACCGCTCCGGCCTCACCTTCGGCGGGGTGCTCCGCAGCGAGCGGATCAAGTTCACCTCACTGCTCAGCGTCCGGCTGAGCCTCATCATCACCGTCGTCATCGGCCTCGCGCTGAGCACGCTGATCGCAGCGCTCTGGAGCAGCGAGATCGGCGGCGGGGACGCCGGGATGACGCTCGGCCAGGGCGACGCGGCGCTCCAGAGCTACCTGCTCTTCGCGAGCACCATGACCGCGCCGTTCCTTGCGCTCGTCTTCGGGGTGCTCGGCGTGTTCGCGATCTCGAGCGAGTACTCGAGCGGCATGATCCTGTCGACCCTCACCGCGGTTCCGCGGCGCAGCCCGGTCTTCGCGGCAAAGGCGCTGCTCCTCAGCCTCGTCTCGGGGATCGCCGCAGCGGTGCTCGTGATCGGCGGCCTCGGCATCGGGGTGCTGTTCTTCCCGGAGGCCGCCTCCCAGCTCCTCTCGACCACCGTGATCTCGGGCGCGCTCGGCACGATTGCCTACCTGGTGCTGATCTCGCTCTTCGCGTTCGGCGTCGCGGGGCTGCTGCGCTCCACCGCCGGCGGCATCGCGGTCGTGACGGGCGCCACCTTCGTGTTGCCGATCGCCTTCCAGGTGCTCAGCATCACCGGGTGGGAGTGGGTCAGCACCGCAATTGCCTACCTGCCGACCCCGCTGGGGAGCACCCTCGCTTCCGGGATCGTCGACGGCCAGGGCGGGGCCCCGAGCTTCTGGGGTGCGCTGATCGCGATGGCCGTGTGGGCCGCGGTCGTGGTGCTCCCGGCCGCCGTGGTCTTCAAGCGCCGCGACGCGCGCTAACCGGCGCCGATCGCCCCGGCGGACGGGACCCGGGAGTCTGGGACCCGCCCGCCGCGAGCGTGCGCGATCTGGGAGTCCTGCCCGCGGCGCGCCGACCAGCGTCCCGTCAGTAGTTAGGGTGAGAGAGTGATCACCGAAGCCGAAGTGCGCCTCCCGCGACCACCCGGGGTGATTCGCCGCGCGCTCGCCGCGCACCCGATCGTGGTCGACGTCTTCATCGTGGTCTGGTTCGTAATCGGCAGCCTGTTCGGGGTGCTGATCGACCTCCTCAGCGCCGCGAGCTGGCAAGACGGGCAGCCCGAGACCTGGTTCGGGATCCCGCCCCACCTCGACTGGCCCCTGTGGCCGCTCACCGCGCTCCGGGTTGCCGCGATCGGCACCGCGCTGATGCTGCGCCGTAAGTTCCCGCTCGCGGGGTTGATCGTCGTCGTGCTCGCGATGTTCGGCGACCAGGGCACGCAGGGCTTCGCGAACGGCGTTGCGCTGCTCTTCCTCCTCTACGCGGTCCCCGTCTACCGCAGCGTCCCCGCCGGCTGGATCGGCTACGGGATCGCGCTGGGCGGCACGCTGCTGCAGTTCGGTCTCGATGTGCACCGCGAGTCGTCGCAGGTGGGGCAGATCGGCCCCGGTGGCGTGCTCATCGCCGAGAGCGGGGCGGTGGTGCGCAGCCCCACCGAGTTCATCGGGATCAGCCTGCTCAGTGCGCTGTGGCTGCTCGCCATCCTCATGCTGGGGATCAACCTCGGCAACCGGCGCCGCTACCTCGAAGCGGTGATCGACCGGGCGCACCAGCTCGCGCGCGAACGCCACCAGCTCGCGCAGCTCGCGGTGGCGGAGGAGCGCTCCCGCATCGCGCGCGAGCTTCACGACATCGTCGCCCACTCGGTCTCGGTGATGATCGCGCTCTCCGAGGGGGCGGCCCGCGCCGCGGAGGTGGCCCCCGAAGCCGCCGCCGACGCAATGCGGCGCAGCGCAGAGACCGGGCGCACCGCGCTCGGAGAGATGCGCCGCCTGCTCGGCGCGCTGCACGCGCCGGAGAACGAGCCTGAGCTTGTGCCGCAGCCGGGGGTGCAGGATCTCCCCGAGCTGGTGCAGAGTTTCACGAACGCGGGGCTCCGCGTGGCGCTCGACATCACGGGGGAGGACTCCGGCGACCGCGGCCAGGAGCTCGCGATCTACCGGATCGTGCAGGAGGGCCTCACGAACGTGCTGCGCTACGCGGGCACCGGTGCCCGCGCCCAGGTGCAGGTGCAGCGCCTCGCCGATCGCACCAGCGTGGAGGTGCGCGACTTCGGCCGCGCGTCCGGCGCCACCCACCCGGTCACGGGAATCGGCTCGGGGCGCGGGCTCGCCGGGCTCAGCGAGCGCGCCCGCGTCTTTGGCGGGCACATCGAGTCCGGCCCCGTGCCCGAGCACGCGGGCGGGGGGTGGCGCCTCTGGGCGGTGCTCCCGGTGAGCCCCGCGGCGAGCTCGGGGACCCCCGACAGCGACCACACGACCGAGAACCCAGAGAGTGAACCCCATGACTGACACACCGATCCGCGTGATGCTCGTTGACGACCAGGAACTGATCCGCACCGGCTTCCGTCTTGTGCTCCTGGGCGAGCCCGGCATCGACGTGATCGCTGAGGCATCGGACGGCGCCGCCGCACTCGCCCAGCTCGAGCGCCTCGCCGCGGAGGGGGCCAGTTGCGACATCGTGCTCATGGACGTGCGCATGCCGGGCATGAACGGCATCGACGCGACCCGGGAGATCGCCGAGCGATTCCCCGCGGTGAAGGTCGTGGTGCTCACCACTTTCGACCTCGACGAGTACGCGACCGGGGCGATTCAGGCCGGGGCGAGCGGCTTCCTCCTCAAAGACGCGCGCCCCACCGAGCTCGTCGACGCGATCCGCCGGGTCGCGGCGGGCGACGCCACGATGGCCCCCAGCGTCACGAAGCGCCTCCTTGAGCAGCTGCGAGCCACGGGCGGGCTCCCCGCGCAGGACGACGCCCAGCCGGGGGTGCCGGGCGCGGCGGCGGGAGCGGGCGTCGCGCCCGAACTCGCGGTGCTCACCGAGCGGGAGCTCGACGTGCTGCGGCTCATCGCGGAGGGGAAGAACAACGGTGAGATCAGCGCCGAGCTCTTCCTCTCAGAATCTACGGTGAAGACGCACGTGGGGCGGGTGCTGTCGAAGCTCCAGCTGCGCGATCGCGTGCACGCCGTGATCTTCGCAAAACAGCACGGGCTCTGAGGCGATGCCAAAGGTGTTGCGGCTAGGCTAGACGCATGACCAATATCGCTGTCGTCCCGGGATCGTTCGATCCCGTCACCCTGGGGCACCTCGACGTAATTCGACGCGCCGCCGGGGTGTTCGACCAGGTGCATGTCCTGGTCGTGCACAACCCCGGCAAGGACGCGATGCTGCCGCTGTCTGAGCGCGTCGGCCTGATCCAGAAGTCGATCGCGGAAGATCCGGATATTCCGGACAACATCCTCGTCGCGTCCTGGTCGGTCGGGCTGCTCGTCGACTACTGCACCGAGGTGGGTGCCTCCGTACTCGTCAAGGGCATCCGATCGCAGATCGACGTGGCCTACGAAACGCCGATGGTGCTCATGAACCGCAGCCTCGCCGGTGTCGAAACCGTCTTCATGCTGCCGGATCCCGCCCACGCCCACGTATCGAGCACGCTCGTGCGCCAGGTGTCGTCGCTCGGCGGCGACGTGAGCCCCTACGTGCCGCCCGCCGTGGCCCGTTTCCTCGACAAGACGCGACCCGCCTGATGTCGGGGGAGACGAACGCCGCCACGAAGCGCGGCGGAGCCACGCGCGTGTTCGAAGAGAACATTCGCGACATCATGAACCGCCCGGGCGAGATGCGCGAGCGCTCGCGCACCATCGTGCTTCCCGAGAAATTCGGCGAGGCACTCGCTGAGATCCCCGCGGGGGCCGAGCTTGAGCTCGATGTGCGCCTGGAGTCTGTTCACGAGGGGATCCTCGTGTCCGCCGAGGCCCACACGACCATGCACGCCGAGTGCGGTCGCTGCCTGAAAGATTTCACCACGCCGTTTCAAGTCGAGTTTCAGGAGCTTTTCGCGTATACTCCTACGGAGGCCGACGAGTATGGGGTTCACGGTGATCACGTGGATCTTGAACCCCCGCTCAGAGACGCGGTAGTGCTTGCACTGCCGTTCCAGCCTGTGTGTCGCCCGGACTGCCCGGGACTCGATCCCGAGTCCGGTGAGCTGCGCGATGCCGAGGCTGCGGTGCTGAACGACGTGGATATTGATCCGCGGTGGGCAGCGCTGGCTGGCTTTGACACCAGCGTCGTGGCCGAGACCGTCACGGCTGAAGTAGATCCTGGCGCGGGGGAGCACCCCGGGTCCGTAAGCAAGTAGGAAAGAGAACATCATGGCTGTTCCCAAGCGGAAGATGTCGCGCTCGAACACCCGTCACCGTCGTTCGGCGTGGAAGGCGATTGTTCCCACGCTCGTCAAGACTGAAGAAAACGGCAAGACTGTCTACAGCCTGCCGCACCGCGCTCGCGTGGTCGAGGATTCGCAGGGCACCCCCCTGTTCCTCGAGTACAAGGGCCGCAAGGTTGCTGACGTCTAAGCACTGATCGCGTGAACGGGAACGATACGTCGCTCCCGCACACCGACCGGGACTCGCCGTCGGGGTCGCCTCAGGGCGACCTCGACGGCTTTCTCGTTTCACTCGGTGTTGCGGTAGAGCCAGAACTGGGCGAGCTCGCCCTCACCCACCGATCCTGGGCGTACGAGCACGGGGGCGCCCCGCACAACGAGCGCCTCGAATTTCTCGGCGACTCGATCCTCGGGCAGGCGGTCACGGTCAAGCTGTACCGCGACTACCCCGAGCTGAGCGAGGGGGAGCTGGCGAAGCGCCGCGCGGCGCTCGTGTCGACCACCGCGCTCGCCGAGGTCGCCCGCGCCCTCGGGATCGGCGCCGTGCTCAAGCTCGGTCGCGGTGAGGACCTCACCGGCGGGCGCGAGAAGGAATCGCTGCTCGCGGACTCCGTCGAGGCGATCATCGGCGCCGTGTACCTGTCGGCGGGCGCCGCGGAGGCGGAGCGCTTTGTGCTGCGCCTCATGGAGACGCTCCTCGTTGACCCGGACCGCTTTACCGACGCGCTCGATCCGAAGACGGCTCTGCAGCAGGAGGCCGCCAGGCGTGGCCTGCCGCACCCGCCGTACGACACCACGGGCTCCGGTCCGGATCACGACCGGCGCTACGCGTCGCGCGTGACGGTCGACCGGGTCACGGGCTACGGCACGGGCACGAGTAAGAAGAACGCCGAGCTCGCGGCAGCGCGAGACGCGGTCTCCCAGCTCCGCAGGCGCTAGCGTGCCCGAGCTCCCCGAGGTCGAGGTGGTGCGCGCCGGGCTCGCGCCCGCCGTGACCGGTGCGCGGGTGATTGCCGCCGAGGTGCGCGATGCACGCGCACTGAAGCGGCACACCCCGCTCGCCGGCGACGACGGCCTTGGCGGGCACGGCGTGACCATGCCGGCCGCGGCCGCCGCCGAGCGTGCCGCCGACTTCGAGCGCCGCGTCACGGGCCTGCGGCTCGGCGCGCCCGCCCGGCGCGGCAAGTTCATGTGGCTGCCGGTGTCGGGTGGCGCGGGTGCTGGCGCGGAGGACGGTGTTGCGGCTGGCGGTGATGGCGGTGCCGCCGGTTCTGGCGGTGCCGGTGGTGCTGGCGCGGAGGAAGCTGCTGGCGCGCGAGTCGCCGCCGAGCGCTGGGCGCTCCTCGCGCACCTCGGCATGAGCGGGCAGTTGCTGCTGCGCGACACCGCGGCGGAGGATGACCGGCACGTGCGGATCCGCCTGTGGATCGACCACCCCGAGCACGGCGAGCTGCGCCTCGACTTCGCCGACCAGCGCCTCTTTGGCTCGCTCGCGCTCGACCGGCTCGCGCCCACCCGCGACGGCGCCCCCGGCGGCAGCGTTCCCGGTGCTGGTGCTGGTGCTGGTGCTGGCGTGGGTGCTGGCGCGTCGCGCGCGGCTTCGGTGGGGGAACCGCTGCTCCCCGTGCAGGCGGCGCGGATCGCCCGCGACCCGCTCGACCCGTTCTTCGACGACGCGGCGTTCGTCGCCGCCGTGCGCGGCAGATCCTCCGGGATTAAGAAGCTCGTCCTCGACCAGGCGCTCGTCAGCGGTGTCGGTAACATCTACGCGGACGAGGCGCTGTGGCGCGCCCGTCTGCACCCTGAGACGCCGGGCCGGGCGCTCAGTGCGCGGAAGCTCGCGGAGCTGCTCGGCGCGCTGCGCGACGTCTTCGCGCAGGCGCTCGCGGAGGGCGGCACCAGCTTTGACGAGCAATACGTCAACGTGAACGGGCAGGCGGGGTATTTCGCGCACAGCCTGAACGCGTACGGCCGCGGTGGCGAGGCGTGCCCACGGTGCGGTGACCCGATCAGGCGGGTGCCGTTCGGCGGCCGGTCGAGCCACTACTGCCCGCGGTGTCAGCGCGGGCGGTAGGCGAGCTGAGCTCGCGCGCCTCCCGCCGCGGGGCACGCCGCCCGCGTGCCAGACGGGGATTCCCAGGCCTCTGAGAGCGTCGCTGCGTAGCATCTCCCCATGGCCCGAAGCAGCTTCAGTGATCATCCAGCGCGCTGGATCGTGGGTGCGTTTTCGGTCCTCGTGCTCGCCCCGGTCCTCGCGGCCATCGCGACCTACGCGTGGGTGCACAACTCGAACAACGCAGCCGCGCAGCAGCTTGAACACGGACTCCTCGCGCTGGAGGTGCCCGCGGGGGCCGAGGTGGTCGACTCAAGCTGGTTGGTGTCGCGGTTCGCCCCGGCGGGGAACGGGACGCAGTACGCCGGAGTGCTGCTGGTCCGCAGCGACCTGACGCAGGAGGCGCTGGGGGCTGCCTACGAGGCCCAGCCTGGGAGTCCGCGCGTGGCCGCCGCGGATGACGACAGCGTCGCGCGGTTGGCCGGGCAGCTCGATTCGGGCGAAGACCTGCACCAGCCGGGCACGTACCTGGTCGTGGACCTGGACGAGCCGACCTCGACGCTGCTCAGCAGCGTCGACCTGCGGGGGCACTAAAAAGGGAAACGCGGATGCTCAGTGCGGGGGCGGAGCTAGCGCGATATCGACCCCGGTGCGCCGCGGGTGCGAACGAGACCGCGAGCTCGAGGTCAC
Organism: Leucobacter luti; assembly: GCF_004217175.1. GTDB lineage: Bacteria > Actinomycetota > Actinomycetes > Actinomycetales > Microbacteriaceae > Leucobacter > Leucobacter luti. The sequence goes on from NZ_SHKI01000005.1 coordinate 404,036, forward strand.
CTGCGCGGCCCGTGTGTACGATGGCCATATGTCACAGCCCCAGCGAGCCCCACGCCCATGAGAACCGTCGCTCGCTTGGCGACGCCGTGGTACCGGCGCGGGGCACACCGTTCCGGCACCGGTCCCACCAATCCGGGATCAACGGCTGCAACCGCGATCCTTGACTACGAGTCGCCCGCGATCGTCGACCTGGTGGCTGAGGCCCGGGCGGTGGCCGGATCGGACGAGCCCGTCGCGATCCTCGCTGCGGCGCACGCGGCAATTCGCGACGGGGTGCGTGCGGTGTACGCGCTCGATGAGCGAAACCCCGCGTCGCGCACATACGCGCGCGGCTTTGGGTCCTGCAGTCAGCGGCTCGCAATTCTCGAGAGTGCGGCACGCGCAATCGGTGTGCCGACCAGGGTGCGTGCGCTGCTCGTTGACCGCTCGTTCTGGTACCCGCGGTTTGGGCGGGTCCGGTTCGCCCTCCCTGACCAGATTCTGCTGGCGTGGCCGGAGTTCAATGTCGGCGGCTGGCGCCCGGCCGCCGAGCTGTTCGGGCCGCTCGGGTGCCGCGGCGGTGGCGGCTTCAGCAACTCCGGCAGCGAGACGTTGTTTGAGGCGGTGGGGCGGTGCGCCATCGACTGGGACGGCACAACGGGTGACAGCGCGTACGATCTGTCTCGATTCGTGCGCGCGGACCTCGGCTATTTCGCCGACCGCGACGAGGCGTTCGCGCGGCTCGGCCAGACACTCTGTGCCCCCGTGCGCGCTGTGGCTGACGTCACACTGCGCCGTGTAGCGGCGTAGCGGCTTCGCCGCGCAACTGTGTGCTGGCGGAGCCGCGTTGCTGCGGAGCCCCGGAGCCGCGTTGCTGCGGAGTCGGATCGCGCCGGGCGGATCCGGGATCGTACGCCCCGCCCAGGCGTCACTCGCTACGCTGGTCTCGTGCCCTCACCGTCCCCACTCGCGAGCGATCGGCTCGTCCTCCGCCCATTCGACGCGATCCTCAGTGAGGCGCGGGCCCGCTATCAGGCGCTGCCCGAGGTCGCCCGCTACCTCTACCGCCCGCCGCTCACGCCCGAGCAGAGCCGGGACTCCGCGCTGCGCAACCCGGAGCGCCGGTTCGAGCGCGCGGGGGATCAGCTCCTCTTCGCGGTGGTGGGCGCGGGCGACGGCGCGCTCGTGGGCGAGGTGGTTGCGACGCTCGAGAACCCGGCCGCCGGCCAGGTTGAGGTCGGCTGGATCTTCGACCCGGCGAGCGCGGGCCGCGGCTACGCGACCGAGGCGGCGCTGCTGCTGCTTGGCGCCCTGTTCGCGGAGCACCGCGCGCACCGCATCTTCGCCCGGCTGGACGTCGAGAACGACGCATCCCGGCGGATCTGTGAGCGCCTGGGCATGCGCCAAGAGGCGCACCTGGTGGAGAACGACCTCGACGGCGAGCGGCGGGGCTCGGAGTACGTGTACGCGATCCTCGCCCGCGAGTTTGCGGCGTAGCCGGAGCGCGCGGGACCCGCGCGGTTCGGACCTTGCTCGGGTGCCCCGCCCGCGTCGGATACCATGAGCGAAACCCGCCATCCCGAGGAGGTTCGCGTGCGCGTCGTCGTCTCGGGTACCCATGGCAGCGGGAAGAGCACCCTCATCGCTGACTTTGCGGCGGCGCACCCCGCGTGGGAGATACTGCCCGATCCCTACGAGTATCTCGACTGGGCGGACGACGCGGCGGGAGCCGGGTCGTTTGGCGCGCAGTTGGTGCTCGCCGCGGCGCGGCTCCACGAACCGGCGGCGGCTCCCGTGCTCGCCGAGCGCGGCCCGATCGACTTCCTCGCCTACCTGCTCGCGCTCGAGCAGCTTGGCCGGCCGGGCGCCTCTGCCGCAGCGCTCGAGCGTGGGCGACGGCTCACCGTGCGCGCCGCCGCCGCGGTCGATCTGCAGGTGGTGCTCCCGCTCCACTGGGACGACGCGATCCGGGTGGGCGACGACGAGGACACCGAGCTTCGCGCCGCGATGAACGACGCGCTCTGCGAGCTCAGTGATGATCCCGACCTCACGGGCGCCTGCGAGGTTCTCGAGATCGCGGGGACGCCGGCTCTGCGGCTCGCGCAGCTTGAGGCCGCGATCCGCGCGCTTGAGCGTCCGCGGGCCGCTCCCCGCTCTCGCTGAGCGCCGGGTGCGCGGTGCGTGCCTCGGCTGCGGGGGCCTCGGTCGCGGTGCGCCCTGACCAGAGCACACCTCGGCCACAGCACCCCTCCAAACTCGCGGTAATTCCGTGAAGCAGAAATACCGCGTATTTTCACCCACGATTTGGCGCGTGTGTCGGTGCTGGGCGGTGCAGAGTGAGAAGTAGCCCAGAAAGGTCACCGCGATTGTGATCTGGCAATCACTACAAAGGAGTCACCATGACTGCATTCCAGAACGACGTCGAGGCCGTGGAGGCGCTCAAGGCTGAGCACGGGTCAAGCTGGGGACAGATCAACCCTGAGCATGTCGCGCGGATGCGGGCTCAGAACCGGTTCAAGACCGGTCTCGAGATCGCGCAGTACACCGCCGACATCATGCGCCGCGACATGGGGGAGTACGACGCCGACTCCTCGGTGTACACGCAGTCGCTCGGCGTCTGGCACGGCTTCATCGGCCAGCAGAAGCTGATCTCGATCAAGAAGCACCTCAAGACGACGAACAAGCGCTACCTCTACCTCTCGGGCTGGATGGTCGCTGCCCTCCGCTCCGAGTTCGGCCCGCTGCCCGACCAGTCGATGCACGAGAAGACCTCGGTCCCCGCGCTGATCGAGGAGCTCTACACCTTCCTCCGCCAGGCCGACGCACGCGAGCTCGACCTGCTCTTCACGCAGCTCGACGACGCCCGTGTCGCGGGCGACGAGACCGCCGTCGAGTTCCTGCAGTCGCAGATCGACACCTACGAGACCCACGTGGTCCCGATCATCGCCGACATCGACGCCGGCTTCGGAAACCCCGAGGCCACCTACCTGCTCGCGAAGAAGATGATCGAGGCGGGTGCCTGCGCGATCCAGATCGAGAACCAGGTCTCCGACGAGAAGCAGTGCGGCCACCAGGACGGCAAGGTGACGGTGCCGCACGAGGACTTCCTCGCGAAGATCAACGCCGTGCGCTACGCGTTCCTTGAGCTCGGGATCGACAACGGCGTGATCGTCGCACGCACCGACTCGCTCGGTGCGGGTCTCACGCAGAAGCTCGCCGTCACCACCACCCCGGGCGACCTCGGCGACCAGTACAACTCGTTCCTTGATGTCGAGGAGATCTCCGAGTCCGAGCTTGGCAACGGCGACGTCGTGATCAAGCGCGACGGCAAGCTGCTGCGTCCCAAGCGCCTCGCGAGCAACCTGTTCCAGTTCCGCGCCGGCACCGGCGAGGACCGCTGCGTGCTCGACTCGATCACCTCGCTGCAGAACGGCGCCGACCTGCTCTGGATCGAGACCGAGAAGCCGCACGTCGAGCAGATCGCGGGCATGGTCGACCGGATCCGCGAGGTCATCCCGAACGCGAAGCTGGTCTACAACAACAGCCCGTCCTTCAACTGGACGCTGAACTTCCGCCAGCAGGCGTACGATCAGCTCGCCGCGGAGGGCACGGACGTGTCGGCCTACGACCGCGACAAGCTCATGAGCGTCGAGTACGACGCGACCGAGCTCGCGCAGCTCGCCGACGAGAAGATCCGCACCTTCCAGCGCGACGGGTCCGCCCGCGCCGGTATCTTCCACCACCTCATCACCCTGCCGACCTACCACACGGCCGCGCTGTCCACCGACAACCTGGCCAAGGGCTACTTCGGCGACGAGGGCATGCTCACCTACGTGCGCGACGTGCAGCGTGAGGAGATCCGCCAGGGCATCGCGACGGTCAAGCACCAGAACATGGCCGGCAGCGACATCGGCGACAACCACAAGGAGTACTTCGCCGGCGACGCCGCCCTCAAGGCCGGCGGCAAGGACAACACGATGAACCAGTTCTAACGGTTCGCACCACCCGTGCGGGGGGCTCGGCTTCGGCCGGCCCCCCGCTGGCGTGTCCGGGCCGTCCGCGTCCGCGCCCTGGGCGCCCCAGCCCTCGCGCGATCGGTTCCGCGCGTCGCGTGGGCGGGGGAGGCAGCACCCTCGCCCCGGCCAGCTCGGAGGCGTAGGGTGTCGCGTATGAACGGCACTGAGATCCTCATCGACCTGGCCCGCCGCCCGCTTGAGGCGGCCGAGCACCTCCGCGGTGCACTGACACCCGAGCTGCTCAACGCGCACCCGCACCACGACAACTCGATCGCGTGGCTGCTGTGGCACGCGGCGCGCGAGATCGACGAGCAACTCGTCGCGCTCACGGGCGCCGCGTCGGTGGCGGAGTCCGGCGGGTTCGCGGTGCGCTTCGGCCTCAACGTGGCCCCGCACGAGCTCGGCTATGGCCACACCCCCGAGCAGGCGCGTGGGATCGTGGTGCGCGACGCGGACCTGCTGCTTGAGTACCTCGGCGCGGTCGTGGCCGCCCAGGTCGCGTATCTGGAAACCCTCGACGCGGCCGACCTGTCCCGCATCGTAGATGAGCGGTGGGAGCCGCCGGTGACCCTCGCCGCGCGCATGGTGAGCATGAGCTGCGACGCCGCTGAGCACGTGGGCCAGGCTGCCTACGTTGCCGGGATGGGCGCGGGCGCGTTCGAACGCTAGCGTGCGGCGGGGCCGTCGGTGCCCTTAAGGATGGGCGCGGGGATCACGGCGGCTACCCGGCCGGTGCGACCACCGGCTCAGCCTCCGGCTCAGCCTCCGGCTCAGCCTCCGGCTCAGCCTCCGGCTCAGCCTCCGGCTCAGCCTCCGGCTCAGCCGCCGGCTCACGCTGAAAGACGAGCAGCGCGTCGGCCACGAGATCGTGCGGGTAGCGGTCCCAGGTGATCTCGGTGACGCCCACCGGCGTGAGGTGGCGCGCGAGTTCGCGTGCGCAGTCCCGGATGAGGTGGGTGGTGCGCCCGCCGTGGTGAATATCGGCGACGTTCCAGACCACGAAGCCGCCGGGTGCGACCACGCGCGCGCACTGCGCGGCGACCAGGCCGAGCTCGGCGAGGTACCGCGCGTAGTCCCCGGTGTCCTGCTCGTACGCGGTGAGCGGGTCGGCCTCGTGATCCTCCGCCGTCATGTAGGGCGGGGAAGTGAGCACGAGTGCGATCTCGGAGACCGCGCCGGGCGCCGCGGCGCGGTCGGGGCGCTCGCGGTCGAGGATCCGGGTGAGCTCGCGCGCGTCGCCCTCGATCACGCGTGCGCCCGGCACCCGCTCCCGCACGTGCGCGACTCGCTCGGGGAGGAGCTCGATTCCGAGTGCGGCGCGGCCGAGCGCTGCGGCGCGGCCGAGCGTCGTGCCAAACCCGGCGAACGGGTCGAACACCAGCTCACCGGGGCGGGAACAGCGCTCGATCACGTGGTCCACGATCTCGCCGATCATGTGCACGTCCTCCTCCGCGCCTGGCGGGCGGGCCGCGACGAAGCTGGCGTGCGTCGCGGTGAGGCGGTCGGCGAGCGGGGACGGCGCGAGGGTGCCCGCGCGCGGTGCCGCGGGGAGAGTCTTCATGCGTTGGAGTGTAGCGGGGCCCGGGGCGCGGCGCCGCGGGTGCGGCCGCGCACCCGCGGGCGGCTAGCATTGGAGCATGATGTTTTCGCGTGCAATGTGGGGCATGAGCGCCGCGGTCTGGCTCGTCGTCGCGGTGCTCTGGTGCGTGATGTGGGGCTGGCCGGCGGTCTTCGTGGTCGTGGTGTTCGCCCTGCTCCCCGATATCGCGCTCGTGGGAGCCTTCGAGGAGCGCGGCCGGCTCAAGCCGAGCCGCGTCGCCTTCTACAACCTGATGCACAGTGTGGCGGTCCCCGCCGCGCTCATTGCCGGCGGCTTCATCGTGATGCTGCTCACTGGCGGGCTGGCGAACGGCCACTGGGGGATCGCGCTCGCGGGCCTCGCCTGGTTCGTGCACATCGCCGCGGATCGCGTGTTCGGCTTCGGGCCGCGCGCCGAGGACGGCACGATCGCGCCACTGGCCTGAGCCGGCGCGGGCGAAGCGCCCGCGGAATCCCGCGGATCAGGCGGAACCCCCGGTAGGCTCTGAGGGATCCGCATTGGCCCGGAGCGCGAGGAGGAGGAGGCGGCGTGCACCTGAAGAGTCTGACGCTCAAGGGCTTCAAGTCGTTCGCGCAACCGACCACCTTCCAATTTGAACCGGGCGTCACCGCCATCGTCGGGCCCAACGGCTCGGGGAAGTCGAACGTGGTCGACGCGCTCGCCTGGGTGATGGGGGAGCAGGGCGCGAAGACGCTCCGCGGCGGCAAGATGGAAGACGTGATCTTCGCCGGCACCGCGACGCGCGGCCCGCTCGGCCGCGCCGAGGTACGCCTCACGATCGACAACTCGGACGGCGCGCTGCCGATCGAGTACTCAGAGGTGACGATCAGCCGCACGCTGTTCCGCAACGGGTCGAGCGAGTACGCGATCAACGGCGAATCGTGCCGCCTGCTCGATGTGCAGGAGCTGCTGAGCGACTCCGGGCTGGGCCGCGAGATGCACGTGATCGTGGGGCAGGGGCAGCTCGACGCCGTGCTGCGCGCCACCCCGGAAGACCGGCGCGGCTTCATCGAGGAGGCGGCCGGCATCCTGAAGCACCGGCGCCGCAAGGAGCGCACCATTCGCAAGCTTGACGCGATGGAGACGAACCTCACCCGGCTGAACGACCTCGCCGGCGAGATCCGGCGGCAGCTCAAGCCGCTCGGTCGTCAGGCCGAGGTGGCGCGCGCCGCCCAGGGGATCGCCGCCGAGGCGCGCGACGCGAAGGCGCGGCTGCTCGCCGACGATGTGTTCCGGCTCCGCGCCGAGCTCGACACACTGTCGCGGGACGAGGCCGAGCAGCACTCCGAGCGCATCGTGCTGCAAGAGCAGGTGGAGCAGAAACAGCTCCGGATCCAGCGGCTCGAACAGGAGCAGCAGAGCGACGAGCTCGACGCCGCGCGCCGCGTGACCATCGGGCTTGAGTCGGTGCAGGCAAAGCTGCGCGGGCTGTACGCGCAGACGCAGCAGCGCCTCACCTTTCTCGCCACCCAGGCGGAGGCGCCCGAGCAGGTGACGCGCCTGAGCCGCGGGGCCATCGACGAGGCGAGCGCCGAGGCTGATCGCCTCGCAGCGCTGGTCCCCGAGGCCGAGGCCGCGTGGCAGCGGGCGGGCACCGCCACCCGCGCCGCCCAGGGCGCGCTCGACGCCACCGACGAGCACATCGCGGCCCAGAGCGCGCTCGTGTCGCGGCACGATTTGCAGCTGTCGCAGCTGCGCGGCCGCACCGAGGCCGCCGCGCAGAAGCTTGCCACGGTGGGCCAGGAGGCGAGTCGCCGCGAGCACGCGGTGGCGCAGGCCCGGGCCCGGCTCGACGAGGCGCGGGCGGCCCTCGCCGCGTTTGCCGAGCAGGCGGACGACGAGGATCGGCCCGAGGCCGGGCTCGACGACGCGTACCGCGCGGCGCAGGACGCGCAGGCGACCGCCGAGCAGCAGCGCGACGCCGCGCGCGATCGGCTTCACGCGCTCGAACAGGAGCGCGCGGGACTCGAGGCCCGGATCAGTGCGCTCACCCGGTCGCTCGATCAGCGGGACGCGTCGGGGGCCCTGCTCGACGCCCCGCCTCGCGGCATCACTGGCCGCGTCGCCGAGCGCGTACGCGTGCGCGACGGCTTCGAGGCGGCCGTGGGTGCCGCCCTCGGCGCGTTCGCCGACGCGCTGCTCGCGGACTCGCCCGCGGCCGCTGAGCACGCGGTCGGGGTGGCGCGCGCGCAGGATCTGGGGCGGCTGCGAGCTGTGCTCGGCTCCTCGGGCGAGCTCGCGGTGGACGCGCCCGAGGTGCCGGGGCTGACCCGCGTGAGCGACATCCTCCTTGAGGCGCCCGACGGCGTGCGCGGCCTGCTCGCGCGCAGCTACGTCGCCGCCGATCTCGACGCCGCCGTTGCCGCGGCGGACGCACTTCGCGAGCGCGTGCCGGGGGTCGGATACACGGTGGTGACCGGCGCCGGCGACGTGCTGACGCAGTACACGCTGAGCGGCGGTTCCGGGCAGGCGCCCTCGCGAATCGAGGTCACCGCCGAGCTTGAGCAGGCCGCGGAGCGTCGCGCTGCCGTTGCGTCCGAGATCGCCGACACCGAGGCAGAGCTCGCGGAGCTGCGCGCGGCCGTCGCCCGCTCGAAGACCGCCGCAGAGGAAAGCTTCGCGGAGCTGCGCTCTGCCGACGCGCGCCGCGCCGAGGTCGCCAAGGAACGAAACCGCCTCGTCACCCGCGCTGAGGCGGCCGAGGCCGAGGCCGGGCGCGCCGAGCAGGCGCTCGGCGGCGTCGCGGATGCGGTGGCTGAGGCGGAGCGCGAAGCCGAGCGCGCGGAGCAGAGCCTCGCGGAAGCGGAGGCCGAGCCGCGACCGATGCTCGACGCGGGCCAGCGCGACCAGCTGTTTGCGGAGCTCGAGGCCGCGCGGGCGGGCGAACTTGAGGCGCGGCTCGCGCTTGAAACCGCGCGCGAGCGCGCACGCGCGGGAGCTGCCCACCGGGACACCCTCGCCGAGCAGTTCGCCGCCGAGCAGCGCGCGGCCGAGGAGGCCGCGCGCCGCGCGGTGCTTCGCGCGCGGCAGGTGGCGCAGGCCACCCACGTTGCCGAACTGCTCCCCGCGATCCTTGACGCCTGCGACCGCTCCCTCGCTGAGGCGCGCCTCGCGCAGCAGCGCGCCGAGCAGGAGCGGGCCCGGCACAGCCAAGAGCTCACCCTGCTCCGCTCCGAGGGCTCCGAGCTGCGACAGAAGCTGCAGGGGCTCACCGAGCGCGTGCACGGCGCGGAGCTGAAGAGCTACGAGCGCAAGCTGCAGCTCTCGAGCCTGCTTGAGCGCTCGGGCAACGAGCTCGGCCTCGTCGAAGACGTGCTGATCGCGGAGTACGGCCCCGATCAGCTGATCCCCGAGCTCGGCGCCGGGAGCCCGGACGGCGGCGACACCGCCGCCTCGTCCGCGGGCACGGCGGACGTCGCCGGCGGCGAGGAACCGCAGTTCGCGAACGCGCTCGAGGCCGAGCTCGCCGCGGAGCTGGGCCTGACGGCCACCGGCACGCACGATTCCGACGGCGTTGCGCTCCCCGCGGCGCGGGACGGCGGGGACTCGCAGTCCGGCGGGGAGTCGCTGTCCGGTGGCGAGGCGCAGCCAGTAACCGGCGTGCCGTTCGTGCGCGCTGAACAGGAGCGGCGCCTCGCGAAGGCGGAGCGACGCCTCGCCGAACTGGGGCGCATCAACCCGCTCGCCCTCGAGGAGTTCGCGGCGCTTGAGCAGCGGCACACGTTCCTCACGGAGCAGCTGCAAGACCTCACGAAGACGCGCTCGGACCTGCTCGCGATCATCGCGGAGCTCGACCAGAAGATGCAGGGGATCTTCGCGGCCGCGTTCGAGGACACGCGAGTCGCCTTCGCCGAGGTGTTCCCGATCCTCTTCCCCGGCGGCTCAGGTGAGATCGCGCTGAGCAACCCGGACGACCTGCTGAACACCGGCATCGAGATGGCGGTGAAGCCCGCGGGCAAGCAGGTGGAGCGGCTCTCGCTGCTCTCTGGCGGTGAGCGCTCGCTCGCCGCGGTCGCCTGGCTGATGGCGATCTTCCAGGCGCGGCCGAGCCCGTTCTACATCGTCGACGAGGTCGAGGCGGCGCTGGACGACGCGAACCTGGGGCGCCTGCTGCAGGTGTTCGATCGGCTGCGTGAGAACTCGCAGCTCATCATCATCACGCACCAGAAGCGCACCATGGAGATCGCGGACGCCCTCTATGGCGTGTCGATGCGCCAGGACGGAATCTCCGCGGTCGTCGGCCAGCGGATCGAGCGCGAGGCGGGCGTCGGGTCACGAGACGCTAACAACTGACCGATCGGCCGGAAAGATCCCCGTCCCCAACCCGGGGAATCGCTATGCTCATCCTGTATGCCGCAGAGTCGCGGCGTCGAGAATGTGCAGAAAGGCGTCATTCATGAAGAACTTCTCGAAACGGGCCACTACTGGGATCGCGCTTGCCGCTGGCGCGGCGCTGCTGCTGAGCGGGTGCACCACGAGTGGGGGGTCTGACGCGTCGGGCGGCTCCGGTGAGCAGGTGCTCCGGATCGGCACGCTGCTGCCCCAGACGGGTTCGCTTGAGCACCTGATCTACGGCCCGCAGGCCGCGGTGAAGCTCGCGGTCTCCGAGATCAACGACGCCGGCGGCGTGCTCGGCAACGACGTCGAGGTGGTCGTCGAAGCGAACGAGCACGATCCCACCGACCCCACGATCATGTCGAAGAGCGTTGACGAGATCATCAAGGCGGATCCGGCATTCGTGCTCGGCGCCATGGGTACCGGAAACACGAACGCTGCGATGCCGAAGCTGACCGAGGCCGGGATCCTGATGGGTTCGCCCTCGAACACGGGCATCGCGCTCGCCGGCGTCAACGAGCTGTACTTCCGCACCATTGCATCGGACATCATCCAGGGCCGCGCCCTCGGCAACCTGGTGCTCCAGGACGGCAACACCTCCGTCGCGGTGCTGGCGCAGAACAACGACTACGGCAAGGGCTTGCGAGACAACCTCCAGGCCACGCTTGAGGAGGCCGGCGCCGAGGTCGTGTACGGCGCCGAGGGCTCCGGCGAGGAGTTCCCCGAGGCGCAGACCACGTTCTCGTCCGAGGTCACCGCGGCGCTCGCGAAGAACCCGGACGCGGTGGCGATGGTCAGCTACGTCGAAGCGAAGCAGGCAATCCCCGAGCTCGCGGCGCAGGGCTTTGACCTCTCCAAGCTGTACCTCGTCGACGGCAACACCGTGCCGTACCCCGAGTTCGACGCCGGTCTGCTCGAGGGCGCGCAGGGCACCACGCCCGGCCGCACGGTCGATCCAAGCTTTGAGGAGGCGCTCGTCGCCGCCTCGTCGGATGCGAGCAAGAGCCTCAACTTCGCGCCCGAGGCCTACGACGCCGTGATGCTCGTGGCCCTCGCCGCGCAGCGCGGCGGAGCGGCCGACACCGAGACGATCGTGGCGAACCTGCACGCGGTCTCCGGGACCGACGGCGGCGAAAAGTGCGACGCGTACGCCGACTGCCTCGCGCTGCTTGAGGACGGCAAGGACATCCACTACGAGGGCAAGGCCGGCGGCGGCCCCCTCAACGACGACAACGAGCCGTCGACCGCGCTGATCGGGCTCTACCGCTTCGACGCGGAGAACACCCCGCAGGCCGTGGGCGAGATCGAGGGCTAGGCTCCGCCCCGCCCAACGGCACAGGGCCGGCCTCCCGCAGGGGAGACCGGCCCTGAGTCGTTTCAGCGGCGCGAGCGCGCGACGCGCTATGGCAGCAGTGGCCCCACGGAGATCATGAGGCTGTACGCCATGATGATCACGAGCGAGAACCTGAACATGCGGCGTGCCCAGGCGCTGTCGTCGGTGGCGCTGAAGCCCTGGATGCCGATCACGATCCACCACAGGCCGAGCGCGCCCATCACCACCGCGTACACCCAGCCGGTGTACCCGAACGGAGTGAGGAGCACCGCGGAGACCGCGTAGGCGATGGTGTAAATGAGGATCTGCACCTTGGTCTGCGGGATGCCCTTCACCACGGTGATCACGGGGACCCCGGCGCGTGCGTACTCGTCGCGGCGGTACACCGCGATCGAGTAGAACTCGGGCATCTGCCAGAAGAAAATCGCGAGGAACGCGAGGATCGCGCCGGCGTCGACCACCCCGGTCACAGCCACGTAGCCGGCGAAGATCGGGGCGGCGCCCGAAATGCTGCCGATGAGGGTGCCGTGCACGCTCATCCGCTTGGAGAGCATGCCGTAGAGCACCACGTAGGTGAAGAATCCGGCCAGGCCGGTCGCCACGACCAGCCAGTTGGTCCAGCCGATCAGCACGGCGTTGCCGAGCACGAACAGCACGACCGTGAAGATGATCGCGCCGCGGATACTGATGCTCCCGGAGACGGTGGCCCGCTTCTTGGTGCGCTCCATGCGGTCGTCGATGTCGCGGTCGAGGATGTTGTTGAGCACGCAGGCCGCCGCGATCACGAGCGTGGTGCCCACCACGGTCGCGAGGAAGAGCAGGCCGTCGAAGATGCGCGTGGCGCCGGCGGCCAGCAGGAAGCCCGCGGCGGCGGTGAGCACGTTGCCATAGAGCACGCCCGGCTTCGTCAGCGAGTAGTACCTCGCAAACGCGGCGCCAAACGTGTCGCCGTCGGCGCGCGACGCGATCTTCGCGTCGGTGCCGCGGCTGCGCTCTGAGAACACGGCCGCGTCGGCCAGCTCGGAGAGCTCCGGAGCGATCTCGCTCTGCTCGGCCGCGGTCTCGCGGTCGCTGCGCGCCCCGCCGCGGTCGCTCGAGCCGGGCTGGTCATGTGTGGGGGACCCACTCGTGGGCATACGAATCTGGCCTTTCTCAAGCCCCGGCGCGCGCTGGCGCGGGATCGCCGCGTGCGGTGCGGCTGTCCGCAACGCTGGCCGAGCCGAGCGCCGTAGCCGAGTGGCTGCGGATTCCTCCCTCAAATATACCCGCTCAATTCTGAGATCGTCGCAGCGGGGCCAAGAATCGTCGATTCTGAGTGTGCGGCGGCCGTGCGCGTGTCGGTGGCACCTCCTACGATGAGAGAGACATGACCAGCCCCTCCGCCGACTCCGCCGGCACTCAGCCCCGCAGCGCGAACCACTGGCGCGCCCAGCTCGCCGATCTCCTCGGCTCCCGCGCGGCCGAGCACACCGCCGCCGCCCAGCCGAGCAGCCAGCTCGCGCTGCAGTTCGAGCTGCGCGAGCTCATTCCGCGCACGGCCGAGCGGTGGAACGGGCCCACGTCGCGCTCCCTGCGGGGCGCCAGCGAACCCGGGAGCGGTGACTACCGGCTCGCCACGCGCCCGGCGATGCGCACGGAGCGCGGCTGGGCGCGCGGCTCGCTCACCTGGTCAAACATCGGTCACCAGGGCAGCCGATTGCGGCTCGACCCCGCCCAGCAGCGCTGGTTCCGCCAGTTTTATGCGCTGCACCGCGCGGCCGAGCCGATCGCCGTGGGGCAGGATCCAAACTGGGTGTTTCTCGACGACTTCGTGAGTCCGGCGCTGTGGAGCATGCTCGCGCAGGTGGAACCGCTGGGAATCGCCCTCGTGGGTACCGGCACGCGGGCCACGGTGCAGCTGCACGCGGCGGCCAGGCTCACGCTCGACGCGACGGTCGACGCGGGAGGCGCGCTCACGCTGCGGCCGCAGCTCGCCCTCGCCGACGAGGTGGTCCCCGCCGCCGGGTGGCGGGCCGTTGGCGACCACGGCGTGTACCTGGCCGAGCACGGGGGTGATCGCGCGGTGCGGCTCGCCCCGGTGCCCGCAGGGCTCACGCCCGCGGAGGCCGCGCTGCTCGCGCACGGTGAGCGCGGCGCGAGCTCCGGCGTCGCGGGCCCACTGCTGATCCCCGCGGGGGAGCGAGCCGCCTTCCTCGCCGACGGCCTGCCCGAGCTGCGCCGCGGCTTCAGCGTGGGCAGCGCCGACGGGTCGGTCACGTTGCCCGCCCCCGCCCCGGGCCTTGTGGTGCTCACCGCGGCCTGGCGCGCCGGGCACCGCCTCGCGCTGAGCTGGCACATCGAGGGCGCGCCGGGGGCGCCGGATCCGGTGCTCGCCGAGCTGCTCCCCGCCGAGCTGATCGGCGATGAGCTTGTGCCGGCCGCCTGGCTCGCCGAACCGCCGCTCCCGCCGCGCGTCGAGCTGCGTGGCGTCGACGCGGCGGCCTTCATGGGGGGCGTCGTGCCCTCGCTCAAGATCATTGATGGCATCGCGGTGCGCGTCACCGGCGCACCGCCCAACTACCGCGAGGCGCAGGGCATCCCGCAGCTCACGGTAACGACGGTGCCGAGCGAGCAGGAGGACTGGTTCGACCTCGGGGTGCTCGTCACGGTCGAGGGGAAGACCGTCCCGTTCGTGCCGCTGTTTCGCGCCCTCGCGCTCGGGCGCAAGAAGCTGCTCCTCGTCGACAACAGCTATCTCTCGCTCACCCATCCCGCGTTTGCGCCGCTCGCGGAGCTGATCGCTGAAGCGCAGGATCTCGACGAGTGGGAGACCGGGGTGCGGATCAGCCGGCACCAGGTCACGCTCTGGGCCGAGTTTGAAGACCTCGCAGACGAGTCGATCGCCGCGGTCGAGTGGCGCGCCCTCGTGGCCGAGGTGCGGGCGGACATCCCAGCCGAGACGCCCGTGCCGCCCGGCATCCACGCTGAGCTGCGGCCGTACCAGCGCGACGGGTTCAACTGGCTGGCGTTCCTCTGGCGCCACCGGCTGGGTGGGATCCTCGCGGACGACATGGGGCTTGGCAAGACCCTGCAGTGCCTCACCCTCATCGCACACGCGGCGGATCCGCGGCCGTTCCTCGTGGTTGCCCCCACCTCGGTGATGAGCAACTGGGCGGCGGAGGCCGCCCGCTTTGCCCCCGGGCTGCGCGTGCGCGTACGCACCGCCACCGAGGCCGCGTCTGGCCGGCCGCTGCGGGCCGATGCAGCGGAGGCGGACGTCATCGTCACGAGCTACGCGCTCTTCCGGCTCGACTCGGAGCGGTTCACCGAGGTCGCGTCGGATCCGCACCTGGGATTCGCCGGGCTCATCCTCGATGAGGCGCAGTTCGTCAAGAACGCGCGCGCCCAGGGCAACGAGCTCGCCGAGCAGCTGCCGGTGGCGTGGAAGCTCGCGGTCACGGGCACCCCCATCGAGAACTCGCTGCGCGAGCTCCACGCACTCTGTCGCATCGTCGCACCCGGCCTCTTCCCCTCGGCGCGGCGGTTTGAGGAGGAGTACGTGCGCGCGATCGAGCGGCCCGCGCTCGGGATCTCCGTCGGCGTGGGCGCCGGCAGCGGCCCGGGCGTGCAGGCGGGTCTGCGCGCGCAGCGCACGGAGCGGCTGCGCCGCCGGCTGCGTCCATTTCTCTTGCGTCGCACCAAAGACCTGGTCGCCCCCGAGCTCCCCGAGAAGCAGGAACAGATCCTTGAGATTGAGCTCGATCCGGGGCACCGGGAGCTCTACGACGTGTTCGTGCAGCGCGAGCGCCAGAAGCTGTTCGGGCTGATCGCAGACCTCGACCGCAACCGATTCACCGTGTTCCGCTCGCTCACGCTGCTGCGCATGCTGGCGCTCGACGCGTCGCTCATCGACGAGCAGTACACCGCGCTTCCGTCTGCAAAGCTCGAGGCGCTCGCGGAGCGGGCCGCGGCGCTCGCGGCCGAGGGTCGCCGCGCGCTCGTGTTCAGCCAGTTCACCTCGTTCCTCGACCGCGCGCGCGAGCGACTGCACGCGGCAGGCGTGCGCACGGTCACGCTCGACGGCAGCACGCGCAACCGCGACGCGGTGATCGCACGTTTCCGGGCGGGCGAGGCCGACGTGTTCCTGATCAGCCTGAAGGCCGGAGGGGTGGGCCTCAACCTCACGGAGGCCGACACCGTGCTCCTCCTCGACCCGTGGTGGAACCCGGCGAGCGAGGCACAGGCGATCGACCGCACCCACCGGATCGGGCAGCGCTCGCCCGTGCACGTGGTCCGCATGATCGCGCTCGGCACCATCGAGGAGAAAGTGCTCGCCCTGCAGCGGCGCAAGCGGGCGCTCTTCGACGCCGTGATCGACGACGAGGAACTGTTCGCGCAGACGCTCACCGCCGCCGACGTGCGCGAGCTGCTCGGCGGGGAGGCGCTGGCCTAGCCTTCGGCCGGGCCAGTTTCGGCTGCGCTCGGTCCGGCCGAGCCTGCTTCGGCCCCGGCCCCGGCCCCGCCGTCCCGGGCGCCGCCCCGGCGCTCGGAGCCCTTCGCCTCCACCTCCTTCGCGAGCGTGCCGAGGTACAGTTCGATCACGCGCGGATCGTTTGCGAGCTCCCGGCCGGGCCCCTCATACGCGTTCGTGCCCTGATCGAGCACGTAGGCGCGATCGCAGATCTGCAGGCACCGCCGGGCATTCTGCTCGACCATGATGATCGTGACCCCGGTCTGATTGATCTGCCGGGTGCGGATGAACGTCTCGTCCTGGCGCACGGGGGAGAGGCCGGCGCTCGGCTCGTCGAGGAGCAGCACCTGCGGCTGCATCATGAGCGCGCGAGCCATGGCGACGGACTGCCGCTCGCCGCCCGAGAGCGAGCCGGCAAGCTGCTTGCGCCGCTCGGCGAGCATGGGGAAGAGATCCCACATGTCCTGGGCGCGCGTGGCGAACTCCTTCGGCTTGAGGAAGAGGCCCATCTGCAGGTTCTCCTCGATCGAGAGCGACGGGAAGACGTTGTGTGACTGCGGCACGAACCCCACCCCGGCTCGCACGAGCTCGTTCGTCTTCAGCCCGGTCACGTCGCGTCCGTCGAGCGTGACCGATCCGGCGCGGATGTTGACCAGCCCGAAGAGCGCCTTCAAGAGCGTCGACTTCCCGGCTCCGTTGGGGCCAATGATCCCCACCAGCTCGCCGCGGCGCGCTTCGAGGGAGCACCGGTTCAGAATGTTGATGCCCGGGAGATAGCCAGCGTCGAGGCCGTCCGCGCGGAGAATCGGCTGTGTGGTGTCGCTCATCGCGATCCCTCCTGTGCATCGAGTGCGGCCTCGTCGGCCACCTCTTCCGAGATTGCGCGGATCACCCCGGTGGTAAGTACGTCATCGTCCCCGAGGTCCCGATCGTGGTGCGCGCCGAGGTAAGCATCGACGACCGCCTCGCTCGACATCACGTCCTCGGGGAGCCCCTCGGCGATGATCTGCCCCTGGGCCATCACCACCACCCAGTCGGAAATGTGCCGCACCATGTGCATGTCGTGCTCCACGAAGAGCACGGTCGTACCCTCGTCGCGGAGCATCTGAATGTGGTCGAGCAGGCTCTGGGTGAGCGCGGGATTGACGCCGGCCATCGGCTCGTCGAGCATGATCATCGCCGGCTCCGCCATGAGCGCGCGCGCCATCTCGAGCAGTTTCTTCTGCCCGCCCGAGAGCCCGCCGGCCATGTCGTTGCGCTTCGCGTCGAGCTTGAACCGCCGCAGCAGCTCGTCTGCGCGCGCAATGTTCTCCCGCTCACGCTTGGCCCACAGCGGCTTGATGAGGCCCACGAGCAGGTTCTCGCCCGGCTGATCGGCGGCGCCAATCAGCATGTTCTCGAGCACCGTCATGCGGCTGAGCGCCTTCGTGAGCTGGAACGTGCGGATCATGCCGGCCCGCGCTACCCGGGTGGCTGTGGTGCGGCCGAGGTCCCGCCCCTCGAAGCTCCAGCGTGCGCGATCCGGGGCGCTGCCCCCGAACGGGCGCGCCGCGTTCGTGGGGCGGTCAAAGCCCGTGAGGAGGTTGAAGAAGGTGGTCTTGCCGGCCCCGTTGGGTCCGATCAGCGCGGTGATCGCGCCGCGCTGCACTTCGAGGTGGTCGACGTCGACGGCGGTCATGCCGCCGAAGCGTCGCTCGATGCGGTCGACCGTGAGGATCGGATCTGGCTTGGCGCTGCCCGGGACCTGCTCGAGTCCCGCGAGCGTGGCGCGCAGCGCGGCGCGATCGTGCGGGTACTCGCCGGGGCGTACGGGGGCATGCGACGGTGCGAGCTCAGACATTGAACGACAGCTCCTTCTTGTTCCCGAGTATTCCTTGGGGCCTAAATATAACGAGCAGCATCAGCATGAGCCCGATGAGAATCCACGACACGATCTCGGTCTGCTGCGCGTTGAGTACGCTGTCCGGCACGAACTCCGAGGCAACGCTCGTGATCACGAGGCGCACCACGAAGAACAGGATCGAGCCGAGCAGGGGCCCGAGGATCGTCGCGGCGCCGCCGAGCAGCATAATCATCCACAGGTTGAACGTGGTGGCGCGGCCCATGCCGTCGGGGTTGATCGCAGCGGGGAACGCCATGATGATGCCGCCAAAACCGCCCATCACGCCGCCGATCATCAGCGCCTGCATCTTGTACGAGAACGTGTTCTTGCCGAGGCTGCGCACGGCGTCCTCGTCTTCCCGGATCCCCTTGAGCACCCGGCCCCACGGGCTCCGCATCAGCAGCCAGGTGACGAGCAGGAAGAGCGCGACGAGGCCCCAGGCGACGATCCGCGACCACCAGTCGTCCACGCCGGTGTTGACGTAGTCGAGGCTCAAGAACGACGTGCGGCCCTCGGGGAGCGGGGAGAGCGCATTGAACTCCTCGCGAAACTTGGGGCTCTGGATCCCGCTCGGCCCACCCGTGATGGGGGTGAGGTTCGCGAGCCGCGCGGTCATGCGGATGATCTCTGCGGCCCCGATCGTGACGATCGCGAGGTAGTCGCCCCGAAGCTTGAGCGTGGGGATCCCGAGTAGCAGCGCGAACGCGGCCGACGCGAGCATGGAGATCAGGATCGCCGGGAAGAACCCCAGGCCGTTCATCACGGAGATAACAAAGCCGTAGCCGCCCACGAGCATGAACCCCGCCTGGCCCATGTTCATGAGCCCGGTGAACCCGAAGTGGATGTTGAGGCCAATCGCCGCGAGCACGAAGGCGGCGGTGACGGGGGAGAGCGCGGTCTGCAGGATTGACTGCAGCAGGCTAATCAGAAAGTCCATGGCGGTCCCTACCCGACCCGCTCAGCGCGGCCGAAGATGCCCTGTGGCCGAACCAGCAGGACGAGAATGAGGATGAAGAGTGCGGCCGCGTGTTTGAGGTCGCCGGGCAGCCAGATGTTCGCCATCTCGACGACGAGCCCGATGATCATCGCGCCCATGACGGCGCCGAAGGCGGTGCCGATACCGCCGAGCACCACCGCCGCGAACAGGAGGAGCAGGAAGTGCCAGCCGGTGTTCCAGGAGATGCCGTTGAGCACGAGGCCCAGGAGCACGCCGGCGAGTCCGGCGAGGGCCGAGCTTGCGATCCACACGATCCGGATCACGCCGTTCACGTCAATGCCGGACGCCTCGGCGAGCGCCGGGTTGTCGGATACCGCGCGCGTGGCGCGGCCGAAGCGGGTGTACTTGAGCGCGAGCCCCACGGCGACGATCGCGACGAGCGCGATGCCCATGGCGATGTACGACTGCACGGTGAGGGTGACGCCCAGCAGCGTGACGGTCTGCGGGGTGCTCGGGTCAATGCGCAGCACGTTTGCGCCGAAGAAGAACTGGAAGACGTTCTGCAGCACGATCGACAGGGCGATCGAGACGATCATCATCTGCATGAGGCTGAGTCGCCGTTTGCGCAGCGGCCGCCAGAGCACCGTGTCTTGCAGCCAGCCGAACGCCGCCATGATGATCACTGAGATCCCGCCGGCGAGCCAGATGTTCCCGGTGAGTCCCATGAACAGGAAGGCGAGGATGCCGCCCATCGAGAGCATCTCCGCGTGCGCGAAGTTGCTGAGCCCGGTGGTGCCGAACACGAGCGACAGCCCCACTGCGGCGAGCGAGAGCAGGAGCCCCATTCGGATCCCCGACGCGAACTGCTGCCAGAAGCGCGGCCAGGAGAACCCGTCGGCGCTGGTGCTCGCGCCCGGGGTGGTCTCGGCGCTCGTGCCGGTGCCACCATCGCTCGCACCGCCCGGCGTCGCGGTCCCCGGCTGCTCGGTGCTCGGTGCCGGGGTGGGCGAGGGAGACGTTGACTCGCCCCCGGCGGCCGCGTCGTCGGTGAGCGGGAACAGCGCGCTGGCGCTCTCGTACAGCTCGACGGTGACCTGGCGTGTGGCGGCGGCCTTGGGGAACTGGCCATCCGGGAGGGTCGCGGGGTCGATGCCGACCGTGTAGGTCCCAGACGTGGTCACCGCGAAGGCCCAGCGCCCGGCCGCATCCGAGGTGGTGCTGAGTGAACCGGGGTCGAGGGTGACGGACACGGCGACGGCTGGCTCGCCCGCGCTGGTCTTGATGACGCCCTGGATGCACGCCGTCTGCGCGTCCGGAACGCACGAGGCGTCTGCCTGAGCCGGAGACGCGGCGAAGACGGCACCGATCGCGGCGGCGAGCATCGCGAGGAGCAGCCCGGCGCCCGCGAGGCGTCTCCGGGAACCCGGTACTGACGGTGGTCGGGTCACAGTGCCTCCGTGGGGTCACGTGGAACGCCGACATCCCATCGACGTTGTTGGGGAGTGCTAACACCGTGAATCGTAGCGGAGTCTCGGGCCGCAAATGACCGATCGGCCGGTTACTCCCGCGTCTTGCATCGATAGGATCGACGTATGGCAGAGCGAACGTGGTCTTTTTCGAAGGCATTCCGCAATATCTTCAGTGGTCCCACCCTGATTACTGATGAGACCTGGGACGATCTCGAGACCGCACTGATTACCGCGGACTTTGGCCCGGACGTCACCGAGGCGCTGCTCGACTCGCTGCGGGCGGAGGTGTCGCGACTGCGCGTCACCGAGGTGTCCGAGCTGCGCAGCATGCTCCGCGACGCGGTCGAGGAGCGGCTCGCCGCCTACGACCCGACGCTGCACCTCTCGGAGCGCCCCGCGGTCATTCTCGTGGTCGGCGTCAACGGGGTGGGCAAGACCACCACGATCGGCAAGTTCGCCAACTACCTCAAAGCGTTCGACAAGCGCATCGTCGTGGGCGCCGCCGACACGTTCCGCGCCGCCGCCGTGGAGCAGCTCGGCACCTGGGCCGAGCGGGCCGGGGTTGATATCGTCAAGCCGCAGCAGCAGGGGCAGGACCCCGCGGCCGTCGCCTTCCAGACGGTCGAGCGCGCGATCGCCGAGGGCTACGACATCGCGATCATCGACACCGCGGGCCGGCTGCAGACCAAGGGCGGGCTCATGGACGAGCTCGGCAAGGTGCGCCGTGTGATCGAGAAGCAGGCGCCGGTCGCCGAGGTGCTGCTCGTGCTCGACGCCACGACGGGGCAGAACGGGCTCGCGCAGGCCGAGGCGTTCATTGAACACGCCGGGGTCACGGGCCTCGTACTCACCAAGCTCGACGGATCCGCGAAGGGCGGTTTCGTGCTCGCCGTGCAGGAAAAGACCGGGCTGCCCATCAAGCTCGTGGGGCAGGGCGAGGGGATCACCGACCTCACCGGCTTCACGCCGCACGTGTTCGCGCAGCAGCTCGTCGGCTGAGTGGGGGACTCAAATGTTCAGCCGCCCGCGAATAACTGACTGATGAGTGCAAAAAAGCGATACATTTGACGTGAGGCCTGACGGCTGGGCCACACGCTGCGGCCGCCGGACCGGAAGCTCCACCAACCAGGTGTAGCGTTCGAGAAAGGGTAACCATGCAGCACCTCACAGTACTGGGCACCGGGGTCCTGGGCTCCCAGATCATCTTCCAGGCCGCGTACTCCGGCAAGGACGTCGTAGCCTACGATCTGAACGACGAGATCCTCGCGAAGCTCCCCGAGCGGTGGGAGTATCTCAAGCCGCAGTATCTGCGAGACCTGCCCGATGCGACGCCCGAGAAGCTCGACGCCGCGGTGGCCCGAATTCGGCCGTCTTCCGACCTCGCAGACGCCCTCTCCGCCGCGGACATCGTGATCGAGGCGGTCCCCGAGCGCCTCGACATCAAGCAGAGCACCTGGGAGCGCGTGGGCCAGCTGGCCCCTGAGCAGACGATCTTCTGCACGAACTCGTCGACGCTGCTGCCGAGCGACATCGCGCCGTTCACCGGTCGCCCCGAGCGGTTCCTCGCACTGCACTTCGCAAACGAGGTGTGGCTGCACAACACGGGCGAGGTCATGGGGCACCCCGGCACGGATCCGGCGGTCTTCGAACAGGTGGCCGAGTTTGCTGCCGAGATCGGCATGGTCCCGATCCGGATCCACAAGGAGCAGCCGGGCTACGTGCTGAACTCCCTGCTCGTGCCGTTCCTCAACGCGGGCGCCAAGCTCGTCGTCCGCGGCGTCGCCACGCCCGAGGACATCGACAACACCTGGAAGATCGCGACCGGCGCACCCGCCGGCCCGTTCGAGATCTTCGACGTGGTGGGCATGATGACCCCCTACAACCTCGGCATGAGCGGGGACGACCCCGAGATGCGCGAGTTCGCTGAGTACATCAAGCGCGAATACATCGACAAGGGCTGGCTGGGCAAGGGGTCGGGTCGCGGCTTCTACGACTACAGCGGGAAGTAGCGCCGGCCCGCGGGGCCCGGGGTGAGTCGCGCGCTCATGCCGGGCCGCCGCGCGGGGTAGAATCAACCCATCATGGCTACTTTCGGAAACCTCTCTGCGCGGCTCACCGACACCTTCAAGAATCTGCGGGCGAAGGGCAAGCTGTCGGCGTCAGACGTCGACAGCACCGTACGCGAGATTCGACGCGCGCTGCTCGAAGCGGACGTCGCGCTTGACGTGGTCAAAGACTTCACCGGGAAGGTCCGCGAACGGGCCCTCGGCGACGAGGTCAACCAGGCGCTCAACCCTGCCCAGCAGGTTGTGCAGATCGTCAACGAGGAGCTCGTGGCGATCCTCGGCGGCGAACAGCGCCGGCTTGAGTTCGCGAAGAAGCCGCCGACCATCATCATGCTCGCCGGCCTCCAGGGCGCGGGCAAGACCACGCTCGCGGGCAAGCTTGCTAAGTGGCTTAAGGATCAGGGCCACACGCCCATGCTCGTCGCGTGCGACCTGCAGCGTCCCAACGCGGTGACCCAGCTGGGTGTCGTGGCCGAGCAGGCCGGGGTTGCGATCTACGCGCCCGAGCCCGGCAACGGCGTTGGCGACCCGGTGAAGGTCGCCAAGGGCGGCGTCGCCGAGGCGCGCGCAAAGCAGTACGACTTCGTGATCGTGGATACGGCTGGCCGCCTGGGCGTGGACCAGGAGCTCATGCAGCAGGCCGCGAACATTCGCAAGGCGATCGATCCCGACGAGGTGCTCTTCGTGATCGACGCAATGATCGGCCAGGACGCCGTCGCGACCGCGCAGGCGTTCCAGGAGGGTGTCGACTTCACCGGCGTGGTGCTCACCAAGCTCGACGGTGACGCGCGCGGTGGCGCGGCGCTGTCGATCCGCGGTGTGACCGGCCGCCCGATCCTCTTCGCCTCGACGGGCGAGGGGCTCGGCGACTTCGAGCCGTTCCACCCCGACCGCATGGCGAGCCGCATCCTCGATCTCGGCGATATTCTCACGCTCATCGAGCAGGCGCAGAGCGCGTTCGACGAGGGCGAGGCGCGCAAGGTCGCCGAGAAGATCGCGAAGGACGAGTTCACGCTCGACGACTTCCTCGGCCAGATGCAGCAGCTGCGCGGTGCCGGCTCCATCAAGAAGATGATGGGCATGCTTCCCGGCATGGGCAAGATGAAGGATCAGCTCGAGAACTTCGATGAGCGCGAGATTGTGCGCACCGAGGCGATTATCCAGTCGATGACACTCGCGGAGCGGCAGAACCCGAAGCTGCTCAACGGGTCGCGCCGGCTGCGCATCGCCAAGGGTTCGGGCATGACCGTTACCGACGTCAACTCGCTCGTGCAGCGCTTCGAGCAGGCCGCAAAGATGATGAAGACGGTGGCGCGCGGCGGCGTGCCCCAGATTCCGGGGATGGGACCCATGCCCGGCATGGGCGGCCACGGTGGAAAGAAGAAGGCGCAGGGCAAGGGCAAGGGCAAGAAGCAGTCGGGCAACCCGGCGAAGCGCGCCCAGGAGCAGGCTGGAATCGAGGCAAAGCAGGCGACGGCGCCGAGCGGCTCCGGGTTTGGTATCGGTGGCGGCGCCGCGGCGCAGCCGTCCGAGGAAGAGATGGCGAAGCTGCAGCAGATGCTCGGCAAGGGCCTCCGCTAGGTCACCGACCCGGCGCCTCCGCTCGGTCACCGACCCGAGCCTCCGACGGCGGTCTGGCGGGAGGGTGGCCCGGGCGCTGGCGGGCGATGGCGGGCACTGTGGCAGTGATGCTGGGCTTCCCGGTGCTGTTCGGGTGGTGGCTCGACCGGTAGATTGGCACTGACGCACGTGAGTACCGCAGGGAGGGCAGAGACATGAGCCAGGGCGCTGAGTATCTGATCGGTTCGGACATCGTCGCGCGGGACGTGTGGACCACTGTCCCGCTCGACTGGAATGACCCGCACGGCGAGACAATTCGGATCTTCGCTCGCGAACTGGTTGCCGCCGAACTGCGACACGCCGACCTGCCGCTGCTCGTGCACCTGCAGGGTGGCCCCGGTGGCAAGGGGACCCGGCCGCTCGGGCGGTCGGCCTGGGTGGGCGCCGCACTGCGCCGCTTCCGCGTGGTGATCCCCGATCAGCGCGGGACCGGCCGTTCGACGCCGCTCTCTGGCGATGACTTTGCGCCGCTTCCGGCCGCCGAGGCCGCGCGGCGGCTCTCGCTCCACCGGGCAGACTCAATCGTGCGCGACCTCGAGGCCGTGCGCGCCACGCACTACGAGGGCCGCCAGTGGTGGAGCCTGGGCCAGAGCTACGGCGGGTTTCTCACCCTCCACTACCTCTCCGTGGCCCCGGAGGCGCTGATCGGCGCCGCAGTGACCGGTGGCCTGGCGGGCCTCGAGCCGGATCCAGACGAGGTGTACCGGCGCACCTTCCCGCGGGTCGCCGCCAAGAACCGGATCTTCCGCGAGCGCACCCCACACCTGACCGATCGAGTGGCACGCATCGCGGATCTGCTTGCGGCCGAGGACGTGCGGCTTCCGGACGGCGATCGACTCACCGTGCGCCGGTTCCAGACGCTCGGCCTCGACCTCGGCATGGCGCCCGGCTACGACCGCGTGCACTGGATGCTCGACGAAGCGTTCTCGGACGAGTCGGAGACGCGGCTCAGCGACACGTTCATCCAGACCGTCGGCGCTGCGACCGGTTTTGCCACGAACCCGCTCTTCATCGCCCTGCAAGAGAGTATTTACGGGCCCGGCCCCTCGGCCTGGGCCGCACAGCGTGCCCGCGAGGAGCGACCGGAGTTCGCGGAGGCCGGGCGACCGCTCGAGTTCACGGGGGAGATGGTGTTCCCCTGGATGTTCTCAGAGATCCGCGCCCTGCGCGGTTTCCGCGCCGGGGTTGAGGAGCTCGCGTCGCGCGAGTGGCCCATCGAGATGTACGACCGCGAGCGCCTGGGGCGCAACAGCGTGCCCGTAGAGGCGGCGGTGTACTTCGACGACATGTATGTGGACGCGGGGCTCTCGCTCAACACCGCGAGCCGGGTCCCCGGGCTGAACGCCTGGGTGACCAACGAATACGAGCACGATGGGGTGCATCACGAGGGCGTCGCGGAGCGGCTATTTGCGGCGCTTGAGCTTCGTTTGGGCGGAACCCCGAGCACTCGGCGCGACTAAATTCCTGGTCACAACAAAAATTGCAAATACTGCCCGTGGTGTGGCAAAATTGATGAGTTCACGCAGTTCGCGTGCCCAGGCTTTCGCGCAGCGGCAAGACGTCGCAGCGTGTCGTCACACAGACACCCAAGGAGTCATTCATGGCCGTTAAGATCCGCCTCAAGCGCCTCGGCAAGATCCGCGCACCCTACTACCGCATCGTCGTCGCCGACTCGCGCACCAAGCGCGACGGTCGCGTGATCGAGGAGATCGGCAAGTACCACCCCACGCAGAACCCCTCGTTCATCGAGGTCGATTCGGATCGTGCGCAGTACTGGCTCAGCGTCGGCGCCCAGCCGACCGAGCAGGTTGCCGCCATCCTCAAGCTCACGGGCGACTGGGGCAAGTTCTCGGGCGAGGGCTCGACGGAGTCGAAGGTGCTCGCACCCGAGGCAAAGGTCCCGTTCGAGGTCGATTCCGCGAAGAAGACCGTGCTGCGCCCCAAGGCTGAGAAGCCCGCAGCGGTCGAGGCGCCGGCAGCAGACGCAGCCGAGGCTCCCGCCGAGGACGCAGCCGAGACCACCGAGGCCTAATTCTCTTGGCTGAACAGGCGCTTGCTGACGCGCTCGAGCACCTCGTGCGCGGGATCGTCGACCACCCCGAGCGGGTGCGCGTTGACGCGCGCGGCGGTGCCCGCGGCGAGGTCCTTGAGGTGCGCGTGCACCCCGACGATCTCGGCCGCGTGATCGGCCGTGGCGGGCGCACCGCGTCCTCCCTGCGCACCGTCGTTGCCTCGCTCGCCGCTGGCGAGCGCATCCGCGTCGACGTGGTTGACACGGACGACGCCGGCGACGCGGACGAGCTGGTCGACGCGACCGAGCCCGCTTCGAGCGGAAGCGACGCCTGATGGCCGACGCCTCCGGGCGCGCACGAGCTCCCCGTCCCGCTAGCGGGGCGGGGAGTTTGCGTGTGGGCCGCCTGACGAAGCCGCACGGTCTGAAGGGCGGCATCAAGCTCGAGCTCTTCACCGACAACCCCGAGCTTCGGTTCACCCCGGGCGCCGAGTTCTACCTGCAGGTTCCCGAGGACTCGCCCTGGTTTGGGCGCACGATCACGATGCGCGAGCTGCGCTGGTTCAACGAGTCGCCGGTTGGGTTCTTCGAGGAGCTCGCCGACCGCTCCGACGCCGAGGGCATCGTGCGCGCCATCCTCTGGATCGACGAGCAGGCAGTCGCCGACGGCGAAGAGGATAACGCCTGGTACGACCACCAGCTCGTGGGACTCGACGTGGTGCGCGAGGGCGAAAAGCTGGGCACGGTGGCCGAGGTGCGTCACTTCCCGGCTCAGGACCTCCTGGTGGTCACCACCGAGGCCGGCACCGTGCTCGTGCCGTTCGTCGAGGCGATCGTCCCGAGCGTCGATATCGAGGCCGGGCTGGTCCACGTCACCCCGCCGACCGGGCTCTTCGAGGAGCGCGAGGCGGAAATCGCCGGCGGTCCGGGGTCCGAGGCGGCGCCGCAGTCTGACGCGGCTGCCGAACCTGCCGCGGACGCTGGCTCTGCGGTTGGGGGCGACTCCGCCGCTGGTTCTGCTGCTGATTCTGACCCGCAGGATCCCGCCGCATGAGGATCGACGTTGTCTCGATCTTCCCCGGCTACTTCGACGCACTCGAGCTCTCGCTGCTCGGGAAGGCGAAGCAGCGGGGCGTGATCGACGTGCGCGTGCACGATCTGCGCGAGCACGCGCACGATAAGCACCGCACCGTCGATGACACCCCCGCCGGCGGCGGCGCGGGAATGGTCATGAAGCCGGAGCCGTGGGGCGAAGCCCTCGATTCGATCCTCACCGATCCCGAGACCACCGGCGAGCCGCTCATTATCTTCCCGTCTCCCGCGGGGGAGGTGTTCACCCAGGCGATGGCGCACGAGCTCGCGCAGGAGCCCCACCTGGTGTTCGGGTGCGGTCGGTACGAGGGCATTGATCAGCGCGTCTTCGAGGAGTACGCCGAGCGCGGTCGCGTGCGGCTGGTGAGCATCGGCGACTACATCCTGAACGGCGGTGAGGTGGCAACGATCGCGATGGTCGAGGCGATCGCGCGGCTCGTTCCCGGCGTCGTGGGCAACCCCGAGAGCCTGGTCGAGGAGTCGCACGAGTCCGGCCTCCTTGAGTACCCGAGCTACACGAAGCCCGCAAACTGGCGCGACCGGGCGGTGCCCCCCGTGCTGCTCAGCGGCAACCACGCGGCCATCGCCGCGTGGCGTCAGGAGCAGAGCATCGAGCGGACGCGGCGCGTGCGCCCCGAACTGCTGCCGCCCGAGCACCGCGGCGAGTCGCGCGGTCGTCACGCCGCGGACTAGACGCGAAGGATCGCCCCCGCGCCACCCACTAGGCTTGATTCCATGCGTGATGTAATCTCCGCCGTCGTGGGGAAGAGTGTGCGGCAGGTCGCCCGACTGCGGGGCGGCGGTTCCGCGCTGCCCGGGCTCGTGGTCGAGAAAATCGACCCCGGCTTCCTCAGCCGAGTGCTCGGCCGGCTCCCGTACGGCGTGGTGGCCGTCAGCGGGACGAACGGCAAGACCACCACCACGAAGATGATCGTGGAGATGCTCGAGGCCGAGGGGTTGCGCGTCTTCACCAACCGCACCGGCTCGAACTTCTCCCGCGGGGTCGTCGCGGCGGCAATCGCCGAGGGATCGCTCAGCGGCAAGCTCGATGCAGACATCGCGGTGCTCGAACTCGACGAGGCGCACGCGATGTACTTCATCGACCGCGTCCCACCCAGGTTTACTCTGCTCCTCAACGTGCTTCGGGACCAGCTCGACCGCTTCGGCGAGATCGACACCACCGCGAAGCTGCTGCAGCGCATCGCCGACGCCACGAGCGAGGGCCTCGTGGTCAACCGTGAGGACCGGCTGATCCACGCGATCGGCGAGCGCACGCGCGAGCGGAGCGCCGCGGTCGATGTGCGCGAGTTCGGCCTCTCCGCCGATCTGCTCGCAACCTTCCCGAGCGACGACGACTTTCACGCCGATGCTGGTGCTGGGGTCGCCGACAGCAGCGCCGCGGACCCCGCGGCGGCCGACGTCACCCTGGTCGAGCTGGGGGACCACGAGGCGGTGTTCCGGGTCGACGGGGTCGACTACCGCACCCCGCTCAAGCTGGAAGGGCTCTACAACACGTTCAACGCTGCCGCGGCGCTGGCCGTGGTGCGGCAGGTGCTCGGCGCCGGGCCCCTGCCCGGGCGCCAGGCGCGCGTCAGCGTGACGCCGGAGACCAGCAGCATTGTTGCGGCGCTCGCCAAGGTGCGCCCGGCCTTCGGGCGCGGCGAGCAGCTCGAACTCGACGGCCAGCCGCTCGAGCTGGTGCTCGTCAAAAACCCGGCCGGCTTCCGGCTCGGACTTGCCTCGTTCGACGCATCAGGGGTCGCGGCGATGATCGCCATCAATGACCAGTACGCCGACGGCCGGGACATGTCCTGGCTCTGGGACGTCGACTTCACCTCGCTCGCCGCCGGCGGTGTGGACACGGTGAGCGGCACGCGCGCCTGGGACATGGCGCTCCGGCTCGAGCACGACGAGGTGCCGGTGGCGGCGGTGCAAGAGGACCTGGGCCGCGCGCTCACCGAGTTCCGGCAGCGCACCATGGGGCAGCCCCGGCGCATTTACTGCACGTACACGGCCATGCTTGAGCTGCGGCGTGCACTCGCAGAACTGACCGACGTGGAGGACATCTGGTGAGCGCAGAGACCGGCACCCAGCACGAACTCGTCATCGTGTCGCTCTACCCGCGCGACATGAACATCTACGGCGACCGCGGCAACGTGCTCGCGCTTGAGCGCCGCGCCGCCGCGCACGGTTTCGCGCCGCGCGTGGTCGAGGTGAACCCCGGCGATCCGCTCCCCGACACGATCGACCTCATCGTCGGCGGTGGCGGCCAGGACTCGGGGCAGGGGCGCGTGGCCGCAGACCTCGCGCTTCGCGCCGACGAGATCCGGGCCCTCGCGGCCGACGGCACTCCCATGCTCATGATCTGTGGGCTCTACCAGCTGTTCGGCCACCGCTTCGTGACGCACACCGGAGACGAGCTGGCAGGGATCGGCGTGCTCGACGTGGAGACCCGCGGCGGCAGCGAGCGGATGATCGGCAATATCGTCCTGGACACCCCCGAGTTCGGTGAGATCATCGGCTACGAGAACCACAGTGGCAACACCACGCTCGGGTCGGGGTCCGCGCCACTCGGCCGCGTGGTCCAGGGCGCCGGCAACAACCCGACCGACGGCGTCGAGGGCGCGCGCACGGCAAACGTGATCGGCAGTTACCTGCACGGCTCGCTCCTCCCGAAGAACCCAGCGATCAGTGACTTCTTGATCGGCGAGGCCGCGCGCCGCCGCACCGGTGCGTTCGAGCCGCGCGTCGAGGTGGGCGAGACGGTGCGCCGCGCGCGCGAGAGTGCGAAGCGGCGGCCGCGCTAACCGCCCGCTGCCCGCGCTAGGAGCCCGCCCGGTTCTCTGACGCTGCGCTGTCCGCCCAGACGGCGCGCCACTTTTCGGCCAGCGAGTCGACGGTCTCGTGCGCGTTGAGCCCGCTCGGCTGCGGCACGACCCAGAGGCGCGTGCCGGCCGGCCACCCGGCGATCTCAGCAGTGTCCTGCGGGCCGAGTGCGGCCCGGGGCGCGCGAAAGGCCCGGCGGAACGCGCCGATCCCGGCGATCGCCACCGTGCTCGGGCGCAGCTCGGCGAGGCGCGCCACGAGGCGTTCACCCGCGGCAGGGAACTCCTCCCGCGCCAGGTCGCGCTCGGCCACCGTGGCGCGACCGATCAGGTTGGTGATCCCGATTCCGCGCGAGAGCAGCTGCTGTTCGGCGTGGTCCGAGAGCCCGCGGCTCGCGTCTACGAGCGTGTCGGTGAGCCCGGCGCGCTGCAGCGAGGGCCAGAACCGGTTGCCGGGGTAGGCAAACGGCGCGTTGACCGCCGCGGTCCACAGCCCAGGGTTCACCCCGACAATGAGGAGGCGGAGCGGCGGGGCCGTCGGATCCGTGGGCAGCACGTCGTCGAGCGGGTGCGGGTCGTCTGTGGCGAAGCGGGGGAGGTCCGCTCGCGTCGGCTTCGCGCCGCCGAGCGGGGAGGGGCGGCGGGAGGACATGGCTAGCAGCCTAGCCGCAGGGCCTGCTGCCTACTCCCAGACGTGCGCGGAGTCCGCGTCGTAGAAGCTCACGCGAAGCTTGGGGGCGGCCGGGTTCATGCGTGCCCGGCGCTGTGCAAGCTCCCTGGCGCGCTCACGCACCGCGAGCCCATCTCCGTGCACGGACACGTACAGCGAGGTGATCCCGCTCTCCGGCGCCGAGATGACGTCGAGGAGGTGTGCGTCGTTCTTTGAGAGCGAGAAGCCGTGTATGAACAGGGGACCCGTCGTGGTGCGCAGCAGGTCCAAGCACCTGCGGAGGTAGTCGCTCTGGAGGATCCGTTCGAGCTTCTCCTCGGTGGTCCCCTCGGTGACCATCAGGGGGCGACGGTCTGCGCTCAGCCACTCGCGAATGTGCTGCAGCATCGGCTTTCCGTACTCTCCGTATGCCTTTGTCAGAACCGCGCCGGGGAGGAGATGGAGCGCACCGTGGAGAAAGCTGACCCGCTGCTGCCGCTCGGGGCTCCAGGTCAGCAACCCGTCAACCTTGCCAAAGCCGTCGGTGCGGGGAACCGGCAGGTCGTCTTGCGCGCCGGTGACTGCCCAGTATGTGAGCAGGTCGTAGTTCGTGGTGAAGATCGCGGCGAAGTGCGAGAAGAACTCGCGCACGTGCCGCCGTCTGGCCTCGCTCAAGTCGTTTGCATGTCCCGGGTGCAGGGCGGTGAGGGCACCCGAGAGTGCGCGCCGCACCACGTGGGCGTCGCTTCTGAGTTTCTCGGGGGCATCGCTGCCGGGGGCGTAGAGCCGCACCAGCGTGGCCGCGCGCTCGATTCGACGAATTGCCGTCTCAAAGTCGTACGTTCCGATGACCTCCTCAAGCTGGCTCTTCGAGAGCGTCATTCCGGGAAACTCCGACTTCGCCCAGAGGGAGTCATACGTGAAGATCCGCGCGTCGTAGTCGATGCTGAATCCGTTGCCGAGGAGAATCGTGGGCTTCGCCGCTCGCGCGGGGGTCTCGGCTGCGGCTCCTGCGTGCGCGAGCGCCTCTGCGAACGTCAGTGGGTCTATACTCATGCCCTCACGGTAGTCAGCAGGTGAAATCGCCCGACGTTTCCGGGTCTGAGTTGAGTGCTATGCGGGCAAGATTCAGTGCAGAATCCACCGCTGCACGACTTTCGGGAAAAGTTTTTCCAAAAACAAGGAATATCCACTTGCATGTATCAGTTACACCTCTCAGACCCTCCCACTGAATGAAAGGCAACACATGAGCATCACCGCTGAGCAGATCCCCGGGTACCGCGTCGGAACCTGGACCATCGACCCCACGCACTCCGAGGTGGGCTTCTCCGTGCGCCACCTCGCGATCAGCAAGGTGAAGGGCAAGTTCGAGAACTTCGACGCAACCTTCGTCACGGGCGAGAACCCCCTCGACACCACGGTCACCGCGTCCGCCGAGGTCGCGTCCGTGAACACGAACGAGAAGAATCGCGATGGCCACCTCCGCACCGGCGACTTCTTCGCCGCCGAGGAGTTCCCGCAGCTCACCTTCGTGTCGACCGGTGCGCGCAGCGAGAACGGCGACTTCGTCGTCGATGGCGACCTGACCATGCGCGGCGTCACCAAGCCCGTCACCTTCAACTTCGAGTTCGGTGGCTTCGGCGAGGACGCATACGGCAACTACAAGGCTGGCTTCACCGCCACCACCGTGGTCAAGCGCGAGGACTTCGGCCTGAGCTGGAACGCCCCGCTCGAGAAGGGTGGCCTGCTGCTCGGCTCCGACGTCACCATCTCGCTCGACGTGCAGGCTGCGCTCCAGGCGTAACCGGGTCACGTCCGCGACGCGCGGAACGCCAGTGGGGCGGGGCCGATTCGGTCCCGCCCCACTGGCGTCTCAGCGCGGTGCGCACGCGGGGGAGCCGCTGCGCGCGTCACGCGGGCGGAGCCAGGCTAGTCGAGCTCGCCCGTGATGCGCCCGCGCACGCGGCGCAGATCCTCCATGAGCGAGCCGATGAGCACCCAGTGCTCGGGGTGCGGCTGCGGGATCGTGTACGGCTGGGTGAGCGCGGGCGGCTCGACCCGCTCGGGCAGGTCCGCGGTAATGTGCCCCAGCCGCTCAAGGTCGTGCGCCGCGCGGCGCATCTCCTCGACCATACCGATCACCGACGGATCGGTGACGAGTTCCGGATCGTAGAGGTCGGACAGCGCGCGCGCCATCCCGATCACCTGAGTGACGATGCGCTGGAGCCGCTGGAACAGCTCGTCGTCCTCCGCGAGCCCGGCCGAGTGGCGCCGGCCGCGCGGGTTGAAGCGCAGGCTCTCGCGCGCCTGCCGCAGCAGCCCGTGCACGCGCTCGCGCTCAACCTGCAGGCTGCGGGCATCCGCCAGCATCTCCGCGAGCCAGGCGTCGTCGCGCGGCGCGTCGAGACCGTCCGCGATCCGGAGCAGCACGTTCGCCGAGTGCTGGGTGAGGTCCATGATCGCGTCGTGCACAGACGAGGTGCGCACGGGCGCG
The DNA here is from genome assembly GCF_004217175.1 of Leucobacter luti. Lineage (GTDB taxonomy): Bacteria > Actinomycetota > Actinomycetes > Actinomycetales > Microbacteriaceae > Leucobacter > Leucobacter luti. The sequence goes on from NZ_SHKI01000005.1 coordinate 436,794, forward strand.
ATGACGAGCGCGTTGAGCGCGACACCGATCACGGCTCCGATCGCGGTTTCGACGAGGCGCTCGGTGCCGTATTGCAGGTCGGTGCCGCCCAGGGCGATCATGAGCAGCGCGGTGATCGCGATCTGGTTCGTTGACGACGGCGTCATGCGCAGCAGCCAGCCCACCGCCATGGCGACCACGATCGCGGCGATGAACAACCACGACTGCTGGCCGAACAGTGCGCCGGCGCCGAGCGCCACCGAGATCCCCACGAGCACGCCAACCACGCGCTCGAGGCCGCGGGTCACCGACTGATCGACGTTGTCCTGCATGACGATCAGCGCGGCGATCGCGCCAAAGATCGGCAGCTGCTCCGGGAAGATGAGCAGGCAGACAAACCAGGTGATGATGGCGGCAGCCGCGCCCTTTGCAAGCTGGAACCAGGACGGGCGCACCGCGACGGTGAACCTCCCCGTGAAGTCGCGCTCGAAGCGGCGCCACGGCCGCGTGACGGGGCCCGTCACAGCACGCCCAGCTTCCGCAGCTCCTCCCGCAGCGTCGCCCCGTCGGGCCCGTACACCCACGGCACTCCGCTCGTGGTCCGGTTCAGCCGCGCCTTCGAGCGGCCACCGGCGAGCACGGCCTCACCAATTGAGAGCTGCCGGATCGCGACAGCGGCGACGTTCTCCGGGTGCGCGGTGGCGAACTCGTGGTACAGCGACTCGTCGTGCTGGCCATCGTCGCCGATGAGCACCCAGCGCACCTCGGGAAACTCGGCGGCGAGGCGTTTCAGTTCCCGGCGCTTGTGCTCGGTCCCGCTGCGGAACCAGCGGTCGTGCGTGGGGCCCCAGTCGGTGAGCAGGAGCGGGCCCATCGGGTAGAGGTTGCGCGCCAGGAAGCGGCTGAGGGCCGGCGCGGCGTTCCAGGCGCCGGTTGAGAGGTAGACCACGGGGGAACCGGGGTGGTGGGCCACGAGGTGGTCGAGCATGACCGCCATGCCGGGGGTCGCGGAGCGCGCGTGCTCGTCGAGCACGAAGCTGTTCCACGCGGCCACGAACGGCTTGGGGAGGGCGGTGATGAGGATCGTGTCGTCCACGTCTGAGATCACGCCGAACTGTGCGGCGGGATCGACGATGTTGACGGGCGCGTCGGCGGCCTCGCTCTCGCCGGCTCGGAGCGTGATCGTGTGCCAGCCGGGGGTGAGTGAGACCGGCACCATCGAGTCGATGACCCCGCCACGGTCGGCGGTGACCTCGGCGACGAACTGGCCGTCGATGTGCACCCGCACCGGCTGATGCGGTACGGAGAGGCTCGTGAACGTGCGCCAGCCGCGCACACGGGACACCTGCGCCACGTCGGGCCGGAATCGGGTGTGCTCGCGCGTCTCCGGCTTGAGGTAGAGCACGCGGCCCAACACCCGCACCCACTCGGTGCTGCCGTACCCAATGTAGGGGATCACCGACGGCGTCTTGCCGCGGGATACCGCCCGCCGTGAACGGCGGGTGTGGATCCAGTCCTCCAGGCGCGCCGCGAACCGGGGTCGGGGGTCGGGCTGAGTTGCGGCAGTCACCTGTTCAGTCTAGGGCGTCGGCCCGTGCGGCAGCTTCGTGCGGCTCGGCCGCGTCGACTTGCAGGTGGCCGCGCTCCCGACGCAGGAAAGCTCGCTTGAGCAGCCACAGGATCAGCACGATCGCGGCCGCTGCCCCGGCGAAAATGAAGCCGGCGCCCTTGACACGGCCGGCGAGCTGATCGTAGCCGGCGGCCGCACCGCTTCCCAGCGAGACCACGATGACCGCCCACACGATGCTCGCCGACGCCGTCCACGCGAGGAACTTGCGGTAGCGCATGCCCGCCATGCCCGCGGTGAGGGGGATCAGTGAGTGGAGCACGGGGAGGAAGCGGGAGAGGAACACCGCGGGGCCGCCGCGGCGTCCGAGGTAGTGGTCGGCGAGCTGCCACTTGCGCTCGCCGAGTCGCTGCCCGAGCTTGCTCGCGCGCAACCGCGGGCCCACCCAGCGGCCGAGCGCGAAGCCGATGCTCTCGCCAGCGACCGCGCCGAGCACGAGCGCGAGGATGAGCCAGCCGTATTCGGCGGGGCTCCCGACGCCGAGCGATGCGACGATGGCGATCGTGTCCCCGGGCACAATCAGGCCAACGAACACCGAGGTTTCGAGCAGCATTCCGAAGCCAGCGATGAGGGTGCGCAACACCGGGTCAAGGTCGCGGAGCGCGGTGATCATCGCATCGAGCAGCTCGTCCATTGGACCGAGTGTAGCGAGCGAAGCCGAAGCGTTCCCGGGGAAAAGCTGACGATTCCCGGTGTCTTCACCTCGCTTTTCCGCCGAAAAGGGAAGTCGCTCGACGTGAAGCAAAAACTTGCTTGACGTCAAAATTGATTCGCAGGATATTCACAGACATGTGTAGTCTTGCACTAACTGGTCGCCGACCGGTAGCTCCGGCGAGAATGACATCTCGTGGCGGATCTCACTAGGGGAGTGTCTACCCTCTTGCTGGGGTGCGCACTCCTTCGTTCAGGAGCGATACATGAACGAATTTCTCGACGCGTTGACGCTGGCACGATGGCAATTCGGCTTGACAACGCTGTACCACTTCATTTTCGTGCCGTTGACCATCGGGCTCAGCCTTCTCGTCGCGATCCTGCAGACCGTCTGGGTGCGGACCGGCAAGGTGAAATACCTGAAGCTGACGCGACTCTTCGGCAAGATCTTCTTGATCAACTTCGCGATGGGTGTCGTCACCGGCATCGTGCAGGAGTTCCAGTTCGGCATGAACTGGTCCGACTACTCGCGTTTCGTCGGCGATATCTTCGGTGCCCCCCTCGCGATGGAGGGCCTCATCGCCTTCTTCTTTGAGGCGACGTTCATCGGGCTCTGGATCTTCGGCTGGGAGAAGCTCCCCAAGAAGCTCCACCTCATGAGCATCTGGTTCGTCTGGATCGGCACCGTGCTCTCGGCGTACTTCATCCTCGCGGCGAACGCCTTCATGCAGAACCCGGTGGGGTACACGCTGAACGCGGAGCGCGGCCGCGCCGAGCTCGACAACATCGGCGACGTGCTCCTCAACCCGGTTGCCGTGACTCAGTTCCCGCACACGATCTTCGCGTCGATCATGTTCGCCGGCGTGGTGCTCGTCGCGGTCGCCGCGTGGCACCTGCAGCGCAACCAGTTCGTTGACGAGATGCGCACCGCGCTTCGCTTCGGCGCCTGGGCAAACATCCTCGCGTTCGTGGGCGTCGGCCTCACCGGCCACTCGCTCGGCCTGGTGATGACGGAGACGCAGCCGATGAAGATGGCGGCCGCGGAGGCGCACTACGCGACCTCGTCTGGCGCCGACGCTTCGTTCTCGATCTTCAGCCTCGGCACACCTGACGGCCTGCACGAGATCTTCTCCGTGCGCATCCCGTACCTGCTGTCGTTCCTGTCGACCGGCACCTTTGACGGCACCGTCGAGGGGATCAACGACCTGCAGGCGGCGTACACCGAGATGTACTGCGGCGACGCGAGCAGCGCGCTCACCTGCCCCACGGACGGCTCGTTCACCCCGATCATCTGGGTCACGTACTGGGCGTTCCGCTGGATGATCGGCCTCGGCGCCTTCGCCGCACTCGTGTCGGCGGTCGGCCTGTGGATCACGCGCAAGAACACCGATCTCCCCAAGTGGGTGTGGAAGGTCGCGATCTGGACCGCCCCGATCCCGATGCTCGCGTCGCTCGTGGGCTGGATCTTCACCGAGATGGGTCGCCAGCCCTGGATCGTGTTCGGCGTGATGACAACCGAGCGCGGCGTCTCGCCCGGCGTGCCTGGCTGGGCCGTGCTCGTGTCGCTCATCGTGTTCACCATCGTCTACGGCGCCCTCGCGGTCGTCGAGTTCAAGCTCATCGTGAAGGCCGCGAAGGCCGGACCGCCGGAGCTGGAGAAGGACGAAACCGGCGAACCCGACCAGCAGTCGCTGGCGACGGTCTACTAGGAGGATCACGAACATGGAACTCACCACACTCTGGTTCTTCATCGTCGGTGTCCTGCTCATCGGGTACTTCGTGCTCGACGGCTTCGACTTCGGCGTGGGCATCTCGCTGCCCTTCCTCGGCAAGGACGACACCGACCGTCGCTTGCTCATCAACACGATCGGGCCGGTCTGGGACCTGAACGAGACCTGGCTCATCGTGGCCGGTGCCTGCCTGTTCGCGGCGTTCCCCGAGTGGTACGCCACGATGTTCTCCGGGTTCTACCTGGCGCTGCTGCTGATCCTCGTCGCTCTGATCCTGCGCGGTGTCTCGTTCGAGTACCGGCACCAGGGCAAGGGCCGCAACTGGACCCGCTGGTTTGACCAGTTCATCTTCTGGGGCTCGGTGCTTCCGCCGCTGCTCTGGGGTGTCGCGTTCGCAAACCTGGCGCAGGGCCTGCCGATCTCCCGCATGGACAACGGCGGCTGGCTGTACGAGGGAACGCTGCTCACGCTGCTCAACCCGTACGGCCTGCTCGGTGGCCTGACGCTGCTGCTCATCACCTTCACTCACGGGCTCGTGTTCGTGGCGCTGAAGACGGTTGGCGACATGCGTGAGAGCGCTCGTGCCCTCGCCACGAAGGTTGGTGTCGTGACGATCGTCGTGGGCGCCGCGTTCCTGATCTGGACGATCGTGCAGCACCTCGAGAGCGAGACCCTGTGGGCGATCATCGCCAGCTCGGCGCTCGCGGCTGTTGCGCTCATCTGGGGCTGGCTCGCGAACTTCCGCGGTCGCGAGGGCTGGGCGTTCACCGCGAACGCCGCGGCGATTGCGTTCGCACTCCTCGCGATCTTCATGGCGCTCTTCCCGAACCTGATGCACTCGAGTCTCGACCCGGCATTCTCAATGTCGATCGAGGGTGCCGCGAGTTCGCAGAAGACCCTGGAGCTCATGACCTGGGTCGCCGTGTTCACCCTCCCGCTGGTGCTCGCGTACCAGGCCTGGACGTACTGGATCTTCCGGAAGCGTCTCTCGCGGGAGACCGTCGCGGCCGTCGCCCACTAGGGGGTCGCACCCGCACCCGCGTTCGTTCGCGAGCGCGGGTGCGGTTCTCGCCGCGTATCTGACTGAAGCCCCGGGGCGCGCAAGCGGCCCGGGGCTTTGTTCACTCGGCGGGCGATTCGCGGGGCGGCCCGGGGTTTCATCAGATGTATGACCCGCCGCTCCCGTAGACTCCCGGATAGCGCCCACTGGCCCCGTCCTCCTGCCCGTCTCGAATGCACAGGAACTTCGTGAAACCTTTTGACCCGCGGCTGCTGCGCTACGCGCGCGCCTCACGCAGCGTTTTTATCCTCGGTGGCGTGCTCGGACTCGTGCGCACCCTCGCGATTCTCGCGTGGAGCTGGTGCCTCGCACAGGCGATCACCGCGGTGGCGCTGCCGTGGCTCGGCAACGAGGGCGGCGCCGCCGGCCGGATCGGGGAGGGCGCGTTCGCGCCGGAGGATCTGCCGCTGCTGATCGGCGGCGGCCTCGTGGCGCTCTGCGTGCGCTCCGCCGCGGCCTGGGGCATGGACGCCGTCGCCGCGCGCGGCGCGGTCAGGGTCAAGGCGCAGCTGCGGGCCGCGGCGCTCGACGCCGTTGACGCGCGCTCACCGGAGCACTCGTCCGAGCGCTCAGACAGTGCGCACGCGACGACGCTCGGCCGCGGCCTCGACGCGCTCGACGGCTACTTCTCGGGCTACGTGCCGCAGCTCGTGCTCACCGTGGTCGCGACGCCGATCCTGATCATCGCCGTGCTGTTCGCAGATCCCGTGAGCGGGATCACCGTGCTGGTCGTGTTCCCCATCATTCCCGTCTTCATGATCCTGATTGGCATGGCCACACAGGCGGTGCAGGATCGGCAGTGGGCGCAGCTGCAGCGGCTCTCCTCGTCGTTCCTCGACGCCGTCGCGGGCCTCGCGACCCTCAAGATCTTTGGCCGCGAGCAGCGGCAGTCCGCGCGCATTGCGGCAGAGACCGAGGAGTATCGCTCGCGCACCATGAAGGTGCTGCGCGTCACGTTCCTTTCCGGCTTCGTTCTGGATCTCGCGGGGACCTTCTCCATCGCGCTCGTCGCCGTTACGGTGGGCACCCGCCTCGTGAACGGCGAGTTCCCCCTCGGACTCGGGCTCTTCGTGCTGCTCCTGCTTCCCGAGGTGTTTATCCCGATCCGCCAGGTCGGCGCCGCGTTCCACGCGTCAACCGAGGGGCTCGCCGCCTCCGGCGAGGTCTTCGAACTGATCGAGGGGCCGCGCGGCGGCGACGCCGCGGCCGAGCGGACGGGCGGTGCCGCCGCGGGCGGCGAGGTCCGCGGCGGCACCGCCGGTGCGATCCGGCTCACCGACGTGCGTATCGCGCGCGGCGGCCGCGCGGTCGTGGGCCCCCTCAGCCTCGACGTTGCCCCGGGCGAGGTCGTGGCGATCGCCGGGCCCTCTGGCGCCGGCAAGTCCACGGTCTTCGCGGCGCTGCTCGGCTTCGTCGAGCCCGCCGCCGGTGTGATCGAGCGGCCCGCGCAGCTCGCCTGGGTGGGACAGCGCGCCGGGCTGCTCCAGGGGACCGTCGCCGCGAACGTCACGCTCGGCGCCGAGACCGTGGACACGGGTCGGGTGCGCCGCGCGCTCGACGCCGCGGGGCTTCCCGCACTCGCTCCGGAGCACGAGCTGGGCGCCGTGGGCGCCGGCGTGTCCGGAGGCCAGGCGCAGCGCATCGCCATCGCCCGCGCCCTGTACCGCGCGTGGACGCTCGGCCCCGAAACGGCGCTGTTGCTCGACGAGCCCACGTCGGCGCTCGACCGCGGCACTGAGGCGCTCGTGTGCCGGGCGCTGCGGGACGAGGCGGACACCGGCAGAGCCGTGGTCGTGGTCAGCCACCGCCAGGCGGTGCTCGACGCCGCCGATCGCGTGGTGCACGTGCGGCCCGCCGAGCCCGAATCACTATCACTCGCAGAGGAAGAAGCCACTCGATGAGCGCACACGTCGCCGCGGGCCGGAAAGCGGTCCTGCACCGCGCCATGCCGGCGGCTCGTCGCCGCGGACCCGGGCTTGCGTTCGGGGTGCTCGCCGATCTCAGCGTGGTCGGCCTGCTCGGTCTCAGCATGTGGCTGATCGTGCGCGCCGGTGAGCAGCCGCCGATCCTGCACCTCACATTTGCGATCGTCGGCGTGCGCGCGCTCGCGATCGGGCGCGCCGCGTTCAGATACACGGAGCGCCTGTTTAGCCACGACGCCGCGCTCGCGCAGCTCGCGACGCTCCGCGCGGATACCTTCACCGCGCTCATCCCGCGGGTGCCCGGCGCAATCGAGTCGCACCGCCGCGGCGAGGTGCTCGCCGCCTTCGTTGACGACGTGGACCAGCTGCAAGACGAGCCGCTGCGTGTGCGGCAGCCGATCGCCGTGAGCGCGGTCGTAGTGATCCTGAGCATCGCGGTGATCGCGCTCATCTCGCCGCTCGCGGCACTCGTGCTCACCGTGATGCTGCTCGCGGGAGGGCTGTTCGCAGTGGTGCTCGCTCAGCGCACTGCCGGCGCTTCAGACCGCGAGCTGAGCGCGGCGCGCGCCGGTCTCGTCGACGCGCTGCTTGAGCGCTTTGCCTCGGCCGAGGTGCTGACCGCGTTCGGCGCGATCGGCCAGCAGCGCGCGCGCATCGAGGCCGCAGAGGCCCGGCTGTCCGCGGTGCAGCTGCGTCGCGCTCGCTCGGCCGGCGCGACGGGCGCAATCCTCGCCGCCGCCTCGGGGCTCGCGTCGATCCTCACCCTCCTGATCCTGCTTCCCGCGCTCGGCCAGGGCGTCTCAGCACCGCTCTTCGCGGCCGCCGTCGTGGTCCCCGCGGCGGTCTTTGAGGTCTTCGGACAGGTGCCCGCCGCGCTCGCGGCGCGCCGGGCGGTCCGCGCGAGCGCCGACCGAGTGGCGGCGCTCACCGAGACCGAGATCCCCACCGAGATCCCAGTCCCCGGCCCCGCAGACGCCGCGTCCGGCGAGCCGCAGCTCGACCCCGCCGCGCCGCTCGTGGAGGTGCGCGATCTCGCCGTGCGCCACCCCGGCGCGGCCCGCGACGCGGTCTCCGGACTGAGCTTCGAGCTGGCCGCCGGTCAGACACTCGTGGTCACGGGGGAGAGCGGCGCCGGCAAGAGCACGCTCGCGCTCGCCCTGGTGCGCTTCCTCGCCTACCGCGGCTCGTACCGCCTGCGCGGGGTCGAGGCGTCGACGCTCCCGATCGCGGACGTGCGCAAGACGGTGGGGCTGTGCGAGCAGCTGCCGCACCTGTTCGACGCAGACCTGCGCCAGAACCTCAAGTTTGCGCGCGACACCGCCACGGACGAGGAACTGATGGCCGCACTCGACCGGGTCGGACTCGGCGAGTGGGCGCGCTCGCGCGGCGGGCTCGACGCCGCCGTCGGCGAGCACGGGGCCCTCGTGTCCGGTGGCCAGGCGCAGCGGATCGCGCTCGCCCGCGCGCTGCTCGCGGACTTCCCCGTGGTGGTGCTCGACGAGCCCACCGCGGGCGTCGACCGCGAACTCGCCGACCGGCTGCTGCTCGACCTGGTCGGCGCAGTCCCCGCGGACCGGGCCGTGGTTCTCATCACGCACACCGAGCTTCCCGAGGGGATTCGGGCGCAGCGGATTGAGCTCGCCGCGCCGTCGGTGTAGCAGGCTCCTCGGGGTGCGTCCCCGCCGTGTGCGAGCTCCCGCGTGGCCTGCTACTGCAGGGGTTCCCAGCACCGGTCCAGCGCGTCCCGCAGCCGCCGCAGGCGCTCCGTGTCGGGGGCGCGCAGCGCGACCCCGTCGAGCCGCGTCACCGGCCTGATTCCGTGCAGCGCGTTCACGGCCCAGACCTCCTGCTCGCGAAGCTCGGCCGGCGTTGCCGCGGCGGGCGTGAGCTGGGCGGCGCGACCGAGCAGGAGCTCCGTCACCGAGGCGACGCGCTCGCGATCGGCGATCACGTGTCCCGCGCCGGCGGGGTCCCAGAATACGAGGCTCGTGGTCGCGCCCTCGCGTGCGTGCCCAGCTGGGCCCAGCAGGAGCGCCTCGGCGCCGAGCGCGCGGTTGAGATCTGCGAGCCGGGAAATCCCCGGGCCCTTGCGTCGCGGCTGCGCGAGCGCGAAGCTCCCGGCGCTGCGGAGCTCGATCGTGTCGCCGAGCTCCGGTAGCGGCCGCAGGGCGAGATCGTACGCGACCTCGCCGGTTGCCGTGCGCCACAGCTCCAGGCGCGGAAAGCCCGCCCCGTACGCGGCGATCCGGGGCAGCGCCGCAGCGCTGAACGCGCGGGCGCCCGCCGCGGTCGCGGCGGCATCTACGGGGTCGGTGGGCTGCGCGGCCGCCACCGCCGTCGCGGCGAAGCGGTCGAGGTGCGCGGCGAGCCCGCGCGCCTCGGCGCGGCCGTCGCGCACGCGCACCCTGAATGAGTCGGCAACCAGCAGTTCACGGTCATCGGGCAGCGCGGGCATGGCCCGAGCGTAGCACCGCGCTACGCTGGTCTCCGTGGCAGCAGGGGGACAGCGCGGGGCGCGGCGAGCGGTGCGCATCGCCGGTGGCGCGGTCGCGGTCGCGCGGCGGCTCGCCGCGGCGGCACCCGCCTGGTGCTGGCTCGACGGCGACGCCGCGCCAGCGGGGGAGCCGGGCACGAGCTACCTCGGCATCGCCGCGGCCGTGCGCACCGCAGAGCGTGGGCGTGAGCGCGAGTTTCTCGCTGAGGTCAGTCCTGCGGCCGCGGGATCGGATCCCGCTGCGGAGGCGGGGTCTGCCGCGGCGGCTGAAACCCCGGAGGAGCTGTGCCCGGAGGGCGGGTTCTGGGGTGGCTGGGTGGTCGCGCTGGGCTACGAGCTCGGCGTTGCGCTGCTGGGCCTCACCCCGGCGCCGGACGACGCAGCTCCGGCGCTCGCGCTGCGCCTCGACGTGGTGCTCGCCGTGACCGGGGAGCGCGGGGAACTCCGAGCCGAGAGCGATGGGGCGATCGACGCGTGGCTTGCGCGACACGGTGCGGTACTCGCCCCCGAGCCCGGAACCGGGCAGCTGAGCCCCGCCGGAGCCGCGCAGCCGAGCGCCGCCAGAGCCGCCAGGATCCCCCTCCGCAGCCCCGCCCGGTGGCGCCGCTCGGACGCCCACTACGCCACCGATGTTGCGGCCTGCAAGCGCGCGATCGGCGACGGCGACGCGTACGTGCTCTGCCTCACCGACACGGCCGAGACCGCTGCGGACCCCGCACCGCTTCAGCTCTACGAGCGACTTCGCGAGAGGGGCGCGGCAAGCCGCGGCGGGGTGATCGTCACGCCCGAGCGTTCGCTGGTGAGCGCCAGCCCCGAGCGCTTTCTGTCACTTCGCGGCGGGCGACTCGCAACGCACCCAATCAAGGGGACGCGGCCGCGCGGCAGCACCCCCGAAGCGGACCTGCGCCTGGCCGAGGAGCTCGCCCGCGACCCGAAGGAGCGGGCCGAGAACCTCATGATCGTCGACCTCATGCGCAACGACCTCGCCCGGGTGTGCGCGCCGGGCACGGTCGAGGTCACCGGGTTCCTCCGGGTGGAGACGCACCCTCACGTGCACCAGCTTGTCAGCACGGTGAGCGGGCGCCTTGCTCCCGGCCGGGGGGTCGCCGACGCGATCGCGGCGTGTTTCCCCGGCGGCTCAATGACCGGCGCCCCGAAGCGGCGGGCCGTCGAGCTGCTGGCGGCGATCGAGTCCGGGCCGCGGGGCCTGTACTCCGGCTGTTTCGGCTGGGTGGACCGGAGCGGCGACGCCGAGCTCGCGATGACCATTCGAGGCGCGGAGCTGCGACGCGGCCGCGTGCTCGTCGGAGCCGGTGGCGGGATCACGGCTGACTCGGATCCGGCGCGCGAGGTCGCCGAGAAGCGCCTGAAGGCGGCCGCGATACTTGCCGCGATCGCGCCCCAGGTTGCTGCGCAGCGCTGAGCTCGCCGCGTGATTCGCGCGGCGGCCAGGAGAACCAGCTCGACGCGGTATTCTGGAGGGTATGTGCCGAGCTGACGCGCGGCGAGGCGAACCAAGATCGAGGTGTGTGTGACCGAGCAGCAGGGCCGTGAAGCCGAGGGCTACGACTTTCAGGCGATTCAGGATCGCTGGCTTCCCGTCTGGGAAGATCTGAAGCCGTTCGAGGTGGGCGCCGGCGACTCGACGCGCCCCAAGAAGTACGTGCTCGACATGTTCCCCTACCCCTCGGGTGATCTGCACATGGGCCACGCCGAGGCGTTCTGCTTCGGCGACGTGCTCGCGCGCTACTGGCGCGGACAGGGCTACGACGTGCTGCACCCGATCGGCTGGGACTCATTTGGGCTCCCCGCCGAGAACGCGGCGATCAAGCGCGGCGTCGATCCCCGCGAGTGGACCTACGCGAACATCGCCCAGCAGAAGGCGAGCTTCCGCGTGTACGCGCCGTCGTTCGACTGGAGCCGAGTGCTCCACACGAGCGACCCCGAGTACTACCGCTGGAACCAGTGGCTGTTCCTCAAGATGTACGAGAAGGGCCTCGCGTACCGCAAGGCCAGCTGGGTCAACTGGGACCCGGTAGATCAGACCGTGCTCGCCAACGAGCAGGTGCTCGCCGACGGCACCTCCGAGCGTTCCGGCGCGATGGTCGTGAAGAAGAAGCTCACGCAGTGGTACTTCCGCATCACCGACTACGCTGATCGCCTGCTCGACGACCTCGACCAGCTCGAGGGCAAGTGGCCCACCAAGGTACTCAACATGCAGCGCAACTGGATCGGTCGGTCCCGCGGCGCCGAGGTGGAGTTTGAAATCGAGGGCCGCGACGCGAAGGTGCCCGTATTCACCACCCGCCCGGACACCCTGCACGGCGCCACCTTCATGGTGGTCGCCCCGGACGCGGACCTCGCGGCCGAGCTGGTCGCTGACGCGTCGCCCGAGGTGCGCATGCGCTTCCAGGCATACCTTGAGCAGACGCAGAAGCAGACCGAGATCGAGCGGCAGAGCACCGAGCGTGAGAAGACCGGCGTCTTCCTCGACCGCTTCGCCGTGAACCCGGTCAATGGGGAGCGCATTCCCGTGTGGGCATCCGACTACGTGCTGGCCGACTACGGCCACGGGGCGATCATGGCCGTGCCCGCGCACGATCAGCGCGACCTCGACTTCGCGCGCAAGTTCGAGCTGCCCGTGCGCGTGGTGGTCGACGTGCGCGACGCCGACGGCGCGCAGCTGCCGGATCCGGCCGAGAGCGGACTCGCCACCTCGGGTGAGGGCGTCATGGTGAACTCGGGTGAGCTCGACGGGCTGGGCAAGCTCGACGCGATCGCGAAGGCGATCGAGGTGCTCGAGGCGCGCGGCACCGGCCGCGCCGCTACGACCTATCGCCTGCGCGACTGGCTGATCTCCCGCCAGCGCTACTGGGGCACCCCGATCCCGATCCTGCACGGCGCCGATGGCGAGATGCGCCCGGTCGACACCGCCGTGCTGCCGGTGGAGCTGCCGGCTTCCGAAGGCCTCGACCTCAAGCCGAAGGGGAGCTCGCCGCTCGGCGCTGCAACCGAGTGGGCCACGGTCGTCGACCCCGAGACCGGGGAGACCTGGACTCGCGACCCCGACACGATGGACACCTTCGTTGACAGCTCCTGGTACTACCTGCGATTCCTGTCGGCGACCGATCCCACGCAGGCGTTCGACCCCGAGCTCGTCAACAGCTGGGGTCCGATCGACCAGTACGCGGGCGGCGTGGAACACGCGATCCTCCACCTGCTTTACTCCCGCTTCATCACGAAGGTGCTGCACGACCTCGGCTACCTCGACTTCGAGGAGCCGTTCACCGCGCTGCTCAACCAGGGAATGGTGCTGCAGGACGGCGCAAAGATGTCGAAGTCGAAGGGCAACCTCGTCGAGTTCGCCAGCGAGCTGCAGGCGCACGGCGCCGACGCGCTGCGCGTCACGCTCGCGTTCGCTGGCCCGCCGGAGGACGACATCGACTGGGCTGATGTGTCGGTGCAGGGGTCCGCGAAGTTCCTGGCGCGCGCGTGGCGCGTGGCCGACGACGTGGAGCGCGACGGCGCACCGCTCGGCACCGACCCGGCCAGCGGCGACACGGCGCTGCGCCGCGCGACGCACCACCTGCTCGCTGACGCCCCGGGCCTGGTCGAGGCGTACAAGTTCAACGTGCTCGTCGCGCGCCTCATGGAGCAGGTCAACGTGACCCGCAAGGCCATCGACGCGGGCGCCGGTGCGGCCGATCCCGCCGTGCGTGAGTCCGCCGAGGCCGTCGCGATGATTCTGTCGCTGTTCGCCCCGTATGCCGCAGAAGACATGTGGGCAAAGCTGGGGCACGAGCCCACGGTCGCCCTCGCCGAGTGGCCCAAGGCAGATCCGGCACTCCTCGTCGAGGACGAGGTCACCATGGTGGTTCAGGTCGACGGGAAGGTGCGCGATCGGCTCACGCTCCCCGCGACCGTGAGCGAGGCCGACGCCGAGGCGGCAGCGCGCGCGTCGGCCGGCGTGCAGCGCGCGATCGGTGATCGCACGATCGTCAACGTGATCGTGCGGGTGCCCAAGATCGTGAGCATCGCCACGAAGCCCGCCTAGCGGCTACACAGCGGGGCCCGCGATCGGTATCGGTCGCGGGCCCCGCTGTGTGCCCGGAGGTCGGTGTGTGCTGGGCTCTGGGCTCCTGGTTCCCGGCCTGCGGTGCTCCGAGTGGGCCGTGTGATCCGTGTTACGTTCGAGGCGGGGCATCTTCGAACCGGCATGAGAGCGGAAGGACACCGATGACGATGCGCGCGCACTATCGCGACGCTGCGGGCGCTGTGCGGCTCGGCGAGCTGCGTGTGGCGGACGACGGGGCGATCACGATCACGGCGGATCACTCGGGCTCGGGCCCCGTGCTCGACGCGGGCCTCGTCACCGGCACCTTTACCGACTGGCACGTGCACCTGCAGCTCATCGACGAGCGAGAGCTCGATGGCGGGTCGATCGGGCGAGTGCTCGATCTCGGCGGCAACCCCGCCGTACTGCGGGCGCTCAGCGAGGACCCCGGCCGGCCCGATCCGGCGCTCGGGGTGCGTGTCGACTACGCGGGCGCCTTCATTACCGCACCCGGCGGCTACCCCAGCGATCGCGAGTGGGCGCCGGCAGGCTCCACCCGTGAGGTGTCCGAGGTGGACGCCGCGGTCGCGGCCGTCGCCGAGATGGCCAGGCACGGTGCGAACCACGTGAAGGTGGCGAGCAACGGTGCCGCCGGGCCGGTGCTCAGCGACGAGGTGTTCAGTGCGATCGTTGCCGCCGCGGGCGCCGCCGGGCTTCCGGTGGTCGCACACGCCGAGGGGCCCGGGGAGGCGCTGCGCGCGTATCGCCTCGGAGCCCGCGTGTTTGCGCACACCCCGTTCACCGAGCGGCTGAACGACGCTGAGTTGCGCGCCTTCGCCCGCGACAGCGTGTGGATCTCAACGCTCGACATCCACGGGTGGGGCACGCCAGACGCGGCATTCGAAATCGCGCGAGACAACCTCGCCGGGTTCGCGCAGCGCGGGGGCCGCGTCCGCTACGGCACCGACCTGGGCAACGGGCCACTGCCCGTGGGACTCAACCGGCGGGAGCTGCGTGCGCTCGGCGCTGCGGGTCTCACCGCGGAGGCCCAGCTCGCGGCGCTCACGCCGCGGGACCCGGTGCGGCAGCCCAGCCGGCTGCTGCTGATCCCGGGGGACGTGCGCGGCGAGCTCGACGTCGCGGCCACCCGGCCGCTCTCCGCGGGGGACCTCTCGTCGTGAAAGGAATCCAGATGACCGACCAGATTACGCGACTCGCGGCGCAGGCTCGTGAGCTCGACGACGCCGACCCGCTCGCGGGGTTCATCGAACGCTTCGCCCCCGCGGAGGGGGTGAGCGCCTACCTCGATGGCAACTCGCTCGGGCGGCCGCTGCGCGACACCGGCGCGCGCCTGGACGCGTTCGTGCGCCACGAGTGGGGGAGCCGCCTGATCCGCTCGTGGGACGAGCAGTGGCTTGACCTCCCCACCGAACTGGGGGATCGCATTGGCGCGGCCCTCATTGGCGCGGCACCCGGGCAGACGATCGTTGGGGACTCAACGACAGTGCTGCTGTACAAGCTCATGAGCGCCGCCGTCGCGATGCAGCCGGGGCGCGACGAAGTGCTGATCGAGGCCAACAACTTCCCCACAGACCGCTTCGTCGCCGAGGGGATCGCGCACGCGCGCGGGCTCACCCTGCGACAGCTCCCGGCCGACCCCGTGGGCGGCATCACGGTCGCCGATATCGCCGCCGCCGTCACCGAGCGCACCGCGCTCGTCGTGCTCAGCCACGTCGACTACCGCTCCGGCGCCATCGCTGACATGCGCGCCATCACCGCGGAGGCGCACCGTCACGGCGCGCTCGTGCTGTGGGACCTCTGCCACTCGGTGGGCGTGCTCCCCGTGGAGCTTGACGCGGCCACCGCAGACTTCGCGGTGGGCTGCACCTACAAGTACCTGAACGGCGGGCCCGGTTCGCCGGCGTTCGCCTACGTGAACGCGTCGCTCCAGGAGCTCACCGAGCAGCCAGTGTGGGGGTGGATGGGCGCCGCCGACGTCTTCGGGATGCGGGAGCGCTACGAGCCCGCGCCAGGGATCCGGCGCTTCCTCAGCGGCACACCGGCCGTGCTGAGCATGCTGCCGCTCCAGGGAATGCTCGAGCTGATCGAGGAGGCCGGGATCGCGCAGATTCGCGCCAAGTCAGTGAGCCTGACAGCGCTTGTCGTGACCGCAGTGGACGAGCTCCTCGCGCCCCGCGGCGTCGCCCTGCTCACCTCGCGCGACCCGGAGCGCCGCGGCGGGCACGTCACGATCGGGCACGAGGGCTTCGCCGACCTCGTGCCTCGGCTGTGGGAGGACGGCGTGATTCCCGACTTCCGCAGGCCAGACGGGATCCGCATCGGGCTCTCCCCGCTGAGCACCACCCACGCGGAGGCCCTGCGCGGCGTGGTCGCGATCGCGGAGGGTCTCACCGGGGCGTAGGCGCGCGTGCTGTGCGCGGCGGATCCGAGTTCGCGCGGGAGATCCGAGTTCGCGCAGGAGATCCGAGTTCGCGCAGGAGATCCGAGTTCGCGCAGGAGATCCGAGTTCGCGCAGGAGATCCGAACTCAGGCGGATGGTTTCGGCTGAATCGATCCGCCTGAGTTCGGATCTCCTGCCTGAAATCGGGTAACGGCGCCGCTCCCCGGCGTACACAGCCCGGCACGAACGTGCCCGCGACGCCACCTATCCACAGTGTGTGATTCCGGATCGGTGTGCCCCCTGACGCTCTCTAGCGTTGAGGCATGCCACCCCACGACTCACTCCGGAGTTCCCGCCCGGGCGCCGTCGCCAACGGTCCCGTCGCCGACGGTCCCGTCGCCGATGAACTCGCTCTCGGCGATCCACCCGGCGTTGGCGCGCACGGTGCTGTCGAGCGCCGAGCTGGATCAGGGGCGCCGCCGGAACACGGGTGGCTCCCAGAACGACTCCTCGATCGCGCGGCGCGGAGCAGCGAGGACACGGCCGGCGGTCCCGGCGAGCAGCACGGTCATGGCGAACAGCACGGTCATGGCGAACAGCACGGTCCCGGCGAGCAGCACGGCCCTGGCGAGCGAGACGAGTCGGTCGAGCCGGGCGAGCCGGGCTTCTGGCGGCAGGAGCCCGGAAGCGCGGGGGCGCCAGCCGCCCTCGCCTGGGCCCCGCAGCCCTCGGTTGCGGCCCGCCTGCGGCGCGCGATCTCCGCCCCCATCTGGGTGGGCGTGATCGTGTTTGTCGCAGCGATCGTCGTCGCGATTGTGGTCAGCGCGGCGAACTCTGGCGGCGGCGAGCTGCTCGAGGTTCCCGGCAACGACGCCGGCGAGATCGGCGAGCGGAGCGGGGAGCAGCTCGACACCCCCGGCGCGGCGACGGGTGACGCCGCGCCGTCGAAGGTGCTCGTGCACGTGGTCGGCGAGGTTGCGTCGCCCGGGATCGTTGAGCTCCAGGTCGGCGCCCGGGTGGCCGATGCGCTCGCGGCTGCGGGTGGTCCCACCGACGCCGCCGTACTCGCCGGGGTCAATCTCGCTCGGACCGTGGTCGACGGGGAGCAGGTGGTGGTTCCAGACGCCGCTGGTCTGGTGGCCGGCGCGCCCGCGGAGGAGGGCGGCGTTGGCCCGGCCGCCAGCGGGGGACTGATCCGCCTGAGCACCGCGACGGCCGGCGAGCTCGAGCAGCTCCCGCGGATCGGGCCGGCGCTCGCGCAGCGCATCATCGAGTGGCGGAGCGACCACGGCCCGTTCGCCACGGTTGACCAGCTGCTCGACGTGCCAGGGATCGGCCCGAAAACGCTCGACGGATTCAGAGAGCTGGTCGAGCCGTGAGCCGCGAGTCCACCATCGCGCGCCGCGCGTACCGGGGCCCGCCCGGCCAGTGGCGCCTGCTGGCGCCCGCGCTCGTGGCCTGGGCGCTTGCGGCACACGCCATCACCGCGCCGGGCACCGGGCGCATCGTGGCGGTGGCCAGCGCGCTGGGCGGCGCGTGCACGCTCGGGGTCGTGGTGTGGCGCGCGGTGCGGCGGCGCGCGGGGGTGTGGGCGGCGGTGGCCAGAGGAAGCTCAGCGACTGTGGCAGTTCTCGGCCTCGCGCTCCTGCTCCTGCTCGGGCTGCGAATCGAGTGGGGCGAGGCAGTCAGAGACGACGCGACACTCCGGGAGGCGGCCGCGGCCGGGACGACGCAGGAACTCAGCGTCACACTGAGTGGCTACGCCGTTGAGTCCTCGGACCGGCGGGCGTGGGCCGCCGCCACGTTCGCGGGCGCGCGCGGCCGAGTCCCGCTGGTGCTCTGGTTCGAGGCTGGCGACGCACGCGGAGGCGGCGGCAGCAGCGGCGGTGGCAGCGCTGATGACAGCGGAGGCGGCGACAGCAGTGGCGTTGGCGACAGCGGCGGTGGCGGGCCGAGTGGACGCGCGGGTGCCGCTCAGCGGGGCGGGTGGGGGCCGGGCAGCGAGGTGCTGGTGCGCGGCGTCCCGGTGCGGTTGGACGCCGGCTCCGGGGCGGCATTCGGGATCCGGATTGTCGCGGCCGCGGCGGAAAAGTCGGACGGCTCGCTCGCGACCGCGGCGGCAGACCTGAGGGCGCGGCTCCGCGACGCAGCGGCCGCGACACCCGGTGCCGCGCTGGTGCCGGGGCTGGCCGTGGGGGACACCTCGCTCGTGGCGGCGCAGACCGATCGGCAGATGCGCGACGCCTCGCTGACGCACCTCGTCGCGGTGTCGGGCGCAAACTGCGCGCTCGTCACGAGCGCAGCGGGCTGGGTGCTCGCCCGCTGCGGCGCTGGCCGCCGGATCCGGATACTGGGTCAGGGCGCAGTGCTGGCTGGCTTCGTCTTCGTGGTGGGGCCGGATCCGAGCGTGCAGCGTGCCGCAGTGATGGCGGTGGTGGTGCTCGTCTCACAGTACGGGGGTCGGCGCGCGATCGCACTTCCCGCACTCGCGAGCGCCGTGATCGTCCTGCTGCTGCGCGACCCGTGGCAGGCGCTGCACCCGGGGTTTGCGCTCTCGGTCGCGGCTACCGCTGGGATCCTGATCATCGCCCCGCCCCTGACTCGCGCGCTGCGGCTGCGGGCCCGGGTGCCCGAGCTCGTCGCGCTCCCGATCGCGGTCGCGTGCGCCGCCCAGTTCGCCTGCGCGCCGCTCCTCCTGCTGCTGCAACCGGGGCTCCCGCTCGTGGGCGTGCTCGCGAACGTGCTCGCCGCCCCGGGGGCGCCGCTCGGCACAGGACTCGGGCTGCTTGCGCTGGTGCTCCTCCCGCTCAGCGAGCCGCTCGGAGCACTCGCGGTGTGGGTCGCAGCGCTTCCGGCGCGGTGGCTCGTCGGCACCGCGGCGGTCACATCTGAGCTTCCGTACGCCAGGGCGCCCTGGCCGGAGGGCTGGGGCGGGGCCGCGCTGCTTGCCGCGGCCGAGCTCCTGCTCGGTACCGCGTGGTGGCTTGGCACACACCGCGGCGCGCACACACGCCCGCGGGCGCGGCCGGGTCTCCGGAGGGCCGGGAAGGGCGAAGCGGACCCGGGGTGGCGTCACCCCTGGAGCGCGCGCGAGCCGGCACTGCGGGGTGCCTCGCGCTGGAGCCTCGGGCTCGCCGCGGCGGGGCTGGGGCTCCTGCTGGGGCCCACCGCGCTCACGCCGGCGGTCACTCGCGCCGCCGCGCCGCGCGACTGGAGCGTGGTCGCCTGCGATGTGGGGCAGGGGGACGCCCTGTTGCTGCGCGACCCGGCCCGGCCCGGCGGCGTGACGCTCGTCGACACCGGAGAGGATCCAGACGCGCTCCTCGCCTGCCTCGATCGCTTCAGCGTTGGACGCATCGAACTCCTGATCGTGAGCCACGACCACCGCGACCACTTTGGTGCGCTCGACGCGGTGATCCGCCGAGTCGACCGCGCGCTGATCGCGCCCGCGAACCGGGAGGACGGCGCGGATCGCGCGCTCGTGCGCCAGCTCGAAGCGGCGGGAGTGCCCGTCACCGTTGGCGTCGCTGGGATGCACGGTGGCGGTGGGGTGCTCGGCGTCGCTGGGATGCACGGTGGCGGTGGCGGGGAAGACGGAGGTGGCGTGCAGTGGTTGGTGCTCGGCCCCGCGGCTGGTCATGTGCCCGCCGACGCGAACTCCGCGAGCGTTATCGCTCGGCTGCGGGCGGGCGCCGTCAGCGTGCTGCTCCTGGGCGACACCGGCGCACTCGTCCAGTCGGAGCTGCTCCGCGGCGGCGCGGATCTGCGGGCGGACGTGCTCAAGGTCGCGCACCACGGCTCACGCGACCAGAACCGGGAGCTCCCGGGCCGGGTCGCCGCGGATCTCGCGCTCGTGTCGGTGGGAGCTTCAAATCGCTACGGCCATCCCGCGCCCGGGACGCTCGCGGACCTCGCCGCCGCGGGCACCGCGACGGCCCGCACCGACCAGCTCGGCAGCATCGCCGTCAGTGGAGCCCCCGGCAGTCTCCGGGTGTGGGCGTCTGAACGCGGGCCGCCCGAGTAGCGGGTGCCGCGGGGGCGATGCCGCGCCAGGGAGACCACTGCGGCCGATGGTGTCGGGAGTCCCGGATAAGGTTGGAGTGTGGCAGCAGCACGAGCAACTCAGACGAAAGCCCCGCAGCTCGACTGGTCGGAGGCGCGGCCGGCGCCCGTCGTCCTGATCAGCGGACCCGAGGCGTTTCTCGCCGACCGCGCGGCCCAGGCGATCCGCTCGGCGCTCGTCGCCGAACACCCCGACCTCGAGGTCCACGACGTCGACGCGGCATCGTACGCCGCGGGCGAGATCTTCACCCTGGCGAGCCCGTCGCTCTTCGCGGAACCGCGACTGCTGCGGGTTGAGGGCGTTGAGAAGTGCTCGGACGCGTTCATCGAAGACGTGAAGCGGTACATCGCCGAGCCCGCCGACGACACCGTGCTCGTGCTCCGGCACGGCGGCGGCCAGCGCGGGAAGGCCCTGCTCGATCTGCTGCGCAAGGGAACCGGCGGCGCCATCGAGATCGCCTGCCCGGAGGTCAAGAAAGACGCGGACCGGCTGAGCTTTGCCCAGGCAGAGTTCCGCCGCCTCGGCGCACAGATCACCCCCGGAGCGCTCCGCATGCTCGTGGGCGCCTACGCGGGGGGCATCGGCGAACTCGCTGGCGCCTGCGTCCAGTTGGTCTCCGACGTGGGTACGCGCATCTCGGAGGACGAGGTCAACCGGGCCACCGAGGGGCGCGTCGAGACTAACGCGTTCCGCGTTGCCGACGCCGCGACCGCCGGGCGCGGGGCCGAGGCGCTCGTGCTCCTGCGCCAGGCGCTCTCCACCGGCACAGACCCCATCCCGTTGCTCGCCGCGCTCAACATGAAGGTGCGCGCAATGGCCCGCGTGTACGGCGCGAGCGGCGGCAGCGGGCAGCTGGCAAAGGAGCTGGGAATGGCGCCCTGGCAGGTCGATCGGGCGCAGCGCGAGGTGCGCGGCTGGCGCGAGGGCGACCTCGCGCGGTGCATTGACCAGGCTGCCGAGACGGAGTGGCTCCTCAAGGGCGGCACCCGTGACCCCGAGTACGCGCTCGAGAAGTTCGTGCTGCTCGTCGCGCGGCGCGGTCGCGCCAAGTAAAACGCGCCAAGTAAGACGCGCCGGGGGCTGCCGCCCACGCCCCGAAACGCAACACGGGCCCCGCCGAAGCGGAGCCCGTGTGGGTGAGACCGTGTGGCCTCGAAGCCTAGTGCTTAGAGCGCAGCAACCTGGGTTGCGAGAGCCGACTTGCGGTTCGCAGCCTGGTTCTTGTGGATGACGCCCTTCGAAACTGCCTTGTCGAGCTTGCGGCTCGCAACCTGCAGCTTCTCCTCGGCGACAGTCTTGTCACCGGCGGTGATTGCCAGGCGGGTCGCGCGGACCGCGGTGCGGAGCTCGCTCTTGTATGCCCGGTTACGCTCGGTAGCCTTCAGGTTGGTCTTGATGCGCTTGATCTGCGACTTAATGTTTGCCACGTTGGGAGTGTCCTTCACAGGTACTTGTTTAAACAGGTGAATCCGCGCGGCGAGAGAGGGCACCTTGCGGGGTGTGTGGTGTGAGCCACACGCAAGCCAAGAACCAACTCTAGCAGACGAAGCGCACAACGCCCCGACCATGTCGCTGTGGCGTGGCCCGGCGTGGCCCGGTGTGGCCCGAGCCGGCCCGCGGCGGCCCGGCGCGAGCGAAATCACGGTGGGACCTGGGCGGCGGGTCCCCGCGCGGGCGCAGGCGGGTTTGGGTGCGCGCGCACGCGGATGAGCGCCGGGGGCCCGCTGCGTGCGATAATGGCTCACAATGTCTCCACGCAGCGTGAACCCCCCTGTCCCGGCGTCGACCGACCCCGCGCGCATTCGCAACTTCTGCATCATCGCGCACATCGATCACGGCAAGTCGACGCTTGCCGACCGCATGTTGCAGGTCACCGGCACGGTGCCCGACCGCGAAATGCGGGCGCAGTATCTCGATCGCATGGATATCGAGCGCGAGCGCGGCATCACGATCAAGTCGCAGGCGGTGCGCATGCACTGGGACGTGGACGGCGCCGCGTACGCGCTGAACATGATCGACACGCCGGGCCACGTCGACTTCAGCTACGAGGTCTCGCGCTCGCTCGCAGCGTGCGAGGGCGCGATCCTGCTCGTGGACGCGGCGCAGGGGATCGAGGCACAGACCCTCGCGAACCTGTACCTCGCCATGGAAAATGACCTTGAGATCATCCCGGTGCTCAACAAGATCGACCTGCCGGCGGCGGACCCCGAGCGCGTCTCCCGCGAAATTGCCGATCTCATCGGCGGCTCGCCCGAGGACATCCTCAAGGTGTCGGGCAAGACCGGCATGGGGGTCGAAGAGCTCCTCGATCGCGTGATTGAGCGGATCCCCGCGCCGGTCGGCGACGCGGACGCCCCCGCGCGCGCAATGATCTTCGACTCGGTCTACGACTCCTACAGGGGCGTGGTCACCTACGTGCGCATGATCGACGGCAGCTTCTCGCCGCGCGAGAAAGTCATGATGATGTCGACCGGCTCCGATCACGAGGCCCTCGAGATCGGCGTCTCCTCGCCCGAGCCAACCCCCACGAAGGGGCTCGCGGTCGGCGAAGTGGGCTACCTGATCACGGGCGTGAAGGATGTGCGCCAATCGAAGGTTGGCGACACGGTCACGTCGAAGCGTCACCCGGCGACCGAGGCACTGCCCGGCTACACGGATCCGAAGCCGATGGTGTTCTCCGGCCTGTACCCGCTCGACGGCAGCGACTACCCGGTGCTGCGCGAGGCGCTCGACAAGCTGAAGCTTGAAGACGCGGCGCTGCAGTACGAGCCCGAGACGTCCGTGGCGCTCGGCTTCGGCTTCCGCTGTGGCTTCCTCGGCCTGCTGCACCTCGAGATCATTTCCGAGCGCCTGCGCCGCGAGTTCGACCTTGATCTGATCGCCACCGCCCCGAGCGTGATCTACCAGGTCACCACCGAGGACGGCAGCGAGGTGACGGTGACCAACCCGTCCGAGTACCCCGACGGCAAGATCAAGAGCGTGCGCGAGCCGGTCGTCAAGACCGCGATCCTCGCGCCCAAGGACTACGTTGGCGCGATCATGGAGCTCTGCCAGAGCCGACGTGGCAGCCTGCTCGGCATGGAGTACCTGGGTGAGCGCGTGGAGCTGCGCTACAGCATGCCGCTCGGCGAGATCGTCTTCGACTTCTTCGACCACCTCAAGAGCCGCACCCAGGGCTACGCCAGCCTCGACTACGAGCCGATGGGCGAGCAGGAGGCCGACCTGGTCAAGGTGGACATCCTGCTGCAGGGCGACCAGGTCGACGCCTTTAGCGCGATCGTGCACCGCGACAACGCCTACCACTACGGCACGATGATGACCGAGCGCCTGCGCAAGCTGATCCCGCGCCAGCAGTTCGAAGTCCCGATCCAGGCCGCGATTGGCGCCCGGGTCATTGCGCGTGAGACGATCCGCGCCATTCGCAAGGACGTGCTTGCCAAGTGTTACGGTGGCGATATTAGCCGTAAGCGCAAACTGCTTGAAAAGCAGAAGGAAGGCAAGAAGCGCATGAAGATGGTCGGCCGCGTCGAGGTGCCGCAGGAGGCGTTCATCGCCGCCCTGTCGGGCGACGTGGAGGGCAAGGACGCGGCCAAGCGATGAGCGATGGCCAGCCCACTCGGCGGCAGAGCCACGTCGACATGCCGGTCGCGTACGCGGCGGTCGGCGCGTCTCGTGCCCCCGACCTCATGCGTTTTCCGCCCAACGGCAGCACCCCCTACGAGGAGGAGCTGCGCCTGGGCAGCGGCCAGGATCGATTCCTGCTCGCGTCAAGCCTGCTGATGACCTGGGGTGCCCAGCGCGGCGGCGGCTTCGCCGTGCGCGAGATCGAGCGCGGCACGGGCGCCGCCTACGTGGGCCCCAACTTTGACGGCGACGGGCGGCCGCAGGCCGCCGGAGAACCCGAGGAGCACTTTGGCCCCGACGGTGACCCGTTCGTGGTCGCCGGCACCACCGTGGCCCTCGGCGCGCCGGGTCAGCCGGAGCGCGAGGTGCTGGTGGTCTACACGATTTCGGAGGCGCGCAGCGTTGGCTTTGCCTGGGGGACGGGCGACGAGCTCGGTCCGGTCGGGGAGCAGCTGTTTGCGGTCGAGCTGCGCGACGACGACACCGTCTGGGCGGTCTCGCGCGGTTTCCTCGCGGCGCCCAAGAGTGGGCTGCTCGGCCTGCGGGCGCGCGCCGAGGTGCGCGCCGCGATCGACGCGGTGCGCAAGCAGCTCGCGGCGCTCGCCCCGGGCGCACAGCCCGCGGCCACGCAAGTCGACGAGCCGGTGCAGGCGGACGTTCCCGTGGTTGAGATCGAACTCGCGGACCCGGTACCGGCCGATGATGCCGACGCGTCCGACACCTCCGAGACCTCCGCCGCGACCGGCGCAGCTGAGCCCTCAGACCCCCTCGCTGAGGAAGCGCCCGCGGCGGACGTGCCCGTGGAAGACGTAGCCACAGGCGCCGAGGACGCGCCCGTTGCGGACGCAGCCATGGTTGCTGAGGAAGCGCCAGCTGAAGACCCACTCGCTGACATCGAGCCAGTCGCCGACGTGCCTGAGCAGGATCCCGAGACGGATCACGCGCCCGGTGCCGCCGCGCGCGTCACCCATCAGCGCCGCCCCGGATCGGCGCGCGCGTGATGCGGTTCGCGGAGGTGCGCGGTGCCCAGCGCACTGCCTGAGGGCGACGCCGCGCCGCTCGACGGTGCGCTCCCGGCGAGCGTGCGCGAGGGTGCTGAGGCCCGCAACTTTGGGGTCTACGTCCACGTGCCATACTGCCGCGTGCGCTGCGGCTACTGCGACTTCAACACCTACACGGCGAGCGAGCTCGGCGGCACGCGCCGCGACGAGTACGCGGACCAGGTGGAGTGGGAGCTGACGTTCGGCGCAGGGGTGATGCGCGCGGCGGGCTTGCCCGAGCGGCCGGTCTCCACGGTGTTCTTTGGCGGCGGCACACCCACGCTGCTGCCGGCGAGCGACCTCACGGCAATGCTGGCTCGGATCCGCACCGAGTGGGGCCTGGCTCCCGGCGCCGAGGTGACCACCGAGGCAAACCCAGACTCGGTCGACGAAGCGTACCTGCGCGAGCTGGCCGCGGCCGGGTTCACCCGCGTGAGCTTTGGCATGCAGTCGGCGGTGCCGCACGTGCTGCGCACGCTTGATCGCACGCACGAGCCCGAGCGCGTACCGCAGGTGGTTGCATGGGCGCGTGCCGCTGGACTGCAGGTAAGCGTCGACCTGATCTACGGCACGCCGGGGGAGTCGCTGGCCGACTGGGAGCGCTCGATCGACGCAGCGCTCGCGTGCGAGCCCGACCACATCTCCGCGTACGCGCTGATCATCGAGGCGGGCACCAAGCTCGCGGCGCAGATCAAGCGCGGCGAGGTGGCGGAGCCCGACGAGGATCTGCACGCTGAGATGTACGAGCTGGCCGACGCGCGCTTCACCGCGGCGGGGCTCGGCTGGTACGAGATCAGCAACTGGTCGCGCTCGCCGGAGACCCGCTCCCGTCACAACCTCTCGTACTGGACGGGGGAGGACTGGTGGGCCGCGGGTCCCGGGGCTCACAGCCACATCGGCGGAGTGCGCTGGTGGAACGTGAAGCACCCCGGCGCGTACGCGAGCCGAGTGAACGCGGGCGAGTCCCCGGCGCAGGCGAGGGAGACCCTCACTGCGGAGGCGCGCCGCGAGGAGCGCGTCCTGCTTGAGACCCGGATCGCCGACGGTCTGCCCGCGAGCGTGCTGGGCGCGGAGGAGCGGCGCGTGATTCCGCAGCTGATCGCCGACGGCCTGATCGACGGCCGCGCCGCGATCGGCGGGACCGTGGTGCCCACGCTGCGCGGACGGCTGCTTGCAGACACTGTCGTGCACCAGCTGCTCGGCAGCTGACCGAAACTTCTGCGCACGGGTTCGGGAACCGCGCAGAGAGCTGCGCTAGGATTAGCACTCAGTGTTGCTGAGTGCCAGGTCGGTGCGGCACACCGGGGCGAGGAGGAGCCATGATTTCAGAACGAAGTCTGGCTGTGCTGCACGCTATCGTGGGCGACTACGTGTCGTCGAACGAACCGGTCGGCTCGAAAGCGATCGTGGATCGGCACCAGTTCGGCGTCTCGGCGGCCACGATCCGCAACGACATGGCGCTGCTCGAAGACGACGAGCTGATTGCCCAGCCGCACACGTCCTCCGGGCGGGTGCCCACCGATAAGGGATATCGGCTGTACGTCGATACGTTGGCGCGGGTGCGGCCGCTCACGGCGGCCCAGCGCACCGCGATCGAGCGGTTCCTGGGGGAGTCAACGGACCTCCATGACGTCATGGCGCGCACCGTTCGCCTGCTCTCGCAGCTCACGAATCAGGTGGCCGTGGCGCAATACCCGTCGCTGCGTCGCACCGTGGTGCGGCACATCGATCTCGTTGCGATCGGGGAAGACCGCGTGCTCTGCGTGCTCATCCTCGGGAGCGGGGTGGTTGAGCAGCAGGTGGCGTGGCTGCCGGCCTCGCAGGTCACGGAGGCCTGGGTGCACGGTCTGCGCGAGCGGATCGCGAGTGCCGCGGTGGGCGCCGACGTCGAGGCTGCCGCGGCCGCGGTCGCGGAGCTTGAGGTGCGCATCGCCGAGTGGGCCGGGCCCGAGGAGGCCGACCTCGTGCGGCGCGTGCTCGACGTGGTGGGGTCGCAGCTGCGCAGCAATCGCACGGAGCGGATCGCCGTCGCCGGCGCCGCCAACCTGTCGCGCCCGGGCGAGTTCGCCGGGGCGTTGCCCGTCGTGCTCGAGGCGATCGAGGAGCAGGTGACGCTGCTCAGGCTCTTCGACGAGCTCGTGCAAGACGGCCGTGACGTGACCGCGTCGATCGGCCGTGAAAACCACGCGTACGGGCTGTCCGCCGCCTCCGTCATTGCGACGAACTACGAGGAGGAGGGCGCCTCCGTCTCGAAGCTCGGCGTCCTCGGCCCACTGCGCATGGACTACGCGGGCAATATCTCGGCGGTGCGCGCGGTCGCCCGCTACCTGAACCGATTTCTGGGCGAGGAGCGGTAGCCTCACGCGCCGCCCGCTCTGCCCGACACACGAACAATCCTGAGGAGAACTACCCGTGGCCGATCACTACGAGACCCTGGGCGTATCGCGTGAAGCGACGCCGGAGGAGATCAAAAAGGCCTACCGTCGGCTGGCGCGCGAGCTGCACCCCGATGTGAACCCGAGCGAGGAAGCTTCCGAGCGCTTCAAGGGCGTCACGCACGCCTACGACGTGCTGAGCGATCCCGAGCAGCGGCAGCGCTACGACATGGGCGGCGGCCAGGGCGGAGCCAACGGCTTCGGCGACATCTTTGAGACCTTCTTCGGCGGTGGTGGCTTCGGCGGGCAGCAGCGCGGTCCGCGCTCGCGCGCCGAGCGCGGCGACGACGCGATGATCCGCGTCGACGTGTCGCTTGAAGACGTCATCTTCGGGGTGCAGCGCGACGTGACCCTCAACACCGCGGTGCTCTGCTCAGTGTGCCAGGGCAGCTGCACGCAGCCCGGCACCCACCCGGTCACCTGCGACGTGTGCGGCGGCCAGGGGCAGGTGCAGCGCCAGGTGCGCTCCCTGTTTGGCAACGTGGTCACCATGCACCCGTGCGGGAGCTGCCAGGGCTACGGCACCATCATTGAGCACCCGTGCGTCGAGTGCGCGGGGAAGGGGCGCGTCCGCGAGCGTCGCACCCTCACGGTCGACGTGCCCTCGGGCATCGACACCGGCACCCGGCTGCAGATGCGCGGCGGTGGTGAGGTGGGCCCCGGCGGCGGACCCAACGGTGATCTCTTCATCGAGTTCAGGGTCATGCACCACGACATCTTCAGCCGCGACGGCAACGACCTGCTCTGCACCATGCAGGTGTCGATGACCGACGCGATCCTCGGCGCCGAGGCAAAGCTCGACGCGCTCGACGGCGAGGTCGAGGTGGAGGTCGAGGCCGGCGTGCAGTCGGGCGACGTGCTCACGGTGCGCGGCCGCGGGATCCAGGGGCTGCGGAGCACCTCGCGCGGTGATCTGAAGATCGCCGTGCAGGTCGCAACGCCGAGCAAGCTCTCGGGACGCGAGAAGGATCTGGTCCGGCAGCTCGCCGCGCTGCGCAAGGACGATCCGCCGCACCTCGGCGAGTTCCAGCAGGGCTTCTTCGGGAAGCTCCGCGACCGCTTCTTCCGCCAGGGCTAGCCTTGGCAAACCTCTACTATCGCGAGGATCTCGCCGCGTCCGACTTCGCCGTCGGCGCGGTGCTTGAGGTGGGCGGCGACGAGGCGCACCACGCGGTGCGCGTGAGCCGGCTCCGCGTGGGCGAGCAGATCCTGCTCGGCAACGGGTCGGGGTCGGTCGGCCTCGGCGAGGTGACTCTCGCCGAGAAACAGCGCTTTGCCGTGCGACTCATCGAAGCGCGCGCGGAGCCGCTTCCGGAGCCCCGGATCGTGCTCGTGCAGGCGCTCGCCAAGGGGGATCGCGACGAACGCGCTGTGGAACAGGCGACCGAGTTCGGGGTCGACGCGATCGTACCGTGGGGCGCCGCGCGCTCGGTGTCGCGCTGGAGCGCGGGCGAAAAGTCCGACCGCGGCGTGGCGAAGTGGCAGCGGATCGCCCGTGAGGCGGCCAAGCAGTCGCTGCGGTCGCGCGTGCCCGAGGTGCGGCAGCCGGTGGTGCTCTCCGAGCTCGCCGCGCTGGCGGCACGGGACGACGCCGCCGTGCTCGTGCTGCACCCCCGGGGGGCAGCGACGCTGAGCGCCTGGGCGGCCACCGGGCTCAGCCCCGGCCTGCGCGAGCTGGTGATCGTGATCGGCCCGGAGGGCGGGATCGATGACGCCGAGCTCGATGCGTTGCGCGCGGCGGGCGCCGAGGTGCTGGTGCTCGGAGCAACCGTGCTGCGCACGTCGAGTGCGGGCCCCGCCGGAATCGCCGTGCTCAACGCGGCGCTCGGCCGGTGGTAGCGCTGGGTCGGCGCGCGGTCCCTGCCGTAGACTGTACGCATGGCTACTGACACGGTGTTCGGCAAGATCGTCTCCGGTGAGATCCCGGTCGAGATTCTCGCGGAGACGGATCGCGTGATCGCGTTCGCGGACATGAATCCGCAGGCGCCGGTGCACCTCCTTGTGATCCCCAAGTCGACGGCGTACGCAAATGTGACCGAGCTCGCCGCCGGAGATCCCGAGACCCTCGCGGACATGGTCACCGTCGCGCAGCAGCTCGCAGCTGAGCACGCGAACGGCGAATTCCGCCTGATCTTTAATAACGGCGCATCGGTCGGACAGACCGTGTTCCACGTGCACGCGCACGTGCTCGCCGGAAACCTTGAGGAGCGTTCACTCGTTGGATCCTGAACCAACGCCCACCCACCCCGTCGTGCCGGCCACCGCGCCGGAACTGCAGCGCACCGTCCTCCTCGCGGGGGTTGATCTCGCCTCGTTCCTGGGGCACCGGGATCAGCTGATCCGCGATCTTGAGGCGCAGCACCCGAGCGTGACGTTCCACTCGCGCGACGAGGTGCTCGCCCTGCGCGGCCCGGCCCCGGACGTGCGCACCGCCGAGAGCGTGGTGCGCGAGGTCCTTGAACTCGCGCGCCGCAGCGGGCCAGTGTCGAGCGCCGATGTGCGCGAGGTGACGCGCATGGTGCACGAGGGGAACGGCCCCACGGCCGCCCAGGTCCTGAGCGCCCCCATCCTCTCCGTGCGCGGCAACTCGATCCGGCCGCAGACGCGCGGCCAGCGCGCGTACGTTGACGCGATCGACGCGAACACGATCGTGTTCGGCATTGGCCCTGCGGGCACCGGCAAGACCTACCTCGCAATGGCGAAGGCCGTGCAGGCGCTGCAGCGCCGCGAGGTCGCGAAGATCATTCTCACCCGCCCCGCGGTCGAGGCGGGCGAGCGGCTGGGCTACCTGCCCGGCAGCCTCGAGGACAAGATCGACCCGTACCTGCGTCCCCTGTTTGACGCGATCGGCTCGATGATGGACGCCGACGTGGTGCCCAAGCTGCTCGCGAACGGCACGATCGAGGTTGCCCCGCTCGCGTACATGCGCGGGCGCACGCTCAACGAGTCGTTCGTGATCCTCGACGAGGCGCAGAACACCACGCCCGAGCAGATGAAGATGTTTCTCACGCGCCTCGGCTACGGCTCGAAGATGGTGGTGACGGGCGACATCACCCAGATCGACCTCCCGATCGCCGCGAGCGGCCTGCGCGCCGTGAACCGGATCCTGCGCGGTGTCGAGGACATCCACTTCGCTGAGCTCGGCGCCGACGACATCGTGCGTCACAGCCTCGTCGGGCGCATCGTGGACGCGTACGCGGCGCACGACGAGGCGCGTGCCGTGTCGCGTGCCGCAACCGAACTTGCCGGCGCCGCGCGCGCCGAACCCGAATACGCGAAGGCTGAGGAGTCAGAAGCATGACCGTCGAGATCAACAACGAGTCGGGCATCCCCGTTGAGGAGGAACGCCTGCAGCGGCTCGCGGCGTTCGTGCTCGAATCGATGCACGTCCACCCAGACACCGAGCTCGGTGTGGTGATGGCAGATGAGGCGGCGATCGAGCAGCTGCACGTGCAGTGGATGAACGAGCCCGGCCCCACCGACGTGCTCAGCTTCCCGATGGACGAGCTGCGCCCGGGCCGCGTGGACGCGCAGACGCCCGCGGGGCTGCTCGGGGACATCGTGATCTGCCCGCAGGTCGCTGAGGTGCAGGCGGAAGCGGCCGGCCACGACCTGGGGCAGGAGATGTCGGTGCTGCTGACGCACGGCATGCTGCACCTGCTCGGCTTCGACCACGCAACACCGGAGGAGGAGGCCGAGATGTTCGGCCTGCAGCGCGACCTGCTGCTGTCCTTCGCGATGCGTGAGCGCTCCCGATGAGCGTCGGGCTTGTCGCACTGCTGCTCGGGGTCGCGGTGCTGCTGCTCGCGATCGGCGGCCTGCTCGCCGCGGCAGACGCGGCCCTCGGGGTGCGCTCGCGTGCTGAGCTGCTCGCCCTCGCCGAGGCGTCCCCGCGCACGGGCGCCGCGATTCGCGCGATCGCGGAAGACGAGGCCCGGCACGCGAACGCGCTGAGCTTCGCGCGCGTGTTCGCGGAGACGCTCGCGGCGGTGTTGATCACGCTCGTGCTCGCCTATTCGCTCGACGAGCTCTGGCTGGAGCTCGTGATCGCCACGCTCGTGATGACCCTGCTCACCTTCGTGCTGGTCGGTTCGAGCCCCCGCACGGTCGGCACGCACCACCCGGATCAGGTGATCCGCTTCGCGGCGCCGACGATCCGCGGGATCCGCGTGGTGCTCGGCCCGGTCGCGACCGCGCTGATGCGCTTCGGCGACCGGGTGACCCCGGGCCGCGGCGGCGGCGGCGCCCGGATCCGTGACGAGCAGCAGCTCCTGTCGATGGTCGATCAGGCCGCGGAGCAGTCGCTCTTGGAGGCCGACGACCGCGAATACATTCACTCGCTCGTGGAGTTCGGCGAGACGCTCGTTCGTGAAGTGATGGTGCCGCGCATCGACATGGTCACCGTCGACAGCGACACGACGGTGCACGAGGCGCTGGAGCAGGTGCTCGCGTCGCGGCACTCACGCGTCCCGGTGGTCACCGGCGAGGTGGACCACATCGACGGCGTCGCATACCTGCGCGACCTCAGCGGCTTCGTGCTGCGGCGCCCGGAGGAGGCAGAGACCTCGCTGATCACGCGCGTGATGAAGCCGGCGATGTTCGTGCCGGAGACGCAGCGCGCCGATAAGCTGCTGCGCCGCATGCAGCAGGAGTCGAACCACCTCGCGCTCGTGGTCGACGAGTACGGCGGCATCTCGGGGCTCGTGACGCTTGAAGATCTGATCGAGGAGCTGCTCGGCGAGATCAGCGACGAACACGACCGCGACGTCCCGGAGGCCGCCGAGCAGCCAGACGGATCGTTCGTGGTGAGCGCGCGGCTATCGGTCGAGGAGCTCGGCGATCTGTTCGGGATCGAGCTCGACGACGACGAGGTCGACACCGTTGGCGGGCTCGTCGCAAAGCACCTGGGCCGGCTCCCCGCCGAGGGCGAGGCGATCACCGTCGCGGGCATCGAACTCACCGTGGCAACCATTGAACGCCGACGGCAGCGCCTGCTGACCGTCGCCGCCCGCTGGACGGGCATCCAAGACTCGGAGGAAACAGCATGACGGATCTCGCGGTACAGCCCGAGGGAGAGTTTCGCGCGGGCTTCGTCTCGTTCGTGGGGCGTCCGAACGTGGGGAAATCGACGCTCACGAACGCGCTCGTCGGCGAGAAGATCGCGATCACGAGCCCGAAGCCGCAGACTACGCGGCGGGCGATCCGCGGGATCGCGCACCGGCCCGACGGTCAGCTCATCATCGTTGACACACCCGGAATCCACCGCCCGCGCACTCTGCTGGGCGAGCGCCTGAATGCGCTCGTCGAGTCGACGCTCGGCGACGTCGACGTGATCGGGTTCTGCGTGCCCGCCACGGAGAAGCTCGGCCCGGGCGACCGCTTCATCAACGACCGCCTCGAAGACTTCCCGCGCGCGAAGAAGGTTGCCATCCTCACGAAGGTGGACGAGGCGTCGCAGACGGAGATCATCGATCAGCTCACCCGGCTGGGGGAGCTGCGCGAGTGGGACGCCGTGGTGCCCGTCTCGGCGCTCACCAACGAGCAGCTCGACGTGCTCTCTGACGTGCTGCTCGGCCTCATGCCGCTCTCGCCCCCGCTCTACGACAGCGAGGACACGACCGACGAGGGTGAAGACGACCGGATCGCGGAGCTGATCCGTGAGGCGGCTCTCGACGGTGTGCGCGACGAGCTGCCGCACTCGCTCGCCGCCACCGTCGACGACCGGGTGGAGCGCGAGGCGGACGAGAACGGCGAGCCGGGCCTGCTTGAGCTCTACGCGTCGCTCTACGTTGAGCGCGACAGCCAGAAAGGCATTGTGATCGGCAAGGGCGGCTCCCGGCTGCGCGACGTCGGCGAGCGTGCTCGGCACGAGATCGAAGCGCTGCTCGGGCGCCGCGTCTACCTCTCGCTGCGCGTCAAGGTCTTGAAAGAATGGCAGCGCGATCCAAAGGCACTCGGTAGGCTCGGCTTCTAGGTCGGTCGCGATTCCGCGGTCGCAGGGGAAGGGATACCGTGGAAACGATTACTGAACAGGCAAACTTCACCAGCATCATGCAGGACTACGGTCCCGTTGCGATCGTCTGGTACATCCTCGTGGCGATCGCCCTGTGGCGGGTGTTCTCGAAGGCCGGCTACGCCGGGATTCTCGCGATCATCCCGATCGTCAACATCTTCATCCTCGTGAAGGTTGCCGGGTACTCCGCGTGGATGACCCTGCTCTATGTGATCCCGATCGTCGGGTTCATCTTCAGCTTCTTCGTCGCGTTCAGGCTCGGCGACCGCTTCGGCAAGGGCGGGGCGTTCTCGTTCTTCCTGCTGTGGCTGCTCTCGCCGATCGGCTACCTCATCCTCGGGTTCGGCGCCTCGCGCTACACGCCGCGCAGCTGAGCTGAGCTGAGTGGCGGGGCTCGGAGCGGCGCGGCGGGGCCCGGAACGCACGCGGTGCGGCCCGGGCCCCGCTCCGCTCCGGGCCCCGGGCGCAGTGCGCCGAGCGGCTGTAGCCAACTGCTGCGCTGAGCGGCTGCAGCTGCGCTAACTGCTGCGCTGAGCGGCTGCCATAAGCGGCCGCCATAAGCGGCTGCGGCCTCCGTGCTGCCGCTAGAGGATGAAGATGATGCCCACGCAGCTGAGCACGAGGCCCGCGATGCTCAGGCCGCGCGCGCGTCCCGTGGCGGTGCCGCGCGCGATCCCCACGATCGAGAGCACGAGCCCGGTGATCCCGACCGCGAGCCCAAAGAACAGCGGCAAGAACACTGAGACGAGCCCCACCACGAATCCGGCGACGCCCGCGCCGTTGCTCGCGGGGGCGACCGTGTAGTGATGCTGGGGCGACGGGGCGGTAAACACCTGCTGCACCGGGTACTGCGGCACTGCATATTGCTGCACGGGGTACTGCTGCACGGCGTGCTGCTGCGCTGTGTGCTGCTGCGCCGGTCCAGGCTGCGTCGCCGGTGCGACGTGCGAGGTCCACTCCGCGCCGTCCCAGTACCGTGTGCTGCCTTCGGGGTCTGCGTACCAGCCGGCGGGTGTCTGCATGTGGGGGCCTTTCGTGCGTGGGTCCTCGAATAATCCCCCCTTGAGATCCAGCCTAGCGGCCTCCGGCGAATCCGCCGCCACCGCCGCCCCCCGCGAATCCGCCGCCGCTCGAGCCGCCCGAACTGCTCGCGCTGAACGTGGCGGCCGACGAGATTGAGCTCGAGAACCGCGCGATCGACGTGTCGAGGCGGTCAACACCACCCGCGGCGATCCCGGGGTACCACAGTGGAACGTAGGCGGGATCCTCGCGATAGTGGCTGGCGAGGGCGGTGCCCCAGGCCTTTTCGAGGCCGAAGAGCATCGCGTAGGGGAGCAGCCGCTCGTACAGCTCAATCACCTCGGCGCCGGCCACGGCGCGGCGCTCCGCGGTGGCCGTCGACTGGAGCATGGCGATCCGGTCGGCCTCGGCCACGCGGATGAACTCGCGCACGCCGAGCAGGTAGTTGCGCGTCTCAGCGCCGAGCGGCGTGAGTACCCGGTGGCGCACGAGCCCAACGATGCCGAGGATCAGCGTGACCACAGCGATGACGATGGCGAACACGGGGGTGAGCGAGAGCCGGTTCGTGATCCCGAGCGCGATGAGCACCGCGAGCACGACGACGAGCGCGAGACTGACCCAGCCGAGGATCCTGCCGAGCGGGCTGTGCACACGCTCGAAGTAGCCACGATCCTCCGCGGCCTTCGAGCCGGCCGAGGCGAGCCTGGCCATTCGCTCGCCAAACTTCGTGTCACCCTTCGGGACCGCAAACACGGTCCCCACCTCTCCCGAGGGGAACAGCTTCGTCACGGCGGCGGCATCCAGCGGGTCTGCCGCCGCTGTCGGGTCGAGGAGCCGGATCGCGAGCTCGGGCGACTTCGACGCCCGCTTGGCATCGGGGTCCGGGACCGCGTCCTCGATCCGGGTGGCGCCGAGCAGCGCGAGGTGCACGATCTCCGCCGGCGGGGTGGGCTTTGCGGCCCCCACGATCGGGCCGGCGATGAGTGGCGGGAGCGTGATCGGCACATCGTATTGGGCCACCACGGGGCGCGTGCCGCGCCGCTTCCGCGACATGCGCGCCACCGCGATAGCGCCGACGCTTGAGGTGACGAGGGCGCCGCCCCCGATCACGAGCGGCAGCGTGTCGAGCGCGAAGTTAGGCAGCCGCGTCTCGGGCTGCACGACTGTGCCGGGCTGCAGGCCGATGGCCACGGTGAGGCCCTCGTCGGCGGCGAGCGGCACGGGGCCGATCGCCACCGTGCCGTCCTCGTCTGCCGGAGCAACGGCGCACTCGTTCCGCGACTCGTACGTGCCGAGGTAGCAGCGCTGGGCGCCGGTGAGGTGATCTGCGAGCGCGGCCGAGAACGTGACGGTCGCCGAGGCCGCCGCGATTGGCTGCGCGCGATTGAGCGGGATGAGGTCCCAGTAAAACTCGTCGGCCGTGGCGTCGTCGCGGTGCACCACCACGTCGTCGACGGTGTAGCTGATCACGTACTCCTGTGTGCCGTGCACGAAGCGATCGTCGCCGGTGAGGACGCCCACGAGTGCGGAGTCACCGGTGTCGTCGCTGTCGCGCGAGACCTCGAACGGCAGGGCCGCGCCGGCCGCGTCGGTGACGGTGAAGTCGCGCGGGTCGGTGCGCGCCCCGAGGTACTCCTGGGGCACCAAGCGCACGATGCCGCGGTTCTGGTTCGTCTCGGGGAACTCTGCGACGAGGGTCTCGGTGATGTGCGCGACCGCGCGGCCCTCTGCGGTCACGTCGAGGTCGACGGCTACGTCCCAGCTTGAGTAGCTGAAGTTCTCGACGTTCGGATCGGCGTCTGCGAGGGCGGCGGGCGCAGCAGCGCACACCGCGGTGAGCGCGATCGCGCAGCCGGCGATCAGGGAGACAAGTGCGAAGCGAATCCTGCGGGGGAGGGACATAGTTCTACCCTACGAGTGAGTTCGGCCCCGGCTTCGGATGCGGCCGCGCGTCGCTGGGAGCCGTGCCCCGCGTGATAGGGTGGCTGCATGCTGTTCGGCTCGCTTCTCCTTAGCTGCCGCGACGAGTCCTAGTTCTCAGGCCTCCCTCGTCGCGGTGTTCGTGTTTGGCTGAGTGAACAAGAAGCTGATGAGAAGGACGAGCCAATGAAGAACACGCAGCAGCCATCCGGGATGCCGATTCACCGCTATCGCCCGTTCCACGAGATCATTCCCGTGGACCTGCCGGATCGCACCTGGCCCACGAAGCGCATCACGGAGGCGCCGCGCTGGTGCGCCGTCGACCTGCGCGACGGCAACCAGGCGCTCATCGATCCGATGAGCCCCGAGCGCAAGCGGATCATGTTCGATCTGCTCGTGAAGATGGGTTACAAGGAGATCGAGGTGGGCTTCCCCTCGGCGAGCCAGACAGACTTCGACTTCGTGCGCCACCTCATCGAGGACGGGGCGATCCCCGACGACGTCACCATCCAGGTGCTCACGCAGGCGCGCGAACACCTCATCACGCGCACCTACGAGTCGCTGATCGGCGCGAAGCAGGCGATCGTGCACCTGTACAACTCCACGTCGATCCTGCAGCGCGACGTGGTGTTCCGCTCGGACCGCGAGGGGATCAAGCAGATCGCCGTCGAGGGCGCGCGCATGTGCAAGGCCGCTGAGTCGATCTGCCCCGATGTCGACGTGTACTACGAGTACTCGCCCGAGTCCTACACCGGAACCGAGCTCGAGTACGCGGCCGAGGTGTGCAACGCCGTGCTCGAGGTGTTTGAGCCGACGCCCGAGCGCAAGGTGATCATCAACCTGCCCGCGACCGTCGAGATGGCCACGCCCAACGTGTACGCCGACTCGATCGAGTGGATGGGTCGCAACCTCAACCACCGCGAGAACGTGATCATCTCGCTGCACCCCCACAACGATCGCGGCACCGGCGTCGCGGCTGCGGAGCTCGGTTACCTGGCCGGCGCCGATCGGATCGAGGGCTGCCTGTTCGGAAACGGCGAGCGCACTGGCAACGTCGACCTCGTTGCGCTGGGCATCAACATGTTCACGCAGGGGATCGACCCCCAGATCGACTTCTCCCGCCTCGACGAAGTGCGCCGCACCGCCGAGTACTGCAACCAGCTCCGCGTCCCCGAGCGCAGCCCGTGGGCGGGCGACCTCGTCTACACCGCGTTCTCCGGGTCGCACCAGGACGCGATCAAGAAGGGGTTCGAGCGGATGGCGCAGGACGCCGAGGCCGCCGGAGTCTCGGTTGACGACATCGAGTGGGCGGTGCCGTACCTGCCCGTTGACCCCAAGGATCTGGGTCGCTCCTACGAGGCTGTGATCCGCGTCAACTCCCAGTCGGGCAAGGGTGGCGTGGCCTACCTGCTCAAGACCGACCACAGCCTGGATCTGCCGCGCCGCCTGCAGATTGAGTTCAGCGCCGTCGTTCAGGGGGTCACTGACTCCGAGGGCGGCGAGATGTCGAGCGACGCAATCTGGCAGATCTTCCAGGACGAGTACCTGCCGGCGCAGGCGGACGACGCCGAGCGCTGGGGCCGCTACGAGATCTTCCGCACGGCCACCACGAGCGCCGGCGACGGGGTGACCGAGCTCGTCATCGACTACCGTGATGGCGACGAGCAGAAGCAGGTCACGGCTCGCGGCAACGGACCGGTCGACGCGTTCATCACCGCGCTCAACGAGGACGGTCACGCCGTCACGCTCTTCGACTACGTGGAGCACGCGATGAGCTCGGGTGGCGACGCGCAGGCGGCGGCATACGTGGACCTCGAGGTCGACGGGCAGCGTCTGTGGGGCGTTGGCGTCGATCCCGACACGAGCCGCGCCACGCTGAAGGCGATCATCTCCTCCGTGAACCGCGCCGTGCGCGCCGCGGTTCCGGCGGCCGCAGCCGCCACCGCCTAGGTCGTAGCGCGCGCCCGCCTGTCGCGCCGCGCACGTCCGCTCCAGCGCCGCCCGCGCGCCGATCGTTCGTAGTTTTGTTCGAATGATCGGCGTTGCGGGCGGCGCTCGTTTCCCGCGCGGCCTAGGGTGGGCATGTGATTGCTTCGATTCAAGGCCCCGTGCTCAATTCGGGCGCCGGCTGGGTGGTGGTGGGCCTCGGTGGCCTCGGAATGCGCGTTGAAGTGCCGAGCGGCCGCGTCGCGCAGGCGGTACCCGGAGACGAGGTGGCGCTGCACACCTCGCTCGTGGTGCGCGAGGACTCGCTCACGCTCTTCGGATTCGAAACGCCCGCCGAACTCGCGGTGTTCGGGCACCTCATCGCGGTCTCCGGCGTGGGGCCGCGCAGCGCGCTCGGCGTGCTCAGCGGGCTCGCTCCCGCCGAAATTGCTGCCGCGGTCGCTGCGGACGACGAGAAGCCGTTCCGCAAGGTGTCCGGGATCGGGCCGAAGACCGCCAAACTCATCGTGGTCTCGCTCACGGGCAAGCTCGCCGGCCTCGACCTGGGCGAGTCGACCGCTGCCGGCAGCGCCGGGGGCGGGGCCCCCGCGACGGTCGCTGACGCCGTGGCCGAGGGCCTCGTCGGCCTGGGCTGGGGCCCGTCTGATGCGCAGGGTGCCGTGGCCGACGCGCTCGACGCCGGCGCACCCGACACGAGCGCCGAACTGTTGCGGGCCGCGCTTGCGCTGCTGCAGGCGGGGCGCCCGGGCGGGCGGGGCGCAAACGCCGGTGGCCGCCGATGAGTGACGAGCTGTCCCCGGAGGCGACCAGCTTCGAGCAGGGCTACGAGGGGGCGCTGCGTCCCGCGACGCTCGCCGAGTTCGTGGGCCAGGCGAAGGTGCGCAGTCAGCTCTCGCTGCTGCTCAACGCCGCAACCATGCAGCAGCGCACGCCCGACCACATCCTGCTCGCGGGCCCGCCCGGACTCGGGAAGACGACGCTCTCGATGATCGTCGCCACGGAGCTGGACAAGCCGCTCCACCAGACCTCCGGCCCCGCAATCCAGCACGCGGGCGACCTCGCCGCGGTGCTGTCGGCGCTCACCCCCGGTGAGGTGCTGTTCATCGACGAGATCCACCGGATGGCCCGGAGCGCCGAGGAGATGCTTTACCTGGCGATGGAGGACTTCAAGGTCGACATCATGGTGGGCAAGGGGGCCGGCGCCACGTCCGTGCCGCTTGAACTCTCCCCGTTTACGCTGGTCGGGGCGACCACGCGATCGGGGCTGCTGCCAAACCCACTCCGCGACCGATTTGGCTTTACCGCCCACCTCGAGTTTTACGGCACCGACGAGCTGGTCAGCGTGGTGCGCCGCGCGGCAGGCCTGCTGGGGTTTGGGCTCTCCGAGCAGGGCATCGAGGAGATCGCTGGCCGCTCGCGTGGCACGCCGCGCATTGCGAACCGGCTGCTGCGTCGCGTGCGCGACTTCAGCCTGGTGCACGATACCCCCGGTGACACCGCGACGGTCCAGGCCGCCCTCGCGCTGTATGACGTCGATGAGCACGGCCTCGATCGGCTCGACCGCGAGGTGCTGCGCGCGGTCGTAGAGCGCTTTGGCGGGGGGCCGGTGGGGCTCTCAACCCTGGCCGTCTCGGTGGGGGAGGAAGCCGAAACCATCGAGGCGGTGGTGGAGCCGTTCCTCGTGCGAACCGGCCTGCTGACCCGCACGCCGCGCGGCCGCGTGGCGACCAGGCTCGGCTGGGAGCACGTCGGTGCGGTGCCGCCGCCGGCGCCCGGGGCGCCCCCTGCGCTGATGTGACGCTGAAATCGCTGTGATTCAGCGCTGAATTCTGTGTTCAGACGCAGCATCGTCACGCTAGAATCGAGAGAATTGTGCCTTCTGCATCCGCACGTGCACGCCCACCGAAAGGACAATCGTGGCAATCGACCCGATCACACTCCTGATGTTTGCGCTCATCGCGCTGATGATCTTCTTCATGTTCCGCAACGGAAAGAAGCGTCAGGCGGCGATGCAGCAACTGCAGAGCGGGCTGCGTCCGGGAGCTGAGGTCATGCTGCAGTCCGGGATCTTCGGCACGGTCGACTCGGTGGACGAGGAAGACAACAAGGTGGTCGTCCGCAGCGGGACCAGCACGCTCGTGGTGCACCGCAACGCGATCTCGCAGATCGTGACCCCGGTTGACGCCCCGGAGGAGGACGCCGCAAGCGACCTGGCACCGGACGACGATCCCGCATTCGGCGAGCGCCTCGCGAGCGGCAACGCCGACGCCGCGCCGGCCGCCGAGGCCGCAGCCACCGAGCTCGATCAGCCGGTCGACCGCGCCGCTGATGACGCAGGAACCGAAACCCCCGACGCAGATCAGCAGGGCGGCGAGCAGACGCCTAAGGCGTAGCACGCAGCACCGCGGGGGAGCCCGCGGATCCCCCCCTCGCTCTAGAGAAAGCAGTAAGTCTTGGCGTCCACTCCAGCCGTGAGGCGAGCCCGTCGCTCCCTCGTGTTCCTCCTGGTCATCATTGTTGGCCTCGCGGGCCTTATCACCTACGGTGTGCTGCGCAGCGATGCGACGTGGACGCCAAAGCTTGCTCTGGATCTCCAGGGCGGAACCCAAATCCTGCTCGCTGCCGAGCAAACCGACGGCCAGGCCGTCGGTGGCGAACAGCTGCAGCAGGCCGTCTCGATCATCCGCCAGCGCGTTGACGCGGCCGGTGTGTCCGAGGCGGAGATCACCACGCAGGGTAGCCAGCACATCTCCGTCTCGATCCCCGGCAAGGCGGACGAGGCGACGCTGCAGCGCATTGAGGCCTCGGCGAAGCTCGACTTCCGCCCGGTGCTCGCCACCGGCATCGGCATCGACATGACGCAGAGCGCGATCGCCGGGGCAACCGGCGAGGACGGCGAGCAGACCGACGAGCAGAAGGCCACGGTCGAGCAGGCGAAGCAGGACCGCGCCGCGGCCGAAAAGATCGTGATGGCCGAGCCCGACGACCTGTACCCGTCGCCGCTCCCCGAGGAAGCGGGCGACACCGCCTGGCTCACCCCGGCGCTGCAGGCGCAGTTTGACGCGTTCACCTGCGACATGGAAGCCGACCTCAACGGCACCAACCCGGCCGCCGACAAGCCGCTCATCACCTGCGACGACACGGGCACCGCCAAGTACCTGCTCGGACCGGTGGAGCTCAACGGCGACGTGATCACGGACGCGACCGCTGGCATGGGCACCACCCAGACCGGCGCGACGACCGGCAGCTGGAACGTGCAGATCACCATGAACAAGGAGGGCGCTGAGACCTTCGGGAAGATCAGCACCCGCCTCTTCGGCGCAACGTCACCGCAGAACCAGTTCGCCTTCGTGCTCGACGGCAAGGTGCTCTCCGCGCCCGAGATGCAGGGCCAGATTCTCGACGGCCGGCCCTCGATCAGCGGCGACTTCACGCAGGAGACCGCGCAGGCCCTCGCCGATCAGCTGAAGTTCGGCGCGCTCCCCATCGACTTCACGGTGCAGAGCCAGGAAGACATCTCCGCGACGCTCGGCACGAGCCAGCTCGGCGCGGGCCTCCTCGCCGGCCTCATCGGCCTGCTGCTCGTGGTGGTCTACTCGCTCTTCCAGTACCGCGCGCTCGGCTCGCTGACGATCACGTCGCTTGCGATCGCCGGTATCCTCACCTACCTGCTGCTCACTTACTTCTCCTGGCGACAGGGCTACCGGCTCTCGCTCGCCGGTGTGGCGGGCATCATCGTGGCGGTGGGCTTCACCGCCGACTCGTTCATCGTCTACTTCGAGCGAATCCGTGACGCGCTGCGCGACGGCTTCTCGATCGAGAGCGCGGTTGAGCACGGCTGGAAGCGCGCCTTCCGCACCGTGCTTGCCTCGGACGGCGTCAACTTCCTCGCCGCCGTAATTCTCTTCATCCTCGCAGTCGGCAACGTGAAGGGCTTCGCGTTCACGCTCGGCCTCACCACGCTCGTCGACGTGCTCGTGGTGGCGCTGTTCACGCACCCGATGATGACGCTGTTCGCCCGAACCCGCTTCTACCAGAGCGGTCACCCGTTCTCCGGCCTCGACCCCAAGCGCCTCGGCGCTGTGTACCGCGGTCGCGCGCAGTTCCGCGAGCCCGTGGTGGCGAGCAAGGGGGCCGGGAAGAAGGTGGCCCGCAGCCAGAAGGAAGCTGAACGCCGTCAGACAATCGCCGAGCGCAAGGCGGCCGAGGCCGCCGGGACCGCCACCGGAAAGGAGAGCTAATCATGGCTCGCTCATTCGCCGAGTTCGGCAACGCGCTCTACACCGGTGAGAAGTCGATCGACTTCATCGGTCGCCGCAAGACCTGGTACGCGATCTCGATCGTGCTCATCATTCTCTCGATCGTCGGACCGATGCTGCGCGGTGGCTTCACCTTCGGCATCGAGTTCACGGGTGGCAGCCAGTTCCAGGTGCACCTCACCGACGGCCAGGATCGCGACCCCGCGATCGCCGAGGCCGCGGTGGCCGAGGTGCTTCCGTCAAGCCCGCCGCGCGTGTCCCTGCTCGGGCCCACCGACGTCCGGGTGCAGACGGAGGCGCTGAAGGAAGCCGAGAACCAGGAGGTGACGGCGGCGCTCGCGAAGGCGTACGACATCGACGCGGCCGACGTCACATACTCCTACATCGGACCCGCGTGGGGGCAAGACATCACGAAGCAGGCGATTATCGCCCTGATCGTGTTCATCGTGTTCGCCGCCCTCGTCATGGCGATCTACTTCCGCACCTGGAAGATGTCGGTCGCCGCAATGATCGCGCTGTTCCACGACCTCATCATCACCGCCGGGGTGTACGGGATCTCCGGCTTCGAGATCACCCCTGCAGCCATGATCGGCTTCATGACGATCCTTGGCTACTCGCTGTACGACACCGTCGTGGTGTTCGACAAGATCCGCGAGAACACGCTGCCGGGTGAGCTCAACGAGCGGCGCACCTTCGCCGAGGCGGTCAACCTCGGCGTCAACCAGACGCTCGTGCGCTCGATCAACACCTCGATCGTGGCGCTGCTGCCCGTGGGCTCGATCCTCTTCATCGGCGCGTTCGTGCTCGGCGCTGGGACGCTGCGCGACATCTCGCTCGCGCTGTTCATCGGCATCCTGGTCGGCGCGTACTCGACGATCTTCATTGCGGCACCCGCTTACGCGCACCTGCGCGCCGGTGACGCCGACGTGAAGCGCCACGACGAGAAGGTGCTCCGCGCTCGCGCCCAGCAGGCGGAGAGCGCCGACGAGGAAGACCTGGCCGCTTCCGAGTGACTGCCGCACCGCGGGCACCCCGGTTCGTCGGAATAGGTGCCCGTGGTGTAGCGTTCAAACATTCGAGGAGGAGTGCAGGTGGTAACGAATGATGTGACGCACGGCGGGACGACCGCGCTGCGTCGCCTCGTGCCACGAATCTTTTCTCGGGGGAGCGCTCCCGGCGCGGTGGACCAGCTGGTGCGCACGGTTCGCACCAATTATCCCCGCGCCGATCTCTCCGTGATCGAGCGGGCATACACGACCGCCGAGCGGGCGCACCGCGGCCAGAAGCGCCGCAGTGGCGAGCCGTACATCACCCACCCGATCGCGGTGGCGCAGATTCTCGCCGAGCTGGGCGTGGCCCCGGTGGCGATTGCCGCCGCGCTGCTCCACGACACGGTCGAGGACACCGACTACACGCTTGAGCAGCTCACGGCCGACTTTGGCGAAGAGATTGCGATGCTCGTCGATGGCGTCACCAAGCTCGACAAGGTCAAGTACGGCGACTCCGCGCAGGCGGAGACCGTGCGCAAGATGGTCGTGGCGATGTCGAAGGACATCCGCGTGCTCGTGATCAAGCTGGCAGACCGGCTGCACAACGCCCGCACCTGGGGCTTCGTCTCCGGCGAGTCGGCGAAGCGCAAGGCGCAGGAGACCATCGAGATCTACGCGCCGCTCGCGCACCGGCTCGGCATCCAGTCGATGAAGTCGGAGCTTGAAGACCTCTCGTTCGCGGTGCTCAAGCCCAAGCTCTACGCCGAGATCGAGAACCTCATCTCGCAGCGCAACCCGCAGCGCGACGAGCTCGTTGGCGTGGTGATCTCCTCGATCGAGGCAGACCTGCGTGAGGCGCGCATCCGTGGCGAGGTGACGGGGCGCCCCAAGGAGCTCTACTCGATCTACCAGAAGATGATCGTGCGCGGCCGTGACTTCGACGACATCTACGACCTGGTGGGAATCCGCGTGCTCGTGCAGTCGATCCGCGACTGCTACGCCGTGCTGGGTGCCGTGCACGCGCGGTGGACCCCGATCCCCGGGCGGTTCAAGGACTACATCGCGACGCCCAAGTTCAACCTCTACCAGTCGCTGCACACCACGGTGATCGGCCCGGACGGCCGCGCGGTGGAGATCCAGATCCGCACGGTTGAGATGCACCAGCGTGCCGAGTACGGCGTGGCCGCCCACTGGAAGTACAAGCAGCGGCAGCAGCAGGACCGCTCCGGCCCCAGCTCGAAC
The DNA here is from genome assembly GCF_004217175.1 of Leucobacter luti. GTDB lineage: Bacteria > Actinomycetota > Actinomycetes > Actinomycetales > Microbacteriaceae > Leucobacter > Leucobacter luti. The sequence continues at coordinate 481,264 of NZ_SHKI01000005.1, forward strand.
GATATGGCATGGTTGGCCCACATCTCCGACTGGCAAGCAGAGACCGAGGATCCGAGTGAGTTCCTTGACGCGCTGCGCTTTGAGATCGGCGCGAAGGAGGTCTACGTCTTCACGCCGAAGGGCCGCGTGATCGGGCTTCCGAACGGCGGCACCACCGTCGACTTCGCCTACGCGGTGCACACCGAGGTGGGGCACCGCACCATGGGCGCCCGGGTGAACGGCCGCCTGGTGCCGCTCGAGACGAAGCTGCAGAACGGCGACGTGGTCGAGGTGTTCACCTCCAAGGACCCGAACGCCGGCCCCAACAAGAACTGGCTCAACTTCGTTCAGAGCAAGCGCGCGCAGAACAAGATCCGGCAGTGGTTCACGAAGGAACGCCGGGAGGAAGACGCTGAGACCGGCAAGACCGAGATCACGAAGGCGCTTCGCAAGCAGGGCCTCCCGCTGCACCGGGTGATGAACTCTGAGGCGTTGCAGCAGGTCGCACTGCAGCTGCGCTACGCGGACGTCACCGCGCTGTACGCGGCAGTGGGCGCAAACCACGTCTCCGCGCAGTCGGTGGTCGAGAAGGTGACCGCGCTCGTCTTTGACGATCAGACCTCCACGGAACCCGCGCTGGCGACCATGCCGATCATCGAGTCGCCGCGCGCGCCGCGCTCCTCGGACTCGAGCGGTGTGGTGGTGAAGGGCGCGTCCGACGTGCTCGCAAAGCTCGCGAAGTGCTGCACGCCAGTGCCCGGTGACGAGATCCTCGGCTTCGTGACGAAGGGTCAGGGCGTCTCCGTGCACAGGGTCGACTGCCACAACTTCGTCAACCTGCGCAATCAGCCCGAACGCGTGGTGGAGGTCGAGTGGGCGCCCACCACGAAGAGCGTGTTCCTGGTGCAGATCCAGGTCGAGGCGCTTGACCGCTCCGGCCTGCTCTCCGACGTGACCCGCACCCTCTCCGAGCACCACGTGAACATCCTCTCCGCCTCGGTCAATACCTCGAGTTCGCGGCTCGCGATCAGTAAGTTCGTGTTCGAGATGGCGAACGCGACCCACCTCGACCACGTGCTCAACGCCGTGCGCCGCATCGACGGCGTGTACGACGTGTACCGGATCACGAACTAGTCCCGCGCTCCGCAGTGTTCCCGAGCTAGAGCGTGCGCAGGCGCTCGCGTGCCCTGCGGCGCTGCGGCGCCGGCCCGGCCGCTAGGGCCTCCAGTACGGCTGCCCGGCTCAACCCGTGGGCGACGAGCAGGAGCCGGCAGGCGATCCGGTGTGCCGGGGTGAACTCCGCGCTGAGCCGCAGCAGGTCAGCGACGGTGCGCAGTGGCCCCGTGGTCGCGAACTGGCCGAATCGCGCCACCTCCGCCGCGCTGAGCCGGTACTCGTGGACGCGCACCTCGGTCGCCCGCATCGAGTGAGCGCCGCGGTGGCGAAGCGCAGAGACCTCGAGCGGGCGGCCAGGGGAGCGCGTGGCGCCCCAGACCCAGGCGGCGGTGCGGAGCACAGCGACGTGGCCGGAGGCAAGCCAGGGCGCGAGCGCGGCGAGGCGGGTCCGCGGTGTTTCGGGCCAGCCGACCAGGCGCACGCCGGGGCCGCAGCGCACGAGCGTGCCGCGTGTCAGCTCCGCGGACCGCACTGCCGCCGGCCAGGTGTCGACGCGGGGCATTACCGGGTGGCCGCGCGCACGGCCCCGGGCGCGCTCCGCTCGCGGGGACGCTGGGGGCGGCACTGCGGGCACTGGGGGCACTGCGGGCACTGGGGGCACTGCGGGCGCTGAACACGGTGAGGGCGGGGGAGGCCGCGAGCGCTGGGGATGGCGTGAGTGCGAGGTCATGCATCAATGGTGCGCTGCACCCCGCGAAACGACCAGGGGCCAGACGCCGAGTGTGGATAACTCGGGGTCTGGCCCCTGCGCCCGCTCGCGGTGAGCGACGGGCGTGTGCGTGCGTACTAGTCGCCGAGCGCCGCAAGCCACGACTGCTGCGTGGCGAGCTTCTCCTCGGCCTCCTTCTGCGCCTTCGCGTTCCCGGCTGCCTTCGCGGCGTCGATCTCGGCCGTCAGGTCCGCGATCGACGACTCAAGCTGACCGCGCAGGCCTTCGCTGCGAGCCTTCGTCTCGGGGTTCGTCTTGCGCCAGTGCTCATCCTCAAGCTGCTTGACGTGGTCCTCGATCTTGCGCAGGCGCCCCTCGACATCGCGCAGTGCCTCGCGGGGCACGCGGCCGATCTCGTCCCACTGCAGCTGGATCGCGGTGAGCTGCTTGCGCGCCGCGGCCCGGTCGGTGACCTGCAGGATCGGCTCGGCCTCGTCGAGCAGCGCCTGCTTCGCCACGAGGTTCGCGGTGTACTCCTCGTTGGTCTGCGCGGCTTCTTCGGCTTTCGCCTGGTAGAGCACGTCGCCCGCGGCCTTGAAGCGCGCCCAGAGCTGGTCATCGACCTTGCGGCTCGCGCGGCCGGCGACCTTCCAGTCCTCAAGGAGCGACCGGTAGGCGGGAATGCCCTCGATGCCCTTCGGTGCGAGCGCCTCCGCGGCAGCGATGATCCGCTCCTTGCGCTGCTTCACGTCCTTGTTCGTGGCGTCCATCTGCGCGAAGTGCGCGCGGCGCGCCGTGTCGAAGGTCTGGCGGGCGGAGCGGAAGCGCTTCCACAGTGCGTCGGCCTGGCCCTTGGGCACCTGCGGGCCGCTGCGCTGAGCGGCCTGCCAGTCGGTAAAGAGCTGCTCGAAGGCCTGACTCGTGTCCTTCCAGCGGATCGATGCCTCAGGCTGTGCGGCGAGGCGCTCGGCCTCGACGGCGATCGCCTCGCGCTTCGCGAGCGCCTCCTGGCGGGCTGCCTCGCGCTCGGCCTGCTGCTTCTCGCTGAGGGCGGCAGTCTTGGTGCCGAGCTTCTCCACGCGGGTGCGCAGCGCAGCGATGTCGCCCACCGCTGCGGGCTCAGCCAGCTGCTCGGTGAGCTTCGCCACCGAATCAGCCGCGGAGGCGTCGGCGGTGCCGCGCGCGATTCGCGCCTCCAGAAGCGTCACCTGCCCCTCCAGATCCGCAAACTTGCGGGTGAAGTAGGCGAGTGCCTCCTCGGGGGTGCCGTCGGGGAACGACCCTACGGCGCGTTCAGTGTCGCCCTCGCGGACGTAAACGGTCCGATCGTCGTCGACTCGGCCCCAGGGCGTTTCGTTGGTCGCTTCGCTCACGGTTCTGCTCACTTGTCGTGTGTGGGCCGGCCGCGCCGACCATACGGAATAGACCCCTCCACTATGCCACAGCGGGCGCGTCGCCGGATCGAACGCGCGCGGCTACCTCAGTTCACGGGGCAATATCGGTGTTATCTCGGGGTGTCGCGGCCCAAAGTTGCGCGTGCGCGGGCCCTGGCGGGCGCAGCGTGCGGGGCATTGTCGGTGGCGATCGGTAGCATGAGCATCGTGGAAACCCAGGGAATGCCGGCAGCGACGGCGCCGCTCGCGGTGCGAATGCGGCCGCGATCACTCGACGAGGTCGTGGGGCAGCAGCATCTGCTGCACCCCGGCTCTCCGCTGCAGGTGCTCGCCGCCGACACCGAGGGCGGTGGCGGAGCGGTCTCAGTGATTCTCTGGGGCCCGCCCGGCACCGGCAAGACGACGCTCGCCCAGGCGATCGCGCACTCGAGCGGCCGCCGCTTTGTTGAGCTCTCCGCGATCACGGCCGGGGTGAAAGACGTGCGCACGGTCATGGAGCGCGCCCTCAACGATCGCGACCTCTACGGCATCGCCACCGTGCTCTTTCTCGACGAGATCCACCGCTTCACCAAGGCGCAGCAGGACGCGCTGCTCCCCGGCGTGGAGAACGGGTGGGTCACCCTCGTGGCCGCAACCACCGAGAACCCCTCGTTCTCAGTGATCAGCCCGCTGCTATCTCGCTCGCTGCTGCTCACGCTTGAGCCCCTGCAAGACGACGAGCTGGCAGACCTGCTCAAGCGCGCCATCGCGGACCCGCGGGGGCTCGACGGCGCGGTTGAGGTGGAGCCCGATGCGCTCGATGCGCTGATCCAGCTCGCGTCCGGGGACGCGCGGCGCGCCCTCACCGGGCTCGAGGCTGCCGCCAGCTCGGCGGTTGCGCTCGGGGAGTCGCAGCGGGTCACCCCCGAGATCGTCGCCACCGCGGTGAACCGCGCACTGCTGCGCTACGACCGCAACGGCGATCAGCACTACGACGTGACGAGCGCGTTCATTAAATCGATGCGCGGCTCAGATCCAGACGCGGCGATTCACTACCTCGCGCGCATGATCGAGGCGGGGGAGGACCCGCGGTTCATCGCGCGGCGGCTCATGGTGCACGCTGCTGAAGACGTGGGGATGGCCGATCCGCAGGCGCTCGTGATCGCGGTTGCCGCCGCTGAGGCCACCCAGCTCATCGGTCTCCCCGAGGCGCGGATCCCGCTCGCCGAGGCAACGATCTACATTGCCACCGCACCCAAATCGAACGCCGTCATCAGCGCGATCGATGCGGCGATCTCGGATGTGAAGGCCGGGCGGTTTGGGCAGGTGCCGCTGCACCTGCGAGACGCGCACTACCCGGGCGCCAAGCGCATGGGGCACGGCAAGGGCTACGTCTACCCGCACAGCGATCCGCGCGGGGTGTCGAAGCAGCAGTACCTCCCCGACGAGCTCATCGACCGGGTCTACTACGCACCGACCACGCACGGGAACGAGCGCGGCGTCGCCGAGCGGCTCGAAAAGATCCGCCGGATCACCCGCCCCGAGTGAGCGTGGCGCGCGCGCATCGCCGCCCCGAGGCGTGATATGCTGAACGCTGGCCAACACTGAGCTCGTCGCAGGCTGCTGACGAGTTCTTGTGGCAGGTGCCCTGTAGCCGGGTTTCTGCGCTGGTCGTTCCCTCACCGAAACAGCGGTGTGCTGCGTCGCGTGCATTGCGAGCAAGAGCTCGTGAATGCGGGCGCAGCGTGGCCGAGAGAACACGTGCAACACCCGTGTGTTGCGCGGAATATACAGAAACCCGAAAGGATCAACGTGTCGACTACGTCGCGTACCCGTTCCCAGACCCGCCTGTCCCGCTCGCTCGGGATCGCGCTGACCCCCAAGGCAGCGCGCTACCTCGAGAAGCGCCCCTACGGCCCCGGCCAGCACGGCCGCACGAAGCGTAAGAGCGACAGCGACTACGCCGTGCGCCTGCGCGAGAAGCAGCGTCTCCGCGCCCAGTACGGCATCCGCGAGAAGCAGCTCACCATTGCGTTCAAGGAAGCGCGTCGCCTGGACGGCCTGACCGGTGAGAACCTGGTCGAGCTGCTCGAGATGCGTCTTGATGCCCTCGTGCTGCGTGCCGGCTTCGCCCGCACCACCGCGCAGGCTCGCCAGATGGTTGTGCACCGCCACATCCTCGTTGACGGCAAGATCGTCGACCGTCCCTCCTTCCGCGTGAAGCCGGGACAGCTCATCCACGTCAAGGAGCGCTCCGAGGGCACCGAGCCCTTCCAGGTCGCTGCCGCCGGTGGGCACGCCGAGGTGCTGCCCCCCGTTCCGGGCTACCTCGAGGTTGAGCTCGACAAGCTGCAGGCGCGTCTCGTGAGCCGCCCGAAGCGCGCGGACATCCCCGTGACCTGCGAAGTTCAGCTCGTCGTCGAGTACTACTCGGGCCGCTAAGCGATCTGAGTCGGCAAGACTCGAAGGGGCGTCGGAGCAATCCGGCGCCCCTTTTGCGTGCCCGCGGCGCGTGCGCGCGGCGCGTTTTGCGTTCCCGCGGCGCGTTTTGCGTGCCCCCGCCCGAGCTCACGCAGGAGATCCGAACTCAGGCGGACGAAATCGCCTGATTCTCCCCGCCTGAGTTCGGATCTCCTGCGCGAGTTCGGATCTCCTGCCTGAGTTCGGATCTCCTGCCTGAGTTCGGATCCGAGCGACACCACCCGCACCACCCCCGAACCACGCCCCGCGTTCGCATATCCTGAGCCCGCCAGGCCGCACCCGCTAAGCTTGAGCATGCTTTCCGACGCGGCTTCGCCGTGCTCGCTCGTCGAATGGAGGAATGAGACATGCGCAAGCTGATGTTGCTGCTCTTCGGAGTCGTGTTGGGCTTCATCGCCGCACACTTCATTAATCGCACCCCCGAGGGGCGGCAGTTCTTCGACCGCGTCAACCGTGGGGTCGACGAGTTCGGGCGCGCGTTCGCGTCCGGCTACGAGGCTGAGGTTGACGACGACTCACTCGCAGACGAGGTTGAGGAGGCCCTCCGGGCGCTCCCCACCAAGCCGTAGCTCGATCAGGCTGGCGCCGCCGCGCGCCGGTGCCGCACACCTCTCAGAAAGACCTCCCCGGATGCAGACCGCTGAAATTCATCGCCGCTGGCTCAACTTCTTCGAGCAGCGCGGGCACACCGTCGTCCCCTCCGCCTCGCTCGTGAGTGACGATCCGAGCCTCATGTTCACGGTTGCGGGAATGGTGCCGTTCGTGCCGTACCTGTCCGGCCTCGTGCCGGCGCCGTACCCCCGGGCAACGAGCGTGCAGAAGTGCATCCGCACGAACGACATCGAAGAGGTGGGCAAGACCCCGCGTCACGGCACGTTCTTCCAGATGTGCGGCAACTTCTCGTTCGGCGACTATTTCAAGTCAGACGCGATCAAGTACGCGTGGGAGCTGCTCACCACGTCCGAGGACGGCGGCGGGCTGGGCTTCGAGGCGAAGGACCTGTGGGTCACTATCTACGAAGAGGACGACGAAGCGTTCGCCCTGTGGCGTGAGCACTCGTCGTTGCCCGAGGATCGCATTCAGCGGCTCGGGAAAGACACCAACTACTGGTCGACCGGGCAGCCCGGCCCGGCGGGCCCCTGCTCCGAGATCTTCTACGATCTCGGGCCCGAGCACGGGATCGACGGCGGCCCGATCACCGACGACGACCGCTACGTGGAGATCTGGAACCTGGTCTTTATGCAGTACCAGGTCGCCGACGTGAAGTCGAAGACCGACTTTACGATCCTGGGCGAGCTGCCGAAGAAGAACATTGACACCGGCATGGGCCTGGAGCGCGTCGCGTTCATCAAGCAGGGCGTGCAGAACATGTACGAGATCGATCAGGTACGCCCGGTGCTTGATCGCGCCGCGGCGCTCGCCGGCAAGGTGTACGGCGCCGACCACGCAGACGACGTGCGGCTCCGCGTGATCGCGGACCACGTGCGCAGCGGCCTCATGCTGATCGCAGACGGGGTGACCCCGTCGAACGAGGGCCGCGGCTACATTCTGCGCCGCCTGCTGCGCCGCGTGATCCTGTCGATGCGCCTGCTCGGCTTTGACGGTTCGAGCTTCGCGGAGCTGTTCCCGGTGTCGCGCGACGCGATGAAGGGTGCGTACCCCGCGGTCGAGCGCGACTTCGAGTTCATCTCGCGCGCGGCGTACGCCGAGGAGAAGACCTTCCTGCGCACCCTCGCCTCGGGGATCCAGATCCTCGAGACCGCCGTCGACACGGCGAAGAGCGGCTCAGTTGCGGTACCGGGCGACACCGCGTTCCTGCTGCACGACACGCACGGCTTCCCGATCGAGCTCACGCTTGAGATCGCCGAGGAGGCCGGCGTCGCCGTCGACCGTACGGTGTTCGGTGAGCTGATGCAGGAGCAGCGCGACCGGGCGAAGGCCGACGCGAAGGCGAAGAAGGGGCAGCGCGCCGACCTCTCCGTGTACAAGGAGCTGCGCGGCCTCGGGGAGACGCTGTTCACCGGCTACGACGAGCTGACGCACGAGAGCCGCGTCCTCGGCCTCGTGGTCGACGGCGTCGCGGTGCGCGAGGCGCGCGAGGGTGAGGTCGCGGAGGTGGTGCTCGCCGAGACGTCGCTGTGGGCGGAGTCGGGCGGCCAGGACTCGGATCAGGGCGTGATCGTGGGCGACGGCTTCGAGGCCGAGGTGCTCGACGTGCAGAAGCCCGTACCGGGCCTCGTGGTGCACACGGTCCGCGTGACGATCGGCACGATCGGGATCGACCAGCGCGCCGAGACCCGCGTCGACGCTGATTACCGCAGGGGCGCCACGCAGGCGCACTCCGGGACGCACATCGTCCACGCGGCGCTGCGCGAGGTGCTCGGGTCGAGCGCGCACCAGGCGGGCTCGTACAACAAGGCCGGCTACCTGCGCCTCGACTTCACGCACACCGACGCCCTCTCGCAGGAGACGAAGAGCGAGATCGAGGAGATCTCGAACCTCGCGATCCGGTCAGACTACGAGGTCGTGACCCGCGAAATGGGAATCGACGAGGCGAAGGCAATGGGCGCGATGGCGCTGTTCGGCGAGAAGTACGGCGACCGCGTGCGCGTGGTGGACATCGGCGGGGAGTGGTCGCGCGAGCTGTGCGCGGGCACCCACGTGTCGAGTTCCTCGGAGGTGGGCATGATCAGCCTCATTTCCGAGAGCTCCGTCGGATCGACCAACCGTCGCGTCGAGTCGCTCGTGGGGATCGAAGCGTTCCGCAACTTCGCCGCGGAGCGTGCGATCGTGCAGCAGCTGACGAGCGGACTGAAGGTGCCTCGCGCTGAGCTGATCGGCCGCGTCCAGGACCTGGGAGCGCAGCTCAAGGCCGCCGAGAAGAAGATCGCGGCGTTCGAGGCCGCGAAGCTCGCGGAGCGGGTCCCGGAGCTCGTCTCCGGCGCCGAGACCGTTGGCGCGCTGCGCGTGGTGCTCGCGTCGCTGGGCAGCGTGGGCTCGGCGGACGACGTGCGCGGGCTCGCGCTGCAGGTGCGCGAGCGGCTCTCCGGCGAGGCCGCCGTGGTGGTGCTCGCCGGCGAGAGCGACGGCAAGCCCGTCGTGATTGCCGCGACAACCGAGGGTGCACGTAGCGCGGGTGTCCGCGCCGGTGACCTCGCCAAGCTGGGCGCGAAGGTGCTCGGCGGCGGTGGCGGGGGTAAGCCCGACCTCGCGCAGGGCGGCGGCACCGACCCGGCCAAGATCGACGCGGCGCTTGCGGAGATTCGCCGCAGCCTCGCGGGATAGCCGGATGCGCACGGGCGTTCGAATCGGCGTCGATGTGGGCAAGGCCCGCATCGGCGTCGCACGAAGCGACTTCCACGGCATGCTCGCGACCCCGGTTGAGACCGTCGCTCGTGACGCGGCGGGCATCACCGACCTCGCGCGGCTGGCTGAGATCGCCGCGGAGCTCGACGCCTTCGAGGTGGTCGTTGGACTGCCGCTCAACATGCGCGGAGAGCACACCCCGTCGACCGACGATGCGACCGGCTTTGCGGCGCGCCTCGCGGCGCGCCTCGCGCCCGCGGGAATCGGCACGCGGCTCGTCGACGAGCGCTTGTCGACCGTGTCGGCGCAGGGGCAGCTGCGGCAGGCTGGAAAGAAAACGAAACAGAGCCGCTCGATCATTGATCAGGCAGCGGCAGTGGTGATCCTCCAACACGCGCTCGACAGTGAGCGCGCGCAGGGTGAGGCGCCCGGGAGCGCGGTCGACGTGGCCGCGCCGGACGCGAAGGAGAACGTCGAATGAACGCACGCGCGCGCAAGGAGTCTTCGGGGGCCGGGAAGAAGATCCTCATCTCCCTGATTGTTGCGGTGCTCCTGCTGGGCGGCCTCGCGGCCGCGGGAGGCTACCTGTGGACGCAGTACGGGGCGCAGATCTCGCTCGCGCTCGGCTGGACCACCAACGACTACGAGGGCCCCGGCGAGGGCGACACGATCGTGGTGATCACCGAGGGTGAGATCGGCGAGGATATCGCCGCGAGCCTGGCCGAGGCCGACGTGGTGAAGACCTCCGAGGCGTTCTACTCGCTGCTGCTCGCACAGGACCCCGCCGTTGAGTTCCTGCCGGGCTCGTACCGCTTGAAGCTGCAGATGAGCGCCCAGGGGGCGCTCGACGCGCTGCAGGACCCCGCGAACAAGATGCAGCTCACCGCGATGATCCCCGAGGGCAAGACGGTGGACCAGACGATCGAGCTGATCTCGGCGGGGGCAGACATCCCGCTGCAGGAGCTGCAGGACGCCGTCGCGGACCCGGCTCCCTACGGCCTGCCCGAGGGGGTCACGAGCCTTGAGGGGTGGCTGTTCCCGGCGACCTACGAGTTCGAAGAGGACACCACGGGCGCGCAGGCGATCCAGCGGCTCGTCGACGAGCAGAAGAACGTGCTCACGGAGTTTGGCGTCGCCGAGGCGGACTGGGAGCGCACGCTCACGATCGCGGCGATGATTCAGCGCGAGGGCGGTCGGATCGAGGATTTCGCGAAGGTGTCGCGCGTGATCCAGAACCGGCTCGACCAGGGCATGAAACTGCAGATGGACTCCACCGCGCAGTACGGCATGGGCCAGCACGAGGACGGCTCCGTGTGGTCGACCGACGAGGCGCTCACGGACGAGAACCCGTGGAACACCTACGTGATCGAGGGGCTCCCAGCCGGGCCGATCGCCAACCCCGGCCGCGACGCGATCGATGCGGCGCTCAACCCGGAGCCGGGGGACTGGCTGTACTTTGTGGCGATCAACCTCGACACGCGCGAGTCTGCGTTCAGCGTGACGCAGGAGGATCATGAGGCTGCCGTTGGCGTGCTGAACGAGTGGTGCGCGGCGAACCCGGGCAAGGGCTGCTAGGTGGTCGACCAGCTGGCGGTGCTCGGCTGGCCGATCGGGCACTCGCTGTCGCCCGCGATCCATCGGGCCGCGTACAGCACGCTCGGGCTGCCCTGGCGCTACTCGGCGGTGCGCTGCGGGGCGGACTCGCTCGCCGCGTTCGTGGCGTCGCGCGGCCCCGAGTGGCGGGGCTTCTCGGTCACGATGCCGCTCAAGGAGGAGGCGCACCGGATCGCGCGTGATCTCGACCCGGTCGCGCGGGCGAGCGGCGTGGTGAACACGCTGCGGCGGCGCGACGACGGGCGCGGCTGGGACGGCTTCAACACCGATGTCGCGGGACTCGCGACAGCGATTGGCGCGGCCGGTCTCGATCCGGCCGACACGATCGTGCTCGGCACGGGAGCCACGGCGGTGTCGGCGGTGCTCGCCGCGCAGCGCCTGGGGGCCGGACGGATCCGCGTTGCGGGGCGCAACTCAGCAGCGGCCGCGGCCCTCGCGGCCCGCGGGGACGAGGCGACAGCGATGTCCGCACACGGGCTCGCGGACGAGGCGCTCCGCGATGGCTCGTCGACGCTGATCATTTCGACCCTGCCCGGCCCCGCGGGGCGCGCACTCGATGTGCCGGCCGCTCTCACGGCGGTGCCGCTCTTCGACGTGGCCTACGACCCGTGGCCGTCGCCCCTCGCGGAGCGCTGGCGCGCCGCGGGCGGTGTTGCCCACCCGGGCACGGCCATGCTCATTGAGCAGGCAATCGTCCAGGTGCGGATCTTCAGCTCCGGGGACCCAGACACGCCGCTCGCCGATGAAGGGGCGGTGCGCGCGGCGATGCGCGGAGCGACGGCCTCCGCCGATATGGGAGGATAGTGGGCATGCTGCGTTGGCTTACCGCTGGAGAATCCCACGGCCCCGAACTGATTGCTGTCCTGGAGGGGCTGCCTGCTGGCGTGCCCATCTCACTCGAAGAGATCCGGGCAGACCTTGCCCGGCGCAAGCTCGGCTATGGCCGCGGCTCCCGCATGAAGTTTGAGCAGGACGAGCTCAACCTCTCGGGCGGCGTGGTGCAGGGCGTATCGATCGGTGGTCCGGTGGCGATCCGGATCGGCAATACCGAGTGGCCCAAGTGGGCCGAGGTGATGTCTGCCGAACCCACTGAGCTGTCAGAGAAGTCGCGCGGTCGCGGCGCCCCGCTGACGCGCCCGCGCCCCGGGCACGCAGACCTCACCGGGATGCAGAAGTACGGTTTCGACGAGGCGCGCCCGGTCCTTGAGCGCGCCAGCGCCCGCGAGACCGCCGCCCGCGTGGCCCTCGGCGCCGTGGCGCGTGCATTCCTCGGCGAGCTCGGTATTGGGCTCGTGAGCCACACCGTGTCCCTCGGCGACATTGTCGCCCCCGCTGGCTCGGCGCTGCCGCGCCCGGAGGACACAGCGGCGCTCGACGCTGACCCGCTGCGCTGCTTTGACGCCGCAACGAGCGCGCGCATGGTGGCCGAGGTCGACGACACGAAGAAGTCGGGCGACACGATCGGCGGCATCGTCGAGGTGCTCGCCTACGGGCTCCCGCCGGGGCTCGGATCGTACGTGCACTGGGACCGCCGCCTCGACTCGCGCCTCGCTGGTGCCCTGATGGGCATCCAGGCGATCAAGGGCGTGGAAGTGGGCGACGGTTTCGAGACGACGCGCCGCCGGGGCTCCGCGGCGCACGACGAGCTGCACGTGGCCGCCGGCCAGATCGCGCGCGAGACCGGTCGTGCCGGCGGCATCGAGGGCGGCATGACGACCGGCCAGGTGCTCCGCGTGCGCGCGGGGATGAAGCCGATCGCCACCGTGCCGCACGCGCTCCCCACGATCGATGTCGCAACCGGCGAGGAGGCGAAGGCGCACCACCAGCGCTCCGACGTGTCCGCGGTTCCGGCGGCCGGCGTGGTGGCCGAGGCGATGGTCGCCCTCGTGCTCGCAGACGCGGTCACCGAGAAGTTTGGCGGCGACAGCGTCGCGGAGACGAAGCGGAATCTTGAGTCGTATCTCGCCGCGATCCCCGAGCGACTGTCGACCGTCATCGAGTCGTGACCGGGCATCGCCGGGTCGCGCGGACGGCTGGGCCGCCAGCGGCACCACCGAAGCCGGCCCCGCCGACGACGCCCGAACTCCAGCACCCCACCGACGCGGAGCCGCAGGGCGCCGCGCCTGAGCCGCGCTCCCGCGCCGGACGTGGGCGCCCGCGCCGGCGGCGGCGCCGGCGCGGCGGCGTGCGGCTGCCCGATCGCGCCGTGGTGTTCGTCGGCCCGATGGCCGCGGGCAAGACGAGCCTGGGCAAGCGCGTTGCGAAGGAGCTCGGCGTGCCGTTTGTTGATACAGACGCGGTGTTCGTGCGCCAGCACGGGCAGATCGCCGAGTTCTTCACCACGCACGGTGAGGCAGAGTTTCGCCGGATCGAGGCCGAGGTGATCGCGGCGGAGCTCGCCGTTCCGGGCGGACGCATCGTGGCGCTCGGCGGTGGGGCAGTGCTCCGTGAGAGCACGCGCGAGCTGCTGGCTGGGCACCCAGTGGTGCTGCTCATGACCACGCAGGAGGCCGTGCTGCGCACGGCGAACCTTGCTCGTCGCCCGCTGCTGCGCGACGACCCGGAGGCGTGGGGCCGGATCCTTGCGGAGCGCAAACCGCTCTACGACGAGGTCGCCGATGTCACCTACCGCACCGACCGCGCCACGAAAGAACAGCTCGCCCGCCGCGTCGCCCAGTGGGCGCGCAGCTTCGGCAAGAAGAGCGCGCCGCAACCCGGCGCCGAGGCGGCCACGCCACCGAACAGGAGTGAATCATGACGGAGTCCCAGGTAACCGAGATCCGGGTCACTGGCGAGAACGACTACGGCGTCCTCGTGGGGCGCGGGATCCTCGATCGCGTGCCCGAGGTGCTCGGTGAACGCGTCGCGAAGATCCTGATCGTGCACACGCCGACCGTGGGACGCGTGGCCACGGAGCTGCGCGACGCGCTGCAGGGCCAGTACGAGCAGGTGCTGCTCGCCGAGGTGCCCGATGCCGAGTCCGCGAAGCGGGTCGAGGTGGCCGCCTTCTGCTGGCAGATCCTCGGCCAGGCAGACTTCACCCGCACCGATGCCATCATCGGGCTCGGTGGCGGCGCGGTCACCGACCTCGCCGGCTTCGTGGCGGCGACCTGGCTGCGCGGCGTCCGGCTGGTGCAGATCCCCACGAGCGTGCTCGGCATGGTTGACGCATCGGTCGGCGGTAAGACGGGCATCAACACGACCGAGGGCAAGAACCTGGTGGGCGCGTTCTACGCCCCCGCCGGCGTAATCTGCGACCTCGAACTGCTCGAGAGCCTGCCGCGGAACGAGGTGCTCGCCGGGTTCGCCGAGATCGCAAAGTGCGGCTTTATCGCCGAGCCGGGGATCCTCGACCTGTTGGAGGCCGACGTTGCGCGTGCCACTGATCCGACGACGCCCGAGTTCAAGCGGCTCGTTGAGCTCGCCATCGGCGTGAAGGCGCGCGTGGTGTCGGAGGACTTCCGCGAGGGGGGCCTGCGCGAGATCCTCAACTACGGGCACACGCTCGGACACGCGATCGAGCACGCGGAGCGCTACCAGTGGCGGCACGGCGTGGCCATCTCGATCGGCATGATGTACGCCGCCGAGCTGGGCCGCATGGCCGGTGCGCTCTCGGACGCCGCCGTGGACCGGCACCGCCGGATCCTCACCTCGCTCACCCTGCCGCTGAGCTACCCCGCGGGGCGCTGGCCCGGCCTGCTCGCCACCATGCAGCGGGACAAGAAGGCCCGGGCGGGCATGCTGCGGTTTATCGTGCTCGACGAGATCGGCAAGCCGCGCGTGCTTGCCGGCGTGGACGACTCGATGCTGCAGTTCGCGTACCAGGAGATCGCGAGCTAGGCGCGGGCCTCCCGCACCGGCACGCCAGAGCACCCGCGCCGGCGCACTCCGGCGCACTCCGGGGCACCCCGGCGCGTTCCTGCGCCGGGGCTCACCCCAGCCGGAACCCCTGGCCCTCCAGGATGAGGGCGAGGACCCGGCGGTCCTCGCGGTGCATCACGCCCTCCACGAAGCGCGTGAGCGCGCGATCAAGGCTGACCGATCCGGCGCTGGCGGTCACCTTCTGCACGATTGCCACGAGCGTGCGCGGGGCGAGCACCGACTCCTCGAGGCCCGGCCTGCCGTCGATCTCGCGCTCGGTGCTCACGTAGTCGCTAAAGCCGTCGGTGACCGCGCCGGCGAACACCTGCTGGCTGATGAACGCCGCGCGCGCGACCCGCGCGAGCTCGTCCGCGGACCACTCGGGCGGAAGCTCCCCGCGCGCATCGACGATGGCTGCGGCCGCGAGCAGGCCGTTCTCGACCGGAAACTCCTCGAACGGTGTGCCCGCGTCGGGGTAGTGCACCCGGTAGCTGTTCGCACCGAACCGGTTGACCAGCTCCGCGCTCAGGCGATCGAGCCCGCGGTAGCGGTGGGGGGTCTGTTCGTTCGCGGTCGCGAGGATCGCGAAGCCCGGCGCAATGCGCACCTCTCGGCCCGCGTCCTCCTGCACGCCGAGCGCGTCGCCCGGGCGCAGCTGCAGAATGCGGTTCAGGCGCTTCAAGAACTCGGCGGGCATCGCGTTGACCTCGTCAAGGATCACGGGCCGACCCTCGGCCATCGCGCGCAGCAGCGGGCCCGGGGTGAACACGCTCACGGTCGCCCCGTCGACCGCGCGCAGCTCGTGGCTGCCGATCAGCTGCGCGGCGGTGATGTCGCCGTAGCCGGAGACGAGCTCGGGCTCCCGGCCCACGGTGACGCGGGAGAGGTGCTCCGCGAGCGCCGTCTTTGCGCCGCCGGTCTCTCCGAGCAGCAGCACCGGATCACCGCGCAGGATCGCCGGGCCGGCCTCGGCGATGATGCTGCGCATCTGCCCGGTGAGGAGGAGCCCGTCGCGCAGCTGGGAGCGGGCCTCCCGGAGCCGCAGGGTGCCAAGCGCCGCGAGGACCCCGTCCCTGCGCTCGGGCGTCGTGAGCCCGGCGTCGAGGTGCGCGCTACTCGGGTGGGCGTCGTCGCGGTGCGCACCGCCGCGCAGACCCGCGGCCCGCGCCCGCTCACCGGCGGTGAGCCCGCGTCCCTGCGCCACCGCGCGGGCGACCACCGCGTCGGCCGCGGCGGAGCGCGTCCGGGCAGCGAGTTCCGCGCGGCGCTCGGACACCGCAAGGCGCAGCGTCCGCGCGCGCTCGGTGAGCGCCGCATCGAGCGCGGCGCGATGGCTCGGCTCGGCGTGCAGTTCGCTCAACCGGCGCTGCAGCTCAGCGAGGTCCGCGCGGTGGGCCTCGGCCTCGGCCGGTGAGTCCTCCGCAGCGAGCGCGCGGCGCACGCGACGCAGTTCCGCGCTGATTTCCTGGGCCTCCGCGAGCACCGGGTTGGCGTCGAATGTGAGCATGCTCGTCACGCTACCACCACCCCGGCCGTGTCCGGCGGGATAGTGTGAGTGGATGGAAACCGATGCCGGCGTGAGCGCGCCAGTGGGGGAGCTGAGCGCGCGGCTCGCGGCGGTCGGTGGGGTGCTTGGCGTGCCGGTGGTGGTGACCGGGGACGAGCGCTGGGAAGTCGTCGACGGCACGCTGCGCGTGGGACTGGGCTGGTATCTCAGTCGCGGCCACGGGGCGGCCGAGGCGGTGGCCCTGGCGATGCTGCACCTGTGGGAGGGGCCGCGCGGGGAGCGTGTGGCCGCGGCGCGGGCCCGGCGTGCCCGCTCGATTGCGGAGCAGCGGCCCGCGGTGGCGCCGCTGCTCGACGCAGTGCTGCGTGTGCAGTCGGCGGGGGAGCTGTTGCGCGCGATGCCCGGGGTGCGCGGCCCGCTCGCCGCGGCGCTGACCCGCGGCATGCCCGGCGATCTGGGCGTGCTGCCGCGGCACCTGCAGTGGGTTGCCCTGGTGCTGTGGTTTGGTGTGGCCGAGCGCGCGGATCAGCGCGTTGCGGCCGCGGTAGGCACGCTCGACGCGGGCGTGGCCGAGGAGCTCGCGCGGCTGTCGGTGTTGGGCGGCGCCGGAGTTGACCCCGTACGCCGGGTGCTGGCGCCGGATCCGAGCCGTTCGGCCCTGCAGCGGTTCGAGCGCGCGCTCGCGCTGCTGCTGCCGCCGTATGAGCGGCTGCTGGCGCGCGACGCGGCGGAGCGGGGACTGGGGCAGGACGGGGGGAACTCGGGGGCGGCGGCGGACGAAGCTGCGGGGCTTGAGACCGGCTCCGGCGCGGCAGACGCGGACGCGGCGGGCGGCGGGGACGACACCGACACCGACACCTCTGAGGCGGCTCCGCAGAGCGCCGCGGCCGACGAGCAGGAGCGCGCGCGAGCGGGCGAGGGGCGCGACGGTGCCGAGGGCGCGGACCTGTTTGCGGCGGAGCACGCCGGCTTCGTCGAGACGATGCTGACCACGCCAATGCCGGCGACCGGCGCGCTGCTCGACGCGGTGCTTGAGCTGGCGCGCGACCCCGCGCTCGACGAGTCGACGGGGGCGCGCGAACCGGGTGGCGCGGGTGGTGCCGCGGTCGCGGGTTCGGGGAGTACGGCGCTCGCGGAGTATCGGGCGCGTGCGGCGGAGCTCGCGCCGGCGATCGAGCGGATGCGTGCCCTGTGGGAGCGCGTGATCGCCGAGCGGTTGGCGCTGCGGCCGGCGCTGAGCCGCAGGCCGCAGCCGGAGGGGGACGAGCTCGCCATCGAGGCCCTTCCGGGGGCCGTAGCGCAGGCGTTCGCGGGCGTCGCGCGACCGCTCGCGTACCGGAGCCGGGTGGTGCGTCCGCGGCGCACCCGGCGGGCCGGCAGCACCGACTACGTGTTTCTGGTGGATCGGTCTGCCTCGATGCAGGGCGCGATCGCCGCGGCGGCGTCAGACGCGATGCTGATTATGCTGGAGGCGCTGAGCGGGGTGGAGCGCGACGTGCGGCACGCCGAGCGGGCCGCCGGCAGCGAGCTTGAGCTCGACATCCGCACCGCCCTGCTTGTCTTTGACGCTGAGGTGGCGGTCGTCAAACCGCTCTCCGGCGGCATCGACGACGCGGTGCGGCGCGCGCTCGACGCGGCGATCCGCTCGCCCCGCGGGTCGACGAACGATGGGGCCGCGCTGCGGGCCGCGGCGGAGCAGCTCGGCGTCGCGGGGCACGCGAGCGAGGCGCCGCTGGCAGCAGCGGACGGGGTGGAGCGCCGACGCATCGTGATTCTGATCAGCGACGGCGGCTCGAACGATCCCGTCGCCGCGGCCCGTGAGCTGCGTGCGCTGCGTGCGGCCGGTGTGCTCGTGGTGGGCTGCGGCTTCGGGAGCGACGAGATGACCGATCGCTACGCGCCGGACGGGCGTCGCGTTGAGCGCCCGGCGCTCCTCGCCGAGACGCTGCACGACATCATCGCGAGTGAGCTACCGTGAGATACGAACCCAACCCCGGATCCGCCTCAGGACGCCCGGGGCCCGACCCCGGATCCGCCTCAGGACGCCCGGGGCCCGACCCCGGATCCGCCTCGGGACACTCCGGACCCCCAGACGAACAGGACAGCGCAATGGAACGCCACTCGAGTGCGAGCGAGCAGCTGCGGCTGGTGCGCACGCTGTTCCCCGAGCTCTCCGCGCGACTCGACGCCGCCGCGGCGGCGCACACGGGCGAGCAGCCGGGCGCGGAGTTTGACGCCTGGCTCGACCGTGAGGCCGGGGCGATTCACGCGGGGGCGGCGTTTGGAGCGATCGGCGACGCCGACGCGATGCGGCGGCTTGACGAAGCGTTCCGGGCCGCGAGCGTCGCCGCCGGGTTCGCTGCGACCACCGTGCCGGAGCCCGAGGCGTTTGCGGCGGCCGGGGTCGACCTGTCCCGGCTCGGCGCGCTGCTCGCCCGGGACCCGGAGCTTGTTCCGGTCCCCGCGCCGTACGGGCTGGGGATCGAGCACTGGCGCGCCACGTTCGCGCGCGCCGCCGCGGCGCACCCCGAGGTGCTCGGCGGCGAGTCTGGCGGGTCGCCGCTCGTCCTCGCCACCGACGCGGTGCGGGGGTTTGGTGCCCTCGACCGCATCCCCGAGTCTGCGGGGAGCCTGCCGACCGTGGTGCAGCGCGTGGGGCCCGGGCGGGTGGTGCGCTGGACGCTCCGGCTCGTTCCCGGCGGGGCGGCACCCGCCGTGCTGGGGCTCGGCTTCGCGCACGGCCCGCACGCGTCGCTGCCGGAGCTGCTGATGCTGCAGCTCATGCGGATCGCAGCGGGGGAGGCGCCCGTCGACACCGGCACGTTTACCTGGCTCGCCGGCTCGGTCGCCGACGGCAAGCTCGCTGCGCGCCACGTGTACGACGCGGGGGAGCGCGTGATCCGCATCACCTGCCGCGAGATCGGTAATCAGGGCCCGCACCTGGGGGCACGACCGCCGGTCGCCTAGCCGGTGTGGGCGGCTCCTGGGCCTAGTCCCAGGAGCTAAACGCGTCGACTCGGGTCGAGGGCAGCTTCGTTGCCGCGCCCCAGGCGAGGATCTCCTCGGGGACCCGCAGCTCATCGGGGTTCGCGCCGCTCTTCTCGATGATCTCTGAGACGGGCACGACGCCGCCCGTGCGGCGCAGGATGCGCGCGCGCACGAACGCCCGAGCGTACAGATCTGGGCGGCCCTGTGCATCGCGGCGCACGAAGCGCTGCTCCATGTACACGGCCTGATCGTCGAAGCCCAGGATCTTCGACTCGATCCAGAACCGCTTCCACGGGTTCAACGACTTCCGATATGAGATCGTCTGCCCCACGACGACCGGGTACCAGCCCTCGCGCTGGAAGATCTCCCAGGTGCGATTGCGCTGGATCAGATCGAACCGCGCGACGTCCATGATGGAGAGATACTTCCCGTTGTTCATGTGTCGCAGCAGGTCGATGTCGGTGGGCCACACCCGAAACCTGGATCGCGACACGTCGCTGAAGCCGAGCCGGGCGCCGCGCCTGCCCACGAACCACTGGTGCCAGAGCGTGCGGAAGATCATGTGCATACGGCGAAGCCTATGCGCGGCGCGGGGTCCTCGCGACATCATTTGTGCGTCAGCTGCAAATCAGGGGGCGGATCCGGCGTGTAGACTGTATCGGCGCGCTTCAGCGCTCGAACTTTATAGAACCCGGAGAACCACTGCATGGCAACCTCGAACGACATCAAGAACGGCACCGTCATCAAGGAGAACGGTCAGCTCTGGAGCGTGATCGAGTTCCAGCACGTCAAGCCGGGTAAGGGTGGCGCGTTCGTACGCACGAAGCAGAAGAACGTGGTCTCGGGCAAGATCATCGACAAGACCTACAACGCTGGCGCGAAGATCGAGACCGCGAGCGTCGACCGCCGCGACTACCAGTACCTGTACCAGGACGGCGCCGACTTCGTCTTCATGGACCAGTCTGACTACGACCAGCTGACGGTCTCGCCGACGGTGGTGGGCGACGCCTCAAAGTACATGCTTGAGAGCCAGCAGGTGCAGATCGCGCTCCACGAGGGCGAGCCCCTCTACCTCGAAATGCCGGCGTCCGTCGTGCTCGAGGTCACCTACACCGAGCCGGGCCTGCAGGGCGATCGCTCCACGGGCGGCACCAAGTCGGCAACCCTCGAGACCGGCGCCGAGATCCAGGTGCCGCTGTTCCTCGAGACCGGCACGAAGGTCAAGGTAGACACCCGCACGGGTGACTACCTCGGCCGGGTCAACGACTAGTCTCCGTGTCTGCACGGACGAAAGCTCGCAAGCGGGCGCTCGACATGCTCTACCAGGCAGACCTGCGTGGAGAATCGATCGCCGCAATTGTCAACGCCGAAGCGAAGCGCGCGGCGGGCGAGCCCGATCGGGCCGCCTCCTGGCTGTACGCCCGCGAGATCGTCGACGGGGTCAGTGACCACCGCGACGAGATCGACGAGCTCATTATGAGCTACGCGCTGGGGTGGACGCTCGACCGGATGCCGCACCTCGATCGTGCGCTGCTGCGCATGGCGTCGTGGGAGATCCTTTTCAACCCGGAGGTGCCGACCCCGGTCGCCATCGACGAAGCGGTTGAGCTCGCAAAGGAATACTCGACGGACGACTCCGGTCGCTTCGTCAACGGTGTGCTGGGCCGCGTCGCGGACCACGCCCGAGGCTGAGCCCGGTGCGGGCGCGAGTGATCGTGCCCGCACCGGAACGGTCGCAGGATCGGCTATGCTGGTCACATCAGCTTTTCTTTAACTCCCGTCCAGTGAGGCGGAGAAGGGGGGCTCGAATATGGGAACGCGTGTAGTGCTTGAAAGCGCTGAGATCTCGCGGGCACTGACTCGAATCTCGCATGAAATCATCGAGGCAAACAAGGGCGTTGATGGCCTTGTACTGGTGGGGATCCCCACGCGCGGCACGTTCTTGGCCGCCCGGATCGCCGACACCATCTCGCGGATCGAGGGACGAGACGTCCCCGTAGCGAGCCTCGACGTCACCATGTACCGTGACGACCTCGCGCACCATCCGACGCGCGCCCCGCACCCCACCGACATGCCGGTGACCGGGATCGACGGCTGCACCGTGGTGCTCGTCGACGACGTGCTCTACTCGGGACGCACCGTGCGCGCCGCGCTCGACGCGCTGAACGACCACGGCCGGCCGAAGGCGGTGCGGCTCGCCGCGCTCATCGACCGCGGGCACCGCGAGCTGCCGATCCGCGCGGACTACATCGGCAAGAACCTGCCGAGCGCAAAGCACGAGCGCATCTCTGTGCGGCTCGCCGAGCACGACGGCATCGACGAGGTCACCATCTCGTCCGACGCCGCCGAGGGGGACCGCGCATGAGGCACCTGCTCGACACACGCACGCTGAGCCGGGACGACGCGATCCTGATCCTCGACACCGCCGAGGACATGGCGGCCACGCAGCAGCGCGAGGTGAAGAAACTTCCCACGCTGCGCGGCAAGACCGTGGTGAACCTGTTCTTTGAGGACTCGACGCGCACGCGGATCTCGTTCGAGGCCGCCGCGAAGCGGCTCTCCGCCGACGTGATCAACTTCACTGCGAAGGGCTCCTCGGTGTCGAAGGGCGAGTCGCTGAAGGACACCGCGCAGACGCTGCAGGCGATCGGCGCCGACGGTGTGGTGATCCGCCACCCCGCGTCTGGCGCGCCGGCCCGGCTCGCGTCGAGCGGGTGGATCGACGCCGGCGTGCTCAACGCCGGTGACGGCACGCACGAGCACCCCACCCAGGCCCTGCTCGACGCGTTCACCATGCGCCGCCGCCTCTTCGGCGCGGACAGCCGCGGGCGCGACCTCGACGGCGTGTCCGTGGTGATCGTCGGCGACATCGCCCACTCGCGCGTGGCCCGCTCAAACCTGTGGCTGCTGAACGCGCTCGGCGCACACGTGAGCTTCGTGGCGCCAGAGACGCTGCTGCCCTACGGCGCACGAACCTGGCCCGTGACGAATCACCACTCGCTCGATGAGGCCCTCCGCGTGGAGCGCCCGGACGTGGTGATGATGCTGCGGATCCAGAGCGAGCGCATGCACGCGGCGTTCTTCCCCAACGAGCGGGAGTACGCTCGAAACTGGGGCCTCGACGATGCGCGCCTCGCGCGGCTCAGCGAGCGCGCCATTGTGATGCACCCCGGGCCGATGAACCGCGGCCTGGAGATCTCCTCGCGCGCCGCGGACTCGCCGCGCTCAACCGTGCTCGAACAGGTCACCAACGGCGTCTCCGTGCGCATGGCAGCCCTGTACCTGCTGCTCTCTGGCGAGCGCGGCGCCCAGCCCGACCCCGACCCCACTAGCTCCCGTGAAGGAGAGACCGCATGACCGCGAACCCCGGCATCCTGATCCGCGGGGCGCGCCTCGCCGCGGCCCTCACCGAGCGCGGTGCGGAGCTCTCCGCCGCAGCCCCGGTCGATCTCCGCATCGTCGACGGCGTGATCGTGGAGCGCGGCACCGACCTCGCACCCCGGGCCGGAGAGCGAGTCATCGAGGCAGACGGACTCGTAGCGCTCACCGGTCTCGTCGACCTGCACACCCACCTGCGCGAGCCGGGCTTTGAGCAGTCTGAGACGGTGCTCACCGGTACGCGGGCGGCGGCGGCGGGCGGCTTCACGAGCGTTTTCGCGATGGCGAACACGCTGCCCGTGCAAGACACCGCCGGTGTGGTTGAGCAGGTGCAGGCGCTCGGCGACGCGGGGGGCTACGCCACCGTGCGCCCGATCGGCGCGGTCACCGAGGACCTGGCGGGGGAGAAGCTCAGCGAGATCGGTGCGATGGCGCAGTCCCGCGCGCAGGTGCGCGTGTTCTCCGACGACGGCAAGTGCGTGCACGACCCGCTGCTGATGCGCCGCGCCCTTGAATACGTGAAGACGTTCGACGGTGTGATCGCCCAGCACGCGCAGGATCCACGCCTCACCGAGGGTGCGCAAATGAACGAGGGCGCGCTGTCGAGCGAGCTTGGCCTGAAGGGCTGGCCCGCGGTTGCGGAGGAGTCGATCATCGCCCGCGACGTGCTGCTCGCCGAGCACACGGGCGCGCGGCTGCACATCTGTCACCTCTCCACGGCCGGATCGGTCGAGGTGGTGCGCTGGGCGAAGGCGCGCGGCGTGGCAGTGACGGCGGAGGTCACACCGCACCACCTGATCCTCACCGAGGAGCTCGTGCGCAGCTACGACGCGCGGTACAAGGTGAACCCGCCGCTGCGGCGGGAGGAGGACGTGCTCGCCCTGCGGGCGGCCGTCGCCGACGGGGTGATCGACATTATCGCGACCGACCACGCGCCGCACCCGCTCGAGGCGAAGGAGTGCGAGTGGGACGCCGCGGCGTTTGGCATGGTGGGGCTCGAATCGGCGCTGCCGATCGCGCTCGCCACGCTTGTGAACGGCGGCCACACCAGCTGGGCCGAGCTCGAGGTGCTGCTCTCGCACCGCCCCGCTCAGATCGGCGGCCTCACGGGCGCGCCGATCGCGCTGGAGGCCGGCCAGCCGGCAGACCTCGTGCTCGTGGACCCGAGCGGCAGCAGCGTCTTCGACACTGAGCGCCTCCGCGGCATGAGCGTCAACTCGCCCTACCTGGGCATGGAGCTCCCCGGCAGTGTGCGCTACACGGTGCGCCGCGGCTACCTCACGCTCGACGACGGGGCGCTCGTGCCCGAGGCGACGGTTGCGGCGGCGGCGCGGGCTGCCGGAGCCACCCAGAACGGCGCGGCCGCTGCCTCGGCCGCAGAACACTCGGAGGTGTCACAGTGACCACGCTCGGCTACACACTCGTGATGGTCGCGATCGCGGCGCTCGCGCTGGGCGGCATGTGGTTTGCCTGGCGCGCGCGTGCGCGCCGCGATGCCGCGGTTGTGGCGTCCGCGGAGCCCCTCGCGGGCGCGCTGATCGCGGAGTTCCCGCGGGCAAGCTACGTCTCGACCACGCCGGCGGGCGCGCCACTTGAGCGGGTTGCCATCCCGGGACTTCGCTACAAGGGCTACGCGAGCGTCGCAGTGCGCCGCGACGGGGTGGTGATCGCCGTGACCGGCGAGGCTCCCGTCACCATTGGCGTCGCGCAGCTCACGGGGGCCGGCACGGCGAACGGCCGAGTCGGTAAGACCGTCGAGCGCGACGGGCTCTCGCTCCTGCGCTGGCGCACGGGGGCACCCGGTGCGCCCGCCCGCGACGTTGAATCAAGTTTTAGATTTGCGGACCCGGCGGAGCAGCAGCGCTTCGCGACCGCCATCTCGCAGGTGCTCACCACGGGCACCAACGCACAGACCAACACCACTCACCCCACGATCCAGGAGGAAGCGTGACCACGAATACGACCGAAGTAACGGTGCCGCCGGCAACCGCCGTGCCCCAGGGCGCCGCGGTGCTCGTACTCGAGGACGGCTCGCGCTACGTTGGCCGCGCCTACGGCGCCACCGGCCGAACGCTCGGCGAGGTCGTGTTCTCCACCGGCATGACCGGCTACCAGGAGACCCTCACCGACCCGTCGTACGCCGGGCAGATCGTCCTCATGACGGCGCCGCACATCGGCAACACCGGCGCGAACGACACCGATATGGAATCCCGCAAGATCTGGGTCGCCGGCTTCATCGTCCGCGATCCCGCGCGCCGCGTCTCGAACTTCCGGGCGCAGCGCTCGCTCGACGAGGACCTCGTGAACGACGGGGTTGTGGGAATCTCGGGCATCGACACCCGCGCGGTCACCCGCCAGATCCGCTCCGCCGGCGCGATGCGGGCGGGCGTGTTCTCGGGCGCGGAGCTGGAGCTCTCCGAAGCCGAGCAGCTCGAACTCGTCCGTGAGCAGGCCGGCATGGCCGGAAAGAACCTCTCGCAGGAGGTGACCACTCCCGAGCGCTACGACGTTCCCGCGGCTGAGGGCGTCGCCCGCGTGGGCACCATTGCCGTGCTCGACCTGGGCATCAAGCGCGCCACGGTGCGCTACCTCTCGGAGCACGGCTTCGACGTGGTGGTGCTCCCCGCGAGCACCACGCTCGAGGAGATCCGAGCGCTCGCACCCGACGCCCTGTTCTACTCGAACGGCCCCGGCGACCCCTCGGCGAGCGACGCGCAGGTGGTGCTGCTGCGCGAGCTGCTGCGCGACGGGATCCCGTACTTCGGGATCTGCTTCGGCAACCAGCTCCTCGGCCGCGCGCTCGGCTTCGGCACGTACAAGCTGCCGTTCGGCCACCGCGGCATCAACCAGCCGGTGCTCGACAAGCGCACGGGGCGCGTGGAGATCACTGCCCAGAACCACGGCTTCGCCGTCGACGCGCCCATCGAGGGCGAGATTGCCTCGCCCGAGGGCTTCGGCCGCGTGCAGGTGAGCCACATCAGCCTGAACGATCAGGTGGTCGAGGGGCTTGAGTGCCTCGACATCCCCGCATTCTCGGTGCAGTACCACCCGGAGGCCGCGGCCGGCCCGCACGACGCCTTCTATCTCTTCGACCGCTTCCGCACGCTGGTCCAGGACCGCGCCGCCGCAGCAGACACCACCACCCAGGGAGCCTAAGAAGTATGCCCAAGCGTTCAGACATCAATTCGGTCCTCGTTATCGGCTCCGGCCCGATCGTCATCGGGCAGGCGTGCGAGTTTGACTACTCGGGGACCCAGGCGTGCCGCGTGCTCCGCGAGGAGGGCGTACGCGTCATCCTGATCAACTCAAACCCGGCCACGATCATGACCGACCCGGACTTCGCGGATGCGACCTACGTCGAGCCGATCACCGCTGCCGTCATCGAGACGATCATCGCGAAGGAAAAGCCGGACGCGATCCTGCCGACCCTCGGGGGCCAGACCGCGCTCAACGCGGCGATGGAGCTCCACGAGCAGGGCATCCTCGACAAGTACAACGTCGAGCTGATCGGCGCTAAGGTCGACGCGATCCAGAAGGGCGAGGATCGCCAGCTGTTCAAGGACATCGCGATCGCCGCGGGCGCCGGTGTGGCCAAGTCGTACATCGCGACCACGGTCGAGGCAGCGAAGGGGTACGCGCAGGATCTCGGGTACCCCCTCGTGGTGCGTCCCTCGTACACGATGGGCGGCCTCGGGTCCGGCTTCGCGTACACCGAGGAGGAGCTCGTGCGGATCGTCACCGACGGCCTGCACTACAGCCCCACCACCGAGGTGCTCCTTGAGGAGTCAATCCTCGGCTGGAAGGAGTACGAGCTTGAGCTCATGCGCGACACCAAGGACAACGCCGTGGTGGTGTGCTCGATCGAGAACGTCGACGCCGTGGGCGTGCACACGGGCGACTCGATCACGGTTGCCCCCGCGCTGACCCTGACCGACCGCGAGTACCAGAACCTGCGCGACATCTCGATCGACATCATCCGTCGCGTGGGCGTCGACACGGGCGGCTGCAACATTCAGTTCGCGATCGACCCCGCCGACGGCCGCGTGGTCGTCATCGAGATGAACCCGCGCGTCTCGCGCTCCTCGGCGCTCGCGTCGAAGGCCACGGGCTTCCCGATCGCCAAGATCGCGGCGAAGCTGGCCATCGGATACACGCTCGATGAGATCCCGAACGACATCACGATGAAGACGCCGGCCTCGTTCGAGCCCGCAATCGACTACGTCGTGGTGAAGACCCCCCGCTTCGCCTTCGAGAAGTTCCCGGCCGCCGACGACACGCTCACGACCACCATGAAGTCGGTCGGCGAGGCGATGGCGATCGGCCGCAACTTCACGACCGCGCTGCAGAAGTCGCTGCGCTCGCTCGAGAAGCGCGGCACCTCGTTCCACTGGGGCGAGGAGACGCGCCCCGTCGCCGACATCCTCGAGACGATCAAGCGCCCCACGGACGGCCGGATCGTCGACGTGCAGCAGGCACTGCGCCTCGGCGCGACGCTCGAGCAGGTCTTCGAGTCCACCAAGATCGACCCCTGGTTCCTTGACCAGATCGTGCTCATCAACGAGGTCGCAGAGCTCGTCAAGGCCGCGCCGCAGCTCACGCTCGACGTGCTCCGCGAGGCAAAGGATCACGGCTTCTCCGACGCGCAGATCGCGGCGATCCGCGGCCTCTCCGAGTCTGAGATTCGCGGGCTCCGCCACGGGCTCGGGCTGCGCCCCGTCTACAAGACCGTGGACACGTGCGCGGGCGAGTTCCCAGCGCTCACGCCCTACCACTACTCCTCGTACGACCTCGAGACCGAGGTCACCCCGTCGGAGCGCACCAAGGTCGTGATTCTGGGCTCGGGCCCCAACCGCATCGGGCAGGGCGTCGAGTTCGACTACTCCTGCGTGCACGCATCGTTTGCGCTCTCCGAGGCCGGCTACGAGACGATCATGATCAACTGCAACCCGGAGACGGTCTCGACCGACTACGACACCTCAGACCGCCTGTACTTCGAGCCGCTGACGCTCGAAGACGTGCTCGAGGTGATCCACGCGGAGCAGGCCTCCGGCACGCTGCTCGGCGTGGTGGTGCAGCTCGGTGGGCAGACCGCGCTCGGTCTCGCGCAGCCGCTGAAGGACGCGGGCATCCCGATCCTCGGCACCACGCCCGAGGCGATCGACCTCGCCGAGGAGCGCGGCGCATTCGCCGGGATCCTCGAGCGCGCCGGGCTCGTCGCCCCGCGCAACGGAACCGCGATCGACGAGGAGGGTGCGATCCGCATCGCCGAGGAGATCGGCTACCCGGTGCTCGTGCGCCCGTCGTTCGTGCTCGGCGGCCGCGGCATGGAGATCGTGTACGACACCGAGTCGCTGCACGGCTACTTCGGCCGCATCGAGGGCCACGCACTCGTGGGCCCCGGCCACCCACTGCTCGTCGACCGGTTCCTCGACGACGCGATCGAGATCGACGTTGATGCCCTCTACGACGGCGAGCAGCTGTACGTGGGCGGCGTCATGGAGCACATCGAGGAGGCCGGCGTGCACTCGGGCGACTCGAGCTGCACCCTGCCGCCCATCACCCTCGGGCACGACCAGATCGCCCAGGTCCGTGAGGCGACGCTCGGGATCGCCGCCGGCCTCGGCGTACGCGGCCTCCTCAACGTGCAGTTTGCGATCGGCCAGGGTGTGCTCTACGTGCTCGAGGCAAACCCTCGCGCCTCGCGCACGGTACCGTTCGTGTCGAAGGCGCTGGGGATCCCGCTCGCGAAGGCCGCCTCGCGCGTGATGGCCGGCGAGAGCATCCAGCAGCTCATCGATGCCGGGCTGCTGCCCGAGCGCGACGGCTCCCGGGCTCCGATCGACGCCCCCATCGCGGTGAAGGAGGCTGTGCTGCCGTTCAAGCGCTTCCGCACCTACGAGGGGCTCGTCGTCGACTCGCTGCTCGGGCCGGAGATGCGCTCGACCGGTGAGGTCATGGGCATGGACCGCGACTTCCCCACGGCGTTTGCGAAGAGCCAGTCGGCCGCGGGCAGCCAGCTTCCCGTCTCGGGCACGGTGTTCCTCTCTGTGGCCGATCGCGACAAGCGCTCGGTGGTGCTCCCCGCGCTGCGCTTGCAGGAGCTGGGGTACCGGATTCTCGCAACGCAGGGCACCCAGGTGGTGCTCGCCCGCAACGGGATCACGTCCGAGGTGGTGCGCAAGCACTCCCTGCAGGCCGAGGGCGACACGATTGTCGACCTGATCAACCGTGGCGAGGTCGACATGATCGTGAACACCCCGTCCGGCAGCTCAGCGCGCGCCGACGGGTACGAGATCCGCGCCGCGGCAGTCGCCGCGGACAAGCCGATCTTTACAACGATCTCCGAGCTGTCGGCGGCGGTCGGCGCGGTGTCGGCGCAGAAGCAGGGCTTCGACGTGAAGTCGCTGCAGGAGTACGAGGTTGATCGCGTCGCAGTGCGCGCCCAGGAGGCCGCAGCACGATGACCGTCTCGTTCGGAACCCGGCTCGCGTCTGAGCTCGCTGCGAAGCGGCACCTGTGCGTGGGCATCGACCCCCACGCACCGCTGCTGTCGGATTGGGGGCTCGCCGACGACGCGGCCGGGGCCGAGCGGATGGGGCGCGAGGTCGTCGCCGCGGCCGCCGGGGTCGCGGCCTGCGTGAAACCGCAGGTCGCCTTCTTCGAGCGGTTTGGCTCGGCCGGCTTCGTGGCGCTCGAGCGAGTGCTCGCGGACGCGCGCGCCGCGGGGCTCCTTGTGATCGCCGACGTGAAGCGTGGCGACATCGGATCGAGTTTCGCCGCGTACGCGGACGCCTGGTTGCGGCCCGGATCCCCGCTGGAGGCCGACGCGATGACCGTCGCCGCCTACCAGGGCTTCGGGAGCTTGAGAGGTGCCTTCGACCGCGTGCGCGAGGACGGGAAGGGCCTCTTCGTGCTCGCCGCCACTTCGAACCCGGAGGCGCGCGACGTGCAGCAGGCGGTGCGCGCCGACGGCAGGACCGTGGCTCAGGCGATGGTGGACGACGCGCTCGCGTGTGGCCACCCGGGCGACGATCACGTCAATTCAGTGGGGGTCGTGCTCGGCGCAACCCTCCGCCTCGAAGACTTCGGCATCGACGCGTCGGCACCCCCGGCGCGACCGGCGCTGCCGGTCCTCGCACCCGGGTTTGGATTCCAGGGCGCGAGAGTTGAGGATGCCGCGGAGATTTTTGGCGGTTTTGGCTGGGCGCTGCTCGCCAGCGAGTCGCGCAGCGTGCTCGCCGGCGGACCGATCGGGCTCGCGACTCGCGTGCGTGATCGGGCAGAAGCCGTGGCAACTGCGCTCACTGTGTGACACGCTTAACAGTGAGGAACGTTTGGGGGGCAGGACGACGAGTGGAGACGATGAGATGAACAGCTCAGAGAATCGCACCGCGCGCACGATGCCCGCGGTGGACCGTATTGCAGCGAACCGCGCCGCGATCGCGGCGCGTCAGGCGCGCGCGGAACTGAAACGACGGCTTCGCAGCGGGGAGGTGTCCCCGCTCCGCGTGCTGGAGCAGTCGGTGGTGCCAGGCAGCCCTGCCGCGACCCTGAGGATCACCGATTTTCTGCTCTCCTTCCCGGCGATCGGCGTGGTGAAGGCCGAGCGCGTGCGCGCGCAGCTTGAGATCTCCGAGCGCAAGCGGCTCGGCGGCCTCGGTACGCTGCAGCGCGAGCGGCTCGAGCGGTTTGTGCGCGAGCGGACCGGGATCGAGGAGAACCCGGGCCGGCCGCCGTTGACCGTACTCGCGGGCCCCACCGCGGTGGGCAAGGGAACGGTCGCGAACTACATTCGGGAGCACTACCCGGAGGTGCGCCTCTCGGTCTCGGCAACGACGCGTGACCCGCGCCCCGGCGAGGTCGACGGGTCGCACTACTTCTTCGTCTCTGACGAGGGATTCGATCGGATGCTTGCCTCGGACGAGCTGCTCGAGTGGGCCACCGTGCACAACAAGTACCGGTACGGCACCCCGCGCGGCCCGGTGCTTGAGGCCGCTGCCCGCGGCGAGATGATGCTGCTCGAGATCGATCTCCAGGGTGCGCGCCAGGTACGCGCGAGCATGCCCGAGGCGCGCCTCGTGTTTCTCGCTCCGCCGAGCTGGGACGAGCTCGTGAATCGCCTGGTCGGTCGCGGCACCGAGGACGCGGAGGAGCGCGCGCGGCGGTTGGAAACCGCCAAGGTGGAGCTCGCCGCTGCCGACGAGTTCGACGAGATCATCGTCAACGACGAGGTGCCACGCGCGGCCGCGCGGCTCGTTGAGATCATGCGCGGCGAACCCGCCACCGCGCCCGCAGAACCGCCGCACGCATGATCGATCAGGTGTCGGAGCTCGACCCGACGCAGTTCTGGGGAATCCCGCTCGCCCTCGTGGGAGCGGGATTCCTCGCCGTCGGCGCCCAGTACCAGTCCCGGGGCCTGAACAAGGTCGAACGCATCGTCGGCGAGAGCGCCGGCGCGGGACTCTCCTGGGGGCACATTCGCAACCTGCTCCGACGCCCGTCCTGGGTGATCGGCACCGTCCTGCTCGGCCTGGCCGTCGTGTTCCAGATCGGTTCGCTGTCGCTCTCCCCGCTCATCATCGTCCAGCCGATCGGCGTGGTGGGGCTCATTATCACCTCGATCCTCAACGCCCGCGTGAGCGGACTCCGCCTGGGCAAGCGCGTGCGGGCGTCGCTCGGGCTCGCGGTCCTCGGCATCGTCGCGTTCGTGACGATCGCCGCGTTTACCGCGCGCGACCGGCCCGTGACCGACGCGAAGCTCGTGGTGATCCTCATCGCCTTCGGCGTGGTGCTGCTCCTCGCGCTCCTGCTCTTTGCGGCCTTCCGGCACCGCAGCTTCGCGCTCATCTACATCGTGGGCGCGGGAGTGCTCTACGGTTTCGTGGCGACCTTCGCGAAGGCCGTGATCGGGCGACTGCAGCAGGGTGAGTTCGAGTGGCTCACCTGGACGTGCGTGGCCGCCCTGGTCGTGGGCGCGCTGCTGGGCATGGTGTTCGTGCAGAACGCCTACTCGTCTGGCCCACCCGACCTCGTGGTCGCCGGTCTCACCGTCATCGACCCGATTGTCGCCGTGCTCATCGGGATCGTGGTGCTGGGCGAGGCGGCCGGAGCCCCCGGCTGGGCGGTGCTTGTCTACGTGCTCTCGGGCATCGTCGCGATCATCGGCGTGATCGGCCTGGCGAAGTTCCACCCGCAGGCCGGGGCCACCGCGAGCCCGACGGACGCGGTGACCCCGGATTCGACGCCTAGTCCCGCAGCTCAGTAACCGACCCGTTGGCGAGGCGCAGCCGCCGGTGCGCGCGCCGCGCCACGGCCGAGTCGTGGGTCACGGCGATGATCGTGAGCCCCTCGCGGTTGAGCTCCTCAAGCAGGCTCAGGATCTCGTCTCGCATGTCCTCATCGAGGTTGCCGGTGGGCTCGTCGGCGAGGAGCACGTGGGGCTTGCCCACGATCGCCCGCGCGATCGCGACGCGCTGCTGCTGACCGCCCGAGAGCTCCTGGGGGCGGTGGTCGGCGCGATCGGCGAGGCCCACGCGCGCGAGCGCCTCGGCGACCCGCCGGTCGCGCTCCTCTCGGGGGAGCCCGCGCGGCTCAAGGGCGGTGTCGACGTTTTCGCGGGCGGAGAGCGTGGGGAGCAGGTTGAACGACTGGAAGACGAAGCCCATGCGCTGCGCCCGCAGCTCGGTGAGTTTCGCGTCGGCGAGGCCCGAGAGCGCGAGGCCCGCGAACCGAATCTCGCCGCCGCTCGGGCGGTCGAGCGCGCCGAGCAGCTGAAGGAGCGTCGACTTGCCGCCGCCCGTCGGCCCCTGAATGGTGACGAACTCGCCTCGGTGCAGGGCGAGGTCCACGCAGGAGAGCGGCGTGATGGTGGTCTCGCCCTTCCGGTAGCTGCGGGTCACGCAGTCGAGGCGGTACAGCGGTTCGTCCGTGCCGGTCGGCGTGGTGTCACGCCGCTGCGCGGCATCCGGGGGAGTTGTGGTGCTCATGCTTGCGTCCTTTGTGTGCCGGGTCATGCGATGGTTCGAAGGGCTTCGACGGGGCTCAGGCGTACAGCGCGCCAGGCGCCGAACGCGCCCGCGAGCACGCCGCCGAGGATACTGAGCGCGAGTGCCGCGCCCACGATCCACGGGGTGATGGGGGCCTGGAGCACGATGTCTGCGACCTCGGCGACGGCCTGGCCCGGTCCGCCGAATCCGCCGCCGGGACCACCCTGGCCGGCCCCGTCGGGCATACCCGCGCCGCCGCCGGCCCCCGCGGCCGATCCCGCCGCGCTGGCACCGCCGGGGAGCGTCACGCCCACGAGGTTGACGATCCAGACGGCGGCGACCCCGAGCGCGATTCCGACGATCCCGCCGAGCACCGACTGCACGAGTGACTCACCAGCGATCTGACGCACGACGCGCCCGTTTGACCACCCGATCGCCTTCAGTGTGCCGAACTCCCGGGTGCGGCGCTGCACGCCCGCGTTCGTGAGGAGCACCGCGATGGCGAGCGCCACGGCGAGCACGATGAGCGAGAGCCACGTGCCCAGGCTTGAGATCAGCGACGAGGCGCTCGCGAGGGAGCCCGACACCTGCGCCGCGAGTTCGGCCTGCGAGCTCACGGTGGCGTCGGGGAGGGCCGTGGCGATCTGGTCTTGCACCGCATCGGCGTCGCTCGCCGAATCGGCGGCCACGTAGATGGTCGAGACGACCTCGCCGCTGCCGGCGAGCTGCTGCGCCGCGGCGAGCGCCAGGTACACGTTCGCGGCGGTGCTCGCCTCGTCGGTCGTGGAACTGACCAGACCGACCACCTCGGCGGAGCTGCCGCCCACGTCGAGGGTGTCGCCCACCGCGAGGTCTGCGGACGCCGCGTAGGTGGCGTCGAGCAGCGCCACTGTCGCGGCATCGCTGGAATTGTCGGCGTCGGTCAGGAGCCTGCCGTCGTCGAGCGCGACCCCCGTGAGCGGGCCCACGGCGGTCGCGGCCGGGTCGACCCCGAGCACGGTGAACGAGTCAATGTCGAACGCGCTGCCACCGCTGCCGCCCGGGCCCCCGGCGCCGGAGCCCGGAGCGCCGCCCGCCGCGCCGGGCTGGCCCGCGCCGTCGCCGGCAAGCGCTGCGGGATCCGGCATTTCGCCGGAGAAGCTCGTGTTCGTGAGGCTCAGGACGCCGGTTGCTGCCGACACCCCCGCAACGCCCTGCACCGTCGTGAGCGCCTCGGCCTCAAGGGTGCCGCGCATGCGGTCGGTCGCGAGCCGCGATTGTGAGATGCTCGTGGTGCCGTCGCTCGTGGCGCCCTCGTCCGCGCCGAACTCAAAGCGGGGCCCGCCGCCCCCGTCGGCCCCCGGCTCGCTCGGTGCGCCGGTCACGGTGAGGTCGGTGCCGACGCCCGCCACTCCCTCGAGCGCGGTCGCCTGAGCCTGCCGCACACCCGTTGCGAGCGATGAAACAACGATCACGAGGGCGATCGCGATCGCGAGACAGGCCGCGACCACGGCGGTCTGGCGCTTACGCCCGCTCAGCTCTCTGCGGAGCAGTGTCAAGTACATGGGGGTCCCTTTCGTCGGTGCTTCGAGTCTTTCGCCCCGCGAGTCCCCGCGCGTCACCCCGCCGCGGGCACCCCGTACCGCGGCTGCGGTATTCCCGGTCTACTGCGCGCGGGGGACGCCACCGGTCCGAAAACCCCGCAGAATGGGAGCATGCATCCATCGACGCCACCCAGAGCTGGCCGGGCGGGCCCAGAGCCCACCCACGCGGCGTTCAACTGGAACGGGTGGGGTGGCGACCTGATCGCCGCGCTGGTCGTCCTGGTGGGGGCCGGGCTGCTCTTCGGGTTCGCACCCGGATTCGGCGGCGGATTCGGCGGGGGCTTTGGTGGGCTCGGTGGCGAGAACGGACTCGGCGGCGGCACACCGCCGGGCACCGGGCCCGACCCCGGCGGCCCCGGCCGCGTGATCCCCATGGCGCACGGGGTCGGCGGAGCGGTGCTGCTGGTCGCCTCGGCTGCGCTGATGTTTTTGCGACGACGCTGGCCCACGGCCGTGTTCGCGGTGCTGTTCGCCGGCCTGTGCGTGGCGATCGCCCTCGGGCTCCCCACGCTTGGGCCGTCCATCGCGATCGCGATCGCGGCGCACACCCTCACCTCGGTGATTTCGCGCCGGGCCTCGTTCCTGCTCGTGGGCTGGGCCGTGGTGGTGTTGCTGGTGCTGAGCGCCTGGCTTGAGAGCTGGGCATCGCTCGATGTGCGCCTCGTCCAGGCCGCCGCGGCGATCGCGGTCGCCGCGGCGCTCGGGGACAGCGCGCGCTCCCGGCGGGCGTACCTCCGGGCGGTCACCGAGCGCGCCGAGCGCGCCGAGCAGACCCGGGAGGCCGAGGCGCTGCGGCGCGTCTCCGAGGAGCGGCTGCGCATCGCTCGCGACCTGCACGACACGGTGGCGCACCAGATCTCGGTGATCAGCCTCAACGCCGGGGTCGCCTCGAGCACACTCGACACCCGACCGGCGCGCGCGCAGGAAGCGCTCGGCACGATCCGGAGCGCTGCACGCGCCGCCCTCACCGACATCGGCGAGCTGCTGCGGTTCCTGCGCGCAGACGAGGGCGATCCCACGGTCGCGCCGCCGCAGCCGGGTCTGACCGAGATCGCGGGGCTGTGTGAGCGTATGCGGGAGGCCGGGCTGACGCTCGACGTGGCGGTCCACGGCGACCTGGAGCGTGTCGGTGGACAGGCCGGGCGCACCGCCTATCGCATCGTCCAGGAGGGCCTCACGAACATGCTCAAGCACGGCGCTGGCGCGTCCGGCAGGGTCGAGCTCACCGTCGAAGCACCGCAGCTCCGAATCCTGCTGGAGAACCCGGTCGCCCCGCGCCCCGCGGCCGGGGCTGGCGCTGCCGCTGCGGCTGCCGCAGGCGCAGGCGCTGACCCCGCCGCGGACGCCGTGGGGCGCGGTACGGGACTCGGCCTGATCGGGATTCGGGAGCGGGTTGCGGCGCTGCGGGGCCGCGTCACGGCGGGGCAGAGCGGCGATCGCTACCGGTTGCTCGCCGAGCTGCCGTTCACCGAGCCAGCGCCGGATCGCCCGGCGCCGCCGGACGCCGCAGCACTCTCCGTGGAGGACTCATGACCATTACCGTGCTCGTGGTCGACGACCAGGCGCTCATTCGCCAGGCCGTCGCCGATATTCTCTCCGGCGAGCCCGACATCGACGTGGTGGGCACCGCCGGTGACGGTGCGGATGCGGTGCGGCAGGCCGCCCAGCTGCGCCCAGACATCGTACTGATGGACGTTCGGATGCCCGGGGTCGACGGGATCGCTGCCACGGCCGAGATCTGCGCGGCCACCTGGGCGGCCCACACGCGCGTCCTCGTGCTCACCACCTTTGAGGAGGATGAATACGTGGTGCAGGCGCTGCGGGCGGGTGCGAGCGGCTTTCTCGGCAAGGGGGCGGAACCCGACGAGATCGCCCGCGCGGTGCGCGCCGTGCACGCGGGGGAGTCGCTCCTCTCTCCGGCGGCGACCCGCGGCCTCATCAGCCGCTACCTGCTGGGCGATCGAGACACCGCTCGCGCGCGGCAACTCGACCCGGGCGGGCTCCTCGCCGCGCTGACGGAGCGCGAGACCGAGGTGCTGCTGCGCGTCGCGATGGGGAGATCAAACCAGGAAATCGCCGACGAGCTCTTCATCTCGCCGCACACCGCGAAAACGCACGTGAACCGGATCATGACGAAGCTCCACGCCCACGACCGGGCGCAGCTGGTCATTGCCGCTTATGAGAGCGGCCTCATCGCGCCCGGCGCCCCGGCCTGAGCGCAGATATTCGCAATCGCGCCGGCGGTTCGTGGGATACTGGCGGCGGGGAGCCACGCGGCCGCCCTGAACGTCACAGAGCTGGGAAAGAGCGTGCACCGTTTCGCCGCACACCCGGGCAAGGGAGCGCACATGACCGAGCAACCGATACGCATCACGGCAGAGTCGCGCCGCTTCCCGTGGTGGGTGGTGCTGATCGTGGGCATAGTGGTCGTGATCGCCGGCGTCGGCCTGGTCGTGTGGCCGTTCATTGCCGCGAGCCAGCTCCTCGCCGTGATCTTCGGGATCGCGCTGATTGCGAACGGTCTGGCAATGCTCGTCCGCAGCGGCCCCGGGGTCGGCGCGAAGGTGCTCGGCGTGGTCTTCATCGTCGCTGGGCTGCTCGCGATGGTGTTTGCGGCGTTCACGGTGAAGGCGCTCGTGGTGCTCGTCGGGGCGGTCCTCCTCATCCTCGGCGTGTCCTGGATCGTCGCGGGCGCGCGCGTCGGGGCCGGGCGGGGCGGGGCGATTATGGTGCCCGGGGTGCTCGCGATCCTCGCCGGCGTGTTCGCGCTCATCTGGCCCGGCGTCGCGCTGAGTATCGTGGCGTTCTGCGCGGGCCTCGCGATGCTCGCGTTTGGCGCATCACTGATCTGGGGGTCCACCCGGCTGCGGCACACCCGTGTGGACCAGACCACCATTATCGTCGAATAGGTGACGCGGAGGTGGCCGCGCTGCGATCATGAGTAGGGCGGACGGGACTTGAACCCGTGACCGATGGATTATGAGTCCAGTGCTCTAACCAACTGAGCTACCGCCCCGTACAACCATTTCATCCTAGGGGATGCCGCACCCGCGGTGCGCCCCACGCACCGTCCGTCAGATTCGTTCGCCCGCCCGTGGGTACCACCCGCGTGCAAGACCCGTTCACCGACCCAGAGGAGTCTCGATGACTGTCCCCGATCGCCGCGTCCCACTGACCTCCGTCTTCAATATGCGCGACCTGGGCGGGCTGCCCGTCGCTGGCGGCACGGTGGTGCCGGGGCAGGTGTATCGCTCCGCCTCGCTCGCGGAGCTCAGCGACGCCGACGGCGCGGCGTTCGTCGACCGAGAGATCACGACCGTGTACGACCTGCGTACCGCCGGCGAGCGCGCCGGGGCCCCGGACCGCGTGCCGCCGGCCGTCGCCTCGATCCCGCTCGATGTGCTCGCGGATAGCCCCGTCGCGGCCGCCGCGAACATCAACGGGATGCTCGCGAACCCCGGGGTGCTCGCGGACGCGCTCGGCGGGGGCAAGGCCGAGACGATGCTGCAGTCCTCGTACCGCGACATCGTCGCCCTGCCGTCGGCGCTGGCCTCGTACCGCGCGTTCTTCCGCGGGATCGGCGACGACGCCCGGGCGGGCGCCGCGCTCTTCCACTGCACCACTGGCAAGGACCGCACCGGCTGGGGCGCCGCGGCGCTGCTGGCGCTGCTGGGGGCCAGCGACGAGGTGATCCGCGCGGACTACCTGCAGACGAACACTGATCTGCTGCCGTCCCTGCAGCCCGTCATGGATCAGGCTGCCGCAGCGGGCATCGATCCCGAACTGATTCGGCCGGTGCTGGGCGTTGAGGAGAGCTACCTCGACGCGGCGTACCAGGAGGTCGCCGACCGCTTCGGCACGATCGAGGACTACTTCAGCGCCGGGCTGGGACTCGAAGCCGCGGACATCGACGCGCTGCGGGCCCGCCTCATCGCCTAGCGGGTGCCGCGGCACGGCGCGGCGCGCGCATCGCGTTAGACGCGCTCGGCAGCCGCCGGGGCTTCGGGCGCGGCGACTGCCGCATCGTCCTCCGGCAGCTCCGCACCGGGGTCGCCCGGGTCGTAGCCGGCGCCGATGAGCGAGGCGGCGCGCTCGGTCTGGTTCGCGAAGTCGAGCATGTCAGTGCGCAGCCCGAGGTCGCGGTCCACGTGCAGGGCCATCGAGTGGGCGGCGCTGCGCACATCGCGCGCTGCAATCGCGTCGAGCACCGCGCCGTGATCGAGGTGCATCGTTTCAAGCGTGGTGCCCAGGATCACGCGCCCCTCGGTGGCCGCGCGCTGCAGCACCCCCATGACCCCGCGGTAGAGATCGAGGAGCAGCTTGCTGCCGCTCGCCTCGACCACGAGCAGGTGAAACGAGCCGGGGTTGGTGCTGTGGTCGCACGAGTCGACCTGTCCCGGAGCGGCGGTCTGCGCGCGGGCGACCGCGGCGCGCAGCTGCTCGAGCTGCTCCGCCGAGCGGTGCACGGCCGCGTGCTGTGCGGCCTCGATCTCGAGCGAGCGACGGTAGACGAGTACCTCTTCGAGATCGTGATCTGCGAGGAACTCGGAGAGCAGGGTGCTCACCGGAGTGCGGGCACGCACGAACGTGCCGACACCCGGAACGGTCTCGAGCATGCCAAACGCCGCGAGTGAGCGTACCGCCTCACGCACGGTCGACTTGCCCACGCCGATGAGCTCCATGAGCTCCGGTTCGCGCGGAATGAGCTCGCCGACGGGCCACTCGTTGCTGGAGATTTTATCTCGCAGGAAATCGAGTGTTGCCCGCGCTTTGTGGGAACCGCGTGTGGTGGTTGTCATCGACGAGACCCCTGGTGAGAAACCGGATACGTGGCTCAACTATAGCGAGCGACGGGCGCCGTGTGCTGGGCGCTCGCCGCTCGCTTGCTGAACGCGCGGTGTGATCCGGGCGCGTTACTCCGCCGCGGTCTCGGCCGCGAGCCACTCCGTGATCGTGTGGAGCCCGACAATGGTCACCGTGAGGCCGAGGGCCTGCACGTCCCTTCCCGCGACAAGCAGCGTGCGCTGGGCGCCGGGCAGCGCGGCAACCGCGGGGTTGTCGAGCAGATCCGTGAAGAGCCGCTCCCCGCTGCCGTTCATATCGATGAGCAGGATCGCGTCCGGGTCGGCCGCGACAATCTGCTCGGCCGAGATCGGTCCCGTGGTCGTGATGCCCAGCTCCTCGCTCACGCTCACGCCGCCCGCGAGATCGAGCACGCGCAGCGGGAATGCGGCGCCGGCCGTGATGAACGGCCTGCCGGCCTGGTTGCTGAGCACCAGGACGCGCGCGCCGCTCGGGTCCGCCGCGGGGGTGAGGCCGCTCGTGAGGGCCTCGGTGAGCGCAACGGCGGCCGCGTCGCCGCCCGTGGCCTGGCCGATGAGGTCGATGTTCGAGGTGACGTGCGCCACGTCGGTCCACGAATCCGGGAGCTGGAGCGTGGGGGTGCCGGCCTGATCGAGCACGCTGCCGATGGTGTCCTCGGCGCCGTGGCGCGGGCTCATCACGACGAGGTCGGGGGCGAGTGCGAGTACCGTCTCCGCGTCGAGTGCCATGGCTACCGGGATGGTGTGGGGTACCTCGCTGAGCTCCGCGATGTGCCCGCCGAGCGCCGGGTTCGTGACCGCCTCGGGGACCAGTACCAGCCGCTCGGCGAGACCGAGCTCGGCGATCACCTCCGCGCTCTCGTAGTCGAGGGCCGCGATCGTCTGTGGCGCAGCAGCGAGGTCCAGGCGTGACTCGGTGCCGCCGGGTGCGGCGGGCACGGTGATCGTCCGCGGGAAGTCAGCGGCCGCGGCGGAGGGCGCGCCGGGTTCGGCGGTGGGCGCCGGGGGAGCCGCCTGGCCACACGAGGCGAGCAGCAGGGTGGCCACCGCGGCGAGGAGGACCGGGGCGACGAGACGTCGAGATGACACGGGAGACCTTTCGAGGGGGGAGTTAGGGGGTGTCGGCGGGGACGAGGATGCGGCGCCCGCCGGGAGTGGTGTGCAGCTCGGTGTGCACGCCGTACACGTCGTGCACCAGGTCCGGCCGCAGCACGGTGCCCGGCGGTCCGGTGTGCGCGCCGCCGCGGCGATCGAGCAGGAGCGCGCTCGTGGTCACGTTGAGCGCGAGGGTGAGGTCGTGGAGGGCCGCCACGACAATCCTGCCGTCGGCCGCGAGCGCGTTGATGATGCGCTCCACCGCCCGCTGGTGCCCAAGGTCGAGCGCGGCGGTGGGCTCGTC
Source organism: Leucobacter luti (assembly GCF_004217175.1). Taxonomy (GTDB): domain Bacteria; phylum Actinomycetota; class Actinomycetes; order Actinomycetales; family Microbacteriaceae; genus Leucobacter; species Leucobacter luti. Next base: position 521,367 of record NZ_SHKI01000005.1, read on the forward strand.
GAGGAGCACAATTGCGGTGTCCTGGGCGAGCACGCGCGCGAGCTGCGCGAGCTGCTTCTGACCGCCCGAGAGCGTCCCGAACCGGCGTCCCGCAAGCTCTGCGATCCCGCACCGCTCCAGCGCACCGGTGATCGCGCGCGCCGGATCCGGTGCCGTGCCAGCCAGGGCGCCCACGCCCACGAGCTCCGAGACGAGCAGCTCGGGCGGCGCGGCGAGGTCTTGCGGAAGGAGCGCGATGCGGCGAGCCCGCGGCCGGTGGCCGAGGCCGCCGAGATCGACACCGCCGTGGGCGAACGAGCCGCGGTGGGCTACGCCCGTGCGCGCGAGCGCGCTGAGGAGCGACGACTTCCCCGCGCCGTTGGGGCCGAGCAGTCCGAGGACGCTGCCGGGAGCGAGATCGAGGGTGATCGGCTCGCTGAGGGGGGTGCCGCCCCGCACCGCCGCGAATCCCCGCAGCCGCGCGGGCACGGGCTGGCCGTGGTTCCCCTGGGGCACCGGGCCGCGCGTCCCGCGGAGGCGGGCGTCCCGCCTCACGCGGCCGCTCGCTTCCGCAGCAGGAGCGCCAGGAACACGGGTGCGCCAACCAGTGCCGCGACCACGCCGGTTTGCACTACGACCGGGCCGAACGCGGTGCGCGCCACGGTGTCGACCAGCACCATGAAGAGGGCGCCGACGAGCGCCGAGAGCGGCAGCAGCCGCGCGTGCGACGCGCCCACGAGCAGCCGCATCGCGTGCGGCACGACGAGGCCCACGAAGCTGATGATCCCGCTCACCGCCACCGCCGCACCGGTCACGAGGGAGGCAACGAGCAGCAGCGCGAATCGCTCCCGGTGCACGTGCACTCCGGAGGTGGTTGCGATCTGGTCGCCGAGGGCGAGCGCATCGAGCTGGCGGTGTCGCCCGAAGAGCCAGGAGACCCCGACCAGAATCGGGGCCAGGGCGAGCGCAACGTGGTGCCAGTCGCGCAGTTCGAGGTCGCCCGCGAGCCAGAACATTGCACTGCGCACGAGCGCGTCGTCAGTGGCGTTTGCGATGAGCACGTTGATCAGCGCGCCCGCGAGCGCGCTCAGCGAGACGCCGATCAAGATGACCGTGGCGGAGCCGAGGTCGCGGCGCGTCTGGAGCACGAACTGCAGCAGCAGCGTCACGACGGCCGCGCCGATGAACGCGGCGACTGGGATGCCCCAACGCGCGGATCCCGCGAAGCCCAGCGTGATGCTCGCGACCGCGCCGACGGCCGCGCCCGCGGACACCCCGGTGATTCCCGGCTCTGCGAGCGGGTTCCGCAGCACCGCCTGCATCACCGTGCCCACGCTCGCGAGTGCGGCCCCCACGAGCATCGCGACGATCACCCGGGGGAGTCTGATCGACCAGATGACCGCGGCGGTGCGCTGCGGCGCGTCGGCCGGCGACACCAGCGCCGCGACGGTCTCGGTGAGCGGGAGTCTCACGATCCCGAGCGCGAGCGAGACGAGGGCCGCGGCGAGGAGGAGGAGTCCCGCGATCGCCGCGGCGATCCATGGGCGTATTCGAGGCAACGAGGTTCCTTGGGTGGGTGCACGCGCGAACACTCGCGCCGGACGCGGCGACTGGGGGCACGGGAAGAAAACTTCTGCCACCAGTTTCGCCACATCAGATGTTATACATCAGATCTACAGGAAACCTGATGGTACGGTGCAAAGCATGACCGAAAAAGCTCTTCCGTACGACGCACTCCTGCTCTGCTCTTTCGGCGGCCCGAACGCCGCCGAAGACGTCATTCCGTTTCTGCGCAACGTGACCACGGGAAAGGGAATTCCCGAGGAGCGCCTCGCGGAGGTGGGCCAGCACTACCACCGCTTCGGCGGTCGGAGCCCCATCAACGAGCAGAACCTCGCGCTCGTCACCGCGCTGCAGGAGGAGCTCGCGAGGCGCGAGATCTCGCTGCCGGTGGTGTGGGGCAACCGCAACTGGCACCCGTACACCGTCGACACGCTGCGCGACGCGTCAGCGTTTGGTGCCGGCCGGATCCTCACGCTCGTCACCAGCGCGTACGCCTCGTACTCGGGGAGCCGCCAGTACCGCGAGCACCTCGCCGCCGCCGTGACCGAGCTCGGTGACCGCGCGCCCGAGATCGATATTCTGCGCCCGTTCTTCAACGACCCGGGCTTCGTTGCGGCGAACCTCGCGGCAATCGAGGAGGCCGGCGCAACGCTCGAGGGCGGCATCGCGGGCGCGCACATTGTGTACGTGACGCACTCGATCCCCGACACGATGCAGGACGCGTCGGCGGTCACCGGCCCGGGCTACCGGGAGCAGCACGAGGACGTGCGCGCCACACTCAACGCCGCGCTCGCTGAGCGCCACGGAGAGCAGTTCGCCTCCTCGCTGGCCTACTGCTCGCGCTCGGGCAACCCGGCGACCCCCTGGCTCGAACCAGACGTCAACGATCACATCGAAGCCCTCGCCGCGGCCGGGGTCACCAAGATCGTGATCTCGCCGATCGGGTTCATCTCCGACCACATGGAGGTGGCCTTCGACCTCGACGTCGAAGCGCTCGAGACCGCTGCGGAGCACGGCGTCGCGGCCGTGCGCGCCGGCACCGTGGGCACCAGGCCCGAGTTCGTCGGCGGGCTCGTTGACATGATCGTAGAGCGCGCCGCCCGCGAGCGCGGCGAGGCCACCGCGCCGGTCACGGCCGGAGAGCTGGGCGCGTTCCCCGACGTGGCGCCGCCCGGCAGCTGCCGCATGCGCCACGGCGAAGTCACCGGTCACCCGGTGCTCGCCGGCCCCCACGACTAACCCCACCCCCGGAATTGCAGCAGAAGGAGCGCACCATGAGCACCACCGCCCCAACGGTCGACCACAGTGGAGTCGCCGAGCGCATCAACGCAGAGACCAACTACACCATGTACGCCGCGTTCCGGGAGGTGCGCGGCTCGGGCAGGGTGGGAGTATCCCCGGCCTGGCGCAGTATTGCGCAGAGCCTGCTCGCGGAGCTCGACGCGATCCCGGGCCTCGTGACCCGCGGCTGGTACGACCTCGCCGGGTTCCGCGCAGACGCAGACCTGCTCGTGTGGTGGCACGCGCCCACCACGGAGGCGCTGCAGGCTGCCTACCGCACGCTCCTTGAGTGGACCGGAGGCCGGCTTGCTCCGGTGTGGTCGAACATCGGCGTGCACCGTGCCGCGGAGTTCAACCGTGGCCACGTGCCGGCGTTCCTCGCGGGGGACGCGCCCGGAGACTACGTGTGCGTGTACCCGTTTGTGCGCAGTCACGAGTGGTACCTGCTGCCCGACGCGGAGCGCCGGGAGATGCTGCGCGAGCACGGTGCAGCCGCGAAAGACTACGGTGACGTGCTCGCCAACACGGTCGCCTCGTTCGCACTCGGCGACTACGAGTGGCTGCTCGCCTTCGAGTCCGGCGACCTGCTGCGCATCGTCGACCTCATGCGCGAGCTGCGCGCCACCGAGGCGCGCCGGCACGTGCGCGAGGAAATTCCGTTCTTCACCGGCCCGCGTGTTGCGCCCGTGGAGTTCCTCGCCCGGCTGCTTGGATAGCGCCCATTTTCGCCGCTCACCTGGGGATCTCTCGAGCAGCTTGAGCGCCTCAGAGCCGGGTAAGTGCAGCCTCGCCTTGCTTGCGTCGCGGCGAAAACGGCGTACCGTTGAAGGTGTAAGTTCGTTCGAACGAGAGGGGAACCACATATGGCTACCACGCAGATCACCATCCCGGCAGCGCAGGGCGATCTCGCCCGCCCGAGCGGAGTTGCCCAGTACCTGACCCCGGTGGTCCACGATCTCATCGCGCTCGCGGTGAACGGGAAGCAGGCGCACTGGCACGTGCGCGGCGCAAACTTCATTGGCGTGCACGAGTTCCTCGACCAGGTCGTGGCGCACGCGCAGGACGCCTCCGACGAGGTTGCCGAGCGGATTGTTGCGCTGGGCCTCCCGGTGGACGGCCGCATCGCCACCGTCGCCGCGCGCACCACGACGCCCGAGCTGAGCGATGGCTTCCAGCAGTCGGTCGTCACCATTCGCGAGATGGTGGCGCAGCTCGATGCAACGCTCACCTCGGTGTACGCTGCGGTGTCCGGTCTCGAGACTGTCGATCCTGTGAGCCAGGACATCGTCATCGCTATTGCGCAGCAGCTCGACAAGGACCGCTGGTTCCTCGCCTCGCACATCGCCGAGTAGGCGTCTGGGGCGGTGGGCTGCTCCGGCGGCCGCACCGCCCGCAGCTGCACCACTCACCGGTGCAGCGCCGCAGCAACGACGAAGGCCCCCCTCATTCGAGGGGGGCCTTCGTCGTTGCGGGGACCTACTCGTAGGAGCGAATCGCCACGACGGCGTTGTGCCCGCCGAACCCGAACGAGTTCGAGATCGCGAGCTGCGGTGCCGCGCCGAGCTGGTGCGGCTCGGCCGAGATTGCCAGCGGGATCTCGGGATCCTGCTCGGTGACGTTGATCGTCGGCGGTGCCACGCGCTGCTGCACCGCGAGCACCGTGAAGAGCGCCTCAAGGGCCCCGGTGCCACCCAGCAGGTGGCCGGTCGCGCCCTTGGTCGCGGACACGGGGATCGAGTCGATCCGGTCACCGAAGACGTGGCGCAGGGCCGTGTACTCGGCGATATCACCCGTGGGCGTGGAGGTGGCGTGCGCGTTGATGTGCGTCACCTCGTCCGGCGTCGCGCCGGCCTGCGCGAGTGCCAGTTCAACGGCGCGGCGCGCGCCCTTGCCCTCGGGCTCGGGGGCGGTGATGTGGTAGGAGTCGGCCGTGACGCCGCCGCCCGCGATCTCCGCGTAGATCTTCGCGCCGCGTGCGAGCGCGTGCTCCTCGGTCTCGAGCACGAGCGCTGCAGCGCCCTCGCCCATCACGAAGCCGTCGCGGTCGATGCTGTAGGGGCGCGAGGCGGTCTCGGGGGAGTCGTTGCGCTTCGACAGCGCCTGCATCGACGAGAACGACGCGAGCGTGATCGGGTGAATTGCGGACTCCGAGCCGCCGGCGATCACCACGTCGGCGTAGCCCGCCTGCAGGTGCTCGTACGCGGCCGCGATTGCCTCGGTGCTCGACGCGCAGGCGGACGCAACGGTGCGGGCGTATGCGCGAGCCTCAAAGTGCATCGACACCGCTGCCGACGGCGCGTTGGGCATCAGCATGGGGACCGTCAGCGGCATGACGCGGCGCGGCCCCTTCTCGCGCAGGGTGTCCCAGGCGTTGAGCAGCGACCACAGGCCGCCGATGCCGGTGGCCCAGTCGACGCCGAGCCGCTCCGACTCGATCTCGGGGCTGCCCGCGTCAGCAAACGCCTCCATCGCCGCGATGAGCGCGAACTGGCTGGAGGGGTCGAGGCGCTTGGCGACGGGGCGCGCGAGCACCTCCTCGGGCCGTACCTTCGCCTCTGCGGCGAACTGTACGGGAAGTTCGTATTGCGCAACCCAGTCGTGCTCGAGGGTCCTCGTGCCGGAAGCTCCGGCGAGGAGCGCGTCCCAGCTCTCCGCGGCGGTCCCGCCAATCGGTGAGGTGGCGCCAATGCCGGTAACGACAATCTTCTTCGTCATGTGTTGATGCTCCGCATGGTGATCTGATATCTGGGCTGGGCAGTGGAAGAGCCGGACACGCGAAGCGAATGCGGTCTCCGTACCGGGCGGGGAGGCGAACCGTGGTTCGCCTCCCTGCGACCGGGAAAGGGTTAGGCCTGAGCCTTGACGATGAAGTCGACTGCGTCGCCCACGGTCTTGAGGTTCTTGACCTCTTCGTCCGGGATCTTCACGTCGAACTTTTCCTCGGCGTTGACGACGATCGTCATCATGGAGATCGAGTCGATGTCGAGGTCGTCGGTGAACGACTTGTCGAGCGCGACCACGTCGGCCGCGATCCCGGTCTCGTCGTTGATGAGCTCGGCAAGACCGGCGAGGACCTCTTCGTTGCTGTATGCCATGGTGTGTTTCTCCTTAGTTTGGTTCGGGCTGATGAAGTGTATCGGTCGACGCGCGCCGCGCTCGGGTGACGCGCGCGGTTCCGGCTAGGGGATCTCGACGACCTGGGCGCCGTAGACGAGGCCGGCGCCGAAGCCGATCGTCAGGGCGAGGCCGCCGGAAAGCTCGGGGTTCGTCTCAAGCAGTGCGTGCATCGCGAGCGGGATCGACGCGGCGGAGGTGTTGCCCTGCATCTCGATGTCGCGGGCGACCACCACGCTCTCGGGCAGCTTGAGCTGCTTCGCAAACTCGTCGACGATGCGCATGTTCGCCTGGTGCGGGATGAAGGCGGCAAGATCCTTCGCCTCGATGCCCGACTGCTCGAGCGTCTCGCGCGCCACCTTCGCCATCTCCCAGACAGCCCAGCGGAACACGGTCTGGCCGTCCTGACGCAGGGTGGGCCACGCCACCTCGGTGGGGTTGTTGCGGTACTCCTCGAACGTGGCGGTCATGCGGATCGCATCCCACTTTTCGCCGTCCGAGCCCCACACGGTCGGTCCGATGCCGGCGTGATCGCTCGCGCCAACGACCACGGCGCCCGCGCCGTCAGCGAGCAGGAACGAGATGCTGCGATCGGTCGGGTCGACGAGATCCGACAGCTTCTCTGCCCCGATCACCACCACGTTCGTGCAGACACCGGACCGCACGAGCGCGTCGGCCTGGGCCACGCCGTAGACGTACCCGGCGCACGCGGCGGAGATGTCGAACGCGGCGGCGGGGGTGAGTCCGAGGCGGTGCGCGGCGAGCGACGCCATCGAGGGGGTCACCGCGACGTTCGAGATCGTCGAGATGATCACCCCGTCGATCGCGCTTCGTTCGAGGCCGGAGCGCTCGATCGCCTGCTCGGCAGCCGCGACCGCGAGATCGACCGCGGAGACCTCAGCGCTCGCCCGACGCCGCTGGATGATGCCGGTGCGCTGGCGAATCCACTCGTCGGAGGAGTCGATCGGACCTACCAGATCGTCGTTGGGGACGTCGAGGTCGCCGCGGGCGGCGCCGATCGAGAGGATGCGTGAGTGCTCGGGGCCGGTGGGCTGCACGAGAGCGGGCATGGTCGAGATTCCTTCGTTCAGGCGGCGTCGGCGAGGAGCGCGACTGCAGCGTCGAGGTCGGCGGGGGACTTGATCGCGACCGTTGGCACGCCCTTGAGCGCGCGCTTCGCGATGCCGCTGAGAGCGCCCGCCGGGGTGAGTTCGATGAGGCCCGTGATGCCGGCGTCCTGGAAGCCCGCCATGCAGGCGTCCCAGCGCACAGGGTTCGCGACCTGGGAGACGAGCCGCTCGACGAACGCGGTGCCGCTCGTGACGCGCGAGCCGTCGGCGTTGGTCCAGAGCGTGTGGCTCGGGTCTGTCGCGGCGACCGTAGCAGCCGCGTCCCGCAGCGCGGGGATCGCATCGGCCATGTAGTCGGTGTGAAACGCGCCGGCAACCTGCAGCTGGATCACGCGCGCACCGCGCGGGGCGTCGGCCGCGAGGGCGGCGAGCGCGTCGCGCGAGCCCGCAGCGACGATCTGGCCACCGCCGTTGCGGTTCGCAGCGGTGAGGCCGTGCTCGGCGATCTTCGCGAGCACGTCTTCCTCGACCCCGCCCAGCACTGCCGACATCCCGGTCTCCGTGCGAGCGGCGGACTCCGCCATCGCGCGGCCGCGCACCCCGACGAGCTGCAGCGCGTCGCCCGGCGTGAGCACGCCCGCTGCGGCGGCGGCGGCGAACTCGCCGACCGAGTGTCCGGCGACACCGACGCCCGAGAGGTCGGCGCGCGCCGACAGCTCTCGCCACGCGAGCAGGCTCGCCGCCACGATGAGCGGCTGCGCAACCGCAGTGTCGCGGATCGTGTCCGCGTCGCTCACGGTGCCGTGCGCCAGCAGATCGACGCCCGAGCGCTCGGAGGCCTCGGCGAGGAAGTCGCGGGTGCCGGGGAGTTCGAGCCACTCGGCCAGGAAACCGGGGGTTTGGGAGCCCTGTCCAGGGCAGGCGATGACAATCACGTGTTCCAGTTTCTCAGATCAGCGCGCCGAGTCCTGCATATTCCCCACCATAAATCTGAAAGATCGTTGTAGAGGGTCGATATTTTCGGGACTGCGCGGCGTGCCGCGGCCGCTATTTGGTGCTCGGACCGGGGCGGCGACCGCTCTGCGCGATCGACCCGGCGATGAGCGCGGACTGCAGAATCAGTGCCTCCCGCGCGCCCGTCGCGTTCCAGCCGATCACGTCGGACACCTTCTTGAGGCGGTATCGCACCGTGTTTGGGTGCACGAACAGCTCGCGGGCGGTCGCCTCAAGCGAGCGTCCGTTGTCGAGGTAGCACCACAGCGTCTCCAGCAGCTCGCCGGAGTGCGCCGCGAGCGGCTCGTAGATGTGCTCGATCAGGGTGCGGCGTGCAAGCCCGTCTCCCGCGAGCGCGCGCTCGGGCAGCAGATCGTCGGCGAGCACGGGCCGCGGCGCCTTGCGCCACGACCGCGCAACCGCGATCCCGGCGAGCGCGGCACGCGCACTCCGAGACGCGTCCACCAGATTCTCCACCGTGGGGCCGAGTACGAGCGGACCGTCCGAGAACCCGTCGGCCAGGCGCTGCGCGATGTCGAGGAAGCTCAGGGGCTCCTCGGCGCTCGGCGTCGCCTCCGCACTCTGCGGCGGGTCCACGCGGCCGAGCACGAGCACAAGGCGGGTGCCCTGGAGGCCGATGAGCACATCGGCGCCCGCGTGCCGCGCCGAGCGGCGCAGCTGATCCACGTCGACGGTGCGTTCCGCGGTGCCCACCAGCACGGCGGCCTCGCCGTCGCCGTGCCAGCCGAGCGCCGCGATCCGGCTCCGCAGCTCGTCGTCGCTCTCGCCCGTGAGGATCGAGTCGACCACGAGCGCCTCGAGGCGCGCGTCCCAGAGGCCGCGCGCCTCGGCGGCGCGTGCGTACACGTCGGCGGCGGCGAACGCCACGTCGCGCGAGTAGTGCATGATCGCCTCGCGCAAAGCCTCGCTGCGCGGGGCCACTCGCTCTTCCACCACGGTGACCACCACGCGAATCAGCTGCAGCGTCTCCTGCAGGCTGATCGAGCGCAGCAGCTCACGCGGGGCCGCGCCGAACACGTCGGACGCGATCCACGGCGTGGAGCTCGGATCCTCGTACCACTGGATGAACGAGGCGATCCCGGTCTGGGCGACCAGCCCCACGGCCGAGCGACGGCTGGGGGGCATGCTCCCGTACCAGGGGAGCGTCTCGTCAAGCCGTGCAAGGGTCAGTGTGGAGAGCTCGCCCGTGATCGTGCGAAGCCACGCGAGCTCCTGCTCTTTTGTGTGATTCATGAGCGGACGGCCCCCCACTGGCCCATCGTCCTACGCCTCGCCGCCGGCGCCACCCGTAGTGCCGGCGTTGACATCGTTGAGGCGGTACTGCTCGGCTGCGCGCGCCGGCACGTCTGCACCGATCTTGCCCTGCAGGGCAAGCCGCTGCAGCACCTTCACGACGACCGATTCGCGGTCGATCCCGAAGTAGCGGCGCGCCGCGGCGCGGGTGTCCGAGAAGCCGAAGCCGTCGGCGCCCAGCACCGAGTAGTCGCCCGGCACGTACGGCCGGATCTGCTCGGGAACCTGCGTGGCCCAGTCGCTGACGGCCACCACGGGGCCCTCGGCGTCCGCGAGCTTCGTGGTGAGGTACGGCGTGCGCACGGCTGCGGCCGGGTCGCGGAGCGTATCGCGCTCCGCCGCTGCCCCGTCGCGCTGCAGCTCGTTCCAGCTCGTGACGCTCCACACATCCGCGGCGACGTCCCAGTCCTTGGCGAGCAGCTCAGCGGCCTCCCGCGCCCAGCCCACGGCGACGCCGGAGGCGAGGATCTGCGCGCGGTGCGTGCCCGCGGTAGCGGCCTGCACGCGGTGGATGCCGCGCACGATGCCATCAACGTCGGTATCCTCGGGCTCGGCCGGGTGCACCAGCGGCTCGTTGTACACCGTGAGGTAGTACATCACGTTCGGATCCGGGTGCGTTCCGCCGTACATGCGCTCGATACCGGAGCGCATGATGTGCCCGATCTCGTAGCCGTAGGCCGGATCGTACGCCACGACCGCCGGGTTCGTCGACGCGAGCGCGAGCGAGTGGCCGTCTGCGTGCTGCAGGCCCTCGCCGGTGAGCGTGGTGCGACCCGCGGTTGCGCCGATCAGGAACCCGCGAGCCATCTGATCGCCGGCCGCCCACAGGGCATCGCCCGTGCGCTGGAAGCCGAACATCGAGTAGAAGATGTAGATCGGGATGAGCGGCTCGCCGTGCGTCGAGTACGAGGTACCCACCGCCGTAAACGCCGCCGAAGCGCCGGCCTCGTTGATGCCCACGTGGATGAGCACGCCCTGCGGGCTCTCCTTGTAGGCGAGCAGCAGCTCGCGGTCGACCGACACGTAGTTCTGGCCGTGCGGGTTGTAGATCTTCGAGGTGGGGAAGAACGAGTCCATGCCGAAGGTGCGCGCCTCATCGGGGATGATCGGCACGAACCGCCCGGCCATGTTCTTGTCGCGCATCAGGTCCTTGAGCAGGCGCACGAAGACCATCGTGGTCGCGGCCTCCTGCGTGCCGGAGCCCTTCTTCGCAATCGCGTACGACTTCTCCTCGGGCACGGCGAGATCGACGTGCGTCGAGCGGCGCTCGGGGAGGTAGCCGCCCAGCTCGCTGCGGCGCTCGTGGATGTACTCGATCGCCTCGTCCTTGGGTCCCGGGTGGTAATACGGGGGACGGTACGGATCTGCCTCGAGCTGCGCGTCGCTGATCGGGATCCGCATCGTGTCACGGAACATCTTCAGATCGTCGAGCGTCATCTTCTTCATCTGGTGGGTCGCGTTGCGCCCCTCGAAGTGCGGGCCGAGGCCGTAGCCCTTAATGGTCTTCGCAATGATGACCGTGGGGCGGCCCTTGTGCTCCATCGCAGCCTTGTAGGCGGCGTACACCTTGCGGTAGTCGTGACCGCCGCGGCGCAGGCCCCAGACCTGCTCATCCGTGTAGTCCTCAACGAGGCGCAGCGTGCGCTCGTCGCGGCCGAAGAAGTGGTCGCGAACGAAGCCGCCGTTCTCAGCCTTGTAGGTCTGGAAATCGCCGTCGGGCGTGGTGTTCATCAGGTTGAGCAGTGCACCGTCGGAGTCGCGCTGCAGCAGGTCGTCCCACTCGCGCCCCCAGATCACCTTGATGACGTTCCAGCCGGCGCCGCGGAAGTAGCTCTCCAGCTCCTGGATGATCTTGCCGTTGCCGCGGACCGGGCCGTCGAGGCGCTGCAGGTTCGCGTTGATCACGAAGGTGAGGTTGTCGAGGCCCTCGTTCGCCGCTACCTGGAGCTGACCGCGGCTCTCGACCTCGTCCATCTCGCCGTCGCCGAGGAACGCCCACACGTGCTGATCCGAGGCGTCCTTGATGCCGCGGTTCGTGAGGTACTTGTTGAGCTGCGCCTGGTAGATCGCGTTGATCGGGCCCAGGCCCATCGACACGGTGGGGAACTGCCAGAAGTCGGGCGCGAGGCGCGGGTGCGGGTAGCTGGGCAGCCCGCCGCCCGCGTGCGACTTCTCCTGGCGGAATCCGTCGAGCTGATCGGCGCTCAGGCGGCCCTCAAGGAAGGCGCGCGCGTAGATGCCGGGGGAGGCGTGCCCCTGCACGAAGATCTGGTCGCCGCCGCCCGGGTGGTCCTGGCCGCGGAAGAAGTGGTTGAAGCCGATCTCGTAGAGCGAGGCGGCCGAAGCGTAGGTCGAGATGTGCCCGCCCACCCCAATGCCGGGTGCCTGCGCGCGATGCACGGTCATTGCCGCGTTCCAGCGAATCCAGGACCGGTACCGGCGCTCCAACTCCTCGTTCCCGGGGAAGTTCGGCTCGTCCGCGGACGCGATCGTGTTCACGTAGTCGGTCGTGGGGACCTGCGGAACGTTCAAATGAAGCTGCCGCGAGCGGTCCAGCAGGCTCGTCATGATCTCGCGACCGCGGCCAGCGCCGCGCTCCTCGACCACCGCGTCGAGTGACTCGCGCCACTCAGCAGTCTCCTGCGGATCCATGTCGTCGCTGTCGGGTGCGTACGGATCCTGCGTGTTCACAGCCAAGTTAGTGCTCCATTCACCAGTGGCGTGCTGCGCGATCAACGCGGCTTGGTGCGTCTGAGCGCAGCACGAGAGGCGCCCGCTGGTTCGCGGGTGTGCCACCACACTATCGAATCTCGGGGAATCTGAGCGGGTGAACCGCGCCGGGAATTCACCCGAACCCCCTTTCCGACCAGCGCCGGAGCCAAACTTGAGTGCGAATTTGCCCGAGTGCGGGGTGCATCGGCGGGGTCACGCTCGATAGTGTTGAGCGACAGATCTGTCCACCCGGTGCGCAGCACCGAGAAAGGAGCACGCAATGGTGCTCGAGGTAGGCGCGCAGGCGCCCGATTTCACCCTGTCGGATCAGAACGGTGAGGAGCTCACCCTCTCCGAGCTTGTGGAGGAGGGGCCCGTAGCGCTCGTCTTCTTCCCGCTCGCGTTCTCCGGCATCTGCACGGGCGAGCTCTGCGAGCTCCGCGACAACCTGTCGATCTTCGACGACAGCAAGGTGCGGCTCGTGGGAATCTCCGTCGACTCCGTGTGGGCCCTCAAGGCCTGGGCCGACGCTGAGGGCTACGAATTCTCCATCCTCTCCGACTTCTGGCCGCACGGTGCCGTCGCGCAGCAGTACGGCGTGTTCGTCGAAGAGGCCGGCATCGCGACCCGCGCGACGCTCGTGATCGGCGAGGATCGTCGTGTTCTCGCGGCGTTCGAGACCGCTCCGGGCGAGGCACGCGACTTCGCCTCCTACCGTGAGGCACTCGCGGCGATCGCCTGATTCGAAATCGCGGGGCGGTTTCCCCTACACTTGGGAAGTCCGCTTCGCACGGGCCTGTAGCTCAGCTGGTAGAGCGCCACGTTTACACCGTGGATGTCGTCGGTTCGATCCCGGCCGGGCCCACCCAAAGTGTCTTACGGGAACACGCGACATCGAAAGATGTTGAGTGTTCCCGTTTCGCTTCCTTGCCTTCGTCGCCGCTGTCGTGTGCTT
>NZ_SHKI01000006.1:0-350129 GCF_004217175.1 Leucobacter luti
GGTCACATTCCGAACCCGGAAGCTAAGACTGACTGCGCCGATGGTACTGCACTCGGGAGGGTGTGGGAGAGTAGGACACCGCCGGACACCTTTTAGGGAAGCCTCAGAACACGCACCAGTGATGGTGCGGGTTCTGGGGCTTTCCGCATTTGTGCACCCAAAAACACACACCCACGGCCCGCGTCGGGCGGCTCGCCCGCGCGCTTGCCCGTGGGGCCCCGCTCGCGAACGCGAGTAGACTGAACTGATGCCGGCAGCGCCGGTTCCCAAGATCCCCACTTGCACCTTGGAGTGATACAAGAAAATGGCTGAACAGTCCCGCCTTGATAAGGTCATCGCCCTCGCCCGCCACCGCGGCTTCGTGTTCCAGGCGGGTGAGATCTACGGCGGATCCCGCTCCGCGTGGGACTACGGCCCCCTCGGCACGGCGCTGAAGGAGAACATCAAGCGCCAGTGGTGGAAGACCATGGTGCAGAAGCGTGACGACGTGGTCGGGATCGACTCGAGCGTCATCCTGCCCAAGCGCGTCTGGGAGGCCTCCGGCCACGTCGAGGTCTTCAGCGACCCGCTCGTCGAGTGCCTCCAGTGCCACAAACGCTACCGCGAGGACCACCTCCTCGAGGAGTTCGAGGAGAAGAAGGGCCGCGCCCCCGAGGGCGGGCTCGACGAGATCGTCTGCGTCAACTGCGGCACCCGCGGTCAGTGGACCGAGCCCCGCGCCTTCTCCGGGCTGCTCAAGACCTACCTCGGCCCGGTCGATGACGAGGCCGGCATGCACTACCTCCGCCCCGAGACCGCGCAGGGCATCTTCGTGAACTTCGCGAACGTGCTCCAGGCCGCGCGCATGAAGCCGCCGTTCGGCATCGGCCAGATCGGCAAGAGCTTCCGCAACGAGATCACGCCCGGAAACTTCATTTTCCGCACCCGCGAGTTCGAGCAGATGGAGATGGAGTTCTTCGTCGAGCCGGGCACGGACGAGGAGTGGCAGGAGTACTGGATGGCCGAGCGCATGCGCTGGTACACCGACCTCGGGATCGCCGCGGAGAACCTGCGCTTCTACGAGCACCCGAAAGAGAAGCTCTCGCACTACTCGAAGCGCACCGCTGATATCGAGTACAAGTTTGGGTTCACTGGCAGCGAGTGGGGCGAGCTCGAGGGCATCGCCAACCGCACCAACTTCGACCTCACCACCCACTCGGAGCACTCCGGCAAGGACCTCAGCTTCTTCGACCAGACCAAGAACGAGCGGTACACCCCGTACGTGATTGAGCCGGCGGCGGGCCTCACGCGCTCGCTCATGGCCTTCCTCGTCGACGCGTACCGCGAGGAGGAGGTGCCGAACGCGAAGGGCGGCACCGACAAGCGGACGCTGCTCGCGCTCGATCCGCGCCTCGCGCCCGTGAAGGTCGCGGTGCTGCCGCTCAGCCGCAATGAGGCACTCTCGCCCGCTGCGCGCGAGATCGCCCAGGAACTGCGCGACGACTGGAACGTCGATTTCGACGACTCGGGTGCGATCGGCCGCCGCTACCGGCGCCAGGACGAGATCGGCACGCCGTTCTGCGTCACGGTCGATTTCGACTCACTCGACGACAACGCGGTGACCGTGCGCGAGCGCGACACGATGCAGCAGGAGCGCGTGCCGCGCGCCGAGCTGCACGCGTACCTCGCGTCACGCCTCCGCGGCGCGTAACCGCCACGTTCCCGCGGGCGCTGCACGCCGCCCGCTGCACCTCAGCCCCGAGCCCGCTGGCTCGGGACTGAGGTGTATCCGGGGCCGGCGCGGGCCCGCAGCTGCGAGATCACCGGGCCGGGGCTCCGGGCACGGCGCGGGATGAAAGAATAGGGACATGACGAGCACTGGCCCGGACCACACACCCCAGCCCGATCCGGCAGGGACCCCGCCGGTTCACGAGAGCCTCACGCCGCAGCCCGCGCTCGGCGCTCCGCAGCCCGCCGGGTCTGCCGTGCCGCCACAGTGGGCGTGGGCGCAGCCGACGCAGGTGCAGACCGTCGAGACCGAGCCCCTCGAGTACCACCGCCTACTGCGCGGCACGCAGAACTATCGCTGGTGGAAGCCGCTCATGCTCCTCCTCCTCTCTGGAGTGTACTTCGGCGTGTTCACGGTGGTGGTGACGATCGCGTTCGTGCCGCTCATGATGGCGTTCGACCCGGAGTACGCGTTCGAGGTGTCGACCGGTGCCGCCGAGATGCTCGACACGCAGCGCCCGATCTCGATCCTGCTCAGCATGGTGTCGATCATCGTCATGATTCCCGCGGTGCTGCTTGCGATGCTCACGATGGGCATGCGGCCGATGGGGCGGGTCTGGTCGGTGGCGACACGGATCCGCTGGGGCATGCTCGGCAAGCTCTTCCTGGCCGCCGTGGTCTCGGTGATCGTGCTCAACGCGGTCGGGATCGGCGTCGAGATGCTGCTCAACCCGGTCGTGGTCTCAGAGCCCGTTGAGTCCGCTACCGAGTTCGACGTGAACGCCGCGCTGCTGTCGCTCCTCTTCATCGTGCTCCTGGTGCCCTTCCAAGCGACCGCCGAGGAAGTGGTGTTCCGCGGCCTGTTTATGCAGGTGCTCGGCTCCTGGCTCAAGAGCCCCTGGTTCGCGATCCTGATCCCGTCGATCGGATTCGCGCTCGCACACATCTACGACATCTGGGGCCTCGCGGCGGTTGGCCTGATGGGCGGCGTCGCCGCCTGGCTCACCTGGCGCACCGGTGGGCTCGAGGCAGCGATCGCGATCCACGTGGTGAACAACCTGATCGCCTTTGGCTTCATGACGGCGGGCTTCGGTGGCGAGACCGCGCAGACCGCGGACGGCGGCGGGGTGGGCACGCTCGTGGGCGAGGTCGCCGGGCTGGGCGTGTTCATCTGGCTCACGCTGCGGATCTTCGCGCGCGGCGGCCACGGACGCACGCGCATCGACCTCGTCACCGTGCAGGTGCCGCTCACGGTCGCACCGCACCAGGCGGCGGCGCAGGGAGAGGCGGGATCGCACGGTGCATGATGCAGTGGTGATCGGCGACGGAATTCCCGAGCTCGCCGCCGCGCTTGAGCTCGCCGAGGTGGGGCTGCGCGTGCTCGTCACGCCGTTCGCTGCGCCGGAGCCGCACCCGGCCCCGGCGGACGTGGCGCCGCACCCGGACTCGTGCGACACGGCCGGGCTCCGCGACCCGGACGGCACGCTGCGTGAGTTCGTGACGTACGTGGCGACCCCGGTGGCCGCGCCCGGCGCGGCCGCGGCGCCGGCCGACCCCGCACTGAGCCCGGCCCTGACACCCCCGGCCCCCGTGCTCGTGCGCGGGGCGAAGGGCGAGTGGGTGCCGCAGCCGCAGCCCGCGGTGTGGGGGATCCCGGCGGTGCCGCTCGCAACCGACACCATGGCCGCGCTCGGCGGCGGTGCCGCGATGCGCGCGTGGCTCGATCGGATCCGGCCCGTGCTGACGATCGGAAAGACGCACGAGTTCGGCGCGCTCGTGCGCAGCCGCATGGGGCGCGCGGTGCTCACCACGCTCGTCGATCCCCTCGCGCGCGAGGCCTACGGGGTCGCACCGGAGCAGATCGATGCGGCGATCATCGCGCCCGGGCTCAACGAGGCGCTCACGCGCTTGGGTACCCTTTCGGGCGCGGTGCTCGACTATGCCGAGCGCGAGGTTGCACGTGAAACCACGGTGCGTCCTGCGACCGGCTGGGGGGCGCTGCGCGCGGCGCTCGTCGCCCGACTGCGGCTCTACGCCGTCGTATTCGCGGAGGTTCCTGCCGCGCGCTTCACGCGGGCGGAGGAGCTCTGGGAGATTGAGTTCCCAGACGGTGTGCGGCCCGAGTCTGGGCGCGCAGTGATCCACGGGAGCCGTGCCGAGGCGCCGGGGATCCCAACCGCCCCCGCCGCGACGGGTCTTGACGCGCTGCTTGGTGGCCAGCGTCGACTCCTCGGGGAGATCGCAATCGCGGACCCAGAGCTTCCCGCGAGCCACGCGGCCTGGCCCGCGGTGCAGGCGGTCGCACTCGCCGACGGCACGCGCTGCGCCGTGCGCTTTGAGCGGACTGCGCGGGCCACCGGCCCCGAGTGGGTTGCGCGGGTTGCCGGAGCGGCGGGAGTGGGCCCCGATCCGGAGCCCGCGGCGGCGGCCGCTATCGTCACCGAGGCCGTACGCGCCGCTGGCGGGACACCCACAGAATCAATTCCGCGTGTGTCAATGCCGTTTGCGCCATATGCGACCGTGCGGGAGCGCGACGCCGCTGTGGCCGCCCTCGAAGCCTTGTGCCAGGCGCACCCGGGGCAGGTGCCGACAGGCGTGGGACTCCACGGCGGCGATCTCGCGACCGCGGTTGCCGACGCGCGGCTGCGGGCCGTGCAGTTGCGCCGCCACCTCACCGGGATCGCCGACTGAGCGAAATTTCGGGGCCTATATAACCGAATCGGTATGCAGAGTCCGGCGGCCGGGAGTAGGCTGATCAGGACTACGGAACGCAAACGGCTGGAGGCAGGCATGAAGGGCAAGATCGCATTCGTTCTCGGCGCGGCCGTGGGCTACGTGCTGGGAACGCGCGCTGGTCGTGAGCGCTACGAGCAGATCAAGCGCGGCGCGCAGACGGTGTGGAACACCGAGCCGGTGCAGCGCGGGGTCGGTGTGGTGCGCACCGCCGCCCAGGGCCGCGTCGACGAGCTGAAGGACAGCGTGGTTCGCGCCGGGAAGGGCGCGTACGCCGCGCTCACCCGCGACCGCGATGGCGCGCAGCCGGCGGCACCCGCGCCCGCAGCGAGGTCGGCGGCAGCGAGGCCGGCGCCTGGGTCGCAGACGGAGCCAGTGGCCCCCGCGAACACGGACGGTACCGACTAATGCGCAACAAGGACCAGGCCGGCACGTTCGAGCTGCTGTCCCGCCTGCCGCAGCAGGTGGTGTCTCTCGCCAAGATTGAGTACGACAACGCCAAGCGTGAGATCGCGTCGAAGGCAAAGAAGGCCGGGATCGGCGCAGGCGCGATCACGATCGCGCTGTTCTTCGTGTTCTTCATGCTGCAGGCGCTCGTGATGGCCGCCATTGCGGCGCTCGCGCTCGTCTGGCCGTGGTGGCTCGCCGCCCTCGTGGTCGCGGCCGCGCTGCTGGTGCTCGCCGCCGTTGCGGTCTTCGCGGGGGTGAAGCTGATCCAGCGCGGCAATCCCGTGCCCGAGGACACGCTCGATCGGGTGGGCCACGACGTCGCAGCGATGAGCGACGTCCGGTTCAACTCGACGGCGCCGACCGCCGGCGCGGACCGGCAGGCTGCCGCCCGGCCCACGGCTGCGCCGCGCCCGACTCCGGGCTCCTCCAACAGAATGCCGCGGGCCGGCGAAGAAGGGAACTGGCGATGAGCGCACAGGACCGCGAGCGCGGTGTCGCGGAGGCGCAGCAGGCGCGTGAGGAGCTCTATGACACGCTCACGCAGCTGCAGGGCCGGCTGAACTACGCGCAGCGGATCGACGACTCGGTCGCTGACGCGAAGCGGCGGATCGCCGCGGAGAAAGCGCAGAACCCGTTGCGATTCGCCGCCGCAGTCGCCGGCGTCGCCGTGGTTGCGGGCCTGGTGGTGTGGGGCGTTGCCCGGGCGGTCGCACGGCGCCTCGACTGAGGGTAGTCGCACAGCGATTCCGGGAGGTCACAGTTCGATTGCGTTCTGGTGTCCGGACGCGTTCGTTTTGCTTCCACGGGGCCTCGGGGTAAGAATAGGGTCAACGGTTTTCCGTAGCAGTGACCAGCTCCAGGTCCTCGAGTGACTATTGAGTTGGTCTTTTCTTGTTGTTTCGAGTGAGTGGGGTCTATGTCGTCTGAGGCGAAACCGCTCAGTGGCCTGCGGGTGCTTATCCCGCGCGGTGGCCCGTGGGGGGATTTAGTTTCGAGGGCGCTGCGTGAGCGTGGGGCTCACACGGTGACTGCGCCGCTCGTTGATTTTGCGCACACGAGCGAAGAGGATCAGCTCGTCGACGCGCTCAAGCGACTTGAAGCTGGCGAGTTTGATTGGATGACCGCGACCAGCTCGACGGTCGCCGACGTGCTCACGCACCACAACGCGGTGATCCCGCAGGAGACCAACGTCGCAGTGGTCGGCGAGGCAACCGCGGTCGCGTTTCGCGACGCCGGATACCACATCACCCGCACTCCCGAGCGCGAGAACAGCACGCACGCGCTGCTTGAAGAGTGGTCCGAGATCGACACCGGCGACGTACTGAAGGTGCTCACGCTGCGCTCCGACGTCGCCATCCCGGTACTCACTGAGGGGCTCATTGATCGCGGCCACGACGTGACCCAGGTGCTCGCGTTCCGCACGGTCGGGGTGCCGGCTTCGGTGCACATTCGGGAAGACATTGAGTCCGGTCGCATCAACGCACTCCTCGTCGCCTCAGCGAAGATCGCGGAGGAGGTCGCGGCGCAGTTCCCGCAGCTGCCCGAGAACACGATCGTCGCGTGCGTTGGTGTAAACACGCTTGAGGTCGCCGCAGCGCTGGGGCTGCCCGATGACGCCGACGATCCGGCACACGCAGACTACGAGCTCAAGCGGGCGCTGATCGAGTCGGTCGAGTCGGTCATCGACCAGAGCGACATGCTGGACTGAGCGATGGCGCGGGTAGAGGTGCACAGCGACCGGGTGGTCATTCGCCTGACGAGCGCAGAAAAGCTTGCGTCGCTTCGGCGGCGCGACATTACGCTCGACCGCTCAGCGATCACCTCGGCAGTGATCACCGACGATCCGTGGGTGTGGCTGCGCGGCGTGCGCTCGCCGGGAACCCACCTCCCCGGCACGCTCGCGTCCGGGACGTGGCGCAGCTTCGCTGGCCGCGACTTCGTTCTGGCGCGCAAGGGCCGCGAAGCGGTGATTATCGACCTCGAGGGCGCTCCCGAGTCGTCGGAGGACCGCGGCTGGGTGGGCGAGTACGACTCGTTCGCTCGGGTGATCCTCTCGACCACGCACGCCGCCGAGCTCGTGCGTGCGCTGCGGCTCGATGACGGCGAGGGCGGCGTCACGGTCGATACCGAGGGTTAGCTGCGGCCGGGCTCACTGCCGGCAGCCAGATAGAACGCGACAGGGCGCGTGCGAGATGATCTCGCACGCGCCCTGTCGCGTGTTGCGGCGCGTGCCGCCGGGAGGAACTAGTCGCGCGCGATGAACAGCGACTCGAGGTCGAAGCGGGTGCGGGGTGCCACCTCGCGCTCGCGCAGCGGCTCGGGGAGCTGGTCGGCGGAGCCGAGCGCGCCGATCACCATGACGGAGACGGGGCGGAACCGCGGGTCCACGGAGAACGCCGCGCTGATCGCCTCGCGGTCGAAGCCGCCCATCTGATGCACGTAGAGCCCCTCGGCGTGCGCCTGCACGCTGAGGTGCGCCACGGCCTGCCCCAGGTCGTACTCGGCCCACGGCTGCGGGTCGCCGGCCTCGGTGGTGACCTCGGCGAGGTTGACTACGAGCGCCGCGGCGCTGCCGGCCCAGGCGCGGTTGAAGCCCGCGAGCGTGTCCTCGATCGTGGTGAAGCTCTCGCTCCCGCGGCGCGCGACGATGAATCGCCAGGGCTGCGAGTTGTTGGCGCTCGGCGCCCAGCGCGCTGCCTCGAAGACGCCGCGGAGCGCGTTCTCGGGGAGCGTGTGCGCGGCGTCGAACGCGCGGGGGCTCCACCGCTCTGCGAGGGTGTCGAGTACGGGGGCGCTGGTGTGTGCGGTGCGCAGGCTCACGGTGTGTGGTCTCCTTGGTGCTGGGTGTCTCGGGGCCCGGAAAGGGTTGCGGCCCGACCTCATTCAACGCCCCGCGGCGCGCGGATATTCCCGGTGCGGTTATGAGCCGCCGAGGAGCCAGGCGATGAGGGCGATCACGGGGAGCGAGGCGAAGGTGGTGAGGAACACCGTGTCGCGCACCAGCGTTTCGCCCCGGCGGTAGGTGGCCGCGTAGTTGTAGACGTTCTGCGCCGTGGGCAGCGCGGCGATGGTGGTGGCCACGAACACCTCGTGGGCGGGCATCCCGAACGCGGTGGCGAGCAGCCACGCAACGAGCGGCATCGCGAGCACCTTGAGCCCCGACGCGGTGAACACCGCGGCGCGACCGGTGCCGGCCTGCAGCATGCGCTGGCCGCGCAGAGACATCCCGAAGCTGAGCAGCACCATCGGAATCGCGGCCGAGCCGAGCATGTCGATGGGGCCGAGCACGAGCGCCGGCACGGGGAGGCTGAAGAGCGCGAACAGCAGCCCGGCGACCGAGGCGATAATCACGGGGTTCGATGCCGCGCGGCCCAGTGCGACGAGGGCGCCGCGCTGATTGCCGCGCGTGGTCTCGAGGATCGCGAGGACCGCGGGCGCGAAGACCACCAGTTGCACGAGCAGCAGCGGGGCCACGTAGGCCGCGTCGCCGAGAATGTAAACGGCGACGGGGAGGCCCAGGTTGTTCGAGTTGACGTAGCCGGCGCAGGTGGCGCCGAGAGTGGTCTCGGCGAGGTCGCGGCGGAAGCCGAGTCTGGACACGAGGATGAACACGCCCGCGACGATGAGCGCGGCGCTGCTCGTGATCAGGATCACCGGCGAGACGATGATGCTGGGGTCGCTGTCGTGCAGCACGGTGAACAGCAGCGCGGGTGTCGCGACGTAGAACGCGACGTTGTTGAGCACGCGGCGCTGCTCGCCCTCGACCACGCGGAAGCGTGCGGCGAGGTAGCCGGCGCCGATGATCCCGAGGATGAGCGCGAAGCCCTGGAGCACGCCGAACACTATGCGTCCGCCCCGCTCGTCGGATCGGTCTCGGCGCTGGTCCCCGCGGCGCGCAGGCCGGCCACGAGCGCGGTGAGCCCGAACTCGAAGGTTTCCGTGGCCGCTGAGTGCCCCCGGGCGAGCGCGTGGTCCCGCGCGGCCTCCTCGGCTCCCGTGAGGTGCGGTGCGATGCCCCGGTTTGCCACCGGCCGCAGGTTGTCCTCGGGCGCCAGCGAGTCGAGGGCGGAGCCGATGATGAACGACTCGATCGCCACGATCGCCGGCACGATCCGGTGCTCCGGGTAGCCGTCGCGGCGCAGCGCCGCGGCGATCCGCTCGTAGTCGACGATCGACTCGGGCTCGTCGGCCACGGGGAGGGTCGCGAGCGCAGCGATGATGCCGGGGTGCGCGCCGAAGGTGAGCCGGTGGGCGCGGGCCCAGGAGAGGATCGCGACGTGCCAGGGCGAGGTCTCGAAGCCGTGGTCGCCGATGCGTGCGGTGAGCTGCCCCCGCATCCCGGCGATCAGCTCGTCTTTCCCGGCGAAGTAGTGGTGCAGCGCGGACGGCCGCACCCCGAGACTGCGGGCGAGCGCGGCGAGAGTGAAGTCGCCGCCCCGCACGTCGGCGAGTTCGAAGGCCGCGGCGAGGATTCGCTCGCGCGAGAGCACCGCGGTGCGGGGTCGCCCCGCCGGTCGGTGGGCTTCGGACGCCGTCGACATTGAACTCCCTGTCCTCGCGGGGCTTGCAGACGTTATTGAATCTGCGTAAATTAATGGTGCTCCGCCTTACTTCGAGGATACGGGGTGTCGACACACCGGGAGGCCACCGTGGCGGAGCGCACAGCAGAACTGATCATTGCCGGCGCGCGCGTGCACACCATGTGCGCGGGCGACGCCGACCCAGCCCCCCGCTCGATCGCGATCGCCGGGGGCCGCGTGCTCGGGGTCGGCGCTCCCGACGCAATCGCCGAGGCGTTCGGCGGCACCGGGACGAGGATCGACGATGCCGCCGGTGCGACCGTGACCCCCGGGCTGATCGACGCCCACCTGCACCCCATTCAGGGCGTCGAGCTGTGCCAGGGCGTCGACCTCGGCGGAATCGCCGACCTCCGCGGGCTGCGCACGGCGCTCGCCGCCGAGGCCGCGCGGCTGCGCGCGAGCGACGCCGCGCACGACTGGGTGCGGGCCTGGAACCTCGACTACGCGGTGTTCGGCGGTGCGCCGCTGACCGCGCAGCTCATCGACGACGCGACCGGCGGCCTGCCCGCGCTGCTCTTCTTCTTCGACTTCCACACCGCGCTCGCGAGCACCGAGGCGCTCCGCCGCGCGGGTATCACCGGGGCGCGCAGCTTCGACGACAGCTCCGAGATCATCGTGGACGCGGCGGGCGTGCCCACGGGCGAGCTGCGCGAGGACAGCTCGTACCAGCCGATCCTCGAGGTCGCGCCGAAGCCCAGCCGGGAGGAGACCCTCGAATCAGCGCGCAGCACCTTCGCCAAGATGCGCCGCTCCGGGCTCACCGGCGGCACCATCATGGACGGCAATGCGGAGACGCTCGACCTGCTTGAGGCGCTCGACGCGAGCGGGCTCGGCCTGCCCGTGCGCATTGTCAGCGCCATGGACGTGAAGCCGAGCTATTCCCCGGAGCAGCGCGCCGCGATCCGCGCGCAGCGCGACCGGGCCGGGAGTCGCTGGCGCGGCGGGGTGATTAAGCTCTACGCCGACGGCGTGATCGACACCGGGGCGGGCTGGCTGTACGCCGCGGACGCGGACGGCGACGGGCTCGACGGCTTCTGGCCGGAGCAGGCCGACTTCGTCGCCGCGGTGCGGGAGTTCACCGCGGCGGGGTTCCAGATCGCCACCCACGCGATCGGGGACCGCGCCGTGGGCGAGACGATCACCGCGTACGAGACGGTCGGCGGTCGCTCGCTCGCGGGGATCCCGCACCGCATCGAGCACCTGGAGACACTCGACCCGCGCGACGTCGCCCGCCTTGCTGAGCTGGGCATCACCGCCTCGATGCAGCTCCCGCACCTCCAGTGGCGGATCGCCGACGGCAGCGACGAGTGGGCGCGCAGGCTCGGTGTCGAGCGCGCGGCGCGCGGCTGGAACGCCGGAACCGTGCTTCGGGCCGGAGTGCCGCTCGCGCTCGGATCCGACTGGCCGATCGCGGACCTCGACGCGCGCGTGGGCCTCGCCTGGTCGATGCTGCGCCGCGCCCCGGGCGACCGGGACGGCTTCGTGTACGAGCCGGCCGAGCGGCTCAGCGCGGCCGAGGCGCTGCACGGCTACACGCGCGGCGCGGCGCTCGCGCAGGGAGACGCCGACCTGGGGATCGTGCGTGCGGGCGCGCGCGCCGACCTCGCGGTCTGGTCCGAGGATCCGCTCGAGGTGCCGGCCGACGACCTCGTCGAGCTGCCGGTCACCGCCACCTACCTTGACGGGCTGCGCACCGCGCACGCCGGCTAACGCTGTTCGCTTCACCCCACGCTCGCGGCGCCGCCGCGCTGCCCACCCACTGAAAGGCCACCGTGGTCCAAAACACTGCACTGGCGCTGCTGCCAGTCCTCACCGTGCTCGCCGTCTCGGTGCTCACCAAACGCGCCCTGCTCGGCCTGCTCTCCGGCACGGTCGTCGGCGCGATCCTGATCGGCGGGTGGGGGTTCTTCGACACCCTCGTCGGCACGTTCGGCGCCTCACTCACGAACGAGACGGTGCACTGGCTCGTGCTCGTCGTGGTGCTGTTCGGGATCCTGATCGCCTATTTCAACGCCTCCGGCGCGGTAAGTGACTTTGCGCGCTGGACTGAGCGCTTCGTGAACTCGCGCCGCAAGTCGCTGCTGCTCACGTGGCTGCTGACCGTCGCGCTGTTCATCGACGACTACCTCAACGCGCTCACCGTTGGCACGTCGATGAAGAAGGTGACCGATCGCTACGGGGTGCCCCGCACGCTCGTCGGCTCGATCGTGAAGCTGACCAGCGCTCCGATCGCCGTGATCATCCCGTTCTCCACCTGGGCGGTGTTCTTCGCCGCGCTGCTTGAGCAGGACGGCGTGACCGTGAACGGCTCGGGCTTCGGGGCCTACCTGGCCGGCCTGCCCACGGTGTTCTTCGGTTGGTTCGCGCTGATCATCGGCCTGCTGCTCGCGCTTGGCGTGCTGCCGCTCGTGGGCCCGCTGAAGCGCGAGCAGCTGCGCGTCGACCGCACGGGGGACACGCTGCCCGAGGGGCTCACCCCCGAGGAGCGCGCCTTCGAGCTCGCCGAGGACGGTGCCCAGAGCGCGCGCCCGCTTCCGTACAACTTCCTGATCCCGATCGCGACGCTCGTCGCGGTGACCATCCTCACCGAGGTCGACATCGTGAAGGGCGCCGCGGCGGCCGTGGTGGTCGCGCTCATCCTTTACGTGGCGCAGCGCCGGATCACGCTCAAGGGCGTGCTCGATCACGCATTCGAGGGCATCACCAGCATGGGCTACGTCATGGTGCTGTTCGTGCTCGCGTTCATGGTGCAGCAGATCAACATGGACCTGCAGCTCGCTGAGTGGGTGATCGGGGCGACCGAGCCCGTGATGCACGGGGCGCTGCTGCCGGCGATCGTGTTCCTCGTGTGCGGCATCTACGCCTACGCGACCGGCGCGTTCTGGGATCTCGCCGCGGTCATCACGCCAGTCGTGCTGCCGCTCGCCATCGCCGTCGGCGTCGACCCGGTGCTCG
The DNA here is from genome assembly GCF_004217175.1 of Leucobacter luti. Lineage (GTDB taxonomy): Bacteria > Actinomycetota > Actinomycetes > Actinomycetales > Microbacteriaceae > Leucobacter > Leucobacter luti. Next base: position 12,426 of record NZ_SHKI01000006.1, read on the forward strand.
CCGGGACCGCCGTGTTCTCGGGTGCCGCACTCGGCTCCACCACCTGCCTCTACGGCGACGGGATCATCCTCGCCTCGAAGTCGGTGGGCGTGAAGCCGCTCACCCTGATGCTGTCGATCCTGCCCTACGCGGGGCTCGCGGCGGCGCTCTCGTTCATTGCGTACCTGATCGCAGGCTGCGTGTCGTTCGCCGGCTAGCGCGGGCGGGGCGACCGCCACTGGCGGGGCGGGGCGGGGCGAGTTGCGCGGGCGCCCCGCCCCGCGGTCGTTAGTACCCCAGCTGGCTGCGCAGCTCGTTGAGCTCCTGCGAGGCGCGCAGGGCCGTGTCTGGCCCGACGGCCACGATCCCCTGCACGAGCACGTCGGCGATGAGGATCCCGATCAGCCCCTCGGCGGTGATCCCCGTGGGCGTGTGTGGCGCGGAGAGCGCCACGGTGACGCGGCCGGCGAGCGATTCGCGCAGCTCGTCGGTGACGAGCAGCACCTTGGCGCCCACCCGCTGCGCGCGGTCGAGCAGCGCCTCGATGTCGCGCGTCACGCGGCCCGGGGCGAATATCGTTACCGCGTCGTGCGCCCCGAGCTCGAGGAGCTCATCGGCGAGACGGAACCCGTCGACGGCGAGCCGCCGCGTGGCAACGCCCGTGCGCCGCAGCCGCAGCGACAGGTGGTCGGCGGCGATGCCGGAGGCGCCGAGGCCGTAGCAGTACACCGTGCGCGCGTGGATGAGCACGTCGATCGCGGCGGAGTAGTCGGCGTCGCTGTTTCCCTGCGCGCCGAGCGCGATGAGGGACTCTGCCTCCCGCCACACCTCCTGCTGGATGGTCGCGAGGTTCTGGCCCAGGAACTCGATGCGCTGGCGCAGCCGCACCTCGGGCGCGACCGCCGAGGTGAACGGCGCCGCGACCTCCTGCTTGAGCTCGGAGAGCCCGGCGTAGCCGAGCGATTGTAGGGTGCGGATCACGGTCGCGTTCGAGGTCTTCGACTCCACGCCGAGCTCGGCGGCGCTCGCGTAGAGCAGGTGCTCCGCGGAGTTTCCGGTGAGGATTCCGCACACCGCGCGCTCCGCCTTCGAGAGGTCGTCCCAGCGCTGGGCGATCCGCGACCGGAGCCGCACCAGCGCGGGATTCTCGGTATCGGTTGTTACAAAAGCTTCCATGTGTGTATCATCCATTTTGAGAGCCGCTATTCTTGTAATAGCTGTTCCAAGCATCATGCCCCGTCGAGGAGCCCCACGCAAGGCCGAAGGAGACCGCCAGTGAGCGCCAGCCCCATCCGCACGATCGAGATCAGCGGCACCCCGCGCGAGCGCGGGCGGCAGTACGGTGCGGCAGCGGCGGATCTCATCGAGCGCGCAATCGGCTACTACGAGGCGGCGCTCACGCAGCAGACCGGCATGAGCTGGGCGGCAATCACCGACTCGGTGAAGCGCTGGCTGCCCGTGTGCGAGGCGCACGCGCCCCACCTCGTCGAGGAAATGCGCGGCATCGCCGACGGCTCGGGCCGCTCGTTCGCCGAGATCCTCACGCTCAACGTGCGCGGCGAGTTTGTCTACAACCACCAGGCGAGCCAGGCGGCCCCGCAGGTGGAGGCCCCCGACGACGAGCGCGATCCGGCCGACGGCTGCACCTCGTTCTTCCTCACCGGCGCGGCCTCGGGCACCGGGCACACGCTCGTGGGTCAGAACTGGGACTGGCGCACGCTCACCGCCGACACCACGCTGATCGTCCGTGTGGTGCAGGATCCGCTCCCCACCGTGATCCTGCAGGTCGAGGCCGGCCAGGTCGGCAGGCACGGCGCGAACTCCGCGGGCATCGCGCTCAACGCCAACGGGCTCGGCGGCAGCTTCGGCAACGAGATCGGCCTGCCGCAGACCCTGATCCGCCGCCTCGTGCTCGATCACGCCGAGCTGAACCTCGCGCTGAAGACCCTCGTGAAGATTCGCCCGCACATCGCGAGCAACGCCCTGCTCGCGCACCGGAGCGGGTTCGGCATCGACCTCGAAACCACGCCGGAGGGGGTCGACTGGCTCTACCCCGAGGCGGGGCTGCTCGCCCACACGAACCACTTCCAGGCGTCGGTGCCGCCGCAGCTCGCCGGGCGCTACCGCCCAGTGTCGGCCGATTCGCTGCTGCGCCTGCCGCGCGTCACCGAGGGGCTGGCGCGGGTCGCGGCCGCCACCACCGCGCCGGAGAGCTACGAGCTCGTGCGCGCGGCAATGTCCGATCACCTCGGCTACCCTGAGGGCGTCTGCACGCACCCCAGCGCGGACGCCCCCGAGCTGAAGCGCTGGTCGACCCTGCTCTCGAGCTGCGTGGACCTCACGACCGGCGACTACCTCGTGGCTCCCGGCTTCCCGTGCGAAACCGAGTACCAGCTCCTGCCCTGGAACGTCTACGACGGGCCGGGCGCAGCCGCGGGCGAGCCGCTGCCCGCCGGCGCCGCACCCGCGGCGTAGCTCCCACCCACCATCCACCACAGCACCACCACACCACCCACACGCAAGGAGGCGTCACCCACATGAGAGCACACCGGCATCCAGCCCGCTCCCTCACCCTCGCCGCGAGCGCCGTCACGCTGACGGCACTCGTCCTCACCGGCTGCTCGGCCGGCTCCCCGGACTCCGGGGACGCCGCTGGCGCAGAGGTGCCGTTCGGCGCCAGCACCCCCGCGGCGTCCGGCCCGCTCGAGTCCGTCACCTGGATGCTCGGGGGCGAGCCCACCACGCTCGACGCCGACGTCGACGCGACCACCGCAGACGACACCGTGCTCGCCAACGTCTGCGACCGCCTCATGCAGGTGCAGCCCGACCTGTCGCTCGGCGAGGGCATCGCCGAGTCCGCCGAGTGGGTCGACGACACCCACGTGGTGTTCACGATCCGCGAGGGCGCGGTGTTCCACGACGGCAGCCCGGTCACCGCCGACGACGTGCTGTGGAGCATGCAGCGGCACGCCGAGGAGGGCGCGGCCGAGTCTGACGAGTACGGCAACGTGGTCGACATGCAGAAGACCGGCGACAACCAGATCACGGTCACCACGAGCCAGCCCGACGCGATCTTCGTCCAGGCGATGGCCGGCGACGGCGGAATCGTGTGGAACCCGCGGGTCATCGAGGCGGCGGGCGACGCGTTCGGCAAGCCGGGCGGGGCGTCCGCGTGCAGCGGGCCCTACGAGGTCACCTCGTGGGACGCCGGCTCGCAGCTGACCATCACGAAGACCGACAACTACTGGAACGCCGAGCGCGCCGGACTGGTCGACGAGGTGGTGTTCCGCTGGGCTGACGAGTCGGCGATCGTGAACAGCCTCACCACGGGCGAGGCGCAGGGCGCCTTCCTCGAGAACGCGGCGGGCGCGAAGGCGTTCCTCGACAGCGACGCGGTCGGCGTCTTCCAGGGCCCCTCGACGAACGCGTGGGTGCTCGAGACCACCGCGAAGGGCGCGCTCACCGACGTGCGACTGCGCCAGGCGCTCTCGCTCGCGCTCAACCGCGAGGGCATCGCGCAGTCGGCGTTCGCCGGCCTCGCCGAGCCGTGGAAGACCCCCGTGGGCACCGGCGCGTGGGGCTACGAGCAGGAGGCGTTCCAGGCCGCGTACGACGCGCTTGAGGGGGCACCCGCTGAGCCGAGCGCGGACGACCTCGCCGCGGCGACGGCCCTCGTCGAGGAGGCCGGCGCACCGGCAGACCCGATCGTGGTCGCCTCGAACGGCTCGTCCGCGCACAACGTGATCGCGAGCGCGCTCGTCGACGCGGCGGGCAAGATCGGCCTTGAAGCCGAGATCCTCACCGTGCCCGCCGTGCAGTACGGGGACCTCTACACCGACGAGGCGCTGCGCAACCAGGCAGACCTGTGGCCGGACGAGTACTACATCTCGAAGAACGACCCGATCGGCTTCTACAAGAACGGCAAGTCGGACGCGGGCGTCAACTTCGTCGGCTTCTCAGATCCCGAGTACGACACGCTCGTCGCCGAGGGCTACGCGGCCACCGACGACGCCGAGCGCGCGGAGATCGCGATCGAGCTGCAGAACACGTGGGTGGAGAACGCCGTGTGGCTGCCCGTCGTCGCGACCCCCGCGACGCTCGTGATGTCGTCCGAGGTGACCGGGGTCCCGTCCTCCGCCGCCTTCATCTACTACCCGTGGGCCGCCGACCTCGGCAGCGCGAAGGGCTAAGCAATGCCGCACGCAATCCGTAAGCTCGCCGGCATGCTCGTCACGCTGGTGATCGCCTCCTTCATCATCTTCGCCGCGATGTACGCGGCACCCGGCGACCCCGTCACGTTCCTCATCGGGAACCCGGAGAACATGACCCCGGAGCGGATTGCGAGCGTCCGGGCCCAGTACCACCTCGACCAGCCGCTGCTGGCGCAGTACTGGCACTGGGCCTCGGGCGTGCTCACCGGCAACTTCGGTGAGTCGTTCAAATACCACCAGCCGGTTGCCGACATCATGGCGGCCCGCGTCCCCACCACGCTCTCGCTCGTCGCGTACGCGGCACTGCTGCTCACCGTGTTCGGGATCGGCCTCGGCGTGGTCGCTGCCGTGCGCCGCCGCACCGCGGTCGACTCCCTCATCGTGAGCGGCACCACGCTCGCCGCGAGCATTCCCTCGTTCGTGCTCGGGATCGCGCTCGTGGCGCTGTTCTCCGTGCAGTTGCGCTGGTTCCCGGTCGCCGGCATCGGCGGCGGCGGGTTTGGTGACCGGCTGTTCCACCTCACCCTCCCCGCGCTCACGCTCGCGATCACCGCGCTCGCGATCGTGAGCCGGGTGACCAGGCAGACGATGATCGAGCAGTTCACCTCGGAGCACGTCGAGGCGGCCCGGGCCACCGGCCTGCGCGAGCGCTTCATCGTGCGCGACCACGTGCTCCGCAACGCATGGGGACCCATCATCACCATGGTCGCGCTCGTGATCGCCTCGATGATCGCCGGCACCGTCGCGGTCGAGACCGTGTTCGGGCTCTCGGGGGTCGGCTCCCTGCTGGTCGACGCGATCAACACCCACGACTTTCCCGTGGTGCAGGCGGTGCTGCTGTTCATGGTGGTCGCCTACATGGTCGTCACCACGGTGGTCGACCTCCTCCTCCCCATCCTCGACCCCCGAATCTCCGGGAAGGTGGCCGCACGATGACCGCGATACTCCCGCCACGACTGCGGAAGAAGCCGGCCAAGCCGGCCACCCCGTTCAGTTTCTGGCTCTCCGCCGGCTTCCTCGCCCTCGTCGTGATCGTCGCGGTGCTTGCCCCGTGGCTCGCCCCCTACCGGCAGGATGAGATCGATTTCACCGCCCTGTGGGGCTCCCCGTCGGCGAGCCACCTGCTCGGCACCGACCAGATGGGGCGCGACCTGCTCTCGCGCGTGATGCTCGGCACCGCCGACACCCTCATCGGCCCGGTCATCCTGCTGCTCATCGCGACCGTGCTCGGGATCACGATCGGCATGCTCGCCGCCTGGCGCGGCGGCTGGGTCGATACCCTGCTCGCGCGCGTCACCGACGTCATGTTCGCGTTCCCCGGCCTCCTGTTCGTGGTGCTCGTGATCTCGGTGTTCGGCAAGGGCGCCGCCACGGCGATCGTGGCCCTCGCGCTCGCCTACACTCCCGTTATCGCCAAGTTCGTGCGCAGCCTCGCGCTCAGCGAGATATCCAAGGCATACATCGACGCGTACCGCACGCAGGGCATGGGCGGCCTCGCGATCTGCGTGCGCGGCGTGGTGCCCAACCTCATGCCGCCGCTCGTCGGCTACCTCGTCGTGCTCTTCGGCGAGGCGCTCATGAGCATCGCCACCCTGAGCTTCCTGGGCTTCGGAGCCCAGCCACCGAGCTCCGAGTGGGGCCTTATGGTGCAGGAGGGGCAGGCCGGGATCGTGCAGGGGCACTTCCTCCCGACGCTCATCCCCGGCGCCGCGATCGCGCTCGTGGTCATCGCCGTGAACGTCGTCGGTGTGCGCGTCGCCGACCGCCTGCTCGCCAGGAAGGAACACTGATGCTGCTCGATATCTCAGACCTCCACCTCAGCTTCGCGTCGCCGGAGGGCCCGGTTCCAGTGCTGCGGGGCATTAGCCTCGCCGTGGCCCCGGGCGAGCTCGTCGGCCTGGTCGGCGAGTCCGGCTCGGGCAAGTCGACCACGGTGCGCGCCGCGCTGCGGCTCTACGGCGACGAGGCCACCCTCTCCGGCAGCGCCGCGATCGACGGCACCGAGATGCTGGGCGCAGACCCCGCGACGCTGCGGCGGGTGCGGGCCACCGACACCGCGCTGATCCAGCAGGATCCGCGCGCGGCGCTCAACCCCGTGCGCCGCATCGGCGACTCGCTCACCGAACGTCTCGTGCGCGTGCACGGGCGGCCGCAGGCGGAGGCGACCGAGACCGTGCGCGAGCTGCTCGCGGCCGTGGGGCTCTCGCAGCCGGAGCGCCGCATGCGACAGTACCCGCACGAGCTCTCGGGCGGCATGCTGCAGCGCGTCGTCATCGCGGGCGCGCTGAGCACGCAGCCGAAGCTCATCCTCGCCGACGAGGCGACGAGCGCGCTCGACGTGACCACGCAGGCCGAGGTGATCGCGATCATCCAGCGCCAAATCCGCGAGCGCGGGCTCGGCGTGCTGTTCATCACGCACGACCTCCACCTCGCGGCGGCGATCTGCGACCGCGTCCACGTGCTGCAGCGCGGCGAGATCGTCGAGTCGCTCAGCGGCGCGCGCCTGTTCGAGGACGCCGCCCACGAATACACCAGGTCGCTCATCACGGCGGCGCCCACCATGACCCGGAGGCAGACCCAATGACGCTCGTGCAGGCAGACCAGCTTCACCGCGTGTTCCGCATGGGCCGCGGCGCGAGCGACGTGACCGCGGTCAACCGGGTGTCGTTCGCGATCGAGCGTGGCGAATCGGTGGGGCTCGTCGGTGAGTCGGGCTCCGGAAAATCGACCATCGCGCGGATCCTCGTCGGTCTGGAGCGGCCCGACGCCGGCGCCCTCACGGTCGGCGGTGTCGATCAGCTCGCCAAGCCGCGCGGCCGCGCCGCTCGTCTGGCCCGCGCGCGGGCCGTGCAGATGGTGTTTCAGGACCCGAACGGCTCGCTCGACCGCCGCCTCAGCGTGGCGGAGACGCTCGGGCGGGCGATGCGGCTCCACGGCGTCGCGGCGTCGGCCGAGGACGCCCGCGCGCGCACCCTCGCGCTGCTCGACCGGGTGGGGCTCACCGAGCGGCACGCCGCCGCCAAGCCACACGAGCTCTCGGGGGGCCAACGCCAGCGCGTGGCGATTGCGCGCGCGCTCGCGGTTGAGCCGGAGCTGCTGGTGCTCGACGAGGCGGTCTCGGCGCTTGACGTGTCAGTGCAGGCGCAGGTGCTCGACCTGCTGTCGGAGATCCGCCGCGACACCGGCGTCGGCTACCTGTTCGTGAGCCACGACCTCGCGGTGGTCGAGGAGGTGTGCGAGCGGGTGCTCGTGCTGTACCGGGGCACCGTGGTGGAGGAGGGGCCCACCGCGCAGGTGCTTGGCCAGCCGCAGCACGCCTACACGCAGCTGCTCATCTCGTCGACGCCCGGCCCCGGCTGGGACCCGGAGCGGGTGGTGCGCGACCGGATCACGTTTACGCAGGCGATCGCCCTCGACGCGCTGTAGCCCGGGCGACTAGCCGAGCGCGGCGGCCGCCTCCTCCGCGACGATCCGCGAGAGCGCGTCGAGCACGGGGGAGCGCAGCTTCCAGCGCTGCCAGTAGAGCGGCAGCTCGATCGCCGAGCTGGGCGCGAGATCGATCATGCGCCCGGCCGCAACCGGCTCGGTGCACTGTCGCACCGGGAGCATGCCCCACCCCATCCCCAGCTCGACGGCGTGCGCGAACTCGGCGGACGACGGAATGAAGTGGCGCGGTGGGCGCACCTCGGCGCGCGTGATCTTGCGCAGGAAGCGCTGCTGGAACGCGTCGTGCCGGTCGAAATCCACGGACGGTGCGCGCCGCAGCGCGTCGGCGGTGAGCCCCTCGGGGAAGTGTTCGGCGACGAACTCGGGGCTCGCGACCGCGTGGTAGCGGTCGGTGCCGATGCGCGTCGAGGTGCAGCCCGGCACCGGATCGCTGGTGGAGGTGAGCGCCGCCATGACCGCGCCCCGCCGCAGCTTCTCCGTGGAGATCGTCTCGTCGGCGCGGAGCACCTCGAAGCGGGCGCCCGTCTCGCGGGCCGCCCGGGCGAGGGCCGGCACGAACCAGGTGGCGAGCGAGTCGGCGTTCACCACGATCGGGACGAGGGATCCGGCCTCTGGCGCCGTCCCCAGCTCGGCGCCCACGTCGTCGGTGATGCGCGCGATCTGGCGCGCCGCCCGGAGCACCGCCGCGCCCGCCTCGGTCACGGCGAGCGGGCGGCTGCGCTGCACCAGTACGGAGCCGACGCGTTCCTCGAGCGCGCGCACCCGCTGGCTCACCGCCGAGGGGGTCACGTGCAGGCGCCGGGCCGCGCCCTCGAAGCTGCCCTCGTCGATCACGGCAGTGAACGTGGCGAGGTGCTCGACCGGCAGCTCCATGGCGCGCCTCCAAATGAAGAATTTCTTATGTTGCATGAAAATATACAGGCACGCTCAACTTGGATCGGGCGCTGTCCACCCCGTAGCGTCAGCTGCATGATCGTTCCCCTTCTCGTCGGCGTCGGCAGCGGCCTGTCCCTCATCGTGGCAATCGGCGCGCAGAACGCGTTCGTGCTGCGCCAGGGGATCCGGCGCGAGCACGTGCTCCCCGTCGTGCTCATCTGCGGCCTCGCCGACGCCGTGCTCGAGACGCTCGGAGTGGCCGGCATCGGCTTTCTCATCGAGCGCGCCCCGCTGGTGCTCGAGATCGTGCGCTGGGGCGGCGTGGCCTTCCTGCTCTGGTACGCGTGGTCGGCCGCGCGGCGCGCGATGAAACCCGCCGTGCTCGTCGCCGCGGGGGAGGGGGCCGGCTCGCTCAAGCGCACCGTGCTCGCCTGCCTCGCGATCACCCTGCTCAACCCGCACGTGTACCTCGACACGGTGGTGCTCATGGGGTCGATCGGCAACGCGCAGGGCGACCCGGGGCGGTGGTGGTTCGCCGCAGGCGGCGCGCTCGCGAGCCTCGCCTGGTTCTTCCTCCTCGGCTACGGGGCGCGGGCGCTCACCCGGTTCTTCGCGACGCCGCGCTCGTGGCAGATCCTCGACGGGGTGGTCGCGGTCGTGATGCTCGTGATCGCCGCCCGCCTCGTCTTCGGCGGGGTCGGGGTCTAGCGCGCGGGGCGCGCGGGGGCCCGTGCCGCTGGTCCCGTGCCGTGCCCGCCGTGCTCGCTGTGCTCGCTGTGCCCGCTGTGCCCGCTGCGCTACAGTTGCGGCGTGCGCGCGCTGATCGGCTCCTACTCAGTCCCCTCGCCCTGGGCCGGAGCGCCCGGGGCGCACGGTGACGGCATCGTCGGGGTCGATACGGGTGCCGGAGCGGCGAGTGCTGAATCGGCGAGCCTTGGCCCGGCCCCGACCCCGGCCCTGGACGCGGCGGCGGCCGGGGGCTGGCGCGCGGCGGAACGCAACCCGTCCGTTCTCGCGCTCGCCGCAGACGGCGCGGTGTGGGCGGTCACCGAGCCGGAGCGCGGCGGCGAGGTGCTCCGCTACGCCGCGGGCCACGGCGGATGGCCGGCGCAGGCGCCGCCGGCCCGCGTGGCCACCGGAAGCGACGCCCCGTGCCACCTCGCGCTCGCCCCGGGCCTCGCCCTCGTGAGCCACTACTACGGTGGTGCGGTCGCGGCGATCGCGTGCGACGCCGCCGGGGTGCCCGTGCGGCTCGCCGCGACGATCACGCTCCCCGAGCGCGGGGCCGGCTGGGACCGCTCCCGCCGACGCTCCCGCCCGCACGCGGTGCTCGTGCTGCCGGACGGTGCGCACTTTCTCGTCGCGGACTGCGGCCGCGATCTGCTCGCGCTCTTCCGGTGGGACCGCGAGTTGGCCGCCGCCGAGCTGCGCGCCGCGCTGCCGCTCGCGCCGGGGACCGGGCCGCGCCACCTCGCCCGGCACCCGGCCTCGGGCGCGGTGCTCGTGAGTAACCAGGGCAGCGGCGGGGTCACGGTGGTCGAGGTGAGCCCCGGGCCAGGCGGGGCGCCGGCCGGGCTGCGCGTGCGGCAGACCGTCGCGGGGGCCGGGCTGGGGCGGGAGCGCCCCGTGCCGTCCGAGATCGCGGTGCACCCGGGCGGCGCGGCGGCGGTGCTCGCAAACCGGAGCGACAACTCGCTCACGGTGTACGCGGTCTCGGCGAGCGGGGAGCTGACCGAGCGCGCCACGGTCGACTCCCGCGGCGAGAATCCGCGCCACTTCGCATTCTCCCCGGACGGTACCGCGCTGTGGGTCGCGCACCAGGACTCCGACGAGGTCACCGCGTTTGGCTGGGTCGGCGGGCTCCCGGTCGACCCGATCCGGATCCCGGTGGCCACCCCGACCGCGGTGCTCTTCGTCGCCTGACGGCCGCGCGCGGAACCCCGCCCGCTGGCACTGCGCTCGCCGGCGCTAGCCCTGCGGTGGCGGGACCAACCGGTAGAGCACCTCCGGCCGGCCGCGCTTCCCGTAGCGGTGCGCGAGGTCGATCGCGCCGACCTCGACCAGGTGGTCGAGGTAGCGCCGGGCGGTCGGCACCGAGATCGCGCACTGCACCGCGAGCGCGGCGACGGTGGTGGGGGTGACCGGGTCGAGCGCCGCGAGCACCCGGTCGAGGGTGACGCTCGAGATTCCCTTGGGGAGCGGTGCGGCGGTGGCAGGCGTGCCGGGCATGCCGGGCGCCGCGGGGAGTGCGATCCGGCCGGTGGACAGCAGCCGGTCGATCTCGCCCTGGCCGAGTGGCAGATCGCGGGCGCTCGCGTCCCCGCCGCGCGCGCGGTGCTCGGCGCGATACGCCGCGAGCCGGGCGTGCAGCGCGTCGGCGGTAAAGGGCTTCACGAGGTAGCCGACCACCTGCCCGGCGAGCGCCTGACGCACGGTGACCCGATCCTGCGAGGAACTGATCACGAGCACGTCCGGTGAGTGCGCTCCGAGCGTGCGCAGCCGGTTCAGCACCTCGACGCCGCTGATGTCTGGCAGGCGCATATCGAGCAGCACCAGGTCGATCCCGCCGTGCAGCCCGTGCGCCACGGCGGCGCGCCCGGTGCCCACCGCCGCGACGAGCGTGAAGCCCGCGGCGTCGCCCACAAACCGCGCGTGCAGGGCGCGCGCACCCGCGTCGTCGTCAACCACGAGCACGCGGATCTCCCGCCCCGCGGTCACGCGCGCACCGCCATGTCGAAGCGGAACCGGGCGCCGCCGAGGTCTGCGCGGCCGAGCTCCACGCTGCCGCCGCGCGCCGCGACCGCGCGCCGCACGATGTCGAGGCCGATCCCGCGCCCCAGCCCCGAGGGGTCGCGCTTCGTGGAGACCCCGCGCGCGAACACCCGGTCCGCCTCTCCCGCGGCCACCCCGGTCCCGTTGTCTGCCACCTCGCCGACGAACACGCCGTCGCGCTCACCGAGCGCGCAGCGCACGATCGTGGCCCCGGCCTCGCCGGCGTTGCGGCACAGGTTTGCGAGCACGAGCGTCACCTCCTCGTCGACCTCCGACTCAACGAACACCTCGGCGTCGAGCCGCGCGCCGTGCGCGCCGAGCTCCGCCCGCAGCACGTCGAGCGTGGCCCGCAGCAGCGGCTGGTCGCTGAGCGCCGCGTCGGCGCCGCCCGTGGTGACGGGGGTCACCCCCGCGATGTACGAGAGCGCCTGCTCCGCGTCGCCGTGCGAGATCAAGCCGTGGATCACGTGGAGCCGAGTGGTGAACTCGTGCGACTGCTCCTGCAGCGCGGCGGACGAGCGGCGCAGCTCGGCCGTGTCGCGCGCCGCCTCGTCGAGCCGGCGGAACCGGCGCTCCAGCAGCGCCGCGATGATCGAGCTGCCGAGCGTGCCGACGACGAGCGCGCCGATCACCCACGGGAGCAGCCGGCTGACCGCCTGCGCCGAGTCCGCGGCGATCCGGCTCTCGAGGATCCCCACCGACAGCACCCCGATCACCTCCCCGGCGTCGTCGCGCACGGGCACCTTCGCGCGCAGCGTCATCCCGATCGTGCCGGTCTCCGTGCCCAGGTAGGTGTTGCCCGCGAGCACCGAGGAGTTGTCCGTCGAGAGCGGCCGGCCGCGCTCGGCCGGGGTCGGGTGCGTCACGCGGATCCCCTCCTCGTCGGAGATCACCACGTAGTCCACGCCGGCCGCGCGCTCCACCACCGTGGTGAGCGGCTGGAGCTCCGCCATCGCGGCGGGGAAATCCTCGTGCGCCACGGCGAGCACGTCGCGCACCTGCGCGAGCTCGGCGAGGCTCAGCGCCACGTCGGTGACGCGCTCGCCCGTCGCGTCGCGGATGCTCCGCTCCTGCACGGCGAACGCGATGCTCGCCGTGACGGCGACCGCCGCGAAGACGATGACGGTCGGGAGGAACAGCATCGCGAGCCGCACGCCGGCCGGCGTCAATACTCGCTTCATTCAGCAACCTCCTCGTCGCCGACACAGTCTAGACCGCGCTGGGCGGGCGGGTGCGCAGCCCCGTGAGCATCTATGAGCACAAAGCCGGATCGCGGCGAGAACGGCGCGAAAAGCTGGGAGCGTGTGGGCACACCGCGGCGCACGTGCGCCCTCACAAAGGAGTGATTGCAGTGGAGATACTCGAAACGGGGGCGCCCCAGCCCCCGAGCCACACCGCGGGCGAGCCCGCGCCCAGCCGCCCGCCGGGGCGGCGCACCGCGCTGCGCATCATCGGCGGCACCGTCGCCGCTGTCGCGATCGGCGTCGCCTCGTTTGGATCGATCAGCTCGGCGGCCGCCGGCCAAGACATCCACTCGTCGCTGACCCTCATCGCGCCGGCCGCGGCAGGCGGCGGCTGGGACACGGTCGCGCGCGAAATGCAGCAGGCGCAGCGCGCCAACGGGCTCGCGGCGAACGTGCAGGTCGTGAACATGCCGGGGGCCGGCGGCACCATCGCGCTCGGCAACATGTCGCGCCTTGAGGGCCGCGCCAACACGATGCTCGTGGGCGGCACCGGCCTCCTCGCCGCCACCATCCAGTACGACTCGGCCGCCACGCTCGACGACGTCACGCCCCTCGCGGTGCTCTTCGAGGAGTACGACGTGATCGTGGTGCCCGCCGACTCGCCCTACGAGACGCTCGACGACCTCGTCGGCGCGTGGCGCGAGAACCCGGGCGCCGTGCCGTGGACTGGCGGCGGCTCGTTCGACCAGCTCGTGGTGACCGACCTCGCGCTCGCCGCGGGGATCGACCCCGTGGACACCACCTACATCTCGTCAGACGGCGGCGGCGAGGCGGTCGCCGCGCTCCTCAACGGGACCGTGCAGGCGGCGGCCGGCGGCTACCCGGACAACATCGATCAGATCGAGTCTGGCCGGCTGCGCGCGCTCGCGCTCGTCGCCGAAGAGCCGGTCGCCGGCATCGACATCCCCACCGCGCGCGAGCAGGGCTACGACGTGACGCTCGCGAACTGGCGCATGCTCGCGGCGCCGGCCGGGATCACCCCCGACGAGACCGGTGAGCTCACCGAGCTCATCGAGGACACGCTCGCGACGCCCGAGTGGGTGAGCGCGGTCGACCGATACCACTGGACCGAGCAGGTCATCACGGGGGCGGCGCTCGCCCCGTTCCTCGACGAGGAGCACGCGCGGATCACCCGCCTGTATGAGGAGATGGGGCAGTGATGCCGACCAACAACCCCACCGCAATGTCCGCGGTGGTGGGCGAGGAAATCCAGCTCGCCGCCGGGCACGGCCGCCGCGCCGTGCTGTTCAAGGAGCTCATCATGCCGGCGCTGCTCGCCGGGTTCGCCACCTACCTGGTGATCGGCAACCTCACGATGCGGGTGCCCGAAGGCACCGCGTTCCCCGGCCCGCGCTTCTTCCCCGGCCTCATCGCGACGGGCCTGTTCCTGTTCGCGGCGCTGCTCGCACTCGGTGCGGTGCGCGCGTGGCGGCGGTCAGGCACCACGGAGCGCCACACGGTGGGCGTGGGTGACGACGCGTTCGAGCTGCTCTCGGCCGAGCACGACGCGGTTGGCGCCGGTGCGGCAGACCTCGACCCCGCCGATCCGGCGTCCGGCGGCACCCCCGTCCGGGTCGACTGGCGCTCGCTCGCCTGGGTGGTGCTGCCGTTCATTGCGTTCGCGCTGCTGCTCCCTGTGCTCGGGTGGATCATCGCCGCCGGGCTGCTGTTCTGGTGCGTCTCGCGCGCGTTCGGCCTGCGCCGGCCGCTCGCGAGCCTCGTCGTCGGGCTCACGGTGAGCTCGATCATCTACATCGCGTTCGACCTCACACTCGGGATGTCGCTCCCGTCCGGCGTGCTCGGCTGGGGGTTCTGACATGGACACACTGCAACTGCTCCTCGAGGGCTTCGCCGGCGCGCTCACCTGGCAAAACCTGCTGTGGGTGCTGGTCGGCTGTCTGCTCGGCACCGCCGTGGGTGTACTGCCCGGGCTCGGCTCGTCAATGGCCGTGGCGCTGCTGCTCCCCGTGACGTTCTCGCTCGAACCGACCGCGGCGTTCATCATGTTCGCCGGCGTCTACTTCGGCGGGCTGTTCGGCGACTCCACCATGGGGATCCTCATGAACACCCCCGGCCAGGCCTCCGCGATCGCGTCAACGTTCGAGGGCCACAAGATGGCGCTGAACGGCCGCGCCGCGCAGGCGCTCGCGACCGCCGCGATCGGCGCGTTCGTGGGCGGCTTCATCGCGTCGATCGTGGTCGTGTTCCTCGCCCCCGTGCTCGCGGACTTCTCGACCCGATTCGGGCCCGCCGAGTTCTTCGCGCTCGCCGTGTTCGCGTTCGCCGCAACCTCCACCGTCGTCACCGACAATCCGGTGAAGGGCCTCGCCGCCCTGTTCATCGGGCTCGGCATCGCGGTCATCGGCATCGACGGCGTCTCCGGCGCCCCGCGCTTCACCATGGACTCCCCGAACCTGTTCGACGGGATCTCGCTCGTCACGGTGACGGTCGCGGTGCTCGCGCTCGGCGAGGTGATCTACGTCGCCTGCCTCGAACGGCACGTCTCGAACCGCGGGATGATCCGACCCAAGGGTCGGCCGTGGCTGTCGCGGCGCGAGCTGCGCGAGGCGACCCCGGCGTGGCTGCGCGGCACGGCGATCGGGCTCCCGTTCGGTGTGATTCCCGCCGGCGGCTCCGAGATCCCCACCTTCCTCGCCTACGGGGTCGAAAAGCGCCTCGACGCGCGCCGCCGCTCACCGCAGTTCGGCAAGGGGGCGATTCGCGGCCTCGCCGCCCCCGAGGCCGCGGGCAACTCGACGACCGGCATGGCGATGGGCGCGCTGCTCGCGCTCGGTCTCCCGATCTCCGCCACCGCGGCGATCATGCTCGCCGCGTTCCGCCAGTACGGCCTGCAGCCGGGGCCGCTGCTGTTCGAGCGGGCGCCCGAGCTCGTCTGGGCGTTGCTCGCGAGCTTCTTCATCGCGATGGTCGTGCTGCTGATCCTCAACCTGCCGTTCGCGATGCTGTGGGCCAAGCTGCTGCTGATCCCGCGCCCGTACCTGTACGCCGGCATCACCGTGTTCTGCGCGTTCGGCATCTACGCGACCTCCGGTTCGGTGTTCGACCTGCTGATGCTGCTCGGGATCGGACTCGTCGGCTTCCTCATGCGCGCGCTCGACTACCCGATCGCCCCGCTCATCATCGGCATGGTGCTCGGCCCGCTCGCGGAGACCAGCCTGCGCGACGCGACGATGAGCGCGAACGGCGACTTCGCCGTGCTGCTGCAGGGCCCGATCGTGCTCGTGCTCTACGGGCTGCTCGTACTGGTGCTCGGCTTCGCGATCCGCAACCGCGTGGTGGCGCGCCGCGCCGCCCGCCGCCAGCCGCAGCTCGAGCCCGTGGAGTAGCGGCCGCGCGCGGTACGATTTTGGCTATGGCAACGAACACCCCGGCACCGCTCTCAGACTCCGACCGCAGCTTCCTCAACCTCGCGATCGAGCAGGCACAGCTCGGGTGGGAGGAGGGCGGCGTCCCGATCGGCGCGGCCCTCGTGCACCACGGGCCCGAGGGCGACCGGGTGCTCGCGGTTGGCCGCAACCGCCGCGTGCAGCAGGGCAGCGTGATCCGCCACGGCGAGACCGACTGCCTCGAAAACGCCGGCCGCCTCCCCGCCAGCGTCTACCGCGAGTGCACGCTCTACACCACGCTGTCGCCCTGCACCATGTGCGCCGGCACCGCGATCCTCTACGACATCCCCCGCATCGTGATCGGCGAGAGCGACAGCTTTGAGGCGTCCGAGGCGTGGCTGCGCAGCAACGGGGTGGAGCTCGTCGCCGCGAACGACGACACCTGCCGTGCCCTCATGCAGCGCATGATGGACGAGCGCCCCGAGATCTGGGCCGAGGACATCGGCGTGGAGACCGCCGAGCTCGGCACGGCCGCGGCCGGCATCGAGCCCCGCGCGTGAGCGCCGAGACGCCCGAGACAGAGGCCGAGGCAACCGCTGCCGCTGCCGGGACCGCCGGAGCCGCTGCCGCCGCGGAGCCGGTGATCGACCGCGACTACCCCGTCACCCCGGTGCCGCGGCACGCGCGCAAGGGATTCTTCTCCCTCATGGTCGTGCTGCTCGGCTTCACGATCTTCACGCCCACCATGCTCGCGGGCGCAGCCCTGGGCGAGGCGTTCGGCCTGCGCGAGCTGCTCGTCGTGATCGCGGTCGGCTCGCTCGTGCTCGGCGCGTACGTCGCCGTGCTCGGCTGGATCGGCGCCCGCACCGGCCTCACCACCGTCGTGATGGCCCGCTACACGCTCGGCTCTCGCGGCTCGAAGCTCGCGTCGATCCTGCTCGGCGGCACGCAGATCGGCTGGTACGGCGTCGTCATCGGCACGATTGGCGAGCTCACCGCGCAGGCGTTCGGGTGGGAATCGTCGGTCGCCCGCGCCGCCATCATGATCGCCGTGAGCGCGCTCATGTGCGCGACCGCGGTCTACGGCTACCGCGGCATGTACTGGGTATCGCTGATCTCTACGCCGCTGATCCTGATCCTCGCCTTCTGGGTCATGTTCCGCTCGCTCGAGGAGGTCGGCGGCTGGGCGGGCCTCGCCGCGATCCAGCCCGGCGGGCAGATGACGCTCGCCGTGGCCGTCACCACCGTGGTCGGCACCTTCGTGTCGGCCGGGACGCAGGCGCCCAACTGGACCAGGTTCGCGCGCAGCGGCCGGCAGGCGGTGATCGCGTGCGTGGTCGGGTTCCTGATCGGCAACGGCCTCATGATTTTCTTTGGCGCGATCGGTGCGATCACCTTCGGTGAGGGCGACTTCGTCCTCGTCCTGTTCCAGCTCGGCCTCATCGGCTGGGGCCTGTTCCTGCTGTTCGGCAACCTGTGGAAGTCGAACGCCGACGCCGCGTACTCATTTGGCGTGGCCGGGGCGGAGCTGTTCGAGAAGCCCAGCAAGACGCGGTTCGTGATCTACGGCTCGATCATCGGCACCATCCTCGCGCTGCTCGGCGTGGGCGACCACCTGCCGCAGTACCTCGGCCTGCTCGGCACGTTCATCCCGCCGCTCGGCGGCGTCATCATCGGCGACTACCTCGCCCGGTGGCGGCGCACGCAGATGCCCGAGGGGGAGGTGCTGCCCCGCTTCAACTGGGTCAACCTTGGCGTGTACGCGCTCTCCTGCGCGCTCGCCTGGGGCGCCGGCCAGCTCGAGCTTGGGATCCCGCCCGTGATCGGGATCGTGGCGGCGCTCGTGCTCGCGTTCGCGTTCGCGCGGCTCACCCCGCGCCGCGGCTAGCGGCGGGCGCGGGGCAGGGCGCTCCGGCTGGGGCGCTCCGGCGGGGGCGCCCGGGCGGGGCCCGGTCGCTGTCGCGCGCTCTGTTCCCCGCTCTTTGTTTCCCGCGCGCCGTTTCCCACGAGCGTGCGGCTTTGCGTGCCCGCGCCTGCTGCGTCTGCGCCCGTGCCCGCTGCGTCTGCGCCCGTGCCTGCCGCGCCCGTGCCCGCTGCGTCCGCGCCCGCTGCGTCCGTGCCCGCTGCGTCCGCGCCCGCGATTCCCACGAGTGGCGGGTTCGCGCGCGAGTGTGCGGCTTGGCTGCGGTTGTGAAGTCGCACGTTCATGGTGGAGCCGCACGCTCGTGGAGGTGAGACGGGGCGGCGTTCGATCTTGCGCGAGTGTGCGGCTTCGCTCGCCTCGCCGTGGCAGCGCGGGCCGGGGCCCGGCTGCGGCGACGCCCGCGCCTATCCCGCCCGCACCCCAGCCGCGCCCGTTCCCGTTCCCGTGCCCGCGCCCGCGTTTCCCACGAGTGGCGGGTTCGCGCGCGAGTGTGCGGCTTGGCTGCGGTTGTGGAGCCGCACGTTCGTGGTTGAGCCGCACGCTCGTGGTTGAGCCGCACGCTCGTTGTGAAGCCGCACGCTCGTGCTGGAGCCGCGCGCTCGTGATGAAGCCGCGCGCTCGTGATGAAGCCGCACGCTCGTGCGTCACAGGGGAGCCCGGACGGGCACCCGCCCCAGACGCCCGCCGCGCCCGCCTGCCGCGGGCCCCGCCCATCAGCCAAATGGATGACGCGAGGATCAGTCGTGCCCGCGATTCCCCGCGCGCGGCGTCCTGGTGGAGTTGATTGCATGGCTACCCCTCAGAAATCCCCGGGCTTTTCCGGCTGGCTCACCTCGCGCGGCGGGGCCTGGCTCGCCCTCGGCGCGGTGCTCCTCATCATGACCGTGCTCTTCGGGGCCTTCGGCTCGGCGAAAGCGCCCGCGCAGAACGCCTCGGCCCCGCCCGCGTCCGAGTCGGCCCGGGCGGCGGAGCTCATGCAGCAGTTCCCCAACGCTGAGCGCCAGTCGGTGCTGGTGGTGGCCACCCCGGCCGCCGGCGGCGAGCTGTCTGCCGCGGACCTCGCTGCCGCCGAGGCGCTCCTGCCCCTCCTTGATGAGCGGGCGGACGCCCCGGCGACCGGTCCCCTCGTGAGCGAGGACGGCGGTGCGGCGCTCCTCGTGGTGCCCATCGCGGTGGGCGACACGAACGGCGAGACCGCCGAGCTGATCGGCGAACTGCGCGCGGACCTCGCCGCGCAGACCCCGAGCGGCCTCGAGCTGCTCGTCACCGGCGGCCCGGCGTTCGGCGCGGACGTCGCCGCCGCGTTCGACGGCGCAAACTTCACGCTGCTGTTCGTCACGATCCTGATCGTGGCAATCCTGCTCATCGCGACGTACCGCTCGCCGATCCTGTGGCTGATCCCGCTCGTCGCGGTCGCCCTCGCCGACGGGCTCGCGGGCCGCCTCACCGCGGCCGCGGGGTCCGCGTGGGGGCTGCAATTCGACGCCGGGATCATCAGCGTGCTGGTGTTTGGCGCCGGCACGAACTACGCCCTGCTGCTGATCTCGCGCTACCGCGAGGAGCTGCTCGGCACTGACGACCACCGGGCGGCGCTTGCCGCTGCGTGGCGCAAGACCGCCCCGGCGATCATCGCCTCGAACCTCACCGTGGTGCTCGCGCTGCTCACCCTCGCGCTCGCCGTGATCCCGGGCACGCGCGGTCTCGGCGTCTCGGCCGCGATCGGGCTGCTCGTCGCTCTCGCGGTCGTGCTGTTCCTGCTCCCGCCGCTGCTCGCGGTGTGCGGGCGTGGCGTATTCTGGCCGTTCGTGCCGCGGCCGGGCCAGCCGCGCAGCCAGGGCCGGCTGTGGCGCGGGGTCGCCACCCGGGTGGGGCGGCGCCCGGTGGCGAGCCTGCTCGGCGGCGTTGCGCTCCTCGCCGTGATGTCCGCGGGCCTGATCGGAACCTCGGTGGGACTCGACCAGGTCGAGAAGTTCCGGGTGCAGTCCGAGTCGGCCGCGGGCCTCGAAACGCTCTCGGAGCACTTCGCGCCCGGCGAGGCCCAGCCGATCTACGTGGTCGCCGAGAGCGGGGCGACCGACGCCGTGGTGTCCGCCGCCCGGGGCGTGGTCGGCGTGGTGCGCGCCCACCCCGTCGGGGAGACCGCCGACGGCACACTCACGAAGATCATGGTCACGAGCGAGTACGCGCCGAGCTCGGAAGCGAGCCTCGATCAGATCGGCGAGCTTCGCGCCGCGGTCCACGAGGTGCCGGGGGCCGACGCCGTCGTCGGCGGGGCCGTCGCCACCGACGTCGACGCGCGGGCCGGCAATCAGCAGGATCTGTGGCTGATCGCACCGCTCGTGCTGCTCGTCAGCTTCGCCGTGCTCGCGCTGCTGCTGCGCGCGCTGGTCGCTCCGCTGCTGCTGCTCGCCGTGAACCTCGCGAGCGCGCTCGCCGCGATCGGGGCCGGGGCGTGGCTCAGCCGGGTCGTGTTCGGGCAGCACGCCCTCGACCTGCAGGTCCCGCTGCTGGCGTTCATGTTCCTGGTCGCGCTCGGGATCGACTACACGATCTTCCTTGTGCACCGGGCGCGCGCTGAGGCCGAGACGCACGGTACCCGCGGCGGGATCGTCGAGGCGGTCGCGCACACGGGTGGGGTGATCACGAGCGCGGGGATCGTGCTTGCCGCCGTGTTCGCGGCGCTCGGGGTGCTGCCGCTCGTGACGCTGGGCCAGCTCGGGCTGATCGTGGGGATCGGGGTCGTGGTCGACACGCTCGTGGTGCGCACGGTGATCGTGCCGGCGCTGTTCACCCTCGTGGGGGACCGGATGTGGTGGCCGGGCAAAATGCGGCGAAGTCGGGGAGAATCGACGCATGAGCATCGTGAACGCACCGCTGTCGCGCACTGACGCGGCAGGTCGGGGCCCGGCACGCGGGGGCACGTCCGGCTGGGGCGCCCCCGGGCGCGGGGCGACCGGCGGGGGCGCCGCCGGGGCGACCACCCGCGCGATGGAGGTGGGGCAGCACCTGATCGCGATCGCCCTCACCGTGATCGGGGTGGTCCGCGCGATCGGCGACGGCACCCCGGTCGCGGCGGCCCTGGTGTCGGGCCTCGCGATCCTCGCCTGGCACACCGCCGGCACCCTCGTCCCCGCGCGCTCGCGCACGCCCAGCTTTGCAATCTGGTGGCTCATTGGGCTGACGGTCGTGTGGGCCGCCGCGATCGCGGTCTCCGCTGAGTTCGTCTGGCTCGCGTTCCTGCTGTGGCTGCTCGCCGGCCACCTCCTGCCGCTGCGGTGGGGGCTGCCGTACGCGGTCGCGGTGCTCGCCGCGGTGGTGCTCGCGCCGATCCTGCACCACGGCGCAACGAGCTACGCGAACGTATTTGGCCCGCTCATCGGCGGGATCTTCGCCTTCGGGATCTCGCGTGGCTACCTGCAGCTGCTGCGCGACGCGGCCGAGCGCGAGCGCCTCGTCGACTCGCTCACCCGCGCGCAGCGCGAGACCGCGGAGCTGCAAGACGAACTGGCGCTCGCGCAGCGCGAGTCCGGGGCGATCGCGGAGCGCACGCGCATCTCCCGCGACATCCACGACACGATCGCGCAGGCGCTCTCGTCGATCAAGCTGCTCGCCCACGCGGAGAGCAATCGCACCGCGGACCCCGAGGCGGCGCTGACGCTGCGGCAGGTTGAGACGCTCGCCGGCGAGAGCCTGTCGGATGTGCGCCGGATCGTCGCCGCGCTCGTGCCGGCGGAGCTTGAGGAGGACGCGCTCGCCGCAGCGCTGCGCCGCATGCTGGATCGCGCGCGCGACGAGGCCGGCCTGCAGGTCGAGCTGCACGTCGACGAGTCGCTCCCGCTGCTGCCGACCGAGACCGAGGTGGCGCTGCTGCGCGCGGCGCAGTCGGGGCTCGCGAACGTGCGGCTGCACGCGAACGCGAGCCGGGTGGTGGTGAGCCTCATCGACGCGGACGGCACCGTGCGCCTCGACATCATCGACGACGGGGCGGGCTTCGACGCTGGCGCGTGGGAGCGCGACGCGGATCACCGCTCGGCGAGCTACGGGCTCAGGTTTATGCGCGCGCGGCTGCGCGAGCTGGGCGGCGGGCTCGACATCGAGAGCGCGCCGGGCGACGGCACTGCGCTCTCCGTGCACCTGCCGCTGCACCCCGCACCGAGCCACCCAGCCACGGAGGAGCCCGCATGACCACCACCGTTCTGCTCGTCGACGACCATCCCGTGGTGCGCAGCGGGTTGCGCGCGGTGCTCGACACGGAGGCCGTGCGCGTGGTGGGTGAGGCGGCGACGGGCGAGGAAGCAATCGCCCTGGCCGCGCACCTGCGCCCGGACGTGGTGCTGTGCGACCTGCGCCTGGGCGACGGGATCGACGGGATCCAGACCACCACGGCGCTCCGCGCACTCGACCCGGCCCCCGCGGTGCTGATCCTCACCACGTTCGACCGCGACGCCGAGATCCTGGGCGCGATCGAAGCCGGCGCGACGGGATACCTGCTCAAGGACGCCGCCCCCGAGGCGATCAGCGACGGGATCCAGCGCGCGGCGGCCGGCGAGATGATCCTGACCCCCGAGCTGGCGACGCGCGTGCTCCAGGGGATCCGCAACCCGCTGCCAAAGCTCACCGATCGGGAGGTCGAGGTGTTGCGCTGGCTCGCGCAGGGCGCGACGAACCGCGAGATCGCCCGCGGGCTGTTCGTGTCTGAGGCGACGGTGAAGAGTCACCTGGCGCACATCTTCACGAAGCTCGAGGTGGACAGCCGCTCGCGGGCGATCCACGTGGCGCGCGAGACGGGGCTGATCTAGGGGGCCGCCCAGCCGGCAGGCCGGCGCGCCCGTTCGCCCGGCCAGCTCGCTCGCGCAGCTGGCCGGCTCGCGCAGCTAGCCGGCTCGCCCAGCCGACTGGCCTGGGAGCGCCGCCGCCCGGCCGGGCTACGCCGCGAGCACGGCGAGCAGCGCGTCGACGTCGTCGGGCTGCGTGTCCCACGCGCACATGAGCCGGTACAGGTTCGGGTCGCCCGGCCAGGTGCCAAATGCGAAGCGCTCCTGTGCCCGCGCGGCGACGTCGGCCGGCATCGTCGCGAAGACCGCGTTCGACTCGACGGGGTGCGCGATCCGGATCCCGGAATCCTGCGCCGTGCCCTCGAGGGCGGCGATCCCGGCGGCGAGCCGCGCCGTCATCGCGTTCGCGTGCGCCGCCGAGTCGCGCCACAGCTCGCCGCCGTAGAGCGCCAGCAGCTGCGCGGAGACGAACCGCATCTTCGAGGCGAGCTGCAGGTCGATCTTGCGCAGGAACGGGATGCCCTCGGCTGCGCCCGGGCGCAGCACCACGACGGCCTCGGCTCCGAGCAGGCCGTTCTTCGTGCCGCCGAGGCTGAGCAGATCCGCACCCGCCTCGCTGGTGAGCGCCGCCAGGGAGACCCCCAGGTGCGCCGCGGCATTGCCGAGGCGAGAGCCGTCGATGTGGAGCACCATGCCATGCTCGTGCGCAAATTCGGCCAGCGCGCGGATCTCGTCCGGTGTGTAGCAGGTGCCGAGTTCGGTGCTCTGCGAGATTGAGATCGCGAGGGGCTGCGCGCGGTGCTCGGAGCCGATGCCCCACACCTCGGCATCGGCGAGCTCGGGCGTGAGCTTGCCGTTCGGGGCGGCCACGCTGAGAAGCTTGAGCCCGCCGGTCTTCTCGGGGGCACCCGTCTCGTCGCTCGTGATGTGCGCGGTACTGGCGCAGATCACGGCACCCCAGCGCGGCAGCGCGGCCTGCAGCGCGAGCACGTTCGCGCCCGTCCCGTTCAGCACGGGGAACGCCTCGGCGTCGGCACCGAAGAGTTGGCGCACCCGTTCGCGGAAGCGCGCGGTCCAGGCGTCCCCGCCGTACGCGGGCGCGTGGCCGGTGTTCGCCTCGGCCAGTGCGGTGAACACCTCGGGGTGGGCGCCGGCCCAGTTGTCGGAGGCGAATGACATGCGGGGCTGGGCGGGAGCGTCGTGGCTATTCACAGTTCCACCCTACGCCCGCGGAGCTGGGGCGTGGGCCTGCGGAGCGACCTCGGGGTGGGCGTGTGGGGGCTCGGCTCGAGGGGTGGGTGGCAGCGTCCGCTCATTCACCCCGTGCACCGCGCAGCGTGCGCATTTCCACACGTTGTTCACAACGTTATCCCCAAGCTGTGGATGAATTACACCGCTGTAGTTTTCGCCCGTCCACGCCACGCGCGGTACGCGATTCCCGCGCCGATCAGCAAGACCGCGGTGGTGATCAGGCTGCCCTCGGCGCCAAAGGAGCCGCCGGTGATGAGCTCGTTCGCGCCCTGCACCGGGGTCGTCGTGAGCACTGAATCTTGCGCTTTGCTCCCCGAGACCGCAATGCCAAAAAAGTTTCCCTGCGCCCAGTTCCACACGCCGTGCATGGCGCACACGCCCCAGAGGCTCCCCTCGGCGAGCGACATGAAGCTCGCGAACACCGCGAAGAGCAGCAGGTTGACGATCGGCAGCACGCTCATCCCCGGATTCGCGCCGTGGATCGCGGCGAAGAAGACCGCCTGCACGATCACGGCGGCGACGAGCCCCCAGCGCCGGGCCACCGCCTGGGTGAGGAAGCCGCGGGTGAGGATCTCCTCGGTGGACCCCTGCACGATGAAGCCGAGGAGCATGATCCCAATAAAGAGTAGGGATGCGCCGTCCGGCGCCGCCCACGAGATGCGGGTCTGGCCGGCCGCGACCGGCACGAGCGCGCAGACGGTGAGCATGAGTGCGCCGATGCCCGCGCCGCGCAGCGCGAGCCGCGGAGCTGCGGCGCGGCGCTCGAACCCGAGGCTGGCGAACGGCCTGCGCTCCTTGAATCGCACCCACGCCCACACGACCCCGAGCGCAGCTGTGAACGACAGCAGTGACATGACCACGCCCAGCGGTGTCGCCGAGAACGCCGCGACCATCTCAGCGAGGGAACCACTCGGTGAAGAACTACCAGCGTTCGCCAGGTGCGCGCAGACGACCGTGAACACTGTTTGCATCACGCCCGCGAGCGCGAAGACCACGAGCGCCATCACAATGCCCGTGGGACGCCGTGCACGGAGCATCCCGTTGGCGGGGGCGGGGAGAGTGCGAGTATCCATAATTATAGGACTCCGTCCATAGTTGGCTGACGTCACTCTACTCTGTCCACAAGTTGTCCACAGGACTGTCCCCAGAGTGTGGATGAATTACACCGGTGTAATTCGCGGCGAATCCGACCCGGACCGGGTACTTCGCCGGGAGCACGCGGACGCGGCCCTGACACGACCCGAAGCAGCACCTTTTCCACACGTTTTCCCCAAGTTGTCCACAGACCTGTCCCCAGGCTGTGGATGAGTTACACGGGTGTAGTTCCTCGCGCCGGCGAATGGGCGCGGGAACGTGTGCGGGAGCGTGCGCGGACGGACGGACGGGCGGGAACTGGGCGGGAACGTGTGCGAGAGCGGGGGCAGGCGCGGGCGGGAATGGCCGGGCGCGGCGGCTGTCCGCTCGACCCCTACGACTGCAGTCGCGGGTCGTAGGTGGGGTCCCAGTAGAGCGTGGGGCACCCGACAGTGGGGGCATCGGGCCGCAGCTCGAAGTGCCAGGGCTCGTTGTCGTAGATCTGGCACAGCCCGTACTGCTGCCCGTGTGCGGCGAGCCAGTCGGCCGCGCCCCACGGGCCCACGTCCACGGCCTCGCCCGCGACGTGGGCCGAGGTCTCTGGCGTGGCGACCCAGCGCGCCGCTTCGGCCGCCGAGCCGTAGTCGGTCACGGCGTCGGTGAGCAGCCGCTCCTGGTACGCGGCGGAGCGCCAGCCGCTCGTGACCGTCATCTCAAAGCCCACCGCCTCGGCCTCCGTCGCCGCGGCACGCAGCGCCTCGAGCAGGCCGGGGGCGAGCCCGGTGACGCCCGGCTGGTCCTCGCTCCACACCGAGGTGCCCTCGGGCAGGGCGCCGTCCGCCTCCGTCGGACCCGCGTCGTCCGCCCCGCTCTCGGGATTCGACTCCTGCGTTCGGGCGGCGGGCACCTCACCTCGCGCGGCTCCCAGCGCGTTGACGCCGGTGATCTGGGCGACCGCAACACCCGCGATCAGCGCGATGGCGACGGCCGCACCGGTGATGATGAGTCCTGGAACGATGGCTTTGCGGAGCTTGAGGCCGCGGGATTCGTAGCGCATGAGGCAAGTCCACCGTGCCGGATGTTGCCCGATCGTACGCGGTTTTCGATACGCCCACGATATGCGCCGGATCGTACGATGGGGACCATGCGTGTACTACTCGTCGAGGACGAGCCCGATCTCGCCACGGCGATCCGCGATGGCCTGCGTCTGGAAGCGATCGCCGCCGACATTGCGGGTGACGGGCACGCAGCGCTCGAACTGCTCAGCCTCAACCGCTATGACATTGCGGTGCTCGACCGCGACATCCCCGGCCCGTCTGGCGATGAGATCGCGGCGAGCATCGTCGCGTCGGGGGTGGGGACGCCGATCCTGATGCTCACTGCAGCGGATCGCCTCGACGACAAAGCGAGTGGCTTCGAGCTGGGCGCCGACGACTACCTCACCAAGCCGTTCGCGCTGCAGGAGCTGGTGCTTCGACTGCGCGCGCTCGATCGGCGCCGCGCGCATCACCGCCCGCCCGTGCGCTAGGTCGCGGGCCTGCGGCTCGACCCGTTTCGGCGCGAGGTGTTTCGCGACGGCCGCTACGTCGCGCTGACGCGCAAACAGTTTGCGGTGCTCGAGGTGCTCGTCGCCGCGGAGGGCGGGGTGATCAGTGCCGAGAGCCTGCTTGAGCGCGCCTGGGACGAGAACGCCGATCCGTTTACCAACGCGGTGCGGATCACGGTCTCTGCGCTGCGAAAGCGCCTGGGCGAGCCCTGGCTCATCGCTACCGTGCCCGGTGTGGGCTATCGGATCGACACAGGGGAGCCCGCGTGACTCGGCCCGCGGGAATGAGCGCGCGGCTCAAGCTCACCCTCAGCTACGCGGGGTTCCTCATGCTCGCCGGCGTGCTCCTCATGCTGGTGGTCTGGGTGTTCCTGCTGCGCTACGTGCCGCCGGACGCGGCCTGGAGCCAGAGCGGGTTCATGCCGGGCCGCGACGACCTCGTGCGCGCGTTCGTGCCGGCCGCGCTCTGGGCGCTGCTGTTCCTGCTGCTGCTCGGGCTCGGTGGCGGCTGGGTGCTCGCGGGGCGGATGCTCGCCCCGCTGAGGCGGATCACCGCGGTGACGCGGGCCGCGGGCGCCGGCGAGCTCGCGGCGCGGGTCGCGCTCGACGGCCCGCGGGATGAGTTTCGCGAGCTCGCCGACAGCTTTGACGCGATGCTTGCCCGGCTTGAGGCGCACGTCGCCGAGCAGCAGCGCTTCGCCGCGAATGCCTCGCACGAGCTGCGCACCCCGCTCGCGATCACGCGCGCGCAGCTCGACGTGGCGCGGAAGGACCCCGACCACGACGGCCCTCAGCTCGTGGCTCGCCTCACCGCGGTGAACGACCGAGCGATCGAGCTCACCGAGGCGCTGCTGCTGCTCAGTCGCAGCGGCCAGCGCGCGTTTACGCACGAGTCGGTGGACCTTTCACTGCTCGCCGAGGAGGCGACCGAAACCCTCTTGTTGCTCGCTGAGCAGCACGGCGTGAGTCTCGTGGTGGCGGGCGAGGCGGCACACGCCGCGGGGTCGCCGGCGCTGCTGCTGCAGCTCACCATGAACCTGGTGCACAACGGAATCGTGCACAATCTGCCCGCGGACGGGGCGGTGTGGGTCACCACGGGGCCGGCGCCCGGCGGCGTCGAGCTGACCGTGACCAGCACCGGGTCCGCCCTCGACCGCGAGTCCCTCGCGACGCTCACCGAGCCGTTTCAGCGCGGTGCGGCGCGGCGGCGCGGCGACCGGCCCGGCGTTGGCCTGGGGTTGGCGATCGTGCAGAGCATCGTGCGCGCGCACGACGGCGCACTCGCACTGACCGCGCTCGAACCCGGCGGGCTGCGCGTCTCGGTGTGGCTCCCCGGCGGAGAGCCGCCGCGCGAACCTGCGCCGCCGAGCGCCGCCACCAGCACCCGCGGCGTCTAGCGGCGCTCGGCCCGTGCACCCGCGCGGCCCGAGCACCCGAGCGCCCCGAGCACCCGAGCGCCCCGAGCACCCGAGCGCCCCGAGCGCCCCGAGCGCCCCGAGCGCCGCTTCACCCGCGGGCTTGACACTCGAACCCCTCACCCCCTAGGTTCGTTAGTGAAGTAACTAACCAAGGAAGGGGGTGCGCGTGTTTGACGACACCAGGCCGATTTTTCTCCAGCTGGCCGACCGCCTCTCCGACGAGATCCTGACCGGGGTCTACGCCGAAGAGGAGCAGGTTCCCTCCACGAACGAGCTTGCCGCCCACCTGCGCATCAACCCCGCCACGGCGGGTAAGGGACTCAACCTCCTCGTTGATCGCGGGGTGCTCTACAAGAAGCGCGGCATCGGCATGTTCGTGGCGCCCGGAGCGCGAGCGCAGATTCGAGCGGACCGGCAGGTCGCGTTCGTCGCGGACTTCATCGATCCGCTCCTGGCCGAGGCAAAACGGCTCGGCCTCACCGACGACGACATCATCAGACTCATCTCCGAGAAGGGGGACGCAGCATCATGACCACCACCGCCATTGAGACCCGCGGAGTTTCGCGACACTATCGCGGCGCGGCCGCGCTCGACGACGTGACGCTCGACATTCGGGCAAACGTGATCACGGGCCTGCTCGGCCGAAACGGGGCAGGGAAAACCACGCTGATGGCGCTGCTCACTGCGCAGGATCGGCCGAGCTCGGGCACGATCAGCGTCGCGGGCCACGACCCGTTCGAGCGCTCGGCCACGATCGAGCAGATGTGCTTCGTGCGCGACAACCAGCGCTACCCCGACGACTACAAGCTGAAGCACGCGATCCGCGCCGCGGCGATCTTCTACCCGCACTGGTCGCAGGAGCTTGCCGATCGGCTCATCGCCAAGTTCCGGATCCCCACGAAGCCCGTGGTGAAGAAGTTCTCGCGCGGGCAGCTCTCGGCGCTCGGCATCGTGCTCGGCCTCGCATCGCGCGCGCCGATCACCTTCTTCGACGAGCCGTACCTCGGCCTCGATGCCACCGCGCGCGGGGTGTTTTACGACGAGCTGCTGCGCGACTACGCCGAGCACCCGCGCACGATCATCCTCTCGACGCACCTCATCGACGAGATGGACCGCCTCCTTGAGCGCGTCATCATCCTCGAGCAGGGCCGCGTGGTGCGCCACGCGGACGTCGAGGAGCTTCGCGGCGACGCCTACCAGATCGCCGGGAAAGCGAGCGCGCTCGAGACGTATCTCGCTGGCCGTGAGATCCTCTCGCGGCGCGGGATGGGCGGGCTCGGCAGCGCCGTGGTCAACGGGGCATTGACCCCGGCGGACCGCGAGGCAGCGCTCGGCCTCGGGCTCGAGCTCACCCCGGTGTCCCTCCAGGATCTCGTCGCGGCCTACGGCTTCGACCGCGAGGGCGCCGAGACCACGGCAACGCCGTCATACGAAGGGAACGCAGCATGAACCGCGCGCTCAAGGTCACCCGGCTGCACCTCAATAAGCTGGACAACTTCCTCGCGACCCCGGCGATCATCCTCGCCATCGTGCTCGTTGTGTCGATCATCATCGCGCTCGCGATTCAGCGCGCGATCGGCGGCGGCGACGGGAGCCCCGAGTACATCGACGGCGCGCGCATGAACGCCGGCGTCGTGTGGTCACTCCCCGGCTTCCTCATTTACTACGGCGTGCAGGCCGTGGCGACCACGTACCCGTTCGGGCTCGCGCTCGGCACCACCCGCCGCAACTTTATCCTCGGAACCATGCTCGCAAACGTGCTGCAGGCGGCCTACATCGCGGTGCTGCTCGTCGCACTGCTCGGGATCGAACTCGCGACGGGGCACTGGTTCTCCAACACGTACGTGCTCGACACCTACGCGGTGGGGGCGGGGGACCCGTGGGTGCTCGCGCTGAGCGGCTTCATCGGCGTGCTCCTGTGCCTCACCATCGGTGGGCTGTTCGGAGCGATCTGGGTGCGCTTCGGGGCCAAGGGGCCCGCGGTGCTGGGCCTCGGGCTCGGTCTGGCGCTCGCCGTGCTGATCCTCATCCTTGCCCCGCAGCTCGGCGAGATCATCGCCGGGATCACGCGCACCGGTCTCGCGGTCGGCGCGGGGGTCGTGATCGTGATCGCCCTCGTGGGCACCTGGTTTGCGATGCGCCGGGCCTCGGTGCGGTAGCGCCGCGCTCACACAGAACAACGAACTCACGCAGGAAGAATCTCTCGATTCTCCCTGCGTGAGTTCGTTGTTCCTGCGCGGGTTCGCGCGGGGCCTGTTCGCTCGCTAGCGCGCGGCCGGTGCCGCTTCGTCCTGCGCGGCCTCGGTGGGCGCCGCTGAAGGCGCCGAGGCCTCGGCGGGCGCGTCGTCCTCGTTGTCGAACGCCTGGCCGCGGCGCGGCGCGTTGTAGAGCTCGAGGTCGATGATCCCCTCGCGCTTCGCGACGATCGCGGGCACGAGTGCCTGGCCAGCCACGTTCACCGCGGTGCGGCCCATGTCGATGATCGGGTCGACCGCGAGCAGGAGGCCGACGCCCTCGAGCGGCAGCCCGAGCGTCGACAGCGTGAGCGTGAGCATCACGGTCG
This sequence comes from Leucobacter luti, assembly GCF_004217175.1. Taxonomy (GTDB): domain Bacteria; phylum Actinomycetota; class Actinomycetes; order Actinomycetales; family Microbacteriaceae; genus Leucobacter; species Leucobacter luti. The sequence goes on from NZ_SHKI01000006.1 coordinate 42,853, forward strand.
CGCCGGTCGTGCCGGCGGTCGCCGCCGAGCCGACCACGGAGACGAGCACGATCAGCAGGTACTGCACGATCGTGAGCTCGATGCCGAAGAACTGCGCGATGAAGATCGCGGCTACCGCCGGGTAGATCGCGGCGCAGCCGTCCATCTTGGTGGTCGCGCCGAGGGGCACGGCGAACGACGCGTAACCGCGCGGCACGCCGAGGTTGCGCTCGGTGACCCGCTGCGTCAGCGGCAGCGTGCCGATCGAGGAGCGGCTCACGAAGCCGAGCTGCACGGCGGGCCATACGCCAGAGAAGTACTGCTTCACGGAGAGCCCGTGCGCGCGCACGAGGATCGGGTAGACCACGAACAGCACGAGGGCGAGGCCGAGGTAGAGCACCGCGACGAACCAGGTGAGCGAACCCATCTTGCTCCAGCCGTACTCGGCGACGGCGTTGCCGATGAGGCCGAGGGTGCCGATCGGGGCGATCCGGATGATCCACCAGAGCACCTTCTGGATCACGGCGAGCGCGGACTCGGTGAGGCGGATGAACGGCTCGGCCTTCTCGCCGATCTTGAGCGCGGCGATGCCGATCGCGGCTGAGATCACGATTACCTGCAGCACGTTGAAGCCGGGGCTCGCGCTGAGTACGCCGGTCTCAAGGTCCGCGGAGCCGCTCACGGTGAGGCCGAGGAAGTTTGAGGGCACGAGGCCGATCAGGAAGTTCCACCAGGTGCCGACCGTGTACGGGTCGCCGGTCGCGAGCTCGGCCTGCGACGCGGCGGCGCCGGGGCGCAGCGTCACGCCGAGCACGATGCCGATCGTCACCGCGATGAGCGCGGTGATGGCGAACCACAGCAGCGTCTGCCCGGCGAGGCGCGCGGCGTTCGTGACCTTGCGCAGGCCGACGATGCTCGAGACGATCGCCGTGAAGATCAGCGGGACCACCGCGGCGCGCAGCAGCGAGACGTAGCTGCTGCCGATTGTCGCGAGGGTCGCGTGGAGTCCGTTCGGGTTGCCCTCAGCGTCGTCGCCGAGCGACATCGCGACGCCGCCGAGCACGAGGCCGAGCACGAGCGCTGCGAGGATCTGCCACCCGAAGGAGGTCATCCAGCGGGGGAGTCTGCGGGTGGGCGGTGCCGCCTGGGCGGTCTGTGATGACATTCGAGGAAGTCCTTCGGCAAATCTGGGTTTCGGCGGCGCAGTGGCGCCGGGCCAACGAAGAGTGTAGCAATCTATTCGTTCTTCTTATTCCACGCATAGCGCAACGGCGTGTGTTGCGCGGCCCGTGGCGCCGGGGCGCTGAGCCGGTAGGCTGTGGTCATGGCTGATTCTTCGTTTGACGTGGTGAGCAAGATCGACTCGATGGAGGTCGAGAACGCGGTGAACCAGGCCCGCAAGGAGGTCGAGCAGCGCTACGACTTCAAGGGCGTGGGAGCCGACGTGAGCCTGAGTGGGGAGAGCATCCTCATCAAGGCGAACACGGAGGAGCGCGCGAACGCGGTGCTCGACGTACTCCAGTCGAAGTTCATCAAGCGCAACCTCTCGCTGAAGGCGCTCGACACGGGCGAGCCCTATCCCAGCGGCAAGGAGTACCGCATCGAGTCGAAGCTCAAGGAGGGCATTGACCAGGCGACCGCGAAGAAGCTCAACAAGCTGATCCGCGACGAGGCCCCCAAGGGTGTGAAGTCGCAGATCCAGGGCGACGAGCTCCGCGTCTCCTCGAAGAGCCGCGATGACCTGCAGGCCACCATGGCGCTGCTCAAGGGTGCCGACATCGACGTCGCTCTGCAGTTCGTGAACTACCGCTAGGGATGGCGCGGATGGGGGAGCGAGTGCGCGGCAGGACAGCGCCGCTGTTCGCGGTGCTCGCACTGGCCGCGGGGGTCGCGGGGCTGAGCGCGTGCGCGCCGGAACCAGCGCCCACGCCCACGCCGATCGCGACCCAGACACCAGCGCCAACGCCGACCCAGACCCCGACGTCCACCCCGACGCCGACCGCGATCCCGTGGGAGCGCTTCTCGGATGAGCGGCTGACGCAGTCATTTGAGCTGCCGCCCGGGTGGACGGTGCAGGAGCTCGGCGGCCCGAACGACATGGGTATTGTGCAGCTCGGTGTCCTCGACCCCACCGGGGCGCAGCGCCTCGTGTTCATGAACGCGGTGCAGGGGCTCGGTGGCGCCTGCGGTGAGCTGCCCCAGCAGGCGATCGAGGAGCTCGACGCGTGTCCGGTCGAGATCCCCGGCTACGTCGCCGCCCCCGACGGGGTGACCGAGCTCGTTGCGCCGCGCGTCGTGTTCCGGGCTGCGCCGGTGGCCGAGGGCGCGCTCGCGAGCCTTGCGCTGGCCGACGACGTGCCGCCGCTCTCGTGCATGTACGTCAACCTGCTGCACACGTCGGGCGGCCTGACCGCGTTCGGCACCGCGCTGCAGGTCGACACCTACGATCCGCAGTCGCAGTGGCTGTTCGGCTCAATGGACGAGGCGCGGGCGTACACGCAGACGGACGACTACGCGCAGCTCGTGCGAATCCTGCAGTCGTTCCGAATCGCGTAGCCCCGGGGCGGTGCGCTGGGCGCGTCTCCGGTGCGGCGTTGAGGTCGCGAGCGTCGCCGAGACTGGGGCGCTCGGGCGGCCCCAGCCTCGCAGCCGCGCGCAGTACACTGGCGCCATGATTGGTGAGAACCTGCTCGGTCCAGAACCCACACACCTCGCCCCCGAGCCGGAGGTCTCCGCCGCGCTCGCCGCAGGGCGCACCCCGGAGGAAGTGGTGCGAGCCCACCCGGAGTCGCCGCTCGCCTGGGCCGAACTCGCCGACGAGGCCGCCGCCGCCGGCCGCGAGATCGAGGCGTACGCGTTTGCGCGGGTCGGGTACCACCGCGGTCTTGACGCGCTGCGCAAGTCCGGTTGGCGCGGCGCAGGCCCCGTGCCCTGGTCGCACGAGCCCAACCGCGGTGTGCTGCGCGCGCTCTACGCGCTGCGGCGCGGCGCGGCGGCGATCGGCGAGGCCTCCGAGGTGGAGCGGCTCACCGAGTTCCTCACGGGCGCTGACCCCGACGCGATCGCCGCGATCGAGGCGGCCGCCCGGAGCTAGCTGCGTGGCTGGGTGCCCGGGGCTAGCTGCCCGGGGCTAGCTGGTCGGCTGGGTGCGGCGTGCTCGCGCGCTTTCGCGGGTGCGCGTGTTCCGCGAGCGCCCGTGCTCTTCCGCGGGCGCCCGTGCTTTTCCACGAGTGTGCGGCTTCGCTACGAGCGTGCGGCTTCGCTGCGTCAGTGAAGCCGCACACTCGTGCACGGATCCTCCACTCGTGCGTGAATCGGGTGACCGGGCGACCGCGCAATCGGGCAACCGCGCGACCGCGCGACCGCGCGACCGCGCGACCGAGCGACCGCGCGACCGAGCGACCGCGCGACCGAGCGGGTGACGGATCCCCCACTCACACCCAGCGCCCGGGCATCAGACCGCCCAGCACCCGACCTCCCAGCGCCCCGACTACCGCCCGCGAATCTCGGCGTCGACTGCGCGCAGCGCGGGCTCGAGCTCGGGCCACGTGAACACGTAGCCCGCGTCGAGCAGCGCGGCCGGCGGGGTCCAACGGCTCTTCAGTACCATTTCGGACTCGCTCCGCATGGCCCAGGTCGCGGGCTCGAGCATCCACCTGAAGGCGGGGATCCCGATCGGCATGCCGGCCGTGCGTCGCAGGTGCCGCATAAACGTGCGATTGTCGCTCACGGCCGGCGCGGCAACGTTGACGGGGCCGGAGAGCGAATCGTTTGCAAGCGCGAAGCGCACGATCCCTACGAAGTCGTCGATGTGCACCCAGGAGAAGCGCTGCCGCCCGCGCGTCGGGTGCCAGGTGGGCTGCTCGGGCTCGGACGGATCCGATCCGATCCCGCGGTATCGCGAGTGCGGGAACCAGCGACCGTCAAACTGCGGCCCGCCGGCGCCGAGCCGTGCCAGCCGGAAGAGCAGATGGGTCGCGGGCCCGTCGCCGAGCACGATCGAGATCCGCAGCGCCACGCGCCGGGTGCCCGGCAGCTCCGCCTCGGTGAACGCGCGCTCCCACTCGCGGGAGACGTCCACGGTGAACCCGCCGCCGATCTCGCCGTCGCGCTCGGTCTGGGGGCGATCCGTGGCGTGCCGGTAGATGTTCGCCGTGCTCGCGTTGAGCCACACGGCTGGCGGATTGGCGCTGGCGGCGATTGCGTCCGACAGTGCTCGGGTGGTGTCCATCCGCGACCGCAGCACCTCGTCGCGGTTCGCGTCGGTGTAGCGACAGTCGATGCTCTTCCCGGCGAGCCCGATCACGGCGGCGGCCCCGTCGACGAGGCGCAGGATCCCCGCGGGGTCGTCCCAGTTCGCGTCTGCCGCGCCGCGCCCGACCGTGACCACCTCCCAGCCGTCCGCGGTGAGCTCGGTGACCAGTCGCGAACCGAGGAAGCCGGAGGCTCCTCCGATGACAATGCGTTGCGGTTTCATCGTGTCCCTTCGGTCCCTGGATGGGGCGGGTGTGGACTCAGACTAGCCTGACCGGGCTCCCGCCGGGCCCGCTCAGGGCAGGAAGTCGGAGAGGGTGGGTAGACTGGGCCGGTATCTGCCTAGTGCTCAGAAAGGGGCTGAAATGCCCGCAGTACTTATCACCGGTGCCCAGTGGGGCGATGAGGGTAAGGGGCGCGCGACCGATCTGCTCGGAAGCCGCGTCGACTACGTCGTCAAGTTCAACGGCGGCAACAACGCCGGCCACACCGTCGTCATCGGCGACCAGAAGTATGCCCTGCACCTCCTGCCGTCAGGGATCCTGACCCCCGGGGTGGTCCCGGTCATCGCGAACGGGGTCGTCGTTGACCTCGCGGTGCTCAAGCTCGAGCTCGACGCGCTCAAGGAGCGCGGGGTCGACGTCTCCAAGCTGAAGGTGAGCGCCAACGCCCACGTCATCACCGAGTACCACCGCACCCTCGACAAGGTGACGGAGCGGTTCCTCGGCAAGCGCCAGATCGGCACGACCGGGCGCGGGATCGGCCCGGCATACGCCGACAAGATCAACCGCGTCGGCGTGCGCATCCAGGACATCTTCGACGAGGGGATCCTCCGCCAGAAGGTGGAGGCGGCGCTCGAGTTCAAGAACCAGGTGCTCGTCAAGATCTACAACCGGCGCGCGATCTCGGCCGACGACGTGGTCGAGGACCTGCTGAGCTACCGCGAGCTGCTGGAGCCGATGGTCTGCGACACCGGCCTGCTGCTGCACAACGCACTCGCCGACGACAAGACGGTGCTTTACGAGGCGGGCCAGGCGACGATGCTCGACATCGACCACGGCACCTACCCGTTCGTGACCAGCTCGAACGCGACCTCCGGTGGCGCGGCGACCGGATCGGGCGTTCCGCCGCACCAGATCGATCGGATCATCGCGGTGATCAAGGCGTACACGACGCGTGTCGGATCGGGTCCGTTCCCCACGGAGCTGTTCGACGACATGGGCGAGTTCCTGCAGACCAAGGGCGGCGAGTTCGGTGTCACCACGGGTCGCGCCCGCCGCTGCGGCTGGTACGACGCTCCGATGGCTCGGTACGCCGCGCGGATCAACGGCGTCACCGATTTTGTGCTCACCAAGCTCGACGTGCTCTCGGGCCTCGAGACGATCCCGGTGTGCGTCGCCTACGACGTGAACGGGGTGCGCCACGACGAGATGCCCGTGAACCAGTCCGACTTCCACCACGCGAAGCCGATCTACCAGGAGTTCCCGGGCTGGTCCGAGGACATCACCGGGTGCCGCACGTTCGCCGAGCTGCCCAAGAACGCGCAGGACTACATTGTGGCGCTCGAGGCGATGAGCGGCGCGCGGTTCTCCGCCGTCGGCGTCGGCCCGGAGCGTGAACAGGTCGTCGAGCTGCACGATCTGCTGAGCTAGGAGCTGACATGACTGCCCCGACCCCCGCGGAGCGACTCGATCGGCTGCGCTCAAGCATCGACAACATCGATGCGGCGCTCGTGCACATGCTCGCAGAGCGGTTCAGGTGCACGCAGGAGGTTGGGCTGCTGAAGGCCGAGAACGAGATGCCCGCGTCGGATCCGTCGCGGGAGGCGCGGCAGATCGAGCGCCTGCGGAGCCTCGCAGCCGACGCGCACCTCGATCCAGAGTTCGCGGAGAAGTGGTTTAACTTCGTGGTCGCCGAGGTGATTCAGCACCACACGCAGATCGCCGCCGAGCGGTAAGCGGTTCAGGATCGGCCCCGGGCGAAAGCTCGGGGCCGATCTCGTCTGCGCGGCTGGCGCGGCCCCGGTGTTCCCGGCGTTTCCTGCGCTCCCCGCGCGACGCGCAGATCCCACTTGCCAACCATTCGAACATATGTTCGAATAGTTCCATGAGATGGAACGAGCAACGCGTAGCCACGTCCCCCGCGGGGGCGAGTGCTGCCGCGCCCGCGCTGCCCGGCCTTGAGCTTCCCGAGCTCGCGGCCATGCCCGGCCATCTCCGCAGTGTTCGCGCGCCCGAGTTCGCGGGGATGGTGTTCCACGAGGTGCTGGCCAAGAGCGCGCTCAACCGGGTGCCTGGCGAATCGAGCATGCCGTTTTCCTGGACCATCAACCCGTATCGCGGCTGCTCGCACGCCTGCGTGTACTGCTTCGCGCGCGGCTCGCACCGCTACCTCGACTTCGATACGGGGCGGGATTTCGATTCGCAGATCGTGGTGAAGGTCAACGTGGCGGAGGTGCTGTCGCGTGAGCTCGCGCGGCCCGCCTGGGCCCGCAACACGGTCGCGCTCGGCACCAACACCGACCCGTATCAGCGGGCCGAGGGTCGGTACCGCCTCATGCCCGGCGTGATTGGCGCGCTCGCCCGCTCCGGCACCCCGCTCTCAATCCTCACGAAGGGCACGCTGCTGCGACGAGACCTCCCCGCCCTGAGCGAGGCGGCGGAGCGGGTGCCCGTGAGCCTCGCGCTCTCGATCGCGATCGGCGACCCGGCGCTGCAGCAGTCCGTGGAGCCGGGCACTCCCAGCACGCGGGCACGGCTCGATACGGTCGCCGCCGCCCGAGCCGCCGGGCTTCCGGTCGACGTGTTCATCATGCCGGTGCTCCCGCGGCTCACGGACTCGGCCGCGCAGCTCACGGCCCTGCTGAGCGACATCCACGAGGCGGGCGCGCGGTCGGTCATGTACGGGCCGCTGCACCTGCGCTCGCACGTGAAGCCGTGGTTCTTTGAGTGGCTTGAGCACAGCCATCCCGAGCTGGTGCCCGAGTATCGCCGCCTGTACCCCGGCAGCGCAAGCCGGGCTCCGCAGGCGTATCGCATGGAGCTCGCCGGGCGGATCCGGCCGCTGCTGCGGCGCTTCGGTCTCGAGCGCCCCGCGGGGCGGGCGACCCCGGCGGCCGTACCCGCAGCCGCTGAGGGGGTGGTGCCGGGAGTGCCCGCTCCCACGCTGTTCTAGCCCGGGCAATCCGAAAATCATGCGGAACCGTCAGATATTCGAGAGAATGCAAGAATGGACACCCTGCGTCGCGCGATGCGCGCCTATCCGTTCGTCGCGGCCACCATCGCTGTTGGCGTGGTGGGACTGCTCCTCCTCGCGACCCCGGCCAGCTACGTCGCCCCCTGGCTCGTTGGCGTCTACGCGCTCGGGATCGCTGCCTGGCAAGCCGTGGGGATGGTGCGCCAGCTCCTGCGGGGTCACGCGGGGCTCGACATCCTGGCGGTCACCGCGATCGTGGCGGCGGTCCTGGTGGGAGAGCCGTGGGCAGCGCTCGTGGTGGTGCTCATGCTCACGGGCGGCGAGGCGCTCGAAGACTACGCCGAGAACCGCTCAAAGCGTGAGCTGACCGCGCTCCTCGATCGGGCGCCAAGCCGGGCGACCCGTATCGTCCCCGGCATCATCGATGAGGACGGAATGGAGCGCACCGAGACCGTCGACGTACAGGAGATCGGGGTGGGGGACGTCCTCCTCGTACGGCCGGGTGCGCTCGTGCCGGTCGACGCGATCCTGCTCGACGACACCGCCTCGTTCGACGAGTCCTCGCTCACCGGGGAGAGCCTCCCGGTCGAGCGCGCGGCGGGCGAGAAGGTCGCGAGCGGCGTCGTCAACGGGGCCGCAGCGATCCGCATGCGGGCGACCGCGCTCGCGGGCGACAGCCAGTACCAGCAGATCGTGCGACTGGTCGAGGAAGCACAGAGCAGCAAGGCGAAGACCGTGCGCCTCGCGGATCGCTACGCCGTGCCGTTCACGCTGTTCTCGCTTGCGCTGGCCGGGATCGCCTGGGCGGTGAGTGGCGACGCGGTGCGCTTCGCCGAGGTACTCGTTGTCGCTACGCCGTGCCCACTGCTGATCGCAGCGCCGGTCGCGTTCCTCGGCGGGATGAGCCGCGCGGCACAGGCCGGGCTGATCGTGAAGGGCGGTGGCACGCTTGAGCAGCTCGCGCGCGTGCGCTCCGCGGCGTTCGACAAGACGGGCACCCTCACCACGGGCAAGCCCGAACCGCGCCGCATCCTGCCCCAGCCCGGCTTCACCGAGGAGGACGTGCTGCAGCTCGCCGCGTCGGCCGAGGTCTACTCGTCGCACGTGCTCGCGAGCGCGGTCGTTGACTCGGCCAAGGCGCGCGGCGTGGGCCTGCTCGCCGTGACCGACGCCGAGGAGCACGCGACCAACGGCGTTACTGCCCGGCTCGCGGGCGGGGTCGTTCGCGTGGGCAAGCCCGCCTGGGTGCGGGAGGCCGCGCCAGGCCTCGTGCACGCGGAGCTCGAAGCCGGAGAGCTCGCGATCTACGTCTCCCGCAACGACCGCTTCGCCGGCGCCATCGTGATGCGCGACCGGCTCCGCGACGACGCCATCGACACCATCGCCGAGCTGCACGGGCTCGGCGTCTCGCGCATGCTCGTCGTTACCGGCGACGTCGCCGCCACCGCGAACCCGCTCGCCGCGCAGCTGCGCATCGGCGAGGTGCACGCGGAGTGCACCCCGGCCGACAAGGTGCGCATCGTGGCGGAGGTCGAGCCGCGGCCCCTGCTGATGACCGGCGATGGGCTCAACGACGCGCCGGTGCTCGCCGCCGCCGACATCGGCTTCGCGATGGGCGCGCGCGGTTCCACGGCGGCGAGCGAGTCAGCCGACGTGGTCAACCGCTTCGACCGCATCGGCGGAGTCGCCGACGCGATCCGAATCGGCCGCGACACCGTGCGGATCGCGGTGCAGAGCATCTGGCTCGGGATCGCGTTCAGCGTGGCCCTCATGCTCATCGCCGCGTTCGGGTTCCTGCCCGCGCTCGTCGGAGCGTGGCTGCAGGAGGTCGTCGACCTCGTCGCCATCCTCGGGGCGCTTCGCGCGATCCGCGGGCCGCGCACCGCACCCGACCGTGCGGCCCGTGCGGTCGAAGCGACGGCGGGCGCGGATCAGACCGTGTGAGCTCGGGCGGCCGCGATCGCCGCGAGCACCCGGACGCGGATCGCGTTGCCGCGCTCCGCGAAACCGCGCTGCAGCCGCGCGTACTCGCGCTTCCCGTCTGGCGTCTCGATCGGCACGGGAGTGAGCGGGGTGCCGTCGGCGCCCACGAACCCCGTCACGTCGTAGGGCGACGCGCGCATGTCGACCTCGCGGATGTCGCGCGCCAGCACGAACGCGTCGAGCAGCACCTCGCCGGGCACGATCGGGCCGAGCTTCGCCGCCCACTTGTAGACGTCCATGCCGGCGTGCAGGCACCCGGCCTGTTCGGTCTCCGGCTGCGTCTCGCGGGTGGGCCGCAGCGTGTTGAGCGGCGCGGCCTCCGGGGTGAAGAAGCGATACGCGTCGAAGTGCGTGCAGCCGATCTGGTGCGACTCGACCACCCGGTCAGTGGCCGCGTGCCCGATCCTGAGCGGCAGGGCCGCGTGCCGCAGCTGCTCCGGGGTCATGCGGTACACCATCGCCCACTCGTGCAGTCCGAAGCAGCCAAACTTCGGGGTGTGATCGAGCGTGGCTGAGAGCAGCCGCTCCACGTAGTCGACCGTCCCGCCGCGCCGCGCGAAGAACCCGGCCACGTCCACGGTCGCATCCGCGCCAGCAGGGCCGGCCGGGCGGTAGTGCCTGAGCTCGCCACGCTCCGCGGCGGCACCGGCAAGCAGCACGCCGGCCCCCGGGTGCCAGCGGCGCAGCTCGCCGGGCGTCACCGAGTAGTAGGTCCAGAGGAAGTCCTCGATCGGGTGCCGCTCGTGCCGCAGCTTGCGCTCGCGGTGCGCCGCAGTGAGCGCGTCCGCGCGCTCGCGGTGCGCGGCCTCGCGGGCGGTCCAGTCTTCCCGCGCGAGCGTGGTGGGTCGGATCGCGCGGGACACCGGGGGCTGACCGGCGGGGGTGGTCTCCCGGGTGTCGGGGCGCTGCGCCGGTGCCGTCGCGGCGGCCCCCATCACTCCGACTCCCGCCCGCGCAGCCGGTCGATGTCGCGGCGATCCCGCTTGGTGGGGCGGCCCGCGCCGGGATCTCGCACCACCGTCGCGGGGCGCTCCACGCGCGGCGGCGGGGGCGGCGTGAGATCCTCAAAGTGCTTGGCGGCCTCGACCGCGCTGCCGCGCCGCACCGGGAGCCCGGCCACGCGGTAAATGCGCTCGAAACCGTGGAGGCGCACGCGCACCTCGTCGCCAAGCCGCACCGCCTGGGCGGCCTTCGCGGTCGCACCGTTCACGCGCACGTGCCCGGCACGACAGACTGCCGTGGCCTGGCTGCGGGTCTTCGCGAGACGCACGCCCCACACCCAGGTGTCTACCCGTACGCTGTCGCCCGCCATAGACTCGATGCTACCGAGAGTCGGTGAGTCTCGCCCGGGAACGGGCGCCGAGCAGGGTGGCCTGCGGCTCGCCGCAGCCAGTCGGCCCGCCCGATCCGCCCGATCCGACCACCAAAGCCCACACGGGCCCACCCACGAGCACCGCCCGCAGCGCCACCGTCGCGCGCCCAACGCACCGGGAGAGACAGATGGAGTACGAGACGATCAGGTCCGCCGTGGATGCGGAGACCGAGATCTCGCGGTCGCGCTTCCTCACCAGGCTCGAGCGGGTCACCACCGAGGAGGAAGCGCGCGCGGTGATCGCGCGCGTCCGCTCGGAGCACCCGCGCGCACGGCACCACTGCTCGGCGTTCGTGCTCGGATCCGACGGCCGGATTCAGCGCTCAAACGACGACGGCGAGCCGAGCGGCACCGCGGGCGCGCCCATGCTCGACGCGCTCACCTCGGCCGGCCTGCACGACGTCGTCGCGGTGGTGACCCGCTACTTCGGCGGCGTGCTGCTCGGCGCCGGGGGGCTTACGCGCGCCTACCGGTCCTCGGTCGCCGACGCCGTGCACCGCGCCGAGCGGGTGCGGCGCGCGATCCGGCAAGAGGTCACCGTGCACTGCAGCTACGACGTCGCCGCGCAGATCGAGTCCGAGGCCCGCCGTCGCGGCTACAGCATCGGCCAGGCGCAGTACAGCGATCGCGTTGCCCAGCGCTTCGCGGTGTCGCGGGGCGAGATCGCCCCGTTCACCGAGCTCGTGGCCGAGCTCAGCGCCGGCGCGGCCGAGTTCGAGCAGGGCGCCGCCGAGTACGTCGACCTGGCCGGGTAAGCCCGCACCCCGCGTGGGCCGCCGCCCGCGCCGGAGCACGAGCCCGCGCCGGAGCGCGAGAGCGCGCACGCGCACGCGACGGGCGTGCCGCGTATCCCGCGCCCGCCGCTGTCAGGGGGTCACGGTACGCTTCTTGAGTGGACTACTGGGCAGAGATCGTCGGACAGGCGGACGCGGTCCGCACCCTGCACCGTGCCGCCGAGCCCGGGGTGGTCGCGGCGCACGCCTGGCTCATCACGGGACCGCCCGGATCTGGCCGATCAAACCTCGCTTTCCGCTTCGCCGCGGCGCTCATCGCCCGCACCCCCGAGCAGCGCGAGGCAGTCTTCGAGCAGGTTCGCGCGAGGACTCACCCGGACATCGGGGTGCTCACCACGCAGAAGCTCCTCATCGACATCAGGGCGGCGCGCGAGATCGTCACCACCGCGCACTACGCGCCGGCGGAGGGCCGCTACCGCGTCATCGTGATTGAAGACGCGGATCGCATGCCCGAGCGCACCTCGAACGTGCTGCTGAAGGCGCTCGAGGAGCCGCCGGAGCGCACGATCTGGATCCTGTGCGCGCCGAGCGAGGCAGACCTTCTCCCCACGATCAGATCGCGCGCCCGGTCCCTGCGGCTGGTCACCCCGCGCCCCGAAGACATCGCGCAGCTCCTGCACGAGCGCGACGGGATCGACGCCGCGGCCGCGGAGCGGGCGGCTCGCCTCGCGCAGAGCCACATCGGCATGGCGCGCAGGCTCGCCACCGACGAGGGGGCCATGCAGCGCCGCGACCGCAGCATCGACCTCGCACTGAGCATCGCGACGCTCGGCGACGCGATGCGGGTCGCCACGGCCCTCGTGAAGGTGGCCGAGGCGGACGCCTCGGCGCTCACGGAGGAGCGCGACCAGCGCGAGCGCGACGACGCGATGCGCAGCCTCGGCCTCGCGCCGGGAGCCGCGATCCCGCCCCAGATGCGTGCACAGATGCGGACGCTCGAGGAAGATCAGAAGCGGCGCGCCACGCGCAGCCTCCGCGACGGCATCGACCGGATCCTCACCGATCTGCTCTCCGTGTACCGGGACATCCTGCTGCACGCGCTCACCGCCGAGTCCGGCGGTGGCATCGAGCTCATCAACCGCGAAGAGCACGCGCGGATCGCGGATCTCGCCGAGCGGTGGGGCCCCACGCGCGCCCTCGCGGTGGTCTCGGCCGTTGAGGCCGCCCGTGTGCGCCTCACGCGGGGGATCACGCCGGGACTGGTGCTCGAGGCGCTGTTCGCGGGAATTATCGCGGTGGAGGAGCCAGCATGATCGACCAGGTGCACCACCCCCGCCCACCCGTGCGCCCGGTGGCGGCGTGGCGGTGCGGCACACGCGCAGGGCGCGCGCTCGCAGCTGTTGCCGGCGCGGTGATCGCTGCGGTCGCACTCAGCGGCTGCGCGGCCGCTGGCAGCGATCCCGCACCCCTGCCGCCCGCCCCGAGCGGCACCGTCGAGAGCTTTGGCGCGCAGGAGCCGGTCTGGGAAGCCTGCGACAACGCGATGCAGTGCGCCGAAGTGCACGCTCCGCTCGACTGGGACGCCCCCGAGGGCGACACCATCACGCTCCGACTGGTCAAGCACCCGGCGACGGGCGACGAGCGGCTGGGCACCCTGTTCGTGAACCCGGGCGGTCCCGGAGCGTCCGGGGCCGACTACGTCAGCGACAACTTCGACTACGCCGTCGCTCCCGAGCTGCAGGCGGCCTACGACGTCATCGGCTGGGACCCGCGCGGCGTGGGCGGATCGAGCGCGGTGAGCTGCCTCGACACCGCCGGAATGGACGAGTACCTCTTCGGGGAGAGCCCGGCGGCGGGTCTTGAACGCGGCAGCGACGCCTGGATCGACGCGGCGCTCGCCGAGGAGACCGAATTCGGTGCGGCGTGCGCCGACGCGACCGGGCCCCTCCTCGCGCACGTCAGCACTGACGCGACCGTCCGCGATCTCGACATGCTGCGCGAGATCGTGGGCGACCCGAAGCTGAACTACCTCGGGTTCTCCTATGGCACCTACATCGGGGCACGCTACGCGGACGCCTACCCAGAACAGGTGGGCCGCCTCGTCCTCGACGGCGCCATGGACCCCACCACCAGCATGAGCGATGTGGTGCGCGAGCAGACCCTCGGCTTCGAGCAGGCGCTGCGCGCCTACACGACCGATTGTCTCCAGCGCCGCGGCTGTCCGCTCACCGGCAGCGTGGACGACGCGATGGGCCAGATCAGCGCGCTCCTCGACCGGGTCGACGCGTCGCCGCTCACTGGCTCGGACGGCCGCACCGTGGGGGTCAACGTCGCCCTCACCGCCATCATTACCCCGCTGTACTCGGAGAGCATGTGGGGCTATCTCGACGACCTCTTCACCAGCCTCGCCACCGACGATCCGAGCGTGGCGCTGTCGCTCGCCGACTTCTACTACGATCGCGTCGACGGGGCGTACCTCTCGAACTCGACCGAGGCATTCTCGGCGATCAACTGTCTGGATTACCCGATCACCCGAGACCGCGATCAGCTGCGGGCCGACGCGGCCGAGCTTGCCGAGATTGCCCCCACGATCGGTCGGTTCCAGGGCTACGGCGACATCAGCTGCGCGGCGTGGCCCGTCCCGGGGCCCGAGGAGCGCGCCGCGGTCACCGGATCCGGCGCCGACCCGATCCTCGTGGTGGGCACCACCGGGGATCCGGCCACCCCGTACCCGTGGGCGGTGTCCCTCGCCGAGCAGCTCGAGAGCGGGGTGCTGGTCACCTACGTGGGGGAGGGCCACACCGCCACGACCACGAGCGACTGCGTAGCCGACGTGGTGGTCGACTACTTGCTCACCGGCGCCGTGCCGGGTAGCGACCCGCGCTGTAGCTAGCGCTGTCGCGAGTGCTGTGGTGAGTGCTGTCGCGCCGCACGCGCCCGGCGCTCGTCAACGTGCTTGAGGCGCCCCGATCGTGCTAGAGTAGTTGCTTGTGCGCGAGAGCAATTTCGCGCACAGGCCGCCTTAGCTCAGTTGGTAGAGCGATTCACTCGTAATGAATAGGTCGTCAGTTCGATTCTGACAGGTGGCTCCAATTCTGACGGACCGGTCGCCCACTGAGGCGCGCTATTCGCTGCGCTGGGAATCGGCGCATAGGGTGGGAGCATGACCAACGTTCTCGCGCGCGAAATGCCGAGCCGCTACGCCCGCGCGAACCCGCGCACGCCGGAGCGGCCGATGGACTTCACGGTGGCCGAGTTCCTGCGCGGGCTTGGGATCACCTTCGTCGCGTTCAACGTCGTCCTGCTCGCGTTTCTGTTCGTCGTCAGCGTGATCGGGCAGCTCGCCGCTGGGCTGCCGCCGCTTGACGGGGCGCAGTACCTGCTGATCGTGCCGCTGTACGCGGCGCCGGTCTCGGCGCTCGCGTGCGTCACCTATGGCGGGCTCGCCGCGTTCGGGCTGGGGAAGCTCCTGCGGCGCGAACCGCGGCGCTGGGTGCACCGCGCCGCGTTCATCGCGCTCGCGGTGGTGGTGAGCTACCTCACCTCCGTCGTGCTGCAGATGAGCACGTACGGCTCCTTCGATGGAAACGCGTGGGCCGAGCCGCAGCACCTCCTGTACGCGGTCCCCACCGCGGCCGCCGTGTGGCTGGGGTGGGAGTTTGCGAGTTCGCGGGCGCTCCGCACTGACGCCCGCGCCGCACGGTTCGCCGACACCGGCGCCGCGCGGAGCCACGACGCGCCGTAGGCTACAGAGGTGAGCTCCACTACCAAACCCCGGGTCGCGCTCTGGGACAATGCCAGATTTGTGCTGATCGTACTCGTGGTGATCGGCCACCTCATTTCGACCGTGCGCACCGACTCCGCACTCGGGTTCGGCCTCTACGCATACATCTACCTGTTCCACATGCCGGCGATGATCCTGCTCTCCGGGATGTTCTCCCGGGCAGAGACCTCGCCGAAGGCGGTGCGGTCAACACTCCAGCTGCTCGTCACCTGGGGCCTCTGGGAACTTATCTGGGCCGGGATCCGGGGGGTCGTCGAGGGGCGGGTGCCCGGAAACTCGTTCCTCGTCTCGCCGGCCTGGACGCTCTGGTTCCTGGTGTCCCTCGCCACCATGCGGATTCTCCTGCCCTACATTGCGCAGCTCCGGCACCCGCTCCTGGTCTCGATCATCGTCGCGCTGGGGGCGGGGATCCTCCCGGCGATCGGCACCGACTTTTCCGCCTCGCGCACGCTCGCGTTCCTTCCGTTCTTCGTCGCGGGCTGGTTGGCGCGGCAGCGCGGTTGGCTGGCGGGAGACTGGTTCACCCGGCCGCGCGGGGCAACCCGCGCCGCAGCCTGGGGGCTGCTGGGAGCGCTGGCGATTGTGCTGGCGCTCCTGCCGCAGCTGCGTGAGGTCTGGCGGATCGACCGGTGGCTCACCTGGCGCGACGATTACTTCTGGCTGTTCTCGCACGCCCCGATCGGCGACTGGCAGCCGGAGGCGTGGGGCGCTGTGGTCGCCGGCGGCGTCGCCGTGACCGCGGTGCTGCTCGCCGTGGCCGGAGCGATGACGCTCGCCCTGCTCATCATCGTGCCGCGCGGCCACAGCGCGGTGACCGTCTGGGGCACGCGCACGCTGTTCGTCTACCTGCTGCACGGGCCTGTTGTGTACCTGCTGCGCGAGGGCGGGGTGATCGCCTGGTTTGGCAGCCTCGGACCCGTCGGGCTGCTGCTCCTGATCGGGGGCGGGGTGGGGCTCGCGATCCTGCTGTCGCAGCGCTGGGTCGCGCGCGCGACCGGGCCGATCATCGAGCCCGGCTTCGACTGGGCGCTGCAGCGCGAGAAGACCCCCTAGGAGGGGCGCCTGCTCCTGCGCGCGGCGCCCCTGTGCGTGGCGCTTGGCCGCTGACGGCGCAGGTCCGACCCGGCCACGCAGGTCCGACCCGTTAGCGCAGATCCGACCTGGTCGCGCACATCCGACCCGCTAGCGCAGCTCCGCCCCTGTTTGGGGGCGGAACGCGGCGGTGGCGCGGGTCGGATGTGGGGGATCGGGTCGGATCTTCGGGTGGTAGGCGCCGGGCGTGGTCGGGCGCTCGGTCCGACGCGCGGCTGCTGCGCGGGCGCGCGCGTTCACCGGGGTCTGCGCGCACGCGCGGATGGCCGATCGGGCGCGCCCGAGACCGGCCGCTCGGCCGCCGCCGGCGCAGGTCCGACCCTGTCGCGCAGGTCCGACCCTGTCGCGTAGGTCCGACCCTGTCGCGTAGGTCCGACCCTGTCGCGTAGGTCCGACCCTGTCGCGCAGCTCCGACCCTCTAGTGCAGATCCGACCCTGTTTGGGGGCGGAACGCGACGGTGGCGCGGGTCGGATGTGTGGGATCGGGTCGGATCTGCGCCCCGCCCGGACGGAGCTTAGCCCCGCCCGCCCGTCCGCCCGCAAACACAGTCCAGCGGCGCCCGCCGGCCCGTGCCGCCCGCCGCGCGGCAGACCGCAGGCCCAGCGGCCCTCGCAGCGGGCGCAGCGGCCTACGCAGCAGGCCCAGCGGCCTACGAGCGGGCGCAGCGGGCCCAGAGGCCCACGCAGCGGCCCACGCAGCGGGCCCAGCGGCCCACGCAGCGGGCGCCGGGCCCGCGCCGCAGGTCGGGGCCTACGCCTCCGGCTCGGCCACGAGCAGCTGGTGCTGCGCGAGCTCCCGGTACAGCGGGGTGGTCTCGACGAGCTCGGCGTGCGTGCCCTCGCCAACCACCCGGCCGGCGTCGAGCACCACGATCTTGTCTGAATCGACGACCGTCGAGAGCCGGTGCGCGATCACCACGAGCGTGCGCCCGGTGGCGACGGAGTCGAGGGCGTCGCGCATGAGGCGCTCGTTGACGCCGTCGAGGCTGGCCGTCGACTCATCGAGCAGCAGCACGGGCGGCGCGGTGAGCAGAGCACGGGCGATCGCGAGGCGCTGCTTCTCGCCGCCGGAGAGCAGAATCCCGCTCTCGCCCACCTGCAGGTCGAGCGCCGCGGCGAGCTCGCCCGGGGAGAGCGGCGCGGGCGAGTCGGGGTTTGCGGAGGTGGTGCTGCCGCCGGACGCGCGACCGAGCAGCCCGCCGAGGTTCACGGCGCGGAGCACGCGGGCGCACGCCTCGTCGGTCGCGTGCGGAGCGCCCAGCCGCAGGTTGTCGCGCAGCGTGCCTGCCAGCACGGGGGCGTCCTGCTCCACGTAGCCGAGCTGCGCCCGGAGCTCGGCGCGGTCGAGCGCGCGCAGCTCAGCCCCGAAGAGCGACACCGTCCCGGAGTCGGGGTCGTAGAACCGCTCCATGAGGCCGAGGATCGTTGACTTGCCCGCTCCGGACGGCCCGACGAGCGCCACGCGAGTGCCGCGCTGCACGTCGAAGCTCACCCCGTGGAGCACCGGCGTCTCGACGATCTCCGCGGGCGGCACGTCGCGCGCCGCCCCGCGCCCGCTGCGCACCAGCGAGCGGGCGTCCGCGCGCTCGGGCGCGGCGGAGCGGTAGGTGAAGTGGACGTCCGCGAACGAGATCGCGGGGGCCTGCGGCACGCTCACCTCGTCGAGCGGCTCGATCCGGCCGCGGGGGGAGAGCTCCGCATCGTGCGCGGTCTCGGTGGACAGCGAGGTGATCTCCTGGATGCGGCCGAGCGCGCCGAGCGCCTGATTGACCGCCGAGATTGCCCCGAAGGCCTGTCCGAGCGGCGTGATCATGAGGAACAGGAACACGATGAACATGACCAGCTGCGCGATGGTGATCGCCCCGGTCGCCACGCGGAAGCCGCCAAGCCCGAGCACCACGAGGAACGAGAGCTGCATGGCGAGGAACGAGATCGGCACGATCAGCGCCGAGATTCGAGCCACCTTGAGGCCGAGACGGTACGCGTCGCGCGCATCCTGCTCGGTGGCCTGCTGCTCGCGCTCGGCGGCTCCGGCCGCGCGAATGGTGCGAATCGACGACACAGTGCGGTCGACCTGGGCGGCGAGATCGCCGACCTTCTCCTGCGCCTGGGCCACTGCCGGTCGGATCTTGCCGGACACGAGCACCACGATCACGAGGGCCACCAGGATCACGCCGAACGTGATGCCGAACAGCAGCGGGTCGATCACGAGCATGCCGATGAGCGCGCCAATGAAGACGAGGATGCCGCTCATCGCCTCAACGAGGCCCTGCGTGAGCACGGCGCGCAGCAGGGTGGTGTCGCTGCCGACGCGGGAGACGAGGTCGCCGGTGCGGCGCCGGTCGAACTGCGAGATCGGCAGGTGCAGGATCTTGGCGATCAGGTGGCGACGGCTGGTGAGCACGACGCCCTCGCCCATGCGCTGCAGCACATAGTGCTGGAAGCCGCTGAGGACCGCGTCGACCACCACGATCGCGGAGAGCAGCACGAGCAGGCTGGTGAGCGCCTCACCCGATTCGACGCGGGTGATGAGCTGGCCGAGGATGGGCGGTTGCACGAGCGAGGTGACCGCGCCGATGATGCCGAGCACCAGTGCGAGCACGAGCAGTTTGCGCTGCTCGAAGAGGTAGGGGACGAGCTGCTTGATTGAGGCGCGCGGCCCCCGGGGCGCCTCGGCTGCGGCTCCCCGGCCGCGGCCTCCGCGACGGTTCTCGGACGGGGCGGCGGCGTGCTCTGACATAGGGCCAACTCTACCGAGGCACGCTGACAGCGGGCCTCGGAAACGTGTGCACCCGGCGGCCCGGGCCCCAGGCCATCCGGACTAGCCGAGCAGCCCAGGCCCCCAGGTCCCCTGGGCGCCCAGGCCGCCCGGCCTTGAACGCGTGGCTACGAATCGCTCCCGGGCACGAGCCGGAGCGTCGGCCCGGTCTCGCGGATCCGCCGCGCGGTCACCGCGAGGTGCAGGGCGGCCTCCGCGGCCTCCTGCCCCTTCGACTCCGGGGCGCCGGGGCGGCCGGAGCGGTCGAGCGCCTGCTGCTCGGTGTCGGTGGTGAGGATGCCGAACCCGACCGGCCGGCCAGCGTCGAGCTGCACGCGGGTGAGGCCGTCGGTGACGGCGTTGCAGACGTAGTCGAAGTGCGGCGTGCCGCCCCGGATGATCACGCCGAGGCACACGACGGCATCAAACCCGCCGCCGCCCGAGCTGAGCGGCGCCAGCGCAACCTGCGCGGCGAGCGGCAGCTCGAACGCGCCGGCCACGCGGAACAGGCTGTGCTCTGCGCCGGATGCGGACAGTGTCTCCTCCGCGCCCGCGACGAGCGCGGACATGATCTCCTCGTGCCAGCTCCCGGCAAGGATCGCAACGCGCAGGCCACTCGCGTCGACAGTAAGGTTTGGTGCTCCAGCGCCGCTCATGGTGGCTCCTTCGGTGGTGGGGGTCGTGTCGGATCGGGTTAGCGCACCGCGTCGGGCAGCTGGTGCCCCATGCGGTCGCGCTTGGCGTTGAGGTAGCCGACGTTCTGCTCGGTCACGCCGACGAGCAGGGGCACCCGCTCGACCACGTCGATGCCGTGCGCCTCAAGCTGCGACACCTTGTCCGGGTTGTTCGTGAGCAGGCGGACGCGCTCAACGCCGAGGTCGGCGAGGATCTCTGCGGCGGCCGTGTAGTCGCGGCTGTCCGCGGGGAGCCCGAGCTGCAGGTTCGCGTCGAGCGTGTCGAGCCCCTGTTCCTGCAGCTGGTAGGCGCGCAGTTTGTTGGCGAGGCCGATGCCGCGTCCCTCATGCCCGCGGAGGTATACGACGATGCCGCCGCGCTCGTGAATCAGGTCGAGGGCGGCGTCGAGCTGCGGGCCGCACTCGCACTTCAGCGATCCGAATGCCTCGCCGGTGATGCACTCGGAGTGCACGCGGACGAGCGCATCGCTCTGCGGCAGCGCGCCCTCCGGGGTCGGCGCAACCAGGGCGATGTGGTCGACCCCCACGCGGCGGTCGCGGTACGCAAGCGCGCGGAAGTCGCCGTGCTCGGTGGGGAGCAGCGTGTTCGCGCGCAGGCTCACGCGGCGGTTGTGTGGCTCACCGGCGGGTGCCCCGGCGGGATCATGCTCGTTGAGGTATGCGATGAGCTGCTCGATCGTGATCACGAGCACGCCCTCGCGCGCGCCGAGCTCAATGAGCCCGGGGAGGCGCATCATCTCGCCGTCCTCGGCGACGATCTCCGCGATCGCCGCAACCGGCCGCAGCCCGGCGAGGCGCATCAGCTCGACGGCCGCCTCGGTGTGGCCGTCGCGGGCGCGAACGCCCCCGTCGACGGCGCGCAGCGGCAGCACGTGCCCGGGGCGGCGCACGTCGGTGGGTACGCCGGCCGGGTTTGCCAGCGCGCGCAGCGTGGTGGTGCGATCGCTCGCGCTAATCCCGGTGGTGATCCCGTGCGCCGCGTCGACCGTGACCGTGTAGGCCGTGCCGCGGGCGTCCTCGTTGCGCTCCACCATCATGGGGAGTTCGAGCTGATCGGCGACCTCGTTGGTCATGGGCGCGCAGAGCAGGCCGGACGACCAGCGCACGGTCCACGCGATCCACTCCTGGCTCGCGAGCTCGGCGGAGATGATGACGTCGCCCTCGTTCTCGCGGTTCTCGTTGTCGGCAACGATGACCGGGCGGCCCGCCTTGATCGCGGCGACGGCGTCCTCGATGCGGGCGATCCCGGCGGTCCGGGGTGCGTCAGGGGTGGCTTCGGTGCTCATGCGTGTGGTCCTTCGGTGGTCGTGGTGGGAGCTGCGGGGCCAACGCCGAGGCGCAGCATGCGGGCAACGTGGCGGGCAAGAATGTCGGTCTCGACGTTGACGCGGTCGCCGGGCGCGAGCGCGCCGAGGGTGGTGGCGACGAGCGTCTCGGGGATCAGGGACACCTCGAACCAGGCGTCCGTCGCCTCGGGCTCCGAGATCGCCGAGACCGTGAGCGATACGCCCGAGAGCGTCACCGATCCCTTGTCAACGAGCAGCGGGGCAAGCTCGGGGCTGAGCGAGAACCGGAGCACGCGCCAGGCCTCGGCGGGGGTGGTCGAGATCAACGCGGCGGTGCCATCGACGTGGCCCTGCACGATGTGGCCGCCCAGGCGGGTATCAACGCGCACCGCGCGTTCGAGGTTGACGGGGCTGCCCACGCCGAGGTCGCCGAGCGCCGACATGCGCAGCGACTGCGCCATCACGTCGGCGGCGAACGTGCCGCGCCCGTCGGGCGTCGCGCCCTGCTCGATCACCGTGAGGCACACGCCCGACACCGCGATCGAGGCGCCGTGCGTGGCGTCGCTGGTCACGAGCGGGCCGGCGATGGTGAGGCGGAGCGAGTCTGCGACGGGGTCGATCGCGACGATCTCCCCGATTTCCTCGATGAGTCCCGTGAACATTAGTGTCCTTCCTCGAGCGGAACGGTGGTGGCTTTGATGAGCAGGTCGGCGCCGAGCTGCGCGGTGTGCGTGACGCGCAGCCGCGCGATGTCGGCGATGCTCGAAATACCGATGTCGCCGAGCGCGAGGCGTGGACCACCCAGCAACGCGGGGGCGATGTAGACGAGCACCTCGTCAACGAGCCCGGCCGCGATGAGCGCGCTCGACACGGTGGGTCCGCCCTCCACGAACACGCGGGTGATGCCGCGGGCGTACAGTTCGGCGAGCTCCGCGGCGAGGTCGTCGCCGGGGATCCGGATCGGTTCGGCGAGGCCGCGCGCCGCGAGGCCGGGGTGGCGGCGCACGCGCGCGTCGTCCGGGATCGCGCGGTGACCCACGACGACGGGGACTGGCTGCTCGGCGGCGGGCACGAGCAGCCCGCCGGTCTCTGCGCGGGCGGTGAGCGCCGGATCGTCTGCGAGCAGCGTGCCGGTGCCGACAAGGATCGCGTCTGCCTCTGCGCGTCGGCGGTGTACGTCGCCGCGGGCGTCGGGGCCGGTGATCCACTGGCTGCTGCCGTCAGCGGCGGCGGCGCGGCCGTCAATGGTTTGCGCCCACTTGACGGTGACGAACGGGCGGGCGGGCGGGGCGGCGGGGCCCGCCTCGGCGATGCCGACGCTCGCGGTCGCCGGGGGCGTGGCGTCCGCGCCGCTCGCGGCGGCGCGGGCGCCCGCCTGTCGGGCCAGCCAGCCGGCCAGGAGCGCCCGGGCTTCCCCGGGGAGAATCCCGCCGCGCACCTCGATGCCCGCAGCGCGCAGCGTGGCAGCACCGCCGGACGAGGCCTGGCCGGGATCGCCGAGCGCGTAGGCGACGGCGCCAATCCCGGCCTCCGCGAGCGCGGTGGCGCACGGACCCGTGCGTCCGGTGTGGTTGCACGGTTCGAGCGTGACCACCGCGGTGACCTCGCCGAGCCGGTCCCGCCACTCGGCGGGAACCCGGCTCAGGGCGTCGATCTCGGCGTGAGGCGTGCCAGCGCCGCGGTGCCAGCCCTCGGCCACGATGCGGCCGTCCGGGTCGAGGAGCACGCAGCCGACGCGCGGATTGTCGTCTTCGGCGGGGCCGCGGGTCGCGAGCGCGAGTGCACGGTGCATTGCCGCTTCGAGGAGCGCTTGCTCAAGCATCCCGTTCGCCCCATTTCTGCGTGCGGGGTTCGCGCGGGGTCGCGGGGAGCCCGCGACGGCGCGTTCCTCTCATCCGGACTAGCGCGAGTACTCTCACGCATCACCGTCGGTACCGGAATTTCACCGGATCGGCCTCGCGGAAGCGAGGTTCGCGGACTGTCACCGCCGGTTCGGATTCTCACCGACCCCGGAACACGGGACCATGCTACTCCCACCGCGGGGCGGAAGACCAGTGCTGCGCCCCCGCATTACGCCGACGGCGCAACGGCGTCACCCGAAGAGGTCGGCGAACAAACGCCCGTTCGCGATCACGTTCATGGTGAGCACGATGATGAGCGCGTTGAAGAAGAACGCGATCGTGGTGTGCCACACGACGGTCCACCGCATGTGGGTGTTGACGATCTTCACGTCTGAAACGGCGAACGTGGTCGAGTTGGTAAACGCGAGGTAGACGAAGTCGACGAGCCGAGGGTCGTCGGTGCCGGGGAACTCGAGCGGCGGCGTCTTCGCCCGGTGGTAGCGGGAGAAGTAGATCCGCGCGTAGCCCCAGTTGAACATCGCCCAGGCGAGGAGCATTGCCCACACCGCAGTGAACTCGCCGGCCGGATCGTGCAGGTCTTTGCCGATGCTCGTGATGAGATCGATGGCCACGCTGAGCCCGATCGCGCTCGACGCGAACGTGAACAGCGTGGAGAAAGCGCGGGTGATCGGGTGCCCCACGAGCACCCGGGTGACGCGCGGATCAGGCTGATCGATGCGCACGAGAATGTTGAGCGTGAGCACGGTGGGGATCAGGTAGAGCGTGGCGGTGACGCACCACACGAACATCGGGACGAGCGCGAAATCCTCGTCGTCGCCCCACAGTAGATCGAGGCCGACCCAGATGAGGATCAGCTGCATCACGAGCCCGATGATCTCGCCGCCAACGCTCAGCCCCACGCCGATCGCGCGCAGCGCGCCGTGCGGTGTGCCGGGCGGGGCCGCCTCGGGCGCCCGGCCCTCCTGGCCCGGATCCGCGCTCACTTCGCGCCCTCCCCACCCGCGGCCGGCGCCGGCTTTGCGGCCGCGGCGGACGCGACGAGATCGCGCAGTGAGGCGTCCGGGAGGTATGCGCGGGTGAGCGCGATCCCGATGCGGGGCAGGTCGCCCTCGTCGCGAAACAGGAGGTGCAGCGACGCGGAGCGCGGGTTGAATTTCTGCTTGAAGCGGTGGAGCGACTTGAAACCGTAGAGCGGCTCGATGAGCGCGCCCACCTGATCGAGCACCTGGTCCACCGGCCCAGCCGCGGCCTCGGCGGGGCGCACGAGCGGTGCGCCCGAAAGCGAGAGGAACTCGTACCCCTCCTCGGAGAAATGCTGCGCGGCAGACGCGATCAGGAACTCCATGACGGGGCCGAAGCCGCCGTCGCGCCGCCGCATGAGATCGAGTGTCCAGCCGATCACGCGTGGCTCCCCGGTCGCCGGATCCGCCGGGCCGTGGACGGGCAGCCAGGACGTGATCCCGTGCAGG
This sequence comes from Leucobacter luti, assembly GCF_004217175.1. Taxonomy (GTDB): domain Bacteria; phylum Actinomycetota; class Actinomycetes; order Actinomycetales; family Microbacteriaceae; genus Leucobacter; species Leucobacter luti. Next base: position 67,316 of record NZ_SHKI01000006.1, read on the forward strand.
CTGCCGTCGGCGTCGACGGCGATGCCGACGTACGTTGCCGGGTCGAGTGCCTCCTCGACGGTGCCGAGCGTGAAGCGCATCTCCGGCAGCCCCTTGTCGCCCGTCCACTGCTCGGAGATCGCCCGCACCTGGGCGAGCACGCTCCAGGGCTCGTCGGCCAGCCGCACCATGCGGAAGGAGATCCCCTCGCGGTTCGCCCGATTGATCGCGGTGCGCACGGCGCCCCACGCTTTGCCCGTGAACGCGAGCCCCGGGAGATCGACGATCGTGTCCTCGGCGACCACCACGGAGCGCCAGCCTGCCGGCTTCGCCAGCGCGCTGACCTCGCTCGCCGAGAACGCGCACGGGATGAGGCCGGCGCGCTGGGTGACGCGCTCGAACTCTTCGAACGCGGTGTGGTGCTCGCCGGCGGCCACGATCGGATCGCCCAGCATGATCGCCACGCCGGCGTGCGGCTGGAAGGTGATCGCACCGGTGCCGGCCGCGACGTGCCGGTTGCCGCGCCAGGTGGTCATCCAGGAGATCGTGCCCCCGCCGAAGCGCGCAAGCCGCTCGGTCGCCTGCGCGGTGGACAGGTGCTCGGCCGCGAGGGTGCGCCGGGAGCGCCGCAGCGGCACCCGGAACGCGCCGCGACCGGCGATGAGGACCACGAGGAGCGCGGCCCACAGCACCGCGGGGGCAATGAGCCCACCGAGGAACTCGGCGGGGGAGTCGATGATCTCGGCCGCGACCATGAACTGGAGCAGCGCGAATCCGAGCGCCGCGGTCACGATGTTGAACGCCGCGATGACGATCGCGCCGATCCAGGCGATCCGCACCCCCTGCCGCACCCCGTTCGCGATGAGCGCGATCACGACCACGTCGATCGCCACGTCGACGAACGACGCGACCGGCTCGTTCTGTCCGAGCGGTCCGTCGTAGGGCACGAGGAGGTCGATGATCTGGATCACGCCGATCGCGATGAGCCCGGCGCACGCGATCAGGCGCCACTCGCGCTCGCTCGGCCGCCCGGCCGGGTGCCGGAACGCGGGCAGCCACCCGCTCGCGACAAGGGCGGCGACCATCGCGACCGCGTGCTCCACGTCGTGGAGCTGACCGAGGTAGAGCAGGGAGATCCCCACCCAGATCACCACGGCGATCCGGGCGCGCAAACGCCACGGCGCGGGGAGCGTGGCGATCGCGAACACGAGCGCGGCGAGCGCCCCGCACGAGGGGCCGACATCGAAGTTCTGCGTGAGCTGCACGGCCCAGTGCCAGCCGGTCTGCGAGACGAGCAGCAGCAGCCCGGCGGCGCCGAGCACGCCGACCACGTGGCCCGCCGCGAAGAGGCCGAGCGTGCGGAGCCAGCCGAAGCGCCACTCCGCCCAGCCGATGCCGCCCACGACGAGGGGGAGCAGGGTGAGGTAGACGAGCGGGTGGTCGACGAAGAACGGCGAGGTCGCCAGCGTCCACCAGCGGCCCTCGGCGAACGCCGGGATCCCGGTGGCGACCTGGTCGTACCAGGGCTTGTCGGCGGCGGGGCTGAACAGCGTTCCCGTCGCGGCGCCCACGGCGATGAGTGCGGCGACGAATGCGATCGTGAAGGGCAGGCGGCGCAGCGCGGCCAGGACCGGCGGGAGCGGGCGCGCTGGGGTGTCCGGGGCCTGCGCGGGGGCCGTGGCGTGGACGACGTCGTCGGTCATGGACCCAGTCTAGAGTTTGACGGCGCTGCGGGAGTACGCTGAATTGTGGTGGCACGCCACGTGACGCCCCCGTATGGTGAGGCCTCCGGGCCGGAGCAGGAGAAGCAATGCGCGCTGTGACCTACGTCAAGAACAACACTGTCGAGGTGCTGGAGAAGCCGGTTCCCGAGATCGCGGCGGACGAAGTCCTCCTGAAGGTCGGCGGAGCCGGGGTGTGCCACTCGGACATCACGATCATCGGCTTCGGCGACGACAACCCGCTCGTGGGCGGCACCCTCGGGCACGAGGTCGCCGGAACCGTGGAGCGGCTCGGCGCGGACGTCGCCGGCTGGAGCGTCGGAGACCGCGCGATCGTCGCGCTTGTGCTGTCGTGCGGGCAGTGCCGCGAGTGCCTCGCCGGGCGCGACAACCAGTGCGAGGTGGTCGCGCCGCGCGGCTCGCTCGCCCCGCTCTCACCCGGCATCGGCAGCCCGGGCGGCATGGCCGATTACATCGCCGTGAAGTCGCGCCACCTCGACCCGATCGGCGCGCTCGACCCCGTCGACGCCGCCCCGCTCGCCGACGCCGCGCTCACCCCGATGCACGCGATCAACACGGTGCGCGACCGGCTCTCGGCCGACGCGACGATCGTCACGATCGGCCTGGGCGGGCTCGGCCACATGGCGCTGCAGATCCTCGCGGCGACCACGGGCGCGCGGATCATTGCCCTCGACACCGATCCGGCAAAGCTCGCGTTCGCGGAGGCGCACGGCGCCGATCTCGCGATCCCCAGCGACGGGGAGGCCGCGGCGCGGATCCTCGCCGAGACCGGCGGGATCGGCGCCGACGTGGTGTTCGACTTCGTCGGCGTGCAGCCGACTGTCGACCTCGCGATCGCCGTGGTGCGCGGCGGCGGCGCAATTCGCTTCGTTGGCCTGGGTGGTGGGGAGTTTTCATACACGGCCGGCGCCGGATCGGGGCTGCCCTGGGGTGTCAACATCGAGCGCGCCTACGGCGGCACGCGCTCCGATATGCGGCAGGCCGTTGCGCTGGCCGAGGCCGGCAAGATCGCCGTCGAGGTGGTCCGGTACTCGCTCGACGACGCGGTGCAGGCGTTCGACGATTTGCACCACGGTCGGATTGCGGGCCGCGCGGTGCTCGTCCCCTAGCCCGGCGCTCGGCGGCGAGCGGTCCCGGCGGCGGCGAAGTGGCGCCGGCGGCCGCGAAACAACGTAGAACCGGCGGCCGCGAGGGAGCGTCGGCGCGGCGCGGCGCGGGCCCGGGCCAGGCGGCCCGGGCCCGTCCAGCCGCACCTGGTTAGAGCGCGAGGTGGGTGGGCGTGCCGCCGAGGAGCGTCGCGGCGACCCGCGTAGCCGACAGCTGTGCCGGATCGGTGCGCAGCGGGTCGGCGTCGAGCAGCACGAGGTCGGCGGCGTCCCCCACCCCCGGGCGCAGCGGGCCGCGCATCGACGCGGCGAGGGCCACCGCCACGGGCAGCCGCTCCTCCGGCACCCACGCGGGCTCCCCGGCGTGCGCGCGGAGCACGGCGGCCTGCACCCAGCGCCAGGGATCGAGCGGCGCGACCGGCGCGTCCGACCCGAGCACGAGGTGCGCCCCCGTGGCGTGCAGCGACGCGAGCGGGAACGTGCGGCGATCGCGCCCCGGCCACTGCAGCGCCATCGCCACGCGATCATCGACGAGGTGCTCCGGCTGCACGCTCGCCGTGACGCCGAGCGCGGCGAACCGGCCGAGATCCTCGTCGCGGAGCAGCTGCGCGTGCTCGATCCTGCCGCCGCGGCCCAGCGCCGCGTAGGCGTCGAGCACCTGGGCGCCGGCGCGGTCGCCGATCGCGTGAATGGTGAGGCCCAGCCCGGCGGCGGTGGCGCGGCGCATGAGCGCGCCGAGCTCGCCCGCCGAGACCAGGGAGCGGCCGTGCCCGCCGCCCGGGTAGGCGTCGCAGCACCAGGCCGTGGTGGTGCCGAGCGAGCCGTCGGTGATGATCTTGAGCGGGCCCACGCGCAAGCGTCCACCGGTGCCGAGCGCGTCGCCCGTGCGGTGCCCCGCGGCGATCGCGCGCTCCAGCTGATCCGGGTAGACGGCGGCCTCGACCCGCAGCAGGTCGAAGCCGCTCGCCTCGCGGCGCACCCAGTCGTCGATCGACCACCGCATTTCAAGGTCGACGATGCCGACCACGCCGCGCGCCGCCGCCGCGCGCCCGGCGCGGGCGACGAGCGCGTCGAGCGTCTCTGGCGCAAGGCGGTCGATCTCGCGCAGCAGGGCGAAGCACTCGTCCTCGACAATGTGCCCGTCGCCGGTGGCCGGGAGCCCGCGCGCGGTGAGCGCCGCGGAGTTGAGCCACACCCCGTGCAGGTCGCCGCCAATCACCACCACCGGCCGCGCGCCGGCGATCTGATCGAGCGCGGTGCGGGTGATCGCGTCCGACCAGGCGCCGGCCCGCGCGCGCACCGCGACGAACTCGGCCGGCGTCGCGGTGCCGCCCGCGGCGACACCGGCGGCCGCGCTCGCCCGGTCCCCGCGCGTCCGATCCGCGTCCGTCTGGTCCGCGTCCGCTCGGAGCTCCGCGGCGAGCAGGTCGAGCGCGGCCGCCGCGGACTCGGCGGCGCCCAGGTCGAAGCGGGTGGACTGCTGGGCCCACTGACCGAAGTGGACGTGCTCGTCCCACAGCCCGCTCGTGACGAAGCGGCCGTCGCCGTGGAGCACCCCGTCGCCCGCCGCCCCCGAACCGGTCCCCGCGGGGAGCTGCCCGGCCGGTGCGATCGCGGCGATGCGGCCGGACTCCAGCGCGATGTCGACGGGGGCGTCCTGACCGAGCAGGCGCACGGAGCGCAGCAGTGAAACCATGCGTCCACGCTACTCGTTCTGCGGAGGCCGCCCAGCCCGGGCGGGGCGGCGGAAGCATCCCGCCAGCGCGGGTCGGCGGAAGCGCCCCGCCCCGGCGGGCTGCGGGGCGCCCCGCCCGCGTGGGCTAGCGGATCAGGCCGATCCGCTCGTAGACCGCATCGAGCGTGCGGTTGGCAACCTCGTTGGCGCGCGCGGCGGCGCCCGCGAGCAGCCGATCGAGCTCGGCCGGATCGGCGAGCAGCTCCTCGGTGCGGTTGCGCACCGGAGCGAGCGACTCCTCGACCACCTCGACGAGGCCCTTCTTCAGGTCCCCGTACCCGCGGCCGGCGTACTCGGCCTCGATCGCGTCGATGGTGCGACCGCTGAGCACCGAGTAGATCGTGAGTAGGTTCGAGACTCCGGGCTTCGCTGCCCGGTCGAAGCGGATCTCGCCCTCGTCGTCGGTGACCGCGCGCATGATCTTCTTTTTCGTGACGTTGGCGGGATCGAGCACCTTGATGAGCCCGGCCTCGGTCTCGGCGGACTTCGACATCTTTGCCGTGGGATCCTGCAGGTCGTAGATCTTTGCGTTGCCCTGCGGGATCTGGGCCTCGGGCACCACAAACGTGTCGCCGAAGCGGCTGTTGAAACGGTTCGCGAGATCGCGGGTGAGCTCAACGTGCTGGCGCTGATCCTCGCCGACCGGCACCGACGCCGCCTGGTAGAGCAGGATGTCTGCGGCCATGAGGACGGGGTACGTGAACAGCCCGACCGAGGCGGTGTCGGCCCCGAAGCGCTGCGACTTATCCTTGAACTGCGTCATGCGGCTCGCCTCGCCAAAGCCCGTGAGCGTGTTGAGTACCCAGGCGAGCTCGGCGTGCGCCGAGACCTGCGACTGCACGAACAGCGTTGACTTGGCGGGGTCGATGCCCGCGGCGATGTACTGGGCGGCGGTGCGGCGGGTGCGGGCGGCGAGCTCGGCCGGATCCTGCGCGACCGTGATCGCGTGGAGGTTGACCACGCAGAAGAACGCGTCGTAGTCCTCCTGCATCTTGGTCCACTGGCTGAGTGCGCCGATGTAGTTGCCGAGCTGCAGCGAGTCGCTGGAGGGCTGCATGCCGGAGAAGAGGACGGGTTTGGGCGTGGCGTTCATGTGTGCGGTTCCCGAGGTGTTGAGGGTGACGAGTGTGGGGTGAGCGGCGCGGTCAGTCGGCGAGGCGGTAGTCGACGACGACGGGCGCGTGATCCGACCAGCGCTCGGCGTACGACGCCGCGCGGTCGATCGTGTAGTCGGTGACGCGCTCCGCGAGCTGCGGGGTGACCACGTGGTAGTCGATCCGCCAGCCCGTGTCGTTGTCGAACGCCTGGCCGCGGTTTGACCACCAGCTGTACGGGCCGTCGACCTCGCCCGCCCAGCGCCGGCCCACGTCGGCCCAGCCGAGGCCGGTGCCCTCGGAGCCGTCCACGCCGGTGATCGCGGCATCGCGCTCACCGAAGAAGCGGTCGAAGTAGGCCCGCTCGCGGGGCAGGAAGCCCGAGCGCTTCACGTTGCCCTTCCAGTTCTTGATGTCGAGCTCGCGGTGGCCAACGTTGAAGTCGCCCACGATCGCGACGAGCTCCCGCTCTGCCGCGAGCTCGCGCATGCGCAGGTCCATCGCGTCGAGGAACGCCCACTTCGCGTCCTGGCGCGGGGTGTCTACCTCGCCAGAGTGCGTGTAGTTGGAGACGACGGTGACGGGGGTGCCGCCGAAGTCGAAGTCTGCCTCGAGCCAGCGCCCGGACGACTGGACGGCCTCCTGCTGGTCCGCCTGGCCGAGCCCCACGCGGTGCGCGGTGGCGGGAATGCGGCTCGCGATGGCGACGCCGGCGCGGCCCTTGATATCGCAGGGGTCGTGGAGGAAGTGCCACCCCGCGCTCCCCAGGAACTCCTCGAGGTGCTCGTCCTGTGCGCGCACCTCCTGCAGCGCGAGGACGTCGACGTCGCGATTCGCGAGCCACTCGCCCATGCCCTTGCGGTAGGCGGCACGGATGCCATTGACGTTAACGGACGCGACGCGCAGGGTTTCGACCATGCGGCCTAGTCTACGCGCGGCCACCGACACCGCGCTGCGCTGTGCCCCTAGAACACCATCGGGCGGTCGTACTCGTCCTCGAAGGTGTCGCCCAGCAGCGTGGGATCGATGTCGCAGATCACGGGGACGTGGTCGCTGGGGGCGTCGCCCTTGCGCTCGTCGCGGTCGATCGCGGCACCGGTGACGGCGTCGGCGAACGCCCGCGAGCCCATGATGAAGTCGATCCGCATGCCCTCGTCCTTGGGGAAGCGCCCGGCCTTGTAATCCCAGAATGTGTAGCCCTCGGGCACGATCGGCCGCACCACATCTTCCACGTGCGGCGCGAAGCTGGCAAATACCGCCCGCTCCTCGGGGGACACGTGGGTGGACGATCCGAGCGTGAAGCTCGGGTCGCCCATGTCGCTGTCGAGGGGGGCGATGTTCCAGTCGCCCATCAGCGCGAGCGGCAGATCCGGATCCTCCTCAAGCCAGGCCGCGGTGTCGCGGCGCAGTGCGTTGAGCCAGTTCAGCTTGTACTCGAGGTGCGGATCGCCGAGGGCTCGCCCGTTCGGGACGTAGAGGCTCCACAGCCGCAGGTCGCCAACGGTGACGCCGAGCGCGCGCGCCTCGAGCGGGAGACCGTTGGGGCCGACGCCCTGCACGTCCTCTTGCCCCTTGATCGGTGCGCCGAAGCCCGGCATGTCAGTGAACCCGCGGGCCACGTCGGTCATTTCGTGGCGGCTCGCGAACGCCACCCCGTTCCACTGGTTGAGCCCGTGAATTTCGAGCTGATAGCCCGCCTGTTCGAACGCCTCGACCGGGAACTGATCGGGGCGACACTTGATCTCCTGCATGGCGAGGACGTCAATATCCTCGCGGACCAGCCAGTCGACGACGCGGCCGAATCGGGTGCGGATCGAGTTGACGTTCCAGGTGGCGATGCGCATGCAGCCAGCCTAGCGCGCTGAAACTTTACCCCCAGTTTTCCTCACAATTTGAGAAACTGAGGGGAGGGGGCGGAAGATAGCTTGCACGGTGTCCAAAGTGGTACGGGGGTGACGAAATGCAGTTCGGTCACGCAACGCCCGATTTCGGGCTGCCCGGCACCCCCGCGGCGTTCGACCGCCAGCGCGCCAGCGTCGCCGCCGCGGTGCCCGAACTGCGAGCCCACATCGAGACCGCACTCGCCCCCGAGGGCGCGGTCGTGGTGCTCCTCGGAGACGCCGGCAGCGGTCGCCTTGCCCTCGCCGAGGTAGCCGCCCGGGAACTCGTGCGCGAGGCGGGCGGATCCGCAACGCTCTTCGTGCTGCCCCAGCCGCCCCACGAGACCAGCGGCATCGCCTCCGTCTTCGCCGCCGACTTCCCCGGCGCGGGCGACGCCGAGGCTGCCGAGAGCGGTGCGCGCGTGCTCGCGGGGCTGTTCGCGGACGCGTCGACCACACACGCGGTGCTGATCGCGCCAAACGTTGACCTCTACTCGCCGATCGACTCCCGGATCCTCGAACTCGTGCTGCGCGACCCGCGCGTGCGCGCGCTCATCACGGTCAAACAGCTGACCAGCGCCGTCGAGCGGCTGGGGGTGGGCGCGAGTCGCAGCCGCATCTCGGTCGCCCCGCTCGACATCGAGCGGGCGGGCACCTACCTCAGCGTGCTGCTGGGGGTCGAGCGGATCGAGTCCGACACCCTGCGGCGCTGGTTCGAGATCGCGGGGGGAAACAGTTACGCGCTCGCGGTGCTCGCGCTCTCGAGCGACGGCTCGGGTGCGCTGCGGCGCAGCCGGGGCACGGCATGGACCACGGCGGAGCGCGAGGTGGTGTCGAGCGAGTACGCCCGAGTTTTCATCGATGCGTGCACCCCAGCCGAGATCGCGGTGCTCGAGCTCGTCGCGGTCGCCGAGCCCGTCACCGAGACCGTGCTGCTGCGCAGCGTCGACGCCGCGTGTTTGTCGAGCCTGTTCGAGCGCGGCCTCATCGTCTCGCAGTCCCACTCCGACGGGCTCTCGCTGACGATCGGAAACCACCTGCTCGCTTCGATGCTGCGCGCAGGGATGTCGCCCGTGCGCAGGATCCAGCTCAACGACCAGATCTTTCGCGTCCTCTCCGAGGAGCTTGGCGCACTCGACCCGGTGTACGCGCCGGAGCGGCTCATGCGGCTCGTCGTGTTCGGGATCGAGGGCGGGCACGAGCTGCCGTTCGCCTGGCTCTGGGCCGCCTTCGAGCTGATGGTGCGGGGCGGCGATCCGCGACTCGTGCTCAACCTCGCCCTCGCGGTCACCGTGCACCCCGGGGCCGACGCGATGCAGGCCGGGGCCGCCGCGCTCCGCGCGTACCGGCTCGCGCGCCTCATCGGGGACGCCGGAAGCCTGCGGCCGTTGCTCGGCACCATGCAGCGGCTGCTCGACGACTCCGAGCGCGCGGCCGGCATGACGCCGATGCTGCGCACGCGGATGACGGCCGTGCTGATCAAACAGGGTATCTGGGACGACGGCGACGTGGACATTGCGCTGAGCGCGCTCGAGGTGCTGGAGCGCAGCGTTGAAGCTGAAGATGACCCGGTGATCGAGGTGGTGCGGAGCACGCGGGTCCAGGTGCTCGCGTACGCGGGACGGCTCCGCGACGCCGCGTGCGCGGCCCCCAGTCAGGAGGTCTCGTCGGACCTCAAGACTGAGTGGGTGCGCTCGCCCGCGCGCGCGATCAGTGCGCTGATCCTCGACCAGCAGGGCGAGGTTGGGCGGGCCGTTGCCAGCGCCGAGAACACGCGCATGCTGAGCCGGCTCGGCCCGCGCGCCCGGCCCGACTTTGTTGATATGCAGGGGTTCTGCTGGCTGCTCGGGTACTGGGTGAGCGGCAGCGCGGAGGCTGCGCGTCAGGTGCTTGAGGAGCTCGTCACCGCGGCGTCGGCCGACACGCACGCCGAAGCGCACTATTCGGGCCTGGTCGAGGCGGGCACCGTGCTGATCGGGGTGCAGGAGGCGCGGTGGACCGACGCCGCGCAGAGCGCCGAGCGCCTGCTTGAGCGGCTCGGAAGGCACGACAGCTACGGCCTCGCGCCGCTGACCCAGGCGGCGCTCGCGCTCGCGCTCGCCGTGCTCGGGGAGCGCGACGCCGCGGTGCGGGCGATCCGTGCGGCGGGCGCGCAGACGCGCGGGCTGGGGCAGGCGGTGGGCGGGCACCGGGGGATCCTCGCGCTTCGCGCCAGGCAGTGGCTGCGCGACGGGGAAGCGGTCGCCGAGGCCGGACGACTGGCCGACTGGGCGCGCGCCGAGGGGCTCGCCCTGATTGAGCTGCAGGCGCTGCACGCGATCGCCTTTGAGACCCGGGGAGCGCACGCCGACGATCTCGCGCGCGCCCGGGCGCTCGCCGAGGCGGTTGACGAGCCGCTCGGGGCCGCCTACGTGGCTCACATGGAGCGGATCGCGGCGGGGGCCGGCGTCGCCGCCGTCGACACCGACGAGCCCGAGGTGCGGATGCTCGCCGAGCTGGGCGTCTGGCTGCCGCTGCCGCCGGCCCCGGGCCTCACCGCCCGCGAGCGTGAGATCGCGCTGCTCGCCGCGCTGGGACACAGCAGCCGCTTCATCGCCGAGCGCCTGCATATTTCGGCGCGCACCGTCGAGACGCACCTCTCGAACGTGTTCGCGAAGATCGGGGTCGAGAACCGAGACGAGCTGCGGGTGTGGGCGGCCCGGGATCGCGCAGCCGCAGCCGGGGCCACTCGCGGGGTCGGTGGTGCGCCGGCGGCCCCGGACGCCGCGCCGCCGCCGGCCACGCCACCGCCCCCCGCGGTCACCCCGGCCCCGAGCGTCTAGGCGCGGCCCCAAAACATCCGTCTCCAAGCGCCCACACAGTCGCGTCGGGTAAATTAGGACGCTATCGTCGGATGCCCGCACCGCGGCGTCCCCGAGGAACTGGATGTTGAATGGCCAAGAACACCGCTGGAGATGCTGCACGCCCCGCGTTCGTGCGACACGGAAAGCTGCGTCGCTCAAGCGCGTGGGGCAACGCCCTGCGCGTGATTGCGACGACGGCGCTTGTGGTCGCGCTGTCCGGCGCGGCCACTGTCGCGTACGCGGTGTGGGGAATCGTGCAGAATCTCAACACCGTCGAGCTCGGCAACGAGGCGTCCGGCGTGGGCGCCGGTTCGCAGTCGATCGATGGCGAGCTCACGATCCTGCTCGTCGGCTCCGATACCCGCGCGGGCCAGTCGTGGGACGACGGCGAGGAGGGCGAGCTCAACGACGTCAACCTGCTGCTCCACGTCTCCGCGGATCACCAGAACGCCACCGTCGTGAGCCTGCCGCGCGACCTCATGGTGCCGTTCCCCAGCTGCCCCGGCCCCGACGGCGAGCCAGACTACTACCCGGCGATGAGTGAGCAGCAGCTCAACTCCGCCATGATGTACGGCGGGCTGCCGTGCGCGGTCGCCACGATCTCCGAGCTCACCGGCATGGACATCCCCTACGCGGGCCTCATCACGTTCGACGGAGTCGTGGGCGTCTCGAACGCGCTCGGCGGCGTGGATGTGTGCCTCACGCAGGAGATCGTCGATCCGGCGGCCGACCTCGACCTGCCGGCCGGCATGAACACGCTCGTGGGCTGGGATGCGCTGCAGTTCCTCCGCACCCGGCACGGCGTGGGCGACGGCGGCGACACCAGCCGAATCAGCAACCAGCAGGTGTTCATGTCCGCGCTCGTGCGCAAGCTGAAGGACTCCGACACGCTCTCCGACCCGATGAAGGTGTTCGGGCTCGCGAAGGCCGGCGTGGAGAACATGACCCTGTCGAGCAACATGGCGAGCGTCGAGTTTATGCAGGCGATCGCGGGGACGGTCAAGGACATCGACCTCGAGCGCATCAACTTTGTGCAGTACCCCAGCTCGACGCACCCGTACCAGGAGGGCCGCCTCACCCCCGACTACGTGAGCGCGCAGGCACTGTTCGACGTGATTCGCAGCGGCGAGCCGTTCGACGTCACTGGCGTGGGTGAGGGCGTCGCGGTCGACGGCGTCGATCCGAACGCGGTCACCGAGGAGGCTCCGGTCGAGACCGAGCAGGCCGTCGATCCCGTGACCGGCGAGCCGATCGTCGAGGAACAGGCGATCGATCCGGTCACCGGCGAGCCGGTCGACCCGGGCACGATCGCGCCGACCGAGGAGGCCGGGCCCACCAAGCTGCCCGACAACATCACGGGCCTGCAGGCGAGCACGGAGGCGTGCTCGGCCGGTCGCACGGTCTTCTAAGCGGGCCGACCGAACTGCGCGGCGCGCTGGCCGATTTCCTGCGCGCCGCCCTGGTCCGGTAGGATGGTCCACGGTGTTCGCGTATGGAGACGTGCCGGAGCGGCCGAACGGACTTCACTGCTAATGAAGGGTCGGGGTTAAACTCGACCGGGGGTTCAAATCCCCCCGTCTCCGCCAGTCGAATACCACGAAACAGCCCCCGCCGCCGCGGGGGCTGTTTTGCTGTGTGCGCGCCCTTGCGGCTATATGGTTACTCAAACACACCATTTCCCACTCGCCTTTCGCGGCAGGCACTCACCTTTCTCTGAGGCGCACTCAGCTCTGTCCACGCGCGGGGGTTTCACCCTATGGTTTGTGCTGGCACCCATTCTGGGAGCCATGGCGCCGGCCTCGTGGGCGAGGCCACCATGCCCAGTCCGGGCGGCCTCTCGCCGCCCACTGCGATATTTGGTGCGCCGGAAAACAGCGTTGGGCGAGGCGGCGTTCGCGGTGGTGCGACGCCGCGAGAACAAGGGAGTCTGTGTGCGGCTACACGTAAGTTCATGGCGGCAGCGACGAGCGCTGAAGCGCTTGCTCGCGGGCGGCGCCATCGCCGGACTGGTGCTGAGCTCTGCCACGATGTCGAGTGGCGGTGCCCACGCACTTGAGGTGCCCCGGGCGGTCGCGGTCTCCGCCGCGCCGGCGCCCGGTGAACAGCAGCCCCGGGCGGTCGCGGGAGCGGCCGATCCGGGTGCAACCGCCACTCCCGCGGGCGTTACCAGCGTGCCGGTCACCGCGGGGAAGGCTCGCGGGTCTGGGCTCTGGGGCTATGCCGGAGACGTGCAGACGCGCACCAGCGGATCCGTGTTCAGCTACGGGCTCTCGCTCAGCCCCGCCGACGGCGCCCTGTGGGTCACTGACAGCGCGAAGATTATCTGGACGTCAAACTCGCTCGCCTGCAGTCTCGCCGGCGGCAAGGTTGTCGGTTCGTTTTGTTATGTCGGACAATCTCGTGTGCTCAAGTACGGGCTGACCACCGAACCAGACTGGGCGCTCGGCGAGTATCGCGGCAACGGCGGCTACGGCTCACCCGCGACCCGCGCAAACGCGGGGGTCGGAGCGAACTATACGCCGCGCGCGGATGCGCTCGTGCTCGATGGCACCACCCTGCCGGGCGGTCGCCTCAACGGTGTGCGCGGCATCGCGGCGACGGACTCTGGTGGGGCGTGGGCGATCGACGCCGACTTTGCCGAGGGCGCGCTGGGCGGCCAGGGCCTCGCCGCACGGGTCCTCACCGGGGACGGATCTGAGGGGCCCTCGTTCGGCAAAACGACCTGGCCGAGCGGAAGCTCCTGGACGAATCGGCACCACCCTGAGGCCTTCGACTACCCGGTCGGTATTGCGCGGCTCGGCAGCGGAAACCTGGTGGCCACCAGCAGCACTCCCGAGCTGCTGAAGGAGTACCGCGAAGATGGTTCATTCGTTCGCAATATTCTCTTGACCCAGCCCGCCGGAAGCGCTGGGGCTGGCGATAAGGGGTACCGGTCGCCCTACGCGGTGGCCGCGGATCCGAGCACGCCCGAGAACGATGTGCTCGTCGGGTACACCGATCCCGGCGCTGACAACCCCAGCTTCATCGAGCGCGTCAACCTTGACGTGTGCACCACCGAGGAAGCGACCACCCCGGTGGGCTCGTTCCGAGACCGCTGCGAGGTGCTCGATCGGATCGGCGTCGGAACGCTCGGAATCGGCTCGGGCCCCGGCGTGAACACCTCGGACGCGGTGACCTTCGCGATTCAGGTGGATCCATCCTCCGGAGATATCTATGTGGGGCAGCGGCAGGGGGCAGTGCGGGTGTTCGCCACCGATGGCTCACCGCTCGGTGGGTTTCCCGGGTACGGAGTGGGGACTCAGAACGGAATGCTGCAAAACGTGCGCGGGATCGGGTTCGACGCCCGGGGGCTCCTCTACGCCACAACCTCGGAGGGTGCCTCGGCCACTCGAGTGCAGATATTTGGCCGAACTCCCGACGCGGTAACGGGTCTCGCTGCGCGCTACAGCGACGCGAGCATGACCGAGGTCGAGCTCTCGTGGGACGCCCCGAGCGTTGCCGAGGCCGCAGGACAGCTGCCCACGCGCGACTTTGTGATCGAAATGTCGACCGACGGTGGCGCGCAGTGGAACCTGATCGACCGGCCACTGAGTCTGGACACGACCGCGGCCATTACCGGTCTGAACCCCGAGACCGTGCCGGTGTTCCGGGTGGCCGCCTGGAACGAGGCGGGGAACGGCGACGCTGCTCGGGTGCGCCCGGAGCTCCCGCCCTCGACGCTGGTGATCGAGCAACTCGGGAACGGGCTCCAAGCGGCGGATCCGGCCGAGCCGGCTCGCTTCCCGGCGAAGACGGACGTCGAGTTCAGGTATGTCGTCACAAACGAGGGTCCCGCGCCCGTGACTGGAATTGAAGTGTCAGACAGCGTGCTTGGCGAGATCACGGAGGTTGTCGCCCCCGAGGGCTTCGTGGGTGACCTCGCCCCGGGAGAAGCCGTAACGCTGGTCGCTTCGGGCGGTGCGCTACCCGCCGGTGCGTACGAGGCGGAGACCATCGCCACAGGAACCTCGCAGGGCGAACCGGTGTCGGCCCGCACGCAGTGGTTTGGGTTCGGGGCGGTGCTCGCCGCGACCGTCGCCAAGACGGGGAACGGCCTACTCGCTCCCACTGAGGAGAACCCGGCGCGAGTGTCGGCCGACTCCGAGGTCGCGTTTGCGTACCGGGTCACAAACACCGGGAACGTCGCCGTCGGGATCACCGGCGTGGCCGATAGCGAGCTCGGTGCCGTCGATACCGTGGTGAGCCCTGAGCAGTTCTCGGGAAGGCTCGAGCCGGGCGCGACAGCGGTGTATACGGCCGCCGGGACGGTTGGTGCTGGTTCGTACCGCAACGACGTGACGGTGACGTACGCCGAGGCTGACCCCGGAAGCTCAGGGGCTCCGGATGCCGAGGAGTTGACGGCAACAGCGAGCTGGTTCGGCGAGGGAATTGCCTCGGATCTCTCGCTGCGCACAACGGGCAACGGGGTTGCCGCGCCGCTTGCCGAAGAACCGGTGTGGCTGCGGGTCGACGCGGAGGTGGCGTTTGCGCACCTCATTACGAACGGTGGCACCGCGGATCTGACGATTGACGCCGTGACAGATAGCGTCCTGGGCGAACTCGCCCTCCCGGCTGACTTCGGCGGGGTGCTCGAACCCGGCGGAAGCGTTGTGGTGTCGGCCACGGCCGCGCAACTCGAGGGCGCGCGCGTCACCGAGGTGACGGTCACTGCCCACGACGAGCTTGATCGCGCGCTTGAGGCGAGCGACCGGTGGCACGGCTTTGGTGTGGCCGGCGGGATATCGCTCGAGATGACCGGTGACGGTGTTGTGGCGGAGCGGGCGGAGTCGCCGCGAGACGTTGTCGCCAGCGCGACGACCAGCTTTGGCTACACGGTCACGAACGATAGCAACGCGCCGGTCACGCTCACCGGGGTGACGAGTTTCGAGGTGGGCAGCGGCACGGCGCCGTCGGGGTTCACGGGGGTGCTGGGTGTCGGCGAGAGCGTCGAGTTCTCCGGTGAAGCGCCCGCACCGGCGGGGGCCTGGGCGGCTACGGGCAGCGCGGTCGGACTCGATGCAGCGGGTCTTGCCGTGGAGGCGCACCACGAGTGGCACGGGTTCGGGGTCGCCGCCCAGCTGCAGCTCGTGCAGCTGGGGGCGGGAGTGGCCGCCCCGAGTGAGGCAGAGGCGGTACCGGTGGCGGCGGGGAGCGAGGTCTCGTTCCGATACGTCCTGCACAACTCCGGCAATACGACGGTCGCACTGGACGAAATAGCGGACACCGTGCCGGGAGAGATTCAGGCGCCGGACGACTACTCCGGCGTGGTCGAGCCCGGCGCAACCGTCGAATTCACGGCGGTCGGCCCGGTCGCGCTCGGATCGTATGTCGCCGAGGTGAGCGCCAGCGGCGTCGAGACCCGACTCCGCAGCCCGGTCGCTGCGAGTGCCTCGTGGCACGGCATCGGGGTGGCGGTGCCCGGTCCCACACCACCGGGGCCGACGACGAACGAGGGAACTGGGGTGCCGCTCGCCGCGACGGGCGGCGAGGCCGCGCAGGCGCTCTGGGGTGGGGCGGGCGCGCTGCTCGCGCTCGTGGGCGGAGCGCTGCTTGCCTCGCGGCTGCCACGCCGCACTCCCGGAGCCGAGTGACGCGATGGCCCGCCCGGTCCGGAGGTATCCGGACCGGGCGGGCCGCTTCCGCGCGCGAAATCGCCGTGGTGCTTTCTGGTCGCGTGTGCCAATCTGGTGTCCGAAACACTTTCATCGGAGGGGGACACCACATGGCTGCTCGATTCGAGATCTACACGGACAAGGCCGGCGAGAGCCGGTTCCGCTTGAAAGCCGCGAATGGCGAGGTGATTGCGGTGTCCGAGGGGTACTCCTCGCGCTCCGCGGCAAAGAACGGCATCGCCTCCGTGCAGAAGAACGCGCCGATCGCGGAGATCGTCGAACTCGACTAGCGTTCGGGGGCGGCGGCGTGTGCCATAGACTCGGGCGATGACTCACGACGGGCGCGCCGCGATCGTCGGCGCGGGGCCGAACGGCCTCGCCGCCGCGGTCACCCTGGCCCGGGCGGGAGTGCCCGTCACGGTGTTTGAGGCCGCCGAGACGATCGGCGGGGGTACGCGCACCACTGAGCTGGTGCAGCCCGGCGTGCTGCACGACGTGTGCTCTGCGATCCACCCGATGGCGCTCGCCACCGAGTTCTTCCGTCGGTTCGAGCTTTCGCGCCGCGTCGAGTTTGTGGTGCCCGAGGCGTCGTATGCGCAGCCGCTCGACAGCGGGGGCGGCCCTGGCGGTCGCGCCGCCATCGCCTACCGGGACCTCGCCCGCACGGCCGCCGAGCTTGGCAGGGACGGCGCCGCCTACCGCCGCCTCTACGCCCCCGTGCTGCGCCGCCTCGACGGCGTCCTCGATTTCGCGCTCGGCGGGAGCATGACCCGTCTGCCCCGCGATCCCCTCGCCGCGCTCGTGACCGCCCTGCGAACCGTGGAGCAGGGGACGCCGCTCTGGGGGGTGCGATTCCGGGACGAGGCCGCTCCGGCTCTCCTGGCCGGGGTCGCAGCACACAGTATCGGAGCGCTCCCGAGTCTTGCGCCCGCCGCGGTCGGCATCGTGCTTGGTGCGCTCGGCCACGCGGGCGGTTGGCCGGTCCCGGTGGGCGGGTCCCGCGCGATTACCGACGCCCTCGCGGCGGATCTCCTCGCCCACGGTGGTCGCATCGAGACGAACCACCCGATCTCTCGGATCGGCGAGCTCGACGGTTTTCGGACGAAGCTGTTCGACACCTCCACCCGGGGCCTGCTCGGGATCGCCGGCGACGCACTCCCCGCGCGGTACCGCCGGGCGCTGGCGCGGTTTTCATTTGGCGATGCGGCCACGAAGGTGGACTTCGTGCTCGACGGCCCGATCCCGTGGCGGGATCCGCGGGTGGGCGCAGCGCCGACCGTCCACCTGGGCGGCACCCGCGCGGAGATCGCGGCCGCGGAGCGCGAGGTGGCGCGGGGCCGGCACCCGGAGCGCCCGTTCGTGCTGCTGGCGCAGCCGACCGAGTTTGACCCGGCACGAAACCCCGCCGGGGTGAACGCGGTGTGGAGCTACACGCACGTGCCGAGCGGCTCCGACGTCGACGTTGCAGCCCGAGTGATCGCGCAGATCGAGCGGTTTGCGCCCGGGTTCCGGGACCGAATCGTGGCGCACTCGGTCACGACGGCGGCGGCGCTCAGCCAGTACAACCGAAACTACGTGGGCGGCGACTTTAGCGCGGGGGCAATCACGATGCGGCAGCTCCTCGCCCGCCCGGTGGTCGGTGCGGAGCCGTGGCGCACCCCGGTCCCGGGCGTGTACCTCGCCTCGTCGGCCACCCCGCCGGGGCCCGGCGTGCACGGCCTCGCCGGGTGGTACGCGGCGCGCTCGGCGCTGCGCCACGAATACGGTCTCGATGTCCCGGAGCTCGGCCTGGAGTGACCGCGCCAGGCCGCGTCGGCGGCGCACCGCGGCGTGCCGAGCGCGCCGCACCCACCCCGCCCGGCCTCCCCGGGGAGGCTCACTCCGCTCGGCTCGTGCGCAGGAGCTCGCGGTTGAGGCGTTCCGAGGTGCGTGCGCGGGTGATGCTGCCGCGCGACAGCTGAGGCGCGACCGCGAGCGCGAGCGCAACGAGGGCGCCGAGCTCCCACGAGGACGCCGTGGCGACCACCGCGGCGAACACGATCGTGCCGCCGAGGTACCACCAACTTCGGTAGAGCCTGCGCCCGAGGCTCGCCTGCCAGCGGATCGCGTACGCGACGGCCAGTGGCGCGAGGCGGGGGAGCGCGACCGCGCGGCCGTGAGCCACTGCCGCTGCGATCTCATACTGATCCGCGAGGGGGAGCGCCCCGAGCTGCTCGTCGAGCAGGTCAGTGCTGTCGAGGGTCATGCGGTGTCCTTTGCCGAGACAGCCCATCCCCGCGACCACCGCGTGGTGCCTCGGCGCCAGCCGGTGCCCGCGCCTCTAGTGTCGGCCGCACGTCGCGGCATGTCAACAGGAACGACATTAATTGCGTTATTGCGCAAATGACAGTATGCTGGTGGAGCGGTGCTTCGTGCCACGGAGTGCTCGCGCGAGCGTGCAGGGGGTGACCAGGTGCAGGATCAACCAGGCCGATCACTCGAACCGCGTGGTGCCACCGCGCTGGGGCGCTCAGCCCCGGAGCGCTCTCACGCGGTGCCCCGCTAGTCAGCCCGTCCGCGGGTGGCGCTCGCGTGGAGCGCGGGCCCGGAGCCGGAGCTTGTGGTGGCGCCCGCCCGCGGCGCCGCGGATCGCTCGGAGCTACGGTGGCGCCGTGCGGTGACGCAGCGCGGCGATGCCGTGCGGCACGTTCATCGGGCCCGGCCGGGCCGCGGAGGCGCGCCGCCGGTCCCGATCCCGCCGCGGGCGCGTCGCGCACCGGCGGGAGTGCCCCGCCCGGGGCTCCCGGCCGGGGGCTCCTGGCCCGAGGCGCCGAGCTGCCGAACCGCCGAGCACGCGTGGGGCACGCTCCCCGCGAGCGCACCCCGCTCACCGATCCCGCTCGCCAGCGCGAGACCGGGACCGGCACCCGCCCCAACCCTGAAACGAGGAACCCGTGGAGACAGTCGACCTTGCCCTCCGGATCGTGGCCGGCCTGGCCCTCGGCGCCGCCATCGGCTTCGAGCGGCAGGTGCGATCCCGCACGGCCGGCCTGCGCACGAACGCGCTGGTGAGCCTTGGTTCCGCCCTGTTCGTCATCATGGGGGCCTTTAGTTTCGAGGGGCCGGGAGCCGATCCGACGCGCGTTGCCGCGCAGGTCGTCTCCGGAATCGGCTTCCTCGGCGCCGGGGTGATCATGCGGCAGGGGGCGTCGATCTCGGGGCTGAATACCGCGGCGACGCTCTGGGCCTCGGCGGCGGTCGGGGCGCTGGCCGGCGGCGGCATGTTCATCGTCGCGATCGGGGGTACCGTGGCGATCGTCTCCTCGAACATCGTGTTGCGCCCCCTGGGGCGGCTGCTCGACCGGCGGGGCAGGGGCGTCACCCGAGAGCCGGTGACGACCGAGTACGTGTTCGTGGTGCGGTCGGTGGCGGAGGCGGAGGTGCCGACCCGCTCGCGCGTGGTCACGGCGCTCCAGCGGCCCGAGTTCACGATTCACTCGCTCGAGGCGAACGATCTTGAGTCCGGTGAGGTTGAGCTGACCGCTCGGCTCACTGCCTCGGAGCGGAGTGACGCGGCGTTTGAAGCGGCGATCGCAGACGTGGTTCCGATCCCGGAGGTCACCTCGGTGCGGTGGCGGGCGCGAGAGTTTGAGGGCGAGGACTGACAGAGGGATTCGGTCACCCGCACGCCGCGCGGAGCAGCCCGAGCCCGGGCAGGGCCGGCTAGGCCGGATCGCGCCAGTACGTGCTCGCGCGCGCGCCGGACGGCACCTCCACCGCCCCGACTCGGCGGTACCCGAGCCGCTCGTAGCGCGCGTCGTTGACCGGGTTTGAGGACTCGAGGTAGCTCGCGATCCCGGTCTCGTCGAACCGCGTCAGGGTGTGGCGGAGCAGCCCCATGCCAGCTCCGCGTCCGCGCCACTCGGGCGCCACGGCGAGCAGCGTGAGGTACGCGTGCGGTTCGGACGGGCGGGCCTCCCCAAAGCGGCGTCCCACCTCGTCGATAGCGGCCGCGCCGTCGGCGCCGAGGAGGTGCTGCGTGAGCGCGGCGTGCGGCTCGAGCGACGCCTCCCGGATCTCATCAGCGCCGGGCGGAAACCAGATCGCCGCCGCGGCGATGTCTCCGTCTGGGCCCACGGCGACGGCGCTATCTGGATACTGGAGAGCCTCGTTCACCATGAAGCTCCAGAACGTGCGCGCCTGGTGCTCCCGCTCCGCGGGGTCCGACGCGGGGAACATTGGCTGCCACACCGGGTCCTCCCAGAACGCGGCGGTGAGCACGTGGGCGATGGCCTCCCGGTCGGCTGGGACTGCCTGGCGGGGCGTGGGCGCTGCGGGAATCACTGGATGGGCCTCCGTGGTGCGACGGACCCGCCGAGCTTGAGTGCGCGCGCGGGCTTCACTCTGGATGTTACTCCGGTGGCCGCGGCCCCGCGCGCTCCGCGGTGTGGTCGCGCACCAGACCAACACAGGGGTGGTGGGGCGGGACAGAAGGTATGGGGGTACCTCCTGCCCCGGGACTCACCCTGGTGGATGGTGAATCGAGCACACGACCGGGGGGGAGGGGGGAAACGGCCGCACCCGCCGCGAAATCACACCGGGGCGGGTCGTTGGTGCTGGGTTTAAGTTTCGCGGGTGGCGCGAGTGCGGCTGCCGCGTCCCGGGCGAAGTGAGTGGCCGGGGCCGCGAATTTGAGCCCAGCGCGCTGCGCTGTCAGGCTGATTGGGGCCCTACTCAAGGCAGAGGTTCCCGTTTTTCAGAGGCGCCTGAGTCCCGAGTCGTCGCAATTGCCTCGCCAAACATGAGTGCAAGCCGCAGTATTTGAGCGCTACGGGCCGCCCCTGAGTGGTTGCTTCCACGAGTCTGCGTCGCGCGGAGCCACCCGGCCCTCACTCGTGCCGCGGGGGAGCTGGCCGCACGCCGATCCGGTGCCAGGTGCCCCAGTAGGCGAGCGCCGCGCCCAACGACCCGGCGAGCGCGAGGGCGTGGGCGGAGAGGTAGACGTCCCACTCGATCACGGGATCCGTGAGTGTGTAGCGGAGCGCGGCCGTGGCGAGCAGTGCGCCGAGCGCACACGAGACCGCGCACAGGACGGCAAAGACCACCACTACCGCGGTTCGTGCCCGCGGCGGCCGCGCGATGATCTCGAGGCGGCGCATGCGGAGCAGGATCAGGGCCGCGACCGCGCCGAGGGCGAGCGCCACGAGGTCGGCGCCGATGGTGTCCGAGAGCCGATGCCACTTCGCGGTGACCGTGTACGCGCCGATTCCCACCGCCCACCCGCTCGTGAACAGCATCGCGATCCCACGCCAGCGGTACGGGACGACGAGGAAGACCGCGACGAGCACGGTCATCGCGATTGTGGTGTGCCCCGAGGGGAACGAATTCTCGGTGAAGTCTCCCGTAACCGGGACCAGCTCGGGCCGCGGGAGCACCCACCGCTTGAGCGACTGCGTCACGAGCTGTCCCGCGGCGATCACCCCGACCGCGATCGCCGCGAGCGCCGGCTGGCGCCGAAGCAGCCCGATCGCTCCCACACCGACCGTTGCCACCGCGAGGCTGATGAGCGTGATGCGCCCGAGCGCGTCGCTCGCGAGCGCGAACTCGCCAGCGCTGACCTGGTCGGCGCCCCGCAGCGCGGCGTTTTCAAACGCCTGGCCCGCGGGGGTGAGGACCGCGGCGACATAGACCGCACCGAAGAGCGCGACGGCGCACGCCAGCGTGACCCACCAGCGTCGGGCGCTGGGCGCGCCAAGCGAGCGTGTGTCGCGCTCCCGGCTCATCGCGAGTGGGCTCCGTTCGTGGCGAGGGGAAACGTGGCTCCCGCGGCCGACGCCACTGGCGCCGGAGTGAGGCGCGCGGCGAGGTCCCGACGCGAGGAGGAGCCCAGCTTAGCGCGGGCCTGCGAGAGGTGGGACTCAACGGTGCGCACGCCACAGCCGAGCTGGTGCGCAATCTCGCGGTTCGAGCGGCCCTCGGCAGCAAGCGCCGCAGCCTCGCGCTCTCGCGGTGTGAGCTGTGCGAACGCCACTGCCGGGAGGTCGCCCGAGCGGTACCAGGGCACCGACGCGGTGAGCTGATCCTCAAGCGCCGCGAGCCGCTCGTCGCACTGCTGCACCCCGCCCACGGCGCGTCGGCTGAGGAAGATCTGCCGTGCGGTGCGCAGCGCAAACGCGGTCGGGGCCCAGAGCTCAAGCTGCATCAGGCGGTGTGCGGTGCGGAGCAGGCGCGCGGGGTTCTGGTCTGTAGCGGCCTGCAGGTGCGCGTGTGCGAGCCGGAGCAGCGGCAGCGGCAGCGTTCCCGCCGCGTTCCCGGCGCGCCGAGCCGCCGGCGCAAGCGCGTCGTGCTGGCCCGAGAGGTACTGTGCGATCTGCACCGGGGTCGCGGCGACGCTGGTGAGCGCGTCGGCACCCGCCCCGTCCGGGTCAGCGGAGAGCCGGATTGCGGCCCCGACGCGCTGAAGGTACCCGCGCAGCCGGACGGGGATGAAGCGGGGTGCCTCGCGCGTGAGATAGGTCCACTCGTCACTCGCGCGCGCGGGGTCGCCGCATGCGAGCGCCTCCCCGGCCGATAGTAGATGCCGCAGCCAGCGCGCGTGTGAGTCATGGGGCACCGTGCGTGCCGCCGCCGCCCGGAGCTCGTCGGCACGCAGCGCGTGCTCGCCGGCAAGGAACGCCGTCAGGGCGTGGGCAAACAGGAGCGCGCCGGAGGCCGTGCGCGCAAAATCGGTGTGCTGCTCGCGGGGCATCGGAATCGCCGCGCCCGTGGCCAGCCACGAGCGCGGCGGCAGCGCACCGTGCCACACGTGGTCGAGATCGACGAGCGCCCCGGCGAGCCCGGCCACCTCGGGACTGGAACTCCGGGCAGCGATGATTCCCAGCGCAGCCCCGCGGCGGACGTCGGGGCCGACCGCGGGGACCGCGGTGTTCCACAGCGTGAACACCGCCGTCGCGTCGCGCAGCAGCGCGGCGGTCTCGGCGTCGAGATCAGCGGCAGCGCTCGCCGCCGCGAAGCCCGATTCCGCCGCGAACTGCGCGCGGAGAAACTCGTGCAGCAGGAGGTCGTGGCCGCCCTCGGGGCGCGGCCCGCTCGCGAGCGCCTCGAGCGCGGCGGCCGGCCCCACCAGCGCGCTGACGGTCCTGGCGTGCAGGAGCGGCTCGGTCGGCCCGTCCAACGGACCGGAGCGCAGCAAGATCGTGCGCGCGGTCGATTCTCCGGTGAACGCGACGAGGTGGGATACGGCGCGCTGCAGCACGCGGTGTCTCGCCGCACCAACCGCGCCAAGCGCATTCCCCGCGCCAGACGAGTCCGCCTGCGCGCCCCCACTGAGCGACCTGGCGTACAGCAGTACATCCGCCTCTGAGAGCTGGATCCCGAGCGCCTCCTGCACGGCGAGCCGCTGCGCGATCGCCTCGCGCTGCCGCTCCAGGATGTCGGCGCTCACGCGGTCCCGGAGCGCCGCCGCCACGAACACCGGCACCGAAAACTCCTCCGCCCCCGGCTGCTTCACGAACGCGCCGCAACGGACGAGCTCGGCGACGGCCCCCGAGCCCACGAGATCGCGTGCCCCGGCCAGGTCGGTCGCGCCGAGCTCCGAGAGCGCGAGCGCCGCGGTCGCCGCCTCCGGTGTCACGCTTCCGAGCTCCCGGGCGAGGGCGCGCAGGGCGGGGAGATCGAGCTCGCCGTGCGGCGCCTCCACGATCCAGGGGCGAGGGCGTTCGCTGAGGTACCCGTGTTGTGCAAGCTGGAGGAGGTCGACCGCCCACCCCGGGCGCCCGGACGCCAGAGTGAGGATCCGGTGCACGGTGCCGGAGTCGAGGCGCTCGGCGCTCCGCTCGTGCAACAGCCACTCGAGCTCCCGCGCGGCAATCGGCTCAAGTTCCACCCGGCGAACCGCCGCCAGCGCATCCCGCGCGGCAGGGGAGCCGGCGCTCGCCGCGTCGAGGGCGTGCATGCAGCTCGCGTGCTGCGGGCCGATGGTGAGTGACATGACGAGCGGCTCGCCGGAGCCGAGGCGATCAAGGCAGGCCCGCAGGAGTTCGGGGCGCGCGCGCTCCAGGCCGTCGAGCACGAGCGCCGTGCCGGCCGGGGCGGCGCTCACGACCGCCAGCGCGGCGTCGTCGGCGCCGTCAATCAGGTGCACGGGGGCCCCGCCGGCGCTGAGCTGATCGGCGACCGCGCTGAGGAGGTGGCTCTTCCCCGAGCCGATCGGGCCGGAGACGAGGATGCTCTCGCCGGCCAGGCAGTGGGTCGCGATCTCAGTGCGCACGGACCCGCGGATGACCGTTCCAGCTCTCCCCATCGCGATTCCCCCTCGACGGGTCATGCGCAGCAGCCGAATTCCACGCAGTGACCGTTGTGCTGGTGAGCTTAACTCCCCGGATCAGGAAGTGATAGCCCTGGTAAACGCCGCCCAAAGCATGTATAGGGGATGCATAGAAAAGCCCGAGCCTCAGGTGCGGGCGTCCTCCATCTCAGTAGTCGGCGAGCCCACTCTCAGCGGTGCAGCGGGCCCAGATCAGGGATACCGAGCACCATAGGCGCGGTCCGCGGCACAACCCTAGGCTCCCGAACAAGCTGCGCAGTCGAATTGCGATTTCCGCTCGCTCGAGCCGCGTGGCCACGTGCTCGCATGAGTGAAGGTGAGGGGATCTTGAACCAACAGAAACCGGCGACACCTCGTCGCCGAGGAGGCCTCCGGGGGTTCGCCCTCGGAACCGCGGCCATCGTGATGGCGGCAGCCGGCTACGGGGCGGTTCCCGCCGCGTTTGCCGACAGCTACGTCGCCCCCGATGACTCCGCCGCGCACGGGCACTGGCTGTGGGCGGAGGGGCTCGGCCTCGACGTCGTCGGTGCCGCGACGACCAGATCGGCGTTCCCGGATACCCCGGCTCCCGCTGCGGATCCGCTCAACGTGAGCGTGCTGAACAACCTGGTCGGTGTGCAACTTGGCACGCTCGCGCTGCCGTTGATCAAGCCCGACGATGCGTCCCCCGGACTCCTACGGCTCGGCAACCTCGGTGCGATCTCGAGCTACAGCGCCTCGCCGAGCGCGACCGCATCCACCGCGTCCTCCGGCCTCATTAACTCTGACGGATCGCTCAACATCGACGCGGCCAACAGCGGCGAGTACGGCACCGCCCGCCTCGACGCCAACGCCCTGCTCGCTCAGATCCTCACCCCGGAACTGATCGACTCGCTCGTCGACGAGGCCGCGATCGAGATCGGCGCACTCGGCTCACGCGCGGTCACGGCAGACGGCGCCGCGACCACGAGCGAGTACATGCTTTCAGACCTCACCGTCGACGTGCACAGCCCCCTCGTCGGGGGCCTGATCACCGAGCTCGACGGCGAGCTCGCGACGGCGCTCGAGCCGCTCCAAGCGCTCCTGGGGCCCGGCGGGGGCATCGAGAGCACGCTCTCGGACCTGGTGTCCGCGATCGGTGCGCTTCCGCTCGTCGACGCGGAGCTCAATACCGCGTCGATCGACACGGCCCCGCTGCTCGCAGAGCTGCGCACGTCGCTGCTCGCCGAGCCGCTCTCAAACGGCGAGGGTAGCGTGCTGGTCGACCTGAGCACCGGCACGATCAGCGTGGACCTCGGCAAACTCGCCGTTGACCGCACGGGAGCGACAAGCTTGAGCTCGCTCCCCAAGAACACCGAGGTGCTCGGCGGAGACACGGTCAACGCGATCCTCGACGGCGTCACGGACGCGCTCACGGGCGCGGGCGAGAACTCGCTGATCTCGAAGACCGTCGACCTGCTCCGGGCCGGCATCTACGATGTGGCGGTCGACGTGGACGTGCAGGTGTCCGTGGGGCTGCAGGTGCCGCCGCTGCCGCCCGCCAACCTCGTCAACGCGCCGGTGACCATCTCCGGCGATATCGGCGACTTCATCGGCGCCGAAGGACACACCCCGCCCGTGATTGACACGAGCCTGATCACCGTCGCGAACATCCCCGTCGGCACCGTACTCCAGCCGATCGTGAACCTCCTCGGCGGGGTCATCCAGCCGATCGGCAACGCGCTCGACAGCACCGTGGTCACCCTGCTCGACACGCTCCAGCCCACACTCACCGACTGGCTCTCACCGATCGTTTCGGGTCTGCTCACGGACGGAGTGGGGCCGGTGCTGCGCGGCATCGCAACCATCACGGTCAACCAGCAGCCGGAGGTGGGCGACCTCGGGGCCGGGAGCCTCACGGTTCGCGCGCTCAACGTGAGCGTGCTTCCAAACGTGGCCACGAACGGCGCGGTCGCACTCCAGTTCGGTTCCGCGACCGTGAAGCCGTACGCGGTTGACCCGGGGACTGACCCCGGTACGGACCCGGGCACTGACCCGGTTACCGATCCAGGCGCTGATCCCGGTACGGACCCGGGTGCTGACCCGGGGACTGATCCCGGTGCCGATCCTGGAACTGACCCAGGCGCGGACCCCGGTACCGATCCGGGCGCCGATCCCGGTACCGATCCGGGTACGGACCCGGGCACTGACCCCGGTACGGACCCGGGCACGGACCCGGGTGCTGACCCGGGCGCTGATCCCGGTGCCGATCCTGGAACTGATCCGGGCGCGGACCCCGGTACCGATCCAGGGACCGACCCCGGTACGGACCCGGGCACGGACCCCGGTACGGATCCCGGCGCCGATCCTGGAACTGATCCGGGCGCTGACCCCGGTACGGATCCAGGGACCGACCCCGGTACGGACCCGGGTGCTGACCCGGGCGCCGATCCGGGCACGGATCCGGGCGCTGATCCCGGTGCCGATCCTGGAACTGATCCGGGCGCTGACCCCGGTACGGATCCCGGTACCGATCCGAGCACTGACACCGGTGTTGACCCCGGCACGGATCCAGGGACCGACCCCGGTACAGACCCGGGCACGGACCCGGGCGCCGATCCTGGTGCGGATCCGGGCACTGACCCCGGGACTGATCCGAGCACGGATACCGGCGTGGACCCGGGAACTGATCCGGGCGCTGACCCCGGTACGGATCCCGGTACCGATCCGAGCACTGACACCGGTGTTGACCCCGGCACGGATCCAGGGACCGACCCCGGTACAGACCCGGGCACGGACCCGGGCGCCGATCCTGGTGCGGATCCGGGCACTGAGCCCGGGACTGATCCGAGCACGGATACCGGCGTGGACCCGGGAGCTGATCCGGGTACCGACCCGGGAACTGATCCGGGCACGGACACCGGTGTAGACCCCGGTACTGACCCCGGCGCCGATCCGGGCACGGACCCGGGGACGGACCCGGGCGCCGATCCGGGCACGGACCCGGGCACCGATCCTGGCACCGACACCGCTGCGGATCCCGGGACCGACCCGGGGACTGACCCCGGCAGCGACCCGCGTGTGGACCCGGGCACGGACCCCGGAACTGGCGCGGAGCCCGGTACTGATCCGGGTACCGATACGGCCGCGGACCCCGGTACCGATCCTGGTACCGATACGGCCGCGGACCCCGGCACCGAGCCCGGCAGCGACCCGTCGACGGACCCCGGGACCGATCCAACCGCGGAGCCCGGCACGGATCCCGGCGTTGAGCAGGCGTCGCTGACGGCCACCCCCGGCACGGTGGTGCGCGGCAGCACGGTCACGCTCAGCGGGGCTGGCTTCGTGGCCGGCGAGGCAGTCACCCTGACCCTCCCGGACGGCGCCGTGCAACCGGTTGCCGCGGACACGAGCGGCGGGTTCTCCACCGTGGTGGTGGTCTCGACCGCGACGCCGCTGGGAGCCGCGAAGTACACCGCCGCGGGCTTGGGGAGCGGGCGGGCCGCCGAGGCCAGCGTGACGGTCGTCGCGCAGGCCGTGGCGACCCCCGTCGGCGCGGGAGCGAAGGGCGGCGGCCTCGCGGTCACCGGCCTCGACACGGGGCTGCTGGTGCCGTTCACGCTGCTGACGCTGCTCGCCGGTGGCGCACTGCTCCTCGCCCCGCGACGCACGCGGGCATCCGGAGCAGCGGCCGAATAGCCGCCGCGGCGCATATCACAGTGGTGGCCTCCAGCGGCAGTAGCAGCTGGGGGCCACCACTATCTAAGCTGAGCACCAACGAGCGATGTGCGGCGGGGGGACGGTCATGACTGATCGAGACGGGGAACACCGCGGGCGGCGTCGGGCCGCGGAGCGTGGCGCCGGGTCGGCGGGGATCCCGGTGGCCGCGAAGGCCACCGCGGGTGCGGCGGTGGTGCTACTGGGCGCACACATGTTTCTCACGGCCGTGTACAACACCCCCTCCGAGGAGCTGAAGTACGGTGCGCTCCCGGGGGCGGTTGCCGACCGCTACGTTCGCCCGTACCTCGTGCAGGACTACAAGATCTTCGCCCCGGACCCCGCGGATACCGACCGCCAGCTCTGGGTGCGCGCATGGGTGGAGCAGCCGGACGGGGAACGGGTGAACACCGAGTGGCTCAACGCCTCCCACGTTGAGCTCTCGGAGGCCTACCGCAAGACCCTGCGGAAGCAGCTCTCGGTGGTGGGCGCGGAGCGGCTCATGGCGGCATACACGGCGCTGAACGACACGCACAAGGGCGTGGTCGCTCAGAACCATCTCGATAGCACCGAGCTGTACGGGGTGAACGACGCAATGGTTGCCGCCGACGATTCAGATCCCGCCGCGGTGCGCGAGTTCATCCGGGCAGACAACTTCGTGACCTCGTACGCAACCCAGGTCGCGTACGCGATGTGGGGTGACCAGGGCGAGATCGTCGGCGTGCAGGCCAGGGCGGTGTACGACCCGGTGATTCGCTGGGCTGACCGCCATGACCCGGATGCCGAGCGGCCACCGTCGCGCTACACAGACCTCGGCTGGGTGCCGCCGATGGAGTGGCCCGGGCAGGACCGAGAGGCATTCGCGCGGACCTTCCGCGCGTGGGCGGAGCAGACGGGGGAGGACGGCGCATGAGTGAAGCGACCTCGACCGGCAACGCCGTCGCCCGGGCGTGGGATCGGCTCCTGCACTGGCTCATCGACGCGCGCCGCGCCACCTACGGGCTCGCCGTGATCCGCATCGGATTCGGGACCATGACGGTGGCGATCCTGGCGCTCTACCTCCCCAACTTCTCGTACTCCTTCGGCCAGGGGTCCCGCTGGGGCGAGACACTGTTTCGCAACTCCGCCGTGAACGACTACGCGTGGCCGATCCCGCAGCTGTTTTCGCGCGACGACCCGGATCAGCTGCTGCTCATCAAGATCCTCGTGCTCATGGCGGTCGCGGTCGTGTACGCGCTGGGGTGGCGGATGCGCATCATCTCGCCGCTGTTCGTGATCATGTGGCTCGGGTTCGCCGCGACGAACCCAGTGATCCTCAACACCGGGCACTACCAAACCTTCCGCATCTTCCTGCTCTTCCTGCTGCTCGCCGATACATCGCGGAGATGGTCCCTCGACGCCAGGCGTCGCGCCCGATCCGGCGTGGACGACCCGGCGCTCGGTTGGGGTGCCTGGCGGCTGCCGCGCTGGGTGCCGATCCTCGCGAACAACCTCGCGGTCGTGCTCATCGGGTACCAGCTGTGCGTGATCTACGTGACGAGCGCGCTCTGGAAGCTGCAGGGCACCACCTGGGTGTCTGGCGTCGCCTCGTACTACCCGCTGCAGCTCGAAGAGCTCACCCTGTTTCCGTGGCTCAACCACCTCGCCTGGCAGCTCACCCCGGCCGTGTACGTCGCCTCGTGGCTCAGCGTTTACGGGCAGCTGCTGTTCCCGCTTTTCCTGCTCAACCGGTGGACGCGGATCGGCGGCCTCGTGCTCGTCACTGGAATGCACGCCTCGATCGGGATCCTGCTTGCGCTTCCGTGGTTCTCGCTCATGATGATTCTCGGCGACATGATCTTCGTCCGAGACCGGAGCTGGGTGACCGCAATTGCGTGGGTGCGGCGCGCGCCCTGGGCCGCGGCGGTGCGGCAACCGCGGGTGCCGGATCCGCCCGCGGAGCAGCCGCACCCAGAACCCGCGGGCGCGCCCGCCGCCTCGCCTCGCCACTGAGCGACGGTCGTGGCATACTCTCGATAAGAGTCCACAGCGGGGAAGGGGAATCCTGTGAGCGGAGCGGCACTTCACGGGGAGGCAGCGCTAACGGCCGACGAGGTGATCCGGCGCAACGCGGTGACCGTGCGAGGCCCCGAGGGCGCCCCGGTGCTCGTCTTCGCCCACGGCTACGGCACCAACCAGTCGACCTGGACCCGCGTGGCCGACGAGTTCGTCGCGGACCACCGAGTGGTCCTGTTCGACTACGTCGGATCGGGCGGCTCAGACCTTGCCGCCTACGATGAGCGGCGCTACGACTCATACGACGGGTACGCCACGGACCTCATCGAGGTGCTCGACGCGGTCGGCGCGGATCAGGCGGTGCTCGTGGCACACTCGGCGAGCGGGATGATCGGGGCGCTCGCCTCCCTGCGGCGCCCGGACCTGTTCTCCCGGATCATCATGGTGAGCCCGTCGCCCCGCTACGTCAACGACGAGGGATACGAGGGCGGGTTCAGCCGCGAAGACGTGCTGGGCCTCATCGACGCGATCGACGCGAACCAGCCCAGCTGGGCCGCCTCCCTCGCGCCCGCCGTCACCGCCCGCGCGGACCTGCCAGACGTGACCGACCGCGTGCGCCAGCTGTTTGCCGCGACGCCCCAGCGCGTTGCGAAGCACTTTGCCCAGGTCGTGTTCTTCAGCGACGTGCGAAACCGGCTGCACGAGATCCAGGTCCCGTGCGTGATCCTGCAGTCGAGCGGCGACATCATTTGCCCGCCGCGCATTGGCGAGTACCTGCGCGATCACATCCGGGGCGCCGAACTCGTCGCCCTCAACTCGTCGGGCCACTTTGTGCACCTGACCGAGCCCGAGCTGATCACCGCGCAGATCCGGGCGGCACTGTGACCGGTGCTCGCGCTGCGGCCGAGCACGATGGACTCCTTGAGTACAGCCCCGCCGCGCTCCTTGCCGTGGACACCAATGGGGAGATTCAGGCCCACAGCCGCGCACTGAGCGCGTGGCTCGGGGTGCCGGAGGCCGGGGCGGACCTGCGCGGGCGCAACATCGTCGAGTGGCTGACCCCGAGCTCGCGGCTCCTCTACGAGACCCGGATCCTGCCGCAGCTGTTCGAGACCGGGCACGCGCGTGAGGTGGTGCTTGAGCTGCGCACCGCTGAGGGGGCCACACGGGCCGTGCTGTGCAACGCCGAGGTGCGCGTCTCGGAGCTGGGCACCCGAACCATCTATATTGCCGCGTTCGACGCGGGGGGCCGGATCTCGTTCGAGCGGGAGCTGGTCGAGGCGCGGTTGGCCGCTGACGAGGCGCACGAGCGGCTCGCGCTACTGCAGGAGACCACGAGTGCGCTCGCCGTGGCCCGCGGCGTGGGCGACCTTGCCGAGGCGCTCGTGCACGGCGCGGGGCGCGCCACGCACGCGGCGTGGACCGCGGTGCGGGTCGCCGCGCAGAGTTCCGCCGATCCCGGTGCCGGCGGAGTCTCGGGCGGCGCGGCCGGTCCGCGTGGCTCTCGCGGTCCGGGCGGCGCGGCCGGTGTTGCCGATGCTGGTGTGGTCGGCGTGGCCGGTGCCGGTGAGCCCCGGGTGCAGACCTGGGGTGAGCTCCCGCCGGGGCTCAAACGCACCGGTGCGCTCACGCCGCGGGCTGAGCGCCTGGTGTGCCGCACCCCCGCCGAGATCGCCGAGTCCTTCCCGGACACGGCGCACGAACTGCACGCCGGCGGGGTCGAGGCGCTCATCATCGCTCCGATCACGCGCGGTACCGGAGATGATGCGCGCGTGCTGGGGGAGATCGTCTGTGGATTCAGGCGACCGCGCGCCCTCGAACCCGACGAGCTCGAGACGCTGCACGCGCTCGGGGTGCAGGCTGAGCGGGTGATCGAACACCTCCACCTCCAAGAACAGCTGCGGCACCGCGCCCTGCACGACGGGCTAACGGGGCTCCCCAACCGGGTGCTCTTCGCCGAACGGCTGGGGCAACTGCTCGCGGTCTCCGCGCGCACCGGCGAGGCGTGCGCCGTGCTGTTCATCGACCTCGACGGGTTCAAAGCGATCAACGACGGAGCCGGGCACGCCGCCGGGGACGAGGTGCTGCGCGCCGTGGCGGCGCGGGTGCGCGCGAGCTGCCGCGCGGGGGACACCGTGAGCCGCTTGGGAGGCGACGAGTTCGTGGTCGCGGTGAGCGGGGCCACGCGTGAGGCCGTGACCGCGCTCGCGGAGCGCATCCGGGCCGCGGTGCGCGAGCCGCTCGACGCGATCGTGCGCGGCGCCAGGCTCTCGACCAGCGTTGGGGTCGCCAGGTGGGATCCGACGCCGGGCGGCCGCGCGCCAACCGTTGACGGGCTGATGAACGCTGCCGACGCGGCCATGTACACCGCGAAGTACGGCGGCAAGGACGCCGTGGTCGTACGGGAGTGGGCGGGCGAGCCGGGCGCCTGAGCCCCGCGCTCCTGTGATCCCGGACCTCGGTTCGCGGTCGCGCGGGCTCGGGCTGTCACGGGTACGGCCCGCGCTCGCGCAGGAGATTCGAGCTCAGGCGGAGGAATTCCGCGAATTCCCTCCGCCTGAGCTCGGATCTCCTGCCTGAGTTCGGATCTCCTGCGTGAGCGCCGGGCGGGCTAGCTGCCCTCGGCCTCCTCGCGCATCTCCAGCGCGATCTGCTCGGCGTCGAGGGTGGCGAGCGCGTGCGAGAGCGTCGCCGAGCTGAATCTGCCCTCCTGCCGCAGCGCCAGAAGGAACTCCCGTTGCGCGAGCAGGATGTCCTTGCGGAGCGAGCGGCGGAACATGCGCTCCTCGCGCGCTGCCGTCTCCGGGTCGAGCGCGCCGAGCAGCTCGGCCTCCTCCTCTTCCTCGTCCCGGTCGAGCGGAGTGCCCGCCCCGGCTGTGCCGTCCGGCGCATCAGCGACCTCTGGCTGCGGGGCGCCGTCGCGCCGGGGCGCGCCGTTGGCCTCCGCCACCTCGCGGAGCAGATCGCGGAGCTCCGCGCGCTCCGCGGCGTCCTCCTGCGGGTCTGGGGCTGCCGGCCGCACCAACCGCACGACCCACGGCAGCGTGCCTCCCTGCAGCAGCAGGGAAGCGCCGGCCACGATGAACGCGACGAGGATCAGCAGCGAGCGGCTGGGCGTGTCAGCCGGGAGGGTCTGCGCCGCCGCGAGCGTCACGACGCCGCGCATGCCGGCCCAGGTCACCACGGTGCCCTCGCGCCAGCCGAGCGGCTTCTTGGCGAAGTAGTCGATGTCGGCGGACTTGCGTTGCACGCGCCCGCGCAGCTGCGAGAGCCTGCGCCCGGACACGGTGCGCGACTGCCCGTCGCGCTCAAATTCGAGTTCGCCGTCACCCGCGTCGTCGAGCCGACTCTGGAGGCGGTCGAGGGTCGGCTTGATCTTCTCGCCGCGTTTCTGATTGCGCCCGAGCGACGCGATGAGCGGGGCGACGTAGAGCGCGCGCAGCAGGGTCACCGTCACGAGGCCGATCGCGGCGAGGCCCACGGCGGTCCAGACGCCAGCCCCGTCGCGCTGCACATCGCCGACAATCTTCGACAGCTCGAGCCCCATCACCAAGAAGACCGTGCTTTCGAGCAGCAGCTCGACGGTGCGCCAGTTCTGCTCGTCCGAGATGCGATGCTGCGGGTTCAGGAACTTTACCGAACCCATCCCGGTCACGAGGCCCGCCACGACCGCGGCCACGAGCCCGGACCCGCCGAGCGCCTCGGCCGGCAGCGACGCCAGGAACGGGACCGTGAACGAGATCACGGTGTTGACGGTGGCGTCCTTGACGCGCGATCGCACGACGAGATTGAGGATCCCGATAGCGAATCCGATCGCCGCGGCGATCAGCACGGCCCACACGAAGTCGCCGAGCACGCCCCACAGCGACACCGACGCCGCAGACGCCGCGATCGCCGAGCGCAGCAGCACCAGGGCGGTCGCGTCGTTGAGGAGGCTCTCGCCCTCAAGCACTGTCACGATCCGCGGCGACACCCCCGCGCGTTTCACGATCGTGGTGGCCACCGCGTCGGTGGGGCTGAGGATCGCGCCGAGGGCGATGCCGCCGGCGATGCCGAGGCCCGGGATCAGCCACGAGAACAGGAACCCGAGCACCACGGCGCTCACGACCACGAGCACCACAGACAGGCCACTGATCGTCTTGAACTCTCGCCGAAAGTCGACCGTGGGCATCGACACGGACGCGGAGTACAGGAGCGGCGGCAAGATGCCTGCGAGGATCCACTCGGGATCCATCTCGAAGTCCGCTACGAAGGGCATGAAGCTGAGCACGATCCCCACGAGCACCAGCAGCAGCGGTGCAGGGATCCGAAGCTTCGGAGCGATGAGGCTCGCCCCGGCGATGCCGAGCATTCCCAGCACCCCAATGATGAGCAATTCCACGCGTGTGCTCCTCGCCGCGGGCAGCCCCGCTCAGTCGTTCGCGCGAGAGGCCGAGGCCGTCTGGCGAATACGGTCGTCACGTCGAGCCTACTGAACAGGGAGTTCTGCGGGGGTGCTGCTACGCTGCGCGCGGAACTGAGCCGGGGTGGGTGCTCGGCGATCACGCGGACGCGGGGCCGGGCACCCGCGAGTTCGGCGGCCACCCCGCGAGAGCCCGGGGGAGTGGCCGCCGAAGCGCTATCTGAGGCGGCGCGCCCGCCGACGTAGTAGCACGGCGGCGCTCGCAACAAGGAGGGCTCCGGCGACCCCGAGGCCGATGCCGGGGAGTGCGCCACCGGTCAGGGGCAGCTCGCCCGTGTGCTGCCCCGCGGGCTGGCCGGGCTGCGCTGCCGGCGTGGGGCCCGTGGGTGGGCTGGGCTGCGCGGGGTGGCCGGGCGTGATCGGTGTGGTCGAGGTGAGTTTCTCGACCCTCACGGTCTGCGCTGCGTCCGCGAGGTCTTCGTGAGCAGCGATCGGATCTCCACTCGCGGTGGGGCCGGTGTACAGCCGCTCGAATGCCACGAGATCGCGTCCGTCGTGTCCGGCGGGAATCACGAACCGCACGTCGACAGACCCGTTCGGCGCGGCCGGCGTAAAGGTCGTTGCGCCGGTGATGCCGGTTCCCGCGCCGCTCGCGCGGTTGACAAGCTCTCCCGTGACGGTGACCTCGACGCCGGGCGCAAGGTTGCGGTACGCGACAGTGTCGATGACGGCTCCGCCCGCACCCGCAACGACGCGGTCCCCGTCGGCGGCGTCGGTGAGTGAGGTGCCGATCAGCGGCACGCGCGTGGTCGGTGCCGCCTCGATGGTGACGGTCTGTGCAGCGTCCGCGAGATCCTCGTGCACAGCGATCGTGTCCCAGCCCGCTGCCGCCTCGGGATTGCGCACGCGGAGCTGCTCGAACGCGACGAGTGCGGTGCCAGCGTAGCCCGCGGGAATCACAAACGTGACGTCGACAGCGCCCGAGGAGGCGGCAGCGGTGAATTCTGCCTGGGCACTGATCCCGGTTCCGGATCCGTCGTGCTGATGCATGAGTTCGCCGAACACCGTGTACGACGCACCGGGGGTGACGTTCTGGTACTCAACAGTGTCCACCACGGTGCCACCGTTCCACGGCAGCACACGGTCTCCGTCGGACAGGTCGACGAGGGACGTGCCGATCGACGGTTCTTGTACCCGCACCTCCCCGAACGCGATCGTGGCCTGCGCCTGCAGCGTGGTGCGGCGTTCGGACTCGACCGCGGAGAAGACCTGACAGAGGGTGTCGCCCGCGAACCGCGAGCTCTGTGCAAACCCGATGTTCTCGATGACGGGCGGGGCGCCGGTGACCTCGACCGAGGCGGTGCCAGTGTCCGGCCGAGTGACGCACAGGGTGATCTCGGCGGGGAGCTCGGCGTCGGGTGCGACGACGAGCGCCGACCCGGTGAGCGTCGCGGGCCCGCCGCAGACCGTCGCGGTCCCACCCGTGACGGACACCTGGAGTGGGGATCCCGCGAGCGTGGTGGTGACGACGACTTCTCCGGCGGCGCCGGCGGCGACCGTCGCCGCAGGCCCGCTCGCGGTGAGGAGCGAGGCGGTATCCGAGCCGATGATTTCGAGGATGCGCTGCTGCGTCGCCGGGCTCATGTTGGCGGCGCAGAACGCTACGCCCGACGAACGCTCGGGATTATCGATGCAGTGCACGAGATTCTGCCGCAGCTGCCGGGAGGTCGGCGTCGCATTATTGGCTACGGTGTCGGTGGCCACCGTGCCGCCCGTGCCGTTCGGTCCCGCGAGAACGGGAAGGTCGTTCTGGATGATGTACGCCTGCAGCTTGCGCTGTTCTGCGGTGAGCCGAGGATCTGGGTCCACGTAATCGAGCCCGGGAAGCACGACGCCCTGCCGCTCGAGCTTGCCCTCCGCGTTTGTCCAGCCACACGTGGATGCGCGATCGTAGGTGCAGTAGATCCACGACGACACCGGGCCGCCGGCCTCCGCAACGTAGCGCGTGGCGCACAGCGGGTTCGCGGAGTACTGCGATCCGGACGAGGTCCACCCGCTTCGGCCGCTGTTGGTGTACAGAATGACGGGCTTGCCGGCGTTGTAGTCGGTCAGTCGCTGCCCGAAGACGCCGAGCAGATTGGCGACGGGCCCGCCGTCCGCGTCGACGGCGGGTGTGCCGACGGTGTTCTCGCAGAGCGGCGCATCGAATGCTTCAACGACGGGCGAGGCCGGTCCCTCCGCCTGAGCGCTCGTGGCGGTCGCCAGCGGAACCACCAGGATGCCAAGTGCGAGGAGTGCCGCACCCAGCCAACTGGCGAGCCTGCTTGGGTGTCCAACTGTTGTGCTCGTCATCCTCTGCCCTCATCCCTGTTCGGTGAGCGCAACTGCTGAGTCCCTCAGCGCGCCCGTGTCTCAGCCGATCTGTCACAGGGTATTCACGCCTGCCTCGCGTGTGAATGCCGCGGGCGAGGATCACCCCCGTACGGGGGTCATGCGCGCCCGCGCCGGTTATCCGTCGCTGGGCAGCGAAGGATCGAGATATCCGTCTGCCCAGGCCACGCGCCCGTAGTCGAGTTTTGACCGGACTGGGACGCCCACGGAGGCGTACTTCTTCTTGACTCGATCGAGGTACTGCTTCGCGGTCGCGCGGCCGATGTTCATCGCGGCACCAATCTCGTCGACGCTCAGCCCCGATGCGTAGAGCACGAGCGCACGCTC
Organism: Leucobacter luti; assembly: GCF_004217175.1. Lineage (GTDB taxonomy): Bacteria > Actinomycetota > Actinomycetes > Actinomycetales > Microbacteriaceae > Leucobacter > Leucobacter luti. Next base: position 104,441 of record NZ_SHKI01000006.1, read on the forward strand.
CTCCTGCACACTCAGTGCCGGGCGGTCCGGGTCGCCCGCGATCACCGATGCGAGCTCCGGGGTCATCCACTCCGCCCCGCTGAGCACCGCTGCGATCGCCGCCAGGATATCGGCCTCGCTGTCGCGCTTGCCCACCACACCGGACACTCCCGCACGCACGACCTGACGCACGAGCGTGGGAGAGGCGAGCGCCGAGAGCACCAGCACTTTGAGCCCTGCCTTGACCATGACCTCGACCTGGGCTGGGCTCACGCTCGGTCGGCGATCCACCATGAGATCGAGCAGGAGAAGATGCGGGCGGCCGGATCGCGGGGTCGCCTCCGCCCACCGTGTGAAGTCGGGGGCCGATTCCCCGCTGAAGACGATCTCGTATGCGCCGGCGCGCCGGAGGAGCTCTTCGGTCCGGGTGCGCTGCAGGAGATGGTCCTCGACGATCGCGATCCGTGCGGTGTTCATTGCGGTGCTCTTTCTGGCAGGGGCGCTGCCGCGGTTGAGAGTGCGCGCGCGGGTGCCCCGCGCCCTGTGGTGCCGGTTGGGTGCGCGGCAGGGCCACCACCGGGACGCGCACCCGGGTCAGTATCGCCCTGCGGGGTGGATGTGGTGCGGAACGCGAGCTCGAGCAGCTCGGTGCCGCCCAGCTGCACGAGGCAGGCCCGGTCCGCGAGATGCGCGGGCGCGCGCAGATCCGGTCCGGTAAGCGTCAGCTGCACGCCATGGTCAGACGGAAACAGTGTCGCGGTGAGCGGCTTTCCGGCGCGCTCGGCGGTGAGGTTCTCCGCGATCGTCGCCCCGATGTCTTGGGCGACGTGTGCGTCGGACGCGTCGAGCTCTCCGAGTCGCAGGCGGAACGCGATGCCGAGCGCGCGCGCACGGCTGAGCGTTGGTATGACGACCTTTCCGAGGTGCACGAGGGCGGGGCTGATGTGCACCAGCTGGCGGAGGTACCGCTCCTCCTCGTCGCACGCGGACCGGGTGGCGGCGGCATCGAGCGGCAGCTCACCGTCGCGAATGCCGCACAGCAGCGCCTCCGCCGAATCGAGACCGGACTCCATCCAGCGCTGAAAGCTCTCCTGTGACCCGAGCTCGAGCTCGCTGGCGAGACGCGCGTCGAATGCCGCGCGCCGCGCCCCGGCTTCTGCTCCGGCAAGGCGGTGCACCAGGCCCTGGAAGAGCGCCCAGACGCCCGAGAACCCGAGGCCCACGAGCCCAGCGACGAGTACGATCATTGCCGCGGTCGCGGAGTGCGGGAGCACGGCCGCCGCGAGTGACACGACGAGCGCGCCCCAGGCTGCTGCCGCTGCGAGGATCCAACCGCGCCCCCGTTGAGTCGACATGAGCAACACGAAGGGCCCGGTGGGCGCGAGCGCTTGCCAGTGGTTCGCCCCCACCGTGCCGAACGAGGTTGCTCGGGCGCCAAGGGCAAACACCACGAGTGTGGCAATTGCGAGAAAGAGCGGCAGGAGGACACGGCCGCGGCGCAGCGCGGGGACGCGGCTGAGGAGGACCGCTGCGAGCATCACGCCGATCATTGGGAAGAGGGCGGCGCCCTCGTTGGTGCCGCCCGCTGCCATGAGCACCACGCTCACCACGGTGACCCCGATGCCCCAGTAGTCGCCCGCGCGTTGCTGCACCGCGGCGGCCGACTCCGCGAGTTCCGAGTCCGTGGCGGGTCGTGGGTCCGCGGCGGGCCGGTGCAGCTGCGCCGCCAGCGCGACCGTCGTGCCCGCGCGAGGGAAGCTGCGCACCTCCGCTGAGAAGCCGTGAGCGCTGGCGCGCTCGCGGATCGAGACATCGACCCCGCGGCCGAGTGCGGCGTTGCCCGCGAACCCCGAACCATCGTCGGTCACTCGGACGTGCAGCTCAGACCGGCTCGTGGTGACCTCGATGTCGACGTGGTCCGCGCCGGAGTGCTTGGTCGCGTTCGTGACCGCCTCGCGTACGCAACCGATGATCGCCTCGACGGTCGGCTGGGGCAGTGCCGCCCCCGCTCGCTCAATCGCCTCGTCGGCGGCCCCGCGGCGTCGGATCGGGAGCCCGTGCTGAACGAAGATGTCGAGTATCTGCGCGGTACGCGTGGCGCGGGCACCTCGCAGTTCGCCGAGAAGCGCCGCGTCGCGGGCGCACTGGGCCCGAACCCGATCGGCGTCCTGGCCTCCGGCACCCTCTCCGGCCGAAGCGATTGCCGCAAACGTATTGATCGCGGTGTCGTGCAGCACGCGGGCGTCTTCTGCGAGCCGCGCGCTCTGGTGCCGGATCGACTCGGCGCGCAGGGCCGCGTCGTCGGCAGCCCGCATGCTCGAGTCGGCCGCCGCGGAGTGGGCGAGGAGCGCTGAGAGGCCCAGGCGGAGCGCGACGATGATTGAGATTTGCGTCACCACGATCGAGAGGGGCAGCTGAATGCCCCAGCCGGGGAGCACGGTCACGATCACAGCGGCGGCGCACAGCGCAGCGCCTCCCACGAGCCAGATCGCCGAGCGGCGCAGGATCAGGAGGCCCGCGAAGCAACTTGCGAAGTCGATCTGCCAGCACGCGGCGAAGGTGAGGGACGAGTCCACGTCGCCGCTCAGGACATACCCGAGGATGCCAGCGCCCACCATCGCCGGGGGGACTGCCGGCCAGAGGCGCGGCACGCGCAGCGCGCAGAGCGCGAGTGCGCCCACGATCGCCTGCGCCCCGGCGAGCGGAACGCCTGCCGATCCAAGGGCGAAGAGCGTGATCGCGACCATGACGGCCTGCCACGTCGCGGCGGCGGTGAGCGCGACCCGAGACACTGAGCCGAGGAATGAGCGCGTTGCGCCGCCGGGGGCTGCCGGGGTGAGCCCCGCGGCATCGGCCGCACCCACCCGGACGAGCATGGAGCGCAGCGCGGTCATCCCCACCCGATTCGTCTCAGAACCACCAGCAATTGGGCCCATTCTAGGCGCAGCCGGGACTGCGCGCAGGGTCACATTGCTGCGGCGCCCGTGCGCCGCGCACGCCCGATCTCGACGGTGGCGACCGCGATCACCACGCACGCCGTGGTGCCCAGCACGGTGACGACGGGGAGGGCCGCGCTCGCGAGCACCGCCAGCGCGCAGGCGAGGAACACCGCCGAGGCGGGGCTCGAGAGCTTGTGTCGGAGCAGCACCGCCCACACCGTGACCATGAACACGAACACCGGCACGGCGAGCGCGAACGACGCGGCCGAGCCCGAGAGCTGCTCGACCTCCCCGCTCATGAGGTCGAGCTCCACCTCGATGCCGGCGGAGAGCGCGCCAACGGCCGCGAATATGAAGTAGTGCGCGTATCCCACGCCGAAGCCGGTGCGCACGCCGGTGAGCCGCTCGCCGTGGTCGTCTGAGAAGTAGAGCCACCAGATGCCTGCGGCGAGCAGCAGGCCGGCCACCGCGAGCCCCACGATCCCGGCGCCGTGCGTGCCGGCGTGCAGCGCACCGATCACCGCGTTCGCCGAGGCGAGCAGGCTCTCTCCGAGCAGGATCAGCACGAAGAGGCTGTACCGCTCAGCGATGTGGTGTGGGTGCCACGGGGTGCGCCGTGAGCGCTCGGCCCAGACCGGGACGAGGAGCTCGAGCAGCATCGCCGGCCAGAACGACCAGAATTGCGCGTCGCCGGGGAGCGCGAGGCGCGCCACCCACACGAGCTGCACGCAGCTGATGCCCACGGCGTAGCGCAGTGCCACCGTCCGCTGCCGCGGGTCCGATGCCGCAGCGCGGCACCACTGGATCACCATCGCCAGGCGCATGATCACGTAGCCCCAGGTTACGGCCGCCCATTCGCCGTCGGCGAGTGCCGCCTGCGCGCCCGCGGCGAGCACGAGCACGCCGCCCATCTGCAGGATCGTGGTGACGCGATACAGCCAGTCGTCGGTGTCGAACGCGGAGGCGAACCAGGTGAAGTTCATCCACGCCCACCAGATCGCGAAGAAGACCATCGCGTAGCCGGTCACCGCGGTCGCAGCGTGCCCGTCGACGATGCCGTGGTGCAGGCTCTGGGAGGCCTGCGACACCGCGATCACGAAGACGAGGTCGAAGAACAGCTCGAGCGGGCTGGCCACGCGGTGCGGCTCGTGCGGATCGCGGCCCGCCATGCGTTGAACGCCGAAGCGGCGCGCCGTCGCGGTGCTCATGCGCGCGGGTGAATCGGGCGCGCGCCGGCGCGGGCGCCCGGGAACGCGGTCGGAATGGCCCGCGGGTGGTTTCCGCTCATAGTCAGGCTCCTCGAAGTTCAGCTCTCCTGATCTATTTACCAAACCCCGGGCCCGAACACTAGTGCGAGCTGCGAGTGTCCCCCGTTCGGGGGACAGCCCCGGGGCGTCGCGTGCGGCGCTTCTGCTGGCCCTGGATCATCCCGAGGGCGGTCAGGCTTGCGTCTCGGAGGTCGAGAAGACGCAAGCGCACGTCCCGCTCCATCACCAGGTGGAGGTCGGTGTGGCAGCCGCGGCACAGCGGGAGAATATCCTCGTGCAGTTCGGCGCCCAGCCGCTCGTAGCTGCACAGGTGCAGCTCGTCGGTGAGGAGGGACCAGTCCTGCTGGCACCCGCCCATGCACCGGATCGGGGTGCGGAAGTACCAGGTCAGTTCATCTTGCACCCACTGAATCTTGCGGCTGCGCCACGCTGGCGAGCGTGGGTAGTCGTGACTGATCCGGCGCCAATCTGCTTCACCGAAGCGCCGACGGCCCCAGGAGCTGTGTTCGTACACGCGTCTCCCCCTCAGCGGTCACGTGGCCGGCGGGGCGGGGTGGCGGTGGCTGGGCGTGGGGCGTGTGTGTGCATGGGAGGGTCTCTTCGACGGTGTGAATACGTGAGTGAGCTGGCACCCCCTGCTTCCCCAATTGCCGGCCCGCACACACTCTAATCGGCGAAGCTGCACGGATCTCGAACGGCAGTGGTGGAGCCCGGATCCGCCGGGAGATTGAGTACCGCGCCGCGTGAAATGAGTCCTCACCCGGCTGTGTTTCCGCGCCAGAACGGCGCCGAGGGGTTTCGCGCGGGGCCGTGATCGGTTTCGGGCGGGGCGGCGAAGAGCACCGCGCACGCCGTGGTGACCGGCATCGCGAGCACCAGGCCCGCGGCACCGATGAGCGTGCGCACGATCTCCTGCCCGATCTGCTCCGAGGTGACGAGCTCGATGAGATCGCGCGGGTACGTGGTGAGGAGGAGGAGCATGACGAGCATCGCGCCGGCGTAGGCGAACACGAGGGTGTAGATGCTTGAGGCGATGTGATCGCGCCCCACGCGCATCGCCGAGAGATAGAGCTGCCGCTGGGGGAGCCCGGGGTTGAGTGACCGCATCTCCCACACGGACGACGCCTGGGCGACCGTGATGTCGTTCAGGATCCCGAGCCCGGCGATCACGATGGTGGCGGTCAGCACGTCGTTCATCTGGAGCGTCGGCACGGCGATGACGAGGCTGGCGTCGTCAGTGGAGCTCACGCCGGTGAAGCGGAGCCAGCGCGTGACGCCGAACCCCGCAACCGCGGTGAAGAGGATGCCGAAGAGCGAGCCGAAGAGGGCCGCGGTGGTGCGGTGGGTGAGCCCGTGCGCCAGGTAGAGCACGATCACCATGATTCCCGTTGCGCCGACCACCGCGACGAGCACGGGTGGTTTCCCCGCAAGGATCGCCGGGAGGATAAACAGCACCAGGAGCGTCGTGGCGGCACCGACCCCGAGGAGGGCCATCGCTCCGCGCCACCTGCCCACGGTGATCACGATGAGCGCGAACACGATCGCGATGGTCAGCAGCTTGCCCCCGCGGGGGACGTCGTAGAAGGAGTAGTTCACCTCGGCGGTGCCGTCCAGCACGACCTCGTGCGCGATGAGGCGCACGGCATCCCCGGGGGCGAGCGCGACTCCGCGGGCGGCGGGCCCGCGGATCGTAAACTCCACGGGTTTCCCGATGGGGAGCTCCGCCCGCACCTCGACGCAGTCGTCGGCCCCGGGCGGCGGGGCCGTGTGCGCGCCGGTGGGGGAGTCCGGGGCTGACGCGGCTGACGCCGCAGCCGCCCCGGGGGTGGTGCACGGTGCGAGCGCCACGTCGGTGACCCGGGCAGACACGATCTCTCCGCCCGGGTCCGAGACCCCGGCGCCGGGCGCGACCCGGTCGGCGCTGGGCCACATGAGCGCTATCGAGAGCGCGGTGCCCAGGACGAGCAGGCCCACGAATGCTGCCAGGGTTGCCCGGAACACCCGCCGCCGCGTGCTCGTGCCGCTGCCGCGGGGCGGCGGCGTAGCGTGGTGATCGTGCGTGGGAGTCATGCGAAGTGTGCCCCTCGGTCGAGTGCGCGGGTGGTCGGGCGGGGAGACGCCGGGGCCGCGGTCGCGGCGCCCGACGTCTCGCGTCATACGGTGATCAGCTGCTCGCCACGGCGAGCTCGTTGGGCGTGTGATCGAGTTCCACAGACGCCACGGTCTTGCCGGTCATGAGATCGATCGCGTGCACGCTGTTCGTCGCCGGCTCGGTGACGTACGCAATATCGCCGCTCACCGTGATCGCGGGGTGCGCGTCCTGCCACTCCGCCGGCCCGTCCCAGGGCGCGACCACGGGGTAGGCGGCGGTCAGCTCGCCTGACTCGGGATCGAGCACGTGGATGCTCCCGTCGGTGGCGAGGATGTAGGCCAGGTCGCCCGGGCCGCGCGCAACGTCCCGGAAGGTGTACTGCACCTCGTCGGGCAGATCGACGACCTCGTAGCTCTCCGCGGCCGTATCGATGAGCGTCACCGCGTTCAGCAGGTAGCCCTCGGCGTCCGGGTCGCTCTTGTAGTCGCCGACCACGATCGGGCTCGTGTCGGTGACGAACGCGTTCCCCATGCGGCCGTAAGCGTCGGGGGCGGTGAACTTCACGAACTTGCCGTCCGTGTAGAGCAGTGCCCCGTCCTCGCAGCCGAAGATCACTGCCTCGGCGGCCGCGGTGCCCTCGCCGTGGATCCCGGGGCACTGGTCGCTTACCGCCTCCTCGTGCCAGTGGTCGTCGTGCGCGTGCAGCGCCGCGGCCCCGCTGCGCGAGGTCTCGTCGCCCACGGTCGTGAGCAGCGTCCCGTCTGAGAGCACGATCGATACGCCGTGGTGCGGCGCCTCGGCCGTGTACGTGGCGCCCTGCGGCAGGGTGGTGTAGCCGTCGGCGAACGCGGCGGTGTCGAGCACCGTGGTGGTGCCGGTGCCGTCGTCGTAGAGCGCGGTCTTCCCGTCGTGAGGCACGACGTGGCCGGGCGCGGTCGCATCGAACACGAGGTCGGTGAGGGCCGGCTCGCCGGTGTCGAGGACCTGGAAGCCGGCTGAGGTCGTGACCGCGATCGTGCGCCCGTCGCCAAACGTGTTGAGGCGCGTGAACGCCTCGGTTTCGAACTCGTCGATGACGGCGAGGGTGTCTGGATCGAGCACCGCGATCCCGCCCTCGTAGGAGACCGCGACCCGGCCGTTCTGGGCGTCGACAGATCCGGCGGTCGTGCCCTCCGGCGCGGCCTCGCTGCCGGTGCTGGCGCAGGCGGTGGCGAGGAGTGCGACCCCCATGAGGGCGGCCGCTGCCGCGACCGTTCGCTGGTGTCGTTTCATTATTTCCTTTCGTGTGGCACTCACGGTGTGAGGCCGGTGGCGATGCGCGCGGTGTTTGAGCGCATCATGGTCAGGTAGGTGTCCGCGCCCTCGCCGGGCGCGGTGAGTGACTCGGTGAACAGCTCCACCACGTCGACGCGGATGCCGGCCTCCTCGGCGAGCACCTGCATCAATCGGTCTGGCTGCGACGACTCCGCGAAGATCGTGGGCACCCGCGCGGTGTCGATCGCGGCGGCGAGGTCGCGCAGGTCCGCCGCGCTCGGGGCCGCGAGCGTCGTGCCGCCGGGGATCGCGGCGCCCACCACGGTGAAGTCGAACCGCTCGGCGAGGTAGCCGAACACGTGGTGGTTGGTGACGAGCGCGCGCCGCTCCGGGGGGATCGCCGCGAACGCGGCGGTCATGTCCGCGTCGAGCCGCGCGAGCTCCGCGCGATACGCGGTCGCGTTCGCGCGGATCGCCGCCGGGTCCACCCCGTCGGTCGCTGCGAGGGCCGCCGCGATCGCGTCGACCACCTCGCCCATCCGCGCTGGGTCCGTCCAGAAGTGCGGGTCCGCGGTGTCCCCGGCGTCGGTGCCCCCGGCGTCGGCCGCCGCGTAGCTGAGTACCTCGATGTGGTCGCCCGCGATCACCGTGGGAACGTCGAGGGCCTCGGCGCGGTCGAGGTGCTGCTGCAGCCCCTCCTCGAGGCCGAGCCCGTTCGCCACGATGAGCGCGGCGGACTCAAGCCGTGCGGCCTCCTGCGCCGAGATCTCGAACGAGTGCGGATCCGCGTTCGGCTTCATCAGGGTGGTGACCGCGGCCTCGTCGCCCGCGATCCGCTCGACCACGTCGCCGAGGATGTTGGTGGTCACCACAACCTGCGGGGACGCGTCCTCCGCGACGGCCGTGCACCCGGTGAGCAGCGGGACGATCAGCGCGAGCGCCGCGAGGGTCATGCGGTGGGGCGAGCGGCTCATCGGCCCACCTCCGCGATCAGATCCGGCGTGGTCGCCGTGTCGAGGGTGCGGGCCAGGCGCGCCTCGCCCGAGTACGCGATCTCGTGCACCACGCCCCCGGCCGGGTCGTTGACGTAGGCGCGCTGGCTATCAACCGTGAGCGAGACCGCGTCGGTGATCGTGGGCACCAGTGGCTCGGTGGTGCCCACCTCGGCGCCGGTCTCGGCCACGAAGACGCGCACTCGCCCGTCGCGGTCGAGCGCCACCACGTGCCCTGCCTCGTCGTCCACGGCCACGACCCGCTCAAGCACCGCAGTCGTGGGCACGAACTGCCAGGCCCGCGCTCGCGTATCGAGCAGCCAGAAGCCGGGCCCCCCGGTGCGCCCGGCCACGGTGGGCCGCCCCTTGCGGCCGTCAAGGCTCAGCGCGCGGTCGGCTCCGCCGCCCGCCGGGTACGGGACGGTCTCGAACCCCGGGACAGTCGTGGCGGGTACAGCGCCTGGATCCGTGTCAGTGCCCGCGTCCGTGCCGGCGTCTGCGTCAGTGCCGGCCGTTGCGTCAGTGCCGGCCGCTGCGTCAGTGCCGGTCGCTGCGCCGGCGCCCGGGGCGGTGGCGAATACCGCCCCCTCGGCGCAGCCGATCACGAGTGCCACGCGCGTGGTGATCGCGCCGGCGGGCGCCGTGCACGGTGTGGCGGTACCCTGCATCGCACCCGCGGCGGAGTAGCGCACGATTTCGTGCCCGTCGGCGACCACGGCGCCGTCGCCGAGCGGGGCGATGAGGCCTGCCCCCGTGTCGGTGGCGATCCTGAACCGCTCAGTGATCCTGCCGTCGGCGAGGGCCGCGTTGTCGAGCAGCACCGCCTCCCCGGATCCCGCGAAGAACACGCCGGTGCCGCCCGCGGTCGCGAGCATTCCGGTCGCGACCGTCGCGGGGCCCGCCCCGGGCAGGGTGCCAACGATCCGCGGTTCGGCGAGGTAGTAGTGGAAGTGGTCCACGTGGTCCCAGGTCCAGCGGCCGGAGTCGATCACGGCAACTCCCTGCTCGGTCGAGAAGAAGCCGAAGCGCCCATCGCTCGCGACCGCCGTGGGCGGTGCGATCCGGCCCAGCTCCGCAGCGGTGCCGTCGAGCAGATCGAGCACCCCGGCCCTACCGTCGGCCGCGACAGACAGGAGCGCCAGGGGCGGCTCGGCCACCTGCGCGGCGCCGGCGACCGCGCCGTGGCCGGCCGCGGTCGGCGGCGCCGTGTCGGCGCTGGGCGGGGGCGCCGCTGCCGTGCACGCGGCAAGCGCGAGCGTGAGTAGCAGCGTCGGGATCGCCGCGAGTGATCGGCGAGCAGTCATCGGTTCCTTTCGTGCGCCGCGGTGGCGGCGCCGGGGTGTGGGGGTGTGCGGTGCGGTCACGCCGCGGGATTGGGCTGTGTGGAGCGGGCGGATCTGGCGGATCGGGCGGTGAGCGCGCGTGCGCCGGACGAGAGGGCCGCGAGCGCGATCGCCGCGGCAGAGATCGACGCGCCTGCGGCGGTGCCCCAGTGCCAGGACGCGAGGAGTCCGCCGGCGACCGCGAGGACCCCCGCGCCGGCGGCGCCGAGCATGATCAGTGGGATGTGGGCGGTCCACGCGCGGGCCGCGACCGCTGGGGCGAGGAGCAGCCCCACCACGAGCAGGGTCCCGACCGCCTGGAACGACGCGACCACCGCGATGGTGACGAGGCCCACGAGCGCCACGTGCGCCCACTCCGGCCGCAGGCCGAGGGTGCGCGCGATCCTCGGGTCGAACGCCGCCGCGACGAACGCGCGGTGGAAGAGAGCCGCGAGTGCCACGGTGACGGCGCCGGCCCCCGCCAGCAGCGCGATGTCCGCCGCGCTGATCGCGAGGATGTCGCCGAACAGGATCGCCGTCGCGTCGGTCGCGAAGCTGCGGGAGTGCGACACGATGATCACGCCGAGCGACAGCATCGCGACGAACAGGAGCCCGATGCTCGTGTCGTACGAGAGGCGACCGCGCCGCTTGAGCACCCCGATTGCGGCGCTCATGATTGCGGCGCTCACGGCGGCGCCGAGCAGTACGGGGGCGCCGAGCACCGTGGCGAGGGCCACGCCGGGGAGCATTCCGTGCCCCATCGCCTCGCCGAGGAACGCCATGCCGCGGATCACCACCCACGTTCCGACGACCCCGCAGATCACGGCGACGAGGGACCCGCCGAGCAGTGCGCGCAGGAAGAAATCGGTCGCGAACGGGGCGAGGGTCGAATGCATGGAACATCACTATAGTCGATAATGAGAACGGTTCTCATTCGCTATAATGGCGTCCATGCCCTCACCCACCCTCGCCGCGACCGGCATTTCGTTCGCCCACTCCGGGGCCGACGTGCTCCACGATGTGACCGTGCGCCTGCGCCCCGGGGAGCTCACGGCGCTCGCGGGCCCGAACGGCTCGGGCAAGTCAACGCTCCTCGAAGTGCTTGCCGGCGCGCTCCCGCCTCGGCGCGGAACCGTTCGGCGTGTCGGGGACGCGGCGCTCGTGGTGCAGCGGCCGAGCGCCCCGGCCACGCTCCCGGTCACGGCGCGAGACGTGGCCGTGATGGGGGCCTGGCGGCGATCGAGCGCGGGGCCGCGCGGCGCGCGCGGGTCAGCTGGGCGGCGCCCCCGAGCGGGGCGATCCTCGCGGGCGGCGACGCGGGGTGCCGTCGACGCGGCGCTCGACCGCGTGGGGATGCTCGATCAGGCCGCGCGGCCCCTCGCCGAGCTCTCGGGCGGGCAGCGCCAGCGGGTGTTCCTCGCGCAGGGGATCGTCCGCAGCCCCGACATCCTGCTGCTCGACGAGCCCGCGGCGGGACTCGACGAGCACAGCACGGCGCGCATGCACGCGATCCTTGCCGAGGAGGCCGCCCGCGGCGCGATCGTGGTCTGCGTGACGCACGACGGCGCGGCGATCGCGGCCGCGGATCGGACGATCCGCCTCGCGGGCGGGCGGCTCCTCGCGGCCGAGCGCTAGCCGGACGCCCGCGCGCGGCCCGGTCGGGGACCCGAACTCACGCAGGAGATCCGAGCTCGCGCAGGACGAATTCTGCGATTCAGTCCTGCGCGAGTTCGGATCTCCTGCCGGAGTTCGCGGCGTCCGGAGCGGGATCGGGTCCGCCGGCCGGCCCGGCGTCCGGAGCGGGATCGGGTCCGCCGGCCGGCGCGGCGTCCGGCGCGGCGCCCGATTCTGCCGGGCGTCGCAGTAGTTCGAGTAGCGCGAGCCCGGCGAGCACGCCCACGGTGGTCCACGCAACTGTGGGGACGCTCACGGGGCGGCTGACAAACACGATGAGCACGCCGAGCGTGGCGAGTCCGAGTGCGATCGCCGAGCGGAACCGCTCGAGGATCGGGCCGAGCGCGCCCGTACCCAGCCCGTGGCGCGCGAGCCCGGCGCGCGCCCGCGCGAACCCCGCGGTGAGCAGGCCGCGCAGTCCGACGGCGACCCGGCTGGGGCCGGCGAGGAACGTGCCGACGCCGATCAGTGCCGCGGCGAACGCGAGCGCCGTCAGCGTCGACGCGAGCGTGGCCGTGAGCTGCGCGGTGATCGCGTTCGCGGCCTCGGCCGACATCGTTGCGGGGCTGACCATCCCCTCGAACGCCGCGGACCCGACCCGCAGGCCGACGAGGAGCAGCCCGAACACGGCGAAGAGCGCGACGGCGGCCCGCGTCACCGCGCGCACACGGAAGCGGGCGAGGGCGACACCGCACACGAGCAGGCCGAGCGTGGCCCAGGGGAGCCAGATCCCGGCCGCCACCGCCGTGGCGTACCCGCCGCGCGCCAGCAGCAGCGACTCGGCCGGGGCCAGCTCGATCGAAGCGGTGACCTCGGGGATGAGCGAGGCGAGCGCGAAGCCGCGGTCCTGCAGCTCGGTGGAGACGGCCCCGACCACGGATCCAAGTTGCAGCGCGAGCATCCCGTCTTCGACGGTGAGCACGCTGTCGGCGCGCCCCTGCATGAGCGCGATCCCCGCGCGGTGTGTCTGCGTGAGCGCGAGCTGCCAGGCCCCGGAGAACGCGTCGGAGGCCACGGTCTCCGAGACCGCCGACGACACCGCCGAGCGCATGCCGTGCGCGGCGGGCCCGCGGAGGAGGCCCAGCGCTGCGGACGCCTGCGGCGGGAGGTCGAGCTCGGCGAGCCCGGCGGTGACGCTGGCCACGACCTCGTCGAAGTCGAGCTGCGCGTCGACCGCCGACATTACCTGATCGGCAATGAATTCTTGCACCGCAGGATCGTCGGTGAGCGGCGCGAGCGTCGCGACGAAGCGGTCCGTGTCAACGAGCTCCGCGCGCACCCAGGTGCTGAGCACCGCGACGGGGGCAAGCAGCACGGCGAGCGTGAGCGCGACGGCGGACAGGGCACTCCGGCCGCGCCGCCGCGGCCGAAGGCCGGCGCGGAGACGTTCGTTCTCTGCTTCGAGCTCGCGCAGGCGATCGAGCGGGGGTGAATCGGTGGGTGCGGCCACGGCGCTGCTCCTCGGGTTGGCCGGCGCCATCCTGGCGCGAGCGCGCGTGTGCCGGTGAAGAACATTCTGCCGGATTCTTCGGGAAAACTAGGGTTTTGCTGTGCGAGTGAGCGCTGCGGCCTCCGCGCCCAGCGCGTCGCGCACCGCCCGCACTGCCGGGTGGCCGGCGTTCGAGATGCGCGCCGCCGTGAAGATGCTGCGGTGCGGGTCCCCGGCCAGGCCGACCAGCCGCATCCGGGACCGCTCGCCGGCGCTCATGAGTCCGGGGAGCAGCGCGACCGCGTTGCCCGACTCGATGAGCCGCACGTGGGACTGGAGGTCGGCGGTCTCGTAGCGCACATCCGGCTCGAACCCGGCGCTGCGGCACGCCTGCTCGGCCCAGTGCCGCGACGCGGCGCCGTGCGGTTCCATGACCCACGGCAGGGTCGCGGCGGCTTCGAGACGATCGACCGCGTCGAACTCCGCGTCGGCGGTCCCCGGCGCCGGCAGTCCGAGCGCGATTGAGTCGCGCGCGAGGTGCTCGCGGTCGAGGCCGGGAAACTGGGCGGTCGCGTGCCCCGGGTACTGTTCGGCGACGACGAGGTCGAAGCCGCGCACGCGGGTCTCCTGGAGCGCGGTCTCCGGCTCGTGCTGCACCATCTCGATGCGCAGCCGCGGGTGCTCGTCGCGCAGCCGCCTCAGCACGCTCGGGAGAAACGCGAGCACGACGGTCTGGAACACCGCGACTCGCACGGTGCCGGCGACCTCGCCCTGCGCGAGCTGCACGGCGATCTCAGCGCGTTCGAGGCCGGCGAGCAGATCGCCCGTCTCGGCGACGAGGGCCTCGGCGGCCGCGGTGAGCTCGAGGGTGCGGCCCACGCGCCGAAAGAGCGGGGTGCCCACCTCGCGTTCGAGCAGTGCGAGCTGCTGCGACACGGCCGAGGGGCTGTAGTTGAGCGCCTCCGCGACGCGCGCCACGGTGCCGCGCGCGGACAGCTCCCAGAGCAGCCGCAGCCGCTTCATTTCGAGCACGGTGATCCTCCTCCTCGCGCAATAGTGAAGTAATTCTAAAGATTATCCGCCATAAAGAACCGCTGTACTTCACACTCGCCCCGATCCAGACTGGTGAGCGTCGGGTGGATCTCGCGCAGCACCGTGTCGCGACACCGCCCCCCGTTGTGAAAGGAACGCCGTTGGCTCAGGCACGCCCTCGCCCCCAGGACCTCGCAGACGAGGCCGTCACCCTCACCCGGAAGTGGATCGCCGAGGCGGCGACCATTCCCGCCGACACCTCGGGGGCGCGCCTCGCCGGCGTGCTGCGCGATCCAAATGGACTCGACTTCACCGTCGGGTTCGTCGACGGTGTGGTGCGGCCGGAGGATCTCAGCGTCGCGGCGCAGAAGCTGAAGCAGCTGGTCCCGCTCACCCCCGGGTTTCTCCCGGCACCGATGCGCGGTGCGATCGGGCTTGGCGGCGCGGTTGCGAAGACCGTGCCGGGAGTGGTGGTGCCGATCGCGCGGAGCGTGCTCCGGCGCATGGTGAGCCACCTGATCATCGACGCCAGCGACGCGAAGCTCGGCCCGGCGATCGCGAAGGTCACGCGCGAGGGCGTGCGGCTCAACGTCAACCTCCTCGGCGAGGCGATCCTCGGGGAGGGCGAGGCAGAGCGCCGCCTCGCGGGCACCCACGCGTTGCTCGCCCGCGACGACATCGACTACGTGTCGATCAAGGTGTCCTCGACCGTCGCGCCGCACAACCACTGGGCGTTCGACGAGGCGATCGCCCACATCGAGCACCAGCTCGTGCCGCTGTTCGAGCGCGCGGCCGCGGCGGCGCCGCAGAAGTTCATCAACCTCGACATGGAGGAGTACAAGGATCTCGACCTCACGCTGGAGGTCTTCACCCGGATCCTCGACCGGCCGGAGTTCCTGGGGCTCGAGGCCGGCATTGTGCTGCAGGCCTACCTTCCGGACGCGCTCGGCGCGATGATCCGGCTCCAGGAGTGGTCGGCTGCGCGCGTGGCGCGCGGCGGCGCGCCCATCAAGGTGCGCCTCGTGAAGGGCGCGAACCTCCCGATGGAGCTCGTCGATGC
This sequence comes from Leucobacter luti, assembly GCF_004217175.1. Classification (GTDB taxonomy): domain Bacteria; phylum Actinomycetota; class Actinomycetes; order Actinomycetales; family Microbacteriaceae; genus Leucobacter; species Leucobacter luti. The sequence goes on from NZ_SHKI01000006.1 coordinate 119,482, forward strand.
GGCGATCCACGGCTGGCCGGCCGCCACCTGGGGTTCAAAGCAGGACTCAGACACGAGCTACAAGGCGGTGCTCGACTACGCGCTCACCCCCGAGCACGTGCGCAACGTGCGTGTGGGGGTCGCGGGCCACAACCTGTTCGACGTGGCGCTCGCGTGGTTGCTCGCGAAGGGCCGCGGGGCGAGCGAGGGGATCGAGTTCGAGATGCTGCTCGGGATGGCGACCGGCCAGGCCGAGGTGGTGCGGCGCGAGGTCGGATCGCTGCTGCTCTACGTGCCCGTGGTGCACCCCGAAGAGTTCGACGTCGCGATCGCGTACCTGATCCGCCGCCTGGAGGAGGGTGCCAGCCAGGAGAACTTCATGTCGGCAGTGTTCGAGCTGGGCGAGAACGCCGCCCTGTTCGAGCGCGAGGAGGCCCGGTTCCGCGCCTCGCTCGCCGAGCTCGGGACGATCACCGCCGACGGCGACCCCGCGCACTACGCGGTCCCACCGTCGCATCGCGTGCAGGACCGGCGCCGCTACGACGCGGCGGGTGTTGACGCCCGGGTCGAGGCGCGCGTGGCGGCAGGGCGCAACGGCGGGTTCGAGAACACCCCGGACAGTGATCCGGACCTGCCGGGCAACCACGTGTGGGGCCGCGGGATCGCCGATCGCATGGTCGCGTCGGAGCTCGGCGCGCGGCTCGTCGCTGACGCCCGGGTTGCCGACGAGGCAGCGCTTGACGTGGTCGTGGCGCGCGGCGTCGCGGCGGCGGCCGGCTGGCAGGCGCTCGGCGCCGACGAGCGCGCACGGATCCTCGTCCGCGCCGGTGAGAAGCTCGAGGAGCGTCGGGCCGAGCTGCTCGAAGTGATGGGCTCGGAGTGCGGCAAGACCCTCGATCAGGGCGACCCCGAGGTCTCCGAGGCCATCGACTTCGCGAACTACTACGCGATGCTCGGGCAGCAGCTCGACCAGCTCGACGGTGCACGGTTCACGCCGCCGACGCTCACCGCCGTGATCCCGCCCTGGAACTTCCCGGTCGCGATCCCCGCGGGTGGCACGCTCGCCGCCCTCGCAGCCGGGTCCGCCGTGATCATCAAGCCCGCCACGAACTCGGCGCGATCCGGCGCGGTGATGGTCGAGGCGCTCTGGGACGCCGGCGTGCCCCGCGACGTGCTCCAGCTGGTGCAGTTCGGCGACCGCGCGCTCGGCTCGGGGCTCGTGGCCGATCCGCGCATCGACCGCCTGATCCTCACGGGCGCGTACGAGACCGCGGTGAGCTTCCGCGAGCTGCGCCCCGAGCTCCCGATCCTCGCCGAGACGAGCGGCAAGAACGCGATCATCGTGACGCCGAACGCCGATCTTGACCTCGCGGCGCGGGACGTGGTGCAGTCCGCGTTCGGCCACGCCGGCCAGAAGTGCTCGGCCGCCTCGCTCGTGATCCTCGTCGGCTCGGTCGCCAGCTCGAAGCGCTTCCGGGGCCAGCTGCTCGACGCGGCGCGCTCGCTGAAGGTGGGCACCCCAGAGCACCTGGACACCCAGATGGGCACCATCATTACCGCGCCCGGCGGCAAGCTACTCCGCGGGCTTACCACGCTTGGCGAGGGGGAGCGGTGGCTCATCGAACCCCGCCCGCTTGCGAGCGAAAGCCCGCTCGCGCGCGACGCGAACGGCGACACGAAGCTCTGGAGCCCGGGCGTCCGCGAGGGCGTGCGGCGCGGCTCCGAGTACCATCTCACCGAGTACTTCGGCCCCATTCTCGGCGTCATGACCGCCGAGACGCTCGACGAGGCGATCGACATGGTCAACGAGATCGACTACGGTCTCACGAGCGGCCTGCACTCGCTCGACCGCGACGAGCTCGCGCGCTGGCTCGACCGCATCCAGGCGGGCAACCTCTACGTCAACCGCGGCATCACGGGCGCGATCGTGCGCCGGCAGTCGTTCGGCGGCTGGAAGAAATCGGCGATCGGCGCGGGCACCAAGGCCGGCGGCCCGAGCTACCTGTTCGGCCTGGGCTCCTGGGAGGACGCGCCCGTCGCGGCCCAGCTCCGGGCGCCGCGCCCGGCCGCCGCGCCGCTGCTCCACGCCGCCCAGCAGGCGGGCGTCTCCGGCCCCGAACTCGAGTGGCTGCGCGCCGCGCTCGGCACCGACGCGAGCGCGTGGGCCGACGAGTTCGGGATCGCGCGCGACGCGTCGGGCGTCGGCATCGAGCGCAACCTGCTGCGCTACCGCCCCGTCCCGGTCACCGTGCGGATCGCGGCCGACGCCCCGCTCCACCACGCGATCCGCGCGGTCGCGGCTGGCGTCGCGGCCGGCAGCGCCCCCGTCGTGAGTACCCCGGTCGCGCTTCCCGAGCCCATCATCGCGGCGCTTCGTGCCGCGGGAAGTGAGGTCGCGTTCGAGGACGAGGCCGCGTGGGCGGCACGCCTGGGGCGGCTCGCCGCGCAGGACGGTCCGCACGCGAGCGCCCGCGTGCGCCTCGTGGCCGGCGCCAGCCGGGCCGCGGCGCTGGCGGCGATCACCGCGGCAACGGGTGGAAAGCCGGACATCGCCGTCTACGGCGGTAGGGTCGTGTCTGCCGGCCGCGTCGAACTGCTCCCCTTCCTCCACGAACAAGCGGTGTCGATCACCGCGCACCGGTTCGGTACGCCGAACCGGCTCTCCGAGGGGCTCATCTAGGGCCCGCCCGCGGGGTGCGCGGCCCGGCGCCGTTCACCCCGCACAACCCCAGAAATACAGGTGACACCGATGTCCGACCAGTTCTTCCTCTTCCTCGCGTTGGGGATCTACTTCGCGCTGATGCTCCTCATCGGGGCGCTCGCGTTCAAGCGCGCAAACACCCACGAGGGCTACATGCTCGCCGGCCGCGGACTCCCGCCGTGGGTGGCCGCGCTCTCGGCCGGCGCGTCGGACATGTCCGGCTGGCTGATCATGGGCCTCCCCGGCGCCATCTACGCGACCGGGCTCATCGAGGGCTGGATCGCCGTCGGTCTCCTCATCGGCTCGTACCTCAACTGGCGGCTCGTGGCCCCGCGGCTGCGCGCGTACTCGGAGGTCTCGCGCAACTCGATCACGATCCCGAGCTTCTTTGAGAACCGCACCCGCGACCGCTCGCACCTGCTCCGATCCATCTCGAGCGTGATCATCCTCGTGTTCTTCACGCTCTACGCGTCGTCGGGCATGGTGGCCGGCGGCAAGTTCTTCGAGAGCGCGTTCGAGGGCGAATACCTCGTGGGGATGCTGCTGGTCACCGCGGTGACGCTCGCCTACACCGTGTTCGGCGGGTTCCTCGGCGCCTCGCTCACCGACGTGGTGCAGGGGCTCATGATGGTCGTCGCGCTGATTGTCGTGCCGGTGGTCGCGATCATCACGATCGGTGGCTGGGGCGAAACGACCAGCATCATCGACGCCGTCGGCGCCGGAAACCTGTCGCTCACCGGCGGCGGCGCGCTCACGGGCGGCGCCGTGGCACTCGTGATCATCTCGGGCCTCGCCTGGGGGCTCGGGTACTTCGGCCAGCCGCACATCATCGTGCGGTTCATGGCCCTCCGCTCGCCGCAGGAGGCCGCCTCGGCCCGCCGCATCGGCACCACCTGGCAGTTCCTCTCGCTCGCGGGCGCCGTCGTATCGGGGCTCGTGGGGATCGCGTACTTCAGCAAGTTCGGCGGCGCTCCGAGCGACCCCGAGACCATCGTGCTGCTGATGTCGCAGGTGCTGCTCCACCCGCTGGTGGCCGGCCTGGTGCTCGCCGCGGTGCTCGCCGCGATCATGAGCACGCTGTCGAGCCAGCTCATCGTGTGCTCCTCAGCGCTCGTCGAGGATCTCTACCGCATCATGCGCAAGACCCCGCCGAGCGAGCGCGTGCTCGTGGTGCTCGGCCGCGTCGGTGTGCTCGCCGTCGCCGCCGTGGCGGCGCTCCTCGCCATCAACCCGAACGACTCGGTGCTCGGCCTGGTGAGCTTCGCGTGGGCCGGCTTCGGCGCGGCGTTCGGGCCGATCGTGCTGCTCAGCCTGTACTGGCGCAAGCTCACCAACTGGGGCGCGCTCGCCGGCATGATCGTGGGCGCCGTCACCGTGTTCGTGTGGAAGGCGTTCGACACCGGTCTCTACGAGCTGCTCCCCGGCTTCGCGGCCGCGCTTCTGGCGGCCGTGATCGTGAGCCTCGCCACGAAACGCGAGGACGCCGAGATCCAGGACGAGTTCACCACCACGATGAACCTCGTGCTGCGCAAGCCGGCGGACCGCTAAGGCGGGGCAGTGGCGCGGGGCCGGAGCCGGTACTGGCCCCGGCCCCGCGGGCGTGTTGCGCGTGTGCCCACGGGAACACGGCCCCGGGGGGCGCCGCCCCGGGGCCGAAAATCAACCTGGTGAGGTTTGGGTTTCGGGGTATTGACGCGTGGGATCCGGGCCTACACTGAACTCGTTTTTCGCCCCCAGAATCGGGGGTGATTGAGTCCCACTTTTGATCCTGAACTGCGGTTTTGCGCCGCGCTCCGCCGGGTGTGACTGAGCGACGCGACCTCGACAGAGATGTCTTGGAGCGTTTGGACGTCACCGCACGCGGCGGGCAGCACCCACGTTGGCGCACCGTGGCGACGGTGGTTCTGCCAAACGAGAGTTCAGATGATGAGATCGGTCCACGCCGCACCCCACGCCAGTCCAGCCAGCCCACCGCGCCGCAGCGCGCGTCTCCTCGTTTCCGCGGGCCTCGCCCTGGTACTCGGGGCGATGAGCCTCACCGTGACGGCGCCTACCGCGCAGGCGGCGGCGGGCGACCCGTTCCCCGCTGGGCGCGGCCTCGTGTTCGTGGCGCAGGGGGCCACGAACACTCGCCTGTATGAGGCGGTGCAATCTGACGACGGGAACATCTCGTTTGCCCCCGAGGGGCCGGCGTCGGGGCGTCGCTACAACGCGATCTCCTTCAACGAAGCAGACATGTACCTCTACGGCATGCTGCAGCCAGACAACAACCGGCTCATCCGGATTGGGCAGCAGGGCGCGGTGACCGTGCTCGGTCCCGTGGCGGGCCTGCCGGTCCTCGACTACAACCAGGCGACATTCGGGCAGGGAGATTTCGCTGCAACCCTCTTCGTGCGCGACTCGAAGGCGAGCGCCGCGGTTTACCTGGTCAACGTCGCGACCCAGACCGCGACGCGGCTGACGCTGAACCAGCAGGTGCCAAACCTCTCGGACATCGTGTTCTTCGACGGCGCCATCTGGGGCGTATACGGCGAGGGGCAGACGATGTACCGGATCAACCCGGCCACGGGGGCGGTCTCATCCTGGTCGCTCGCGGGGCTGGGCGTGGGCACCAACCCGTTCGGCGCGCAGTGGGTGTACGGCAACGGCAACCTCGGCATCTCGAACAACGTCACCGGCCGGATCACGCAGATCAGCGTCACGGGCGGCACGACGGCGACGCCGACCTTCGCCGTGGTCTCCCGGATCAACGGGCCGGCGAGCGTGAACAACGATGGCGCCTCGTACCGCGGCGAGGCGGCGGACCTGTCGCTGGTGAAGTCGACGAACCCGGTGTACACGCCCGGCGGCGACATCACGTACACGCTCACGGTCACGAACCAGGGTCCGGGCGCCTCGAGCGGGTACGTCATCTCCGACCCGCTTCCGGAGGGGGTGCTCAATCCGGCGACCAGCACCGCGGGCTGCACGATCGAGGCGAGCGTGCTCAACTGCGCGGGGGGCCCGCTCGCGTCGGGTGCCACGAGCACGGTCACCATCACAGGCACCACGTCGAGCACGGCAACCGCGTGCATCACCAACGGCGCGACGGTGCTCGGCAACGAGTCTGATCCAAACCCCGCGAACAACACGGGGACGAACGAGACCTGCCCGCCGCCTCCGGCTGACCTGTCGCTCGTGAAGACGGCGCCGGCGACGTTCACGCCGGGCGAGGGGATCGCGTACGAGCTGACCCTCACCAACAACGGCCCCGGATCGTCCTCGGGCGCGGTCGTGACCGACAGCATTCCGCCCGAGCTCACTGGCGTCAGGTCTGCCACCCCGGGCTGCGAGGTCGATGGGAGCGTCCTCCGCTGCGAAACCGGGGCGCTTGAGCCGGGGGCGAGCCTCACCATCGAGCTGCAGGGGACCACGAGCGCCACCGAGACCGCGTGCGTCAACAACACCGCGGTGGTCGTCGGCTCCGAGAGCGATCCAGACGACTCGAACAATTCGAGCGCGGCCTCCTCGTGCCCCCTCGTGCCAGGCTCGGCCTACGCCGTGACCAAGTCTGCGTCTAGGACGAGCGCCTCGCCGGGCGATCGGGTCACGTACACCGTGAGCGTCGTGAACACCGGGGAGACCGCATATACCGCGGAGGCGCCCGCGAGCTTCAGCGACTCGCTGGCGGGCGTGCTTGACGATGCCACGTACAACGATGACGCCAGCCTCGGCGCGGTGTACGACTCCGCGGCGCAGACCATCTCCTGGGCCGGCCCGCTCGACGTGGGGGCGCAGGCGACCATCACTTACTCCGTGACGATCAACGCTCCGCCCACCGGCGACGGCACGCTCAGGAACGCCGTGGTGCCCGGCGACGACGGGCAGTGCTTGAGCGCTGAGAACTGCACCACGGAGACGCTGGTGCGGGCGTTCACGGTCGCCAAGACGGCCGGACCGCCCAGCACCCGCCTCGGCGGCGTCGTCGCGTACACCGTGACGGTGCGCAACGTGGGCGGTGTCGCGTTCACCGCCGACGATCCGGCCTCGTTCACCGATGACCTCTCGGACGTGCTCGACGATGCGCAGTACAACGGCGACGCGTCAGCGGGCGCCGTGGTCGACGGCACTCTGCTCAGCTGGGCGGGTGCCCTGGGCGTGGGGGCGGAGCTCACCGTCACCTACTCGGTCACGGTGAACGCCCCGCGAAGCGGTGATCTGCACCTGCGCAACGCTGTGCTCCCGGGCCCGGACGGGGTCTGCGAGACCGAGGCCAGCTGCGGCACTGACACTCCGGTCTCCTCGTTCGTCGTGAGCAAGTCGGTACTGACGCGCGTCGCCCGCGTCGGCGATTCGGTGAGCTACGTGATCGCCGTTGAAAACACTGGTGCGGTCGACTACACGAGCGAGTCGCCGGCGGGCTTCGAGGACGACCTGACCGATGTGCTGCGCGACGCCACCTACAACGGAGACGTGACGGGGGGCGCCACCCTCACGGGTGAGCTCCTGAGCTGGTCGGGGCCGCTCGCCGTGGGCGAGACGGTGCTCATCAGGTACTCGGTCACCGTGGCGGCGGCCGGATCCGGTGATCACGAACTCGTCAACACTGTGGTCCCCACCGGGGACGGCACCTGCGTGAGCGAAACCGTCTGCGAGGCCGACACGGAGATCGCCGAGTTCGACGTGTCGAAGTCCGTCGACGTGACGGAGGCGGAGGTCGGGGAGGTGGTGACCTACACCATTCTCGTCACGAACACCGGGGCCACCGACTTCACCCGGGATACCCCGGCCAGCGTCTCCGACGACCTCAGCGCGGTGCTCGACGACGCCACGTACAACGACGACGCGAGCCCGGCTGCCGCGCTCAGCGGCAACGTGCTGGTCTGGGACGTCGAGGTGCCCGTCGGGGAAACGGTGCGGCTCACCTACAGCGTGACCGTTGACGATCCAGACACCGGCGACCACGTGCTCACCAACGCGGTGGTCCCCGGCTCGGGTGGCGCCTGCGCAGACGCCTGCGTTGCCGTGACCGAGATCCCGTCGTTCACGGTCGAGAAGGCGGTGGACCGTGCGTCGGCGTCGGCGGGCGACCGGGTGGCGTACACGGTCACGGTCACGAACACCGGGCCCGTCGCGTTCACCGCGGAGCACCCCGCATCGTTCACGGACGATCTGAGCGACGTGCTCGACGACGCCGCGTACAACGACGACGCCACGCGGGGAGCCACGTTCGACACCGACACCCTGCGGTGGGAGGGCGCACTCGACGTCGGCGAGCAGATTACGATCACCTACTCGGTGACCGTCTCGGCTGACGCGGCGGATCGCACGCTCAAGAACCTGGTCGTGCCGGGGGCGTCAGGAACCTGCGCCGCGGCCGGGGTGTGCGCCACGCGCACGGTCGTGCCAGGGCCCACGCCGACGCCGACGCCGACGCCCACGCCCACCCCGCCGAACCCGTCGCCGACACCGCCCACGCCCACCCCGCCGTCGAACTCGGCCCTGTCGCGCACGGGTGCCGCGGACGATGCGGCGCTGTGGCTCGGAGCGTCCGGGGCGGCGCTCGCGCTCGCCGGCGCGGTCGCGCTGGGGATCGGCCGCGCCGACCGGCGGTCGCGGCTGCGGCGGCTTAAGTAAGCCCGCACACACAAAAAGACCCTCACTCTCGAAAGAGTGAGGGTCTTGCGGTGCGCCCCGAGGGATTCGAACCCCCGACCTTCTGATCCGTAGTCAGATGCTCTATCCAGCTGAGCTAGGGGCGCCCGTTGGTTTCCCAACCAGAGAAACATTACACGAGCCGATTCGAAAACGAAAATTCGGGTGGGGATCCCGGGCGTGTGGGGCCCGCGCCCGCGCCGCCGCGGCAGGGTACCCTGGTCATCGTGCTTGAGAACGATGCGACCCCCGCCAGCCACCCGTCCGCGCCCGATCGGGCGGCGCTTGAGCGCGCGGAGTCCCTCATCCTCGAGGTGCCCGACTACCCGGCGGCCGGGATCCTGTTTCGCGACATCACCCCGCTGATCGCCGACGGCCCCGCGTTCCGGGCCACCGTCGACGCGCTGATCGCCCCCTTCGCCGGCACCTTCGACGTGGTCGCCGGTCTGGAGGCCCGCGGCTTCCTGTTCGCGAGCGCCGCGGCGTACGCGAGCGGCGCCGGCCTGATGCCGATCCGCAAGGCGGGGAAGCTGCCCCGCCCGGCGGCGAAGGTCGACTACGCGCTCGAGTACGGGGTGGCGGTCGTCGAGGCGCACGCCGACTTCCCGCGCGGCTCCCGCGTGCTGCTCATCGACGACGTGCTCGCTACGGGCGGCACGCTCATCGCGGCGCACGCGCTGATGGCGGAGCTCGGTTACGAGGTCGCCGGCACCTCTGTGCTGTTCGAGATCGATGACCTCGGCGGCCGCGCGGCGCTGAACGATCCGCAGCTGCACACGGTCTTCCACAGCTAGCGGCGCACCAGCCCCGGCGCACCCGGCGCGGGGCACACGGTTCGGGGGAATCTGGAGCATGAGCAAAGACGCGAGACCGGCACGGCGCGGGCTGCCCGGCCCCGACTTCTTCGACCTCGCGGGGAGCGATCCCGAGCTGCTGAACTCCGGCCGGATCCCGGACCCGGTGCCCGCGCACACGCCGCTGTTCCGGTGGCTGGCGCGGATCCTCACGGCGGTCGAGGCCCGGCTGCGGGCCCGCGGCGACGCGTCGGCGCGCACCGCGCTGCGGTTCCTCTGGGCGCTGCTCGGCGCGGTCGGCCTGTTCCTGCTGTTCGGGCCGATCATCAACAAGCCGCACGACTTCGACGCGGTGATCGCCGCGGCCGAGGTGGACGAGGTCGACTGGGTGGCGCGCGACGTGAGCGTCGATTACGCGGTCACACGGGGCGCCGACGGCGGCTTCGCGGCTGAGATCGCGGAGCGCTACACCGCCGACTTCAGGAACGGGCCAGAGCCGAGCGTCGAGCGCGTGCTCGTCACCGAGTTTCAGGGCCACGACGCGGAGTTCGAGCTCGGGGAGGTGCTGGTCGACGGAACACCGGCCACCGCAGAGCTCGTGCGCGCGGCGACCACCACCACGATCAGGATCACGCCGCCCACCGGCACGGAGTTCGCCGGCACGCACAACATCGCGGTGTCGTACGAGCTGCACCACCTGATCACCGCCGAGGTTGACGACGCCACAGGCCAGCCGGTCGACGCCTTGAACTGGCCTGTGTTCGGGCAGCTGTGGCCGCAGGCCACCCGTGGAATCGAGGTGTCGCTCACGCTCCCGGCCGAGCTCGACGCCGCGCTGATCCGCCAGCCGCAGGCGTACGTCGGCTGGCTGATCGCGAGCGCGACCGAGTGGCTCGAACCCGAGGCCGTCGGGGCGGGCGACGGGGAAGGCGCGGGCGACGGGGTGGGGGCCGACGAGAGTGCCGGATCCGGCGATGCAGCCGACGTGCGCTACAGCTTCACCAACGACCAGGGGCTCCCGCCCTACCCGGACATCGTGATCCGCGCGAGCTTCGAACCGGGCACCTTCGCGCAGCCGCCCACCACGGCGCTGTTCTGGTGGCAGAGCTACGGCCCGCTGCTGCCCCTCGTCGTGCTCGCGGCGCTCGCGCTGTTCGCCGCGGCCGCGCGCCGCGTCGTGTGGGCCGACAGCGCGGGGGAGCCGTGGTACCTGGCGCGCAGCGAACCGCCGGAGGGGCTCTCGCCCGAGCTCGCGGCCGCTCTGCTGGGGAAGACCGGGCACGCGGAGCTGGTGGCCGAGCTCGCCGCGCCGCCCACCAAGCGCGCGCCGCGCGAGCCCTGGCTGGCGCGGCTCGCGCGCGCCGGGCGGCGTGCGGGACGCTGGGGCAACCTGCCCGCGGTGCGCGCCGCCGCCCGCCGCTGGCGCGCCCCGGACGAGGCGGTCGAGCGCGGGCTGCGCTGGGTGCCGGACAGCTACGTGCGCGACTTCTTCGTCTTCGCGCCGATCGCGATCACGCTGCTGCAGTGGGGCGTGCTGCGGCAGCTGTCCGAGCAGGTGATTCTGACGGTCGTGTGGTGGCCGGCCGCCTTCGTCGTGGCCTCGACGGCGCTCGCGCTCGCCACGCTCGTGCTCGTGCACCGGCCCCGCCCGCTCACCCGGCGGGGCGCGCTCGCGGTGCAGCAGCTCAAAGGCGCGCACGTGTTTGCGCGGGCGACCCGGCTGACGGAGCGCGGGCCGCTCGACGACCCGCTGTTGCCGTTCGCCCTGCTGTTCGAGCGGCCGCGCCGCGCCGGGCAGCGGGTCGCCGCGCTCGCGATCCGCGAGGCCGGGAGCCCGGCGATCGCCGCTGGCTGGCGCGGGGACCGGTTCCTGTCGCTGCCCGGGATGCTCTCGTTCGCCGCCGCGCTCGCGGTGCTCGCCGGGGCGATCGTGACGGTGGCCACGGTGCCGCCACCCTACGAGCCGACCACGCACTTCAGCGAGGACGCGAGCAACCTGCCGGGCACCCTCGCCGTCGAGGTCTCCGGCTTCGACGTGCGCGCGGAGCTCAGCCGCGACGCGTCCGGGGCCGCGCGCCTGGCGGTGACCGAGCAGCTGGACGTCGTGTTCGCCGCGGACTCCGCGCGGGTGCCCCAGGTGGCGCGCGAGTGGCGTACGAGCTATCTCGGGCAGGATCTGGGCTTCGCCCTCGACTCCTTCAGCATCGACGGCGCGGAGGTGCCCGTGCGGGAGCTGCCGCAGCCGCGCAGCGCGGTCGCGGTGACCCAGCTCACCGAGGCGCTCTCCGGAGCGCACGAGGTCGAGGTGCGCTACACGCTCGCGAGCGCCGCGGTTGACGCGGGGCCCACCGCCGCCGCCGAGCAGGTGCGCTGGGCCGCGTGGCTCGACACCTGGGACGACGAGTACTACACGAACCCCAACAACCCGTACGACGGATCCGCCCCCGTGCGCCCGCTCCGCATCGAGCTCACGGTCGCCCCGGACCTCGCGGCCGAGCTGCGCGGCGGCGGGTGGATCGACTCCGATCGTGAGCTCCCGCAGATCCCCGACGCCGACGGCAACACGGTGGTGCCCTGGGTTGCGGAGATGGCCACGTACGACGATGCCGGGCAGCGGCGTGAGCTGCGGGTCGGGTCCGAGACGGTGCGGGAGGATGGGGCACTCGTGGTCACGTTTGACGCCGACGCGGTCGAGTCGCGTGAGGTCGACGTGCTCGGCGAGGGCGGCGAGTTCGAGGTCTCGCCCGAGGTGAACGCGACGCTCGGATCGTACGAGCTGCAGATCGGCGGGTTCACCGATCTGGGTGCGCGCCTCGACTTCGCGCCCGGCACCTTCGCCGGGGTTGAGGCGGGCGCGGCGCAGCGGGCCGCCGCCGAGTACGACCTGCCGTTCGCCGCGATGATGTGGTTCACGGGCGCCCTGCTCGCCGCCTGCGTTGGCACCGCCGTGGCCGCCCTGCTGCGCCGCCGGCCCCCGAGCCTCGGGCTCGGGCTGATCGCGTTCGGCGCGCTCCCCGTGCTGCTCATCGCGCAGTGCGTCGTGTTCTGGTGGGTGGTCGGCCCGATGCCGAGCGGCAACGCGCGGGGCGTCGCCGCGTTCATCCTCGCGGGCGCGATGCTCGTGGCATTCGGGGCCCAACTCGTCGCCGTGGTGCGCCGCCATGGCCGCACGGGTGGAGAATAGACCGCATGACCCAGATCGATGCAACCGCCGCATTCTTCGCCGCCCGCGACCAGCTGCTCGCCTGCGCGGGCGATCCGGCGCGCGCACGCGCCGAGTTCAGCTGGCCCGATGTGGGCTCAGAGTTCAACTGGGCGCACGACGTCTTTGACGTGATCGCCGCGGACAACGACACGGTTGCGCTCTGGATCGCCGAGGAAGACGGCACCGAGCAGAAGCTCACCTTCGCCGAGCTGAAGCGCCGCTCCGACCAGGTCGCAAACTGGCTGCGCGGCACCGGCGCGCGCAAGGGCGACGTGGCGATGCTCATGCTCGGCAACCGGGTCGAGCTGTGGGAGATCATGCTCGCGGCGATGAAGCTCGGCGTGGTGATCCTTCCCACCTCCGTGGTGCTCGGCGCCGCGGAGCTTGAGGACCGCGTCGCCCGCGGCCGCGTGGACTGGGTGTTCGCCGCCCCGGAGGACGCGGTGAAGTTCGCCGAGGTGCCCGGCCGCTACCGCGGTATCGGGGTCGGCCTCGCCGAGGGCACCAAGGACGAGCGCGCCGCGCTCTGGGAGTGGGCGCACTACGAGGAGTCGCGCGCGGCGGGCCCCGGGCGGATCCCCAAGACCACCCGCAGCGAGGATCCCGCGCTCATCTACTTCACCTCGGGCACCACGAGCCTCCCCAAGATCGTGGTCCACTCGCACACCAGCTACCCGCTGGGCCACCTCACCACCATGTCGTGGCTCGGGGTGCGCCCGGGCGACACCCACCTCGTGATCAGCGCACCCGGCTGGGGCAAGCACGCCTGGTCGAGCTTCTTCGGGCCCTGGCACGTGGGCGCCACGATTTTCGTTGCCAACTACGGTCGCTTCGACGCCGAGTTCCTCGTCTCAGAGCTCGACCGCGCCGGCGTCACCACGTTCTGCGCGCCGCCCACCGTGTGGCGCATGCTGATCCAGCACCGGCTCGACCGCAAGCCGCACGCCCTTCGCGAGCTCGTCTCCGCCGGCGAGCCGCTCAACCCCGAGGTGATCGCGCGCATCAGCGAGTGGTGGGGGCTCGAGATCCGTGACGGCTACGGCCAGACCGAGACGACGGCGCTCATCGCGAACATGCCGGGCGACCCGATCGTGCCGGGGGCGATGGGCCTGCCGCTGCCCGGCGTCGACGCCGTGCTCGTGGACCCGGTGACCGGCGCCGAGGTCGAGGAGGGCGAGATCTGCCTGCGGATCGTGCCCGCCGACCCCGCAACCGACGGGGCGAGCCCGCGCCGCGCGCCGATCAACCTCATGACCGAGTACCTGGGCAACCCCGAGGCGACCGCCCGCGCGACCGCCGACGGCCTGTTCCACACCGGCGACGTGGCGCGCCGCGACGCCGACGGGGTGCTCACCTTTGTGGGCCGCACCGACGACGTGTTCAAGTCGAGCGACTTCAAGGTGTCCCCGTTCGAGGTGGAGAGTGCCCTCCTGGAGCACCCGGCCGTGGCCGAGGCCGCCGTGGTCGGCGCACCAGACGAGACGCGGCTGAACGTCACGAAGGCGTACGTGGCGCTCGCCGCCGGGGTGCCCGCCACCGAGGACACGGCCCGCGAGATCCTCGCGCACGCTCGCGTCGCCCTCCCGCCGTACATGCGGGTGCGCCGGGTCCAGTTTGCTGAGCTGCCGAAGACCACCTCGGGCAAGATCCGCCGCGTCGAGCTGCGCCAGCACGAGGAGGCGTCGTTCGCCGCCGGGGAGCGGACCGCGGGCGAGTGGCGCGAAGAGGACTTCCCGGGCCTCAAGGGCTAGCGCCGCGCGCACCCGCCCGCCGCCCCCGGTGTGCCCGCCGCGTCATCCTGCGTCACGCAACTGGGAGCCGTGTGCGCCGCCCGGTAGCTTCGAAGCATGACCCGTATCGAAACCACCACCGCCGGCAGCCTGCCCCGCACCCAGGCGCTCATCGAGGCGAACGCGGCCCGCACCTTCGCAGACGACGGCTTCACGCTGCAGTCGACTCCGGAGTACGAGGCGCTTGTCGCTGAGGCGGTGCGCGACGTCGTGGAGCGGCAGCGCGAGGCCGGGATCACCCAGCCGGGCGACGGCGAGTTTGGCAAGGCGATGTCGAACGCGGTCGACTACGGCGCCTGGTGGACGTACTCGTTCCAGCGCACCGCGGGCCTGGAGCTGACCGGCAAGGACATCTTCAGCCAGGAGCCGGTCCGCTCCGAGCCCGGCAACGTGCGCCTCACCACGTTCCCTGACCGTCGCGACTGGAGCGAGTTCTCCGCCGCGTACCAGGATCCGGAGAGCGGGATCAGCGTGGGCAAGAACGCGACCGCGTTCCCCGCGACCACGGGCCCGATCAGCTACACGGGGCAGGCCGCGATCGCCGCCGACACCCGCAACCTGAACGCGGCGCTTGCCGAGGGCGAGACGGGCTTCCTGACCGCGATCGCGCCCGGCTCGGCCGCCCGCATCGAGAACGAGTTCTACGGCAGCGAGCAGGAGCACATCGACGCCTGGGTCGCGGCCCTGCGCGAGGAGTACCGCGCCGTGACCGACGCCGGGCTGATCCTGCAGCTCGACGACCCGTCGCTCGCCGAGAACTGGGACCAGATCAACCCGGAGCCGAGCATCGAAGACTACCTCGCGTTCACGCAGATCCGCGTCGACGCGATCAACGCCGCGATCGAGGGGCTCCCGAAGGAGCAGATCCGGCTGCACCTCTGCTGGGGTTCCTGGCACGGCCCGCACACCACCGACATCGAGCTGAAGCACATCCTCAAGACGGTGCTCGGCGCGAAGGTGGGCCAGATCTCGTTCGAGGCGGCGAACGCCCGTCACGAGCACGAGTGGGCGGTCTGGGAGGACCAGAAGGCGCTCATCCCCGACGATCTGATCCTCGTTCCGGGCGTCGTGGGCCACTCGACCAACCTCGTGGAGCACCCCGACCTCGTGGCGCAGCGCATCGAGCGCTTCGCTCGGGTGGTCGGCCCGGAGCGCGTGATCGCGGCGACCGACTGCGGCCTCGGCGGCCGCGTCCACCCGCAGATCGCGTGGGCAAAGCTTGAGGCGCTCGGCGAGGGCGCCCGCCGCGTGCGCGTCTAACCGAAGGGCGCGCTCAGGCGCGGCCCGGCGTCGCGAGGAGCGCGTGGCACCGGGCCACGCGCTCCCGCCACCAGGTGGCCCGCTCGGGCGCGGCCGCGTAGCGCGCGAGGAGCTCGTCCGAGAGCGCGGGACGGCCCACCGGGATCGACCCCCGCTCCGGGACGAGCGGCGCCGCCGTGACGTCGCCCGCGAGGAGCGCGACCGTGCCGAGGCCGCAGGCGCCGGCGAGCATTCCCGCGGGGAGCGCGGCGGCAAGCTGCGCCCCCATCGCGATGCCCACGGACGTGTCGAGCGCGCTCGACACGACGACCGGGAGCCCGGCCTCGCGCACGATGTCGAGCGCCCGGGCGACCCCGCCGAGCGGCTGCGCCTTGACGATGATGAGGTCGGCGGCCCCGGCGCGGGCCACGGCGAGCGGGTCGCTCGCCTTGCGCACGCTCTCGTCAGCCGCGATCCGCACGCTGGTCCCCGCCGCCGCGAGCCGCTCGCGCACCGCCGCGAGCTCCGGCACCGTGGCGCACGGCTGCTCCGCGTAGTCGAGGTCGAACGTGGCGAGCGCGGTGAGCGCCGCGACCGCCTCATCGACGGTCCAGCCCGTGTTCGCGTCGACGCGGATCCGCGCGTCCGGCCCCATCAGCGCGCGCACCTCCCGCACGCGGGCGACGTCCTCCGCGAGCGTCTGGCCGCGCTCGGCGACCTTCACCTTCGCGGTGCGGCAGCCGGGAAACCGGGCGAGGATCCCCGCCACCTCTGCGGGCCCGACCGCCGGGACGGTCGCGTTCACGTCGATGCGGTCGCGCAGCGCCGCGGGCTGCGGCCGCCACCCGAAGTCGATCGCGGCCGCGAGCCACTGCGCCGCCTCGGCGTCCCCGTACTCGGTGAACGGGGAGAACTCGCTCGGGCCCTCGGGGCCGTCGAAGATCGCCGCCTCGCGCACCGTGATCCCGCGGAACCGGGTGCGGGTGGGGATCGCCACCACGCGCACCGCGTCGAGCAGGGCTGCGAGGGGCGGGAGCTCGGCGTGCGTCATGCACCCGAGTGTACGGAGTTTCGCGGAGCCCCGGCCCCGCATCGAGCGCTGGATTCGTCTCCCGAGCTGGGAGTTGTGTGCCTCAGGCTGGGAGAAAGGCCAGCCTCACCATGCTTGCGGACCCCGCGCGGGAGGTTCAGACTCAGGGCATGGCACTCACGCAGAACCCCGAGAATAATCGGCAGCACGCTGACGAGCCCCACCAGAAGGTTGGCCAGCGTCTCAACTGGTTGCGCGCCGGCGTCCTCGGCGCAAACGACGGCATCGTCTCGACCGCCGGCGTGGTGATCGGCGTTGCCGGCGCGACGCCCGGCAACCTGATCGCGATCGTGACCGCGGGCCTCGCCGCCCTCGTGGCCGGCGCGTTTTCAATGGCCGGCGGCGAGTACGTCTCGGTGAGCACGCAGCGCGATACCGAGCGCGCGCTCATCGCGAAGGAGACCCGCGAGCTTGCGGAACAGCCGGAGGAGGAGCTGCACGAGCTCGCCGGGTTCTACGAGCAGCGCGGCCTCTCCTCCGGCCTGGCACTGCAGGTGGCCGAGGAACTCACCGCGCACGACGCGCTTGCCGCGCACGCGGAGGTCGAGCTCGGGATCGACCCGAGCGACTACACGAGCCCGTGGGCGGCCGCGGTGTCGTCGTTCGTGGCGTTCACGGCCGGCGCGCTGATCCCGCTGCTCATGATCCTGCTCCCGGTCGGCGAGCACCGGGTGTGGGTCGCGGCGGTCGGCGTGGTCGTGGGCCTCGTACTCACCGGCTGGATCAGCGCCGGCCTCGGCGAATCGCCCCGGCGCCCCGCGATCCTGCGCAACGTGACGATGGGGATGGCGACGATGGCGGCCACGTACCTGATCGGGCTGCTCTTCGGCGTCGCGGTGTCGTGATCGGCCGCGGCGAATAGGCTGGGGGCATGACGCAGCAGGTTTCAGAGCTTTTCGATCCGGCCGAGTGGGAGATCGCTCCCGGTGCCGCGGGCTACACCGACATCACCGCGCACCTCAGCGTGGACGGCCGGATCGCGCGCATCGCGTTCGACCGCCCGGAGGTGCGCAACGCGTTCCGGCCGCACACCGTCGACGAGCTCTACGATGCCCTCGACCGGGTGCGCGTCAACCCGCGCGTCGGTGTGGTGCTGCTCACGGGCAACGGGCCGTCGCCGCGCGATGGCGGCTGGGCGTTCTGCTCCGGCGGAGACCAGCGCATCCGCGGCCGCGACGGCTACAAGTACGCGGAGTCGGAGGAGGCCGTGGGCCCCGAGGAGCGCGCCCGCGCGGGGCGCCTCCACATCCTTGAGGTGCAGCGCCTCATCCGCTTCATGCCGAAGGTGGTCATTGCGCTGGTGCCCGGCTGGGCGGCGGGCGGCGGGCACTCGCTGAACGTGATCTGCGACCTGACGATCGCCTCGCGCGAGCACGCGAAGTTCAAGCAGACTGACGCCGATGTGGGCTCGTTTGACGCCGGCTACGGCAGCGCCTACTTTGCGAAGCAGGTGGGGCAGAAGTTTGCCCGCGAGATCTTCTTCCTCGCGGAGGAGTACTCGGCCGATCGCGCCCGCGAGATCGGCGCGGTCAACGAGGTGGTGCCGCACGCCGAGCTTGAGCGCACGGGCATCGCCTGGGCGCGGACGATCCTCGGGAAGTCGCCAACCGCGATCCGGATGCTCAAGTACGCCATGAACGCCGTCGACGATGGGATCGTGGGCCAGCAGCTCTTCGCGGGCGAGACCACGCGCCTGGCCTACGGCACCGACGAGGCGGTCGAGGGGCGCGACTCGTTCCTCGAGAAGCGCGATCCGGACTGGAGCCCGTTCCCCTACCACTACTAGCGCGGCGGGGGCGGTGGTGCGGCACGGGCCTGCGCCGCCGCTGCGCCGCCGCCGGGCCTACGCCGCCTGCTCCGCCTTCTTTGCGCGGCGCAGCTCGTGCAGCAGCGGCTCCGTGTAGCCGCTCGGCTGCGCGCCGCCCTCGATGATGAGCCGGCGGGCGGCGGTGAACGCGAGGCCCGGGGTGGCGCCGTCGGCCCCGAGCAGCAGCTCGTAGGCGGGGTCCGCGGCGTTCTGCCGATCGACCACCGCCGCGCAGCGCACGAGCGCGGCGTCGATCTCGGCCTCCGTGATCACGCCGTGGAGCAGCCAGTTGGCGAGCAGCTGCGCGGAGATGCGGAGCGTGGCGCGATCCTCCATGAGGCCCACGTCGTGAATGTCCGGCACCTTCGAGCAGCCCACGCCCTGGTCGATCCAGCGCACCACGTAGCCGAGGATCGACTGCGCGCTGTTTTCGAGCTCGGCGGCCACCGTGGCCGGGTCGAGATCGTCGGCGCCCGCGAGCGGCACGCGCAGCAGCTCGGCGAGCGAGTCGCTGTCCGCGGCCGCGGCGGCGGTGACCTCGGCCCGCGCCGCGAACGCGTCGACGAGGTGATAGTGGATCGCGTGCAGCGTCGCGGCGGTCGGCGACGGCACCCACGCCGTCGAGGCCCCGGCACGCACGTGCCCGATCTTCTGCTCCAGCATCGCACCCATGAGATCCGGCATCGCCCACATCCCCTTGCCGATCTGGGCGTGGCCGTCGAGCCCGCAGGCGACGCCGGTCGTCACGTTGCGCGCCTCATAGGCGCCGAGCCAGGGCGCGGTGCGGATCGCGGCCTTGGGCAGGAACGGGCCGGCGTGCATGGAGGTGTGGATCTCGTCGCCGGTGCGGTCGAGGAAGCCGGTGTTGATGAACGCGACCCGGTCGGCGGCGGCCGCGATCGAGGCCGCGAGGTTTGCCGACGTGCGGCGCTCCTCGTCCATGATCCCGATCTTGAGGGTGCCGAGGGGGAGGCCGAGCAGCTCCTCTACCCGGCCGAATAGCTCGGCCGTGAACGCGGCCTCGTCTGGCCCGTGCATCTTTGGCTTCACGATGTACATCGAGGGGGTGCGCGAGTTCGCGAGGGCGCCGCGGAGATCGTCGAGCGAGCCGAGCGCCGTCATGATCGCGTCGACGATCCCCTCGGGGGTCTCCGCGCCGTCGCGGTCGAGGATCGAGTCGCCCAGCATGAGGTGGCCCACGTTGCGGACGAACAGCACCGAGCGGCCGGGCAGCGTGACCTCGCCGCCGCTCGGCCCCGTGTAGCGCCGATCCGGGGCCATCGAGCGGGTGAAGCTCGCGCCGCCCTTCGTAACCTGCTCCGTGAGGGTGCCCGCCATGAGCCCGCGCCAGTTCCGGTAGCCGAGCGCCTTGTCCTCGGCGTCGACGGCGGCGACTGAATCCTCAAGGTCCATGATCGTGGTGAGGGCCGCCTCGAGCACGATGTCTTGCACCCCGGCGGCGTCGCGCGATCCGATCGAGCCGGCCGGATCGATGACGATCTCCGCGTGGATGCCGTGGTGTACGAGGAGCAGCGAGTTCGGGGCATCGGCCGTACCGGTGTAGCCGACGAACCCGGCGGGGTCGGCGAGTCCGGCGGCTGCGAGGCCCGACAGCTCGACGCGGAGTTCCCCGTCGACCACCGTGTAGCCGGTCGCGTCGGCGTGTGAGGCCGGGGCGTTCTCCGCGGGGACGGGGTCCGCGCCGATCGTGATGCCCTCGCGCACCACGAGCGGCGCGATCGTGTCGAGTAGTTCGCGCCCGCGGGCGATCACGGCGGCACCGCGCTCGGCGTTGTAACCCGTGCCCGGCGCGAGCGCGCCCTCCTGCGGGATCGCGTCGGTGCCGTAGAGCGCGTCGTAGAGCGATCCCCAGCGGGCGTTCACCGCGTTGAGGGCGAAGCGCGCGTTGAGGATGGGCACCACGAGCTGCGGGCCGGCGAGCGTGGCGATCTCGGGCGCCACGTCGGCGGTGGTCACCCGCACGGCCTCCGGTGCGGGCCGGAGGTACCCGATCTCGGTGAGGAACGCCCGGTACGCCTCGGGATCCGGCACCCCGGGGTGCGCGCGATGGTGGGCGTCGATCCGCGCCTGCAGCTCGTCGCGGGTCTGCAGCAGCCGGGCGTTCCGCGGTGACAGCTCGTGCACGATCGCGCTCACGCCGGCCCAGAACGCCTCGGCGTCGATGCCGTGGCGGTCGAGGCTCTCCTCCGCGAAGGCGAGGATCGGGTCGGCGACCGAGAGGTCGGCGCGTGAGGCGTAGCTGATCATGCGAGCTCCTATGCTGCGGGCGTGCGCGGCCGTGCGCCGCGGGGTCTGCTCCCCACGATAGGAGGACGGCTCGCTTTTTGGAGTATCGATTCCGTATCGTGGAGTCATGAGAAATCCGGATCCCCGCGCCGCTCCCGCCACGGCAGCTACTCCCGTGCCCGCCGGCGCTGGGCAGGTGCAGTCGGTCGCCCGCGCCTTCGGGGTGCTCGAGGTGCTGGCCGAGGCGGACGCCGCGCTGCCGCTCGCCGAGATCGCGGCCAGGGCCGGGCTCGCCGTGCCCACCGCGCACCGCCTGCTGCGCACGCTCGTGGAGCTCGGCGCGGCGCGGCAGCTCGACACCCGCGACTACGCGCTCGGCCCGCGCCTCATCGGCCTCGGCGAGCGCGCGACGCCGCCGCTCGCCGAGTCGGCCCGCGGCGCGCTCGTCCGTCTCGAGGACATCGCGCAGGAGACCGCCAACCTCGCGGTGCTCGACGGCGACCTGGTCGCCTACGTGGCCCAGGTCCCGTCACGGCACAGGATGCGCATGTTCACCGAGGTGGGGCGCCGCGTGCTGCCGCACGCGAGCGGTGTGGGCAAGGCGATGCTCGCGACGCTGCCGGAGCGCCGGGTGCGCGAGATTCTGGATCGGACCGGGCTCCCGGCCTACACGCCGACCACGCTCCCGAGCGCGGACGCCGTGATCGCCGACCTGCGCGAGACGCGGCGCCGAGGCTTCGCGATCGACGACGGCGAGCAGGAGGTCGGCGTGCGGTGCATCGCGGTCGCCGTGCCGGGCGCGGTGCCGCCGGCGGCGCTGTCGATCTCGGGCCCGAGCGCGCGCATGACCGACGCGATCGTTGAGCGCGCGGTCGCCGAGCTCACCCGCGCGGCGCGCGAGCTCGGCGCCGCCTGACACGGAGTACCCTGGTGGGGTGACACAGCCGAACGGACTCCGCGCCATCCCCACCGAGGATCGCGCCTGGCTCATGGCCGCGCTGCAGGACGCGCTCGCCGGCGGGGCCCCCGTGCTCCCCGTCGCACCGGGCACTGACCCGGACGCGGTGCACGCGCTCCAGCACGCCCCGCTCCCGGACGGCACCGCGCTCGTGGTGCGCACCTCGGGGTCGAGCGGCATCCCCAAGGCCGTCGCGCTCTCCGCGGCGGCGCTGCGGGCCAGCGCGGCCGCGACCCACGAGGCCTTTGGCGGGCCGGGCCAGTGGCTCGTGGCCCTCCCGATCCACCTCATCTCCGGCCTGCAGCTGCTCATCCGCAGCACGCTCGCCGGGGAAGACCCGGTCTTCGTTGACGACCCGGGCGACCCGGCACGCGTGCTCGCGGCCGTGGAGGCGATGACGGCCGAGCGCCGCTACCTGTCGCTCGTCCCGGTGCAGCTGTCGCGCCTGCTCGACCTCGCCGCCGCTGATCCGGACGCCGCGGCCGTGCTGCGCGCGTTCGACGCGGTGCTCGTGGGCGGCCAGGCAGTTTCGGTGGCCCTGCGGCAGCGCTGCCACGAGCTGGGCGTCGCGCTGAAGCGCAGCTACGGGATGACCGAGACCGCCGGTGGCTGCGTCTATGACGGCGTGGAGATCGGCGACACCCGTGTCCGCATCCGGGCCGGCGAGGTGCAGCTCGGGGGCAGCGCGCTGGCGCTCGGCTACGTGGCCGATCCGGCCCTCACCGCCGAGCGCTTCATCACCGATGTCAGCCCCGCCGGCGTCGAGTCGCGCTGGTACCGCACGGGCGACGCGGGCGAGCTGTTGGGCGGCATGCTCACCGTCACCGGCCGCCTGGACCGGGTCGTGATCTCCGGCGGCATCAACGTCTCTCTCGACGAGGTCGAGCGCGTGGTGCGCGAGCTGCCCGGCTGGGAGAGCGCCGTCGCGCTCGGCGCCCCGCACCCGGAGTGGGGCGAGCGGGTCACGCTGGTCGTCGAGACGCAGCGTGGCGCGGATCCGGCCGGCACCGGCGTCGACGCCGCGGCCGACCCGGCCGCCGCGAGTTTTGACGCCGTCCGCGAGGCGGTGCGCGCCCGGCTCGGCGTGGCCGCAGCGCCGGAGTGGGCGACCGAGACCGACGAGATCCCGCGGCTCGCGGGCGGCAAACCGGACCTCGTCGCGCTCGGCGAGTGGTTGGGACGAGTGCGCGACAGCTTCCGCGAAACGCGGCGCGCAGCAGGGGAGGAACGGTCGTGAACCAGGCAAAGGATCGCCGCAAATCGGGCAACCCGGCCGTGCGGGCAGCGGCAGCGGAGCAGGTTGCCAGCGGCGCGGAGCCGCGTATCACCTGGCGCAACTGGGTGGGCGGGGCGCGGTTGCGCACCCTCCCGCTCGCGGTCGCCCCCGTGGCGGCGGGTGCGGGGATTGCGCACATGGTGCAAGGCTTCTCGTGGCCGCTCACCCTGCTCGCGCTCGCGGTCGCGGTGTTCCTGCAGATCGGCGTCAACTACGCGAACGACTACTCCGACGGCGTGCGCGGCACCGACGAGTTCCGCGTGGGCCCGGCCCGGCTCACCGGCTCCGGGCTCGTGAACCCCAAGCGGGTGCTCGCGCTCGCGCTCATCTTCTTCGGCCTCGCGGCCGTGTCCGGGCTCGTGGCCGTGGCGCTCAGCGGCCGGTGGTGGTTCCTGGCGCTCGGCGTGATCGCGATCATCGCCGCGTGGTTCTACACCGGCGGCAAGCGCCCCTACGGGTACGCGGGCCTCGGCGAGGTGGTCGTCTTCATCTTCTTCGGCCTCGTGGCCACGGTGGGTACGGTCTGGCTGCAGACCGACGTGCGCACGCAGGAGGAGTGGTTCGCCGGTGCCGGCGTGGGCCTGTTCGCGGTCGCCGTGCTGATCGTCAACAACATTCGCGACATCCCCACGGACCGGCTCGCGGGCAAGCGCACCCTCGCGGTGCGGATCGGGGATCGGGCCTCGCGGATCCTGTTCGTGGTCTGCCTGCTGCTCCCGTTCGCGGTGCCCGCGATGTTCGGTTTCGCCAATCCCGGGATGCTGCTCGTGTGGTTCGTGCTGCTGCTCGTGCTGCCCTGCATCCTGATCGTGCTCACCGCGAAGACCCCGCGCGAGCTGATCCTCGTGCTGCAGCTCACGAGCCTCGCGGCGCTCGCCTACGGCGTGCTGCTGGGGATCGGCTTCGCCTTCTAGCCCCGCGCCGGGCGCGTGGCCGGCCCCGTGGCCGCGACGGCGCCCGCGACCGCGATCTGGTCCGCGGGTCGCAAGCGGGCGGGCGACACCGTCCACACCGCCGCGGCGATGAGCGCGGCGCCGAGCGCCCAGGCCCAGAGCGCTCCGGTGGCGGTGAGGATCACCAGCACGCCGCCCGCACCGCTCAGCACCCCGAGGGCGGCGCGGCGCGCGGAGACGGCGCCGGGGCGCCCGGCCGGCACGGAACCCGCGGCGCCCCGGGGCCGGCGCTCGATGCGGCCCGCGACCGACACAGCGAGCGTCACCGCGACCCCGGCCGCGACGAGCCACGCGGGGCGGCCGAGCCACCAGTCGCCGGAGAGCGGAGCGGGGAGCAGCGCCGCCGCGCCGGGCGCGGACTGTGCGGCGAGCAGCAGGCCCGCGAGGAGCACGACCACGGGCATGTGCCAGGAGTAGATCGTCATCGCGGTTCCGTTGATCGCGTCGACGGCGCGCCGCACCCGGGGGAGCCCGGCCCGGGCCGCGAGCCGGTGCCGCAGCGCCGCGAAAGCTGCCAGCTGCACCACGCCGAGCAGCGCGAGCGCAGCCGTGGGCGGGTTGAGCGCCTCGAACAGGTTCGCCGGGCTTGCCCCGACGACGATGAGCCCCGCGATTCCCGCCGCGGCCCAGGCCGCCTGCCGCAGGCTCGGCGCGCGGCCGTCCGCGAGCCAGAAACCCAGCTGCTGCACCAGCAGCCACACGAACAGCAGATTTGCACAGCCAACCGCGTCGACGCCGCTCACCCACCGAATCGCGTCGACCGCGAGCACCGCGGCGCCGAGCGCGGCGACCGCGCGGCGCGGCGCGCGCTCGTGGGCGCGCAGCGCGAGCGGCACGAACGCGGTGCACAGGACGTAGACGCCCAGGAACCAGAGCGGCTGACTGATCCGCCAGCCCGCCTCCGCGACGAGTTCCGGGTCGAGCCCGGCCGCGGCCAGCACCGCGAGCGCGACCGTGGTGGCCACCGCGGCGGCCAGCGGCACCGGGAGGAGCCGCCGCAGCCGGAGCGCGACATACTCCGGACCGCGCACCCCGCGCCCGCGCTCGCGCCGCAGGTGGGTCGCCGAGGCGAAGCCCCCGAGGATGAAGAACAGCGGCATCATCTGCGCGACCCAGGAGAACGGCGTGAACAGGTCCCACGCCTCGAGCGCGTTCTCGAGCACCACGCCGTCGCCCGTGACGCTCACGCCGACCATGAGCGCGTGCACCGCGACCACCGCGACGAGGCACGCGGCGCGCACGAGATCAACCGCGGGGTCGCGGCGGGAGCCGGGGGCCGCGGTGCGGCCGGTGCGGCCGGTGCGGGCGGTGCGCGGCGCGGGGGCGCTGCGCGGAGTGGGGGCGACGATGGTCATGTGACGGTCCTTCCAGTGGTCTGGAAGTACGGTCCCGCGCCAGAATCGGCCTGCGCATCACCCCGGGGTGCGCATTCGACCCCCTACCGGGGTAGGGGGCGGCTCCCGGACGGCCCCGTCCGACTAGCGATCCGGCGAGACCAGGCCCGCGTCGTACGCGAGGATCACCGCCTGGACGCGGTCGCGCAGGTGCAGCTTCGTGAAGATGCGGGTCACGTGCGACTTCACGGTCTGCTCGGCGATGAACAGCTCGGCGGCGATCTCGGCGTTGGCGAGGCCGCGGCCGATCCGCACGAGGATCTCGCGCTCGCGCTCGGTGAGCTCGGCGAGGCGCAGCGCGTGCGCGTCGCTGGCGGGGCGCTGCTCAGCGAAGCGCTGAAGCAGCCGCTTCGTGACGCTCGGGGCCAGCAGGGCGTCGCCCGCGGCGACCACGCGCACCGCCTGCACGAGGTCGGCCGGGGGCGCATCCTTGAGGAGGAACCCGCTCGCCCCCGCCGCGAGCGCGTCGTGCACGTACTCGTCGATGTCGAAGGTGGTGAGGATCACCACGCGGGGGACGTGGTCGATGCGCGGCGGCGGCGACATGAGCTCGCGGGTGGCCTCGAGCCCGTTCTTCCCGGGCATGCGGACGTCCATGAGCACGACGTCCGGGCGGAGCCGGTGCGAGAGCTCGATCGCCTCCTCGCCGTCCGCTGCCTGCCCCACGACCGTGAGGTCCGGCTGGGCGTCGAGGATCGCGGCGAAGCCGGCCCGGACCATCGCCTGATCGTCGACGATGAGCACTGAAACGGTCATGCGCGGGGCTCCGGTCGGGTGGGTGGTGCGGGGGCGGTGGGCGCGGCCGGCGTCACCGGTGCGGTCAGTGTGGTCGGCGCGGCCGGCGCGGGTGCGATGCTCGCGTGTGCGGGATCGATCGGCGTCCCCGGGGTGACGGGCACGAGCGCGACGACCCGGAAGCCGCCGGCCGGGGTGTGGTCCGCCCAGAGGCCGCCGCCGAGGGCCGCCACGCGCTCCCGCATGCCGCGGATGCCGTGGCCGCTCCGGTCGGCAGCGAGGACCGCCGGGGCCGACGCCGCGGTCGGCGGCGCGTTCTCAACGGTGATCCGCAGCTGTGCTGGGGCCTCGGGCCCGGCGGTGCGGGCGACCTCGGCACTGGCATCGGTTGTGGCTGTGGCCTCGGCCTCGAGCGTGACGCGGACGGCGGTGCCGGGCGCGTGCCGGGCGGCGTTGCCGAGCGACTCCTGCGCCACCCGGTACACCGCGAGCGCGCAGACCGGGTCGAGGCGATCCCCCACGGCCGGCGGAAGCTGATCGTCGAGCTCGGCGCGCGAGCGGGCGACGAGCTCGGGGAGCTGGGCGAGACCCGGCTGCGGTGCCTGCTCGGCGTCGTCATCGGCGCGGAGCACCCCGAGCAGCGCCCGCATCTCACCCAGCGCGGTGCGAGCGGTGGCCGCGAGGTCGTCAAACTCGTCTGCGACGGGGGCGTCGAGGTCGGGGTAGCGGTAGCGCGCGCTTGCCGCCTGCACCTGGATCACTGACATGCCGTGCGCCACGACGTCGTGCATCTCGCGCGCGATCCGCGTGCGCTCCTCCGCGACCTGACGGCGCGCGAGCTCAAGCTCGGACACCTCCTTGACCGCGGCAAGCTCGCCCCGCGTGGCCCGGATCGCGCGCACGAGCAGCGCCGCGCCAACGGCTGCGGCGAGCAGGGCGAGGGTGACGATGAGGTTTGAGATCACGGGGCCCGGGGGCAGGTGGGATCCGGTGCCGGAGGCGATGCCGCCAGCGACGATCCCGATGAGCGCCGTGCCGCTCGCCGCCCCCACCCAGTGCCCCCGCAGCGCCGCGACCGCGAAGACGATGAGCGCGGCGAGGAGCGTGGCCACGGGGACCGGCCACGGCGCGGTCGGCGTGGCGGTGACCAGGAGTATCTCGCCGATCGCGCCCGCGGTGACGAGGCCGAGCGCGAGCCGCGGGAAGCGCTGCACGGTGAGCACCGCGACGGCGAGCACGAGGGCGACCGCCAGGCTGTCGCCCACCCCGACGCCGTACACGGTCGCACCGAGCGCGGCGTTGACCGCGAGCACCGCGAGGGCGGCGAGGGTGGCCGCGGCCCACAGCCAGGGGGCGAGGCGGCGGCGAGGGGTCATGCGGCAAGGCTACCGCCCCACCCCAAACTGGTGCTTGCAGATCGCGCGACCGCCCGGATAGGGTGGTTCACTGTATCCCTACGACCCGGAAAGGAGCAGATCATGGTACGGATGACCCGCATCGCATATCGTCTCGCTCGTCCGGGCACCCCGCTGACCGGACACTAGGTATCTCGCGGCCCGCCGCTCGGCGCCGCCCCTTCCGTTTCCAGCTTCTCCGCACCACGCTTCGGTGCGCTTTCTCGATCAGGGATCATGACTGTTTCACACGCTGTACCGCCGTCGTCTGATGACCGCGGCCCCGTTCCCGAACCCGCGGCGCGGCTGTCCACGCCCCGCGCGCTCGCCCGGCTGTACCCGTTCGCGCGCCCGGCGCTGCCCCGCCTCATCGGCGGTGCGCTCGTGGGCCTCGGCGCCGCGGTCGCGAGCCTGCTCATCCCGCTCGTGCTCCAGTGGGCCGTCGATGGCCCCATCACCACGGGCGACCGCGTGCAGATCGTCTGGGCCACCCTCGCGGTGCTCGGCCTCGGCGTTGCGGAGGCCCTCATGGTGTTCCTGCGCCGCCGCTTTGTGCTGACACCGGCCGCCGGGATCGAGCTGTCGATCCGCCGGGCCTTCTACGACCGGCTGCAGCGCCTGCCCGTCGCGTTCCACGACCGGTGGCAGTCGGGCCAGCTGCTGAGCCGCATGATGCAGGACATCGGAACGATTCGCCGCTGGCTGGCGTTCGGCCTGATCCTGCTGCTCATCAACATTCTCACGATCGTGATCGGCGCCGCGCTGCTGTTCCGGTGGCACTGGGCGCTCGGCACGGTGTTCGTGGTGTGCTCGATCCCCGTCTGGGTGATGGGGTACCGCTTCGAGCAGAGCTACGGCCTGCTCTCTCGGCGCAGCCAGGACCAGGCCGGCGATCTCGCGACCGCGGTCGAGGAGAGCGTGCACGGCATTCGCGTGCTCAAGGCGTTCGGCCGCGGCGGCCACGCGCTCACCCAGTTCACGCGCCGCGCGGAGTCGCTGCGCGATACAGAGCTGCGCAAGGCACGCGAGGTTGGGGCGCTCTGGTTCTGGCACGAGCTGGTGCCGATCCTCGCCCTCGGCGCGTGCTTCATCACCGGTGTGTGGCTCACCGCGCACGGTCTCCTCACGGTGGGCGAGCTCTTCGCGTTCTTCGCGATGGCCGCCGCGCTGCAGTGGCCCATGTCGTCGCTCGGCTACCTGTACTCGTTCCTTGTGGACACGCGCACCGCGACGGACCGCGTCTTCGAGGTGTTCGACGCGCCCGTGACCATCACGGATCCGGCTGAGCCGCGCACCATCGCGGAGCCCCGCGGCGAGCTCGCATTTCGCAACGTGCGGTTCGCGTACCCGGACGCGGGCGCCGCGGAGCCGGATCTGCTCGCGGGCATCGACCTCGTGCTGCGTCCCGGCGAGACGATGGCGATCGTGGGCGCAACCGGCAGCGGCAAGACCACGCTGACCACGCTGCCCACCCGGCTGTTCGACGTCACCGGCGGTGCGGTCGAGCTCGACGGCGTGGACGTGCGCGAGCTCCGCCTCTCCGAGCTGCGCCGCCGCATCGGCGTCGCGTTCGAGGAACCGATCCTGTTCTCCGCCTCGGTGCGCGAGAACGTGCTGCTCGGGCGCGACGACCTCGACCCGGACAGCCCGGAGGCCGACGCGGTGCTCACGCAGGCGCTCGACGTGGCGCAGGCCGGCTTCGCCGCCGAGCTGCCGAACGGCGTCGACACCGAGGTGGGGGAGGAGGGGCTGTCGCTCTCGGGCGGGCAGCGCCAGCGGCTCGCCCTCGCGCGCGTGGTCGCCGCGGCGCCCGACGTGCTCGTGCTCGACGACCCGCTCTCGGCGCTCGACGTTGACACGGAGGCGCTCGTTGAGGCGGCACTGCGGCGCGTGCTCGCCGACACGACCGCGCTGATCGTGGCCCACCGCCCGTCAACCGTCTCGATGGCGGACCGGGTCGCGGTGCTCTGGGAGGGGCGGATCGAGGCGGTCGGCACACACGCCGAACTGCTCCGCGAGAACGCCCACTACCGATACTTGATCGCCAGCATTGACGCGACGGAGGACCGCGCATGAGCCCCGAAACGGTGCGCGGCACCCGCGGCGAGGACCGCGACCAGTACACCCGCGAGGAGAGCCGGGCGATCCGACGCCGCTCGCTGCGCCTGCTCGGATCGATCCTCGCGCCGCTGAAACGCCTGATCTGGCTCACCGGCATCGTGATTGTCGTCTCGACGGCAATGCGCGCGATCGGGCCCACCCTCATCGCGTTCGGGATCGACGAGGCGCTGCCGCGCGCGGTCGACCAGGGCGACTGGGGCCCCGCGATCCTGATCGGCCTCGCCTTCGTGGTGTCGGGCGGGATCGGTGCCGCGTTCGTCGGCTGGTACATCGTGCTGATCGCCCGGCTCACCCAGGCGGTCATGATGGAGCTGCGCACCCGCATCTTCCGGCACACGCAGCGCCTCAGCCTTGAGTTCCACGAGGGCTACACGTCTGGCCGGATCATCGCCCGGCAGACGAGCGACCTCGAATCGATCCAGGAGCTGCTCGACGGCAGCCTGAACGAGCTGATCGACGCGATCCTGATCGGTAGCTTCACGCTGCTGATGCTGTTCCTTATCGACTGGCGCAGCGGCCTGCTGCTGCTCGGCATGGGGATCCCGCTCGTGCTGCTGATGCGGTGGTTCGTCCGCGAGTCGCAGAAGGGCTTCCGCGCCACCCGCGTGGTCAGCGCCCGCCTGATCGTGCAGTTCGTGGAGACGATGACGGGGATCCGGGCCGTGCAGGCGTTCCGACGCGAGCCGCGCGGCCGCGAGGTGTTCGGTCGCGTGGCCGACGACTACCGGCGCGCGAACCTGCGCGTGTTCAGGCTGTTCGGCGTGCTCGATCCGGGGCTGATCCTGCTCGCCAACGTGACCATCGCCGGGGTGCTGCTGTGGGGCGCGCTGCGGGTGTCGGACGGGACGCTCGCGATCGGCGTGCTGCTCGCGTCGGTGCTGTATGTGCGCAACTTCTTCGGCCCGATCGAGGAGGTGGCGATGTTCTTAAACTCGTATCAGTCGGCCACCGCCGCGCTTGAGAAGGTGTCGGGCGTGCTTGAGGAGGACCCGACGGTGCAGGACCCGGAGCGTGCACGCCGGCTGCCCGAGGCGCGCGGCGAGCTCGAGTTCGACGGCGTGAGCTTCGCGTACGCGACCGGCCGCACCGTGCTCGCCGACTGCGCGCTCACAATCCCTGCCGGGCAGACCGTCGCGCTGGTGGGCACCACGGGGGCGGGCAAATCGACGCTCGCGAAACTCGTCGCGCGGTTCTACGATCCGACGGCGGGGCGCGTGCTGCTCGACGGGGTCGACCTGCGCCAGCTCGATCCCGAGGACCTCCGCCGCGCGATCGTGATGGTCACCCAGGAGGCCTACCTGTTCAGCGGCACCGTCGCGGAGAACATCGCGCTCGGGAAGCCGGACGCGACACTCGCCGAGATCCGTGCCGCGGCCGAGGCGGTCGGCGCGCACGGGTTCATTGAGGCGCTGCCCGACGGCTACGACACCGACGTGAACAAGCGCGGCGGGCGGGTCTCGGCCGGGCAGCGGCAGCTCGTCTCGTTCGCGCGCGCGTTCCTCGCCGACCCGCGCGTGCTGATCCTCGACGAGGCCACCGCGTCGCTCGACCTGCCGAGTGAGCGGCTCGTACAGGACGCGCTGCAGCGGCTGCTCGCCGACCGCACGGCGATCATCATCGCCCACCGGCTCTCGACCGTCGCGATCGCGGATCGGGTGCTCGTCATGGAGCACGGCCGGGTGGTCGAGGACGGCAGCCCCGCGGCGCTCATTGCGGCCGGTGGGCGCTACGCCGCCCTCAACGCAGGCTGGGAGGCGTCGCAGGCGTAGGGCGGCGTGGGGCAGCGTGTGGGCGTGCGGCCTCGCGTTTGGGCTCGCGGGCTCGCGGGCGCGCGGGCTCGCGTGAGGGCGGGTGCCGGGTGGCTCAGTGCGCGGCGAGGCGGAACGGCTCGGGCGGGAATGCGACGCCGAGCGCCGCGTCCGCGAGCACGCGGCCGATCGCGGGCGCGAACTTGAAACCGTGGCCGGAGAACCCGGCAGCGACCGTGATCGGGCCGACGCGGTCGAGCACGAAGCGCCCGGACTCGGTCGAGGTGTAGGTGCAGCTGATCTCCGCCGCGGTGTCCGGATCCAGGCCGGGGAACCACTCGGCGACGTACTCGCGCAGCGCCGCACGCGCGAGATCGGGCGCGCGGAATCGCCGGGCGTCGGGGTCCACCTCGTCGCCGACGGCGTGGAAGCCGACCTTGACGCCCTCGCCTGGCGTGAGCATGCCGTACACGGCGCCCACGCTCGGCCCGGCGGACGGCGCCGTGCGCACGTGGTTGAACGATGGCCACCAGGCCTCGGCGCCCGGCTCCCGCAGGCTCGGCTGCGGCGTGAAGTGCGCGGGGTGCTCCTCGGTGACCCGCAGCGCCGGAAGCGCGACGAGGTCGCGCAGCAGCTCGCGGCTCCAGGCGCCGGCCGCCACGACCGCGCCGCCCGCCTCGATCCGGAAGGGCTCGCCATCCGCGGCCACCCCGGTGACCACCACGCCGTCGGCCGCCGCAGCGATCGCCGTGACGCGGTGCTCGAAGCGGAGGTCTGCCCCCAGCCTGCGCGCCTCGGCGGCGAACACCTCAAGCGCGGTGGCGGAGTGGATCCGGCCCGCGTCGCGGTTGACCAGCACCCGCCCCGAGAAGCGCATGCCCGGCCAGCGCGCCGCGGCGGCCTCGGCGTCGATCAGCTCGGTCGCGGCGCCCCGGGCCGCGAGAGCGTCGTGGGCGGCGGTGACGACGGCCTGGTCGCCGTGGGTCACCAGGCCGCACAGCGTGAGCAGCCGCTCGCCCGAGGTCTCGGCGAGCTCGTTCCAGAGCCCGAGCGCCTCGTCGTACAGGTCGAGATAGAGCGCGTCGTCGTACGCGTTGTTCATGTTGCGGGTGGCCCCGTGCGAGGCCCCGCGGGTGTGCCCCGGGGCGAAGCGCTCGAGCAGCACCACGCTGCGACCGCGAGCGGCGAGCTGCCAGGCCGCGGCGAGCCCCATGACTCCGCCGCCAATTACCACGTGGTCATAGTGCTCGCTCATGCGGGGCTCCTACTGGGTGTCTCGGGTGTCTCGGGCGTGCGGGGACTCGTCCCCGGAACCCGCGGCCGCCTGCGGCTCAGCCGACGCCTCGGGTGCCGCGGTCGCCTGCGGCTCGGCCGTCGCGTCGGATGCCGCCTGCTGGGCCTCGCTCGCCTCGACCGCCTCGTCCTCGAGGATGCTGTCGGGCGTGCGGTCGCGGTTGCGCCACTCGTAGATGCTCTCGGAGGCGGTGTCGCGCGGCCGCGAGAGGAAGATGATCGACAGCGAGAAGCCAATCAGCGCGGCGAAGATCGCCGCGAGCCACGGCCAGATCCCGAGCGCGAAGAGTACGGCGAACGGCACCGCGAAAAACAGGAGACGGAGTACTGAGTACACGAGCCAGGCGGTGCGGGGGTTCTTCACGGCCACGAGTCTAGCGCCGCTCGCTGCGCCGCGGCTGAGGCGGGGCGGGTGCGCCGCCGCTGGCACCCAGCCGGTGGGCACCCGCGCCGGGTACGATGGGAGCATGGTGCGATTCGTGATTATCGGTATCGTCATCGCCGTGGCGTTTACGCTCTACGCGCTCGTCGACGCAGCGATGACGGATGGATCGCGCGCTCGCGGCGTGAGCAAGCCCGTGTGGGTGCTGCTCGTCGTGGTCTTGCCGGTGATCGGCGGCGTGCTCTGGTTCCTGATCGGGAAGGGGCAGGCGCGCCCCGCCGGGTCCGCGCGTCCCGCGGCGCCGGACGACGATCCGCGCTTTACCGGCACGCGCATGTCTGACACCGACCTCGACGCGCACATGCGCGACCTTGAGGCGCGGCTGCGCGAGCTCGACAGCGAGACGTTCCCGGGCGAGGAACCGCGCGCGAGCGCCGCGCCCGAGCCGGCCGCCGAGACGCCGCCGGCCCCCGCGCCGAAGCCCAAGCCCCGCGATGGCGGCGTGAGCGGCGACGAGGGCGACGCTCGCGAGGGCGGCGCGCGCGCAGACGGTGACGCGGCGCAGCCGTGACCGGCGCGCCACCCCCGGCCCCCGCCTCGATCTTCGCGGTTGAGCTGCTCGGCGAGCTGATCCGCCGCGGCGTCCGCGACGTCGTGGTGTGCCCCGGCTCGCGGTCGCAGGCGCTCGCACTCGCGGCGGCCGCGGCCGAGCGCGCCGGCGCGATCCGGCTCCACGTGCGCATCGACGAGCGCTCGGCGGGGTTCCTCGCGCTCGGGATCGCGCGCGAGAGCGGCGTCCCCGCACCCGTCATCGTGACGAGCGGGAGCGCCGTCGGGAACCTGCTGCCCGCGGCCCTCGAAGCGCACGAGGCGCGGGTGCCGCTGCTGCTACTCACGGCGGATCGGCCGGCCGAGCTGCGCGGGATCCGCGCCAACCAGACCACGCAGCAACCCGGGATCCTCGGCCAGGCCGCGCGGCTCGCGCTCGACGTGCAGGCCCCCGAGTTCACGGATGACGGCGACCTGCGCCGCGACGGGCTGCGGGATCCCGGCGTGCTCGCGGCCAGGGCCCTGGCCGACGCGATCGGATCACCGGGCAGCGCCCCCGCGGGCCCGGTTCACCTCAACCTCGCGTTCCGCGAGCCGCTCTCGGGCACCGCAGGCTTTGACGAGATGATCGCCGCCGGCTTCACCGCCGCGCGCGCGGAAGCGGACGCCGCGGCAACCGCGGCAACCGAGGCTGCGGCGGCCGGGACCGCCCCGGTCGAATCCGATGCGCCAGCCGGGACCGTGGTCCCCGAGCCCGAGCGCTACGTGCACTCGGGCGACGCGCTCACCGTGGTGCTCGCCGGCGCTGATGCCGGCGCCGCGGCCGAGGCGTTCGCGCACGCGGCCGGTGCACCATTGCTCGCGGAGGCGGTGAGCGGCGCGCGCTACGGCCGGGAGACGATCGCCGCGTACGCGACCCTGCTCGACACCCCCGAGATCGGCGGGCTCACCGAGCGCGTCGTCGTGTTCGGCCACCCCACGCTCACCCGCCAGGCAAACGCCCTGCTCACCCGCGACGACGTCGAGGTGATCGTCGTCGACCCGCACGCCGGCCCCGGCGTCGCCCACGTGAACCCCGGGCGGCGGGCACGGATCGTGCGCGAGGCGGCCGTCGGCGCTGACTACGACCCGCGCACCCTGCACCGCTGGCTCGGGCTTTGGGTGGTGGCCGATCGGGAGCTGCTGCGAGAGCGCTCCACGGTGCACGAGCCGGATCTTGCCGCCGCGACCGCGACCGGGTACAAGGAGCGCAACAGCTACGCCCGCGCCGAGGTGGCCATCCTTCGCGAGCCGATCACGCGCGAGCTGCTCGCCGAGTCGGTGTGGCGCGGCACCTGGCCGCACGACCGACTCGTGCTCTCCGCCTCGCGCCTCGTCCGCGTGCTCGACGGGCTCGCGCCGGGGCGCAAGCTCACGGTCCACGCGAACCGCGGCCTCGCGGGCATTGACGGCACCGTCGCCACCGCGCTCGGGGTTGCCGTGGCAAGCCAGGGCGACGCCGACCCGGCGCGCGCCGCCGGGACCACCCGCGTGCTCATCGGGGACCTCGCGCTGCTGCACGACGCAGGCTCGCTGCTGCTGCCGGAGGGGGAGGACCGGATCCGGATCCAGCTCTTCGTCGGCAACGACGGCGGCGGCACCATCTTCGACGGGCTCGAGGTTGCCGGCAGCGCGGATCGCGCCGCGTTCGACCGCGTGCTCTTCACCCCGCAGCGCGTCGACCTCGCGGCCCTCGCCGCCGCGTACGGGTGGGAGCACCGCCGGGTGGCGACTCGCGGCGAGCTTGAGCGCCTGCTCACCGAGCCGGTCACCGGCCCCTGCATCGTCGAGGTGCCGCTCGCCCGCGAGTAGCTGAGGTCATACAGTTGGGTGCAAACGAGCCCAGGGGAGTGTGTGCGATGGCGCAGAAGTTTTGGACCGACGACGTGACCGAGCTGCTGCGCGTGCGCGACGGCTTCCGCCTGAGCGAGGTTGACCCGGCCGCGACGCCGGGCACCGCCGCCGACAAGAAAGCCGGACAGGCCGAGCTTGCCCGTTCGGCACAGGAGCTGCGCGAGCTCCAGGAGAAACTCTTCGCGCAGAGCCGCGTGGGCGCCCGTGAACGGGTGCTCGTGGTGCTGCAGGCAATGGACGCCGCCGGTAAGGGTGGGATCGTCAACCACGTCTTCGCGCAGCTCGAGCCGTACGGCCTCGCCCTCGCGGCGTTCAAGGCTCCCAGCGAGGAAGAGCGCGCGCACGATTTCCTGTGGCGCATCGAGCCCCGCGTGCCCGGCCCGGGCCTGATCGGCCTCTTCGACCGCTCGCACTACGAGGACGTGCTGATCCAGCGCGTGCGCGGCTTCGCGCCGCCCGAGGAGATCGAGCGCCGCTACGGGGCGATCACCGACTTCGAGCAGCGGATCGCGGACGACGGGGTGCGGATCGTGAAGATCATGCTGCACGTCTCGCCAGAGGAGCAGGCCGCGCGGCTCCTCGACCGGCTCGGTGACCCCGAGAAGCACTGGAAGTACAACGCCGGCGACGTCGACGAGCGGGTGCTGTGGCCCGCCTACATGGACGCCTTCCAGCTCGCGATCGAGCGCTCGCACGCGCCGCACGCACCGTGGTTCGTGGTGCCGGCGAACTCCAAGTGGTACGCGCGCGCCGCCGTGCAGCGGATCGTGATCACGGAGCTGCAGCGGCTCAATCCGAGCTGGCCGGCCGTCGACTTTGACGTCGCCGCAGAGCGGGCCCGGGTCGAGTCGACGCTCGACCTCAGCTGGCCGACGCGCAGCGGCAGCTAGCGGGCGAACGCCTCGGTGATCGGCCGAAACTTCGACACGGTCTCGCTGAACTCGTGCTCCGGATCCGATCCGGCGACGATCCCGCCGCCGGCCGAGGCGGTGACCGGGCGCGCACCCGTCGCCGCGTCGGCGTCGCCGAGCTGGGCGCACCGCAGCGCGATCACCCACTCGCCGTCGCCCGCCGCGTCGATCCAGCCCACTGCGCCCGAGTAGCGGCCGCGGTCGAACGGCTCGAGCTCGGCGATCGCGGCGATCGCGTCAGCCGTGGGGGTGCCCGCGATGGCTGCGGTGGGGTGCAGCGCGCCGACCAGCTCGATCGCTGAGCTGCGCTCGGCGAGGCTCGCCCCCAGATCGGTCGCGAGGTGCCACACGTTTGGGAGCTGCAGCGGGAACGGCTCCTCGCTGGTGCGCAGCTCGCGCACGTGCGGGGCGAGCGCCGTGACGACGCTCTGCACGGCGAACGCGTGCTCGTGCTGCTCTTTGTCGCTGGTGAGCAGCTCGTCGCGCGCCTGAGCGTCGCGCTGGGGAGCCTCCGGGTGGCGGGCCCGCGTCCCGGCGAGCACGCGCGCCGACACCGCTCCCGCGGTGGAGCGGATCAGCGTCTCCGGGCTGGCGCCGACCATGCCGTCGACGGCGAAGGTCCAGCAGTCGAGGTAGCGCTCGGCGAGGCGGCCCAGCGGCACCCGGAGGTCCGAGCCAGCCGGGAGGGTTCCCGCGATCTGCCGCGAGAGCACGATCTTCTCAACGGAGCCGTGGGCGATGCGGCGCACCGACTCGCGCACCCCGTCGAGATAGGCGGACACCGAGTCCGGGCGATCCGCGGCAGCGGCCGGCGCCGCGGGGGCGAACTCGACCCCCGGCCAGGCCCCGGGCGGGGCGGGTGCGGGAAGCGCGGGTGCCGGGTCGACGGTGCCCGTGGTCCCCGTCGCGTCCGGGGTGGCGGTGGTCACCGGGGCGCCGGTGGCGTCCGAGGCGTCCTCCGCGGCGTCCGGCGCCGCGACGGTCGTCTCGGTGACCCACCAGCGGTCGCGGTGCCGCGCGACGAGGAGGCGCGGCACGATCAGCACGCTCTCGGTCGCGCTCGTGTCGGCGAACGCAAACGTGCCGAGCGCGATCAGGCCCGAGCCCGGCAGCCGCACGGTGTCGTCGACCTGCGCCGCCGCGGCGATCGCGCGCCAGGCCGCCGCGGCCTCGGTGAAGCGACCGGGGCCGGTGAAGCTCAGCCGCAGCGTCTCGCCGATTCCCACGCAGCCGCGGTCGCCGCGCTGCCACACGAGAGGGGCGGTCGGATCCGCGAGCTGCAGCAACTCGACGGCCGTCGCGAGGGGTCGGGTGATCGCGCGCAAACGGGGCACGGCGGATTCACTTGTCACCCACTCAATCTACTCCTCCCGACTGAGTGGAGCATCCCCGCCGCGTGCGTGCATCCGGCGCCGCGGAAGCCGATCGTGAGCGTACCCGCCGTGTCCTCAGCGTGGACGGGATACCATGGTGGGGTGATCCGACCCGACACCGCGACCAAGCACGCCGCCGACGTTTCAAGCATGTTCGATGAGGTGTCGCCGCGCTACGACCTCATCAACGATGTGCTCACCGTGGGCAACGACCGCCTGTGGCGTATCGCCACCACGAAGGCCGTCGCTCCGCGCAAGGGGATGCGGATCCTCGACCTCGCCGCCGGCACCGGCACCTCGTCCGCGGCACTCGCCGCGCACGGCGCGCACGTGGTCGCCGCGGACTTCTCCGAGGGGATGCTCGCCGAGGGGCGAAAGCGGCACGCCGACAATGAGCTGATTGAGTTCGTGCACGCGGACGGCACCGCGCTCCCGTTCGACGACGACAGCTTCGACGCCGCCACGATCTCGTACGGCCTGCGCAACATCAGCGACCCGCGCGCGGCCCTCGCAGAGCTGTTCCGCGTCGTGAAGCCCGGCGGCCGGCTCGTGATCGCCGAGTTCTCCACCCCGCCGTCGTCCGTGGTGCGCGGCCCCTACGCCTTCTACGGGCGGCACGTGCTGCCCCGCGTCGCGGGCGCGCTGAACCGCGAGGCCGCCGACGCCTACCGCTACCTCAACGAGTCGATCGAGTCGTGGCCCAACCAGGAGGCCCTCGCGGGCTGGCTGCGCGAGGCCGGGTTCGAGCGCGTTGCCTACCGCAACCTGACGTTCGGGATTGTCGCGCTGCACCGCGGCTTCGTGCCGCGCGAGGCTCCCGTCGCCGCCGCGAAGGCCGCGACCGCCGCGAAGGGTTCGAAGGCCACGACCGGCGCGAAGGCCGCGACCGGCGCGAAGGGTTCGAAGGCCACGACTGGCGCGAAGGCCGCGACCGGCGCGCCCGCGAAGGCCGAGGCCGCGCAGAAGTCGGCACCCGCCGCGAAGGCAGCGTGGGGGAAGAAGCCGGCCACCGCGAAGACCTCGAGCGGGGCGAAGTCGGCACCCGCCACCACGAAGCCCGCTTCGGCCGCGAAGAAGCCCGCGGCCAAGCCCGCCGCGAGCGGGGCGACGAAGCCGGCGGCGAAGAAGTCCGCTTCGGCCGCGAAGCAGACCACGGCCAAGCCGGCCGCCGCGGCGAAGTCGCCGGCCAAGGCGGCGACCACCGCGAAGCCCGCAGCGAAGCCGGCGGCCGCGAAGCCACGGCCCAGCGCCGCATCGAACCCCTCGACGACCCCCTCAGGGTCGTCCGACGCCACCGGAGGTACCGAGTGAACCGCCCGATCGCGGAAGACACCGCCACACAGGCGCTGCCCATGCGGTTGTTCCGCGGGGCGCAGGATCGTCGCCACGCGAAGCAGCTGCAGGATCAGCTTGAGCTGATCGAGGCCGGCCTGATGGAGCATCTCGCGTTCGCCTCCCCGGTTGCCGACGCGCCGGCGCGCTACCTGATGAGCGCTGGCGGTAAGCGGATTCGCCCGATGCTCACGCTCCTCACGAGCGAGCTGGGCGACGGGCCGGGCGAGCTCGTGCGCCGCGCTGCCCAGGCCGTCGAGATGACCCACCTCGCGTCGCTGTACCACGACGACGTGATGGACGACGCGAAGCTGCGCCGCGGGGTCCCCGCCGCGCAGACCGTGTGGTCAAACTCCGTCGCGATCCTCGCCGGCGATCTGCTCTTCGCCCGCGCCTCGTCGCTCGTCTCCGGAATGGGTGAGGAAGCGATCATGCTCCAGGCCCAGACCTTCGAGCGGCTCTGCCTCGGGCAGCTGCACGAGACGGTCGGCCCGCGTCCCGAGGACGATCCGATCGCGCACTACATCCAGGTGCTCGCCGACAAGACCGGCGCCCTGATCGCGACCGCGGCCCGCATGGGCGTCATGTTTGGCAACGCCCCCGTCGAATATGCCGATCCGGTTATGGAGTACGGCGAGCGCATCGGCGTCGCGTTCCAGCTCATCGATGACGTCATCGACCTGTCGCCGCAGAAGGAACAGACCGGCAAGCGCGCCGGAACCGATCTGCGCGCGGGCGTGGCGACGCTGCCGCTGCTGCTGCTGCGCCAGCGAGTCGCCGCGGGTGCCGGTGGCGCCGACGCGGAGCTGCTCGCGCAGATCGAGGCGGGTGTGGCCGAGATCGAGGGCGGCGCCGACGCCTCGGTGCTTGACGCGGCGGTCGTTGCCCTGCGCGCCCACGAGGTGACTCGCGAGACCGAGGCGACCGCGCGGCGCTGGGCAACCGAGGCCGTCGCGGCGCTCGACATCCTGCCGAAGTCGGCGGTGAAGCGAGCGCTTGAACAAATGGCCGACTCCATCGTGTCACGCGAGGGCTAGGCAACACATTCCCGCATCCGAATATGCGGGAGCGTGAGAGGGAACCGGCCGTGCGGAGAATACCGTCGACGGCAACACTGAGGCTAGGAGTGCGATGAGCAAGATGCGATTGGCGATTGTCGGAGCGGGCCCTGCGGGGATCTACGCGGCGGACCTGCTGTTGAAGGCGGACCGCGACTTCGAGGTCGAGATCGATCTGTTCGAGCAGCTGCCCGCACCCTACGGCCTGGTGCGCTACGGCGTTTCCCCCGACCACCCGCGCATCAAGGGGATCATCACCGCGCTGCGCGACGTGCTCGATTCCGGCCAGATCCGCTTCTTCGGCAACGTGCACTACGGGCGCGACATCACGCTCGAGGATCTCAAGCGCCACTACAACGCGGTGATCTTCTCGACCGGCGCGATCCGCGACGCGGGCCTCGACATCCCTGGCATCGACGCTGAGGCGTCGTACGGCGCCGCCGACTTCGTGAGCTGGTTCGACGGACACCCCGACGTGCCGCGCACCTGGCCGCTCGAAGCGGCCGAGGTGGGCGTGATCGGCAACGGCAACGTGGCGCTCGATATCTCGCGCATGCTGATCAAGCACGCCGACGATCTGCTGCCCACCGAGATCCCGGACAACGTCTACGAGGGCCTGAAGGCGAACCCGATCCAGGACCTGCACCTGTTCGGCCGCCGCGGCCCGAAGTACGTGAAGTTCACGCCGCTGGAGCTGCGCGAGCTCGGCGAGGTGCGCGACGTCGACATGATCGTCTCCGAACGCGACTTCGACCGCGAGGACGCGTACGCCGACGAGGTGCTCGGGAAGAACAAGCAGATCACGGTGATCACCCGCATCATGAACAAGTGGCGCGAGGAGCAGCGGGCCCGCGAGGAGTCCGGCGAGCACGCGTCGCGTCGACTGCACATGCACTTTTGGTCGAAGCCGGTCGAGGTGGTCGTCGAGGACGGCCGCGTCGCGGGCCTCAAGGTTGAGCGCACCGCGCCCGACGGCGAGGGTGGCGTGATCGACACCGGCGAGTTCGAGGTCATCCCGATGCAGGCGCTCTACCGCGCGGTCGGGTACTTCGGCTCCCCGGTCGATGAGATCCCGTTTGACGACGCGAAGGGCGTGATCCCCAACGCGCAGGGCCGCGTGCAGGATCTCTCCGGCCAGCAGATCCCGGGCGTCTACGCCACGGGCTGGATCAAGCGCGGTCCAGTTGGCCTGATCGGCCACACGAAGTCCGACGCGATGGAGACGCTTGAGTGCCTCATCGAGGATCGCGGCACGTGGTGGGACCCCGAGAACGCCGACGGCGAGGCGGTCACCGCCCTGCTGCACGAGCGCGAGGTCCCGTACACCACGCTCGACGGTTGGCACCGGCTTGACGAGCACGAGCTGGCGCTCGGGGCCGAGGCCGGTCGCACCCGCGTGAAGGTCGTGCCTCGCGACGAGATGACGCGCGTCTCCCGCGGGGAGTAGCGCCGCGTCTACCCGGGCGCTTCGGTGTGGCGGTGCCGCCCCGCGAGGGCCACGAGCTGACGGCGCACCCCGGTCAGGTCCCGCCGCGATCCGCGCCACACCGCGGTGAACGGCCGCTCGAGTGGCTCCGGGCCGATCGGGAGCGCAACGATCCGGCCCAGCTGGGCGTCGTCGCGCACGGTGAGCTCACTGAGTACCGCCGGGGCCACGCACTGCGCCACGGCGGAGCGCACGGCGGCCTCGGTGGCGAGGGTGAGCGCTGGGGCGAGCGGCTCAATCCCGAGCGCCTCCGAAACCGCGGCCTCAAACGCTGCGCGGGTGCCGCTGCCCACCTCGCGCGCGACGAGTTGGACGCGCGCGAGGTCGGCGAGCGGGACGCTGGCGCGCCCGCTCCACTCGTGATCGGGTGCGACGGCCACGACCATTCGGTCGCGACCGACCTGCGCGCTGCCGAGGCCGTGCGGCGGGGCGGGCGACTCGATGAAGCCGAGGTCGAGTTCGCCGGCGCGCACCGCGGCGACAATCTCCGTGCTGTTGCCGGTGCGGAGGGCGATCTCGCTGGGCGCTGATCCCGCCGCCAACTGGGCGCGCCTGAGCTCGAGCAGCCAGGTCGGGAGTAAGTGGGCGGCGACGGTTTGGCTCGCCCCGACGGTGAGCGCGCGATCCGGCTGGCCGGCAAGACTCGAGATCCCCTCGTCGAGCCTGGCGGCCGCGGCAAGCACCTCGCGGGCCCAGGCGAGGACCGCGTCGCCGCCCGGTGTGGGGCTCACCCCGGCGGGGGAACGCTCGAGCAGCGGCACCCCGATCAGGCGCTCGAGCCCTCGGAGGCGGGCGGAGACTGCCTGCTGGGTGACGCCGAGTTCGCGGCCGGCCGCCGAGATACTGCCGGTGCGCAGTGCGGCCTCGAAGCAGCGCAGCTCAGTGATGTCGGGGGTCCTCACGCCCCCAGGATACAACCTGAGCTTGGATCCCCCAAGCGCCCGCCCGGTTCCGCCAGCATGGCCCGATCCGAAAGACTTGTCGCATGCAGGTCTCCCCACTCCCCACCCTTCCCAGCAGGCTCGCCACGCGCGGCGTCGAGGTGCTCCCCGGCACGCTCCTGTGCGCGGCGATCGCCGCGGTCTCAACGGTGATCGGGTCCTTCCTCCCGATGCTCGGCTCGGCGATCCCCGCCGTGGTGATCGGGGTCCTGGTCGCACTGGTCCGCACCCCGGGCCCGCGGCTGCGGCCGGGGATCGGGTACTCCGGGAAGTTCGTGCTGCAGTGCGCGGTCGTGCTGCTCGGCGCGCAGCTCTCGCTCGCGAGCATCGTGGAGGTGGGGGCCGAGTCGCTCCCCGTGATGCTCTCCTCGCTCACCGTGTGTTTGCTCGGCGCCTGGCTGCTCGGCCGCGCGCTCAAGATCGACCGCGACCTCACCGTGCTCGTCGGCGTCGGCACCGGGATCTGTGGCGCCTCGGCGATCGCGGCGGTCTCGCCGGTGATCAAGGCGAAGAGCGCCGACATCGCGTACGCGATCTCCACCGTGTTTCTCTTCAATATCCTGGCCGTGCTGATCTTCCCCGTGGTGGGCCACGCGCTCGGGATGACCCCGCACGCCTTCGGGCTGTTCGCCGGGACCGCCGTGAACGACACGAGTTCTGTGGTGGCCGCCGCGAGCGTGTTCAGCGCCTCGGCGCTCGGGTTCGCGGTGGTGGTGAAGCTGGTGCGCACGCTGATGATCATCCCGATCAGCATCGGACTCGCGGTGATGGAGGGGCGGCGCTCCGGCGAGGGCGAACGATTCACGCCCCGGCGCGTGCTGCGCCTCGTGCCCTGGTTCCTTGTCGGATTTCTCGTCGTCGCGACGCTCACGTCGCTCGGCGCCGTGCCGGCCGCCGCTGCCGACCTGCTCACCCAAGTCAGCGTGTTCCTCGTGGCGACGGCGCTCGCCGGGATCGGCATGTCGACCGACCTGCGCGCCATCCGCACTGCGGGGCTGCGGCCGCTGCTGCTGGGCGGGATCCTGTCCGTGCTCGTGGCGAGCACCACGCTCGGCGTGATGGCGCTCACCGGCGCGTTCTAGGGGGCTTGGCGCCCTGCCTGGTCCTGCCTCGCTCGCCCTGCCGCGTCGCGAGGTGCTCGCTTGCTCAGCTGCGCCCCTGCTCAGCTGCACCCCTGCTCGTCGGCCT
Organism: Leucobacter luti; assembly: GCF_004217175.1. Lineage (GTDB taxonomy): Bacteria > Actinomycetota > Actinomycetes > Actinomycetales > Microbacteriaceae > Leucobacter > Leucobacter luti. Next base: position 162,953 of record NZ_SHKI01000006.1, read on the forward strand.
TGCTCGTCGGCCCTGCCGCCCGCCCATGTCGAGTGGACCCAAATCCCCCCTGCGGTGCCTCGTGTGGGAAGTTTGCCTACACTCGGCGGGTGAGGCTCGTGAGGCTCGTGAGGCTCGTGAGGCTCGTGGGGTTCATGGGGTTCGTGGGTCCAACCAAGCCGAGTGGAGCCAAATCGCCCCTTGCGGTGCCTCGTGAGGGGTGTTTGCCTACACTCGGCGTGTGGTGCGTGTGGTGCGTGTGGTGCGTGTGGTGCGTGTGGTGCGTGTGGTGCGGGTGGGGCTCGCGGGTCCAGCCCGTGTCGAGTGGAGTCAAAATCCCCCTTGTGGTGGCTCGAAGGGGGCTTTTGGCTACACTCGACGGGCGACGGGCGACGGGCGACGGGCCACGGGCCACGGGCAGCGCGCGCCCGCACCCTACGGCACCAGCAGCCCGGCGAGCTCCGAGAGCGTCTCGGTGGTGCCGCCCTCGATCCGCACGCTCGCGCGCGAGTCGGCGCCGGTCGGCCCGCGGTTGATCACGCCGACCGGGATCCCGCGCCGTTCGGCCCGGTGCAGCAGCCGCACGCCGGTGTTGACCGCGAGCGAGGTGCCGGCAACGATGAACGCGCCGGCCTCGGCGACGAGGTGCTCGGCTGCGGCGAATACCCCGGTGGGCACGACTTCCCCGAAGTACACGACGTCGGGGCGGAGCATGCCGCCGCACACGGGGCACTGCGGCACGCGCACCCCGGCTACCTCGGCGACCTCCGCGTCGCCGTCCGGGTTGATCGGGGCCCCGGCGTGCGCCTCCGCGTAGCCGGGGTTGCCCACGTCGAACCAGTGGAGCACCTCGGTGCGGCTCCAGCGCGAGCCGCAGTCGATGCAGCGGATGATCGATCCGTTGCCGTGCAGCTCGACGACGGTGCGCGAGCCCGCCCGGCGGTGCAGCCCGTCGACGTTCTGGGTGATCACGCCCTCGATGCGCCCGGCCGCCTCGAGCTCGGCGAGCGCCACGTGCCCGGCGTTCGGCGCAATCGTGTGCAGTGGGCCGTCGCCGAGGCGCGCGCCCGCCCAAAACCGCTGGCGGTAGGCGAGATCGCTGGTGAACTGGGAGATGTTCATCGGAGTGCGCGGCGGTGTGCCCGCCCCCCGATAGTCCGGGATCCCGGAGTCCGTACTGATTCCCGCCCCCGTGAGCACGGCGACGGGTCCGTTCGCGAACAGCTCCGCGAGGTCTCCCACCTGATTCATGTGCCCTCCATCGTTGTCTGCAGCCTACGCGCCCTCATGGAGAACGTCCGGGTCCGCCCGCTATTCCTCATCCGCCCGAAGCGAGTCGCCCGCGAGTTGCACGCGCAACTGTACCCAGGCGGTGAGCCGCTCATCCGGGGTGGTGAGGCGCACACCGTACTGCTCCTCGGCCTGCCGGATCCGGTGCCGCACCGTGTTCTCGTGCACCTGAAGTGCGCGCGCCGTGCGGGCGACGTTGCCGAAGTGGCCGCACCACGCCAGGAGCGTCTCCGCGTAGCTTGGCTCCTCCGCGCACAACCGGTCCACTTCCGGCGCGCGCAGCGCTGGCTCCGCCGCGAACGCCCCCGCGAAGCGTTCGAGCGCGAGCCTCGGACGGAGCGCGGGCAGGCCGAGGATCCGGTCGGGCAGGGCGGCCCCGGCGCGTGCTGCAGCGTCGAGGAGCCGCTCGGCGAGCTGCCGCAGCTCGGCGACATCGCCGGATCGGTGCGCGGTGCCGGGGATCGCGGCCCGCGACCCCGGGCCGATGAGCCGGTCCACGAGCGGGATCAGTGGGGCGACGAGCTCGGCGGGATCCTGGGCGGCGCCGCGGGCGAGCAGCGCGTAGACGCGCCGGTCCCGGATCACGGTGACGGCTTCCGGGTGTCGCAGCGCGAGGTGGCGGTGCACCGTGGAGCGCAGCTGGGCGATCGGGACCGGCCCCGGGTCGCCCGCGGCCTCGAACGCGAGCACGATCGCGCCGCGCTCTTCAGTGATGCCCAGCTCTGCGAGTTCAGAACCGGCGACGTCGGTGCCGTCGAGCAGCGTGCGGAATCGCGCCTCGCGGGGGATCTGGCTCGCTTTGCGGGCCCGCACGTCGTCGAGCATGTGCGCGGCGGCGACGGCCGCGGCCGCTCGCACCCTGGCGTCCTGCTCGGGCGATAGCTCCGGAGCTGGGTCGGCGGTGATCACCCAGATGGTGCCGAGGGGGAGGGTGCCGGCCCGCACGCCCATCGCGATGCGCGGCGCCTCGTCGTCCTGGCCCGGGTAGACGAGGGGGTGGTCTGCGCGCAGCACGGTGCGGTACTGATCATCGTTGAACGGGGAATCGGGTACGCGGCGGGTCAAGATGCCCTGGGTGCGCACGCTGTCGATGAGCTGGCCGGGAATGGACGAGTATGCGAGGATCCGGCGCCCCAGATCCTCGATCGCGACAGAGCCGCCGAAGTGTCCGGCGAGTTCGTTTGCGAGCGCGAAGAGCGGCTCTGCGCCACGGTCACGGTGCGTGTCCTCGGGGTGGTGCTCCGCTCCGAGGAGCGGGGCCACGAGCGCATCGAACAGGCGCCAGCTCACGCGCTCGGAGACGCGAATGATTGCTACCCCGCTCGCTTCGGCGACGGCGCCGAGTGCCGCGGTGTCGCCGTCACGGCACTTCAGTGCGAGCGCGCCGACGCGTGCGCGGGCGGCGCGCTCGGCAAGCTTCGCGAACCCGTCGGGGGACGTGCCGCCCGCCGATGGCGTCAGGAGGAGCAGATCCGGATCCGGGGGAAACTCGTCGAGCGCGTCGTGGAACTCGGCGCCGGCGATCACGCGCTCCGCGTCGTAGGGGCCGAGCGGGGAGGCGACGTCGGCCCCGAGGCTCCTCATGAGCCCCGCGAGGGTGAGGGTCCCGCCAGGAGACCCGGGGGTCCCAGGGATCCCAGGAACCCCAGGAACCCCAGGAACCCCAGGCGCCCCGGGAGGCAGTGGCGTCCCGGGAGCCCCCTGGGCCTGGATTGGAGAAATCTTGCCTTCCATCCCCCAAATCTATCCGAAAGCAACAATGTCAGGCCTGATCGTCTCCCATAGTGTTGAGACAGCCGTGATTCGACAGGAGACCGTCATGCAAGAAACCACCACCGCCCTCCAGCCCGCGCCCGAGGGGACCCGGCTGGGTGAACTGTGGGACGTGCTCCCCGAGGAATCCGGAGTGAACGCGGACGGTGTCCTGACGATCGGCGGCGTCCCCGTCACGGAGCTCGCCGCGCAGTACGGCACCCCGCTGCACATCTTTGACGAGACGGGGCTGCGCCGCCAGATCCGCCGCTTCGTCGACGGCCTCGCCGAGCGCTGGCCCAACTCGGAGGTGCTGTTCGCCTCGAAGTCGCTGCCCGTCGTGGGGATGTACCGCCTCGCGCACGAGGAGGGGCTGTCGGTCGATATTGCGGGCGGCGGGGAGCTGCAGCTCGCGCTCGCCGCGGGTGTGGACCCCGCGAAGCTGCACTTCCACGGCAACGCGAAGTCGGACGCCGAACTGGAGATGGCGCTCGCCGCCGGCATCGGCGCCATCATCGTCGACAACGAGGACGAGCTCGATCGCCTGGAGCGGCTACTCACGAAGCCGCAGGCGCTGCTGCTGCGGGTGATCCCCGGGGTGGAGGCCGAGACGCACGCGTCACAGGCGACGGGGGGTGCGAAGTCGAAGTTCGGGCTGCCGATGGACCAGGCGCTGCGCGCGATCGAGCGAATGAACGCGCACCCGCTCATGGAGTTTGAGGGCGTGCACCTGCACATCGGTTCGCAGATCCTGAACACGCGCCAGTTCGCGCAGGCAGTTGAGAACATCTCCACCGCGGGCACGTTCGCCACCTACGACGTGGGTGGCGGGCTCGGCGTGAAGTACACGTACGCCGACGACGCGCCGTCGGTCGACGAGTACCTCGACGCGATCGTCGCGGCCGCGCGTGAGCACCTCCCCGAGGGGGCCAGGATCATGATCGAGCCCGGGCGCTCAATCGTCGCCCGCGCCGGCGTGACGCTCTACGACGTGCTGTCGGTGAAGCGCACTGGACACACCTTCGTTGCGGTCAACGGCGGCATGGCCGACATGCTCGACGTCGCGCTCACCGATCAGCGGTTCGAGGCGGTGCTCGCCAACCGGGTCACCGAGCCCTGGACCGAGAGTGTGCAGCTCGTGGGGCGTCAGTGCGAGTCGGGCGACCTGCTCGTCGACGGGGCGGAGCTGCCGGCCGCGCAGGTCGGTGATCTGGTGGTCATGGCGACCACCGGCGCGTACTCGTACACGCTCGCGAACAACTACAACGGTGCGCTGCGGCCCGCGATCGTCTTCGTCGCGGACGGCGAGGCGCGGCTCGTCGCCCGCCGCGAAACGTACGAGGACCTGCTGCGCCTGCACGCGCCCGCGATCGCGGCTGCCCAGGCGGAGTGAGTCCCGGCCAGCCGGTAGAATTGTTCGCATGACCAGCGCACGCGAACAGCTCATCGACCTCATCACCAGCGAGGCCGTGTTCCACGGCGACTTCACGCTCACGAGCGGCAAGAAGGCGACGTACTACATCGACCTGCGCAAGCTGAGCCTCGATCATCGTGCTGCGCCGCTGATCGGCCAGGTGATGCTCGATCTCATCGCCGACGTCGACGGCGTGGTTGCGGTGGGTGGGCTCACGATGGGGGCGGATCCGATCGCCTCCGCGATCATGCATCAGGGCGTCGCGCGCGGCCAGGTCTACGACTCGTTCGTGGTGCGCAAGGCGCCGAAGGATCACGGCCGCGGCCGCCAGGTCGAAGGCCCGGATCTCGAAGGCAAGCGTGTGATCGTGGTCGAGGACACCTCCACCACGGGCGGCTCGCCGCTCGCAGCGATTGAGGCGCTTGAGAAGGTCGGCGCCGTGGTCGTGGCGGTCGCCGTGGTGGTCGATCGCCAGGCCCCCGCGAAGGCGCGCATTGAGGCCGCCGGCTACGAGTACCGCTACGCGATCGGGCTCGAGGACCTCGGGCTGCTGCCCCAGTAACCCGCACCAAGACGCCGCGAGGCCCGGACGCATCTGCGTCCGGGCCTCGCGGCGTTTTTGCGTGCGCGTGCAGCGCAGGGAAGCGTGGGGAGCGGCGCCAGTGTTGTGTTTCGGGGAGCGGTCTGAGTGATTGATTCGCCGTGTCGGCGAAGTTTCGCTGCGGCGTCACTGCGGTGAGTTGCGTGCGGGTGTAGCGCAATAAATAACTTTTGAGCTGGGATTATCTCGAGATCTGCGCCGAAATTTGGGGGCACAAAGAATTTACACACTGGGTCTTCCCAGAGTGAAGTCAACTTGCTAGCATCTTCGTTAGTCGGTCATTTGGTCAGACCAATGGTCTGGAGGGGTGGCGGCTGTACATACTCAATGCAGAGATTTATGAAGGAGATAATGGTGTCTGTTTCGTTTGAAGCCCGTGTTGCTGAGCTCGGTCTCGAGATTCCCGACTACAGCCAGGGTGGCTACCACGGAACCTATTACGGTTCGATGAAGGCGTTCCATAAGACGGGCAACCTGCTCTTCCTCTCGGGACACGTCGAGGACACACTCGGCAAGAACGGCCAGCCGATCCACCCGGGGCGCCTCGGCGCCGAGGTGACCATCGAAGAGGGCTATCAGGCGGCTCGCCGCACGGCGCTCAACTGCCTCGGCACGATGCGCCTCGCACTCGGATCGCTCGACAACGTGAAGTGCCTCGTAAACTCGCTCAACTTCGTGGTCTCCGCGCCCGACTTTGTCGACGTCAACCTGGTGTCTTCCGGCGCGACCGATCTGTTCCGTGACGTCTTCGGTGAGGAGGCCGGCCTGGGAGGCCGCGCCACGATCGGCGTCACCTCCCTCGCGGCAAACCACTGCTTCGAGAACTGGATGACCATCGAGACGATCGACTAGATCGTCCGCCAAGGGAAGTGATGACGATGAGAAGCAGAAGAACCGCCGCCCTCGGGCTGACCGCTGGTGCGGCACTACTCGTACTGAGTGCCTGCTCCCCTGCAAGCTCCAGCGGCGGTGACGGGGGGAGCTCAGAGGGCGCAATCCCGCTGGGCTACACCGCGACGCTCTCGGGCGACTTCGCGAGCTACGGGCTTGAGATGCGCGAGGGAATCGACCTCGCAATCGAAGAGATCAACGCCGAGGGCGGTGTGCTCGGACGCGACCTCACCACCGAGGTCGTTGACGACGAGGGGAAGCCCGCGAACGGCCCGGTGATCGCGCAAGAGATGTGCGATAACGCGGAGATCCCGGCGGTGCTCGGCTTCAGCTTCTCGAGTGTTGCCCTGTCCGGGTTGCCGATCTACACGCAGTGTGGGCTTCCAATCGTCGCCTCCGCGGTAACCTCGCCGGAGCTCAGTGGGGCGAGCGACATCTTCTTCCGCACAGTGTTCACGGATGCGTATCAGGGGGCCGAGGCGGCGTCGTTCATCTCAGCGAACCGCGGTGTGAAGAAGGTCGCCGTGCTCTACCAGCAGGACGACTACGGTAAGGGCGTCGCCGACGCGTTCACCGCGGGGATCGAGGAAGCGGGTGGCGAGGTCACGAGCTCGCAGGCGTACCAGCTGGGCACCGTGAACTTCGGCAGCACGGTTGACGCCGCGCTGAAGGATAACCCGGACGCCGTGTTCATCGGCGGCTTCTACACGGAGGCCGGGAAGATCGTGACGCAGATCCGCGACGCGGGATCCGAGTTGCCGATCTTCGCGTCCGACGGCGCAGCAAGCCCGCTGTTTATCGACCTTGCCGGGGACAACGCCGAGGGGGTCGAGGTCTACGCGGCATTCTCCGCGAGCGATCCGAGGGCGGAGTCGTCTGGTTTCGTCGAGTCGTTCTCAACAAAGTACGACAAGGAGCCGAGCTCCTGGGCCGCGCTCGCATACGACGCCACGTACGTGGTCGCCGACGCGATCGAGGCGGCGGGCACCACCGATCGCGCGGATGTCGCGTCCGCCATTCGAGACACGAAGGACTTCGCCGGCGTCTCAGGGAGTATCAGCTTCGACGACGAGGGAAACCGAGTCGGGGAGCTGACGTTCCAACGAGTCGAAGACGGCAAGTTTGTTGTGATTACCGAGTAGCCACTTTGGCGGGCACCGTGATGCGGCGCCCGCCAAAGCGGCTTCCTCCGCTCAACTATTACGGAGATAAGTGATGCAGGAAATCATCAACGGACTCGCGGTCGGTGGGATTTACGGCCTCCTCGCGGTCGCGTTCAGTGTGGTGTACGGCGTGCTGGGAATGGTCAACTTCGCCTTTGGCGAGATCTTCATGTTCGGTGCCTTCGGGGCGCTCGTTGCCGGGCAAACTCACAACGTGATCGCGGGAACCGCGGTCGAGGGCACGGCGTTCCCCGCGTGGCTCGCGATCCTGATCGGGGTGATCGTCGGTGCTCTCGTGGGCTGGCTGATCGAACGAATCGCATACCGGCCGCTCAGAAACGCCCCAATACTCTCAATGCTCATCACGGCAATTGCCGTGTCGATGCTGCTTCGGGCAGTCGCGACCTTCCTGTTCGGGGCGGCTCAGGTGCCCGTCGAACGGCCGGATCTTGGCGACCCGATCATGGTGCTCGGCGCCAGGGTGCAGCGCATCGACGTCGTCGTGCTCACGGTGGCCGTACTCGTGACGCTGGCGTTCTGGGCCGTCATTCGGTTCACCCCCATCGGGCGCGCGATCCGCGCGACTGCCGAAGACAAGGACGCCGCCCGCCTCATGGGCATCGGCGTGGACCGCGTGATCTCAACAACGTTCATCCTCGGGTCGGCAATGGCTGCGATCGCCGGGCTGCTGTACTCGCAGCGCTACGGGTTTGCTGCGGCGACGATGGGATTCCTGCCGGGGCTGAAGGCCCTGGTTGCAGCGGTGCTCGGTGGAATCGGGAGCATCCCCGGCGCGTTTGTCGGTGGCCTCGTGCTCGGAGTGAGCGAGGAGCTCGCTGCCGCATACGTGCCGCAGGGATCCGCCTACCGCGACGTGATCGCGTTTGGAATTCTCGTGATCATCCTGTGGCTCCGGCCGCAGGGCCTGTTTGGCCGACGAGAGGTGCAGAAGGTCTAAATCATGTCGAATACTCATACCACCCCGATAGTGGTCATCAAGCCAGAACTGGGCCTGCACCGCTGGCTCTGGCCCGGTGTCTTCCTGGTGATCGGACTCCTCGCCCCGCTGGTATTGCCGGGCGATAAGTGGGTACGCGTCGCGGCGCTCGCGCTGGTCTACGTCGCACTCGCCTCGGGCCTCAATATTCTCGTGGGCCTCACTGGGCTGCTCGATCTCGGCTTCATCGCCTTCTTTATCGTCGGAGCGTACACCGCAGCGATATTCACGGTGAGTACGTTCGGACCGCTCCTCGCTGAGAACCCGGCGGCGCTCGCCTGGGTGCTCCCAATTAGCGTGGTTGCGGCGATCGTGTTCGCCGGCATCGCGGGATCGATCATCGGCTATCCGACGCTGCGTGCCCGCGGAGACTACCTCGCGATCATGACGCTCGCGTTCGGTGAGATCGTGCGAATCGTGTCGATCAACTGGACCGAATTCACCGGGGGTGCGGTCGGCATTCGAAACATCCCGGCCCTCAATTTTGTTGACGGGAGCATGGTCCCGCCCACGACCACCTACTACATCATCCTCACGGTGGTCGTGATCCTGATCGTCGCGCTCGCTTCGCTGATCGCCTCACCCGTTGGCCGTGCCTGGGTGGCGATTCGCGAGGACGAGCTCGTCGCCGCCTCGATCGGCATCCGCACCAGACGGTACAAGCTGCTTGCGTACGTGGTCGGTGCCTCGACCGCGGGCGTGATCGGGGTCTTCTTCGCCCACATGAACCAGTTCGTGAATCCAGACAGCTTCACGCTCGAGGACAACTTCATCGTGTTGAGCCTCGTGATCCTTGGCGGCGCGGGAACGCTCTGGGGGCCCATCACTGGCGCGGCGCTCTGGATTTTCTTCCAGGCGGTCGCGAAAGACATCCCGCTGATCCAAGCGCACCCTGAGTTCCGCACCGGCTTCCTCGCTCTCATTGTGATCGTGCTGATGATCCTGCGGCCGGGCGGGATCATTTCGAAGCGGCTTGAGCTGACCCGGGCCCGCGGCGGGACGGTCCCGCCCGTGGGTGAACTCGTTCGCCCGGACGCGGAGCAGCCGGTTGCACCCGGTGCTGCGGTGCTGCGGCTGCAAGAGGTCAAACAGGTGTTCGGCGGCCTCACCGCGCTCGAAGCGGTCACATTCGACCTGAAGCACGGTGAGGTGCTCGGCTTGATGGGGCCCAACGGTGCGGGGAAGTCGACGCTGCTCAACGCGATTTCCGGGGTGACAAACGCGACCTCCGGGACCATCGAGTTCTTTGGAGAGCGCACCGAGCGGCTCGAATCGAGCGCGGTATCGACACGTGGCATCGCGCGCACCTTCCAGACCGTGCGGTTGTTCTGGGACATGACCGTGCTCGAGAACCTCCTGGTCGGTGGGCACTCGCGTCTCGCCGGGTTCGTGCCAAAGTTCCTCTCGCCGTTCCCATTCGTGCGCAAGAGCGAGCGATTCACCGTCGAAGAGGCCGAGGAAGTACTCGCGTTCGTCGACGCGTGGGAGTGCCGGGACCGCAGAGCGTCGTCCCTCGATGCCTACCAACAGCGCAAGGTCGAGATCGCCCGGGCGCTCATGACGCGGCCGCGGGTGCTGTTGCTCGACGAACCGGCCGCCGGTCTCAACGAGAGTGAAACGCGAGACCTCTCGACGCTGATTGCGCGGATCAGGGAGCACGGAATCGACGTAATCCTGATCGAGCACGACATGGATCTCCTGATGGGGGTCTCCGACCGAATCGTTGTCCTCGACCACGGCGTGATCATCGCCGACGGCACGCCAGCGGAGATTCGAAAGAACCCCGCCGTGCTTGAGGCCTACCTGGGGAGTGATGCAAAGTGAGGATGCTCGAAGTACAGGACCTCAATGTCCGCTACGGAGTCGTCCGCGCGGTGCTCGACGCGAGCCTGCACGTAGACGAGGGAGAACTCGTTGTGGTCGTCGGTGCGAACGGCGCGGGCAAGAGCAGTCTGCTCCGCGCGGTCGTGGGGCTCAATAAGCACCGGGGACAGATTGAGTTCGGCGGGAGGCAGATCACTGGCCTTCGCGCGGAGCAGCGGGTGAAACGTGGACTCACGCTGGTCCCGGAGGGGCGGCACATTTTCGGGCGGATGAGCGTGCTCGAAAACCTGCAGGTCGCTCACTGGGGTGCCACGACGAACCTCGCCGCCGAGATTGCCGGGGTCTTCGAACGCTTCCCTCGCCTGGAAGAGCGGAAACACCAGACCGCGGCAACCCTCTCCGGCGGGGAACAGCAGATGCTCGCGCTGTCGCGGGCGCTGATCCGGCACCCGCGACTCCTGATGCTCGACGAGCCGTCGATGGGGCTTGCGCCGAAGATTGTGGCGCAGATGTTTGAGATCATTGAGGAGATCAATGCTGCGGGCACGAGTGTGCTGCTGATCGAGCAAAACGCGCGAATGGCGCTCTCGATCGCGCACCGTGGCTACCTCATGGAAACCGGGACGCTTTCCGGCGGTGGGGATGCGCGTGTGATGCTTGAGGATGAGCGTCTCCACGAGGCCTACTTCGGCAAGAGCGCCGAGGCCGAGGACTAACCGTGGTTCGCGGCAGCGGCGGCCGCTCGCGGTCAGCGACGAATTGAGATGAGAGTGGACAGTATGGACTGGGGTTCGATGAATCGGGGAGAGACCCTCTCCGTGCCAGACCGGCTCTCGGTCGACCTTGAACGGTTGATTCTTGAGGGCGATCTCACACCGGGCGAGAAGCTCCCCGCGGAGCGCGATTTGGCGCAGCTGCTCGGCGTCTCCAGAGTGTCGATCCGCGAGGCGCTCCGTGAGCTTGAGAACCGCGGTCTCATCGATCGCAAGCCCGGGCGCGGCACCATCATTCTTGCGCCGGGCGAGTCCTCTGGTGCCGCGGACGAGGTGATCGAGGCGTTCTCCGCCCTGCGCACGGAGCTGTCAGACATCATGGAACTGCGCGCGATCGTCGAGCCTCCCATCGCTCGAATCACCGCGGCACGCGCGCAGCCGCGCGACCTGACCCAGCTCGAAGAGCTCGTCAAAGCGATGGAGCTCGACGTCACGAAGGATCGCTACGCAGAGCTCGATCGCGCCTTCCACCAGGCGATCGCGCAGTACACCCACAACCCACTGCTGTCGCTCATCAACGAGCAAATTGCGAATCAGATTGCCCCGAGTCGCGCCAGTCGCTACCAGACGAAGGCCCGGCGCCAGGCGTCGAGCGTGGCGCACCGCCGCATCTACGAGGCAATCGCCTCCCGGGACGGCGATCTCGCCGAGACCGAGGCGCGGGCCCACGTGCACGACATCAGCCGTGAGATCGCCCGAGCATCCGAGGATGGGGCTCCGCAGAAGGGACAGCGCCGTGGCCAGTGACGCAGCCCCCACCGGCGGCGCGATCTCCACGTCGCACCACCTCGCGACCGCGGCCGGGGCCGCCGCTCTTGAAGCCGGCGGCAACGCGGTCGACGCGGCGCTCGCCGCAGCCGCGACGCTGTGCGTCGTGTATCCCAACAACGTGGCGCTCGGCGGCGACCTCGTGGCCCTCGTGCGCAGCCCGGACGGCGAGATCAGGTTTCTGAACGCCACGGGAGCGGCGCCGGCCGCGCAGTCGCTCGCGGCGCTGCGCGAGACGCACGGCGACGCGCTTCCGTTGCGGGGCATCGACACGGTCACCGTGCCCGGCGGCATCTGCGGGTGGAACTCGCTCCACGAATACGGGGCCACCCGGCCGTGGGCGGCGCACTTCGAGGCCGCGATCCGGCACGCCGAGGAGGGGTTCCCCAACTCGCGCTCGGTCGCCGCCGCCCTCGTCGACGATCGCGGCTCACTCGAGCGCGATCCCGGCGCCCGCGCAGTGTTCTACCCCGGCGGCGAGCCGATCGCCGAGGGGGCGCCGCTCGTGCAGCCCGCGCTCGCCAGGACGCTCCGCCGGATCGCCGACGGCGGCTCCGCCGAGTTCTACGAGGGGGAGACCGCGGAGCGCTGGATCGCGGGCCTCCAAGCGCTCGGATCGAAGATCACCGCGCAGGACGCGATCGACTACCAGGCGTATTGGGCCGAGCCGCTCGAGGGCGAGTTCGCCGGGCACCGCGTGGTGACCGGCCCGCCAAACACCTCCGGGTTCATGCTGCTGCGCGCGTTGAACGAGGTCGCCGCCGGGATCGAGGATCCGCTTGGCGCGGGCGCCGGGCGTCTCGCACGCGCGTTCCGCGACGCGAACATGGTCCGCGCCAGCCACCTCGCCGACCCCCGCTTCGGTGGCGCCTCGGGCTCGGAGCTCATCGGCATGCACGCGCCGGAGTTCCCGGTCTCCGGCGCCCCGAAGGCGAGCGGGGACACCGTGGGGTTTGCTGCGATCAGCGACGACGGCTGGGCGGTCTCGTTCATCAACTCGGTCTACTGGAGCTTTGGGGCGCACATCCTTGAGCCGGAGACGGGGATCCTGTTCCAGAACCGCGGCACCTCGTTCTCGCTCGACCCCGCCTCGCCAAACGCGTTCGCACCGGGCAAGCGCCCGCGGCACACGCTCATGCCCGTGCTCATCCTCCGCGGCGACGAGGTCGCGTGGGTGCCGGCCACCATGGGTGGGGCCGCACAACCGCAGATCCACGCCCAGCTCCTGCTGCGCTCGCTTGCCGGGGCCACGCCCCACGAGGCGACGCACGCACCGCGCTGGATGGTCGAGGAGTGGCTCGGATCAGGCACGCCGGCGGTCATGGCCGAGGCCGACGTCCCGGCCGCAACGCTCGCGGCGATCGCCGCCGCCGGCTTCGCGATCACCGAGGTGCCGCCGTACACGGAAGACCTGGGGCACTCAAACCTCATCCGCGTCGCGCCCGACGGCCTCGCCGCCGCGAGCGACCCCCGATCAGACGGATCCGCGATCATCGTGCCGGCCCCCAGCTAGCGCGCGCGGGATCGCCCGCCGCCGCCATCACGACCAGACTCGCAGAATCGACGCTTCATGACTCAGCCCTCCCGCTCAAGCATTTTCACCCTCGCCGTGCTCGGCGCGATCACCGGACTCCTCTCCGGCCTGTTCGGCATCGGGGGAGGTGTGGTCCTCGTCCCGATGCTCGTGATGTTCCTCGGTTTCCAGCAGCGCCTTGCCGCAGGCACCTCCGTGGCCGCGATTCTCCCGGCCGCGGTGGTCGGCGGCATCGGCTACGGGGTGCAGGGAAACGTCGACTGGATCGCCGCGATCGCACTCGCGGCCGGCGTGATCGTGGGCGCGCAGATCGGCAGCTACCTGCTCTCGCGGGTGCCCACCGGATTCCTGCGCTGGCTGTTCATGGGGTTCCTCGCGGTCGTCGTGGTGAGCCTGTGGTTCGTGGTGCCGCAGCGGGACGCCGAGATCGAGAAGACCGTGCTCGTGATCGTGCTGCTCGTGGTGACGGGGCTGGTCACGGGGGTGCTCTCCGGCCTGCTCGGGGTCGGCGGCGGTGTCGTCGTCGTGCCGGTGCTGATGTTCTTCTTTGGCGCCAGCGACCTCATCGCGAAGGGGACCTCGCTCATCATGCTCATCCCCGGCTCGATCTCCGGCACGATCGGCAACTCGCGGCGGCGCAACGTTGATCTGCGCGCCGCCGCGGTGCTCGGGATCGCGGCGAGTGTGCTCTCGCCGCTCGGATCGGTGATCGCGACGCACATCCCGCCGTTCTGGTCAAACGTCGCGTTCTCGCTGTTGCTCGCTTTCGTGCTCGGGCAGATGCTCTTCAAAACCCTCAAGAAGAACAAGAACTCCTAGTCGGCGGGGCGCAGGCGACCGCCCCGCTTGCGCGCGCGCTGTGGATCAGGTCGGTGCGCACGTGCTGCGAGTATTTCGCCCACACTGGCCGTGCGAGCAGCAGGTAGAGCGCTGCGTGCGAGGGTGTCACGATGTTGACCAGCAACTGCGAGGTCCCCGCGATCGCGGCGGCGTAGCGGACCTCGGGCCAGCGGGTGAGGTGCTGCCCCAGCGCTTCGACGTGCTGCGGCGCGGCCTGCACCCACAGCACCGCCTCGACGCTGAACCCGACGTCGGCCGGGTCCACGATCGCGCGAATCGAGAGCTGCCCGGATCCGAGCAGCCAGTCGATGCGTCGCGCCAAGCCCGGATCGTCTTGAAACACTTGAGCACCGGGAACGCCGCGAACCGCACGAGCCCCGGGATTGCTGGCACCTGGAGCTCAAGCACCTCACTGAGATTGTCGTGGTACCCGAGCTCTACGACGATGTCGTGCTCACCCGTGGTGGCGATGCGAAACCTGCGGGCCACGCTCGTGGCGGTGGTGGTGGGCATTGCGCTCCACTTCGCCCTGATCCCGAGTTTCGAGCAGCTCGCGCCGTTCGCTACGGCGATCGCAGTAGGCTGTACCATCCTGTTCTCGTGGATCGTGCGAGACCGGTCGAAGTTCACGCGTTCAGAGTCAGATGAATGAGGAGTTGTCGCTATGTCACCCACGAACATGATCGATTCGGAACAGTCTCTGCTGCACGAAAGCTACCTGCACCTGCACCGGAACCCAGAGCTGTCGATGCAGGAGCACCGCACCGCAGAGTTCATTGAGGGCAAGCTTGAAGAGCTCGGTATCGAGCACCTGCGGTGTGGCGGCACCGGGGTCGTTGGGGTGCTGCGCAACGGCGACGGTCCCGTGGTCGCGTTCCGAGCCGACACCGACGGCCTGCCGATCCGTGAGGACACCGGGGTCGATTACGCCTCGGTGGCCACCGGGACACTCGCCGACGGCACGGAGGTTCCGGTGATGCACGGCTGCGGCCACGACACCCACGTCGCGGCGGCGCTCACCGCCACCGCAGTGATGGTGCGCGAGCGCGACAGCTGGCGCGGAACGATCGTGTGGGTGTTTCAGCCCGGCGAGGAGACCGCGGCGGGTGCGGCGGCCATGGTGGCTGACGGGCTGTGGGACCGGGCGCCGAAACCCGAGCTCGTGCTGGGGCAGCACGTGGTTCCACAGGTGCCGTCGGGCGCAGTGGGGCTCGCCTCGGGCAGCGCGATGGCGATGGCCGACTCACTTCGGGTCACCGTGTTTGGTACCCAGTCGCACGGCTCGCAGCCGCAGAACGCGATCGACCCGGTGGTGCTTGGTGCGCACATGGTGGTGCGGTTGCAGACCATCGTGGCGCGTGAGCTCTCACCCCAGGAGCCCGCGGTGGTCACCTGCGGCACCTTCCACGCGGGCCTGAAAGAGAACATCATCCCCGACCGGGCGGAGTTCACGATCAACGTGCGCACGCTCACCGAGGACGTGCGCTCCCGGGTGCTCGAAGCGATCACCCGCATCCTCAACGCGGAGGCCGCGGCCTCGCGCGCGCCGCAGCCGCAGATCGAGGAGATCTACCGGTTCCCGCTGCTGCACAACGACCCGCAGCGCACAGAGCAGGTCGCGGCCGCGCTCCGGGCGGAGCTGGGGGCTGAGCAGGTCGTCGCGCTCGCGCCGTCGATGGGCTCCGAAGACTTCGGGTGGCTCGCCGAGAGTATCGGGGTGCCAAACGTGTACTGGGTGTTCGGGGGGTTCCCCGCGGATCGCGCGGATCCCCCCGTCAACCACTCGCCGTTCTTCTTACCCGACATGGAGCCGACCCTCAGCACGGGGGTGCGCGCGGCGGTCGGGGCGCTGCGCGCGGCGCTGGGCTAGCCGGCGGCGGCCTCCTCCGGCCGCGGCGTGCCGTGCGAGACCAGCACGTCGCTGCGTTTGAAGTGCGAGAGGATTGGGCTCGCCGTGATCCGAGTCGCGGTGTCCCCGAGCCGGGCGTCGAGCCGCCGCAGGGTCTCGTGCAGCTCGACGTGCGATTCGAGCGTCAGGAGTGCCTGGACCTGGCCCAGCCCGGGCACCTCGGCGGCCCAGCGGGTGCGCCAGTCGTCGGCGACGAGTGCGGCGATCTCGTCGAGGCGGGCGACTGGAGCTTCGACGGTGAGGCTCGCCTCGAGCGGGAATCCGAGCAGCGCCGGGTCGATCACGGCGCGAATGCTGAGATAGTCGGCCTGCTGCAGCTGGGCGATTCTGCGACGCGCGGTCGGCTTCGCGACCCCCACGTTCGCTGCGATCGCGTCGATGCTGAGCCGGCCGTCAGCGCGCAGCAGCCGGACGATTTCACGGTCGGTCTCGTCGGGCAGCGGGGTGATCGCAGCCCGTTCGTCGAGCGAGGCGAGCAGCGCCCGCGTCTCGTTTTCGCCCAACTGGTCCAGCTGCTCGGTGGACAAGATGTTTGGCTGCCAGCCTCGAACGGTGCGCCGGTAGCGGCCGAGGTAGGAGAACGAGTAGTTGGTGATGGGCTGCTGGGCGAGCTCGCCCTCGATGAAGGCGGCGCGGGAGTCGTCGCGCAGGTAGCACTCCGAGATCACCGCGCTCTCGGTTGCCAACGACGCCACCCAGAGCGTCTCCGGGCGTCCAGCGAACCACGTCGCGACGCGGTTCAGGTCTTTCGGCGCACACTCGATTCGAGCGAAACTGCTGATGCCGCGCTCCTGCAGGAGCGGCTGAGACAGTCCGCGCACTTGGACGAGGCCCTGTTCAAGAAGCCGGGCGCCCCGCCGCGCAATCGTGCGTTCCTGCATTCCTGTGACGCGGGCGATCTCGCGCCAGGACGCGCGACCGTTGCGCAACAGTGCCGCGCAGATCTCGCGGTCGGCCTCATCGAGCGGCTGGTGCATGGCCCTCCTTCAACGTCTCCTGCGCCTATCCTGCCAGATGTTGCGTTCTGGACACGAGTGATACTTGGGGTTGACAAAGTAGTCATTCGTGGTCATTATAAATTCCATATTAAGCATTTCAGGGCGTCGATGATTCTGATTTTGCTCATTCAATGGAGTGTGGGTGGCTGATTTGGAAACCGATCTGTGTCGGATGAGCGCGGAGAGCCAGCTTGCGGCAATGGCCGGAGGGACGCTTTCCGCAGCCGAGCTGCTGAGCGAGACACGCCGACGCTATGAGCTGGCGAACCCGCTGGTCAACGCAATCGTGACCACTGACTTCGCCGCGGCCGAGCGCAGCGCCACTGAATCAGACCGGCGACGGGCTGCGGGCGAGCCCCCGCGCCAGCTTGAGGGGCTTCCCGTCGCGGTGAAGGATCTGGAGCAGACCGCGGGTATGCGCACCACCTTCGGCTCGGCGCTCCACGCCGATTTTGTGCCGACCAGCGACTCGCTCGTCGTCGAACGGCTGCGCGCCGCTGGCGCGGTGATCTACGGGAAGACCAACACCCCGGAGTTTGGCACCGGGTCGCACACGTACAACCGCGTGTTCGGCACGACCACGAACCCGTATGCTCCAGACCGCAGCGCTGGCGGCTCGAGTGGCGGTGCCGCCGCAGCGCTCGCGGCGGGGCTGGTCTCGATCGCCGACGGCTCCGACATGGGTGGATCGCTGCGCACCCCGGCGGCGTTCTGTAACGTGGTCGGGCTGCGCCCCTCAGCCGGACGCGTCCCGAACTGGCCCAGTGACAATGCGTGGGAGACGCTGTCCACCAACGGGCCGATGGGGCGCACGGTTGGCGACACCGCTCTGCTCCTCGGGGCGCTCTCGGCCGGTTCCGACCGTGCCCCGCTCGGCTTCCCCGAGCCGTTCGACACGCGCATTGGCGCGCACGAGCGCCGGCTGCGGATCGGCTGGAGCCGCACACTCGACGGGCTTGAGATCGACCCGGCCGTGACCGAGGTGCTCGAAGCGCACGGACTCCCGACGCTGCTGGAGCTGGGGCACACCGTGACCGACGAGGAGCCCGAGCTCGCCGCCGCAGACACAGTGTTCCGTGTCATGCGGGGCATCGGATACGCCCGCAACTTTGGGAGCCTGCTCGCTGGGAAACGTGAGCTGCTCGGCCCAGAGCTCATCGCAAACACTGAGGCGGGACTGCAGTACTCGCTCGACGACTACCTCGATGCGCGTGAACAGCGCACGCGGGTGTATGCGGGGATGGCGCGGCTGTTTGAGCGCATCGACGTGCTCGCGGCCCCGGTCACCGCGGTGCTGCCGTTCCCAGCTGCGCAGCACTGGCCGCGGGAGATCAACGGCGTGCAGCAGCCCGATTACCTCGAGTGGATGCGCGCGAGCTGGCGCATCACCGTCACCGGGTTCACCGCGATCAGCGTGCCGTGCGGGTTGAGCGCCGGGGGACTTCCCGTGGGGATCCAGCTGATCGCGCCGCCTCGTCACGAAGCGCGGATTCTCGCGCTCGCCGCCCAGTTCGAGCGCGCACGCCCGATGTGGCGCGAGACGCCGCGTGTTCTTGACCACTCCACACCCGATCGGCCACACCGCGAAGAAACGGAGGCGCTTCGATGACTGCATCAGCTGGCGCGACTCTTTCAGTCCAGCAGCTCACCAAGGAATTCACCACCCCCGAGGGCAGCACTTTTGTCGCCCTCAACGGGGTCGACCTCGAAATCCGGACCGGTGAGTTCTTTGTTCTGCTTGGCCCGTCCGGCTGCGGCAAGACGACGCTGCTGCGCTCGATCGCGGGGCTCGAGCAACCGACGAGCGGGGAGATCTGGCTCGGTGAGCACCGAATCGATCAGCTCCCGCCGTACCGACGCCGCGTCAACACGGTGTTTCAGGCGTACGCGCTCTTCCCGCACCTCACGGTCCGCGCGAACATCGCGTTCGGCCTCGAGATGGAGGGAAAGAAGGCGAAGTCGCCTGAGGTGGTCGCCCGGGTCGACGAGATGCTTGAGCTGGTGGGTCTGCAAGACTTCGGGAGTCGGCTCCCGTCCCAACTCTCTGGAGGACAGCAGCAGCGCGTGGCGCTTGCACGCGCGCTCGCCAAGCGGCCGGACGTCCTGCTGCTCGACGAACCGCTGTCGGCGCTCGATCTGAAACTGCGCCGCGAGATGCAGACCGAGCTCAAGCGCATCCAGGTCGAGTCGGGCATCACCTTCGTGTTTGTGACGCACGACCAAGAGGAAGCCATGAGCATGGGCGACCGGATCGCGGTGTTTCAGCGCGGCGAGATTGCGCAGTTGGGTGCACCTCGTGATCTGTACGCCGAACCCGCGAACCGCTTCGTGGCCGAGTTTATCGGCGAGATGAACTTCCTCAGCGTCACGCCGGAGCCGGGCGGCCTCCGAACTCTGGCCGGAGCGCTTATCCACGACGCAGCGCTCAGCGCGCCGCTCGCTGGCGCGGGTGCGACGACCGTTGGGATCCGTCCGGAACACCTCGCAATCGCCGCCGACGGACCACTCAACGGCACTATCGCCGCCGCCCAGTACATCGGCACTGACCTGCGGCTCTGCCTCGACATCGGTGGGGGAGACGAGGTCTGGGTGCGCGTCGCCGCGAGTTACGACGGCCCAACAGCCGTGGGCGAACCGGCCGCGCTGGCAGTCACGCCAGGCGGTGCGCGGGAGGTGGTGGCGTGACCGCGCAGCACCACGCGACGGTGCCGATCGATGTCGCGACCGCAGAAGAATTCCGGCGCACGCGGTGGCGCCGCCCGGGCAGTGCGTCGCCGATCCTGGCACTGCCCGGCATCATCCTTGGCGTGCTGCTCGTCGCGCTCCCGGTGCTCCTCGTGATCACCTACTCATTCATGAGCCAGGCGCCGGGCGGTGTCGGTGTCGCGGGTCCGGTGAGCTTCGAGAGCTGGAGCAAGCTGCTCTTCGAAGAAGACTTCACCGGCACGCGGAGCTTCAACCCGCAGTACCTCGCGATCCTGTGGCGCTCCGTGTGGATGGCGGGCCTCACGACGATTCTCGCAGCGCTGCTCGCGATCCCGACGGCCGTGTGGATCGCAACTCGGCCACCGAGGACGCGCAACCTGCTGGTACTCGCCGTGACCATTCCGTTCTGGACGAACACCCTGATCCGCACCTACGCATGGATGATTCTTCTGAACGACCGCGGGCTGATCAACTCGGGAATCGAAGCGCTGGGGCTCACGCCGTTGCCGCTGTTTCCCAGCCCGTTCGCGACCATGGTGGGGCTCGTCTACGTTTTCGTGCCGTTCATGATCCTGCCCATCTATACGAGCGCGGCAAAGTTCGACTTCCGGCTCGCGGAGGCGGCGTACGATCTCGGCGCGACGCGGTGGCGCGTCATCACGCGCGTGCTCTTGCCGAATCTGCGCGCTGGCATCCTCGCCGGCAGCATGCTCGTGTTTGTCCCAGCGCTCGGCGCATTCATCCAACCGATGCTGCTGGGTGGGGCAAAACTCGACCTGATCGGCACCGTGATTCAGCGCCAGTTTAAGGAGTCGATGAACTGGCCGTTTGGTGCCGCGATCTCGGTGGCGCTGCTGATCCTGACAATGCTGGCGCTGCTCGGTTTCGCGTTCCTCGCGAAGCGGTTCTCGGCGTCTGGCGAGAAAGCGAGCCTGCTGTGAGCAACGCACGTGGGGTCACTGCCGCCGAGCGGGGCGCGCGGAAGCCCGGATTTCGGGCGCTCAACTCCTTCCCCGGATTCGCGGGGATCGGGATCGCGCTGCTGCTGTTTTTGTACCTGCCGCTCGCGGTGATCATCGGGTACTCGTTCAACGCCAACAACATCGTGATGGTGTGGGAGGGCTTCACCTTCGACTGGTTCGTTCGTGTGTTCCAATCCGAGCAGATCCGACAGGCGTTCGGGAACTCGCTGCTCATCGCGGTGTGGTCGACCGCCCTCGTCGTGATTCTTGCGATCCTCTCCGCTGTCGGGCTTGTCAGCATGAAGCGGCGCAATTCAACGCTCGTCAATGGACTGCTCTCCGCGCCACTGATTCTCCCCGAGATCGTCCTCGCCATCGCGATTCTCAGCCTGTTCGCGTTTGTCAAGATCCCGCTCGGGATCCCGGCGATGATCGTCGGCCACGCCGTGGTGGGTCTCCCGTTTGCGCTGATGACGATCAGATCACGCCTGTCGGAGGCCGACTGGAGTCAGTTCGAAGCCGCGGCCGATCTGGGGGCGAACGAGCGTCGCATCTTCCGGCGCATCACCATCCCGATGCTGACACCGGCCATCATCTCAGGGGGCATGCTGAGCTTCATCGTCTCGATGGACAACTTCATCATGTCGTTCTTCACCGCCGGCCCCGGTTCCACCACCCTCCCGCTCTACATCTGGGGGTCCCTCCGCGTCGGTCTCACCCCAGAGATCAACGCGCTCTCGACCATGATCATCGTCGTCTCGGTGGTCGTGCTGATCCTGTCCCAACTCATTACCCGTAAGAAAGGCTGAACCATGAAACTCTCGTTGACGGGCGCACCGTTGCGTCTCACCCTGACGGCGGCCGCAGGCGCTGCACTCCTGCTCGGGGCCACAGCGTGTTCCGCGGCCCCCGCTACCGGAGGAGAATCGGGGGGCGCTGTCGCCGCGTTCCCAGAATCCGGCTCCGGTGAACTGAACCTGTTCAACTTCACGAACTACATCAATCCGGACGCGTTGACGAAGTTCACCGAGGACACCGGGATCAAGGTGAATGTCGACACCTTCTCGTCGGCCGAGGAAATGGTGGCGAAGGTGAAGACCGGCTCCGCGACCTACGACGTGGTGTCGATCTCCGACTACGTCGCCGAGGATCTCATCGCAAGCGGCCAGTTGCTCGAGATCGACGCAATCTCCTTCCCCAACGGGGGCAACATTGAGGCAAGCTTCGTCGACTCGTACTTCGATGAGGGCCGAAAATACACCACCCCCTACGCGGTCGTGTATCAGGGGATCGGTGTGAATCCCGACGAGGTATCCGGAGAGGTCGCCTCGTGGAAGGACTACTTCGGGGTGCCGGACGGGGCCGCAGGCAAGATCAACCTCCACGATAGCCAGACCTTCGTGATTGATGCGGCGCTCATGGCGGTCGGATCAGAGGCCTGCACTACCGACAACGCCGCCTATCAGGACGCACTCGACCTGCTCAACGGGTTCAAATCGGATGTCAAGGTGATCAGCTCGGACGGCACAATCGACCGCATGGCCGGTGGCGAAGTGGTGCTCTCGACCATGTGGAACGGCTCATTTGCTCGGGCGCAGGCGCAGAATCCTGACCTCGAGTACGTCTTCCCCGAAGAAGGCTTCATGATGGGCGCCGACAACCTGGGCATTCTTGCGAACGCCCAGAACCAGGACAACGCAAAGATCTTCCTGAACTGGCTCCTGGAGCCGGAGAACGCGGCGCTCAACGCTGACTTCATCAAGTACTCCTCGCCGATCACCGGCATTGAGGAGTTTCTCGCGGAGCCCGCGGAGGGCGATGCCGCGGTCATCATTGCGGACGCAGAAACCATGCAGCGCGGCCACGACCAGAAGCCCTGCTCCGCTGAGGTGAAGGAGCAGTACGACAAGCTCTGGACGATGTTCAAGGGCTAATCGCGGGGGCTGGCGGGCCCGGCCGTCTCGGCCGGGCCCGCCAGGGGGACCAGCGTCAACGTGTGAAGGAGGACCAGAGATGAGCAAGGGTGCACTCGACGGTGTGGTCGTAGTTGATCTCAGCCGCGCGCTCGCCGGCCCGCACGCCGGCCAGATGTTTGGCGACCTGGGCGCCAGAGTGATCAAGGTGGAGTCCCCGGGAACGGGCGACGACACACGGAGCTGGGGGCCGCCGTTCGTACCGGGCGGCGACGGCGCCGAACACTCGACCTATTTCCTCTCGTGCAATCGCAACAAGGAATCGATCGCGCTCGACCTGAAGAGCGACGACGGCCGCGGCGTGCTCCGACGCCTGGTGGCCCGCGCCGACGTGCTCATCGAAAACTTCCGCACCGGCGTGATGGCCCGGCTGGGCTTCGACACGGCCACCCTCGCGGAGCTGAATCCCCGGCTCGTGCAGCTCTCGATCACGGGGTTCGGCCACGACGGCCCCGAGGCCGACCGCGCCGGGTATGACCAGATCGTGCAGGGCGAGGCCGGCCTCATGTCGCTCACGGGGGCTGGACCCGACGACCCCCAGCGCGTGGGCACCCCGATCGCGGACCTGCTGGCCGGGATCCACGGCGTCGTCGGCGTGCTCGCGGCACTCGTGAAGCGCGGCGAGACCGGGCGCGGCCAGGTGGTGCGCACCTCGTTGCTCTCCTCAATCGTGGGCGTGCACGCGTTCCAGGGCACTCGCGCGACAGTGGCGGGACAGACCCCGCTCGCGCAGGGGAATCACCACCCCTCGATTGCGCCATACGGGCTGTTCCCGTGCCGAGACGGCGCGGTGCAGATCAGCGTGGGCAACGAACGCCTGTGGGCGGCGCTCTGCGCCGAGTTTGGGCTCGACCCGGAGGCGCCGGGCCTCGCGACGAACGCGGAGCGGGTCGCTCATCACGCGCGCACGCTCGAGTTCGTGACCGCCGCGTTCGCGGACCACGACGCCGAGCCCCTGCTGAAACGCCTGCGCGCGGCCGGGATCCCGGCCGGCAAGGTGCGCACACTGCCCGAGGTGTACGCCTGGGACCAGGTGGCCTCGCAGGGCCTGCTCGTCGACGTGGAGCACCCCGCCCTCGGCACCATCACGCTCCCCGGCCCCGCAATCCGGTTCTTCGACCCCGGTTCTGGCTCGGGCGTGAATGCTGACCCCGGTTCCGGCTCGGGTGCGGGTACTGCCCCCGGTTCCGGCTCGGGCGCGAGTGCTGCCCGCGAGTCCGCCGGGGCCGAGGCCGGAGCCGGGGAGATTGAGCGCACGCGCACCTCGCACACCGCGCCGCCCACTCTCAACCAGCACGACGCCATCATCCGCGAATGGTTGGCGTTATGACGCCCCACGCGACGCCCCCGCCCGCCGCACAGCGCCCGCGGCGGCTCTCCGCGACAGCGCTGATCGAGCTCACGGCCGATCCCGGCAGCTACATCAGCTGGGATGCTGCGCCCCGGCAGCCCGATCTCGGGGCGGAGTACCGCGCGGAGCTCGCGGCAGCCGCCGAAAAGTCCGGGGTCGACGAATCGATTATCACGGGCGAGGCCCTCCTCGATGGCCGCCGGGTGGCCCTCATCGCGAGCGAGTTCACCTTCCTCGCCGGCTCAGTCGGAGTTGCCGCGGCCGAGCGGCTGGTGCTCGCCATGGAGCGCGCCACTGCCGAGCGCCTCCCTGTGCTCGCCGCGGTTGCCTCCGGCGGAACCCGGATGCAGGAGGGCACCGTTGCGTTTGTTGCGATGGTGAAGATCGCTGCGTCCGTCGCCGCGCACGAGGCCGCGGGGCTGCCCTACCTCACGTATCTGCGCCACCCGTCCACGGGGGGAGCGCTCGCGTCATTCGGGTCGCTCGGCCAGGTCACCGTTGCCGAGCCGGGCGCGCTCGTGGGGTTCTTGGGCCCCCGGGTGTACGAGGCGCTCTACGATGCGCAGTTTCCCGCCGGCGTGCAGTCCGCCGAGAACCTCGCGCATCACGGGATCATCGACGGGGTGCTGCCGCCGGGGGAGCTGCGCGAGGTGATCTCGCGCACGCTGCGCCTCCTGGAGCGGCCGACGCACGCGGAACTCGTGGCGCGGGCCGCGGATCCCGGAACGGCCGCGGCTGATCCGGCCGGTTCGGTGGACACGTGGGATTCGGTGGTGCGCACCCGAGATCGCGCGCGCCCCGGGCTGCGCGACCTGCTGCGGCACGCGGCCACTGACGTGGTGCCGCTCTCCGGTACCGGGCAGGGGGAGCGGGACCCCGGGCTCGCGCTCTGCCTCGCCCGATTCGGCGGCGTGCCGAGCGTGGTGGTGGGGCAGGACCGCCGCACGCAGCGTTCCCATGCGCCGCTCGGCCCGGGGGCGCTGCGCGCTGCGCGGCGCGCAATGCATCTCGCCGAGGAGCTGCGGCTTCCGCTGGTCAGTGTGATCGATACGCCCGGAGCGGCGCTCTCGCGTGCCGCCGAGGAGGGCGGGCTCGCGTCTGAGATTGCGCACAGTCTCGCGGATCTGGTCACGCACGCGAGCCCCACGCTCTCGGTGCTGCTGGGTGAGGGGACCGGCGGGGGTGCGCTCGCGCTGCTTCCCGCGGACCGCACACTCGCCGCCGAGCACGCGTGGCTGTCGCCGTTGCCCCCGGAGGGGGCCTCGGCGATTGTGTATCGCGACACCGCGCACGCCCCGCAGCTCGCCGAGCAGCAGGGGGTCGCCTCCGCGCGACTGCGCGCGCACGGGATTGTCGACCGGATCGTCGCGGAGCTTCCAGACGCGGCGAGTGAGGCGGAAGCGTTCAGTGTGCGAATGGGTGATGCGATCGCGCAGGAACTCGCGGCACTGAGCTTGCAGCCGGCGGAGCGCCGGCGCGTGATGCGGCTCGAGCGCTACCGAACGCTCGGAGCGTAGCCGGGCCGTTGGTGCGGCGCAGGTTGACAGTTAGTCATCTAACACTTAGTCTTCTAACTATGAGTGATTCGCCCTCGGAACCCACCACTATCCTCGGCCAGCTCCGCTGGATCGCCTGGGCCCAACGCAAAGCGGGGGAGGACTGGATTCGCGAGCGCGAGCTCAGTCACGAGCAGAGCTTCGCGCTCGGCTACCTCACACAACACCCCGGAACGATCCAGCGCGAGCTCGCGCGGGTGACTCGCACGAGCGCGGCGAGCGTCTCGAGTCTCCTCCAGGGGCTCGAGCGGCGCGGGCTCGTGGAGCGGCGCACTGACCCAGAGAACGAGCGGCGCAAGCTGGTGTACGCGACCGAGGCCGGGAGTCAACTCGTCGCTGGTTTCGACACCGCGCTCGTGGGGATCGAGGACGAACTCCTCGCACCGCTTGATCCCGCCGAGCGCGCAGCGCTGCACGCGCTGCTGGCGCGGATCACCGCGCAGCTGCCGCAGCCGACGCGCGACTAACCGGGCCGCGGCCTCGCCCGCGGCACGCCGCCGCGACGCCCCTCATCGCGCAACGCCAGATCCGGCGCGCCCAAAAACTAACACCCGACCGCTCACCACCGACACACCCTTCGATAGCCGACCCGGGTCGGAGCTCGATTCGTGCTGCCCGAAAGGAAACCGCCATGATCGACGCCTCCGCCGCAAACGGCACGCCCCCCACACCCGCGCTGAGCACACCGCCGGCGGTCGGAAGTAACCGCTGGTACCTCTCATCCGCGCCGATCCTGCGCTCGCTCGCCCACCTCTGCATCCCCATGGCGGCGGCGATGATCGTGTCTGCGCTGTACAACGTGATCAACGCGGGGTTCGTGGGCTCCCTGGACGACAGCGCGCTGCTCGCCGCCATCACGCTCGGCACCCCCATGCTCGCACTCGTCATGGCGGTGGGTGGGGTCTTCGGCGTGGGTGGGGGTGCCCTGATCTCGCGCCTCCTGGGCGCGGCCGAGCACGATCCCGCCGCCGCCGACGGAATCAAGCGCGTCTCTGCCTTCTCGCTCTGGGGCGCCGTGCTCAGCGGCGCGATCGTGGCGGTGCTCGGGCTGATCCTGCTCGACCCGCTCGTCTCGCTGCTCGGCGCCGACGCGACGACCGCCGCCGCGACAGCTCAGTACGCCACCGTGATGCTGTGTTTTGTGCCCGTGCTCGCGGCGGCGTTCTGCCTCGAACAGCTGGTGCGCGCCGAGGGCGCCGCCAGGCAGGTGATGATTGGTCTCGTCGCGGCGACCGTGATGAACGTGCTTTTCGACGTGGTGTTTATCCTGGTGCTCCCGTGGGGGGTCGGCGGAGCTGCGCTGTCGATGGGCCTCGCAAACCTGGTCCTCGTGGGGTACTTCGTGACCTGGCTGCGCCGCCACAGCGCCAACGTGCGGCTCTCTCCGCGCTGGTTCACGCTCGCGCCAGACGTACTGCGGCCGGTGTTTGGGATCGGCGTTGGCGAGCTGCTGCAGGCGGCCCTCATGATTGTGACCACGCTCGTGCTGAACAACCTTGCTGCCGGATACGGCGAGCAGGCGCTCGCCGCGATGGGGATCGGCGTACGCATCGCCCAGGTGCCGGAGTTTCTGGTGATGGGCATCACGATCGGGGTGCTGCCGCTCCTCGCCTACGCGTACGGGAAGGGAGACCGCGAGCGACTGGCCGCCGCGCTGCGTGCGTCGGGAGCCTCTGTAGCGGTAGTCGTTGCGCTGTTCGCCACGGCGGTGTTCGTGTTTCGCGAGCCACTGCTCGGGCTGTTCACGAGCGACCCCACGGTGCTCACCATCGGCGTCACGGTGCTCACAGCCCAGCTGGTCGCCACGCTCGCCAACGGCTTCACGGGTCTCCTGAAATCTCTATTCCAAGCGGCGGGCCGCGTGACCCCCACGATCGTGCTCTCGCTGGTCCAGGGCGTGCTATTTCTCCCGATCGTGTTCCTTGGAAACCTCTGGTTCGGGCTCGCCGGCATCATCTGGGCGCTTACGATCAGCGAGGCGCTCGTGCTCGCCGCGGCCACCGCGCTCTGGCTGAGCGCACGTGCAGGGATCCAGCGGGGCCTCGCCGACGGGAGCGAGGTGCGCGCCGAGGCAGTGCTTGCCGAGCACGCATGAGGACGTGCGGCCCCGGCCCGGGGTCGCACGTCACGTGCCTCGCCGAGCTACTCCAGCAGCTCCGCGACCGAGCCGAGCACCTCGTCTGGTCGGAAGGGGAAGCGCTCGATTTCGGAGCGATCCGCGATCCCCGTCATCACGAGCACGGTGTGCAGTCCGGCCTCCATGCCGGCAATGATGTCGGTGTCCATGCGGTCGCCGATCATGCCGGTGTTGTGCGAGTGCGCGCCGATCTTGTTGAGCGCCGAGCGGAACATCATCGGGTTCGGCTTCCCCACGATGTAGGGCTCCATGCCCGTCGCCTTCGTGATGAGCGCGTTGATCGCGCCCGTCGCGGGGAGCGGGCCCTCACGGCTCGGGCCGGTCGCGTCGGGGTTCGTGGAGATGAAGCGCGCGCCGCCAGCGATGAGGCGGATCGCCTTGGTGATCGCGTCGAACGAGTAGTTGCGGGTCTCGCCGATCACCACGAAGTCAGGATTCGTCTCGGTCATGATGTACCCGGCGTCGTGCAGCGCAGTGAGGATCCCGGCCTCGCCGATCACGAACGCTGAGCCGCCCGGCTGCTGCTGCTTGAGGAACGCTGCCGTGGCGAGCGCGCTCGTCCAGATCCGGTCCTCCGGCACGTCGATCCCCGACGCCGAGAGTCGCGCGCTGAGGTCGCGCGCCGTAAAGATCGAGTTGTTGGTGAGCACGAGATAGGGGGTCTCCTGCTCGCGCCAGCGCTCAAGCAGTTCGGCCGCCCCGGGAATCGCCCGATTCTCGTGCACCAGCACGCCGTCCATGTCGGTGAGCCAGCACTCGATTTCATTGCGACGGGGGTGGATCGCGCTCTCGGTCATGGTCTCAGCGTAGTCCGCGCGTGTGAACGGGCGGTTGCGCTGCCCGGTTCTGTCGCGGCGATCGCCCGGGTGGCCGCGAAAATGGCGCGATCCGCCCCCTTTCTGGCCGGATCGGGTGCGGGATCGCGGACCGGATCGGGTGCTGGGCCGCCGGCCGGATCGCGGGCCGGATCGGTTGCGGGGCGCCGGCTCGGCGCGCCCATCCCCGGAACGGCGCGGTCAGGGGCTGCCCCGCGGCTCCGTGGCAGGATGTACCCATGCACGAACGAGCCGGCCAGCCCGCACGCCCCGCGGACCTCATCGACCTCGAAGCCCTGATCGTGGCGTACGCGGAGGTGGTGCCGGATCCGGCACAGCCCACGCAGCGCGTCGTGTTTGGCACGTCGGGGCACCGCGGGTCGGCCCTCACCGGCTCGTTCAATGCCGCCCACATCGCCGCGATCAGCGCGGCCATCGCCGAGTACCGCGCGGCGCAGGGCATCGCCGGACCGCTCTTCATCGGCGCCGACACCCACGCGCTCTCCGCACCGGCCGAGCGCACCGCGATCGAGGTCCTGCTCGCGGCCGGCGTCCGCGTGCTGGCTGCGGCAGGGGAGGGGGACGCGGCGTTCGTGCCCACCCCCGCGCTCAGCCACGCCATCCTCGCGCACAACCGCGGCCGCGCCGCCGACGATCCACAGCGCGCCGACGGCATCGTCGTCACCCCCAGCCACAACCCGCCGGCCGATGGCGGCTTCAAGTACAACCCCCCGCACGGTGGCCCCGCAGACACGGATGCCACGAACTGGATCGCCGCCCGCGCCAACGAGCTCCTGGAAACCGGCGTGGCCGCGATCCCGCGCGCCTCGGAGAGCGCCGTGGTCGCCGTTTCGCGCTTCGACTTCCTCGGCGGCTACGTCGACGCGCTCGCCGCAGTGATCGACGTCGCGGCAATCCGCGATGCTGGCGTGCGGTTCGCCGCGCACCCGCTCGGCGGGGCGAGCGTCGCCTACTGGGCCGCGATCCGGGACCGGCTCGGCATCGACGTGACGGTGCTGGGCGACGGCGTCGACCCGCGCTGGGGGTTCATGCACCTCGACTGGGACGGGAAGATTCGCATGGATCCGTCCTCCGCCAACGTGATGAGCACGGTCGACGCGTTCCGCGGCGAGTTCGCGCTCATCACCGGCAACGACGCGGACGCGGATCGGCACGGCATCGTCACGGCAGACGGCCTGATGAACCCGAACCACTACCTCGCCGTGGCGATCGACTACCTGCTGACGCACCGGCCGGAGTGGCCGGTCGCCGCCGGCATCGGGAAGACGCTGGTCTCATCGGGCATCATCGATCGGGTGGTCGCGGCCCACGGTCGGAGCCTGCTCGAGGTGCCCGTGGGATTCAAGTGGTTTGTCCCGGGGCTCTCGGACGGCAGCGTGGTGTTTGGGGGTGAGGAGAGCGCCGGGGCCTCCTTCCAGCGGCTCGACGGGAGTGCGTGGAGCACCGACAAGGACGGGATCCTGCTCGCGCTGCTCGCCGCCGAGATTCAGGCGGTCACCGGTCAGTCGCCGTCCGAGCGGTATCGCGAGCTCGTGGCGCGTTTCGGCGAGCCGAGCTACGCGCGCATCGACGCGCCCGCATCGCCGGCGCAGAAGGCGCGGCTCGGTGCGCTCGCGCCCAGCGACGTGACCGACACCGAGCTGGCGGGGGATGAGATCACCGCGATCCTGACCCGCGCTCCCGGCAACGGCGCGGCGATCGGTGGGCTGAAGGTGCAGACCGAGCACGCGTGGTTCGCGGCGCGGCCGTCTGGCACCGAGGACGTCATGAAGATCTATGCGGAGTCGTTCCGCGGCGCCGACCACCTCGCGCGCGTGCAGGCTGCGGCGCAGGCCCTGGTGGCGCGGGTGCTCGGCTAGTCTGCGCGAGGCCCCGAAGCGATACTCTGGTGAGCATGTCGCTCAGTCCAGCTCCCGTCCGCCGATACTCCTATCTCGGGCCGGCCGGGACGTTTACCGAGGCGGCTCTGAAGCAGGTGCCGGAAGCGGTGGGGCAGGAGTGGCACGCGGTTGACAACCTGGGGGCCGCGCTCAACGACGTGGCGTCCGGGCGCAGTGACGCGGCGATGATCGCGATCGAGAACTCGATCGACGGCGGCGTGACAGTGGCGCAGGACGCGCTCGCCACGATCCCCGGGCTGCGGATCGTGGGCGAGTATCTGGTGCCCGTCAGCTTCGTGCTCGTGGCTCGCCCGGGGACCCGGCTCGAAGACGTGTCGGTGGTGTCGGGTCACCCGGTCGCCTACGGGCAGTGCCGGGCCTGGCTCGACGCGCACACGGGGCAACACCGGCACCTGATCGCCACGTCAAACGTGCAGGCGGCGGCGGATCTGTTCGATTCGGAGAAAGGGATCGACGCGGCGATCGCGCCGCCCGGCATTGACGACCACTACGACGTCGAGGTGCTCGCGGAGGGCCTCGCGGAGAACCCCGACGCGGTGACCCGGTTCGTGCTCGTGAGCCGAACCGTTCCGGTGGGCGAGCCCTCCGGCGCGGACAAGACCTCGCTGATCGTGGAGCTGCCGGAGGATCGCTCGGGTGCGCTGCTCGACCTGCTTGAGCAGTTCGCGACGCGCGGCGTTAACCTCACGCTGCTCGCCTCCCGGCCGATCGGCGATCGCATGGGGCGCTACCGTTTTGTGATCGACGCCGAGGGGCACGTCAAGGACGCGCGGGTGGCCGACGCGCTGCTCGGGGTGAAGCGCTTCAGCCCGAACGTGGTGTTCCTGGGCTCGTACCCGCGCGCTGATCGTGTCGCGGCGACGACGCGCGCCGCGCACGACGACGACGCGTTCCGCGACGCCCGCGATTGGTTGCGCGGAATTATCTCAGGCGAAGGCGCGTAGCGCCTGAGCGATAATTCCGGTGGCGCCACTGCGCCAGTTATCTCAGGCGAAGGCGCGTAGCGCCTGAGCGATAATTCCGGTGGCGCCACTGCGCCAGTTATCTCAGGCGAAGGCGCGTAGCGCCTGAGTGATAATTCCGGTGGCGCCACGTCGCGAACTCGGCGGCGGCTCCGTCAGGACTGCGCGTTCCACTCCGGCAGCACGCGCACGAGCAGGGCGCCCGGGTCGACCACGCCGCTCACGGCGAGCGCGAGCCCGAAGTCGTCCCCGTCGAGCTGCACCGGCTCCGGCTCCGGCACCGAGAGCGCGTAGCGCGTCGCCTGGAGGTAGTTGACGCTGCGGGTGTCGTTGACGAGGTCGATGATCTTTCGGCCCGTCTTCGTCTTGCGAAGCACGCCGTTCTCCCAGCCGATCTTGTTCCAGATGCGCAGCCAGGAGAACGCGCCGAGCGGGCGGAGCGCCACGACGTCGAGCTTGCCGTCGTCGAGCTTCGCCTCGGGGATGAGCAGCACGCCGCCGGGCATGAGCCCGCAGTTCCCGATCATCACCGTGTAGACGGACAGCGGCTTCACTGGCGAGTTGTCGATTGAGTAGTGAATCTGCAGCGGTCCGTCGCGCAGCATCGTGCGCACCCCCGCGTCGACGTAGGCGAGCCAGCCGAGCCGGCGCTTGAGCGTCGCGCGCGTGGCCGAGATCGTGCGCGCGTCGAGGCCCATCCCCGCGAGCACGAGAAAGAGGTGCTCGCTCTCCGAGTCGTCGGCCCGCGTGATCGTGAGAATCCCCACGTCAATGGCGCGATTGCGACCGTAGAACGCGGCGCGCACCGCGTCCTCGATCCGGTTCAGTGGCACGCCGAGGTTGCGTGCGAGCAGGTTGCCCGTGCCCTGGGGAATGATCACGAGCGGCACACCGGTGCCGCGCAGCGCCTCGGAGACCGCCCGGATGGTCCCGTCGCCGCCGCTGGCGAGCACCACGCTCGCGCCCTTCGCCACCGCCTCGCGCGCCACCGCGATCCCCGCGTCGTCCGCGGTGGTCTCGTACCACCGCGTGGGCGCCCAGCCAGTCTGTCGTTCGTGCTCGCTGACCGCAGCTCGCAGCGCGGTGACGTCGGTCTTGAACGGGTGGAAGACGACGGCCGCGCTCGGCTGGGAGCGGGCTGGGGTGACGAGCATGGATCCAGAGTAGTGCGCGCGGTGGCAGATCCTCGGAGTGCGGCCGCGCGACCCTGCCCGTGCTCAGGCCCACCCGACTAAGCTGAAGGGGTGATCGATCCAGTCATCCTCCGCACCGACCCCGAAGCCGTCAAGCGCTCGCAGCGCGCGCGTGGAAATGACGAGGGGGTGGTCGACGAGGCGCTCGCCGCCGATTCGTCGCGCCGCGCGGCACTCGGCGAGTTCGAGACGCTGCGCGCCGAACAGAACGAGTTCGGCAAGCAGGTGAAGGCCGCCTCGAAGGAGGACAAGCCCGCGCTGATCGCTCGCGCCCAGGAGCTCGCCGCGTCCGTGAAGGCGGCCGACGCTCGCGCGAAGGAGGCGGAGGCCGCGTTCGCTGCGATCTCGATGCGGATCGAAAACATCGTCATCGACGGTGTTCCCGCCGGCGGCGAAGAGAACTTCGTCACCCTCCGCGAGGTTGGCGACAAGCCCGAGTTTGATTTCCCGGCGCGCGACCACCTTGAGCTGGGCGAGCTGCTCGGCGCGATCGACATGGAGCGCGGCGCAAAGGTCTCTGGCGCCCGCTTCTACTTCCTGCGCGGGGTGGGCGCTCGCCTCGAACTCGCACTCATGAACCTCGCCCTCGACCGTGCGTTGACGCACGGATTTACGCCGCTGATCACCCCGACGCTCGTGAAGCCGGAGATCATGCGCGGCACCGGCTTCCTCGGGGAACACTCCGCAGAGGTGTACCACCTGCCCGAGGACGACCTGTTCCTCACCGGCACGAGCGAGGTCGCGCTCGCGGGCTACCACTCAGACGAGATCGTCGACCTTGCCGCCGGCCCGCTCCGCTACGCTGGCTGGTCCACCTGCTACCGGCGCGAAGCCGGGTCGCACGGCAAGGACACCCGCGGGATTCTGCGCGTGCACCAGTTCAACAAGCTTGAGATGTTCGTGTACACGGACCCCGCCGAGGCGGAGGCCGAGCACGAGCGCCTCGTGGCCTGGCAGGAAGACATGTTGCAGTCGCTCGGCCTGCACTACCGGGTCATCGACGTTGCCGCCGGCGATCTCGGTTCCAGTGCCGCGCGCAAGTTCGACATCGAGGCCTGGGTGCCCACCCAGGACGCGTACCGCGAGCTCACGTCCACCAGCAACTGCACCACCTACCAGTCGCGCCGACTCGCCACGCGGTTCCGCACCGAGAGCGGCAAGACCGCGCCCGTTGCCACGCTGAACGGCACGCTCGCCACCACTCGCTGGCTCGTCGCGATTCTCGAGACGCACCAGAACGCCGACGGCAGCGTGACGGTGCCCGAGGCACTGCGCCCGTTCCTGGGCGGCCTTGAAGTCCTCACCCCGATCTCCGGAGCCTGACACCCATGACGACGCCCTCGCTTCCGCCCGTGACCGCGGCGGATCGGCACCTCATTGCGCTTGACCTTGACGGAACCGTGCTGAGTCACGGCTTCGGGGAGGGCGCGGGGGACGACCCGAGCGGGGGCCGGATCGACTCGGATCTGGCCGACGCGATCCGCGCACTGCACGAGGCCGGCCACGAGGTGGTCGTCTCGACCGGGCGCTCCGTCGATGCCACGCTGCCGATCGTGGAGCGGCTGCGGATCCGTCCAGAGTGGGTGATCGCCGCCAACGGTGCGGTCACGCTGAAGCGCGATCCGCTCGCGACGCGCGCGTACCGCCGCGAAATGATCGAGTCGTTCGACCCGAGCGATGCGCTGCGCAAGATTCGCACGCAGCTCGTCACCGCCCGGTTCGCGGTCGAGCTCGCCGACGGCGGGTTCCTCTACACCGAGCCGATCCCGGCCGGCACGCTGCCGGCCGCCCAGCGCCGGGTGCCGTTCGAGGAGCTGCTCGGGGTGCAGGCGTCGCGCGTGGTCGTCGTGTCTCCGGACCACCGCCTTGAGGAGTTCCTCGACGCCGTCGAGTCGCTCGGCCTCACGCACGTCTCGTACGCGGTGGGCAGCACGTCGTGGCTCGATATCGCGCCAGACGGCGTGACGAAGGCGAGCGCACTTGAGCGCGTGCGTGAGCGCGTGGGCATCGACCGCTCGCGGGTGTTCGCCGCCGGCGACGGCCGCAACGACATCGAGATGCTCACGTGGGCGGCGCACCGCGGTGACGCGGTGGCGATGGGGCAGGCCGCACCCGACGTGCAGGCCGTCGCGTCCCGCGTGACCCTCCCCATCGAGGAAAACGGGCTGCTCGTCGCACTGCGCGAGCGCTTCCCAGAGCTGGTCTGAGCTGCGGCGAACGCGCGGGCCCGTCTGGGTTTGCTAGGCTTGACGACGGAGGGTTGTCCGAGCGGCCGAAGGAACTTGTCTTGAAAACAAGCACTGGGTAACCCCCAGTCAGGGGTTCAAATCCCCTACCCTCCGCCACGTTCAGGGCCCCTCGCGAGCATCGCGAGGGGCCCTGATGCGTTCCTGGGCGACGCGTGCGGCCGCCCCCGGTCGCCCGGGCCCCGCGGGTCGACCGGTGCAGAGCGCTGCTCAGGGGAGTCCCGCGCGCTTACTCGGCCGCGCGGTCGGGCCGGCCGCGCGGTCGGGTCGGTCGGCGGTGAGCGTCGCCGGGAGCAGCTCGAAGATTGCCTGGATGACAGTTTCGGCGGTTTCCGAACTCGGCTCTTCCAGCCATCTGAAGAGGGCGTGCACGGTGCCGGCGCTGATGTAGCTCGTGATGAGCGCGCGGGCACCGGGGGAGGCCCCGGTGAACTCGGCGGCGACGGTGCGGCTCGTGAAGCGCTCAAAGCGCTGCACGAGGTGCTCAAGCACGAGCGCGCGCGAGCCAATCCGCGTGGCGTACTCGATGAGCTCCCGCGAGCGCGTGAGCTCCGAGACTACCCGGCCGAGCCCCTCGCGCGTGATCACGTCGCGGCCGGAATGTGGGCCGGTGCGGCGGGCGACGTCCTCGTGCGACACCGCCTCCCAGGACTCCGTGATGGTCTCGGCGGCGAGCTCGTCCACCGTCGCGAAGTGGGTGTAATAAGTGCTCCGCCCCACGCCCGCGCGGTCGCAGATCCAGGTTGCGCTGGGGCGGTCGAGCTGCATCGCCGCGGCCTCCCTGAACGCCGCGATGAGGCGCGCCCGCGTGCTCCCGGACTGGTCGCCCTCGGCGGCCCGCAGCGCCGCGCGCCGGTTCGCCTGCGGCGTCATCCCTGGCTCCACGCTCATAACTCTCCTCACTCCGATAGACACTGTCTATTTTGGGCGTAGCATTGACGGTGCGACCCCCACTATTCTCTCGCTCGCAACGCTGCGATGGGTCGCCGCCAGCGCGGGCAGGATCCGAAAGAGGTTCACCATGAAGGCCTGGGTACTCGACGAAGTACACGCTCCGCTGCGACTCGTTGATGTGGAGCGCCCGTCGCCGGGGCCGGGGCAGGTGCTCATCAAGGTACGGGCATCCGGGCTCTGCCACAGCGATGTTGGCTACATGGAGGGCGTGATCCCCGTCGCGATCCCGTTCCCGGTGATCCTTGGGCACGAGGCGTCAGGCACCATCGCCGAGATCGGCGAAGGTGTGACGGGGTGGAGCGTGGGTGACGCAGTGGCGAGCGCGATCGCGCCGGACGACGCACCCGGCGTGTCGCGCGACGGTGCCTATGCCGAGTACACCCTGGTAAACGCGTCCAATCTCATTCGGCTGCCGGAGGGGATGGACTGGGCGCAGGCCGCCGCGGCGACGGACGCTGGGCTGACGTCGTACACGGGTGTCGTGGTGTTCGGCGAGGTCACGGCGGGCGATCGCGTTGGCATCGTCGGACTCGGCGGGCTCGGGATGACGGGCGCGCAGATCGCGGTGGTGCAGGGCGCGACCGTGTATGGTGTGGAGCCGCGCGAGGCGCTCTGGGAGACCGCGCGGGGTCACGGGCTCGCAGAGGTGTTCGCCGACGTGTCCGCGCTCGAGGGCATGGACCTCGACGTGGTCATCGACTTCGCAGGGTTTGGCACCACCACCTCCGGGGCGATCCGAGCCGTTAAGCCCCGCGGGCGCGTGGTGCTCGTTGGGCTCGGGCGATCCGAATGGACCATCAATTCGATCGATCTCGTTTCGCGGGCGATCGAACTGCGCGGGGCGACTGTCGCGGGCGAGCCCGCGCACCTGCAGGCCGTGATTGACCTGGTCGCCGCCGGGAAGCTGACAGTGCAGGCCGAGGAGATCGGCTTCGAGGATATCGAAGACGGGCTCGGGCGGCTGCAGCGCGGCGAGGTGAACGGCCGCCTCGTCGCGATGCTTCCGGAGTAGCGCGGAGCCTCGGGGCGCGAGGGGCAAGGCGCTCAGGCGCTCAGGCGCCCAGATGCTTGTGGACTCGGGCGCACGGGCGCCTGAGCCCGCAGGGACTTGGGCGCTCGGGCGCTCGGGCGCGAGAGCGCAGAGGCGCTAGGCGGCCGCGGTCTCTGGAGCGCGGTCGCCAGCCTCCGCGCGGTCGAGCGCCGCGATCGCCCCCAGCGCCGGCTCGAGCGTGGCTGCTGCCGCCACCGGGTCGATGCGGGCGAGGGCAAACGCGGCGATCACGAGCCCCGCGCAGGTCTCGGCGAGCCGATCGCGCTCCGCGGCCGCCAGGCGCGGGAACCTCGCGGCGGCACCCGCTGTGAACGCGGCAAGCAGCTCGGAGCGGTAGGCGCGGATCGCCTCGCGTACCTCCGGCTCCTGGCCGATCGGTGCGCCGGCCGCGGCCACGAGCAGGCACCCGTCGGCGGCCGGGGAGCCGGGGGCGCGCAGGGCGCGTACGAGGCCGGTGAGGTAATCGGTGAGCGCGTGTGGCGCCACGTCTGCTCCGCTGAGTGGCGCGAGCCGCGGCCGCACCACCTCCGCTAGATAGCTCGCCACTGCGGCGTCGAAGAGGCCGCGTTTGCTGCCGAATGCGTGGTAGATGCTCGAGCGCTGGAGTCCGGTTGCGGCCTCCAGCTCGGGCAGCGAGGCCTGTGCGTAGCCCACCGACCAGAACACCGATCGCGCGCGCCGTACGGCGTCGTCGGTGTCAAAGCTGCGTACCCGGCCCACAATTCCTCCTGTTGTGTATCGTTCGATCTAGTATATATTGAATCAATCGGTACACAAACGTCGGGGTGCCTCGGCGGCGAAGGGGGATCCCGCATGATCATCGTCGGACTCGTGCTCGCGGCGGTTGCCGCGCTCATCCATGTCTATATCTTTGTGCTCGAATCGCTGCTCTGGACGGGGCCGGCGGCGCGCAAAACATTCGGGCTTGAAAGCGCGGAGTTTGCGGAGACCACGCGACCGCTCGCCTTCAACCAGGGCTTCTACAACCTGTTCCTCGCGATCGAGATCGTCGCCGGCATCGTCGCCTTCGCGATCGGCGCCACCGCGGTCGGTGCCACGCTCGTCTTCGTGGGCACCGGATCGATGGTGGCCGCGGGGCTCGTGCTCCTGCTCTCTGACCGCAGTAAGGCGAGTGCGGCCCTCAAGCAGCTCGTGCCCCCGCTCGCGGCGATCGTCGCCCTCGCGATCGGGCTCGCGCTCTAGCACGAGCACCCAGCACCTCACCCGCCCCTATACCCGCAACCCGAAAGGACCACCGTGTCACACGAACGCAGTACCCAGATCCAGCTCGTCAACCGCCCCTCTGGCTGGCCGACGCACGACGACTTCCGCACGGTCGTCACTGAGCTGCCGCCGCTCGCGCCGGGCGAGGTTCGCGTTGCAAACGAGTTCATCTCCGTCGACCCGTACATGCGCGGGCGAATGCGAGATGCACGCAGCTACGTGGCGCCGTACGCGCTGGGCGAGACCATGGCGGGCGGCGCTATTGGCCGCGTCGTCGCCTCGGCAGCGCCCGAGCTTCCCGAGGGGACGGTCGTGCTGCACCAGCTCGGCTGGCGCGATGTCGCCCAGGGGCCCGCCGCGCAGTTCCGGCCGGAGTTGGACGCGCCCGGCGTGCCGCATTCGTTGCGACTCGGGCTGCTCGGCATGACGGGGCTCACCGCCTACGTGGGGCTCACCGCGATCGCCGGGATGCGCGAGGGTGACACCGTGTTCATCTCCGGTGCAGCGGGAGCCGTGGGCACGGCCGCCGGCCAGTTCGCGCGCCTGCTCGGTGCTGGCCGGGTGATCGGCTCGGCCGGAACCGACGAAAAGGTCGCGCTGCTGACGAGCAAGTACGGGTACGACGCCGCCTTTAACTACCGCGACGCCCCTGTGCGCGAGCAACTCGCCGCAGCGGCGCCCGGAGGCATCGACGTCTTCTATGACAACGTCGGCGGCGACCACCTGGAGGCGGCGCTCGACGCGTTCAACGACGGCGGCCGCGCCGCGCTGTGCGGGGCGATCGTGAGCTACAACGCGGGCTCCCGCACCGCCGGGCCAGACAACATGGGCAACCTCATCACGCGCGGCCTGCGCCTCGAAGGGTTCACGATCGGCAACCACCTGCAGCACGCGCCCGAGTTCCGCGAGCGCGCGGGCGAGTGGTTCGCGGCCGGCAGCCTCGCGTACGACGAGACGATCGTCGACGGCATCGACCACGCGGTGGACGCGTTCCTCGACATGATGCGCGGCGCAAACATCGGGAAGATGCTCGTCCGAATCTGATCCGCGATGCCGCGCCCGTGACCGCTTAGGCGAGCGGGTGCGGCACCATCTCCCCGTCGTCGGCGGACTCGTCCTCCTCGGGCCGCGGGTCGCGCGCGTCGGCGTACGCAAACGCGAGCGCGACGATCGTGAGCGCAAACGCGATGATCCCCAGCGGGTTGCAGAGCGCGATCGACATCTCGGCAGAGAACGACGAACCCGAGGCGAGGCTCAGGATCGACACGAGCTCGCCGCCGGAGAGATCCGGCACGGTGAGGCCGAACCCGATCGCGCTCACCCAGGCGAGCACCAGGCTCACCGTCGTGCTTCGGCCGGTGCGCTTGCCGCGCGCGCGGGTCACGGCGATCCGCTGCGCCAGCCACAGCTGGAGTGCGGCAAAGAACAGGCCGATGGTCGGCACGTACCACCAGGAGAGCGACCCGCCGATCCCGAACGGCCACCGTCCCAGCGCCATCCACAGTGCCAATACGACCCCGATGACTCCAACTCCGCGGCTGTTCACGCGCGCTTCCTTTCCTCGCTGCCCACGCCGACTCGCGCGACGCTCCCCACTAGCCAAGCAGATTTCGCATCGCGATGTGGAATCTGCTATTCTCAAACGGTTGTCGCCGCGAGGTGGCTACGCCCCGATAGCTCAGTGGTAGAGCACTTCCATGGTAAGGAAGGGGTCCCGGGTTCAAATCCCGGTCGGGGCTCTGACTCTCTGGCTCGCACTCGTGCGGGCCAGTTTGGCTGAGTAGCTCAGCTGGTTAGAGCGCACGACTCATAATCGTGAGGTCGCGGGATCGAGCCCCGCCTCAGCTACAGAGAGTCACGGCACAACCCCCTCCACGGAGGGGGTTTTGTTGTTGGTGGGGCGGTTTGGTTGAGCTGGTGCGGCTGCCCTGTCGAGGTGCCTGGCGGGGTGAATCTCCCGGCGTCTGGGCCCTGGCCCCCACCCCGTCACCTGGCGCCCAGTTTGCCCGTTTAAACTGACAGCTGTAGCGCGGGGCCGGGTGTCTCGAGCTTGTTCCACGGGGCTCGGGGGGACCGGACCTGGAGGTCGTTTTGCGCAAGGTCACCTATCAGCCACGTCCGCAAACCGTGCAGGTGTTGCGCCGCTACTTGATGGCGGGGTACGACGTCGAGCTGCTGTCGCCGCGCGGCAACGGCGGCACGCGGTTCTTGCGGGAACTCCTGACCGAGGTTCGCGAGCACGGGCAGGCCGCGCTGCTGCTGCCCGATGTGGGGGAGGAGCGGCCGCTTCCGAGCGCGCTGCTCGCCGCAATCTCCGAGCAGGGGCGTGCGGTCCCCAACGCCGCCCTCACCTCACCGGTCGAGCTGGCCACCCACATGGAACGGATCTACGGGGGCCGCCCGCTTACCCTGCTCGTGGACGGCCCACAGGCGCTGCCGCCCCTGCTGCAGGCCGCGATCGCGCACCTGCGATTGAGCTCGCAGCTGCAGGTGGTGCTGCTCACCGACCGTGAGACGTCGGCGCAGGACAGGTCGCCCCAGGCGGTCACCGTGCAGCTGCCGACGCTCACGCTTGAGGAGCTGGGCGCGGTGCTCAACGGGGCGTGCGGGTCGCCGCTCGAGGCTTCCTCGCTGAGCCGCGTGTACGGCAAGTCTGCGGGGCTCGTGAAGCTCGCCCTGGCAATCAGCGAGATCGGGATCATCGAGGGGCGCCTCAAACTCGCCGACGGTCAGTTCGTGGCGACGCAGGAGCTGTGGAGCAACCGCCTGCTGCCGATGGTGCGCGGGTATGCGCCGCCGGCCGAGGAAGAGGCGGACACGGCCGCGCTCGAGACGCTCGCGGTCGCCGGGCTGACCTCCGCAACCGAGGCGGTCGCGCTCGTTGGGGAGGTGCAGCTTGAGCGTCTTGAGCGCTTGCGTCACGTCGCGATCGAGCCCTCTGGCACGCGGCACTGGGTCACGGTCACGCCGCCGATTCTCGGCGAAATGTTCCGCCACGCGAAGTCGCCGATGCGGCTCGCTCGGGTGAGCGCGCAGATCGAGGGCGTCACTGCCCGCAAGTTCGAGGCGCGGTCGTCGCAGTCCCGGGACGTGCACGTGCGCAAGGTTGGGCCGCTGTTGCTGCAGCGGCTTGCGGAGCGGCGGGGCGCCATGCTCGCCGACGCGCAGAGCGCCTGGCGGGACACCCCGGGAGCTGGGACGGCACTGCGGTACGTCGAGGCGCTCGTGGAGACGGGCGCCGCCGCGCAGGAGGTGCTCGAAGCAATCTCGGCGGCCTCACGCTACGGCCCCTCCGACGAACAGCGCGCCTGGTTGAGTATCTGGGAGGCGCGCGTGCACGCCTACCAGCGCTCGGACCTGCCGCACGCCCTCGACGTGCTCGATCGGGCTACCGGCCTCGGAGCGTACGAGGGGCTGGTCGTGGCCGCTCGGATTCGGCTCTACGCGGATCTCGATGCGCTCCCGTCCGACGCGGAGCAGCAGTTGCGTGCGCGGGATGACGCACCCGTGGCGGTGCAGGCGGAGATGCGCTGCGAGCTGGTGCGGGTGCACTACACGCGCGGCCGCCTGGGGCTCGCGCAACGCGAGATCGACGCCGTGCCGGTGGGAGAGACTGGCGCGCTGCGGGGCCGGCTGCGCGTGCTCGAGGCGCTCGTTGCGCTGGGGCAGGGGCGGTACCGGCGCGCGGTCCAGGTGACGCGGGAGGGGTTTGATCGGGCGAAGGACGAGCTCGACGGGCAGCAGATGCGGTCGTTCTTCTACGCGATCATGCTCCTCGTGGTGGTGCGCGGCCAGAGCACCAGCGTTGCCATGCAGCGCGAGCTCGCTGCGGCGCTCGGTGAGGTGCCGGTGTTCCCGCAGCTCGCTTACCTCGGGGCGCGCGTCTGCGGGATCGTGAGCGCGAACGGGTCGGTCGATGAGATCCGTGGCCTGGTGCGTGAGCTGGACGCCGTGCAACTGCCGTCCGGAACCCTGCCGGGCACCTCCCGCCGCTGGGCCGATGCGAAGCTCGCCGCGATGTCCGGCGATGTTGCGCGAGCGGCGCGCTGGTGCTGGGATGACGCCGTCGAGGCGCGGCGGCGTGGCGGGTACTTCGCCGCGGCCCAGTCCGGACTGTGCTCCCTCGAGCACTCCTTCGACGAGGCGCACGCCGGCGTCGTTGCCGAGTGGCTCACCGAGATCGACAGCGAGCAGCTCGCCGCCCAGTTCGCCTACTTGAGCGCGCGGGAGAACGGAAGCGTCGACGAGATGCTGGCGGTGATCCCGCGTCTGGTGCGCACGGGACAGGTGGGGCGCGTGATGCAGGCCTACTGGGATCTGGGGCAGTCGGCCCACGTGCGCAGCGACCCGAAGCTCGCGGGCCGGATCGCGCGCGAGCGAGAGGAGTTCGGGGAGTCGCTTGAGAACAGCGGGCTCGATTTGCTGCGCGCCGTCGCATCCGAGGCAAAGCTCACCCGGCGCGAGGAAGAGGTGGCGCGACTGATCGCCGCGGGGCTGTCGAATCGGCAGATCCAGGAAGAGTTGGTGCTGAGCATCCGCACGGTTGAGAACCACGTGCACCGCCTGATGCGGAAGCTCCGAGTGTCGACTCGGCAGGAAGTTGTGGAGGCCGTGCACGGCTGGGTGTCCGGGGCGGTGGGCGAGGTGAGTTGAGAAATTCTCGGGGAAGGCGAGCGGCCGTACTCAGGCATTGAGTAGTTCTCACTCTACTAATTGAAAGCCCTACTCAGAATGGGAAATAGGCCCATTCTCGCCCGTACTGTTGTTCTTGAGAGGTTCACAACGAACCAGCAGGTTCGGACTTCCGAACTCGGAGCGGAAAGGGAGGGGCAGGACCCTGGTCATGTCTCTGTGAGCTTCTCAACGCTGGTGGATTCTTCGCAACGACGGAGTTGATGAAGCTAGCACTTCGCTGTGGCCGACCGATACCCCCATCCCCCATCCCCTCGGTCGGTCACAGCGGCTTTTCTTTCGCAGGCGGTTGAGAAACGCGTCGGTGTAGCCCGTGAATATGACCGTCTCGGTCCGGCGCGCTTGACACCGGCCCAGTTCAGAAGTACTTTTCCCTTGCAAGGTCTGTCATCGAAGCCGCGCCGTGATCCCCAATCATCCCCCCGGCGCGATCTGCATCTCCATCGGTGGCCGGCTGGGTCTCCACGGAATCCGTCGTGATTCCGGGGGGCCCTGCACTTGCCACCAGTTGCAACCGCGCGTTTCAAGCGCGGCGCCGGGCCCGGAGGGGGCGGTACCCACGGCTCAGGCGGTTGTGACCGCAACCGCCCCGAGGGGCGCATGCCCCAGCAACGCCCTCAATTCTTGCTGGAAGTGAGCGCGGAGCGCCGAAGCCTCGAACGCGGAGTCTGCCGCGCAGCGAATCATGTCGAGCACCTCTGCGATGTTCTCGCAGTGTGAGCAGCGCGCCGCGTGTGCGCTCTCGGGGTGCTGGCAGCGCGCACGGTAGGCGGCGACGAGGGCGTCTGAGACGTCGTGAAGGCGCGCGAGCGGATCACCCGCGGTGCTCGCATCGCTCACGTCCCCTCCCCGCTGAGGTCACAGGCCAACTCGATATCCCCACATTTAAGTTCCCTCGAACCGGGGTGTCAAGGGCGAAAATCTCGACGACACTTGACGAATAGCGTTTTCACAACGAAAGTTAAGGTTGGAGAGGGTGCACCGATGCTCCCTCGGTCGCTCAGCGAGTGAAACCGCCGGGGTGCGTGTGGGGTCCCGGCCGAACCATCGGGGGATTCGAGCTGTGAACATTTCACGAAAAACCGTGACCGCGATCGGCCTCAGCGCCGCACTGATTGCCGGGGGGCTTTCGGTCAGCGCTCCGGCGATGGCGGTCGACGCCATCGTCGCTGACTATGACGCCCTGAAGACCGCGGTCGAGGCGCTCCCGGCGGGCGAATCGACCATCACCCTGGCCGCTGGGTTCGCGCCGGTCGGGGCGATCACTAGTGTGTCGATCCCTGCGGGGGTCACCAAACTCACCCTCGCGGGCGACGCGGCGGGCACCACCGTGGCCAAGGCGGCCGGTACCACCGGACACCACCTCGACCTCGTGGGCAACGGGAGCGTGGCGATCGCGGTGCAGAATCTCGCGTTCGTGGGCCTCAACGACCCGGATCCGACGGGGGAGCCCGGCGGCGTTCCGGGCGGCGGCGTCAGCATCAGCAGCGCGGCGGCGGTCACAGTGGCCGATTCGAGTTTCAATGGGATCGACGGCGCGAGTGGACTCTCCCTCAGTTCCGTCACCACCCTCGACGTGACCGGGTCAAGCTTCCTGGGCAACCGCGCCAGCTCGAGCGCCGCGCTCGCGCTGCCGAACGGGATTGTCGCGACCATTTCAGACAGCACGATCGCCAAGAATCACGGCACGTGGCCGGGGTACTCGGGCGGTGCGATCCGGCTCTCCGGGAAGACGGATCTCACGGTGAACCGCACGGTGTTTGCCGACAACCTCTCGACCACCCGGGGCGGCGCGATCGCGTTCCACCAGATGGACGGGCGCCTCACCATCACTGACAGCTACTTTGAGGGGAACACGGTGCCCCTC
The DNA here is from genome assembly GCF_004217175.1 of Leucobacter luti. Classification (GTDB taxonomy): domain Bacteria; phylum Actinomycetota; class Actinomycetes; order Actinomycetales; family Microbacteriaceae; genus Leucobacter; species Leucobacter luti. The sequence continues at coordinate 207,297 of NZ_SHKI01000006.1, forward strand.
GCGCAGACCAACACCTCCCTCAATGACGGTGGGGCGATCGCAGTGACCGAGCGCCCCATCGCGGGCGAGCAAACGGGCCGGACCCTGATCTCTGGGACCACATTCGTGGACAACGTGGCGGCCGATGAGGGCGGCGCGATCCTTGCCCACTCGGGCGTTGGCTCCGAGGTGACCGTGCGAAACAGCACGTTCGTCGGCAACATTGCGCAGGGGCGGCAACTGAACTACGACGACTCAAGCGGCGGCGGCGCGATCGAGTCGTTTGGCACACCGCTCACGCTGCTGCACAACACATTTGTCAACAACGTGGCCGAGCGCGGCACCCTGCTCATCGGAACGGCGCAGCGCGGCGGCGCCGTCTCCATGTACGGGGACACCAATTACCTCCCCACACAGATCCCGGTGTTCTCCCACAACCTCTTCGTTGGCAATGACGTGCTCGACCGCAACGGTAACTCGGTCGCGTCGAGCGCGTACCGCCAGGTCTCGGCGTCGAAGGGTATCGAGTCGCCCGCGGGCGAGCTGCCGCCGGCACCGGGCGACAGCGACGGTGTGCACACTGATCTGCGGATCCCGGCCCTCGAAGATCTTGAGCTCGTCTACCCGCCGCTCGACGAGGACCGCGCCGCGATCGAACCGGAGACGATTGAGTTTGCCGCCGACGCGACGAACATCGGCGTGGACAACGGGACCGCGATCGATTTGGCGGTGGTGAACCGGCTCGCCGTCCTCGGCACGGACACCCCGGAGCTCGCCGTGAACGGCAACGCCGTGGTGGCTGGGGATCCCCGCGGGGACGCCGCGCAAGCGCCCGGGACGCTCCTGTTTACGCCCGGCGACGCGCCGTACCTGGTGGGGATCGCCGACAACGTTGGTCCCGCCGCGCCGGGGATCACGACCGATCAGCGCGGTTTCCCCGTCGACGACCCTGCCGACTCAGGCGCGCTACAGCAGGCATTCGTGCGGTTCGACCCCAACGGCGGCGACTGGGCTGACTACACGGAAAAGGCGTTCATTCAGGAGCCGCGGTCCGGGGAACGCATTGTGCAGCGCCCCGACGACGCGGCTCTCGTCTGGACCGTGGGTGCCGTTGGCTCGACCGTCCAGACGGAACCCGCACCCACCACGGTGCCCGAGGACAAGCGGTTCGCCGGCTGGAACACGCAGCCGGACGGAACGGGGGCGTTCTTCCCCGCCGGCGACGTGACCATCCCCGCGGGCAACCTCAGGCTCTACGCGCAGTGGGAGGACGACACCCCGAGTGTGGCAGACGGTACGGTGATCGCCGAGTACGTTGACGAGGACGGCAACAAGCTGCGCAACTCGATCACCCAGACCGGGCCGATCGGCGATCCATATGTGACCGAACAACTCGCGTTCCCGGGCTACGCCTTCGTGCGGGTGGAGGGGCCGATCGAGGGTGACTTCGCCGAGGCTCCTGTGACGGTGCGCTACCACTACGAGCAGTCGGTCGCTCCGCCCGCGGGCATGGGTTCCGTGACCGCCTACTACGTCGACGAGTCGGGTAAAGCGCTGCGCAGCCCGATGACGCAGACGGGCAAGATCGGCGCGAGCTACCAGACGAGACAGCTCTCGTTCTCCGGTTACTCCTACGTGCGAGTCGACGGGAAGGCCACGGGCGTCTACGGCAGCACCGCCGCGCGAGTCACCTACGTGTACCAGGCAAAAGACGCGATCACGCCCGAGCCGCCCGTCGTCACCCCGCCGGCTGAGGGCGGCAAACCGCCCGCCGGGGGACTCGCCTCGACGGGCCTGGACCTGTGGTGGCCGATCGGGATCGCGGGCGCCGCGGCGCTCCTGATCGCGGCCGGCGTGTTCATCCACGGCCGCCGCAAGCCGGGGACCGGCGGGGCCGAGGGCTAGGCGCGGCAGCCAGCTCAGTCGGTGTGCATGGTGAGGCGCACCGACTCGAGCTGCTCGGCCCGCGTGGGGGCGGCGTGCACGGTGACGAGCTCGTCCACATCCGCGAACTTCGCGAACTCGGCGAGCTCGGTGCGCACCCGCTCCGGGCCGCCGATCGCGGTGTGCGTGAGCATGGCGCGGATCTCGGTGCCGGCCGGGGTGTCCATGAGAGTCGCCGCCTCGTCGACGGTGAGGTCGCGCTCGCGTCCGCGTGAGAGGAACCGGCGCACCCGGTCGAGCTCGGTGCGGGCGAAGAGCTGCTCGGCGGCCGCGTCGGTCGCCGCGGCGACGACGTTGACGCCGGCACTAACGTACGGCGTGGGGTGCGCGGCGCTCGGCGTGTAGTTCGCGCGGTAGTGCTGCACCGCCGTGGTGAGCAGCTGCGGGGCAAAGTGCGAAGCGAATGAATACGGGAGCCCCAGCTGCGCGGCCAACTGAGCGCCAAACAGGGACGAGCCGAGGATCGTGAGCGGCACGCGCGTGCCGCGCCCCGGGTACGCGTTGACGGCGTTGCGCGGCAGCTCATCCGAGAGGTAGCTCTGCAGCTCCAGCACGTCCGAGGGGAAGCGCTCGGCGGCCTCGTGGGTGCGGCGGAGCGCGCGGAAGGTGGCGCCGTCGGTGCCGGGTGCCCGGCCGAGGCCCAGGTGAATGCGGCCCGGGTGCAGCTCCGCGAGCATGCCGAACTGCTCGGCGATCACGAGCGGCGAGTGGTTGGGGAGCATGACGCCGCCGGCGCCGAGGCCGATCGTGCTCGTCTGCGTGGCGACGTGGGCGATGAGCACGGAGGTGGCGCTCGACGCGATTGACGACATGTTGTGGTGCTCCGCGTACCAGACGCGCGAGTAGCCCTGCTGCTCGGCGAGCTGCGCGAGGGCGACCGAGTGGGTGAGCGCGTCCGCGATGCTCCCGTCCGCTTCGACTGTGGCGAGGTCAAGGATCGAGAGCGGGGGCAGCGTAGTCATGGAGTGTGCAACGCGCCGGGGGAGTGCGCTATTCCGGGGTGCCCCGGAGTGCCCCGGAGTGCCCCGGAGCGCCCCGGAGCGCCCCGGGCGGCCGGGCCCCGGCTATCAGGGCTCCGGGGGCGGGGGCGGGGCACACGCACCGCGGCCGACCCCGGAATCCGGGATCGGCCGCGGTGTGATCGTGCGGGACTACTTGCCCGCGGGCGTCCAGCTCTTCCACTGGCCGCTGCGCTCGAACTCCACGTCGAGCGGGATGTTGCTGCGGTCGCGCAGCAGGATGGTGGCGAGCAGGCCGAGCCCGGTCATGATGAGCAGGTAGACGACGATCGCCCAGGTCGAGCCAAACGACTGCAGCAGGAGCTGCGCGATCGTGGGGGCGAACGCGCCGCCGATGACGCCGCCCAGCGCGTAGCTGATCGAGATGCCCGAGTAGCGCACCGAGGCGGGGAAGCTCTCGGCGAACCACACGGCGGCCGGGCCGTAGGTGAGCCCGAGGCCCACGGCGAGCAGGCAGGTGCCGAGCAGTACGCCGCCAACGCCGCCGTTGAACACGAACTGGAACAGCGGGATCACGCCGGCCGCCTGCACGAACCAGCCAACCGTCATGACCGACTTGCGGCTGAACCGGTCTGAGAGCGGACCCGAGAGGTAGGTGAAGATGCCCCACACCACGGCGGCGGTGAGTACCGCGAGCTGCACCTGAACGGGGTCGTAGCCGAGGCCGCCCTCCGTCTCCGGACGTGACGCGAGGCCCTGCACGTAGCCGCCGGTGAGCATGTAGCCGACGGCGTTGTTGCCGGCGAAGAGCAGTGCGCTCAGGATGACGAGCGGGAAGTGCAGCTTGAAGATCTGGACGATCGGGGCCGACTCCTGCTTCTTCGCCTGGGCGATCTCGCTGAACACCGGGGACTCGTCGACGGTGCGGCGGATGATGAAGCCGACGATGATGAGGATGACCGAGAACAGGAACGGCACGCGCCAGCCCCACTCCTCGAACGCGTCCCCCGGGGCGAGCACGCGCATGAGGGCGAGCATTGCGGACGCGAGCAGCATGCCGAACGGCACACCGAGCTGCGGGAAGACGCCGAAGAGGCCGCGCTTGCCCTTGGGGGCGTGCTCCACGGACATGAGGACAGCGCCGCCCCACTCGCCGCCCGCGGAGAGGCCCTGCAGGATACGCAGCAGGATGAGCAGAATCGGCGCGGCGATCCCGATCGACTGGTAGGTGGGGAGCAGGCCGATGCCCACCGTGGCGATGCCCATGAGTAGCAGCGTGATCACGAGCATTGGCTGACGGCCGAGCTTGTCGCCGAAGTGCCCCGCAAGGAACGCGCCGAGCGGGCGGAACAGGAACGAGAGGCCGATCGTAACGAGGGAGAGGATCTGCATCATCTCTGGGCCGGCCGGCTCAAAGAAGAGCTTCGCGAGGATCAGGTTCGCGGCGAACGCGTAGATGAAGAAGTCGTACCACTCGATGGTGGTGCCGATGATCGAGGCGGCAACGACTTTGCGCCGTTCCCTCTGCGAGCTCACGGGTGCAACTGTTGCCTGTGTCATTATTTGACGCCCTTGTCCAACTATAGAAACTTACTTTCTGTACCAACACTGTAAACGAAAACTTCGGTGATCCCGAATCGAGAGCACCCCCGAAATTGGGGATACTGGGTGAATGGCACTCCCCGCAGGAACCCGGCTCGTCGCGCTCGATACCGCTGATCGTTTGGAAGAGGTGCTGCGATTTGACGCGTGGACCTTTCCCACGGGAACGCCGCTGGCCGATCGCGTCGCCACAGAATCGGGGATCCCGTGGGGGCGGGCGTGGGCAGTTGAGACTCTCGACGGTGATCTGCGCGCAATGTACGGCTGCCATGGGCTGCGGCGGTTCCCCGTGCCCGGCGCCGTGGTGCCCGTGGGCTGGCTCACCTGGGTCGGAGTGCACCCCGTCGCCAGGCGTCAGGGGATCCTGCGCGAGCTGATCTCCCACCACTTCGCAGACTGCCTCGCGCGCGGCGAGGCAGTCTCAGGGCTGAACGCCGCGGAGGCCGCGATCTATGGCCGCTTTGGGTACGGCCAGGCCTCCACGCAGGTGTCGTTGACCGTGCCGCGCGGCGCGGCCCTTCGCGACGTTGCCGGGAGCTCCGAGCTGAGCCTCGAAATGCGGGAGTGGGATCCGGAGCGCGACGGTCCAGTGGTCGAAGCGCTGCACGCCGCCTACGCGCAGCTGCCCGCCGGGCTCGGGCGGCCGGGCTGGGCGACGTGGGAGACGCCCACGCTGCGCAAGTACGTCGACCAGGATCCGCCCGCGCTCCGGGGCGGGCAGGAGCCGCAGCGGCTCGTGCTCGTGCGCGACGGCGCCGGGGAGCTGCGCGGGTACGCGCGCTTTCGCCGCAAGCCCGAGTGGCAGCTCAACGTTCCGCGAAGCTCGGTGCAGCTGCGGGACATCGTCGCGCTCGACCCCGCGGCGGCGCACCGGCTCTGGAGCGTACTGCTCGATCTCGACCTCATGGCCACGGTCGCGGCCGGTCCGCTCGCGAGCGACGACCCGATCCTGAGCCTGCTCGTCGACGCGAGGGCGGCGCTCCCGACCACGAACGACATGCAGTGGATCAGGATCCTCGACCTGCCGCGCGCGCTCGCCGAGCGCCGCTACGCCGCGCCCGTTGACGTGGTGCTCGAAGTGACCGACGCGCTCATTCCGGCGAACGCGGGCCGGTGGCGCGTCGTGGCCGACGCATTCGGGCACGCCGCGGTGACGCGCGTCGACACTGAACAGGATCTGCGGCTCGATATTCGCGAGCTGGGCTCCGCGCATCTCGGATCGACGTCGCTCGCGGCGCTCGCGCAGGCAGGCCTCGTGCGCGGCACCGCCGAGCCGCTGGCCCGGGCCGCGGTGGCCTGGTCGTGGCCCGTGGCTGCCGGGGTCGACTGGGTGTTCTAACCCCGCGGTACAGGGAAACGCCGGAGCCGCCGACCTCCCCGTGCGCGGGGCGTTCGGCGGGCTCCGGCGTGAGGCCCGCTCGGCATCGTGGCCCGCTGGGGGCCTGTGCCTCCTCGGGGCCTGTGCCTGCTCGGCCGCGTGCCTACTCGGCGTCGACGATGGTGAGCAGCACGTGGCCGCTCGGCACGGTCTGCCCGAGCGGTGCATCGACGCCCGCGACCACGCCGGAGCGGTGCGCGTAGATCGACTGCTCCATCTTCATTGCCTCGAGCACCACCACGAGGTCGCCCTCGGAGACGGCCTGGCCTTCCTCGGCCGCGACCTTCACGATCGTTGCCTGCATCGGTGCCGTGATCGCATTGCCCGCGGCCGTGGCGACTCCGGCGCCCTTGGCGCGCTTGGGGGCCGGGCCGCGAGTGACCTCCTGGTCCACGAGCGGAACGAGCGTTGCCGGCATCGACACCTCGATGCGGCGCCCCTCGACCTCCACGACCACACTGCGGCGCTTCGGATCCTGCGCGATGGGGGGCACCTCGCCCTCCCACGGCTCGATGTCGTTGGTGAACTCGGTCTCGATCCAGAGCGTGTACACGCCGAACGTGCCGTCCTCGGCGGTGAACGCCGGCTCGCGCACGATCTTGCGGTGGAACGGCAGCACCGTGGGCAGGCCCTGCACCTCGAACTCGTCGAGCGCGCGACGGGCGCGCTGCAGCGCTTCCTCGCGGGTCGCGCCCGTGACGATCAGCTTGCCGAGCATCGAGTCGAACGCGCCGGAGACCACGTCGCCGGAGGTGACGCCGGAGTCCACGCGCACCCCGGGGCCGGAGGCGGGCTTGAACAGCGAGACCGGGCCGGGCGCCGGGAGGAACCCGTTGCCCGGGTCCTCGCCGTTGAGGCGGAACTCGAACGAGTGGCCGTGCGGCACCGGGTCGGCATAGTCGATCGTGCCGCCCTCGGCGATCCGGAACTGCTCGCGCACGAGGTCGATCCCCGTGACCTCCTCGGACACGGGGTGCTCCACCTGGAGACGCGTGTTGACCTCAAGGAACGAGACCGTGCCGTCTTTCGCGACCAGGAACTCGCAGGTGCCGGCGCCAACGTAGCCGACCTCCTGCAGGATCGCCTTCGACGAGGCGTAGAGCTTCTCGTTCTGCTCGTCGGTGAGGAACGGGGCCGGGGCCTCCTCCACGAGCTTCTGGTGCCGGCGCTGCAGCGAGCAGTCACGCGTCGAAACGACGACCACGTTGCCGTGCTGATCCGCGAGGCACTGGGTCTCCACGTGGCGGGGCTGCTCGAGGTACTTCTCCACGAAGCACTCGCCGCGGCCGAACGAAGCGACGGCCTCGCGGGTGGCGGAGTCGAACAGCTCGGGAATCTCTTCGCGGGTGTACGCGACCTTGAGGCCGCGGCCGCCGCCGCCGAACGCCGCCTTAATCGCGATCGGCAGGCCGACCTCGTCGGCAAACGCGACGACCTCGGAGGCGTCGTTCACCGGGTCGCTGGTGCCGGCCGCGAGCGGCGCGCCCACCTTCTCGGCAACGTGACGCGCCGAGACCTTGTCGCCAAGGCGCTCGATCGCGTCCGGACCCGGGCCGATCCAGGTGAGGCCCGCGGCGATCACGGCGCGCGCGAAGTCGGCGTTTTCGGCGAGAAAGCCGTAGCCGGGGTGCACGGCGTCGGCGCCCGAGCGGCGCGCGATCGTGAGGATCTTGTCGATACTCAGGTAGGTCTCGGCGCTTGTCGACCCGTTGAGCGCGTAGGCTTCGTCGGCCAGCTGCGCGTGCAGAGCATCGCGATCCTGGTCGGCGAAGACGGCGACGGAAGCGATGCCGCTGTCAGCGGCGGCGCGGATGATGCGGACGGCGATCTCACCACGGTTGGCGATGAGGACTTTACGAATGCGCGACATGGCCTCCAGCCTATTGGAGGGGCAGCCCCCATCCTTGGATATAAGACACAAACCTTTCCCTGATCCGTTGCGGAATAAGACAGTGAGTGGTCTATTCCCCGGGCCTGTCGCAGCCAGTACGCTGAGGTGTGCGGCACCGCTGCTGCGTCGCCGAACCCCTCCCGAATCAACACATATGGAGCACACCATGGCACAGAACTCTGATCTTGACTCCCTGCTGCAGAACATCCCGCTCGGCGAGCTGGCCGCGAAGTTCGGCGTGGACGAGGCCACCATCGGCGCCGCGGTGCAGCAGGCGCTCCCCGGCCTCATCGGCGGCATGGCGGTCAACGCGGCCGACGCGGACGGCGCAGCAAAGCTCGAGAGTGCCGTGCAGAAGCACCAGCCCGCCAGCGGTTCGGTGTCTCTCGAAGCGATCGACACCGCCGACGGCGAGAAGATCGTGAAGCACGTCCTGGGCGACAAGGAGCAGGAGGTCGCGCAGGCGCTCGGCCAGCAGTCGGGCAACAACGCGGTCGCGAGCCTCGTGCCGCAGCTGCTGCCGCTGCTCGCCCCGCTCGTGATGCAGTTCCTCGCCGGCAAGCTCGGCGGCCAGCAGGGCACGGTCGCGGCGCAGAGTGACCAGGGCGGCCTCGGCGGCGTGCTGGGCGACCTGCTCGGCGGCCTCGTCGGGGGCGGCCAGCAGCAGGGCTCGCAGGCCTCCTCGGGTGGTGGCCTCGGGGATCTGCTCGGCGGCCTGCTCGGCGGCGGTGGCCAGCAGTCCTCAGGCGGCGGCCTGGGTGGCCTGCTGGGTGGCCTGCTCGGCGGCAAGAAGTAACCACCCTCGGGCGCACCGCCCCGCCACGGCTCTGCACGATTCTGTAGACTGGCGGGGTGGTGAATCCTGAAATTCAAGGCCGGGTCTACCCGGCGACCGCGCCCTACCTCGTGGGCCGCGAGAAGATTCGCGAGTTCGCTCGCGCCGTGCTGAGCGCATCGCCGCTCCATCTCGACCCGGAGGCCGCGCGTCAGGCCGGGCACGCCGACGTGGTCGCGCCGCCCACCTTCCCGGTCGTGGTGCAGGAGGCGACGCTCGCGCAGTTGCTCGCTGATCCCGAGGCGGGGGTCGACTTCACCCGCGTGGTGCACGGCGACCAGCGGTTCAGCTACACGCGGCCGATTGTCGCCGGCGATGAGCTCACCGCGACTCTCACGATCACCGCGGTGAAGCAGCTTGGCGGGCACTCGATGGTCACCGCGTCCAGCAGCATGACCGACGCGTCCGGGGCGCACGTGGTCACCGCGATCTCCACGCTCGTGGTGCGCGCGCCCGAGCCGGACGAAGCCGCAACGGAGGCCGCCGCGTGAGCGCCGCACCAGTGTTTGAGCAGCTCGCCGTAGGCGAGACCGTCGCCGAGCGCGAGCTCAGCCTCACCCGCGACCGCCTCGTGCGGTACGCGGGCGCCTCGGGCGACTTCAACCCGATCCACTACCGCGACGACGTTGCGGCCGCGGTCGGCCTGCCGGGGGTGCTCGCCCACGGAATGCTGACCATGGGCGCTGCCGGCGGGGTCGCCGCGGACTGGCTGGGTGCGAGCGGGTGGGTCAAGGATTTCCAGTCCCGATTCACGCGCCCGGTACCGGTTGACGCCGAACTCGGCGCCACCGTCACCGTCACCGCGGTCGTGGGCGCGCTCGACGCCGAGGCACGCACCGCGCGCATTGACCTGAAGGTGGTCTTCGACGGCGCGACGGTGCTGGGCAAGGCCCAACTCGTGGCGGCGTTCGCGTGAGCGAACTCCTTCCGGCCGCGGGGTCGCAGCACACCGATGCCGCGCAGTACGCAGACGAGACCCCGCTCGCCGAGCTGACGACCATGCGCGTCGGTGGCCCGGCCGAGCGCATCCTCGTGGCGCACACCCGGGAGGAGCTCATCAGCCTCGCCGCCCAGCTGTGGCGCGACGGCGAACCGTGGCTGCTGCTCGGCGGCGGCTCCAACACCGTGGTGCACGACGACGGTTTCCCGGGCACCGCACTGCTCGTGCGCACGGCCGGGATCGCCGAGGTCACCGATCCCGAACTGCCCGGTGACCGGGTGCGGATCCGCGTTGCCGCCGGCGAGGACTGGGACGCGCTCGTCGCAACGGCGGGTGAGCGCGGCTGGGCCGGCATCGAGGCGCTGTCGGGCATCCCCGGCCGCGCCGGCGCGGCGCCCGTGCAGAACATCGGCGCGTACGGGCAGGAGCTCTCGGACGTGCTTCACTCGATCGAGTTCCTCGACGCGACCGCTGCCGAGCCGCGGCGCATGTCTGCCGCCGAGCTCGAACTCGGGTACCGCGACTCGGTGATCAAGCAGGGCCTTGAGGGCGTGGTGCTCTCGCTCGACCTCGTGCTCACGCGCGCGGCGGCGGCCGAGGCCGCGCCCGGCACCGCGTCCGGCACGGCGCCGCGCGGCCGGCACGGCGCCGTGCCAGACCCGGCGGAGTTGCCGATCTCAGCCGCCGCCCCGCTCGCGCCGGTGCGCTACGCGCAGCTCGCGACCGCGCTCGGCGTCGAAGTGGGCACCCTGGTGCCGATCGGCGTGCTGCGCGACTCCGTGCTGCGGTTGCGCGCCGCGAAGGGGATGGTGCTCGACCCCGCCGACCACGACTCGTGGAGCTCCGGCTCGTTCTTCACCAACCCGATCGTGACCGAGCGCTTTGCGCGCACGCTCCCGGAAGACGCCCCGCGCTTCCCCATCGCGGTCGCCGAGCGGCCCGACACGGTGCTGTCGCTCGAAGACCTCGCCGCGGGCGCCGAGATTCCGGCGCCCGCCGCCGAGCCCGAGCGCATGGTCAAGCTCTCCGCGGCGTGGCTCATCGACCGGGCCGGGGTCGCGAAGGGCTTCCGGCTGCCGGGATCCGGCGCCGCCGTATCCTCAAAGCACACGCTCGCCATCACCAACCGTGGCGCCGCGACCGCCGCGCAGGTCGCGGAGCTCGCGCGGTTGATCGTGCAGCGTGTGCAGCAGGAGTTCGGCGTGATCCTCAGCCCCGAGCCAAACCTCTACGGACTCGAGCTGTAGCGGTCGCGATGCGGATCCAGATCGTCGGATGGGGCCGCATGGGCGCGGCGCTCCACGCGAGCCTCGCGGCCGCGGGAGCTGGCGACGTCCTGCTGCCGCTCGCCGGACGCGGCGCCGACGGGTCCGGGGCAGACCTCGTGCTGCTCGCGGTGCCAGACGCCGCGATCGCCGACGCTGCGCGCCTGATCGCCCCCGGCCCACTGGTGGGCCACCTCTCCGGTATGACCACCCTCGCCGCGCTCGCGCCGCACGAGGCCCTCAGCGTGCACCCGCTGCTCAGCGTCACGGGCCCCGATACCGCGTTCGCGGGGGCGCACGCCGCCGTGGCTGGCACGTCCGAGCGAGCCCTCGCCACCGCGCGGAGTCTCGCCGAAACGCTCGGGCTCGTCCCGTTCACGGTCGCAGACGAGGACCGCGCCGCCTACCACGCGGCGGCGAGCATCTCGGCGAACGCGCTCGTCGCGATCGAGTGGGTGGCCGAGCGGCTCGCAGCGACCGCAGGGGTGCCGCGGGCCGCGCTCGCCCCGCTCGCGCGCGCGGCACTCGACAACTGGGCCGCGCGGGGGGCCGCCGCGGCGCTGACCGGGCCGATCGCGCGCGGCGACGAGGCAACCGTGTCGCGCCAGCGCGACGCGCTCGCAGCGCGGCTGCCCGACGAGCTGGGGCTCTTCGACGCGCTCACCCAGACCACGCGGGCGCTCGCCGCCCACCCCGCCGAACCCACCGAGGAATCGCGATGAAGACTGTCCGCACGATCGCCGAACTGCGCGAGGCACTCGCCGAGCTGCGCGGCACCCGCGCCCCGGGTGACGCCAGGGTCGGGTTTGTCCCCACGATGGGGGCGCTCCACGACGGCCACCTCTCGCTCGTGCGCGCCGCCCGCCGCGACGCCGAGATCGTGGTGCTCTCAATCTTTGTGAACCCCACGCAGTTCACCGAGGCCAGCGACCTCGACGCGTATCCGCGCCAGGAGGCCGCCGATGCCGCGCTCGCCGCGGGCGCCGGCGTCGACCTCATCTTCGCGCCCGCCGCAGCGGAGCTGTACCCGCAGGGCTACGCCACCACCGTGAGTGTCGCCGGACCGCTCACCGCCACCCTTGAGGGCGCCGGCCGCGGCAGCGCGCACTTCGACGGGATGGCCACGGTCGTCACCAAGCTGCTCCTCGCGGTGCAGCCGCACACCGCCTACTTCGGCCAGAAAGACGCGCAGCAACTGCTCGTGGTCCAGCGCATGGTCGCCGATCTGGGGATCCCCACCCGCATTGTCGCCTGCCCCACGGCGCGCGACGCCGACGGCCTCGCGCTCTCGAGCCGCAACGTTCGCCTGAGCGCGGCCGAGCGCGAGCGCGCCCTGGCGATCCCGCGGGCCCTCGCCGAGGTGACCGCCCGGCTCGCTGCCGGTGAGCGCTCCGTCGCCGCCCTGCGCTCGGCCGCGGAGGAGATCCTCGCCCCGGCGCAGATCGATCCGGAGTATCTTGCGTTCGTGACTCCCCACGCGCTCACCCCCGTCGACACCGTCGACGAAGAGGTGCTCTGCGCGATCGCCGCGCGCGTTGGGGCGGTGCGACTGATCGACAACGCGGTACTGGCCCCGGCGCCCGCCGGCGAGAAGGAGTGAGGCAGATGGCACGAATCACGATCCCGCAGCTGCGCGAGAAGCGGGCCGCCGGCACGCCCATCGTCATGGTGACCGCGTACGACTATCCGGGGGCACGCGCCGCCGAGCGCGCGGGCGTCGACATGGTGCTCGTGGGCGACTCGGGCGCCCAGGTGGTCCTGGGGCACGACTCCACTGTCGCCATCACCACGGACGAGCTGCTCGTGCTCGCGAAGGCGGTGCGCCGCGGCACCGAGACCGCGTTCGTGGTCTGCGACGTGGCGTTCGGCACCACCGAGGCGTCAGACGTGCAGGCGGTCGAGACCGCGGTGCGCTTCGTCAAGGAGGCTGGCGCCGACGCCGTGAAGCTTGAGGGCGGCAATGCGTCGCGCCTGAGCCGCATCCGCGCAATCGTCGCCGCCGGGATCCCCGTTGTGGCGCACATCGGGCTCACGCCGCAGACCGCCACCGCGCTCGGCGGGCTGCGCGCGCAGGGTCGCACCACCGAGAGCGCCGCGCGCCTGGTCACGGAGGCGCTCGGGGTGCAGGCGGCCGGCGCGTTCTGCGTCGTCGTCGAGGCCGTGCCCACCGAGATCACCGAGGTGTTGCGCGAGGCGCTCGACATCCCGATCATTGGGATCGGCGCCGGGCCCGCGGACGGGCAGGTGCTCGTGCTGCACGACCTGCTCGGCGTTACCGAGGGGCACACCGCCAAGTTCGTGAAGTCGTACGGCACGATCGGCGCCGACACCACCGCGGCGATCGCCGCCTACGCCGCCGAGGTGCGCGCGGCGGCGTTCCCCGGGCCCGAGCACGGGTACGCGGCGGCGCCTGAGGCGGTCGCGGCGGCTCGCGCCGTGCTCGCCGGGGAGTAGCGGGCGCGGGCGCGGTGGCGGGGCGCTTGGCCCAGGCTGCGCTGGCTGCTTCCTGGCTGCCCGCTCCTCGTCCCGCAGATCCGTCCCGCAGATCCGACCCGCTAGCTCAGATCCGACCCGGTAATTCGCGGGGAAGGCTCGGTGCAGAGGGTCGGATCTGGCGGAGCGGGTCGGATCTGCGGGGGAGGGGTGCCCACCAGCGGGCGGGGACAGTGGGGCACCGTGCGCACGGAGCGGCGCCACGCGCCACGCGGCCGGCGCCCGCCGCACCGCGCCACGGCGCGCGGCGCCGCAGCCCCGCGCACTACACCCGGTCGAGGGCGGCGCGCAGGTCGCGGATCAGGTCGTCGGCCGACTCGAGCCCCACCGAGAGCCGGAGCAAGCCGGGGGTGATCCCGAGCCGGGCCGACACCTCAGGGGTGAACGACGCGTGCGTGGAGCTGAGCGGGTGGATCACCATCGAGCGGGTGTCGCCGATCCCGGTCATGCGTGAGAAGACGCGCAGCCCGTCGACGAAGGCGCGCGCGCCATCGATCCCGCCGCGCACCGTAACGCCGAAGACCGACCCGGTGCGCCCGGCGTAGTCGCGCAGCGCGATCTCGTGGAGCGGGTTCGACGGGAGGCCGGCGTAGTCGACGACCTCCACCTCCGGCTGCTCCTCGAGCCACGCGGCGATCCGCAGCGACGTGTCCACGTGGCGCTCCATGCGCAGCGACAGCGTCTCCATGCCCTGGTGCAGCAGGAACCCGTTGAACGGGGAGAGCGAGGGACCGATGTCGTTTACCACGGCCTCGCGCACGGCCCGCGCGTACGCGAGCGGGCCGAAGCGGTCGAGCAGCGAGGGGACGCCCGGGCGGGGCGCCGCGGTGACGAGCGGGTACGAGCGCCCCGCGCGCTCGGCGGCATCCCAGTCGAACGTGCCACCGTCGACGATCGCGCCGCCCACCGCGGCGCCGTGGCCCGTCAAGAACTTGGTGGTGGAGTGCACCACGATGCTCGCGCCGTGTTCGATGGGGCGGATCAGGGCGGGAGTGCCGACGGTGTTGTCCACCACGAGCGGCAGGTTGTACCGCGCGGCGACAGCCGCGATGCGGCGCAGGTCGGTGACGTCGTTGCGCGGGTTGGGGATCGTCTCGGTGTAGATCGCCTTCGTGTTCGGCCGGATCACCCGATCCCACTCGGCGTCGTCGTCCGCGTCCCACACGTAGTCGAAGTCGATGCCAAAGCGCTTGAAGCTCCGCCCGAAGAGGATCCTGGTCCCGCCATAGATCGACGCGGTCGAGACGATGTGGTCGCCCTGCTGCGCGAGCGCGAAGAGCGCCGACGAGATCGCGGCCTGCCCGCTTGACACGGCGACCGCGGCGGTGCCGCCCTCGAGCGACGCGAGCCGTTCCTCGGCCACGGCGTTCGTGGGGTTGCCCTGGCGCGAGTAGATCGGGGCCGGTTCGCCCGCGAGCTCGTTTACGGGGTCGGTCCCGTCCCCGCGGGTGAGGCCGCCGCCGTGCCACAGCGCGCGGCCGGCAAACCGGTCGATCTGGTCGTCGAAGCTGTCGAACACGTAGCCGGCCGAGAGCGCGATCGGCGGCACGCGCAGCCCCGAGTTCCGGTCCGGGTACTCGCCGGCGTGCACCTGGCGCGTATCGAAGCCGAAGTCGGCCCAGTCGGTCACCGGTGCCGCCGGTGCCGCCGGCGCCGCGGGCGCTGCCGGAGCGGAAGGCGTGGCCGCCGACGTCACCGGCGCCGCGGGCGCTTCTGCCGACGCTGGGGACGCGGGGGGTACGGGCGCAGCCCCGACCGCCGCCTCGTGTGCGTGATCATGCGTGGTCATCGGGAGCCCTTTCCAGTCGGCAGAATCGCGGCGATGCGGGAGACGGCCGCGCGGATCGTGTCTGGCGCGCAGGCGAGGTTCAGCCTCACGTGACCGGCCCCGCCGGCCCCGAAGAACGCGCCGTCGTTGAGGGCCACTCGGGCCTCGGTGAGGATCCGCGCGTACGGGTCCTCGCCGAGCCCGGCCTCCCGGAAGTCGAGCCAGGCGAGGTAGCCGGCCCGCGGCCGCACGAGCCGCACGCCGGGCAGCTGAGCCGCGACCAGCTCGGCGAGGAGCGCCGTGTTCGCCTCGATCTGCCCGATTGCGCGTGCAAGCCACTCCCGGCCCGAGGTGAACGCGGCGACGCCGGCGTGCAGGCCGAGGATGCTCGCGCGCGTCACGGTCTCGGGCGGCAGGTGCTGGAGGGCGGCGTTCGCCCGCTCGTCGGCCGCGACGATCACCGAGCACTTGGCTCCGGCAAGGTTCCACCCCTTGCTCGCGGAGGTTGCCACCACCGCGAGCGCCCCCGCCGCCGCCGCGAGCGGCGCGAACGGGACAAAGCGCTCGCCCGCGTGGGTGAGGGGGGCGTGGATCTCGTCGGAGACCGCGAA
Source organism: Leucobacter luti (assembly GCF_004217175.1). Taxonomy (GTDB): domain Bacteria; phylum Actinomycetota; class Actinomycetes; order Actinomycetales; family Microbacteriaceae; genus Leucobacter; species Leucobacter luti. Next base: position 222,962 of record NZ_SHKI01000006.1, read on the forward strand.
GACGCCGTACTGCTCCGCGAGGCGGGCGAGCTCGCCCAGCTCGGCGGCGGTGTGCACGAGCCCGTGCGGGTTGTGCGGGTTGCAGAGCAGGAACGCGTCGGCGCCGGCGGCAAACGCGTCGGCGATCGCCGCAAGGTCGAGTCGCAGCTCCGGGCCCTCACCGGGGACGGGAGCGCCAGCGCCGGTGCCGGACGCAGCGCCAGCGCCGGCCTCGGCGCCCGCGGCGTCGGCCTCGCGCAGCGGCACCTCGACGATCTCGTACGGCACCTCCTCGAGCATCTCGAAGAAGCCGGGGTACACGGGGGTGGGCACCACGATGCGGCCGGACGCGGGCGCGCCGCCCGCGGCGGCGTCAGCGCGACGCAGCTCCCACGCGATGCGCAGCGACTCGACCACGCCGGTCGCCACGTCGGTGGCGAGGTACACGTGCTCGGTGGGGACGTGCCAGTCCCACGCCGCCGCAGCGAACTCGGCGAACGCCGGCGCGAGCGGGCCGGGGCCGTCGAGATAGCCGGTGTCTGACGCCTCGACGCGGGCGATGATCGCCTCCCGAATCTCCGGCGCCACAGCGAAGTCCATCTCGGCCACGAAGAGCGGGAGCACGTCGGCGGGGAAGCGCGTCCACTTGAGGCTCGTGCGCTGCGCGCGCAGCAGCTCCGGATCCAGCTCGGTGAACGGCACACCGGACGGATCCACGCTGGGGGAAGACTGACAGTCAGGCTCGCTCATGCGTCAATCGTCTCCCGCGCCGCCGCCGGGCGCGAGTCCGCGAGTAAGGGGGCGTCACACAGCGCGGGGGCGGCCCCCGCGATCAGGGACGGAGAGGGAGCCGAGGGCCCGGCCGGATCCGGATCAGTTCCCGCGCGCTGTCCGCGCCCCCGCCGGACGGCCGTCGCCCACCGCCACCCGAACAACACCCGAGACCGCCGCCTCGAGCGGCCCGCGCCGCCCGAGCGCAGCGAGAATCGCGCCGATCGCGAGCGCGCCGGCGAGCTGCAGCACGAACGCGCTCACCCCGGCGGCCCACCAGGGGAAGCCAGTGATCCACACCTGCGGATCCTGCAGCGCGGGTTCGAGGAGCAGGCCGGTCGCGACGATGTGCAGGGTGTATATCGTGAGCGGTGCGGCGCCCGCCGCGCGCACGGTTCCGAGGACAGGGCCGAGGCGCCGATCCCGTGCGGTGGGTCCCGCGTCACTGACGAGCACCAGCAGGCCGATCACGAGCGCGGCGATGCCCGCCGTGCGCAGGATGTCGACGGGCGAGCCCGAGTGCGGCGTGGCAATCAGCTGTGCCCACAATTCGGGGGCGAGCGGGGCACCGGACGAGGAGTGCGCCACGAGCTCCCGCACCGCGGCGGGATCGGTGCCCGGGACCCAGGGGCCGCCGAGGGCCGCGACGTTGCGGATCACCATCTCCGAGAAGAGCTGCGCCGCCACCGCAACCGCGGCACCGACCCCCGCGATGACCGCGGCCGCGCGTCCAAGCGAACCGCGGGCGCTCGCCGCAGTCAGCGCGCGCCCCACGAGGATCCCGAGCAGCAGGTACACGCACCACGTGAGGGCCGGGTACTCGCCCGTGAGGAGGAGCGCCCGGACCGCGATCACCCAGTCCGCGCCGAAATCCTCGAAGGTGAGAGAGCCCGTGGGGCCCGCGACGGTGAGCCCGGTGCGCACGGCGGCGTTGATGGGGCCGCCGACAGCGGTGAGGAGCCCGGCGAGGGCGGCGAGGATCCAGCCGCGCACGGCGACGAGCGGCGCGACGAGCAGCATCGCGGTGCCGTAGTAGCTGAGCACGATCGCCACGGGCGTTTCGATGAGCCCGAGGATCAGCCCGATCAGGATGAGGAGCGCGCCGCGCACCACGGTCGCGCCGATCGCCGCGCCAATCCTGCCGTCCCGCAATTGGCGGCGGGAGGCGAATACCACGCTGACGCCGCCGAGCACCGCGAACAGCGGGGCAGCGATGCCCTCCGTGAGCGTGTCGGTGAGCGCCGCGGCCGAGTACGCGAAGCTCCCGGGGTCCGCCGCCATCCCGCCGATGGTCACGAGGTGGGCCGCCATCATGCCGGCGATCGCGAGGAACCGGGCGAGGTCTACTCCGACGTAGCGCACTACTGGCTCGCTGCTTCGCGGCGCACGTGGTCGCGTGCGTGATCGAGCGCCGGTGCGAGCTCGGTGAAGAGGTGGCCCGGATCGCGCAGGGACCGGATCACGCCGAGCTGTTCGAGGAGCCGGCGGTGCTCCGGGCGCACCCCCTTGATGAGCACGGTCACGCCGCGCCGCTCCAGGGCGCTGACGAGCTCGGCGAGCGCGTTTGCCCCGGTCGCGTCGATGATCTGCACGTCGGAGAGGCGCAGCACCACCACGGCGACGTCCGGGGCCTCCGAGATCTGGTCGACGAGTCGATCAGCCGCCCCGAAGAAGAGGGAACCGTGCACGGTGAACAGCGCGATCCGCTCGTCGCCGGGTGCCGCGGGGCCGGGCAGCACCTCGCGCGTCGCGTCGCTCATGCGGCTCAGGGTGCGCAGCGCGAAGAACGCGGCGACGGCGAGCCCGATCCCGACCGCGATCACCAGGTCGAACGCGACGGTGACGAACAGGGTGACGGCGAACACCGCGACACTCGATCGGCTTGAGCGCAGCACCCGCCCGATGGTGGCGGGGGAGACCATGCGTGCCGCCGTCATCATGAGCACACCGGACAGCGCGGCGAGCGGGATCGCGCCGACGACTGGCGCGGCGACGAGCACCACGAGCAGCAGGGCGAGCGCGTGGATCACCGCGGCGAGCCGGGTGCGCGCGCCGCTGCGCACGTTGACCGCCGTGCGGGCGATCGCGCCGGTCGCCGGCATCCCGCCGAAGAACCCCGACGCGATCGACGCGAGGCCCTGGCCGAACAGCTCGCGGTCGGCGTTCACCTGGCCGGTGTCGGCGATCGTGGCGGCCACGCGGGCCGACAGCAGCGACTCGATCGCCGCGAGCGCCGCGACCGCGACCGCCGGCCCGGCGAGCGCGGTGAGGGTCGCGGGGTCGAGAGCCGGGAGCGACGGGGCCGGGAGCGAGCTCGGCAGCGTGCCGATCGTGGTGAGCGGCGAGCCCGCGAGCACCGTCACGATCGAGACAGCGAGGATCGCGACGAACGAGGCGGGGATGGCCGGGGCGATCCGGCCGAGCAGCACCATGATCAGCGCGACCCCGGCCACCGCGGCGAGCGGCAGCAGCGCGGCGGGCCAGCTCGCCTCGGTGACCACCTGCCACGCCGCGACCACGGCGTTCGAGGAGTGGCCGCCGGCCTCGACGCCGAGCGCCGCGGGGACCTGCTGGAGGAAGATGATGATCCCGATCCCCGCGGTGAACCCCTCGATGACGGGCCAGGGGATGTAGCTGACGGCGCGGCCGAGGCGGAAGATCCCGGCGGCCACCACCAGCACACCGGCCATGAGGCTCACCACGGCGACCGCGCCGACGCCGTGGAGCACGACGATGGGGGCGAGCACCACGACCATCGCCCCCGTGGGGCCCGAGACCTGCACGTTTGAGCCACCGAACACGGCCGCGACGAGGCCGGCGACGATTGCCGTGACCAGCCCGGCCTCGGCGCCGACCCCGGAGCTCACCCCAAAGGCCAGGGCCAGTGGCAGGGCCACGATGCCGACGGTGAGCCCGGCGACGAGATCGGCGCGCCAGCTGATCCGCGCGCCGCGATAGTCGGCGCGGGTGGGCAACAGGGCGCGGAGCCCCGACAGAAGTGCTGACATTGATCGCCTCCGCTCTCTGCCTCTATCCTGCCCCACCCCGCGGCGCGCGGACGGGAGGCGGCCGGTCCCGGCGTGGGGCGCGCGCACGCGCACGCGCGGGGCCGTCTTCCAAAAATGTGCTGTGCTTCACCCCTGCACAACGCTACGCTGATCGCAGAAGAATCAAGGGGGACCCTGTGGATATTGTCCTGTTCATTACACAGTTGTTGGTGGTGCTCGGCTGTATCGTCATGGGCACCCGATCGAGCGGCGTTGGCCTGGGTCTCTGGGGTGGTGCCGGCGTCGCGATCCTCGTGTTCGTGTTCGGCATCGCGCCCGGATCGCCCCCGGTCGACGCGCTCCTCATCGTGCTCTCCGTGGTGCTCGCATCGTCGATGATGCAGTCCGCGGGCGGCATCGACTGGATGGTGTCGATCGCCGCGAAGCTGATCGCTCGCAGCCCAAAGCAGATCACGATCATCGCGCCGCTCGTGTCGTTCCTGTTCGCGGCCGGCGCCGGCACCTCGAACATCCTGTACCCGCTGCTGCCGGTGATCCAGGACCTGTCGTACCGCAACGGCGTGCGGCCCTCGCGTCCGCTCTCACTGTCGGTGGTCGCGACCGGCGTCGCGCTCGCCTGTAGCCCGGTCTCCGCGGCAATGGCGGCAATGGTCACGCTCACCGACACGGCGCCCTGGAACTTCGAGCTGGTCGACATCCTCAAGGTGACCATCCCCGCCGCTATCGTCGGCATCATCATCTCGGGCATCTTTGTCAACAAGCTCGGCAAGGACATCGCGGACGACCCCGAGATCCAGGCGCGGATCGCGGATGGCACGATCCCCGCTCCGTCGGCGAACGCCGCCGAGGTGCGCGCAGAGGTCACGGTCACCGCCGCCGGCCGCAACGCGGCAATTATCTTCCTCCTCGGTGTTGGCGCAATCGTCGCGTTCGGCCTGTTCAAGGGCATGCGGCCGCTCGATGCCTCGGGTGATCCGGTCGCCATGACCCCGATCATCGAGATCGTGATGTTCGTGGTCGGCACACTGATCCTTCTGATCTCGCGGCCGAAGGTCTCCGAGATCCCCACCATGACCGTGTTCAAGGCCGGTATGGTCTCTGCAATCGCCCTGTTCGGTCTCGCCTGGCTCACCGACACGTTCCTCGGCGCGCACGCCACTCTCATCGCCGAGGGCGTCGGCGGCCTCGTCTCGGCCGCGCCGTGGATCTTCGCGCTCGGTATCTTCCTGGTCTGTGTGCTCACCACGAGCCAGTCGACCGCCACGCGGACGATCGTGCCGATCGGCCTGGCCGCCGGGATCCCGCTCGGGCTGCTCTCCGGCATGTGGGCCGGCGCCTTCGCCGGCATCTACCTGCTGCCCACCAACGGCTCGCAGATCGCCGCTGCGAACTTCGACCACTCGGGCTCGACGAAGCTCGGCACCAAGCTCGTGGACCACTCGTTTTTCCTGCCAACGCTGATCCTCGCGGTGACCACGATCGCGGCCGGCGCCCTGTTCGGGGTGCTCTGGGGCGGCTAACCCCGGGACACACCGCGGGAGGCGGGGCCGCGCACGCTGGCGGCCCCGCCTCCCGTGGTGTGTGGGCGTGCTCGCGCGGCGTTCGTGCCCGGGCGCCCCGCACACCGTAGCGCCGGCGCGGCGCGGCGCGCTGCGCTGCGTAGCGTCGACGCTGCACTGCGCCCGTGCCCGCGCCGTAGCTCGCGCGACGCCCGTGCCGAGTTGCCCGAGCTGCTTCGGCTACGCGTCGGCGCGGAACGCATCCCACGCGCGCTTGCACGCGTGCGCGATCGCGTCGATGTGCTCGGGATCCTCTTCGACCCAGTCGGTGCCCGGCCGCTGCAGCTCCGCGGCCGCGACCGGCCCCAGCAGATACTCGCGGAGGAACTCGGCCTGCACCGCGCCGAGCCGCAGCCCGGCCGCGTCGGCTTCGGCGCGCATTGCGCCGAAACGCGCGCCCGCGGCCCGGATCTCCTCGCTGCCGAGGTAGGGCTGATTCAGCAGTACGGCCTCTGGGTGCGACACCTCGAAGCCGGACCGGTGCGCGGCTGCGAGCTTGCGCAGCGCCGCCGGATCCATCGTGGGCCGGTCCGCGGGATCGCGCTCCTCACCGGAGTGGTCCCCGCGGTTCGACAGAGCGACAACGTCGGGGAGCCGATCCGCTTCGGCGCGCTCCACGTTGACCGCGCCGTCGCGCGTGGTGGTGGTGTTCATGGTGTCGTGGAACGAGAGCCGGGTGAATGATCCGCCGCGCTCAAGGCCCTGCGCCACAAACAGCTCGGTGAGTGCCTCGCGGGTGCGCTCGTACACGCCGAGCCCCTGCTCGGCGGTCTCGGCGAACGCGTCAACCAGGCGCTGCAGCCCGGCGTCGGTGTCGGGGATCTCGAGGATCGGGAAGAACGAGAACGTCACCGGCCGGATCGCGTCGACCCCCGTGAGGTCGACCTTCTGCCAGGCGCCGGCGGCGCGCACGCGCTCGATCGCCGCGGCGAGGTCGGCGCGCACGTCGTCGGGCTTGCGCCGGTTCGGGTCGCGGATCAGGCGCGGGTGCGGGTTGATGACCGCGACGATCCGGGGGTCGATCTCGGCCCAGCGGCGCACGATCGACGCGGTGGCTACGTCGCTGTAGTCGTACTGCAGGCGGCGAGTGAGCTCGGGGGAGATGAACTCCGCGACCTCCTCGGGAATCGCGGCGCCGGAGTGCGGCGTTGCGACGAGCAGATCCGCGTCCGCGATCGCCTGCTCGAGCGTCCGCGTGTCGGGGTCGGCGTAGTGGGTGATCTGCTCGGGAGTGAAGACCGTGCCAGACGGGATGAGATCGAGGTTCGTGGCGCTCATGAGTTCAGAATAGCTTTGAGCCCAGAGCCTGACCAGGGGTTTCGGGAAGTCTGTTCGGGGAACTGAGAGGCACGCGGCGAGGCGAGAGGGTGACCGCATGAGTGCTGTGAACGGACGGGTCCTCGGGACCTGGGCGTCCGACGAGCCTGGGCGGCCCACGCTCGTGTTTGACGCGTCTGGGACGGTGCGCGGGAGCGACGGCTGCAACCGCATCGTCAGCAAGTACGAGGAGACGGATGCCGGTGCACGGATCGCCCCGTTCGTGATCACCGCGGTGGCGTGCGTCGGCGTTGATCAGTGGCTTGCCGGCGTCGCGTCGGTCACGCTCGCGGGCGGGAAACTCACGGTCGCAAACGCCGCGGGCGTGGTGATCGGCGAGCTGCGGCGTGACGCGTAGCGCCTACGCGCGGGCGCGGTTGCGGCGCCGGATCGGCTTCGCGGGCTTGCCGCCGAGAAACGAGGCCGCGGCGTCCACGATGTAGCCCTGGCGCAGCGCCTCGCGCCCGATCAGCATGCGGAACGCCATCCCGTCGCGATCAGTGAGGGTGAACTCAGCGGGGATCCGCCGCCCCACGAGCTCCACGTCGACGCGCACCACCGGGCGCTCTTGAGCGTGCCCGGATGAGCTGCGCACGGTGCGGCGATCGTGCACGGGAAGCTCGACCTCGACCGCGTCGTCATCGCTGAGCTGCCAGGGGTGCGCGGTGAAGCGGACCCACGGCGCGCCGTCGCGCTCGAACTCGGTGATTCCGGTCGCGTGGAGCGCGGAGGTCTGCGCGCCAGTGTCGACCTTGGCCTTGACCCAGGGCAGCCCAATGTCTGCGAGCGACACCCATTCACGCCACCCGGTGGGGGTGCTTGAATAGTGGTGTCCGCTCACACTTCTATCTTGGCAGGAACCACGGTGAAACTCGCGATTCTCTCGCGCGCCCCGCAGGCGTACTCGACGCAACGCCTGATGGCGGCAAGCGAAGAGCGCGGCCACCGCGCGCGCGTGCTGAACACCCTGCGCTTCGGGATCGACCTCGCGGGGGAAGAACCCGACCTGATGTATCGGGGGAAGCAGCTCAGCGACTACGACGCGGTGCTGCCCCGAATCGGCAACTCGGTGACGTACTTCGGCACGGCCGTGGTGCGCCAGTTTGAACAGATGGACGTCTACACCCCGAACACCTCGAACGGCATCTCGAATGCCCGCGACAAGCTGCGGGCGATCCAGATCCTCTCCCGGCACAACATCGACATGCCGGCGACCGCGTTCGTGCGCAACCGGGCGGATCTGCGCGCGGCGATCGAGAGCGTCGGCGGTGCACCCGTCGTGATCAAGCTGCTCGAGGGCACGCAGGGGATCGGCGTGATCCTCGCCCCGCAGGTGAAGGTCGCCGAGGCGATCATCGAGACGCTGCACTCGACCAGGCAGAACGTGCTGATTCAGCGCTTCGTCGCCGAGAGCCGCGGCCGCGACGTGCGCGCCCTCGTGGTGGGCGACCGGGTGGTCGCGGCGATGCGCCGGATCGCGAGCGGCGACGAGTTCCGCTCGAACGTACACCGCGGCGGCACGGTCGAGCCCGTGCAGCTCGACGCCGCCTACGAGGAGACCGCGGTGCGCGCGGCGCAGATTATGGGCCTGCGCGTGGCGGGGGTCGACATGCTTGAGGGCGAGGACGGCCCACTCGTCATGGAGGTGAACTCGTCGCCCGGGCTGCAGGGGATTGAGACCGCGACCGGGCTCGACGTGGCCGGCGCGATCATCGACTACATCGCGAACCAGGTGAACTTCCCGGAGATCGACGTGCGGCAGCGCCTCAGCGTTTCCACCGGATACGGCGTCGCGGAGATCGCGATGCACGCGGGATCAGAGCATGTGGGCAAGGCGCTCGGCGATCTCGGCCTGTGGGACCGCGACATCACCGTGCTCACGCTGCACCGCGGCGTGCAGGTGATCCCGAACCCGCGCAAGCACGTGGTCCTTGAGCCTGAAGACCGGCTGCTCTGCTTCGGCAAGATCGAGGAGATGCGGTCGATGATCCCGGAGCGGCCGCGCCGCCGGGCCCGCGTGCGCAAGCTTCCGCAGGAGGCAAAAGACCTCGCTGAGGGCTGAGCGCTCGGCCGCCGCTCGGCGGTCAGTCGCGACGAGTGGAGGCTGTATCCACGAGCGTGCGGCTTCGCTGTCGCGATGAAGCCGCACGCTCGTGATGGAGCCGCACGCTCGTGGCCGAGCCGCAAGCTCGTGGCCAGGCCAGGCCGGGCTAGCTCGCGCGGTCGGCGACGAGCTGGAACTCCACGAAGCCGTCGGGCTCAACGGAGACGAAGCCGAGGCTCGGCGCGGTGACCCCAAAGTCGGCGAAGGTGATGGGGATCGAGCCGGCGATCTCTGCGGTCTCGCCGTCGCTGCGCACCTCCACCTCGGCGATGACCGTCTGGGCCTTACCCGCGAGGGTCAGCTCGCCCGTCGCGCTGGTACGTACGGTCTCGCCCGACGCGGGCGCGGCCTCAAGGGTGACCGGATCGGTGAGCGTGAACGTGGCCTCGGGGAACTCGCTGGTGCGCAGCGCCTGGTCTCGGAAATATGAGTCGCGCTGCTCGCTGTCAGTGCTGATCGACGCGACGTCGACCGTGAGCGTCGCGGCCTCGAGCGTGAGGCCGTCGTCGCTGATCTGCAGCGTGCCCGTGACGTCGGGGGTGCGGCCGGTGACCGTGACGTCTGTGCCGTTGAGGACCTCGTCGACGCGGTAGCCGGCCTCGGACTCCGCGGCGACCTCCCAGGTGCCGGCGAGCGTCAGCGGATCGAGCTCCGCGCCGGCCGTCTCGCTCATGATCTGCTCGTTGGCGCTCAGCGTGGGTACGTCCGCCGCCGGTGGTACCAAGAACTCGCGGTACACCATCGGCCCCGCGATCGCTGCGACGGCGGCGAGGGCGAGGACGCTCGCGCCTGCGCCGATCAGGATCTTCTGGGACTTTTTCACGGTGGTTCCTCCAGTGTGGCGATGATGGCTCTACACTCGCAGGCTCGGCAATGAACACGCTCCGAGCTGGTCGGGAATCTGCTGGGTGCGGCGAAAATTCGCCGCCCGCCGCACGCCGCCCGCGACGCCGTGCCGCCGCCGCCCGCGCTACAGCTCGGCGAGCAGCGCCTTCCAGTGCGCGCGCCACTCCTCGATGCGGTCGCCGTCTGGCAGCCCCTCCTGGCTCACCGCCAGAATGACGCGGTCCTCGCCCTTCGGGGTGGCCGAGACTTCAACCTTGCCCGCGCCGTCGAGGGAGAACCGCCAGAAGCTGCGCTTCTCGGTGCGCGAGGTGCGCGCGGGCCCGGCCGCGTGCCCGCGGTGCTCGGTCAGCTCACCGTGCGCGGCGTCCCACGCGGCGATGGCCGCGTCGCGGTCGAGCGGCAGGGTGCGGCTCGCGCCGACCCGGAACGTCCCGGAGGTGGACTGCCCGGGCACGCGGAGGCCCGCGTGCTGCTCGTAGGCGATCGCGATGCCCTGCGCCCACCAGTCGGGGTTCTCCAGCGAATCAGGCAGCGCGGCCCGGGCCACCTTCGCGATCTCCGAGTGCCCGATCGTGCTCGCGTTCGCCGCCTCGAACAGGCGCAACCACTCCGCCCAGGGACGCCCGCTCGCGCGCTCGATCGCGGGGACGCGCTCGCCCCGGGTGAGATTGCCTGACGGTACTGCTTCGCTCACGGTACGTCCCCTCTCGTGGTGGTGCGCCAAGTGTATCCGCCGCTCCCACCGATGCGGCGGGCCGGTGGGCGCGGCGGCGCGAATCGCCCGGCGCGGGTCGGCTTGTCGGCCCCCGCGTGCTGCTTGAATGGGGGCATGACCCACACCGGCACCGAGGCGGCGGGGACTCCCCGAGTCGCCAGGCGATACGTAGAGCACGAGACCTCGCAGCACCGATCCGCCGGGATTCACGATGCCGACGGGCCGCACGAGTCGATGTCTGCGGCGCAGGAGTTTCGGATCGACCTGGAGCGGATCAGGTTCTCGTCGTACTTCGCGCGGCTCTCGGACGTGACGCAGGTGGTGCCGCAGTCCGGGGTGGGGCCCGTGATGCACAATCGACTCACGCACTCGCTGAAGGTGAGCGCGGTGGCGCGCGTGATCGCCGCGCAGCTCGCGAGCCAGGAGGCTGCCCACCTCGCATTCGCGCGCGGGGACGATGCGGCAGACGATCCGACGGGCGCGGTCGTCGCGCGACTCGGGGGCTGCGACACCGTGGTGGCGCAGTCGGCCGCGCACGCGCACGACCTCGGGCACCCGCCGTTCGGGCACCTCGGAGAACGGGTGCTCGACCGCGTGGCGCGGGAGCGGCTCGGGCTCGCGGAGGGCTTCGAGGGGAACGCGCAGAGCTTCCGGATCCTCACCCAGCTCGACACCCTCGGGCGAGATTTCCCGGGCCTCAATCTCACCGCGGCGACCCGCGCGGCAACGCTGAAGTACCCGTGGACGCGCTCCGAGTGGATCGGCGTCTCGCTGGCGGAGCTCCCGGTCACCGAGCGGCCGCGCGGTGTCGGGGCGGACATGGTCGAGGGGGCCGAGAAGTTCTCGGCCTACTCGCTCGACGCCGCTGAGATGGAGTCGGCGCTCGCCGCGTTCCCCGAGATCGGCGCCGGCGTGCAGACGGTCGAGTGCGCCGTGATGGACCTCGCCGACGACATCGCCTACGCGGTGCACGATCTCGACGATTTCGCCAGGGCCGGGGTGCTGCAGCAGGCCGCGGTGCAGGGCGAGCTGCGTGCCTGGCTGGCGGGATCCGCCGCGCTCGCCGCGATCGAGCTCTCGGTGCTCGAGGCGAGCTGGCGCGCGCCGGGCCACGCGCTGGAGCTGCTGTGGCGCCGCACCCAGGTGAAGGACGCCTGGATCGCGGATCGCGACGCGTTTACGGAGGCCGTCGCACGCGTCAGCGAGGAGGTCGCGGAGTCGCTGCTCGCCACGCCGTTCGACGGTGGCATCGACAGCGAGCGGGCCGTCTCGGGCTTTACGCGGCGGTGGATCGAGCACCTCCGCACGTCGATCGTGGTCGAAGAGCAGCCGCACGTGCGCAGCGGCCACGTACGGCTCGACCGCCGCGCGTGGCACGAGGTCACCGTGCTGAAGTTCGTGCACGCCCACTTCGTGCTCGAACGTCCCGACCTCGGGCAGTCGCAGCGCGGCCAGGCGCGGATTGTGGCGGATCTGGCGCTCGGCTTCGACGCCTGGCTCGCAGACCCGACGGACGCCGGGCGCGCGCCGCGCCGTCTGCTCGAGTGGGTGGACGAGGCGACCGCCGCGAGCTTTGCGCTGCGCCGGGATCGCCCAGAGCTCCTCATCGGCGACACGAGCGACGCCGGGCTGCGGCGCCAGGGCCGCTCGCGCGCGATCCTCGACTACGTCGCCGCGCTGAGTGATCAGCAGGCGCTCACCACGCACCGGGCGCTCACGAGCGGTTAGTGGCACGGGCGGCCGGTGCGGCCCAGCGGGCTAGGGCTGTACGGGGAGCTCGCGCTCCGAATCCCACGGCTCGGCCCACCCGAGCTCGTCGAACATCGTGGCGAGCAGCACGCCGGTGAACCCCCACACGGTGTGCCCGCCGAACCGCTCGTCGAGCGTGAACGCCGGTGCCCGGAAGCTGAAGCCGACCCGCTGGAGCACCGACGTGCCGCGTGCCGGCGGGCTGAGGAGCTCGGCGACCGGGGTGCGAAACACCTCGACCGACTCTGAGTGATCCGCGGCGACCGCGCTGGGAAGTCGCCACCAGCCGACCACGGGGGTCACCAGGTTGTTGCTCACTGGGATGTGTACCTCGGGGAGGGTGCCGAGCACCTCGACGCCGCTCGGGTCGAGGCCGGTCTCCTCCTGAGCCTCGCGCAGCGCGGTGTGCGCGGTGTCGCGGTCTTCGGGCTCAACGCCGCCGCCCGGGAACGCGATCTGTCCGGCGTGGTGCCGCATGCGGGGGGCCCGGCGCGTGAGCAGCACGTCGAGCTCCGGCGGCACGGTGGTGGCGCCGCCCGCCGCGGGCGTCCGATCGAGCGCGCCGAACAGGATCAGCACGGCCGAGCGCCGCAGCGGGGTGTCCGCGAGCACGCCCTGCGGCGGGAACCGGAGCGTCAGCTCACGCCCCATCAACTCCCGCAGATCCCGCTGCGCATCATCGACCGACCGCCTCATGCGGCCAGCCTAGCGCGTGGCTCTGCCGGTCTCCCGGGAGCCCACGGGCCGAGCCGCCTAGCCCTCTGCGAGCAGTTCGGAGATTCCCTCGGGCACGCGCTGGGAGCGCGCCCACGGCTCGCGGTCGCGGCGCGCCACGCGCTTCACCTGCTGCGACTCCTCGGCGCGCACCTGGGTGAGCACCGCGATCACCGCGGCGCGCTCCTCGGGGCTCACCTTGCGGGTCACGAAGGTGATGTCCTCGCCGCGGATCGCGTCGTCGTGCGGCCCCAGTTCCTCGCGCTTCGCGGCGTCGCGCGCGGCGGCGTCGGGCGGGAGCTGGGCGCCGTCGGCGAGCTCCGCCGCCAGCTGGTCTGCGGTCTGCATGGCGCTCACAGCGGGATGTTGCCGTGCTTCTTGGCGGGCTGCTCGGTGCGCTTGCCGCGGAGACCGCGCAGCGACTTGATCACCGCGAGGCGGGTGCCGGCCGGTTCGAGCACGTTGTCGAGCTCGCCGCGCTCTGCCGCGAGGAACGGGCTCGTCACGTCGGCCGTGTACTTTGCAGTGAGCTCGGCGCGCAGGGCCTCGACATCTTCGCCGCGTTCAGCGGCCGCTGCAAGCTCCTTGCGGTACAGAATGTTGACGGCGCCGGAGCCACCCATCACGGCGATCTCAGCGGTGGGCCACGCGATGTTGAAGTCGGCGCCCATCTGCTTCGAGCCCATGACGATGTACGCCCCGCCGTATGCCTTGCGCGTGATGATCGTCACGAGCGGCACGGTCGCCTCGGCGTACGCGTAGAGCAGCTTCGCGCCGCGGCGGATCACGCCCTGCAGCTCCTGGTCGGTGCCGGGGAGGTACCCGGGCACGTCGACGAGAGTGAGGATCGGGATCGAGAACGCGTCGCAGAAGCGCACGAAGCGCGCCGCCTTCTCGCTCGCGTCGATGTTCAGCGTGCCGGCCATCTGGTTGGGCTGGTTTGCCACGATGCCGACGGTGCGGCCCTCGACGCGGCCGAAGCCGATCAGCATGTTTGGCGCGAACAGCGGCTGCACCTCGAGGAAGTCGCCGCCGTCGAGGATCGCCTCGATCACGGTCTTCATGTCGTAGGGCTGGTTCGCGCTGTCGGGGATCAGCGAGTTGAGGCGGCGGTCGGCGTCGGTAATCTCGAGCGCCGTGTCGCTGTCGTACACGGGTGCCTCGGCCAGGTTGTTGTCCGGGAGGTAGCTGATGAGCGCGCGCGCGTAGTCGAGCGCGTCGTGCTCGTCGCTCGCGAGGTAGTGGGAGACGCCGCTCGTCTTGTTGTGGGTGAGCGCGCCGCCGAGCTCCTCGAAGCCGACCTCCTCGCCGGTGACGGTCTTGATGACGTCGGGGCCGGTGACGAACATGTGGCTCGTCTTGTCGACCATGATGACGAAGTCGGTGAGGGCGGGGGAGTAGACGGCGCCGCCGGCCGAGGGGCCCATGACGATCGAGATCTGCGGGATCACGCCCGAGCACATGGTGTTCAGACGGAAAATGTTCGCGTACTTCGAGAGTGCGACCACACCCTCCTGAATGCGCGCCCCGCCCGAGTCGAGGATGCCGAGGATCGGTGCGCCCGTCTTCAGCGCGAACTCCATCGCCTTCACGATCTTCTCGCCGGCGACCTCGCCGAGCGAGCCGCCGAAGGTGGTGAAGTCCTGCGAGTACACGACGACCTGGCGGCCGTGGATGGTACCGGCGCCAGTGACGACCGAGTCGCCGAACGGGTGGCTCTTCTCCATGCCGAAGCCGTGGCTGCGGTGCTTCACATACTTGTCGAACTCGACGAAGGATCCCGGATCGAGCAGCGCGGTGATGCGCTCGCGCGCCGTCATCTTGCCGCGCGGGTGCTGCTTCGCTGCGGCTGCGGCGTCACGGTCGCCGACGGCTTCCTGGTACTTGCGGCGGTGGTCGGCGATGCGGCCCGCGGTGGTGGCGGGCGCGGGGGTCGCTGAGGAGGAGGTCTCTGCAGTCACGCATGCCAGCCTAGCGCGGCACCCATGCCCGAAGCATCCGAACACCTCCAACGGAATTCAGGATCCTTCGTTGGAACTCTACGAAGCGGGGTGGTCGCGCGCGGCTGCGGGCGAGTGCCTGGGCGGGGCCGCGCCGGTGCTGCCGGGGCTCAGGAGGGAGCGGGAACCGGCTCAGACCCTCGTCCTTGTCATTCGGGGTTGACGCCGGGGCGTGGGGGCCGTATATTTCCTCATGTTCATGGTTGTCCACGTACAAAGAGGTTCGGTGTAGATCAATGAAGATTGCAGTGGTCGGCAGCTACGGTGTCGGTTTGACCATGCGAGTTCCCCGGTTCCCAGCTGCTGGCGAGACGGTCAGTGGCGGCACATTCGTGAGTGAACACGGCGGCAAAGGCTCCAACCAGGCGGTTGGCGCGGCCCGGCTCGGAGCCGAAGTGGCGTTGCTCACAGCGGTCGGTGACGACGCCAACGGTCGTGCGGCTGCGGAGCTCTGGGCTGCTGAGGGCGTGGACGCCCAGCACGTGGTGGTGACGGACACCGCGACGATGGTGGGGTTCATAGAGGTGGAGCCGGGTGGGGAGAACCGGATCGCGATCGCTCCCGGGGCGCTCGACTGCCTCGATGACACCTCGGTCGAGCCGTTCCGCGGGACCATTGCCGGCGCAGACGTTGTTGTCGTGTCAATGGAGATACCGCGCGCAGCTGTGGGCGCGACCCTGCGCATCGGTCGGGAGAACCGGGTGCTCACCCTGCTCAATCCGGCGCCAGCGCGCCCCCTGCCCGATGACATGTGGGAGAACATCGATGTCATCACGCCAAACCAGACAGAGGCGCCGGCGCTCCTTGGACTCGGTCCGGATCATGGTCTCGACGATGTGGCCCTCGCGGCAGCGCTCCAGGAACGCACGGGTGGTGCGGTCATCCTCACGCGCGGTGGGCATGGCGCGCTGATCGCGGATGCCGCTGGCACCCGCCCGGTGCCCCCGAGACCGGTCTCCAACGTTGTTGACACCACCGGAGCGGGCGACTCGTTTACTGCGGCGCTCGCCGTCGCGCTTGCCGGCGGCGCGTCCCTCGACGCCGCGGCAGAGTATGCGGCGCGTGCCGGTGCTCACGCCGTGAGTATCGCTGGGGTGATCCCAGCAATGCCGAGACCCTCAGACCTTGCGGTCACACCGCAGACACAGATCGGAGCCACCCGATGACCACGACCGCACTCGCCCCGCGCCACTCCCGGCTGCGCTCACTGCTGCACGCGCGCGAGGCCGGGGTGTTCGCTGCACTCGTGTTGCTGTTCATTCTGGGGGCCGTGCTCTCGCCAAGCTTTGCGCAGACAGACAACCTGCTGTCGGTCGGGCAACAGATCGCCCAAATCGGCATCATGGCGGTCGGCGCGACCTTCGTCATTGTGAATGGTGAGATCGATCTGTCAGTCGGCTCGACCTATGCGCTCGCCGCGATCGCCACCGGCATGGTGATTACCGCGGGCGTTGCCTGGCCGGTTGCGATCCTTGTGGGGCTCGGCGTCGGCGTGCTCGCTGGCCTGCTCAACGGCCTCGCGGTCGTGCTGCTCGGCGTTCCCTCCTTCATTGTGACGCTCGGCACACTCAGCGTGTTCCGCGGCGTTGCGCTACTGATTTCAGACGGTGCGCCGATCTCGCTGAGTTCAGCGCAGCCGGGGGTGGCCGAGTTCACACTGCTCGGGCAAGGCCGGCTCTTTGGCATCATTCCGATGCAGCTGATCATTTTCGCGGTGATCGCCGCACTCGGTGTCGTGCTGCTCTCCCGCTCCCGCTTCGGGTTCAATACCTACGCGGTCGGCGGGAATCAAGAGGCGGCCCGGCTCGTCGGGCTCAACGTCAAGCGCGTCAAAGTGGGGGCGTTTGTGCTCTCGGGCGTCACCGCTGCACTCGCGGGCGTGCTCGGGCTCTCGTTCCTCTCGTATGTGCAGGGCGTCACCGGCAGCGGGCTCGAGCTCACGGTGATCTCGGCGGTGATTATCGGCGGCGCCGCACTCTTCGGCGGGAGTGGCACCATGCTCGGCACGGTGATCGGCGTCGCGTTTATTGGGTTCCTCCAGAACATCCTCAACATCAACGGCATCTCGTCCTTCTGGCAGACGGTCGTCACCGGCCTGGTAATTATCGCCGCCGTTGCCGCCGATACCTGGCAGCGCAAGCGCAAGACCCGGGCCTAGCCCGTTTTCAAGGCCGCCCCGAGTTTCGGGCGTGGCCACCCTCGTCACTCGGACATGAACAAAGGAGTCACTGTGTCCATTGCATCAATCTCGAAGCGGGCCGCGATCGCGGCCGTCGCCTCCGCGACGCTGGCGCTCTCACTCGTCGGCTGCGGCGCGATCACCACCGGCACCGAATCGTCCGGTGGGAACGAGTTTCAACTTGCCGACTACATTCAGGAGCGAGTCGACAGCGGTGAAGAGCTGAGAATCAAACTCAGCTACCACGATCCTTCGCTCGCATTCGCGACCCCCATCACGGCGGGCATGGAGCGTGCCGGGGAGGAACTCGGGGTCAACGTGCAGCTCATTGGTCCGACGGGCGGCGATGCCGCCAAGCAGGTGGCCGAGCTGCAGACCGCGATCCAGCAGAAGTCTGTCGACGCGCTCGCCGTCTCATCGGCCTCGAGCGATGCGCTGAAACCGGTCATTGAGCAGGCGTACAACGCCGGGATTCCCATCATCTCGTTTAACACCGACAATCCCGATTCCACCCAGATGGGGTTCGTTGGTCAGGATCTGCGCGCCTCCGGTGTCGCCGAGGCTGAGGAGCTTGCTTCGGAGCTCGGTCCTGACGCGACGGGGAAAGTCGTTGTGTTCTCACTCGACACCGGAGCTGGCTGGTCCCACGACCGATTCGGTGGTTTCGAGGAGGGACTTGCGGGCACCGGGCTGGAGATTGTCGGGCCGGTAAACGTCGGGAA
Organism: Leucobacter luti; assembly: GCF_004217175.1. GTDB lineage: Bacteria > Actinomycetota > Actinomycetes > Actinomycetales > Microbacteriaceae > Leucobacter > Leucobacter luti. The sequence goes on from NZ_SHKI01000006.1 coordinate 240,625, forward strand.
TGAGCCGAACGCGGCGTACAACACTGTCGAGTCGACGATGGCGGGGCAATCGGACGTTGTGGCGATCGCTGGGCTCGACTGCTGCTCGACGACGGCGGCTGCGCAGTGGGTGCAGCAGTCGGGCAACGCGGGGAAGATCACCATGGTCGGTTTTGACCTGCTGCCGCAGACAGCCGAGTTCTTGCAGCAGGGCGTGGTGACCTTCACAATCAGCCAGAACCCAGAGGAGCAGGGGTACCAGGCCGTGAAGACCCTCGCGGATTTCCTCCTCGATGGCACAGCGATCGAGGGCGTTGACACCGGCGCTCAGTTCATCACCCGGGACACACTCGATCAGGCGACGGTCGAGGGCTAGACCGGTCTCGAAATAAGCACTGAGGGAAGGCACACACGTGACAGAGACAGAAGTCGCGGTACGGATCCGCGGGCTGGGGCGGTCGTTCGGCGCGGTGAGCGCACTTGATGACGTGAGCTTCGACGTCCCCGCGGGTGAGATCACCGCGCTGCTGGGGGAGAACGGCGCCGGGAAATCAACGCTGCTGAAGATCCTTGCCGGTCTGCAGCCGCCCAGCCGCGGCACTGTCGAGGTGTTTGGCGAGACGGTCGAGACCTTCGAACCCAACACGCTGCTGTCGCGGCACAGTGTCGCAATTGTGCCGCAGGAGCTCGCGCTGCTGCGCGACCGAACTGTTGCCGAGAACGTGCTCGCGGGCGCGGAGCCTGGCAGCCGCTGGTTTCCGTCGCCGAGCGAGATGCGGCGGCGCACGACCGAGCTGCTCACCGAACTCGACCTGCAGCTGGCCCCGGACGCGCTCGTAGGGGATCTCGACATGGCAACTCAGCAACTGGTGGTGGTGGCGCGCTCGGTGGCGCGTGGCTGCCGTGTGCTCATCCTTGACGAGCCGACCGCCATGTTGACCCCGTCTGAGGCGGACCGTCTGTTTGCGCTCATGGCCAAGCTGAAGGCCGGAGGCACCACCATGATCTATGTCTCGCACCGCATGCCCGAGGTGTTCGCGCTTGGTGATCACATTCAGGTCCTTCGCGATGGCGCGCACGTGGCGGCGTGGCGACGAGCGGAGACCACACCGGAGCGCGCGGTTGCCGCGATGGTGGGGCGGGAGCTGGGGCAGCTCTCGGCTCGCGCCGAGCAGGGGCACACGATCTCCCAGAATGCGCCTGTCGCGCTACGGCTGACCGGGGTCTCGGGAAAGCGGCACAGGGACATCAGCCTGGAGGTGCGTGCCGGGGAGATTCTCGGCATCGCCGGGCTCCCCGACTCCGGCAGAGTGGAGCTGCTCCACAACGTCTTCGGCGGGGATCCTGGCTCAGGCGGAACCGTGGAAGTGCTTGGGGGCGAGTACTCGCGACGCACCCCCATTGCGTCAGTAGAACGCCGGCTCGCGTTCGTACCGGGTGAACGACGCGCTCAGGGCCTCCTCACCACCATGAGCGTTGCCGAGAACATCGGGGTGCTCATGACCCGTGCGCTCTCCCGGGTGGGGCTGATTCGGCGACGCGCATTCGCGCGGCAGGCCGCGGAGCAGGCGACCAGCCTCCGCGTGAAGACCGCGAGCATGGGACAGAGCATCACGTCCCTCTCTGGTGGCAACCAGCAGAAGGCGATGCTGGGCAGGTGGCTCGCGATCCAGCCGGGCGTGCTGTTGCTCGACGAACCAACGCGTGGCGTCGACGTTGGTGCAAAGGCAGAGATCTACGAGATTCTGTTCGCCCGCGCCGCTGCAGGGGTTGGTGTGCTGTGTTCCTCCTCCGACCTGCCTGAGCTCCTCACTATCACTGACCGCATCGCGGTACTGCGCGAGGGGCAGCTGGCTGCAGTACTCGACAGCGCGACAGCCACCGAAGAATCCATCATGGCGCTCGCCACCGGTGCGACACCGACCGGTGATGCTCCGCAGTCAGCGCTACACGTCACGACAAACTGAGAGGACCACGACCATGAAACGCCATGGCATTCTGAACGACCGGCTGAGCGCCGCCCTTGCGACGCTGGGCCACACCGACCTGATCTTGGTTGTCGACGCTGGCTTCCCGATCCCCCGCGATGCGCACAGGGTCGACCTTGCGATCGCGCAGGATCTTCCCGATCTGCGCACCGTGCTCGAGCTCATTGCGCGCGAAATCATCGTCGAGGGAGTGGTGCGCGCTGAAGACGTGGTGACGAACAATCCTCGCCTCGACGAGTGGCTCACCGCGGAGTTCACTGATGCCGGATTTTCCACCCGAACCCACGCGGACATGCTTGGCGAACTGGCGCGGCAGGCAAAAGTGATCGTGCGAACTGGCGCGTTCGAGCCGTGGGGCAATGTCGGTCTCGTGTGTGGCGTGGATGTCCCGAAGTGGTTTGGCGGGGACGGCGTCATCGCACCCCCGTACTACGCGGCGAAGCTCTGAACAGCTGCTTTTCGACTGAACTTCCGTATAACAGAAAGAAATAGGTACCCAAGAATGTCTAGTACACAGGAGCTGACGCTCACACCGGCCGAACTCGCCCCGTACATCCAGCACACGCGCATCGAGCCGGGTGTCACCCGTGAGGACATGGCCGAGCACGCAAAGCAGGCGGTCGAAAACGGCTTCAATGCAGCGATGGTGTCAGCGTCGTGGGTGTCGTTTGTCGCGTCTGAGCTCGCCGGGACCGGGGTGGGGATCGCTTCCGCGCTCGACTTCCCGACCGTTGGGGTGATGACGAGCGCGGGGAAGGCGGCGGAGGCCGAAGCGATCGCCGCGCAGGGCGCCACCCAGCTGGACATGGGCGTGCAGCTGGGCTGGTTGAAGAGCGGAATGTATGACGAATTCCGCGAGGATATCGCTGGTGTGGTGCGTGCCAGTGGCCTTCCGGTGAAGGTGATGCTGGAGCTGCCTCTGCTGACGCCGGCCGAGCGCGAGATCGCGGTGGAGCTCGCACAGGAAGCGGGGGCAGCGTTTCTGAAGAACGCGAGCAGCGGCGACATCGAGACTGCAAACCCGGAGAGCGTGAGATACCTCGTGGAGCGCGCGCGTCCTGGCGTGCAGGTGAAGGCGTCGGGGTCGATTAAGACCTACGAGCAGGCGCTCGGTCTGCTTCGGGCGGGCGCGGTGCTGCTCGGCACCAGCGCGGGCCTGCAGATCATCACTGACACCGGTGACGAGAGCACGAGCAGCTATTAGGCACTGTGCCGCCTTGGCAGCCTTGCCGAGGCGGCACCCCCGCGCCGCGTGCGCGTACACTGCAGGAGACAATAGTGAGGTGACCATGTCGACGATCGACCGTGACGCGCCAGTGGCGATCCACGCCCAACTCTCGGACCGGTTTCGGCGGAATATCACGCAGGGCGAGTGGCCACCGCACTACCGGCTGAAGAGTGAGCCCGAGCTCGCTCGGGAGTGCGGTGTGAGCCGGGGGACGCTTCGGCGCGCGCTACACACGTTGATTGCCGAGGGACTGCTGAGGCAGGTTCGAGGGCGAGGCACATTCGTTACCTCAACGGTGATCGAGCCAGCGATTGCGCAGAAGCTCTCGACCCTGACCGAAGACTTTGCGCGAGCCGGAGTGGTCACCGAAACAGAGGTACTTGCGTGCGAGCTCATTGCGCCACTGAAGCCGGTGGCGGCGCTGCTTGACCTCGCGCCGGGTGCGCAGGTGCTGCGTCTCGCCCGACTGCGGCGCACGGAGCAGGGCCCCGTCGCACTGCTGCACAACTACGTGCGCGCCGATATTGCGCCGGGGATTGAGCAGCGTGATTTCGTGACGCTCAGCCTGTTCGGCGTCTTGGAAGACGAGTACGCGCTCCGCATCGGGAACGCGCGGCGGACGTTCAGTGCTGAGCCAGCATCGGGTGAGATCGCTGCAGCGCTGGGGCTTGAGCCTGGCGCGCCGGTGCAGTACCTCCAGCAGGTCACATACCTCGCTGATGATCGACCAGTGGAGTACTCCGACGTGTGGATCCACAGCGGTCGCCTGCGCGTCACCTCGCTGCTCTCTCGGCGATAGCTTCCTTGAATCGCGCCGTGTTCCGCTCTCAATGTCTCGGAGCCCGGAAATAGCGAGGCGAAGGGCGCCGTGCCACGCGGTACCGTTGACTCATGGAACTCACCCGCACCTCGGACCTGCTGCCGCGCGTGATCTGGCGGGAGAGCTCGCCCTCGACGAACGCTGAGCTGCGCGAGCTCGCGCGGGCAGCGGATGCGCCACTGCCCGACGGCACGATGCTCCTCACCTCCGACCAGACGGCGGGGCGCGGGCGCCTCGACCGCGGCTGGGTCACGCCGCCCGGGCAGTCGCTCGCGGTGTCGGTGCTGGTGCGCGGTGCCGACGCCGGCGTGGGGTTGAGCTGGCTGCCGCTGCTCGTCGGCTCGGCGATGAGCACGGCGCTGCAGCGCCGCTTCGGGCCCGGCATGCGCGTTGGCGTGAAGTGGCCGAACGATGTGCACGTGCGCGACGAGGAAGACGCGATCGCGGGGCGACCGGGGCAGAAGCTGTGTGGGATCCTCTGCGAGGTGCTCCCAGACGGCGCGGTCGTCGTCGGCACCGGCATCAACCTGCTGATTCCCGAGGAAGAGCTGCCGACCGGCCGCGCCTCGTCGCTGCTCGCCGCCGGCGCCGACGTTGGCGGGGCTGTGACGGTCTTCGATCCGGCGGGCACGGAGCTCGCGGACACCATCCTGAGTGACTACGTGACCGCGCTCCGCGAGCTGCTCGCGCTCGCCGCATCGAACCCCAGCGCGGCCCGGGCGCGCGTGGCGCGGCACTCGCTCACTCTGGGCTCGGAGGTGCGGGTGCACCTGCCGGGCGACGAGATCGTCGACGGGCGGGCGCGGCAGCTCGCCGCCGACGGCGCGCTGGTGGTGGACCTGCCCACGGGCGGCAGACTCACGGTGTCGGCCGGCGACGTCGAGCACCTGCGGTAGTCGGGCGCGGGGCGCCGGGTGACAGGGAGTCGGGTCTCGGGACCTGAGCCGGTGACCAGTCCGCGCCGCGCAACGACCCGTACACTCGTCGGCATGGCGAACGCGACCCCAGACACCCGCGATCGCGCGATTCCCGGGGCCGCAGCCGCGGCGGCGGCGTGGGCGCGCGAGCCGGGCACGGTGCTGCGGGGTGCCGACGCATCCTGGGATCGGGTGCCGCACGAGTTCACGATCCTCTCGGGATCGCAGACGGCCGGCGAGCCCCTCGAGTGGGAGCCGCACACGCACGAGGCTGACGAGCTGGTCTGGACGCGCGGTGGCACGATGTCGGTGCGGGCCGCGGGGCGGATCTTCACGGTGCCGGAGGGGCGCGGGCTGTGGCTCCCCGCCGGGGTGCAGCACGGCGGCCGCCTCACCGCGCGCGCCGAGCTGTTCACGGCGGTGTTTGCGCCGGGACTCGCACCGACGGCGTTCGCGGGTGCGGCAGTGACGGAGATGAGCCCGCTCCTTGAGGCGCTGCTGGAGCATCTCGCGCGGCCCGACCTCGATGCCGCCGCGCGGGCGCGGGCCGAGGCGGTTGTGTTCGACGTGCTCGAACCGGTGTCGGAGGGGTTCGCGCTGCGGGTGCCGGGCGACGCGCGGATCGACCCGATCGCCACCGCGCTGCTCGCCGACCCGGCTGACGTGCGCGGCCTCGACGAGTGGGCGCGCGAGCTGGGGGTGAGCGCGCGGACGGTGACGCGCGCGTTCCGCGAGGCGACGGGGCTGTCATTCGCGCGGTGGCGGATGGTGCTCCGAGTGCATCTCGCGCTCGAACTGCTCGCCGCGGGGGCCGAGGTGCGCGCGGTCTCGGCCCGGCTCGGCTACGCGCAGACCAGCACGTTTATCGCGGCGTTCCGCGGCGTGCTGGGGGAGACGCCGGGCGCGTACGTCGAGCGTGGCCGGAAATCCGTATCGCCTGTCTCTCCATCCTGATTGCGGACAGCGCCCCGAGTCATTAATCTGATCAAGGCAAGGTAACCCTTACCTCCCCAGCGCGTCGTCGATGATCGTGTCGGTTCGGCGCAGTTCCGGAGCGACCGATCCCTCTGCGTCGCGCCGGCACCGCACCCACGGAATGGACGCATGCCCCCGACACCCGAGCCGCCGCTGAGCCGCCGCCCGCAGCACGGCGCCACCCTCGCGGGGGAGGACCTCCAACTTCGCTACGGCGCCACCCCGGTGGTTGACCGCGTGACGCTCGAGATCGAGCCGGGCCGTGTCACCGCACTCGTTGGCCCCAACGGTAGCGGGAAGTCGACGCTGCTCCGCGGGCTCGCGCGGCTCCACCGGCCCCGCGGCGGTCGCGTGACCCTCTCCGCGCCCGAGGCGGACGCGCGCGACGCGGCGCTGCTCGGTGCGAGGGCGTTCGCGCGTGAGGTGACCCTGTTCTCGCAGTCGCGGCCGGCCCCACAGGGCGTCACCGTGCGCGAGGTGATCGCGTTCGGCAGGCACCCGCACCGGCGGGGATTCGGGCGGCTCACACCGGAGGACGCCGCGGCGATCGACCGTGCCGCGACCGTGACTGGCGTCTCGGACATGGCCGAGCGCTCCGTGAGCGAGCTCTCCGGCGGCGAGATGCAGCGCGTGTGGCTCGCCGCCTGCCTCGCGCAGGAAACGGGGGTCGTGCTGCTCGACGAGCCCACGAACCACCTCGACCTGCGCTACCAGTTCGAGACGCTCGATCTCGTCCGGGAGCTTGCCGACGAGCACGGCGTGGCGATCGGGATCGTGCTGCACGACCTCGATCACGCGGCGCGCGTGGCCGACCGCGTGATCCTGCTGCGCGCCGGCACGGTGTACGCATCCGGCTCGCCGGCTGAGGTTCTCACCGGACCGCACATCTCCGACGTCTACGAGATCCGGGTCGAGGTCGCGCCCGATCCGCGGACCGGCCTGCTTCGCATTGACCCGATCGGCCGCCGCAGCTCCGGCGCTCGCCCACAGACACCACCACCCACGAAAGAGGAACGCCAATGACCCGCGCCCCCCGCCTGATCCTGACCGCGGCCACGCTGACCGCCGTCGCGCTGACCGCCGTCGGCTGCGGCACCACCACCGTTGAGAGTCCGTCCGGTGCCGCGCCCGCGGCAACGTCCCAGGCATGCGTCGATGACACGACCGCCACCTCGACCGACCCGGTCACGATCACCGACGGCGTCGGTCGCACCGTTGAGCTCGATCGTCCGGCCGAGCGCGTCGCGGTGCTCGAGTGGCAGCAGATCGAGGACGCGCTCACGCTCTGCGTCGCGCCCGTCGCGGTGTCCGACGTCGCCGGGTACGAGACATACGTGCAGGCGGAGCCGCTCCCCGAGGGGGTCGTCGACGTGGGCACGCGCGGCGAACCGGACCTCGACGCGCTCTACGCCGCCGAGCCCGACCTCATCATCGTCGAGGCGTTCAGCGCCGACGACGAGCTGATCGCGCAGCTCGAGAGGCGCGACGTACCGGTGCTCGCCACGGTCGGCGCCGACGGGGCAGACCCGATCGGCAACATGAAGCACGTGTTCTCGACAATCGCGGAGGCGACCGGCCGTACCGAGCGCGCCGACGTGGTCCTCGACGAGTTCGACGAGCACCTCGCCGCCGCGCAGCAGGAGGTCGCCGCGGTAGACCTGCCCACGCGCGATTTCCTGTTCTTCGACGGGTGGATCGAGGGCGGCAACGTGGTGATCCGGCCCTACGGCCAGGGTGCGCTGTTCACCGCGCTCGGCGAAGAGCTGGGGCTCACCTCGGCCTGGACCGACGAGATCAACGACGCGTACGGCGACGGTGGGGTCGACCCCGCGTACGGCCTCGCGCAGACCGACATCGAGGGGCTCACCGCCGTGGGTGAGGCGAACCTCTTCTACTCGAACGATGACACCCCTGACAGCTACGTGACGGAGCTCGAGAAGAGCCCGATCTGGACCGCGCTGCCCGCGGTCGCCGACGGGCGGGCGCAGCCGTTCCCCGCCGGTGTCTGGGGCGCAGGCGGCCCGCTGTCGAACCAGCAGGCGATCGACGCCTACGTCGACATCCTGACCGCCAAGTGACCCGGTCGCGCACCGGGGCCGCGCCCGCGGCGGCCCCGGCCGCGACCGGATCGACCGGGCCGCGCGGCCGGCGCGGGTTTCCCGCCGCGATCGGCGTGCTGTTCGCGCTGCTCCTCGCGGTCGCCGCGGCCGGTCTGTGGCACCTCACGCAGGGCACCTCAGGCGTGGGCGGCTGGGACCTGCTGCGCGCGCTCGCGGGATCCGGGGAGCGCGTCGGGGGCGTGCCGGTCGCCGACGTCTTCGCTGGATCGCGCCTGCCCAGGCTCCTCGCCGGGGTCGCGGTCGGGTTCGCGCTCGGCGCCGCCGGAGCCCTGCTCCAGTCGGTCACGCGCAACACGCTCGCGGCTCCGGACACGCTCGCGGTGACCGCCGGAGCGTACTTCGCACTCGCGCTCGTCGCCGCGTTCAGGCTCTCGATCCCGCTGTGGGCGTCTGGGCTCGTCGCGTTTGCCGGCGGCATGATCGCTGCGCTCGCGGTGCTCGCGCTGGCCGGTCGCGCGGCGGTCGGCGCCACAACGCGCCTCATTCTTGCCGGCTCGGCGATGGCGATGGCGCTCGACTCCGCGACCGCCATGCTCCTCATCCTCTTCCGTGAGAACACAACCGGGCTGTTCGCCTGGGGAAGCGGCTCTCTCGGGCAGCTCAACATCGACGCGGCGCTGCGGGCGGCGCCGCTCATCGCCGTGGTCTGCGGCGTCGCGCTGCTCTGTGCGCGCCGCCTCGACGTGCTCCGGCTCGGTGACGACACCGCGGCAGCGCTCGGCGTTCCGGTGCGCACCACGCGCCTCGTGGCGATCGCCTGCGCCGTGCTGCTGACTTCTACCGCGGTCACGCTCGCCGGGCCGATCGCGTTCGTTGGCCTCGCGGCGCCCGTGGTCGCCCGGCTCATCGCCGCCCGCGTGCGCGGGCTCAATCGGCACCTGCTCCTGATCCCCGCGTCCGGTCTCCTCGGTGCCCTGCTCGTGATCGTCGCCGATGCGGTGCTGCGTGCCATCCTCGGGGCTGAGGGTGCGTCCGCGATCCCCACCGGCGTCCCCACCGCACTGCTGGGCGGCGTGATGATCGTGATCCTCGCGCTGCGCCTGCGCGACGCCGGTGGGATCCGGCAGCCGCCGCAGGCGCGGGTGGGCGCGCGCTCGGGCCGCCGGTTCCGGATCACGGCAGGTGCCGCCGCGGTGCTGCTCGTCGCCGTGGCCGCGGTGGGACTGCTCGCCGGGAGCCTCTGGCTGCAAACGGGCGACCTGGCGCTCTGGGTGCAGGGCAGCGCGCCAGACCTCGTGGCGCGCGCGCTCGACGAGCGTGCCCCGCGGGTGACCGCCGCGGTGCTCGGCGGGGCCGCCCTCGCGCTGGCCGGCTGCGTGGTCCAGGGCACCGTGCGCAACCCGCTCGCGGAGCCCGGCGTGCTCGGGATCACCGCCGGGGCCGGGCTGGGGGCCGTGATCGTGGTCACCTCGGGGCTCGGCGGCGGGCGGCTCACGCTGATCGCGATGGCTGTGGGTCTCGCGCTCGCGACCTTTGCGGTGATTGCACTGCTCTCTTGGCGCGGCGGGCTGCTGCCGGATCGCTTCGTGCTCGTCGGCATCGGCTGCGGCTACGGGATCAGCGCCGTGAGCACGTTCCTGCTGCTGCGGGCCGACCCGTGGGACACGCCGCGGATCTTCACCTGGCTCTCGGGAACCACGTACGGGCGCACGCTGCCCGACGTGGTGCCGGTCGCGATCGCGCTCGTGATCGCGGTGCCGGTGCTGCTCATGCTGCGCCGCCGGCTCGACCTGCTCGCGATCGACGACGATACCCCCAGGATCCTCGGGGTGCCGCTTGAACGATCGCGCATCGTGCTGCTCGGGATCGCGGCCGTGCTCGCCGCCGTGAGCGTGGTCGCGGTCGGCGTGGTGAGCTTCGTCGGTCTGATCGCGCCGCACCTTGCCCGCGCGCTCGTTGGGGCGCGGCACGGGCGCATCATCCCCGTTGCGATGCTGCTCGGTGGCGCGCTGGTGTGCGTCGCGGACACGCTCGGGCGCACGCTGATTTCGCCGGCTCAGCTCCCAGCCGGACTCATGATCGCGCTGGTGGGGGCGCCGTACTTCGTGTGGCTGCTGCGGCGGTCGCGCCCCTGAGCGCGGATCGAGCTAGCGGTTCTTCCGCTTGGGGCGGAACCACGGGAAGAGTGAGCCGATCACCACGCCCGCGGCGAGCACGGCGAGGAACCAGGCCCACGCCGGCATGGTGAACTGGAGGAAGAGGAACCGCAGCGTCGCCGAGCCAACGTTCGAGAAGACGAACGCGAGCGCGACCACCGTGATGATGATCGCGACGATGATGCGCGTGTTGTTCCGTGACTGCGTCTCCTGCGACGCTGGCTCGCTACTCGCCACTGCTTGCTCCTCTGGATCATTCGCTGAACGGCAACGCACCGTGGCGCGGCCCACAGCGGAACTATCCGCTGTGTATGCCCCAGCATAGAGGTGCGTATGAGCATGCGAACAGGGTGGATCTCACAAAGTTCGCCGGGCGCGGCTGGGAGCTCGACCAGCGGATCGTGCCCGTCGGTGCGTGCCCGCCCGCGCGCACCGGCGGCGTGCGCCCGGTGCTCTAGTCCTGAGCCAGCAGAAACTCGCGGGCGAGGCGGCTCACGAGCGCCGCGCGCTCCGTGACGAGGCCGTGCGTGGCTCCGGGCACGATGCAGAGCTGCGCGCCGGGGATTGCCGCGGCGATGCGGAGACTGTGATCCGGACGGATTGAGTCGCGGTCGCCCGACATCACGAGCGTGCGCGCCGTGATCACCCCCAGGCTGTCCTCCGGGATGGGCGGCGAGGTGGTCCAGAGTCGGAACAGCTTATCGAGCACCACCTCGGCGTGCGCAGGCCCGTCCGGTGAGAGCGCTGCGTAGTGCAGCTGCTCGGCGCTGGGCTCGGCTGCGGCGTCGGCCGTGCCCTGCTGCTCCGTGGTGGGCTCCGGCGTCCGATCCCGCAGTGTCGGCATCCCGGCCGCCTCGGGCGCCCCGCTGAAGCCCGACGGGTCGAGGTTGCCACTGATCGCGACGAGCGCGCGCACGCGCTCGGGGTGATCGCGCGCAAGCAGCAGCCCGATGATCGCCCCGTCGCTGTAGCCGATGACCTCGGCCGATTCGATGCCGTGCGCGTCGAGGAACGCGAGGGCGTCGCCGGCGTCGCGTGCGTAGTCGTACTCGGTGGCGGTGTCGGCCGTGCGGCCGTGCCCCGGCCGCTCATATGCGTAGACGCGGCGATCTGCCTGCAACGCCGCCGCAACGGGGCGGAGCGACTCGAGCGAGCAGAACCCGCCGTGCAACACGAGCAGGGGCGCGCCGAGTCCAGTGACTTCGGTGTAGAGCCGAGCCCCCCGAACCTCCGTGTCGCCCATCCGTGTCCTCCCTGCGCCGCAGCGCTGTCTCATCCTATGCCGCGTGGTGGCTCCCGGGGTCCCGGGGTCCCAAGCTGAGATATTGGGAGCCCCGGCTGCTGACCAGGCGGGTGACGTCGCTCACGCCTCAGCGACGGCGCGCGGCATGTGGAAGCGACGCCGCGCACCTGAGATTTCGGCGAGCGCCGACAGGTTTTGCCTGTTGACACGTTGATAGGAAGCGTGTGGAATCAGTGCGTAAATGCGATGTGAACACATGAAGCAGCGCCAAGCCTGGCGTGTGTTTCGTGTTCATCCGGGGGGCGTCGTGTTGCGCGAAGTGAGATTCCACGTCCGATTGGACAGATCACGCTCGACTTACACAACTTGACGCAGGGAGCAGTTCATGCAGCACACTCACCAGGCGGGGAAACCGCGGTGGCGATTCGTCACCGCGACCGCCCTCCTCGCCGGCATACTTGCCGTGGGCTCCACCGTGCCCGCCGTCGCCGCGGAGCCCGTGGCGATCGGCGCGGACGGCGAGTATCGCTATTCACATCACTGGGACACGACGTACTCGACCCCGGAGGGGCAGGAGCCCTACGCCAGTTTCTCGACCGCGACCAACGTGGCGTTTGGTACCGACGGCACGATGTACGCGATCGCAAACTACTCGTCGGGGAGTTCCGCGCTGGTGCGCCGATTCGATCCCCAGACCGGGGAGGCGCTCGGGAACTTCGGCATCCTCACGACCGAGGCCGGAGAGGACCCGGTGTACGATTCCTACCCCACGGGGATTTGGGCCGCGAGCGATGGAACCGTGTGGGTACTTGGCTCCGGATCGGACGGAGTGCTCGTCCAGTTCTCTGCCGAGGGCGTTGAACTCGCTCGGTTTGATCTCACCGGCTACGCCGGCCTCGTCGGCCTGGTCCAGACCGCCGATGGGAAATTCGTGATGATCGACCCGAACTACGTCGACCCGCGAATCATCACGCTCGACCCTGGTACCGGTGTCGTGACCCCAACACCCATTCCCGGGAGCGACATCGCTGGCACGGCCTTCCAACTGAACCTCACCCCGGACGGACGCCTGCTCTGGGGGAGCAATGGAAAGATCGAGACGGTGTCGCTCGACGGCACCGGGCTCCTCTCGTACCCCGCGGATGGCGTGTCGCAGGCCACACTCGGCGGCGACGGGAAGGTGTACACCACCACCGATAACGGAGATATTGTGGTCCGCGAGCTCGCGGATCTGAGCGGTCCAGGCACGGCGGTCGCGAGCCGCGGCGGGGCTGCATACTCTCCCGTACAGCCGATGTCCACGGTCGGCGTGACCGCCGACGCAGACGGCACGGTGTACGTCGTCGGGTACTTCTACGGCGAACCTGAGCAGCAAGAAGCGATCGACCCGTTCATCGGCATCGCCGCCCTCGACCTGATTCACTCGCCGGTGCTGACCACCGCGTCCAGCTACGCGCTCGATACGTGCATTCCCTTCACCGCGGATACCCCGAGCGTCACGGGAACCCCGACCCCCACCTGGTTCAGCCTCGTCAGTGGTGAACTCCCGGCCGGGGTGACCCTCAACAGTGAAACCGGGGTCATCTCGGGCACAGCTGTCACCCCGGGCAACTACACCGTCGTGGTGCGCGCGCTCAATGGCGTGGCTCCCCAGGCGGACACCTCCCTCGACACGGTCAGTGTTGCACTGACGGTGAGCGCACAGAGCTTCGCGCCTGGCACCGTCACCATCTCCGGTGAGGCTGCAGTGGGGAAGACGCTCTCCGCCGCATCCGGAACGTGGGTACCGGCACCGGATTCGGTGACCTACACGTGGCAGCGAGACGGAGTCGCGATCCCGGGGGCGACCGAAAACACATATGTGGTGACCGCCGCGGACCGGGGGCGAGCACTCACCGTCACGGCAACCGCGGCGTCGGGCTGCGCGGCCACCGCTTCGGCAACATCCGAGCCGCTTGACATCGGCACGACGCCCACCGTGACGCCCAAGCCGACGGACCCCGGGACCACTCCGGGAACCACGCCCGAGACCCCCGGGACGGGGCAGCCGGGCAACACCGGGACGGCCGCCATAGCGCCGGGAGCCGCGGGGGCGAGTCTCGCGGTCACCGGCGACGAGGTGCCATGGGAGCCGTTCGCCGTTGGCGGCGCGCTCGCCCTGGTTGGAGCCGGAATGCTGGTTCGGCGAAAGCTCGCTGCTTGACCGGACACACAGCGGATCGTCGAGGGCGGGTGCCGGGGGCACCCGCCCTTGACGTTCCGAATCCGAGTGAGCGCTCGGGGAGTCAGTGGGGAAACACACCGTGTCTAGAACGAATGATCTGAGCGCCGAGTGGGCCGAGCTCGACCGGCTCGCGTTCGAGGCGAACCGCGGCAATCGGGACGCGGCTGCCGAGTTCTGCGCTCGCAGCCTCGGACCCCTCAATGCCCAGGCGCGCTGGCTCGCGAAGGGCGCACTCGACCCGGAGGATCTTGCCGCCGAAGCGATCAGTGCGCTGCTCGTGCTCTGGTCCAGGGGCGCCGGGCCGACCGCCAAGGCACACGCCTACCTGGTGCAGTCGATGCGCAATCGGGTCGTCGACGAGTTCAGGTCTCCCCGCTCGCGGGTGGTCGGTCTCGATGAGGACGAGTCGCAGTTACCGCCGGTGGAGCTGACCACCCGGGCGGTCGACCTGCACCGTGAGTACGGCTACGTGCGCAGTGCGCTTGCGTCACTGTCGGCTCCACAGCAGGCGGTTCTCCGCGGGATCATCATTGACGGCAGGAAACCGGCCGAGCTGGCCGTGGAGTTGGATCGCCCCGCATCGGCGGTCTACTCCCTCACTCGGCGCTCACGCCTCGGCCTTCGGCGGGCGACCCTTCGTGTCATGCTCGAGGAAGACGCGCCGGAGGCATGCCGGGCTGCCGCCGACGCGCTGCCAGAGATCGTCGTCGACGACGTGGCTGCCGCTGCCCCCTCGGCCGGAATGGAACACATTCGATCGTGCCCCAGGTGCCGATCGGTCTGGGGCCGGTTTGCGGCGATGGCGGGACTCCTCGGAGTAACGACGCTCCTGGTGCTCGCAGATTTCGCGCAACCCGTCGGAGCGCAGGCGGCCGAGCCGGAGTCGAGATCGCCTGAGGCGAGAGAGCTCGGGGCCCCCGAGGTCGCGGGTCGGCTCGCCCCCGCGGTCTCAGGGGCGGTCGAGACCGAGGCTGGTTCTTCGGCTCATGCTGTGCCCCGGCTCCGCGGGGCGAGTTCGGCGCTGGTACGCCTGCTCCCGGTCGGCCTGGTGGTGATCGGCGGTGCGGCGATGGTGCTGTCGCTCCCGGCGCTGCTCTCCGCTGGGATCTCGCCCGCGGACGAACCCGGCGCAGACGCGATGCTCGCCGTCACCGCGCAGCAACTCAGTTCGAGTGTGGCCGAACTTTCCGTCGACCTCTCGCCTTCTCTGAGCGACTCCCGAGTGGTTCTCGAGCTCCCCCAGGGGCTCGCCATTGAGCAGATGCCAGCTGGCTGGAAGTGTCGTGCGACAGGGGCCGGTGCGGAGTGCGAGAGCGGCGATGTGCTCGACGGGACCTTTCGCCTGACAGATACCCGCGTGTCGGCAGCTGGGGATTACACGCTCACGCTGAGATCGACGCATGAAGGGCGCGAGATCAGCGGCTTCGCGCAGGGTCAGGTGACGCCAGACGCGCAGACCGTGCGCGCCGTGGCGGAGTAGCGAGCGCGCCGAACTCGGTGCGGTGCGGGGCGCCGGGGCCCCGCCACGTCTGGGATGGCGAACGTTGGCGACAGGTTTTGGTCCGGCTCTCGTTGTGATCAGTGCACACCCCCATGTGCCGCTCACGAGAGTGAGCGATGTGGTTTCCCCCAAACCACAGACACACTCCCCGGTGTCAGGGGCGGGAATGCCCCAGGGCATTCCCGCCCCATCCGGTGCCGCCTGCGTCGCCTGCGTCGCCCGGTGCCGGCGAAGCCGCCGCGGCGCCGCGTCGCCTGCGCCTCCTGTGGCGACAAGCAGCTTGCGAACCTCCCGCCCCGCACCGAGCGACCGCCCGGAGTCGGCGCACCTCTCGGGTGCCCCGGCTCCGGGCGGTCGGCTGCGTGCAATTCTCCGACTAGCGGGTGCCCTCCAGCGGGAACTCCTCGCCGAGCGCGTCGATCTGCTGGGTCGTCGGATCGCCCTCGGAGAAGTCCATCTTCGGGACCGCGCGGCGGAAGCCGCCGGTGACGATCGCGATGATGACGACGCCGATCACGAGCCAGATCCCGCCGACCAGCCAGGTGGCCGGCTCAAGGGAGGTCCAGAGCCAGATGGTGAGCGCGAAGCCGATGAGCGGGGCGACGCCGTGCACGAGGACGCTCCGCGCGGTGAGCGGCTCGCGCCGGCCGCCCTTCGGGAACAGGTACGTGCGGATCACCGAGAGGTTGACCATCGCGAACGCGGCGAGCGCGCCGAAGCTGATCATGAACGCGACGGTCTCGAGCGACAGGAACAGGCTCGACAGCGCGAACACCGAGACGACGATCGCGGCGACGATGGGCGTGCCGAAGCGCTGGTGCAGCCGGGAGAGCGGCTTGGGGAGCATTCCGTCGCGGCCCATCGCGTAGAGGATGCGCGAGACAGAGACCTGGCCGGTCATGCCCGAGCCGAACGCGCCGACCACGTAGACCGCCACGAAGAACGCCGTGAACGCCTCGCCGCCGATGTTGTTCATCACCGTGACGCCGGCTGCCTCGATCTCGCCGGGGGTGAGCGACGCCCAGTCGGGGTGGTAGGCGACGGCACCGGCCCACGAGACGAGGATGAAGAACAGGCCGCCCACGAGGGTCGAGAGCACGATTGCGCGCGGGATGTCCTTGCGGGGGCGCTTCGCCTCCTCGGAGAGCGTCGACACCGCGTCGAAGCCGAGGAACGAGAGCGCGAGGATCGCGGCGCCGGAGGCGATCGCGCCGATGCCGCCCTCACCGAAGGTGAACGGCTCGATGAGGCTGACGTCGGCGCTGCCGCCGAACGCGTGCTTGAACGCGAGCACCATGAAGATCACCACGAGGAGCACCGAGAGCGCGATGATCGCGACGTTGACCTTGTTTACGAGGTTGATGCCGAGAATGTTGAAGAGCAGCACGAGCAGCAGGGCCACCAGCGTGAACACCCACACCGGGATCGCCGGGAACTGCGTGTTGAGGTAGATCCCGATCAGCATGAAGTTGATCATCGGGATGAACAGGTAGTCGAGCAGCATCACCCAGCCGGTGAGGAAGCCCGCGGCGCCGCCGAATGACTGCTGCGTGTACGTGTAAGCGGATCCCGCAACCGGGTAGCGTCGCACCATGGCGCCGTAGCTCGCCGCGGTGAACAGCATCGTGACCACCGCCACGATGTAGGCGGCGGGGAGGCGCCCGTCCGTGGTTTGGTTGACGATGCCGTACGTCGTAAAGACGGTAATCACGGTCATGTAGGTCACCCCGAACAGGGTGAGGCCCACGAGGCCGAGCGACCGTTTCAGGCGCGGTTCCGGTTGGGTTGATGTGCTCACGACGTCTCCTTTGAATCGGTGCAACGGTACTACGGTGAATTATGGGGTGAAGGTCCGATTTCCGGCGAGCCACGTGCCGAGAACCGCGAGATCAGCGATGGATTCCGGGGCGATGGTGAGCGGATTCGCGGCCAGCCACACGGCGTCCGCCTCGCGGCCGAGCGCGAGGGTGCCGCGGGAGCCGCCGGCAAGCGCCTGGCGGGCGATGCCGGTGGTATAGGCGCCGTAGGCGGTTGCGGCGTCGATGCGCTCGTCCGGGAGCCAGGCGTCCGCACCCGGTTCGGTGTGGCTGTGGCGGGTGATCGCGGTGGCCACGGCGGGCCGCCAGTCGATCGTGGTCACGGGCCAGTCGCTGCCGAACGAGACGGTCGCCCCGCTGCGGTGCACCGAACCGATGAGGTACTGCCACTCATCGCGCGGCTGGCCGAGGTGCGGGATCGTGAGATCGCGCATCACCGCGTCGCACTGCGCCCAGTACGGCTCGAAGTTGGCGATCACGCCCAGCTTCGCGAAGCGGTCCACGTCCGCGGGATCGAGCAGCGCGACGTGGGCGATCACGTGGTGTCGCTCGCGCGCGGGATTCGCGGCGGTGGCCGCCTCGAGCGCGTCGAGGGCGCTGCGGTTCGCGGCGTCGCCGATCGCGTGCAGGTGCAGCTGGAAGCCGAGCGCATCAAACGCGGTGGCGGCCGCGGCGAGCTCGGCGGTGTCCCAGTTCGGCAGCCCCGTGTCCTCGGGGCGATCCGCGTACGGTTCGAGGAGCGCCGCGGTGTGGCTCTCGATCACGCCGTCGACGAAGAACTTGACGGTCTCACCGCTGAGGCGCTCGGCGCCCAGCTCCCGCACGGTGGTCCGTGCGGCCTCGAACGCGGCGAGCTGCTCGCGCCAGATCGCCGGGTCGGCGCGGAACGCGAGGTTGACCCGCGTGTGCAGGCGGCCCTGGGTGGCCGCGGCGAGGTACACCTCGATGTCGCGGGGCTCCACCCAGGCGTCCTGCACCCAGGTCATCCCGAGCGCCGCGTACTCGCTCGTGGCACGGTCGATCGCGTCGAGCCGCTCGGCAAGGGTGAAGTTCGGCACCACGTCCGCGAGGAAGTTGTTCGCCGCGGCCTCCTGCAGCGTGCCGAGCGGCGATCCGTCGGAGCGGCGCACGATCCGGCCGAGTGCCGGATCGGGGGTGTCCGCAGTGATCCCGCCCGCCGCGAGCGCCGCCGAGTTGACCCACGCCGTGTGGTAGTCCCACGCGCGCAGGATCGTGGGGGTGTTGCCCGTCACCTCGTCGAGCCAAGCGGCGTCAAACATGCCGCCCTCCGAGAACGTGGCGTCGTAGCTGCCGCCCACGATCCACTCCGCGTCGGGGTGCTCGGCCTTCCACGCGGCGACCGCGTCAATGATTCCCTGCTTGTCTGCCGCCGCGCGAATTGCAGGCCCGAGCGCCTCGACCCCGCCGAGCATCGGGTGCGCGTGCCCGTCGCCCGGCGCGGGAGCGAGTGTGCCCCCGGCGAGATCGACATGGGCGGCCGCGGGTTCCGCCTCCAGCACGTGCGCAACCGCGTCGGCGCCGAGAGCGATGACGCGGCCGTCCACGAACGCGATCGCATCACTCGTGAGCGGGGCTCCCGCGTGCGTTGGATCGACGAGAACGGTGCCGCCGGTGAATACGGTGATGCTCATGTGACTGCGTCCTTGCTGCTCATGTGGGTGGAGGCGGGGCCGAGGCCCCCTGGGGTTACTTGAAGGGGGTGGACGTCTCGACCATCGCGTCGACTACCTCGGTGGCCGGGCCCTCCGAGAAGTCCATGCGCGGTACGGGGCGGCGGAAGAAGCGGGTCTTGCCGATCAGGATTGCGAGCCCGATCAGGAACCAGATGCCGCCCACGACCCAGGTCAGCGGTTCGAGCGAGGTCCAGAGCCAGATCGTGAGCGCGAAGCCCACGAGCGGGAAGACCGCGTACAGGATGATGTTCTTCACGGACCGCTCGGTGCGCTCGCCGTTCTTCGGGAAGAACGTGACGCGGATCACAGACAGGTTCACCATCGCGAAGGCGGCGAGCGCGCCGAAGCTGATCATGAACGCGGCCTGCTCAAGGGTGAGGAAGAGGCTTGCGAGCGCGAACACGGAGACCGTTGCTGCGGCGACCACGGGAGTGCCGAACCGCTTCCACAGGATCCCGAGCGGCTTGGGCAGCGTGCCGTCGCGGCCCATCGAGTACAGGATGCGCGCGACCGAGACCTGGCCGGCGAGGCCGGATCCGAAGCACCCGGCGACGGTGAAGAGCACGAAGAGCAGGCCGAGCCACTCACCCGCAACGTGGTGGGAGAGCACGATTCCCGCGGCGTCGATGAGCTCGCGCGGGGCCTGCGACCAATCGTCGAGGTGGTAGGCGCGCGCGCCCACCCACGAGACGAAGATGAAGATGGCGCCGCCGATGAGGGCGGTGAGGATGATCGCGCGGGGAATGTCGCGGCGCGGGTGCTTCGCTTCTTCGGAGAGGGTCGAGACCGCGTCGAAGCCGAGGAACGAGAGCGCCAGAATGCCGGCGCCGGTGAAGATCGGGCTGAAGCCCTCGGCGCCCGGAATGAACGGGTCGAGGATCCCAGGCGCGTTCGGATCGGCGATCGCCGTCTTGATCGCGAACACCGCGAAGACGATGACCGCTGCGCCCGAGATGCTCACGATGATGATGTTGAGCTTGTTCACGAGCGTGATTCCGAGCACGTTGAACGCGAACACGGCGATGAGCGTGACGAGCGCGACGAGCTGCGCGGGGATGCTGGGGAACTGCGTGCTGACGTACAGGCCGAGGATCATGAAGTTGATCATCGGGATGAAGAGGTAGTCGAGCAGGAGCACCCAGCCGGTGAGGAAGCCCGCGCCGCCGCCGAACGCCTGCTGCGTGTAGGTGTAGGCCGAGCCCGCGACCGGGTAGCGACGCACCATCGCCGCGTAGCTGTTTGCGGTGAAGAGCATGGTGAGCAGCGCAACAACGTAGGCGAGCGGCAGGTGACCGTCGGTGACCTGGTTCACGATGCCGTAGGTGGTGAACACGGTGGCGACCGCCATGTATGCCAGACCAAAGAGGACAAGGCCTCCCAGGCCCAGTTCTCGTTTGAGGCCGTTTCGTGCGGCGGGTTCGCTCACTGGATCTCCTTTGACGCGGAATTCAACTTCGTCGTAAATGAACAGGGTTCGTTTACGATCGGGTTGAGAATAGTACGAAAACTGCTCCAGCGCGACTTCGTGAAAATTTCACCGCAGAAATCATGGCAAGCTGGGCCACGGAGGAAAGATATGTCGACAACGGCAAAGAAGCCCGGAGGTGGGGACCTGGGGGGCGACGAACGAACGAACGCTCCCGGCGCTGGTGCTGCGAGCGCCGCGGCCGCCGGGCGCGACGACAGCGACGGCGCCGTTCCTGCCGAACTGGTTTCCAGATCTGGCTCGGCTCCGAGAGCTGGCGCTGCTTCCGGGGCATCCGGGGCCACCGCGCCGAAGCGGCGCGCCGGTCGACCCAAGACGAGCGTGCTGTCGCGCCGCCTCATCTTGGAGACCGGGCTGCGCCTGATCGATGAGGTGGGTGCGCACGGCGTAGGGATGCGGGCGATCGCGAAGGAACTCGGTGTGCGTCCCTCGGCGCTCTACAACCACGTCGCCGGGCAAGACGAACTCGTCGCCGGCGTGCGCGAACTCGTGAGCGATCGGATCCCGGTCGACATGTTTGCGCGCGAGCCGTGGGATGTGGCGCTCGCCGAGTGGGCCGTGGGGTACCGGCGCACATTCGCCGCGCACCCGCCCACGATCGCGCTCCTCGCGGTGCTACCGCTCTCAGAGGACTCCGTGACCTCGCGGATGTACGACACCGTCATCGCCGCGCTCATGCGGGGCGGCTGGCCTGCCGACCGGGCGCTCACGCTCATGGTGGCGCTCGAGTCGTTCATTCTTGGCTCGGCGCTCGACCTCGCGGCCGACGACGACATGCTCGATCCGGGCCCGCGCACCGATGTGCCCGCGTTCTCGGAGGCGTACCGCAGCCGGGCCGAACGGCTCGCCGCACGAGGTGAGGGGCCCGCGGAGGCATCGTTCCAGCTGGGCCTCCGGGCGCTGTTCACCGGCTTTCGTGCCGAGTACGCGGGGCTCGGGCTCGCGCCCGCCGAGGCCGGGAGCCGCCCCCGCCGCTGATCCGCGCTGCGCTGACTCCGCGCTGCGCTGACTCCGCGCTGCGCTGACTCCGCGCTGCGCTGACTCCCCGACGAGTGGCGGATTCCCTCGCGAGCGTGCGGCTTCACACCACGAGGGAAGCCGCACGCTCGTGACGAAGCCGCACGCTCGCGGGGGAAGGGGAGGGGACTGGCGGGGGAGGGGGGAGGGGACCCGCCGGGGAGGGGACCCGCTGGGGAGGGGACTCGCGGGGGAGGGTGCACAGCAAAGGGGGAGGGCGCAGGGAAAGGGGGTGGGGACGGTCGTAGGGGAAAGTGGCTGAAAGCCGAGTGGAAAAGAACAGCCCTACTTCGCGTCTCCCGCGGCGGACGCCTTCTGCGAGAAGTAGACCGGGATCAGCGAGAGCAGGATCATCACGGTTGCCACGACGTTGACCTGGTTGACCTCGTTCGGCCGCGCCATCTGGTTCATGATCCAGAGCGGCAGCGTCTCTACCCCCGGCGGCGCGGTGAAGATGGTCACCACGATCTCATCGAACGACAGTGCGAACGCGAGCAGGCCGCCAGCGATGAACGCGCTGCGGAACTGGGGGAACGTGACGAGCCTGAACGTCTGCGCGATCCCCGCCCCGAGGTCCATGGATGCCTCCTCCAGGTTCGGGTTCATGCGCCGCAGCCGGGCGATCACGTTGTTGAACACCATCACCACGCAGAAGGTGGCGTGCGCGATGATCATGCCCCAGTAGCCGACGTTGATGCCCATTGGCTTGAGCACCTGGTGGAACGTGTTCGAGAGGGCGACGCCGGTCACGATGCCGGGGAGGGTGATGGGCAGCACGATGAGCAGGTTCACGGTCTGCTGCCCGAAGAACTTGAAGCGCTGCAGAGCGAAGGCGGCCAGCGTTCCGAGGACGAGCGCGAAGGCGGTGGCGATCAGCGCGACGACCACCGAGTTGAGCAGCGCGGCGTGCACGGCGGGGTTCACGAGCGCTTTGCCCCACCACTCGAGCGAGAAGCCGGGGATCGGCCACCCGGATACTCGGCCCGAGTTGAAGGAGTTCATGATGATCACGAACAGGGGGATGTACATGAAGCCGAGGGCCACCAGGGTGACGAGGGCGAGCGCGATCTTGGTGCCGCGATTCAGGCGAAGCATGGGTCTCCTTCGGAAGCCGGATCGGGCTAGAGGTTGTTGAGCGCGCCGGTGCGTCGCACCGCGGTGAGGTAGATGACCACGAGCACGATCGGCACGATCGAGAAGGCGGCGGCGAGCGGCGGGTTGAGGTTGATGTTCTGCGCGATGATGCTGCCGATCATCTGCGTCGATCCGCCGACGTACATGGCGGCGATGTAGTCGCCGAGACTGAGGGAGAACGTGAAGATCGAGCCCGCGATGAGCGAGGGGAGCAGCAGCGGGGCGATGATCGTTCGGATGGTGCGCGCCCCGCTGGCTCCGAGGTCGGAGGACGCGTCGAAGAGGTTCGTGGGGATCTGCGAGACGGCGGCGTACACGGGGATCGCCATG
Source organism: Leucobacter luti (assembly GCF_004217175.1). Taxonomy (GTDB): domain Bacteria; phylum Actinomycetota; class Actinomycetes; order Actinomycetales; family Microbacteriaceae; genus Leucobacter; species Leucobacter luti. The sequence goes on from NZ_SHKI01000006.1 coordinate 263,194, forward strand.
TAGGGGAACCAGAGGTACACGAGCGTGAGGATCACCGTGAGGATGCCGAAGCCTGGCCCCTCGATCCCGAGCGGGGAGAGCGCCCAGTTGAAGAAGCCGGTCTCGGTCCAGACGAGGCGCATGGCGATGATCTTGACGAGGTAGCCGGCCCACAGCGGCAGCGTGACGAGCACCGCGAGGGTCGCTCGCAGCCGTGGCCCGGCGACCTTCGCCATGAACACGGCGAGCGGGACAGCGACGAGCGCGCAGATCAGCGTGACGGCGAGCGCAATCCCGAGGGTGCGCGCGGCGGTCGCGAGGTACGCGGGCACCGAGACGAGCTGCTGGAAGTTTTCGAGGGTGAAGCCGGGCTTCACGCGCGAGGTGAACGGGTCGGTGGTCCAGAACGCGGTGATGAGCAGCAGCGCGAGCGAGAGGATGTAGACCCCAACGAGCCAGGTCATCGGCAGCGCGAGCAGGGCCGCGAGACGTGCGCGCGGGTGCCTCGCCAGTGCGGTGGAGAGGGGTTTGGGGCGGCGTTCGAGAACGGGCTGCTGGTTCACGGTGCTTCCTCGCTGCTGTGAAGGCGGATTGATCGGAGGTGCGGTCTGGTGGCCGCGCGAGTGCTGGTCGCGTGCGGGGCGATGCCCCGCTGAGGCGCGGCGGCGCGGCGGCGCGGAGCTGCGGTGCTGCGGTGGTGCGGTGTGCGGTGTGCGGTGTGGTGCCGGCGACGCCGCCGGCACCACACCGCGGCGAGGGGTTAGCCCTTCACCGTGGCCCAGGCGTTCGTCCAGTCCTGGTAGTTCGTGCACTGCACGTCGCTCCGGCCGTCGAGGCACTGGTCGATCGGGGTGGTCCAGAACCACACCTGCTTGAAGTAGTCCTCGTCGGTGGCGTTGAAGTAGTCGCAGTGGGCCTGCGCCTCATCGCTGGTCTCGCAGAACGCGGCGTTTGCGGGCGCCATGCCAAAGTTCATCGCGATCTGGCCGTTGACGTCGGGCGCGCTCGTGTAATCCATCCACGCGTACGCGCAGTTGGGGTTCTTCGAGTCGGCCGCGAGCATCCACGCGTCAGACCAGCCGGTCGAGCCCTCCTCGGGGAGCACGCTCTTGAACTTCTCGTCCTGCGTGGCCTTGCGCAGCACCTCCCAGGAGGTGCCCACGACCGAGTTGCCGCCGGTGAACGAGGTGACGTTCGTCGCGGGCGACCAGTACTCGGACACCATCGCGTTCTGCTGCTTGAGCAGGTCGGTGGCCGCCTGCAGCTGCGTCTCGTCGAGCGCGTACGGGTTCGTGATTCCGAGGTCGGGCTCGTGCTCCATCAGGTAGATGGCCGCGTCGGCGATGTAGATGGGGCTGTCGTACGCGGCGATCTTGCCGGCGTAGGGGCTGTCCTTCTCCCACACGACGTCCCAGCTGGTCGGCTCCTCGGTGACCACGGAGGAGTCGTACTGCAGGATGTTTGCGCCGCGGCCGATCGGGATCCCGTAGACGTTGCCGTTGAGCGTGTCGTACAGCTGCCCCTTCATCCCCTCGACGATGTCGTCGCCGAAGTTGGGGATCAGCTCGGTGTTCAGTGGCTGCACGCCGCCATCGACGATGAGGCGGAGGCTCGCGTCGCCGGAGGCGGAGACGAGATCGTACTCGCCGGTGCGCATGAGCTGCACCATCTCGTCGCTGGTCGCGGCGACCTTGCGGTTGACGGTGCAGCCGGTGGCCTCCTCGAACGGCTTGGCCCAGGCGTCCTCAACGAAGCCTGACCAGGCAACGATGTTGACCTCGTCCTCGGTGTCGCCGAGCTGCTCCATCATCGGCACGTCGGGGACGTCGATCTTGATTTCGCCGGGGGCAGCTGCGTCGCCGCCGCTGGAGGAGGCGCAGCCCGAGAGGGCGAGGCCGACCGCCGCCACCAGGGCAGCGGGTGCGAGTAGTTTCTTGTGCATCGGAACTCCTTTGTCGAGCAGTGGGTGGGTCGTGCGTGGCGGGGTGATCCCGCCGGGTCTATGCGGCAGCCGCTGCCGCGGCCGGGAGGCTCGGGACCGCGACGGCGTGCGCGCGCGCAAAGCGCAGGCTGACGGCGTCGCCGCGGCGAACGGACGGGCTGTCGCTCGGCAGCTCGGTGTTCTGGCGCTCTGAGATGAAGCGGAGCCCGCTCTCGGTTTCGACGAGGTAGCGGGTGTGCGCGCCGGCGTACACCGTCTCAACGACCGTGCCAGGCACCGCGATCGCGTCGGCGCTCAGCGGCGCCGTGGGGTCGACGAGTTCAACGCGCTCGGGGCGCACGCTGTGCGCGCCTGACTCGCCGAGGATCCGCTCGGCGTGTGCGCCGCTGAGGAAGTTGGTGACGCCGAGGAAGCGGGCGACGAACTCGGTCTGCGGGAACTCGTACACCTCGCGTGGACTGCCGACCTGCTCGATCTTGCCGCCGTTGAACACCGCGACGCGATCGGAGAGGGTCAGCGCCTCCTCCTGATCGTGGGTCACAAACACGAAGGTGATGCCGACCTCGCGCTGGATCTGCTTGAGCTCGAACTGCATCTGTTCGCGGAGCTGCTTGTCGAGCGCACCGAGCGGCTCGTCGAGGAGCAGCACCTGCGGGCGCAGGATCAGGGCGCGGGCGAGTGCGATCCGCTGCCGCTGCCCGCCCGAGAGCTGCGAGGGACGCCGGGTGCCGAGGTGCGCGAGCTGCACCTGTTCGAGTGCCGCGGCGACGCGCGCGGCCCGCTCCGCCTTGCCAATCCCCCGCACCTTGAGCCCGTACGCGACGTTCTCGGCGATCGTGAGGTGCGGAAAGAGCGCGTAGTCCTGGAACACCGTGTTGACCTCGCGGTCGAAGGGGGCCGACTTGGTGACGTCGGCACCGTGCAGCAGGATCTTGCCCGCCGTGGGCTCCTCGAACCCGGCGATCATGCGCAGCACGGTGGTCTTGCCCGAGCCCGAGGGGCCGAGCATCGAGAAGAACTCGCCGGCGCGGATGTCGATGTCGAGGTCGTTGACCGCGACCAGCTCGCCGAACTGCTTGCGCACGCCCTGCACGGACACCGCGATGTCTGTGTCTGCTGAGTGTGGGGTGGGGTGGGGCATGGTGCGCTGCTCCTCAACGTCGTTGTCGAACCAATGTCAAGAACCATAACATATGGGTTTATAGGTTTAAGTTTCGTCGGGATTTCGAAGATCACGATTCGATGACGGTGCGGCTCAGGGGATCCCCACTCCGCACGTGGCAGACTCGACGCAGATCCCGACACAGATCCGACACGGGTCTCGACGCCGAACGGAGGGGGCACGTGAGCGGAACGCCTGTGCACTCGCCGCCGAGCCGGCTGCGTATCGCCGCGTTCGCGCCGATCGGCGAGGAGGGGCGCACCGAACTGGTCGAGTCCCGGATCGTGCAGGCGATATCGGTGGGGGCGTTCACCGAGGGGGAGCGGCTCCCGAGCGAAACCGAGCTCTCGACCCTGCTCGGCGTGGCCGTCGTGACCGTGCGCGAAGCGCTGGGCGGGCTGCGGCACCGCGGGCTCATCGAGACGCGGCGCGGGCGCAACGGCGGCAGCTTTGTGCGGCCCAGCCACGGCGCGGTCGAGGAGGTGAACGCCCAGGCGCTCATGGCCATGCCGCGCGTGGCGCTCGCAGACCTCGGCGTGCACTACGAGGCAATCTCCGCGGCATGCGCGGAGTATGCCTGCCAGCGCGCAACCCCAGAAGAACTCGAGATCGTGGCCCAGATCCTCGACGAGGCGCGCGACCTCGAGCGGGCGCCGTGGCGGCGCCGGATCACCGAGGTGCAGCTTGAGCTCGCCGCGCTCAGCCAATCCGTGCGGCTCACGAACGAGCACGTGCGCGTGCAGACCGAGTTCACGCCGCTGCTCGCCCTGCAGGATCTCGACCGCTCCGCGCGGCTCGCCACCCACGACGCGCTCGTCGCGCAGATCGCCGCGACCCTCGCCGGCGACGTGGCCGGGGCGCGCGCGGCGGTGCGGGAAGTGGTGCGCACGTCGGTGCGCTGGCTGGTCGGCTTCCGCGCGGAGCTGCTCGCCGCTCCCCAGACCGAGGCCGTTCATGCGACACTGGAGGCTCGCAACCGCGGCAAGTGACCCGGAGGCGACCTCAGTGGGGAGGGGAGAACCGTGGCGCACCAGCTCGACCTGGATCTCGACCGCGCGCTCGCGCGGGCGGAAACGTTCTTCGATGGCGTGTTTGCCCCGCTGGAGGCGTGGCTGCCGCTGCTGCGCCAGCGGCTCACGGGCGCGCTTGCCGACGGGCCGGTGACCGGCGCGCAGCTCGCCGCGCTCGTGGAGGCGGACGCGCACGCGGTGCTCGACACCCACGATCGACCGCTGTACGGCGCGGGATACTGCGCGAGCGACGAGATCGTCTCCGAGGGGAACCCGCTCGCCTGGTGGCAGGGCGCTGAGCGGAGCCTGCTCGCGTCATCGGCGTTCGGCCCCGGGCAGGCGGCCATCGACCTGGTGCGGCTGGAGTGGTACCGGGTGCCCGAGGCCACCGGGGAGCGCCACGTCGCCGGCCCGTTCGTCGACTACCTCTGCTCCAATGAGATCACGGTCACCTCAGCGCTCCCGGTCGCGCTCGGAGCCGACTTTGTGGGGGTTATCTGCGCCGATGTGCTCGTCTCGTCGCTCGAGCGAGCACTCCTGCCGGATCTCGCTGGCGGGGTGACCCTCGTCAACGCAAACGGTCGGGTGATCGTGTCGAGCGACCCGGAGTGGGAGACGGGGGACCGGCACGCGGACACCACCGCCCGGGCGGCGCGCTCAGCGCGATACCCGCTCGCGGTCGTCGCAGGCTGACCGGCCCACGAGCGGTCACCGCCCTAGAGCAGGTGCCCGCCGCCAGTCACCTTCATACGGTTGACCAGATTCTTCACGTCTTGCGCGCGGCGCTTCGAGGTGACGAGCAACACGTCGGCGGTGTCGACCACGACCACGTCTTCGACGCCGACGAGCGCCACGAGCCGGTTGCTCTCGGAGACCACGATCCCGCTCGACGCATCGGAGAGCACCTGCGCCCCGTCACCCAGCACGGCGAGGTCGCTGCCGCGGCCCCGCGTGAGCAGGTTCGCCACGGAGGCGAAGTCACCCACGTCGTCCCAGTCGAAGTGGGCGGCAACGCAGACCATCTTGCCCGCCGCGGCCGCCGGCTCGGCGACCGTGTAGTCGATCGCGATCTTCGGCAGTGACGGCCAGAGTCGCTCGCGCACCGCCGCGCCCTGCTCGGTGCCCCACGCGGCCGCGATCTCGCGCAGCGCGCGCACCAGCTCCGGCTCGGCAAGCGCCATCTGCTCGAGGAGCACGGTCGCCCGCGCGATGAACATACCGGCGTTCCAGAGGTACCCGCCATCGGCGAGGTACTGCTCGGCCTGCGCCGCGTTCGGCTTCTCGACGAACTCCGTCACCTCGTACACGTCGAAGGGGGCGAGGTCTCCGCGTGCGGCGCCGCAGGAGATGTACCCGAACCCGGTCGCCGGGTGCGACGGGTGGATCCCGATCGTGGCGATGTAGCCCTGATCCGCGGCCTGCACAGCGGTGGTGACGGCGCGCTGGAAGAGCACGTCCCCGCGAATGACGTGGTCGGCGGCGAACGAGCCGAGGATCGCGTCCGGATCGCGCAGCTCGAGCAGCGCGGCGGCGAGCCCGATCGCGGCCGACGAGTCCTTGGGTTCGCTCTCCGTGATCAAGTTCTCAGCCAAGAGCTCCGGGAGCTGCGCAGCGACGGATTTGCGGTGCGAATTGCCCGTGACCACCATGACGCGCTCGGCGGGTGCGATCGGGGCGAGCCGGTCCCAAGTGGCGCGCAGCAGCGAGTCGCCCGAGCCGGTGAGGTCGAGGAGGAACTTGGGGGCGTTGGCGCGCGAGAGCGGCCAGAGCCGGGACCCGACCCCGCCAGCGGGGATCACGCAGGTGAGCCGGTCGATGGCTGAGGGGGGCACGGAGGCGTCGGTCATGAGTTCAAGGTTACCCGGGGCGGCTGGAGAGTGTCCGGCGGGCGGCCGCGTGCGCCGCCCGCCGGGGACCTCACGGGCGGGGCGCTCCCCAGTGCAGCGACTCGCCGGCGCGACTGCGCTCCTGACGCACTCCCAGGGGGTTCGCGTCGGTGAGCTCTGCCGGCAACAGCGCCTGTGGGGCATTCTGGAATGCGACGGGGCGCAGGAAGCGGGAGATGGCGGCGGACCCCACCGAGGTGCTGGTGTCGTTCGTCGTTGCCGGCCACGGCCCGCCGTGCTGCTGCGCGGGGGAGACCGCGACGCCGGTGGGCCACTCGTCGAAGATGACGCGGCCGGCGCGCTGCGCGAGCACCTCGGCCAGACGTGCGAGCTCGGGCCCGGGCGCCGCGCGCTCGGTCGCGGAGATGTGCACCGTGCCGGTGAGGCTGCCCTCAAAGAGCTCGTCGAGTACCGCTGCGGGGTCGGCCGCCGGCGGGAGCTCCGCGAGCACCGACAGCGGGCCAAAGGTCTCGTCGGCGAGCAGTTGGCGGTGCGCCAGGACGGTGGCGAGGCTGGCGCTCACGATGGTGGGGGTGACCCAGCCGGTGCCGTCGTTCTCGATCCGAATGCTGCCCTCGATAATCGGGGTGACGCCCGGCAGCGTGAGGAGTGCCGCGCGGCGCTCCCGGTACGACTCGGTGATGCGTGCTCCGAGCAGGCGGTGCTCGGGCACGCGCGGAAGGCGCGAGAGCGCCGCCGCGATGGGGCCGGGGGTGGCGGTGAGGAGCACGCCGGGTTTGGTGCAGAGCTGACCCGCCGATCCGGCCACGCTCGCGAGGTAGCCGCTCGCCAGCTCGGGCGCGCGCTCGGCCACAGCGGCTGCCGTGACGACGACCGGGTTGACGCTCCCGAGCTCGCCGAAGAACGGGATCGGGGCGGGGCGCGCTGCCGCGAGATCGGCGAGCGCGCGGCCTCCGGCGGTGGACCCGGTGAACGACCCGGCCCGCACCCGCGCGTCCGTGAGCGCGACGACTCCCGCATCGTGGCCGTGGACCACCTGGAGCGTGCCGGCGGGGAAGCCGAGTTCCGCGATGACGCGCTGCGCCACCGCGCCAGTCGCGTCCGACAGGAGCGGGTGCCCCGAGTGGGCCTTCACGATCACGGGGCAGCCGGCCGCGAGGATCGAGGCGGTGTCGCCGCCGAGTACCGAGAACGCGAACGGGAAGTTTGACGCGGCGAAGTTGAGGACGGGGCCGACCGGTCGGTGCGAGCGCCGCAGATCCGGGCGGTGGCCGAGCGCGAACGCCGGGTCTGCCTCGTCGATTCGGGCTCCGAGGGCGCCCCCGGTGAGCACGGTTTCGGCGAAGAGCCGGAGCTGTACCGCGGTGCGCGCAACCTCCCCGGTGAGGCGCGCCTCGCCGAGGCCGGTCTCGTCGGCCGCGATCGCGGTGAGTTCGGCGCCCGCATCGCTCAGCCCGTCGGCGAGCGCGATGAGCAGCTGTGCGCGCGCCCGCGGCGTCGCCGCGGCGAGCGTCGGGGCGGCGGCTGCCGCGGCGGCGAGCACCGCGTCGAGTGCGGGGGGCGACGTGGCGCTCATGCGGCGTTCTCCTCGGGAGTGAGCGCGACGACCAGGTCGAGCTCGACGGTTGCGTTCTTCGGGAGCTGCGGCAGGCCCAGCGCGGTGCGGGCGTGTTGCCCGGCCGTGCCGAACACGTTCCGGAGGAGGCGAGAGGCGCCCTCCGCCACCGCTGGGGGATCGCTGAACTCCGGCACGCTCGCGACGTACACGCTGAGCTTCAACACTCGCGCGACGCGGTGGAGCCCGAATTCGCGGTCGAGCGCCGCGAGGGCTCCGAGCGCCGCGAGCTCGGCCGCAGCCACCCCGCGGTCGAGGTCGGCCGCCGCCGCAACCGGTCCGGTGAACGCCACGGCGCCGTCCCGTTTTGGAATCTGCCCGGAGACGAACGCGATCTGCCCCCACGAGGCCACCGGGCTGTACGAGTACTGCGCGGGAGGCTGCTGGGGGAGGGTGAGCCCGAGCTGAGCCAGGCGCTCGTGTGCTGCGTGGCGCGGGCGGGGCGGTTGCGGTGGTGCGATCATCTCGACGGGACCTTTCTGGGGCGGGAGCGTGCGACGCTCGTTCCTGCCCACAGTGAACGCCGGTGGCGGTCCGCTGTCCAGTATTGATTCGGTGTCGAATGATGCTTCTGCGGCATCGTCGTCGGTGCGCGCCAGGCCCCATATGGTCGATACCTTGAGGGACTCAACAGATGCCTAAAGGGTGTTAGACAGGTATCTTTTCCGGCTCCAATACTGATGAGCATGCTTCGCTACCTCACCGCCGAGGTCTCGCCGGTGCGGACTGCGTCGCCGTGAATGACACACCCGTAGAAGACACACGAGTCGCATACGTGCACGCTGATGCATATTGAACTGGGGATTGACATGAACACCGCACCTCCAACATCCGCCGCGGTCCCTGATGCGCAAAGCATCGCGGCCCCGAGCAGCCTGACTGAGACCCTCGCCGTGGTCTCGCCGCAGAGACGCGCGCTCCCAGAGGGCGTGTCGAAGGCGGTGAAGGCAGTGGTCGGAATGCTCGGGATCTTCGCGATCTGGGAGCTGATCGTGCGCGTGTTCAATATCCCGAGCTACCTGCTCGTCGGCCCGCTCGCGGCGTTCGAGAAGCTCGGAGAGCAGCCGGGGTACTTCGCGCACCACGCCTGGGTCACCGTGCAGGAAGCACTTGCCGGATTCGGCCTCGGTGTGGGTCTCGGCATCGTGTGCGGGGCGGTGCTGTTCTACATTCCGCCCGTGCGGCACTTCCTGTACCCCGCGCTGATCGCGGTGGACACGATCCCGAAGGTTGCGCTTGCGCCCCTCTTCATCGTGTGGTTCGGCTTCGGTTTCGAGTCGAAGGTGTTCGTTGCCATGGCCATCGCATTCTTCCCGCTCGTGATCAACACGTTCGACGGGCTCTCCGCCGTTCCGAACGAGCTCAAGGAACTCGCCCGCATCAACAACGCGAGCGCGTTCATGCGGATGCGCAAAATTGAGTTCTGGTACGCGCTGCCATCGATCTTCTCGGGAGCGAAGATCTCGATCTCTCTGGCGGTCGGCGGCGCGGTGGTGGGCGAGTTCATCGCCGGCACTGACGGACTCGGGCAGGTGATCCTCCGCGCAAACGCGCAGAGTGACCTCGCGACGATGTTCGCGGCGTTTATGGTGCTCGCGGCAATCTCGCTCCTGCTGTTCTACCTCATCACCCTGCTCTCGCAGCGGCTTTTGCCGTGGCGCAACCACGTGAAGTGACGCCCTCGGGCGCAGCAACAGACCACCGTATTTAGAAAGGAAGGCTCGCGAATGCGTGCAAGGAAACTACTGGCGGCAGCCCTGGTCGTGGGAGCCGGGCTCCTCGCCACCGGCTGCGGTACCGACGCCGGCGCGTCCGGCTCTGACCGGGTCAGCCTGATGCTCGACGTGGCGGTGCTCCCCAAGCACGCGCCGTTCTACGCGGCCGCCGCGGCCGGGTTCTTCGAGGAGGAAGGGATTGATCTCGAGATCATGCCCGGCTCCGGATCTGCAAACACCGTCGCGTCGGTCGATACCGGACGGGTCGATTTCGGCTGGGCCGACTTCAACGTGTCGATCCTCAACCGGGCGCAGGGCGCAAACATCCAGCAGATCAACCTCGTGCAGGGAATGTCTGCCTACGCGGCGCTCGCGCTGCCAGATTCCGGCATTGCCGACTGGGACGACCTCAAGGGGAAGACGGTTGCCACCGAGGGCAACGGTGCGATGGTGGCGATGTGGCCGGCCGTGCTCGACAAGCTCGGCTGGGACGAGGACGACGTCGCGGTCGTGTCGGCAGCGGGGGAGGCAAAGATCCCCGGCCTGATCGCCAAGCAGTGGGACGCCAACCTGGCGCTCTACGTCTCTGACGCCCCGATGCTCGTCGCCGAGGGCTACGACCCGGTCGTGCTGAAGTGGGCCGATCTGGGCCTGCTCTACTACGGCAACGGTGTGATTACCTCGGGCGACACGATCGCCAACGATCCCGATCTCGTTGAGCGCTTCACGCGCGCCCTGCAGCGCGGGTTCGTGTGGTCGTGCCAGAACCAGGAAGACACCGCCGCCTCGTTCTCCGAGGCGGTCCCCGGATTCGATGACGCCGCGCTCGCGGAAGCGATCTCCGGCCAGTGCGACCTGATGTGGAGCGACGAGAGCCGCGAGGCGGGGTTCGGCACCATGAGTGACGCCGGCGTGCAGAAGCAGATCGACGTTGCCGCCGAGTACCTGGGGCTCGAGAACCCCGGCGAACAGGATCCGGCAGACATGTACACCAACGAGTTCCTTGAGCCGCTGGGGCCGGACGAGCAGATCCCCGCGCCGAACAAGTAACCGTACCCAGCACCGCTACGAGCTGAGAACACAGGAGTCAAGATATGTCTGCAATTGAACCGGTGATTAGCGTTCGCGACGTCGGGATGACCTACTCCGCGCGCGACGGATCACGAAATACCGTGCTGCGCGGCTGCGACTTCGACATCGCCCCGGGGGAGTTCGTGTCGATCGTGGGCCAGTCTGGCGGCGGCAAAACCACGCTGCTCAAGATCATCTCGGGCCTCCTGCAGAACACCGAGGGGGAGGTGCTCGTGCGCGGCAGGGACGTGACGGAGGCACTCCGCGACATCGCCATGGTGTTTCAGAGCCCCACGCTCCTGCCCTGGCGCAACAACCTCGCAAACGTGATGCTCCCGATGGAGTTCCGCAAGCGGGCCACCCCCGAAGCGCGCGCGCACGCTCGTGAGCTGCTCGACCTTGTGGGCCTCGGCGATAAGGCAAAGAACTACTCGTACGAGCTCTCCGGTGGGATGCAGCAGCGGGTATCGATCTGCCGGGCGCTCGTGTCGCACCCGGAGATTCTGCTCATGGACGAGCCATTCGGCGCACTCGATGCGATGACGCGTGACTCGATGAACTTCGAACTGCAGCGCATCTGGCAGGAGACGCGACGCAGCGTGCTGTTCGTCACTCACAGCATCCCGGAGGCGGTCTGGCTTGCCGACAGGGTGCTGGTGGTGGGCGATCGGCCCGGCCGAATCATCGCCGACATCCGCGTGGATCTGCCCCGTCCGCGCGCGAAGGAGACGCGCTACCTCGACGAGTTCGCGGAGCTCGTTGCGCAGGTCGAACGCCTGCTCGGGGTCGAAGCTGGGATCAGCTGACCGGCCACTGCACCCCGCCGTGGTGCGGGCCGCGCGGCCCGCACCGACACACCGACACTAGAGAGGACCACACGCTATGGCACGCATCATCTGCAGCGCAGAGGAGGTCGAGCGCCGCTACGGTTTCACGCCGAACGAGCGCCTGCTGTTTTCCGCGATTCGGCTCGATTCATTCCCGTTCGTCACGCCGCTCATCTTTGAGGACGGCGACACCGAGCTGCTGCTCGCACGCCAGCAGGAACAGGGCAACATCCTGTCGGCCGGGGTTGCCCCGGAACGAATCCGCTTCTACGAGCCCTGGGTCACCATCGATCCGCGACCGGTCGCTGAGTTTCCCGCGGCCACCAACCTCTCGGCGCTCGTTCGCGAGCTCGTGGGCGATCGGCCGGTGGAACTCTCCCCGGACGCGCCGTACGCGCACTTCCTCAAGCTGAGCGGCGAGGTCGAGGTGCGGGTGCCGCACGAGGAGCCCCGGCCGGTCAGCGTCTACGAGGTCGCTCAGGACGACGTCGCCAACACGTTCGCGAAGTGGCGCGCCGCCGCGGTGCCGGTCGCCTCGCGAGTGATCGCGGGGGTGCCGCACCTTGCCGGGCTCGACGCCCACTTCGACGCCGGCACCGACACCAGGTTCAGTGGCCTTGCGGGCGTGGCCGAGCGCCTGGGCGTCAACGCGATCCTGATCTCCTCCGACCCGAACTACTCGGAGGCAACGGGCACCCCGCGCGGCGCGGGAACCCGCGCGCTGTGGTCGCAGGCGGACGGGCGGCTCGTGGTCATCGCTGACCGCGAGCTGGACGGCGCCCTCGGGGCTCCGGTCGCGAGCTACGACTCGGCGGCGCAGGCGATCCTCGCGCACGCCGGAGGCTCGCGCATCGCTTTCGAGGAGCAGTGGGAGACGAGCGCGCTCGGGATCGAACTGTCGGGTGGCGGCGCGGTGTTGGTCGCGGCCTCGCTCGCGCTCGGCTCCTGGCGCGACGAGCGGGACCACGAGGACCTTCCGTTCCAGGTGCTCGCGGCGCGAGCCTCCACGACGGCGATCGAGGCGGCGGTCGCCTGGGCCCACGGGCGACTCGACGCCGGTGAGAGCTTCACCGAGAACGACATGTATGCCGAGTACCTCGCGGCGCTCGAGCGCTTCAGCGGCGCGGCGGAGGTCCCGTTCCGGATCGAGCCGTACTTCACGAACCTGCACTCGTCGCAGCGCATGCTGTTCCCAGGCCCCCCGACGGACTTCCCCATCAACTCCGAGACCACCTGCGTGCAGCTCGACGCCGGTGTGCGGGTGGTGATCGACGGGGTGACGGTCGCCACGTCCGACATGGCGCGCTCGCTGCTGCGCACCCCCGAGGGCCGGGAAGCCTACGAAATCTTGACGCGAGCCGTGCGTGAGGGAGTGATCCCGCAGCTGCGCCCCGGGGTGGTGTGCGAAGACGTCCACGCGGGCACGCTCGAGTACCTCGCGGCGGTGCGCCCGCGCATGATCGAGCTGGGCCTGCTGGGCGAGGAGACCGACTTCGACACGGAGTACCGCAAGCGCAACGTGGGGCACCTCATGGGTAAACAGGAGTCGTTCGCAAACGAGCTGCGGCCCGGGTATCGCTTCGTGCTTCGGGAGGGCTCCTATGGCGCCGCCGAGATCCCGTGGCGCTACGGCAACTACGCAATCGGAACCGAGGACCTCTGGTTTATCGGTGCAGAACGCACCTACAACCTCACGCTCACCGAGTAGCGGCTGGTTCTCCGTGCGCTGAGCGGCGCGCTGACGGCGCCGCGTCCTGCAGCTCCCGCACCACGCGGCGGGTCAGCGGACGCGAGTCGTCAGCGCGCCACACCGCGTGCAGCTCGATGGGGCTCGGATCGCTGGTCATGAGCGGAGCGTAGACCACGCCGGGGAGCCCGAACGCTGCGGCGGACTCTGGGACGAGGGCGACTCCGCAGCGTGCCGCGACGAGCGCGACCATCGTTGAGACCTGGCTCACGGTGAAGCGGTGTCGCCACCGGGAGATTGGCATCAGCCGCGTGGCGATGTCGTAGAAGTACTTCGCCTCGACGGGGGAGTGCATGATGATGTCTTCGTTGACCAGATCCTCCACCGTGATGGGGCTGGTGCGTCGCGCGAGCAGGTGATCTGCGGGGAGCGCGATGAGGAGTCCCTCCCGGTGGACGCGCAGCGAGCTGAACTGGCCCGGATCAAACGGCGGCCGCCCAATCGACACGTCGATGGTGTTCTTCGTGAGGGCGTCGAGCTGGCGCTTGGTCACCATCTCCTGAAGCTCGATCGTCACATCGGGCAGCGCGGCCGAGAGCCGCGCGAGGGTGGGCCCCAGGAGCGTGAATGCGCTCGACGCGGTGAAGCCGATGCGCACGATTCCGGAGAGCCCGGCGGCGACGGTGCGCGCCACCTGGGGTGCGCTGTCGGCGATCGCGAGGATGCGACGCGCCTCATCGAGAAATGCCCTGCCGGCATCAGTGAGCTCAACGCGACGGTTGCTGCGGGTGAGCAGCTGCACCCCGATCTGCGATTCGAGCCGCTGGATCTGCCGGCTCAGCGGCGGCTGCGTCATCTGCAGACGCTCAGCCGCGCGCCCGAAGTGCAGCTCCTCCGCGACGGCGACGAGCGCTCGAACCTGGTCGAGAGTGTATGACATGCGGCTCACGGCTCCTTTGACAACGAGTGGCTCCCACAACGATACCTAAAATGCATTCAATGATCTAGAACAGATGTTGGACAGGTATGCATGGCGAAACCTAGCGTGAAGGCATCGGGTCACCTGCCCGAGCGCCTCGCAGCTTGGGGGCGTATCCACCACACAGCGGAGGTAGTACGACGTGCCCACCATCGAACCCACGGAGCTTGCGCACCAGATCGGCTCTGGACTGCTCTCATTCCCCGTCACCCACTTCGACGCAGAGCTGCAGTTCGACGAGGGCGCCTATCGCGAGCACATCGACTGGCTCAGCGCCTACCCAGTTGCGGGCCTGTTCGCGGCCGGCGGGACGGGGGAGTACTTCTCGCTCACGACCGAGGAGGTGGCGCGCGTTGTGACGGCGGCGGTGAGCGAGGCGAACGGCCGCGTCGCCGTGCTCGGGCCGGCTGGCGGCTCCGTGCACCAGGCGGTTGCGCAGGCCCGCGCGGTTGAGGCTGCCGGCGGTTCGGGCATCCTCCTGTTCCCGCCCTACCTCACGGAGGCCGGGCAGGAGGGCCTCGCCGCGTACGTTGCAGCGGTGTGCCGCGCGACCTCGCTCGGCGTCATCGTCTACCACCGGGCGAACGCGCAGTACTCCGCCGAGACGCTCGTGGCGCTCGCTGACCGGTTCCCCAACTTCATCGGCTTCAAGGACGGCGTGGGGTCGATCGAGCAGATGACGCAGATCTACGCGACGCTCGGGGACCGCCTGACCTACATCGGTGGCCTCCCGACGGCGGAGACGTTCGCGCTGCCGTACCTTGAGCTCGGCGTGACCACGTACTCGTCGGCGATGTTTAACTTCGTCCCCGAGTTCGCGGTCGACTTCTACGGCGCGGTGCGGCGCCGCGACCACGCGGCGGTGTTCCGCGCACTGCGCGAGTTCGTGCAGCCGTACCTCGAGATCCGCAACCGGGTACCCGGCTATGCGGTGTCGATCGTGAAGGCCGGCCTCGATGCGCGCGGGCGCGTTGGTGGGCCGGTGCGCGCTCCGCTGCAGGAGCTCACCCCGGCGGATCGGGACGACCTGCGTGCAATTCTCGAGCGGGCGGTCGTGCCGGCGACGGTCTAGTTTTCGGCGGGGCCGGGGCAATTGCTCCGGCCCTCGTGCTGTGCCCGGGCGGAAGCCGCACCGCACTCGAAGTTCATCAGATGAATCCAAGCCACCGTGCGGGCCCGCCCAGCGTGCGGCGCCGCTGCGGAATGGTGGCATAATGGGGACGCAGTGGATTCTCAGCCATGCACTGTTCCGGGTGTGCTCGGAACGCGCTAGGGCTCGCTGGGGTCACGTCGTCAGCTGCTGAGCGCTGCTCAGCAAAGCAAGACCAAGGAGGAAGCCCGTGTCAGCCCAAACGGCAGAGGCCGCGCCCGCGGCGAAGCAGAAGAGTCGCCCGGGTGGCACGCTCTACCGCGGCAACGAGGGAATGTGGTCGTGGGTGCTGCACCGAATCACCGGTGTCGCCATCTTCTTTTTCCTTCTGGTGCACGTGCTCGACACGGCACTGATCCGCGTCAGCCCCGAGGCATACAACGCGGTTATGAGCACCTACAAGACCCCGATCATGGGGCTGGGTGAGGCCGCGCTCGTGGCCGCAATCGTCTTCCACGCCTACAACGGCATCCGCATCATCCTCGTGGACTACTGGAGCAAGGGTGCTCGGTACCAGCGCACGATGTTCTGGATCGTCATGGCCCTCTGGGTCGTCACGATGGCCGGCTTCCTGCCGCGCCACCTGATGAACGTATTCGGTCACTAGGCGAGGAGAGAGACATGACGATGACGATTGATGCTCCGCGCTCACAGGCCCCCGCGAAGAAACGCACCAACTGGGAAAAGTGGGGCTGGATCTACATGCGCGCCTCCGGCGTGCTGCTCGTGGTGCTGGTGTTTGGCCACCTCGCTTCGAACCTGCTCATCACCGAGGGCGGCGTGCACGCGATCAACTTCGGCTTTGTTGCCGGCAAGCTCGCGAGCCCGTTCTGGCAGATCTGGGACACCCTGCTGCTCTGGCTCGCCCTCATCCACGGTGCCAACGGCATGCGCACGATCGTGAACGACTACGTGTCGCGCCCCGGCCTCGCGAAGGCCTTCAAGGTCGCGCTCTTCCTGTCCGCGGCGCTGCTGATCCTGCTCGGCACCTTCGTGATCTACACGCTTGATCCGTGCCCCGCCGGCGCAGACCCGTCGCTCGTCGCGTCGTTCTGCAAGGCATAGCACCGGTTACCGGCACAGGTTTTCTGAATCGAGAATAGGACTCACGTGACTACAGATACCCACCAGGGCGAAGAAGTTACCGTCAAGGACGGCGTTACTTACCACCAGTTCGACGTCGTCATCGTGGGCGCCGGCGGCGCCGGCATGCGCGCGGCGATCGAGGCGGGGCCGAAGGCGAAGACCGCGGTCATCACCAAGCTCTACCCCACGCGGTCGCACACGGGCGCGGCGCAGGGCGGCATGGCCGCGGCGCTCGCGAACGTGGAGGACGACAACTGGGAGTGGCACACCTTTGACACGGTCAAGGGCGGCGACTACCTCGTCGATCAGGACGCGGCAGAGATCCTCGCGAAGGAAGCCATCGACGCGGTCATCGACCTCGAGAACATGGGCCTGCCGTTCAACCGCACGCCCGAGGGCAAGATCGACCAGCGCCGCTTCGGCGGCCACACCCGCGACCACGGCAAGGCCGCAGTTCGCCGCGCCTGCTACGCCGCAGACCGCACGGGCCACATGATCCTGCAGACGCTGTTCCAGAACTGCGTCAAGCTCGGCGTCAACTTCTTCAACGAGTACTACGTGCTCGATCTCGTGATGACCGAGTTCGACGGTGTGAAGAAGCCGTCCGGCGTTGTAGCCTACGAGCTCTCAACGGGCGCGCTGCACGTGTTCCAGGCGAAGTCGATCGTGTTCGCCACCGGCGGCTTCGGCAAGGTCTTCAAGACCACCTCGAACGCGCACACCCTCACGGGCGACGGCGTTGGCATCATTTGGCGGAAGGGCCTGCCGCTCGAAGACATCGAGTTCTACCAGTTCCACCCGACGGGCCTCGCCGGCCTGGGCATCCTCCTCACCGAGGGTGCGCGCGGCGAGGGCGCGATCCTCCGCAACGCCTCGGGCGAGCGCTTCATGGAGCGCTACGCCCCCACCATCAAGGACCTCGCGCCCCGAGACATCGTGGCGCGCTCGATGGTCCAGGAGGTGCTCGACGGCCGCGGCGCCGGTCCGCACAAGGACTACGTGTACCTCGACTGCACCCACCTGGGTGCCGAGGTGCTCGAGACGAAGCTTCCCGACATCACCGAGTTCGCCCGCACCTACCTGGGCGTCGACCCCGTGACCGAGCCGGTCCCCGTGTTCCCCACCGCGCACTACGCGATGGGCGGTATCCCCACGAACAACGACGCGCAGGTCCTCTCGGACAACACCACCGTCGTCCCCGGCCTCTACGCCGCCGGCGAGTGCGCGTGCGTCTCGGTGCACGGCTCAAACCGACTGGGCACCAACTCGCTGCTCGACATCAACGTGTTCGGCAAGCGCTCGGGCAACCACGCGGCCGACTACGCGAACACCGCCGAGTTCGTTCCGCTGCCCGAGGACCCGGCCGCGTTCGTGCGCGACCTGGTTGACGGCTTCCGCAACGGCTCCGGCACCGAACGTGTGGCAGACATCCGCAAGGAACTGCAGGAGTCGATGGACCGCGGCGCGCAGGTGTTCCGCACCCACGACTCGCTGACCGAGGTGCTCGCCGTGATCCACGGACTGCGTGAGCGCTACAAGAACGTCGGTGTGCAGGATCGCGGCATGCGCTACAACACCGATCTCCTCGAAGCGATCGAGCTGGGCTTCCTGCTCGATCTCGCCGAGGTCCTCGTCTTCGCGGCTCGAAACCGCAAGGAAAGCCGTGGCGGCCACATGCGCGACGACTTCCCGAACCGCGACGATGAGAACTACATGCAGCACACGATGGCCTATCTCACGGGCGACCCGCACTCGGCCGACCCGGAGGACCACATCCGCCTGGATTGGAAACCGGTCGTCGTGACGAGGAACGAGCAGGGCGAGTTGCGGTACCCGCCGCTGGAGAGGAAGTACTAGGCCATGAGCACCGTTACCACCGAGGCTCCCGCGCAGGTCGAAGACGCCCCCAAGCCGTTTACGGTCACCCTGTTGGTGCGCCGCTTTGACCCCGAATCGGGCCGCGAAGCGTACTGGGAGGACTTCGACGTCGAGATGTACCCGACGGATCGAATTCTTGACGCACTGCACCGCATCAAGTGGGACCAGGACGGCACCCTGTCGTTCCGCCGCTCCTGCGCGCACGGCATTTGTGGCTCCGATGCGATGCGCATCAACGGCCGCAACCGTCTCGCCTGCAAGACGCTGATCAAGGACCTCGATATCTCGAAGCCGATCTACGTCGAGGCGATCAAGGGCCTGCCGCTCGAGAAGGACCTCATCGTCGACATGGAGCCGTTCTTTGCCTCCTTCCGCGAGGTGCAGCCATTCCTGGTCGCAAACTCGGCGCCCGAGGGCGGCAAGGAGCGCATCCAGTCGATTGCCGACCGCGAGCGCTTCGACGACACCACGAAGTGCATCCTGTGCGCGGCGTGCACCACCTCGTGCCCCGTGTTCTGGACCGACGGCCAGTACTTCGGACCGGCAGCGATCGTCAACGCGCACCGCTTCATCTTCGACTCGCGCGACGACAACGCCGAGGTGCGCCTCGACATCCTCAACGACACCGAGGGCGTGTGGCGCTGCCGCACCACCTTCAACTGCACCGACGCGTGCCCCCGCGGGATCCAGGTCACCAAGGCAATCGCCGAGGTCAAGGCCGCGATCCGCACCGGCAAGACCGCGTAGGGTTCAGCGCGCGCGGGCGGAACACGCCCGCTAGCATTGCATCATGACGACGCCCCGTGATTCATCCCCGGCACCAGCCGGCGACGAACACGGGGCGTCTCGTGTTGCCGTTGCTGTTGACGTCGGTACGACCGTGTGGCGGTGGGTGCAGCGCACCCGGCCGTGGCGGGCGTTCTCGCACTTCACCAACGTCGGCGGGAGCGTGCTCACCGGTGGCATGAGCTACCAGGCGCTCTTCGCCGTGTTCGCCGGGCTCTACCTCGGGTTCGGGATCTTCGGGATCTTCCTGCGCGGGCATCCGGACCTGCTGCAGACCCTGATCACTCAGATCAACATGCTGGTGCCCGGGCTGCTCGGCGACGGCAAGGACAGCGCGGTGCAGATCAGTCTGCTGCTGCAGACCCGTGGACTCGACTGGACGAGCATCGTCGCTGGCGCCTCCCTGCTGTGGGTCGCTATGAACTGGTTTACCGGGACGCGGCGGTCGATACGGATCATCTTCGGGCTCGAGGTCAAGGAATACCGCAACGCGCTGCTGCTGAAGCTGCGCGACCTCGTGCTCGCCATCGGGTTCTTCATCGCGATCCTCGTGTCGGCGGTGCTTACTGTCGCGAGCTCGGGGATTTCCGACTGGTTCTTCTCGCTGATCGGCGTGAACCCGGACGGCTGGTTCTTCGGGTGGCTGGGCAGCCTCGTGCGCTACGGCGCGATGTTCGTGTTCGACGTGCTCGTGCTGATCGCGATGCACCGCTTCCTCGCCGAGGTGTACGTGCCGCGCTGGCCGCTGATTACCGGCTGCGCGCTCGGGGGAGCGGCACTGCTCGGGCTCAAGATCCTGGGCGGCGCACTGCTGGGCGGCGCCTCGAGCAACCCCCTGCTCGCCACCTTCGCGGTCTTCATCGGCCTCCTGATCTGGTTCAACCTGATCTGCCGCACGCTGCTGCTCACGGCAAGCTGGATCGCCACCGGGCAGGATCGCACGCTGGGGCTGCCCGAATCAGTTTCCGGAGTCACCCCGCTGTCGCTGCTCGAGTAGCGGCGTTCGACTCGCTCTGGCGCTTTGGCGCTCCGGCTCGCTCCGGCGCTCTGGCTCGCTCCGGCGCTCTGGCGCCCCAGCTCGCCGGCCCGTCGGCGCCGTTGGCGGCGTAGGCTGGGGGCATGCAGGAGCGCGGAGCACCCGAACCCCATGACGTTGTGGATCTGATCGCCACCAAGCGGCACGCGGGTGAACTGCGCTCCGACGAGATCGCCTGGGTGGTCGCCGCGTTTACGCGCGGCGTGGTCGCACCGGAGCAGATGAGTGCGCTGCTCATGGCGATCGTGATCCAGGGGATGGGGCGGCGCGAGATTCGCGACCTCACCGCCGCGATGATCGCGAGCGGGGAACGCTTGAGCTTCGCGGGGCTCGGGCGGCCGGCGATCGACAAGCACTCCACCGGTGGGGTCGGCGACAAGATCACGCTGCCGCTCGTCCCGTTGCTTGCTGCGCTGGGGGTTGCCGTGCCCCAGCTGTCTGGCCGCGGGCTCGGCCACACGGGCGGCACGCTCGACAAACTCGAGTCGATTCCCGGCTGGCGCGCGGCGCTGAGTACTGAGGAGATGTACCGGGTGCTCCGTGACGTCGGGGGAGTGATCTGCGCCGCGGGTGCTGGCCTCGCCCCCGCAGACCGCGCAATGTACGCGCTGCGCGACGTCACGGGCACCGTGGCCGCGGTACCACTGATCGCCTCGTCGATCATGAGCAAGAAGATCGCCGAGGGCGCCGACGGGCTGGTGCTCGATGTGAAGTTCGGATCGGGAGCGTTCTTGCCTGCGGTGTCGGAAGCACGCGAGCTCGCCGAAACGATGGTGCAGCTGGGAGCGGACTCGGGCCTCCGCACTGTCGCGCTGCTCACCGACATGGACGCGCCGCTCGGCCGGGCCGTCGGCAACGCGAACGAGGTGCGTGAGGCGGTTGCCGTGCTGCAGGGCGGTGGTCCGGCCGACGTGGTCGAGCTGACGCTCGCGCTCGCCAGGGAGATGCTCGATCTCGCGGGGATGCACGATGTGGACCCGGCACCGGCGCTTGCCGACGGCCGCGCGCACGACGCGTGGCGGCGTCTGATCACGGCGCAGGGCGGGGATCCAGACGCTCCGCTTCCCGTTGCACGTGAAACCGAGCTTGTCCGGGCCGAGCACGACGGGATTGTGCAGCGGGTCGACGCGCGCGCGGTCGGGGTGGGCGCGTGGCGCCTCGGCGCCGGGCGCGCGCGGCCGGGCGACCCCGTGGACCACGCCGCGGGGGTCGAGGTGCTGGTACATCCCGGAGACGCCGTGCGTGCGGGGGACCCGCTGTTCGAGGTGCGCTGCGACGACACCGGGCGGCTCGCGCGCGGCCTCGAGTCGCTCGCGACCGCCGTCGAGCTCGGGGTCGTGGCGCCGGAGCCGCGGCCGCTTGTCGCGGGCAGGGTTTCTGGGAAATAGATGTGAGTCGCGCGGGCACGTGTCAGATTCGCGCGTGAACTGACACTTCTTAGTGTGACGGCCCCGATCGGGGTCGGAAACACTGAGGAGAGACATCATGAGTGCAGCGATCGCGGGGCCCCGTCACACGGCAGCGCCCGCGCAGCTCGGCGGATCGCTCGAGGGCGACTTCGTTCTGCTCGCGAGCTCGCTCGAGGAGACGCGCGAGCTGCTCATCGAAGCCAAGCTCGACCCGATCGGAAGCACGGTACGCGCGCGGATCGACAGCCTCGCGCACGCGTGCGAGGGGCTCACCCGCCGCATCCGTGCGGCGGCGACAAGTTCCGAGCCGCTCCCGCAGGCGCAGCTCCTCCTGCTGATGCTCGAGATCGACGAGGTGTGCCGCGCCACGAGCAGGCTCTGTGCGTAGCGGCGCACCACACACGCGCTGGCGCGGCGGTCCCCCACCACGCGCCAGCTGAGTCGGACAGTCCCGACTCCCACAAGCTCGCAGCGAAACCCGTGACACCCCCCATCCCCCACGGGTAACTTCCCCCAAGTGTTCGCTGCGATACGGAAGGCCGGCCCGAGCTCCCCCGCCGGGCCGGCCTTCCCCCTTTACGTCAGGGGGCCGCTGCGGCGTCGCGCGGTCCTTGGGCCTCCGCCGCTACCGCCACGACGGCTTGCGGAATCGCGCGGGCCACGTCGAGTGCGAGGATCGGCTGCTCGTGCTCGTGCTCGTGCTCGTGCTCGTGCTCGCGCGCCGCGTCGCCGAGCGCCGCGTCGCCACGCGCCGGGGGAGTGCCACCCGCGGTCGCCGCGGCACGGGCGGCGCGGTCATGCAGCAGTGCCGCGGTCGCCCCGAGCTCACAGAGCAGCTCGGGCGCGGAGCGCATGCGTGCCGCGTGCTGGGCGACGAGCCCGCCGAGGATCCCCGCAAGCACATCACCCGTTCCGGCAGACGCGAGGCGCGAGGTCGCGGGCCCGGTGTGCAGGGCGCGTCCGCCGGGACTCGCGGAAATTGAGATCGCCCCCTTGAGGAGCACGGTGACCCCGAGAGCAGCCGCGAGCCGCAGGGCCGCGGCACCCCGCTGCACCGTCTCGAACGGCTCGTGCAGGGCCTCCGGAAGCGGGCCCAGCCCCGCGCCGGACCACAACCGCGCGAATTCGCCGGCGTGCGGGGTAATGATGCGCGGGAGGCGCGCCGCGGCCGGACCGTCAAGCAGCAGCTCAAGCGCGCCGGCGTCGATCACCACTGGAGCCGGGCCGCGCAACAGCTCGCGCAGCCGCGCAGTCTCCTCGGTGCTGCGCACGGCGGGATCGGTGCCCGAGCCGAGCAGCCAGGCGTCGCACGGACGGCCGGGGTGCTCGCCAAACACGGTCTCGGGCCGAGCGGCAAGCACGGCGGCGGCCGGGGCGGGGAGCCCATAATCGGGAGCCTGGTCGTGCACCGGCGGGACGTAGCGCACCAGCCCCGTGCCGACGCGCCAGGCCGCGCTCACGGTGAGTACCGCGGCGCCCGGGTACTGTGCCGAGCCGGTGCGCGCCCCGAGCACCCCGCGGCGATACTTCGTGTCGGCCGGCCCGGGCGGCCGCAGCCACCCGGCCGCGGCACGCTCGGGCCAGCGCGCGCTCATGCGCCCGGGTTCCCCTCCTGGAGGCGAGCGAGCGTGTCTCGCACCGCCGACTCGAGCTGGGCGAGCGTCGCCTCGGCGGCCGTCCGGCGCTCCGCGGCCGTACCGACGTCGCTCAACGTGTCGAGGTAGACCTTCAGCTTCGGCTCGGTGCCGCTCGGGCGGATCATGATCCGGCTGCCGCCGTCGAGATCGAAGCGGAGCACGTCGGCCGGCACCTCGGCGATGCCTGGCGTGAGCAGGTCCTGAATCTGGGTGACCGCGATCTCGGCAAACTCGCGCGGAGGGTTCTCGCGGATCCGTGCGGCGACCGCAGAGGCCGCGGGCATCGAGTCGAGGCGGAGCGTGATCTGGGAGCTCGCGAAGTGGCCGAAGCGCTCGCTCGCGTCGTCAAGCAGATCCCACACGGTGCGGCCCGCTGAGGTGAGCTCGCGCACCATCGCGATCGCGTCTGCACTCGCCGAGATCCCGTCCTTGTCGCGGACGATATCCGGGTGGGTGAGGTAGCCGAGCGCCTCCTCGAAGCCGAACAGGAGGCCGGGCACGCGCGACACCCACTTGAAGCCGGACAGGGTTTCCGCGTAGTCGAGCCCGTACTCGGCCGCGACGGCGCGGAGCGCTGGTGACGAGACGATCGTGCACGCGAGGGTGCCGCGCGGGTCGGTGCCCTGCCGCTCGGCGCGCGCCCACTCGCGCTCGGCGGCGCGCCAGCCGAGCAGCAGCCCGAGCTGATTTCCGGTGAGTCGGCGGTAGCCGCCCGCGGCGTCCGCGTCGGGCACCGCGATCGCGAGCCGATCCGCGTCCGGATCGTGCGCGACGATCAGTTCCGCGTCAACGGTTTCCGCCACCCGGAACGCGATATCGAGCGCACCCGGCTCCTCGGGGTTCGGGAAATCGACGGTCGGGAACGCGCCGTCCGGGCGATCCTGCTCGGCCACCGGGGTGACCGCGGGCAGCCCGGACGAGGTGAACACGCGCCGGGCGAGGTCGGCGCCAACGCCGTGCATCGCCGTGTAGACGACACGCAACGCGCCGGACGCGGCGATCGGGGTGCCGGGGGAGCCGGGCTCCGTGGGGAGACCGGCCAGCAGGGCGGCGGCAGTCTCGGCCACGTACGCGTCGGCAACGCCCGGCCCGAGGACCGTGTAGTCGGTGCTGCGCGGCAGCTCCGCGAGCGGGCGGGCGGCGATCGCGGCGATCCGCTCGGCGATGATCGCGTCGACCGGCGGCACGATCTGCGAGCCGCCGTCGCCGTCACCCAGGTACACCTTGTAGCCGTTGTCTCGCGGCGGGTTGTGGCTCGCGGTCACCATTACCCCGGCCGACACCCCGAGGTGGCGCACGGCGAACGCGGTGAGCGGGGTGGGCCCCGCCTCCGGGAACAGGAACACGCGCACGCCCGCGCCGGCCATCACCTCGGCGGTGTCGCGGGCGAACACGTCGGAGTTCACCCGGCCGTCGTAGCCGATCACGATCGACGGCGGGGTCTCGGCCTCGCCCCCGGCCGCGCGCTCGCGCAGGTAGGCGGCGAACCCCGCGCTGGTCTGCGAGACGACGACGCGGTTCATCCGCTGCGGCCCGGGGCCGAGCGGTCCGCGCAGCCCCGCGGTGCCGAACGCAAGCCGGCCCGAGAACGCCGCGGCGAGCTCCGCGAGGGCCCCCGCGTCGGCGGCCGAGGCGCGCTCCACCAGGTGCAGCGTCTCACGCTGGGTGGCCGGATCAATGTCGTCCTGCGCCCACGCCGTTGCCACAGCAATCAGCTGTTCCGGATCGTGCACAGACGAGTCCCCCGAGAAAAGTCCCATCGCGTGTTCTCCCTCCCTCGGCGAGCGCCGGAGTGATTTCAAGCTACCACCCCTGAGAGCGACGCGCCGGGAGGGTAGCTAAGCTTGAATCGGGGTGTCGGATCTGGCATCCGCGAACACGACGAGAGGACCGCCCATGTGCGCTTCCGTGCGCTGCGAGACGTGCAGCAAGACGACCTGGGCTGGCTGCGGCGAGCATATCGAGGAGGCCCTCGCGGGCGTCCCCACCGCTGAGCGCTGCGTCTGCCCCCGCTAGGGGCACCCAGCGCAACAGGAACGGCACCGCGGCGAAGCCCGCCGGGTGCCGGGGAGCGCCCGCGCCCCGCGTCTCACACGACGCGAAGGCGACGGGCGTTTTCTGCGTCTTCGAGCGGTGCGAGGGCCGCCATCGCGGACACGAAGTGGGGCGTCTCGGTGTGCGCGTCGAGGTCGGCTTGAGAACGCCACGACTCGGAGAGCACGAAGGCTGAGTCATCCTCGATGTCGGCGAGGAGCTCGTAGCTGAGGCACCCGGGCTCGGCGCGGGTCGCGGCGATGAGGTCTCGATACACGGCGAGGGCCGCCTCGCGGTGCTCGGGCCGGATCCGGCAGGGGACGAGAACGCGCAGCATACGGCTCCTCAGGCTCGGTGACGGGTCGCAGCTCAGCGTATCTCGTTGCGCCGCCGGCTACTCCGCCGTGGCGAGCTCGGGCGGCGGGTCGCTGGGGGCGAGGTCGCCGCACCCGATGGCCGCCTGCACGGCGAGCCAGCATTCGGCGGTGTCTTCCATCGACGAGAGGTCGCGGTCGATGATCTTCTCGATGCGGGAGATCCTGGCGATCAGGGTCTGCCGGTGCACGAACAGCCGCTCTGACGCGCGCACCCAGCTGCGGTTCTCCTCGAGGAAGATTCGGAGCGTGTGCGTGAGCGAGGTGCCGCGTTGCTCGTCGTAGGTGCGGAGCGGGCCGAGCACCTGCCGGGCGATGCCGCGGAGCTGCTCGGGATCGTTCGGCAGGAAGAGTGAGGTGGTCTCGTGCTCCTCGAAGCGCAGCACCCGGCCGGACTGGTGCGCGCGGATCAGCGCGCTCCGCGCCTGGCGGAGCGCGGTCGGCAGCTCCGTGAGATCGGTGAACGGAGCGCTCACCCCCACGCCGCCGCGCGTGTCAGCGATCGAGCCAAGCATCGGATCGAGCTCGGGGCTTGACTCGACGAGCAGCAGCACCTGCCCCTCTTTGATCGTCGCGAGCGCCGGGACCTGGCTCGTGGCGAATGTGGAGTGCACCTCCTCGAGCGTGGCGCGCGTATCCGCGTGCTGCGACACCGCGAGCAGGTAGGGTGGCGCAACGCCGTAGGCGGCCACGAGGTGATCGGACGGCGCCGACGCGACCGCCTCGTCGGAGAGATCGCTCAGCAGGAGCGAACCGTGGAGCCAGTCGCTGCGCCGCGCCGCCACCTTCACGGCGAGCGCGTTGTCGACGATGCTCGCCGCGTGCTGCAGCAGGGTGCGGTCGATCGGGCCCGCGTGCGCGATCTGCAGCTCGGGTTCGCCCGGCGAGAGCAGGGGCACCGCCCAGATCCCGGAGGCGAGCTGCCGGAGCGCCCCTGGGCCGCGCGCTCGGTCGCGCGGGTGCAGCGTGAGATCCGCGAGCAGGATCCGCCCCAGCCCGTCGAGAAGCGCGTCGATCGCGTCGTCGACCGAGTGCTCGCCGAGCGCCGCGTACATGCGCTCGGTCTGCAGCACCCGGGTGTTGTACTCGCGCTGCACCGCCTGCGCCACGGCCTTCGCGAGCGACACGAACGGGACCTCGTGCTCCGTCTCGAGCACCGGGAAACCGATCTGTGCGGCGTGGGCGAGCGCTTCCTGCGTGAACGGGTGCTTCGGCATCTTCGCGTCGATCGCGATCGCGGCGATCCCCGCAGCGTGCATTCCGGACAGGTAGGCCTGCTGCGCCGCTGTGCCCGCGGGCACTCCGATGCCGGTGGTGAGGACGAGCGCGTGCTCGCCGAGCCACTGCCACGGCTCAGCGAGCTCGCACACGTGCGCCCACTCGATGACCCGGTCGTTTCCGATGCCGGGCGTCAGGGAGGTGGTGCCGACGGCGGGCAGCTGCAGGAGCGAGCTAACCGTGAAGGTCATATTTCAAGCATATGCTCGGCCCCGACACGGTCAACTCTCCAGCGCTCGGTTGAGTGCTGCGGCGGCGCGGTACCCGGACGCCACGGCGCCGGAGAGTGACTGCGCGAGCCCCGTGTGCTCGCCCGCGATCGCCACGCGACCAGCGGCCTCCTCGAACGCGGTCGCATCGGCGGCCTCCCAGCCGAGGCCGGGGGCTGAGTAGGCGCCCCGCGCCCACGGGTCATCGGCCCAGGTGGTGAGGAGCACGTCTCCGTCGATCTCGAGCTCCGGGCGCATGGCCCGCAGCGCGGCCACCCAGGTGTCGGGCCCCGCGCTGACGCGCAGGGCATCGAGCGCGAACGGGCCCCCGGCGAATGACGAGAGGGCGTTGATGCGGTGCTCGCCGTCGGTGCTGAGTGAGCGCCACGACCACCAGGTGTGCTCGGGGTTCTGCAGCGCAACGTCGCTGTCGACGCGGCGCAGCGGGACGCCGAGCTTCGCAGCGACCCCCATGAACCGGTGATCGAGGGCCCGCTGCTGGGCCTCCGGGAGCGCGAAGCCAAGCTCAAGCTCGCGCAGCAGGGGGAGCGGGGCGGCGACCACGGCGGCGGCGGCATCGAGCCGCGTACCGTCGCGCAGCACCACCTGCACGCCGGTCGGACTCTGATCCACGCCAGCGACCGGGTGGTCAAGCCGCACGCGGTCGCCGAGGCGCCGCGCGAGCTCCAGCGAGAGCGACTGATTGCCCCCCACGAAGCGGCCGCCGTCCTCGATGTACCCGTTTGCGGTCGACGACTCGTGCAGCAGCACCGCCTCGGCACTGACGAGTGCCGGGTCGGCCGCGGCGGAGGTGGTGGTGCGGCGGTACACCGGGTCCAGCCGGTAGCCGGAGCCGAGCGCCGTGGCGAACGCGGCCTCGAGGGACACTGCGCGGGCGCCGTCTGCAAGCATCTCGGCGAGGGTCGCCCGCACGCGGTCACCGGTCGTATCGAGCTCGTCGACCGAGATCACGCGGCCGTTCACGGTGCGGCGGCCGTAGCGAACCGCGTGCGACATGATCGGCACTCCGACCTCGGCGGAGAGGCGCCGGATGGGGAACTCGGTGGGGAAGATGTACTCGCCACCGCGCTCAGTCACCTCGCCGTTCCCGAGCCGCTGCGACCAGGTGCGGCCGCCGACACGGTCACGCGCTTCGAGCACGGTGCACTGGTGGCCGGCCTTGCTCAGCTCCCACGCGGCGGTGAGCCCCGCGAGCCCGGCTCCGATGACGATGACGTCCATCCGTGTTCCTCCTTGAACCGATCGGTGTGTCGCTCCCCATCGTAGGGATCTCGGCGAGGATCTGCGCCTCCGGGCGCCCCTCTCGGGGCGAAAGCTTATGTTCGTACACCCCGCGGAGACACCGACGTACGAATCTATGAAAGATCACCGCGGCGGTAACGAAGGAGTAACGGGGCGGGGGCCGAACGCGTGATCCGCTGCTAGCTTCAGGAACTGCCGGACACGGTGCGACCGCCCCCGAGGCGGCCGCGCCCCGGCACGATCACGATCATGAGGACCACGATCACAACGAAGTGAGGAACACATGTCCACTCCCAGAACACTCCGGGCGAGCAAGCGCCCATTCGCCCGCCGTGGGCTCGCGCTCGCCGCAGGCACCGCCGCGCTCGCGCTGACACTCGTCGGATGCGGCGGCACGGCCGAGCCCGAGGCCGCTCCCGAACGCGACCTCGGCACCCCGGTCGCCGGCGAGATCAAGGCCGGCGCGCTCGACGGCGTGACCCTCACCTTTGCCGGCTCCGGCGGCGTGTTCCAGGACGGCCAGAAGGTCGCGCTCTGGGACCCGTTCGCCGAGGCGTCTGGCGCAACCGTCAACCAGGACGCGTTCGACGCGGGCAAGCTCAAAGCGATGGTCGACAGCGGCAACGTCAGCTGGGACGTGGTGAACACCACCCAGTTCGACACGGCCCGCGGCTGCGGCACGCTGTACGAGAAGTACGACTACTCGCAGATCGACGTCTCGAAGATCCCCGAGGGCACCATTACCGACGACTGCATGGTGCCGCAGATCCTGTACGGCCTGGTCGTGGTCTACAACACCGACAAGTTCGGTGATAATCCGCCCACGAGCGCCGCCGACTTCTTCGACACCGAGAAGTTCCCGGGCAAGCGCACGGTGAGCCAGTCCACCTACGTTGACCCGCAGACCGTCGAGTTCGCGCTCACCGCGCAGGGCAAAGACGTGAAGAACCTCAAGCCCGAGGACATTGAGGGCGCGTTCGACATGTACAAGGACCTCGGCAACGACGTGATCGGCTGGACTACCGGCGCGGCCGCTCAGCAGCAGCTCGAATCGGGTGAGGCCGTGATGGGACTCGTCTGGTCGGGCCGCGGCTACGGCGCCGCCGAGGCCGGTGCGCCGGTTGCCCCGATGTGGGACGAGTGGATGATCATGGTCGACTCGAACGGCATCCCGAAGGGGGTCAAGGATCCGCAGGCGGCGTTCGCGGCGGTCAACTACTCCATCGGCGCGGAGCAGCAGGCGAAGATGACTGAGGAGACCTCCTACGGTGGGGTCAACGTTGACGCGAAGCCCGAGATGGACGAGCTCCTCACCGAGTGGATGACCACCGAGCACCTCGACACCGGAATCTCACCAAACGTCGACTTCTGGGTCGAGAACTACGACGCCCTCGCCACCGCGTGGGCCGGCTGGGCCACGGGTAACTGATCGACATGACCACCGACACCGACACCGGGGGCGACGTGTCAACGCGCGCGATCGCCCTCGGTGCGGACTCCGGGACTCCGAAGCAACGGGGGCCAAAGAACTGGCGCCCGTTCCTGCTGCTGATCCCAGCGTTCGTGATCGTCTCCCTGTTCTTCCTCGCCCCCCTCGTCGACGTGTTCATTCGCTCGGTAACGGATCCGGAGCCCGGCGTTCAAAACTACGTCTGGCTCTTCACCACCGAGGCAAACCTCGCGGTGGTGCTGCGCACCTTCGGCACCGCGATCCTCGTCACGATCGTCTGTCTCCTGCTCGCGTACCCGTACGCGTACCTGATGACGGTGGTCTCGGATCGCACCCGCAACATGCTGCAGCTGTTCATCATGATGCCGCTGTGGACCTCGATCCTGGTGCGCACCCTCGCTTGGATGGTGCTGCTGCAGGACACCGGCCCCATCAACGGCCTGCTCGCGGCCTGGTTCGGCATCGGGCCGATCCCGCTGATCCGCACCACCTTCGGCGTCGCGCTCGGTATGAGCCAGGTGCTGCTGCCGTTCATGGTGCTGCCGCTCTACTCGTCGATGGCGAAGATCGACAAGCGTCTGCTGCCCGCCGCCGCGAACCTCGGCGCAAACCCGGTCACCGCGTTCTTCACGGTGTACCTGCCGCTATCGAAGCCCGGCATCTTCTCGGGCGGTGTGACGGTGTTCATCCTGGGCCTCGGGTTCTACATCATCCCTGCGCTGCTTGGCTCGTCGAAGGAGATCATGATCTCGGCGATGATCCAGCAGCAGATCAGTGTGTTCCTCATGTGGGGCCAGGGCACAGCCCTCGGCATATTCCTGCTCGTGTGTACGATCCTGATCCTCGTGGTGGTGTCCCGGTTCAATAAGGGCGGAAGCCTGTTCCCGGGGGTGAACCGCTGATGACCTTCAAACGCGTGCTCGGCGTCTTCGCCGTGCTCATCGTGCTCTGGCTCATTCTGCCGACGCTGGTGATCATCCCGATGTCGTTCAACGAGGCGCCGTCGTTCAACTTCCCGCCGAAGGGCTTCTCAACCCGCTGGTACGAGAACTTCTTCACGGACCCGACGTGGCTCAAGTCGCTGTTCTCGTCGCTGCAGGTTGCGATCCTCACGATGGTCGTCGCAACGGCAGTCGGCGTGCTCGCGGCGCTCGGGCTGTCGAAGGTGCGGTTCCGCGGCAAGGGGCTGATGGAAGGCTACTTCCTGCTGCCGCTCATCGTGCCGGGGATCGTGCTCGCGGTCGGCCTGTACTCGCTGTTTCTCCGGATGAACCTGCTCGGTACGCTCCCGGGCTTCGTGCTCGCGCACACAATCGTGGCAATGCCGCTCGTGATCACGAACGTGATGGCGTCGCTGCAGGGCCTCGACCCGCGGCTCGAACAGGCGTCAGCCTCGCTCGGGGCCGGGCGCGTACGCACCTTCTTCAGCATCACGCTGCCGCTCATCGCACCCGGTGTGACCGCCGGCGCGCTGTTCGCGTTCGTGACCTCGTTCGACGAGGTGATCCTCTCGCTGTTTATCCAGAGCCCCTCACTGCAGACCCTGCCGGTGAAGATCTTCAACAGCGTCACCCAGACAAATGACCCCACGGTGGCTGCCGTGGCCGTGATCACGATGCTGACCTCGGTCGTCGTCATGCTCATCGCCCAGTTCTCCACGCGGAAGAGAAAGCGACCGGTAGCGTGAACGCTATGACTCACAACGACATCCCCGTGCCCGAGGGGCACGAGCAGGAGCTGCGCTCCGAGGGCCTCAACACCCAGGCGATCCACGCCATCGGAGACGCCGGGATCAGCCTCAACCAGGTCACCAAGCGCTACGGTGACAAAGCGGTCGTCGACGAGATCGACCTCGTGATCGAACCCGGCGAGTTCATGACCTTCCTCGGCCCCTCGGGCTCGGGCAAGACCACCACGCTCAATATGATTGCCGGCTTCACCTCGGTGACCGAGGGCATGCTGCACATCTACGGCAAGCCCGTGGCCAAACTGCCGCCCCACAAGCGCGACATCGGCATGGTGTTTCAGAACTACGCGCTCTTCCCGCACAAGACCGTCGCGGAGAACATCGCGTACCCGCTGCAGCGCCGCAAGCTCTCGAAAGCTGAGCAGCAGGAGAAAGTGTCGACCGCGCTCGCGATGGTGCGTATGGGCGAGTACGGCGACCGCTTCCCCTCGGAGCTCTCCGGCGGGCAGCAGCAGCGCGTGGCGCTCGCCCGTGCGCTCGTCTACGAGCCCCGCGTGCTGCTCATGGACGAGCCGCTCGGCGCCCTCGACAAGAAGCTGCGCGAGTGGCTCCAGACCGAGATCAAGCGGATCCACCGCGAGGTGGGGTCAACGTTCGTCTACGTGACGCACGACCAGGAGGAAGCGCTGTCGATGTCCGATCGCATTGCCGTCTTCAACAACGGCAAGATCGAGCAGGTGGGCACCGCCGAGGATCTCTACGAGGCCCCGCAGACGCTCTTCGTGGGGCGCTTCCTTGGGGAGTCGACCGTGCTGCTCGGCGCCGGTACCCCCGTTGGTGAGCGGCAGACCGCGATCGAGGTCGCAGGGCACCGCGTTGTCGCCGACGGGCAGTCGATTCACGAGGATCTCGCGATTCTGATCCGCCCTGAAAACCTGCGGCTCGAGGCGGCGGGTACCGCGCCGAGCGACACGCAGAACGCGATTCCGGTGACGATCATCGACGTGACCTATCTCGGGGCGTCGCGCCGCTACACCGTCCGCCTGCCCGACGGCAGCGAGGGCGCCGTGCGACTCGGCCAGGAGGCGCGCATCCACAACCGCGGTGACCAGGTCGCAATGATGTGGGACATCGACTCCGGCGTGCTGCTTATCAACACCGGCGAGGCCGGTGAATCGGCCACGTAGGAGGTGCGCGCGGTGGGGTCAGACGCCGCCCAGCCCGCGAGGGCGTGGAAACGCACAGGGGCGGTCCCGGATCTCTCGATCCGGGACCGCCCCTGTGCGTGCATGAGGCGCTACGCCTCGATGTCGACGTCCTTGGTCTCGGGCGTCAGCACCAGCGCAATGAGCGTGAGCACTGCCGCGCCCGTGAGGTAGAGCCCCACGTAGACGGGGCTGCCGTCGGCGAGGCCCCACAGCCAGACCGCGATGATGGGTGCGAGGGCGGCGCCGAGAATCGACGACACGTTGTACGCGACCGCCGAACCCGTGTAGCGCACGTTGGTGGGGAACATCTCCGGCAGGAACGCGCCCATCGGGCCAAACGTGAGTCCCATGAGGGTGAAGCCGAGCGCCAGGAAGAACATCACGAGCGCGGTGCCGCCGCCCAGCAGCGGAACAAAGGTGAAACCGAACGCAGCGATCGCGATCGTGACCCAGATGAGGGTACGACGGCGGCCGAAGCGGTCGGCGAGCGGTCCCGATACCAGCGTGAAGACGCCGAAGAAGATGACGCCGAACACGAGCATCAGGATGAAATCGTTGTACGCGTAGCCGAGGCCGGGCACGTACGCGCTGGCGTCGAAGTCGACACCGGTGGCCGCGGCCGCCTGCTCTGCCACAGCGAGGCCGGGGCGTGTGCCAAACGTCAGCGTGTACGAGGTCATCAGGTAGAAGAGCACGTACGTTGCGAGCATCGCGAAGGTGCCGAGGATGAGGCCCTTCCAGTGGTAGCGGAACGCGACGGCGATCGGCATGCGGGTGACCTTGCCGGCCTCCTTCGTGCGCTCGAACGCGGTCGACTCGACCAGCTTGAGGCGCACCCACAGGCCGACGATCACCATGACGGCGGAGAACAGGAACGGGATCCGCCAGCCCCAGCTGAGGAACGCCTCCGAGGCGATCCCGGGGTGCTCGGGATCGGAGAGGGCGTTGTTGATCACGAAGAACAGCATGTTCGCGATGATGAAGCCGATCGGTGCTCCCAGCTGGGGGAACGTGCCGTACCAGGCGCGCTTGCCCTTCGGCGCGTTCTCGGTCGCGACGAGCGCCGCACCCGACCACTCGCCGCCGATCGCGAAGCCCTGCGCGAGGCGCAGCACGAGCAGCAGTACGGCGGCCCACGGCCCGATCTGGGCGTGCGTGGGGAGCAGGCCGATCAAGAAGGTCGCGATACCCATGGTGAGGAGCGAAGCCACGAGGGTGGTCTTGCGGCCGACGCGGTCGCCCAGGTGGCCAAAGAAGATCGCGCCGACGGGGCGCGCGAGCATCGCCGCACCGAACGTGGCGAACGAGGCGAGCAGCGCCGTCGTCTCGTTCCCGGTGGGGAAGAACAGGTGCGGGAAGACGAGCACCGCCGCGGTGGCGTAGACGTAGAAGTCGTAGAACTCGATCGTGGTGCCGACGAGGCTCGCGAGAATCACGCGAGAGCGTGAGTTGCGGGGTGCGGCGGTGGGGGGACTGGCTGGAGCTGCCGAGGCGGCAGATGATGTGCTCACGGAGGGGGCTTTCGGGGTTGGATGATGCGCTAACCCCGCAACGCCGGTGTGGTGAGATGGCTCGCGCCAGAGAACACGCGGTTCCTTTGTGGGAACTCGCTGAAAGCTAGTGTACCCCGGCTGGGACGGCTCCACCGCGGCAGCGGCGAATGCGTTCCCAGCCGGGAGCGAGCTAGATGCCCACCACCATGATCTCGTGGGGGAGCTTCGAGAGCAGGCTGGTCTGTTCGTCCTCGATGACGAACGTGTCGAGAAGACCGATCCCGCACATGCTCTCGAAGTTCGCGACCATGCCTGATTCGAAGGTGCGATCGTCGTCCTGGCCGCCGACAACTGTGAACTTCCATTCGCCGACCCAGTCAGGTGGGAACGCGATTCCCATCTCATACCCGCCGATCCAGACGCTCGAGTTCAGCTCGAAGACCCCGGCATCGCGGTAGTACGCGTACAACTCGGCGTTCACGTCGCCAATTCGCACCCCGGGACGCGCGCGATTGAGCAAGATGTCGAATCCGCCGGTCAAGATCTTCAGGAGCTCGACCGCCGCCCGTGGTGGTTCCTTGAACGTGTAGAGCTGTGAACGGTTTGAGTGATATCGCTTATAGACGCCGCAGGGATCGACGTCGAGAAAGTCGTCCTCGGTGATGACGCGACGTCCGGAAATCTCGTGGTAGACCCCGAGAGCTGCCAAGCCGACGAACGCGACCTGGTGCAGCCCGGCGGGTTCGCCGCCCGCTGCGGAGAGCCCGCGGATCAGTTCGCCGTGCGCGTCCAATTCGGTCATTCCTGGGCGTAGCACGTCGGCGAGGTGAAGGAGGCCAGCGTCGCAGATAGCGGCGGCCCGCTTTACGGCAGCGATTTCTGCGGCGGACTTGATCATGCGAACTCGGCGCGCAGTCAGGGTCGCGTCGACGACGTGGGCGCCGGCGTCGAGGAGTGCCCCCTCAATCATTTTTGACACTGCCGGGTTCGGGATCGCTGAGTAAAGTTCGATACCGACCCGTGAGCCGTTCACCCAGCCCTCGGCCGCGATCTCGGAGACGATGAATCGCAGCATCCCGTTTCGCTCGTAGCGAGGGAGCAGGCGGACATCGGTGGCGGCCGACGTGCGCCGAATCATCTCCGTGTGCTCAACGCCCTCGAACAGAATGTACCCTGCATCGACCCGCACGACCGTGCAGGTTAGCGGACGCCAATCCCTGGGGCCGTTCGCTTTGTACCAGCGCAGTGCGAGGCCGTGAAGCCAGCTTTGAGCCTCGGGGGAGGAGAGTACGAGCGTGTCGACGCCATCCTCCGCCATTGCGCGCTGGAGCTTCGCGAGCCGACTGGCGTATTCCTCGGCCGAAAATGCAACGTGCGGTTCGGTTCCTGAAATCTGTTCCTGCTGCTCTGCAAGAAAGCGAGTAATCGATGGATCGAGCATGCTCACCTCTGAGTGTCTCTGCGGTTGTGTGGGGCAGCTCGAGACCTCAATCGCGACGCTGCGATTGTGATAATAACATATTATTGGAATAGCGGAATGTGTGGCATTGCGACTGTCTTGCGGGGCCCGGCAGGGTCGGCGTGCCGGCGGGATTGGCCGGTTGCATTGGGGATTCCAGCAGTCGGGGCTGGCGCGTGGTGAACCCAGGGGTTACGTGGCCGGGCCCTCAAGGAGGGCTTCGGCAACCACCTCTGGGGTGAGTGCGCGCGGCTGCATTGCGTCGCGGTGGCGTTCGAGCTCGGTCAGGTGGAGTCTCGCCTCTGCGGGGTCGACGCCCAGCTGGACGGTAACCCAGTCGTTGAGGACTTCAAGCATGAATTCGGGGCTCACCACGTCTGGGTCTGCGAGTGTGCGGATTGAGAGCCCGTCCATGAGCGCAAGGATCCCCGCGGTGAGCCGGTGTGGATCCGCCGATGCTGGGAGGCGGTGGCTCTCGGCGAGTTGCCCGAGCGCCTCCTCGAGTGGCCGCGCCCAGAGCTCGTACACCTGAGACGCGACGGTGCGGAGTGGGCCGGAGCGCCCCGATCCGGACCAGAGCTCGCTCCAGAAGCCCCAACGCTCAGGGAATGCGACAGATCCGAACACGTGTTGTGAATTGAGCGCGTAGATGAACTGCAGCGGATCCTCAATGGTGCGCACTCGGAGTGCGCTCTCGCGCGAGATTACGCGCATCATGACCTCGAAGGTCGCGTCAACCAGGTTCTCGCGAGTGTCGAAGTAGTGCTGAATGAGTCCGAGGCTCACGCCAGACTCCCGCGCGATGTCCTTCAGCTTTGCCGCGACGACGCCGTCTCGTGCGATGACTCTGATTGAGCCGGTGAGGATCTCTGCACGACGCCGAGTTGTGAGGTCGACCTCGTTCAAGCGTGCTGGGTCTTCAGGTGCGATGGTCACGCGTGGTCCCTTCTTGCTGGTGCGCTCGGCGGGTCTCGCCGGGCGCACCGTACTTCGACCCTAGGGGGCGCGGGTCCGAACGCCTTGCAGAATGATAATAATGCGTTATTATGATACTCCAATCCTGTTGACGAAGGAGTCACGAAGATGATTCATCCAACCCGCAAGTTCTTGCTGCCGCTCGCCGCGGTTGCTGCGCTCTCGCTCGCTGCGTGTTCATCGGGCGCCGCGCCCGATGGCGGCGCGGGCGATGGCGGATCGCTCGTGTTCGCGAGCTACGGGAGTGCCTACCAGGACGCGCAGAATGAGGCTTTCCTCACCCCATGGGCAAAGGAAGCCGGCGTCACCGTGCAGAACGATGGCCCGACCTCATACCCCAAGATTCAGCAGATGGTGGACTCCGGAAACACGATCTGGGACGTCGTTGACACCGAGCCCTACTTCCCGGTTGCGAACTGCGGAACGCTCGTCGAAGAGATCGATTTCAGCGGGATCGACACCTCCAACTACCCGGAGGGGACCTGGTCAGACTGCTCAATTCCGATCGCGCAGTACTCGACGATGATGATCTACAACACCGAGACGTTCAGTGGCGCTGCAGCGCCGACCACGCCGGCTGACTTTTTTGATCTTGAGAAATTCCCCGGTACCCGGATGGTCCCCGGGTGGGCGGGGGCCGGGGCGCTCGAGTTCGCACTTCTCGCTGATGGCGTCGCGCCCGCGGACCTCTACCCGCTCGACACCGACCGAGCCTACGCAAAGCTCGACACCATCCGGGACTCCCTCACGTTCTGGAATACGAGCTCTGAGTCGCAGCAGGCGATGGAGGACGGCTCAGCCGACCTCTGGCTCGCCTGGTCAGGTCGGGGCTACGAGGCAGAGAACAACGGAGCAAAGATCGCGCCGGTCTGGGAGGATAACCTCCTCGCCTGGGCAAGCCTGAGCATTGTCAAGGGGACGAAGAACCTCGAGAATGCGCAGAGCTTTATCGAGTTCGCGGCCCAAGCCGAGCCGCAGGCGCGCTTCGCGGAATTGCAGCCGTACGCTCCGGCAGACCTCTCCGCTCAGCCCGAACTCGACGAACTGCAGCAGAAATGGAACGTGGCTGACGAGGCCGTGCAGCGGCAGTCGATCGTGACAAATGTGCAGTGGTGGGCTGACAACTCGGCTGACGCCGAGACCGAGTGGACTGCCTGGTCAACGAGCTAGCCACTTCACGCGCGGGTCGGCCCGCTGAGTGAGCCGGCCGATCCGCCCCACTGCCCACCCACTCCCCGGAGGCCACATGCGTCAATCGCGCCTGTTGAGTGGCGTCGCCGTTGTCCCGGCGCTCGCCGTCATCTTGATCTTTTTCCTGCTCCCCATCGGTGTGATCCTGTTCCGCTCATTTACTGACCCGGAACCGGGGCTCGGCCAGTATGCGGCCGCGCTCGCCGACCCGACCACTCTCCGAGTGCTCGGGCGCACCTTCATGACCGCCCTCATCACGGTCGTCGTCTGCATCGGCCTGGGATACCCGTTCGCCTATCTCCTCACGCTCGTCGGGCCCACGGCGCGAACGTTCCTGATGATCCTCGTGCTCGTGCCGTTCTGGACCTCGCTCATGGCGCGCACCTTCGCCTGGATCTCCCTGCTCCAGCGCGACGGGCCGGTGTCGGCGGTGCTCGCATTCTTCGGCGCCGAGGATGTCACGCTCCGGGGCACGCTTCCCGGTGTGGTGCTCGCAATCGTGCAGATCCTCCTGCCGTACATGATCCTCACGCTCTACACGGCGCTTGCTGCGATCGATCGGAGACAGCTCGCAGCTGCGCAAAGCCTCGGCGCAAACCGCTACCGCGCGTTCTGGCAGGTGTACCTGCCGCAGTCCCTTCCCGGTCTCTTTGCAGCGAGCTCACTCGTATTCATCCTCGCGCTCGGCTTCTACATCACCCCCCAACTGATCGGCAGCCCGAAGGAAGCAATGATTGCTCAGGCCATCGGACAGCGCGTCGAGAAGATCGTCGACTTTGCCGGAGCCGGGGCGCTCTCGGGCATCCTGCTGCTCGCCACACTCGGCCTCTTCTGTGTCGTGATTCTCGCAGTGGCGCCGCTCCGGCGTGGCATCGTGCAGATGGTGTCTGGGGGTGACGCGCGATGAACGAACGCACGCGCATTCGTCTCCCACTGCGCCTGTGGGCCGGCGTAGCTGCCCTGCTCCTCGTCGCCCCCACGCTGGTCGTGATCCCGCTGTCGTTCACCGATAAACGCAGCTTCGCCTTCCCGATTGAGGGGTGGTCGCTGCAGTGGTACGAGAACTTCTTCACCGATTCACGCTGGTTGAACTCGCTGGGGACTAGCCTCGGGCTCGCACTGATCGTGGGCGTCGTGGCGACCGCCGCCGGCACGCTTGCCGCACTTGGAATTCGGGGTCTCCGCGCGCGCCTTGCTGCTGTCACGCAGGTGGCGATCATGTTGCCGATTTTGGTGCCGGGCATCGTTGCAGCAATCGCTATCTTTGGCATGTATCTCCGCTGGGGTCTCGCCGGCTCACCGCTCGGAATCGCCCTGGCGCACATTGCGCTCGCGATCCCGTTCGTCATCATCCCGGTCGGGACCGCGCTCCGTGGACTCGATGAGACTCTAGTGCGCGCCGCAGCGGTGCTGGGCGCAGGCCCGCTCGCTCGCTTTGCGCAGGTGCAGTTCCCGATCCTGCTTCCGGGGATCGTCACCGGTTTCATCTTCGCGTTCGTAACAAGCCTCGACGAGGTCGTGGTTGCGTACTTCCTCCAGTCGCCCACAGTGCGGACCCTTCCCGTGCAGATGTACAGCTCGGTGACCGTTGAAACCGACCCGAGTATCGCCGCGGCGTCCACTCTGCTCCTCGTGCTGTCCACCCTCATCATCCTGATTCCCCGCCTCGTGCAGGTCGTCCACGAACGACGTGCCGAGAAACGACTAGGAGACGTCGCATGACCGTCACCCACACCTCCGGCGCTGAGCTTCAACTCAGTCGCCTCGGAAAGCGATACGCCGGAACCGCGGCGGTCGAGAGCGTCGACCTGAACGTGGCTTCGGGGGAGTTTCTGACCCTGCTCGGACCCAGCGGATCCGGAAAGACCACCACGCTCTCGATGGTTGCCGGGTTCACCGCCCCAACCAACGGCAGCGTTGTATGCGACGGGGCCGAGATTACCTCGGTACCACCGCATCGCCGCGGCCTCGGCATGGTATTTCAGAACTACTCCCTCTTCCCACACCTCACCGTGCGGGAGAACGTCGAGTTTCCCCTGCGTCAGCGAGGCATCGCGAAGCCTGAACGCGTGAAACGCGCGCTCGCGGCGCTCGACCTTGTCGAACTTGGCGCGCGCGCCAACGCAAAACCGGGCCAGCTCAGCGGCGGCCAGCAGCAGCGTGTGGCTCTCGCTCGGGCGCTGGTGTTCGAGCCGCGTTTACTCCTCATGGACGAACCATTTGGCGCGCTCGACCGCGCGCTGCGTGAGCGGCTCCAGCTTGAGCTGCGACGACTACACCACGAGCTCGGAATCACAGTGGTGTTCGTGACTCACGATCAGGAGGAGGCGTTGACCCTCTCCGACCGGATCGCGGTGTTCAACGAGGGGCGGATCGAGCAGGTTGGTACGCCGGAGGAACTCTACGAGCGGCCGGCGACCCTGTTCGTCGCACGATTTATCGGCGAGTCGAACGCGCTTGCTGGCGACGTATCCGCCGGTGTCTTTGTGAGCGGGAGTGGGGTGCGCGTGCCAGCGGCAGACCTCCCGGACGGCCCTGCCGTAGCAGTGGTCCGCCCCGAGCGGATTCGTGTTCACGACCCCGACTCCGCCGGGCATGAGTGTGTCCTTGACGGCGTCGTCGCCGACATCAC
This sequence comes from Leucobacter luti, assembly GCF_004217175.1. Classification (GTDB taxonomy): domain Bacteria; phylum Actinomycetota; class Actinomycetes; order Actinomycetales; family Microbacteriaceae; genus Leucobacter; species Leucobacter luti. The sequence goes on from NZ_SHKI01000006.1 coordinate 303,263, forward strand.
CTACCTCGGTGCGCAGCGCCGAGTCGAAATCGCCACTGAGGACGGCACCGTGATTGTGCGCTCCGGCGTTGAGACGTTAGCCCCAGAGGTCGGCGCACGCGTCCGACTGGCCTGGTCGACCGAGCGCACGGCAGTCTTTCCCACCAAACACTCTGAAACAGAAACGAGAAACGCATGGACCGAAACCCTCGCCCAGTCCACATCAAGCTCGCTGAGCTGACCCCGCGCGACGCGGCAACAGCCCCGACGAGGGTGCGCATCGCGCGGATTATCACCCGGGCAGAGCACCAGAGCGAGCTCACGCAGGGCGTCTGCTGGATGGAGCCTGGGGAGCAGACAAACCGATGGTCGAGCCGGGAAGAATTTGACCCGACAGAAGCTGATCACTGGTACGGTCCCGTCGACGAAACGTACTACGTAATTCGCGGCAGGCTGCGGCTGACGTGGGACGAGGGCGTCTTCGAGCTGGAGGCCGACGACACCGTATATCTGGCCCCGGGGTGGACCTACCACCTCGAAAATGTCGGTGACGAGCCCGCATTCTTCGTGTACAACATGACACCCGCGCAGGAATGAACGTGCGCGGTGACACTGCCGAGTTTTGAAGGGAATACTGATGGGGCACGATGAACTGTTGCGGGTGCACTTCGACGCGCGGGTGCTTGACCACGACACCGGTGTTGCGCTGCACGAAGCAGCCCCCAGCCCGTGGTTCGCGGCACACGAACCTCACACGGAGGGCCGCCTGCGGATTGAGCGGATGCACGACATTCTTGCGCGCGGCCCGGTGGCCGACGCAATCAGGCTCGCACCCGGGCGGCTCGCAGAGGAAGACGAGCTCGCAGCGGTGCACGACCCCGGCTACGTGGCTGAGCTGCGACGCACCATCGAGCGCGGTGGTGGGTGGGTGACTCCGACGACGAGGCTCAGCGCGAACTCGTACGACCCACTTCGCGCGGCTGCGGGGACCGCATTGGCTGCGGCTGAAACTGTGCTCAGCGGAGCCGCCCCGTTCGCGTATGCGCTGACGCGTCCGCCAGGGCATCACGCCCAGCGGGCGCAAGCGGATGGATACTGCTTCTTCAATGGTGCGGCGCTCGCGGCGGATGCAGCGCGGCGAGCGGGAATTGAGCGGGTGCTGGTGATCGACTGGGACGTCCACCACGGCAATGGGACGCAGGACATCTTCTACGAACGGGACGATGTGCTCACCGTAAGCCTGCACATGGATCACGGGGCCTGGGGTGAGAGCCACCGACAGACCGGAGGACTTGAAGAACGCGGCGTGGGGCGTGGTGTGGGGTTTAACCAGAACATCCCGCTGCCACTCGGCGTCGGAAACGCCGCGTATCTGCGTGCGTTCGACGAAGTGATCGCACCCCTCGCAGAGCGGTTTGCGCCCGGGATGATCGTGTGCGCGAGCGGGCAAGACGCCAGCGCGTACGATCCGAACGGACGACACAACGTTTCGATGCCAGGGTTCTACGGAATAGGTGCGCGTGTGCGCGCCCTCGCCGATCGGCACGCGGAGGGCCGAGCAATCCTGATCCAGGAGGGAGGCTACAACCCGTCGTATGCGCCGTACTGTTTGCTTGCGACGATCGAGGGCCTGCTCGGGGTCGAGGGAACCGGCGACCCGCTCGCCTACGTTCCAGATCAGACGCTTGGGGTCGCTGAGATCCTCGCGGAGGTCGTCGCTGCCCAGGCCGCCGCGGGGCCCGCACCGGCGTAGCCGCGGGTGAGTGCGGCGTGCGCGCGCCGGGCGCAGGTGTACCGCTTGCGCGGTTTCTGAGCTCGATGTACGGTGAGTCACAACATACTGAACACTTCGTTCAGTGAGCGCCGGTGCTCGTGAGCCGGTTCAAGGAGGAACAGTGGCGAGTCAAGACGACGGCGCACCCGGGGGGACGCTCGGCCAGCGCGTCGCGGGGTTCCGCGAGCTGCGGGGAATGAGTCTGCGCGCACTTGCCGCGGCAGCCGGTGTCAGCTCAAGCTTTCTGAGCCAGCTTGAAAACGGGCACACCAACGCGAGCGTCGCCTCGCTGCGGAAGGTGGCAGCGGCGCTCGGAGTTTCGCCCGCTCAACTTCTCGACGACAGTGCCGTGCACACCCGCGGAGTGCTGCGCGCCGCGGACCGCCCGAGTTTACCCTTGGAGGGTGCCGAGAAGTACGTGATCGCGCTGCCTCCGCTGCGCAACCTCGAAGTGTACGCCGGCCGCTTTGCGCCGGGCGGCTCCACGGGGCCAGACGCATACGCGCACGGACACTCCCAGGAGATCCTCCTCGTCACCGCCGGGGAGATCACTCTAGAGCTCGACCGTGACCGGTACGTGCTGCGCACCGACGACTCGATTGAGTTTCTCAGCTCGGTGCCGCACCGAGTGGTCAACGAGTCAGATTCACCCGCAGCGATCCTCTGGATCAACAGCCCGCCCACGCCCGAAGAGACGCCGCACGGCGCCGCCGATCCAGCCGCATCCGCGCGCTGACCAGTGCAGCCAGCACGCACCCCACGAATTCACGCACGAGAACAAAGGACCGAAAGATGATCAACGGCAATGTGTCGCACTGGTGGGAGCAGATTGGTGCCCCGAAGCCGCGACCCGAGCTTCCCGGTAACCTCACGGCTGACGTCGCAATCGTCGGCGCCGGATACACCGGGCTCTGGACCGCGTACTACCTGAAGCAGGCGCAGCCCGACCTGCGGATTGTGATCGTGGAGCAGCGCCACGTCGGCTACGGCGCCTCCGGCCGAAACGGCGGCTGGCTTACCTCCGCAATCACCGGGGGTCGCGAGCAGTACGTGAAGACGCACGGCCGCGACGCGGCCGAGCGGTTCCAGCGCGCGATGAACGAGACCGTCGATGAAGTGATCCGGGTGGCCGCGCACGAGGGGATCGACGCAGACATCAAGAAGGGCGGCGAGTTCAACGTCGCGTACACGCCCGCACAGGAAAATAGGATCCGCGCCTTCGCTGCGGCTGAACGCGAATGGAAGTACGCCGACACCGAGCTTCTTGAGGCGCCGGAGGCGATGGCGCGCATCAACGTCGCGAACACCCGCGCCGCGGTGTGGCACCCGCACAGCGCCCGGATCCAGCCTGCGAAGCTTGCGTCCGGGCTCGCCGACGCCGTCGAGCGTCTCGGTGTCGAGATCTACGAGCGCACCCGCGCGGTCGAGATCGCGCCTCACGCGGTGCGCACCACCCACGGCACAGTCTCCGCGCAGTACGTGGTCCGCGCTACCGAGGGTTTCACCGCGAACCTCAAGGGCCTGCACCGACTCTGGCTGCCGATGAACTCGTCGCTGATCGCGACTGAGCCACTGTCGAAGGACGTGTGGGACGAACTCAACTGGAGCAACGGCGAGGTGCTCGGCGACTTCGCCCACGTCTACATGTACGCGCAGCGCACCGCCGACGACCGGATCGCGATCGGCGGCCGCGGCGTGCCCTACAAGTACGGTTCGAAGACCGACACCGACGGGCAGACCTCACCGGCGACCGTCGAGACCCTGAGCGAGATCCTGCACCGGTTCTTCCCCGCCACGCGCGGCGCAGCGGTTGACCACGTCTGGTCGGGCGTGCTCGGAGTGCCCCGCGACTGGGCCGCCACCGTTGGGCTCGATCGCGAGACCGGGATTGCCTGGGGCGGCGGATACGTGGGTACCGGCGTCACCTCCACGAACCTTGCCGGCCGCACCATCGCGGACCTGATCCTCGGAAACGACAGCGAGATCGCCGGCCTCCCGTGGGTCAATCACCGAGTGCGTAAGTGGGAACCCGAGCCCCTGCGCTGGATCGCGACCAAGGGGCTCTACGCCGCGTACGGCGTTGCCGATCGCACCGAGCTCGCCGGCCGCGAGAAGACCTCGCCCATCGCACACGTCGCCGACGTGATTACCGGGCGCAACTGAGACCACCCACACCATAGAAAAGAACAGGAACCTCCAATGACGACGATTCCCACGCTCTCCGTGCACCACACCGCGGCCGCAGACCTCGGCCCCCACGCTGCCAAGCCAACCGCCACGACCGCGGGGATGACTGAGGCAGCGGTCTCGGTCTGGACCGGCGGATCACAGAACCGCATCGACACCGGGCTGTGGGAGTGCACGGTCGGTGACTTCACGGCGACGCGCGTGGGCTACACCGAGATCTGCACGATTCTCTCCGGACGGGTCACCATCGAGGTGGCGGGTGAGGCCCCCGAGGAGTTTGGGCCCGGCGACGTCATGGTGATGCCGTCCGGCTGGGCCGGGACCTGGCGAGTGCACGAGCCCCTGCGCAAGCACTACACCACCATCCAGGACTAGCTCATGGGCGGCACGGCGATCGTCGTCGGCGGGGGAGCTTGGGGGTTGCCGGCTGCGCTCAGGCTCCAAGACCGGGGTGTGGCGGTGACCCTGATCGAGCGCTTTGTTCCCGGCGGGCAGTCGGCATCGAACGGTGGCACCACGAGGCTCTGGCGCCTCGCCGATACGCTGCCGTGGCGTGCTCGCTCACTGCGCGACGCGCGGGACGCGCTCGAACGGCTCGGCGAACGGCTCGGCGAGTCGGTGTTCACGCGCACCGGTCTCCTGTGGCGTGACACCGAGTCGTTGCCGGCGGTCGCCGCTGCGCTCGCCGCAATCGGGGAACGCGGTGAACCGGTCGCGGCGGATCGCGTGGGGGAGGCGTTCCCCGGGCTGCGCCCCGACGGGCGCGGCGCGCTGTACGTGGAGCAGGCCGGCGTGGTGCACGCCGACCGGTTACTTCAGGGCGCGTTGCAGGCGTTCATTGCGGCGGGAGGCCGCTACCTCCCCGCCACGCGCGTGATCGAGGTGGCGGCGGGCGATCACGCCGCGACGGTGCGTGTGGGCGCGGGGTCCGGGGTGCCCGACGGCACGACGCTGAGCGCCGACCAGGTGCTCATCGCGGCGGGGCCCGGCACGCCGGAGCTGCTGCCCGGGCTCGGGCTGGAGCTGCCGCTCACCCCGTACATCGAGCAGGTCGTCTACCTCGGCGATCCCGGCGCGCAGCCGCCGGCACCGCCCCTTCCCGGCCTCGTCGACTGCCCCGTTGGAGCGGGCAGCGATGCCGACAGCGCCGGCATCTACGCGATGCCCAACGGGGCCTCCGGATACAAGGTGGGCCTCGATATCCCGCTCCGCCCGCTTGCGGCGGGACGGCTCGGCGATGACCTCGACCGAGCGGAGCAGCCGACGCGAACCGAACACATCCGAGCGCGCGTGGCCCGGGACCTCACGGCGATCACCCCGCGGGTGCTCGGCACGCAGGTGTGCACGTGGACCGACTCGGGGGACGGGGATTTCATCATCGGCCGCACCCACCCGAGTGTCGTGCTCGCCTGCGGGGACTCCGGCGAGGGATTCAAGTACGCTGCGTTTATGGGCGAGTATCTTGCGGCGCTCGTATTGCACGAGGATGTCGACGCGGAGTACCAGGCGCGCTGGAACCCACGCCGGTTCGGGGCCTCAACGGCGCCCCGCAGCGGACACAGCTCAATCGGGCGGCACTAACCAGAAGCTTTTGAAAGGACACAGCATGGCACAGCTCGGAGGCGATCTCGCGCTCGTGGGAGCACAGCTCCGCACGAACACCACCGCCACGGCCGGGGACGCGACCGCGATCTTGATCCGGGGCGGTCGGATCAGTGCGATCGGAGACGACGCGGCAGTGCGCGCTGAGGCGGAGGCCGCCGGGATCGAGGTGCGCGACCTCGCCGGCGCCACGATCACCCCTGGCTTCTTCGACTCGCACACCCACCCGCACTGGGCCGCAGAGGTCACCGCGGGAATCAACCTCGGTGGCCTCGAAACCGTTGCCGAGATCCGGGCCGCCATCGCGGCCGAGCACGCGCGCCTCCCCGAGGGCGCCTGGGTGCGCGGGTGGAACCTTGAGTACGAACCGTTCGAGGAAACCGGGCTGCGCGGCGAGCTGCTCGAGGACGCGGCCCCGGGCCGCCCGGTCGCGCTGATCTGCTACGACCTGCACACCGGGCTCGGCACCGCGCCCGCGCTCGCGGCCGCCGGCATCGCGGGCGCGCGGGAGTTCGACGACGCGAGCGAGATCGTCGTCGACGCGGACGGCACCCCGACCGGGGAGCTGCGCGAACCGACTGCGTACCAGCTGCTCTTCGACGCGGCCCCCTCGCCCACGCACGACCAGGAACGCGATGGCCTGCGCGATATGTTTCGTACGCTCGCCGCGGTGGGTCTTACTGGCGGCGCCATCATGGACGGCAAGGACCGCACGGTTGAGCTGCTCACCGAGCTTGAGGCGCGCGGCGAACTCGATCACCGGGTCACGATGCACCACTGGCACGCCGTGGGCGATACCGACGCCGACGTGGCCCGAGTCATCGCCGGGAAGGATCGCGCCGGACGGCTGTGGCAGACCGGTGCCATCAAGCTGTTCAGTGACGGCGTGATCGATACGGGCACCGCGTGGCTGCACACCGTCGACGCGTGCGGCGACGGGCGTGCCCCCTTCTGGCCGTCCTGGGACCGCTACGGCGAGGTGGTGCGGGCTTACCACGACGCCGGGATGCTGATCGCAACGCACGCGGTCGGTGACTACGCGGTGAGTCGCGTGCTCGACGTCTACGCCACCCTGCCTGAGCGGGCGGGCCTCCCGTTCCACTCGATCGAGCATCTCGAGGTGCTCTCTGACGCGGACGTTGCGCAGCTGCGAGGATCCGGGGTCACGGCCTCGATGCAGCCCCTGCACATGCAGTGGCGCGCGCCCGATCACAGCGACAACTGGACGGTCCGGCTCGGCCCCGAGCGCGACGCGACCGGCTACCGGGTGCGCGATGTGCTCGACGCGGGGGTTGAGCTGACGCTCGGCTCTGACTGGCCCGTCGCGCAGTACGACCCGCGCCTCGGGATGGCCTGGGCGCGCGGTCGACACACCCCGGGAGATCCCGGCGCGCACGTGTTTGAGCCGTCACAGCAGCTGACGGGCGAGGAAGCAGTGCTCGCGTACACGCTCTGGCCGGCGCGGGCTCGGGGGCACCACGACCGCGGGGTGCTCACGGTGGGTGCTGTGGGCGATCTCACGGTCTGGGGCGCCGACCCTGTCACCGCCACCCCGGACGAGCTCCCCGAGCTGCCCGTGCGGCTCACCGTGGTTGACGGGCGGGTGATCCACGAGGGCTAGCCCGACGCCCCGCGCGTTCTGCCGGGCTCCGCCCCGCGCGGCCGCCGCGGAGCGCTACGAGGTCACTGGATTCGAGGGCGCGCCATTCCCCCGTGGGTGGCGCGCCCCGTACCCGGGAATCAGGTGTGCGGTGAGCGCGTAGAGGCGGTCGTCAACGCGGGTGATCTGCTGGAGCAGCTCGGCCCGGGTGCTGACAATTTGTTCGGTGAACCGTGCCTCAAGCCAGCCGAACCGGTCGTCAATCTGAACATACCGTTCGTCACCCCGGTCGAGCCGGGTGTCGACTCCGTCGAGTCGAGCGTCGATGCGGTCGAGCCGCACTTCGACCTGGTCGAGCCGTACTTCGACCCGTTCGAGTCGCGCTGCGAGCTGGTCGAGCCGCACTTCGACCCGTTCGAGTCGCGCTGCGAGCTGGTCGAGCCGCACTTCCACCCGTTCGAGCCGCTCGTCGACGCGCTCGAACCTCACGTCGATCTGTTTCCCAAGATCATCGATCCGGCGTGCCTGCCCGAGCTGACCGGCAATGAGGAGCGAGCCGATCGTGGCGAAGCCAGCCAGCATCGTGATGAGTTCAGTGAGCGACACGCGAATCACCTCCTGCCGCGGGGAATGACGTGCTGCCACGATACCCCCGGCGCGTGGCGCGCGCACCCGGCGTTCCGCGAGCGACGCGCATCTGTGGATAACGTGCGCGAGCGCCGCGAATCCGCTGCCTGTGGAGGGAAGGCGCGGCCCCTAGCCGTGGCGCAGCGCGTCCGCGATCCGCCTCGATTCGCGGAGCCCGCTCTCGATTGCCCCGTCGATGAAGCCGCCCCAGAGATTCGCATTGTCGGTCGTGGCGAAGTGCACGACGCCGGCGGGGGCCTGCAGAGCTGCAAGGTCGCGGGTGAGCTGCCCGGGCCGGTGGGTCATCCAGGTATTGCGGGCGAGTGGATCGGTCATCCAATCGTGCGCGGTGACCTCGGTGATGTCGAGACCGGGCCGCAGTGCGTCGACCGCCGTCTGCACTCCGGCGAGGTCGTCGAGGTCCACGCGGTCGTGCTGGGGGCCGAACGCCACGAGGAGCGTGTAGTCGCCCCGCTCGTCGCTCTCGTGGAACTCGGCCTTCAACACCGAGAACACGTCGTGCTGGCTCCCGTACGCGAAGAACCGCGGTACGTGCCCGGACGCGCGCAGCCAGACCTTGGTCCCCTGCGAGGCGACCGTCTCGGCGTGCTGACGTGCCCACACCTCCGGGAGCGCCGGCTCGAAGCGGATCCCGGCGACCGCGTTGACCGGAAGCGTGCTCACCACTCGTCGTGCCCGGATTTGCGTGCCGTCGGCGGTCTCTACGATCGCGCCGGCCGCATCTGAAGAGACCGAGACAACCTGAGTGTTGAGTCGGATCTCGCCGGCCACGTGCGCGGCGATCCTGGCGGTGAACTCGCGCATTCCGTCGACCACGCGGTAGGTCGATGACGCCTCGTGCATGAGCTGCCAGTGCCCGCCGCTCGCCGCGACCCAGCGGAGCGCGCTGGAGAGCCCGACCTGGTCGAGCGGGGCATTGACGTGTCCCACCCACACCGATTCGTTTGCTGCGCGCGACTCTGGGTCGAGGCCGAGTGCGTCGATGCGGTCCTGGATGCTCAGGTGGTCGAGCTCCTGGATCGTGCCGACGGTCGGCTCCGTGCCGCGCGGAATCGCTGCGCGCACGTCGTCAATGATGAGCTGCTGCCCCGCGTCGATCAGCGTCATGAACTCGTCGAGTGTGCCCTGTCGCGCCGAGCCGTCGGCGCCGCGCCAGTAGGCCTCGTCGGCCCGCGGGCTGCGGATCATCTCGCGCCCGTAGCGGGTCATCTCAGCCCACACGTGCGGCTGCACCCAGTGCACCCAGTTCGCGCCGAGCTCGAGTTCGTGGCCGAGCCGATACTCGGTCCAGGTGCGGCCACCGACCCGGTCCCGCGCTTCAAGCGTGAGAACCTCAAGCCCCGCGTGCCCCAGCTCGCGCGCGGCCGTCAGCCCCGCGAACCCGGCGCCGATCACGACGACGTCGACCGATTGCATAGTGTGCTCCTTCTGCGGCTTCGTTGCCCCCGTCGGTCCAGGCTATCGGGGCTCGGGGGCGTGCCGCAGCAGACGATCACACCCTGTTGCGCTGTGATCTTGTACGAAGTTATGAGCGCCCGCGCGAGCGGCGAGCGCCCCCGGCCGCGGTCCCACCGGAGCCGCGCGACTGCGACCTCCTACAGGGCAGCTACGACCCTGCCGAGCAGCTCTGCGAGGCGGGGCGCTGCGGCCCGGCCGGCCTCCAAGACCTCCTCGTGGTTGAGTGGATCGTCGCCCATGCCCGCGGCGGGGTTCGTGATGAGGGAGAGGCCGAGGATCTCCATGCCGGCTTCCCGGGCGGCGATCGCCTCGAGCGCGGTCGACATGCCCACGATCTGGCCACCGATGGCGCGCAAGTAATGGATCTCTGCGGGGGTCTCGTAGTGCGGTCCAGGGAGCTGGACGTACACCCCCTGCTGCAGGCTCGGCTCGACGCTGCGCGCGATGTCGCGGAGCCGCGAGGCGTACAGATCGGTGAGATCCACGAAGTTTGCGCCCTCGATCGGGGACGTGGCGGTCAGGTTCAGGTGGTCGCTGATGAGCACCGCTTCACCCGCGCCGAAGGCCGGGTCGACTCCGCCCGCGCCGTTCGTGAGGATCATCACCTTCGCCCCCGCCGCCGCCGCGGTGCGGACCCCGTGCACCACGGCGCGCACCCCGCGGCCCTCATAGAAGTGGGTGCGGGCGCCGATGAGGAGCGCGTGGGAGCCGTTTGCGAGTCGGATTGAGCGCAGCGTGCCCGAGTGGCCAGCGACACCCGATGCGTGGAAGCCCGGCACCTGGTCGGCGGGCACCTCGGCGACGGTCTCGCCGATCACGTCTGCGGCACCGCCCCAGCCGCTTCCGAGGGTGAGGGCGATGTCGTGCCGCGCGACTCCGGTGAGGCGTGCGAGTTCCTGCGCTGCGGCCGCGGCCAGCGCGGTGGGGTCATGGTCCGTGCTCATGCGTTAAGCCTACGCGTGCGGGGTGGGCCAGGCTGCGGGCGGCGCGCGGGTGGGCTACGCTGTGGGTGATTCTGACGTGGGGCGAGCATCGCGGGAGTGACCGAAGAATCCAGGACGGCGATGGAGGCACGATGTCACAGACACCAGGCGAGCGCTCGATCGAAGCGGGCGTTCGCGTAGATTTCTCGGATCGGATGGACTACGCGGGCTACCTCAGCCTCGACCAGATCCTCTCGGCCCAACACCCGCTGAGCGAGCCGGCGCACCACGATGAGCTGCTGTTCATCATCCAGCACCAGACGTCCGAGCTGTGGCTCAAGCTGATGCTGCACGAGTTGCGGGCGGTGCGGGATCGGCTCGACGCCGACGAGCCCGAGCGGGCGTTGAAGGGGCTCGCGCGGGTGAAGCAGATTCTTCGCACCCTCACCGAGCAGTGGTCCGTGCTCGCGACGCTCACCCCGGCGGAGTACGCCGAGTTTCGCTGGGTGCTCGGATCCTCGAGCGGCTTTCAGTCGGCCCAGTACCGCTCGATCGAGTTCATCCTCGGGAACAAGAACCCCGGCATGCTGCGCATGTTTGAGCCGAACCCGGAGGTCTACGCCGAGGTGGAGGCGGCCCTCGCCGCCCCGACGGTGTACGACAGCTTCCTGCTGATGCTCGCGCGGCGCGGCTACCGGGTGCCGCAGAGCATCATCGACCGAGACGTGTCGCAGGCGTGGGTGGAGCACCCGGAGCTGGTGCCGGTGTTCACCGAGATCTACGAGGACGTCGCCGCGCACTGGGACGTCTACGAGGTGTGCGAGTCACTCGTAGACGTGGAGGACGCGTTCCAGCTGTGGCGGTTCCGGCACATGAGCACGGTGCAGCGCACCATCGGCTTCAAACGGGGGACCGGTGGCTCGTCCGGCGTCGGATTCCTGCGCAAGGCCCTGGACCTCACGTTCTTCCCAGAGCTTGTCTCGGTGCGCACCGAGATCAGCGACCTCGGCGCGTAGCTCAAGGCGCGTCGGTCGAGCCCGGCGGCGCGGCGGTCTGCGCCGCCGGGTCGGCCGCGACCTCGTCGCTCCCCGCGGCCGACCCCGGCCGACGCTTGAGCTGGTAGGCGATGAGGAGCACGGCGAGCCAGATGGGGCCCACGATCACCGCGGTGCGGTAGCCGTCGTGGAAGCTCATGAGCACCACCATGAGCACGAAGAAAGCGAGCACGGCCCACGGGGTGACGCGCGGAAACGGGAGCGTGAACTTGAGCGCGGCAACCCCCTCCGGGCCGATGCGCTTCCGGAACTTGAGCTGCGTAATCATGATCATCGACCAGTTGATGATCGCGGCAATGAGCGCCACCGACATGAGGTACTGGAACGCAAAGTCTGGCCACAGGAACACCACGAACACCGCGATGACCGTGACCGCTGATGACGTGAGGATTCCGGCAACCGGCACGCCAGCTTGGGAGACCGTGCGCAAGTAGCGCGGGGCATTGCCCTGCTGGGCGAGGGAGTACAGCATTCTGCCGTTCGCGTAGAGCCCCGAGTTGTATACGGAGATCACCGCGGTGAGCACCACGAGGTTGAGAATGTGTCCGGCTCCCGCGATCCCGATGCGGTCGAAGATCTGCACGAACGGGCTCGTCTGGCCGTCGAGTCGGTCCCAGGGCACCACCGCCATGATCACCGCGAGGGCCCCGATGTAGAAGATAAGGATGCGCAGGATCACCTGGTTGATCGCCCGCGGAATCGTACGCTCGGGCTCCTCCGCCTCACCGGCGGTGATCCCGACGAGCTCGGTGCCGCCGAACGAGAACATCACAACGACCAGGGCGAAGAGCATGCCGCTGAGCCCCAGGGGGAAAAAGCCGCCCTGATCCCAGAGGTGCGCGAAGCTCGGATCGGGGAGGTCGGTGCTGTTGTTGATCCCGATCGCCACAACGATCGCCCCGAGCACGATCATCCCGATGACCGCGGCAACCTTGATGAGGGCGAGCCAGAATTCGAACTCGCCGAAGAGGCGAACCCCGACCAGGTTGACGCCCGTGATCAGGAGGAGGAAGAACGCGGCGGACACCCAGCCGGGAATGCCCGGGAGCCAGTAGTTCACGAATGATCCGACCACGGCGAGCTCCACCATCGACACGGCGATGTAGTTGAACCAGTAGTTCCAACCGGACACGAAGCCGGCTCTGGCGCTCCAGTTCTTGTTCGCGTAGTGGCTAAACGCCCCGGAGACCGGCTCGTCTACCGACATCTCGCCGAGAGCGCGGACCACGAGGAAGATCACCACGCCGCCAATGAGGTAGGTGAGCAGCACCGAAGGGCCGGCGAGACCGATCGACTCGGACGAGCCGTAGAAGAGCCCGGTGCCGATCGCGCCACCGAGCGCGATCATCTGAATGTGGCGGGATTTGAGGTTGCGCCTGAGGGTGTGGGCCGCCTGCGGTGCGGCGCTGCCCGCGGCTGGCGACTGATTCGTCATGAGCAAAACTCCGTTGTTGAGCCCCCGCTTGGAGTATTGCAGAGTTCTGACGGAAGGTACAGGTGAGTCATGACGGGCCCGATCGCGGTGGGGTGACCCGGGCGGAATCGCCAGGGCCACCCTGCAGCCTACGCCTCCCGCAGGATGCGGTAGCCGCGCAGCGGATCGTAGCCGTGGATCTCACGGGTGTCGAGGACGGCCATGAAGTCGAGCACCTCGGCGGTGATCAACTGACCGGGGACGAGCACGGGGAAGCCCGGCGGGTACGGGGTCACGAAGCCGGCCGAGATCGGCTGCGCGCCGCCGGCGACCCGCTCGCGCAGCTCGTCGTGCCGCACGTGCTCCACGGCGCCGCGCTGCTGGCCGCGGAAGAACGCGGCCCGCATATCGCCGTCTGGGAGGAGAGCGTCCGTGGCGTACTTCGCTGCGAACGCACTGAAATCGGGCAAGGGCGGCATCGGGACCTCCGCGGGCAGCGGGATCTCCGGGTCGCGCTGCGCCTGCTGCTCCTCAAAGCGCTCCGCGAGCTTCACGAGCACCTCGATGAGGTACGCGATCGCGCTGCGCGAGGTGCCGATGTTTGTCATGAAGAGCACGGTGTTCCGGCTCGTCTTGTTGACCTGGATTCCGTAGCGGTCCATGAGGTGCTCGTGCTTGAACGTGTCGCCGTCGACCCCGGTGCGGCTGATCTCGATCGTGATCCGACTCGGGTCGACCACGAACTCGTCGGTGGCCCAGGCCTGCCACATTGAAGACAGCCCGTCGCGGAGCGGCATCGGCCGCCCGATCTCGCGGTTATCCCCGGGAACGAGATCGTGCGCGGTGAGCACGCGGAAGGTGCGGCGCAGCAGCGGGTGCCGGGCGATCGCCTGCGAGAGGCTCGTCGCCAGGTCGAGCTGACGCTGCACGAGTTCGAAGCCCTCGAGTTCGACCTGGCGGCGGCCGATGTCGAGGGAAGAGAGGATCTGGTAGTTCGGGGAGGTCGAGGTGTGCGTCATGTACGCCTCATGGAAGGCCTCCTCGGCCTCGCGGACCCAGTCCTGGTCGTAGACGTGAATCATCGACCCCTGCCGCAGTGCGGTGAGTGTCTTGTGCGTCGACTGCGTTGCGTAGACGCGGATCCTGGCACTCGGCGCGGGAATCAGGCGCTCCGAGATCCACAGCTCGTCGGCAGCGGGGGTGCCGTCTGGCGTGAACAGGCGCTCCTGCTGCTCGCGGTAGGCGGCGGCGTGCGCCGTGCTGCCCAGGTGCTGTTCGAGTCGCTTCGCGGCCGCCATCGCGGTGCGGCGCCGGGTGACGGGGTGGAACGCGGCGAACGCGAACCAGGCCTCGTCCCACAGAAACACCAGGTCAGGCTTGATCGCGAGGCACTCGGCCATGACGCGCTCGGGGTCGTAGACGATGCCGTCGAAGGTGCAGTTGGTGAGCGTGATCATGCGCACCTCGTCGAGCCGACCGGCGGCCCGGTAGTCGAGCAGCAGCTGCTTGATCCGGTCGAGCGGCACCGCGCCGTAGAAGGCGAAGTCGTTGAGCGGGTACGCCTCGAGGTACGCGGGGCGCGCGCCGGTCAGCATGACCGCGTGGTGGTGCGACTTGTGGCAGTTGCGGTCGACCATCACCACGTCGTTCGGGGCGACGAGCGCCTGGTGCACGATCTTGTTCGCGGTCGAGGTGCCGTTGGTGACGAAGAACGTGTGCTTCGCCCCGTACGCGCGCGCCGCGAGCTCCTGCGCTTTCTTGAGCGTGCGCACCGGGGCGAGCAGCGAGTCGAGGCCGCCCGAGGTCGCGCTCGTCTCGGCGAGCAGCAGGTTGAGGCCGTAGAAATCGGCGAGGTCCTTGATCCACTTCGACGACACGACCGAGCCGCCGCGGGCCACGGGGAGGGCGTGGAAGACGCCGACGGGGCGGCGCGCGTGGTCCTGGATCGCGGAGAAGAACGGGGTGTCGTAGAGGTGCGAGACGCGGCGCAGCAGCGACAGGTGCAGTTCGAGCTGGTCCTCGCGCCGGAACACCCGGCGGAAGCGGCGGGTAAGCGCGCCGGCGAGGTCTTCGATGTGCGCGCCGGCCATGAGGTACAGATCGAGCTCCGGTCGGATCGCGGCGAGCGTGTCCGCGAGACCGAGCACGCGCTGCACTGACGCGAGCGAGCTGCGCGCCGGCGCCGAGCCGGGGGCCACCTCGGCGCGGGCCAGGTCGATCGTCTCGCGCAGGTCGCGGCTGAGGCGCTGGCGGGTGCGCTCGCTGAACCCGGGGCGCACCACGCAGGCGAGGATGTTCGGGTTGGTGAGCACCGCGGCGACCGCGTCGTCCGCGGACGGGACGATCACGAACTCGTAGATGAAGTCGTCGGCCGAGGAGCGCAGCCGGAGCGCCTCCGAGCGCGTGGCGTCGCGCTCTGTGGGCGTGGTCTCGTCGACGATGAGGACCTCAAAGCGCGGGCGGGGATCCGCGTCCGCGGTGAACTCCGAGCGCTCTTGCTCGTCGCCGAACTCGTCGCGCGGCTCCTCGGGGACGGTGTCTCCGCGGAGGCGGTTGACCACGCGGCCGATCCGATCGAGCGCCACGCGGTAGTCGCCGGCCTCGAGGAGCTCGGTGATCGCGGCGACGTAGCGCTGGCCAAAGCCGGCCCAGTACATCTCGACGGTCTCGAGCGAGCGGAGGGAGCGTCGGATCTCGCCGTCGGACGCGAGCAGGTCAACGTCGTCGTTCCCGTAGACGAGGCGCTTCACCGCGAAGCGGAGGTACTCCCACGCATCACTGCGCATGCGCCACGTGCTGGCGGGCATGCCGGGATCTCGCTCGAGTGAGGCACCGGCTGCGGGGGACTCCTGCGTCGCCGTCCCCGCGTGGGACGGCAGCGGAATCGAACCCGTCATCGCCATGTCGATGGTGCCCAGGCCGCGGCGGAACGCATCGGCAGACATGTCGTAGTCGGATTCAGTCCTCGTCATGTGTGTGGCTATCCTTCCAACATCATCGTTCGTGGTGCCGGGCGGCGGCTGGCGGTGCCGCGCGTACTCCCTGACCGTTGATCTTAGGCCGTCGATGATGCCGGGCGGGGCACGTTCGCCGGTGGGTGGCATTCTCCCTCCCGCGAAGACAGCGTTGCTGATCGTTCGCCGAGAGATCACCCGACGATGGTTAGGATGCCCTAAGATCGAGTCGTGAACCTTTTCGATCCTGCCGAGCGACCAGAGCTGGTGTCCGTCGTCGACCCCGCTGGCGTCGACTGCGTGATTGCCGCGTGCGACGCCGCCGACCTCCCCGCGCTGCGCCAGTGGCTCGGCAGCCTCCCCGAGACCTCTTACGGTCGCGTGTTCGTCGAGGTGTTCGCGCCCATGCAGATCGAACAGCTGCCGGTGCCCCCGCACGTCGGCGTGACGTGGCTGTGCCGCGAGGAGCGCGAGGCGAGCCCCCGCCCGGGGATCGGCCGCCGCCGCGGCGAGGCGCTCGCCACCGCCGTGGACGCCTGGTTTGACGAGTGGGTCTGGGCCGACAGCGAGGCGGTGCGCAACATCGAGCTGTGGACGGGCGCACGATCCTGCCCCGTGATGCAGAACTACTGGACCGCGCTCGATCGCCGGCTCGAGAAGCGCTGGCCGGGCGGCACCACCCAGCGCACGCACGCCACCTCCTAGGCCGGCGGCGCCCGGCGCGGCCGCCGAGCCGTAGACTGGGGGCATGGCGAAAGCGTATGAACGAAAGCACCGGATCGCGGTGCTCGGTGGCGGTCCGGGCGGCTACGAGGCGGCCCTTGCCGGCGCGCAGTTGGGCGCCGAGGTCACGCTGATCGAGAGCGCGGGCGTCGGGGGAGCAGCGGTGCTCACCGACGTGGTGCCGTCGAAGAGCCTCATCGGCACCGCGGGAGCAGTGCAGGCGGTGCGCGACTCCGGCAAGCTCGGGGTCCAAACCTTCGTGCCGGGTGGCGACGGGAAGCCCGTGCGACCCGAGATCGCGGTCAACCTCGCGGCGGTGAACAAGCGGTTGCTCGCCATGGCCGGCGCGCAGTCGGTCGATATGCTGCGCACGCTTGAGGACGCCGGGGTGCGTGTGGTGCAGGGCGACGGGCGGCTCGACGGCCCGAACGCGGTGCTGGTGTCGACCGCCGCGGCCGGCGAGGGCACCGACTTCGACCGCATCGAAGCGGACACGATCGTGGTCGCGGTGGGCGCGAGCCCGCGCGAACTCGACTCGTCGAAGCCCGACGGTGAGCGGATTCTCACGTGGAAGCAGCTCTACGACCTGACCTCGATCCCGGAGCACCTCGTGGTCGTCGGCTCCGGTGTCACCGGCGCCGAGTTCGCGAACGCCTATCGCACCCTCGGCGCCGAGGTCACGCTCGTGTCGAGCCGTGAGCAGGTGCTGCCGGGCGAGGACCCCGACGCGGCGGCCGTGATCGAGCGCGAGTTCACGCGCCTCGGCATGAACGTGATGTCGAAGTCGCGCGCATCGACGGTCACCCGCACCGAGACGGGCGTGCTTGTCTCACTCGAGGACGGGCGCACCATCGAGGCCTCACACTGCCTCATGGCGGTGGGCTCGATCCCGAACACCGCGGGCCTCGGTCTCGAAGAGGCGGGCGTGGCGCTCACCGACAGCGGCCACATCCGCGTCAACAAGGTGGCGCGCACCGCGATCCCCTCGATCTACGCCGCGGGTGACTGCACCGACTTCTACCCGCTTGCCTCGGTCGCGTCGATGCAGGGGCGCACGGCGATCATGCACGCGCTCGGTGACTTCGTGCGCCCGATCGATCTGCGTAACGTTGCGGCGAACGTGTTCACCTACCCGGAGATCGCGACCGTCGGCTGGAACGAGCGCTCGCTTGAAGACGCCGCGGACGTGGCCAAGGCGATCTCGCACACGATCCCGCTGAGCGTGAACCCGCGCGCGAAGATGATCGGTTTCACCGACGGCTTCGTGAAGCTGTTCGCGTGGGAGGCATCCGGCACGGTGATCGGCGGCGTGATCGTCTCCCATCGCGCGAGCGAGCTGATCTTCCCGGTGGCACTCGCGGTCGAGCACCGGCTCACCGTCGACCAGGTCGCCTCGGCGTTTGCCGTGTACCCGTCGATGACGGGCGCCATTACGGACGCGGCGCGCGCCCTGCACAAGCACTGACACGAGCACACCGGCACCACTGGAGGACCGCAGTATGGGCATGAGCAACGTTGGCGCGAGCGAGATCTCCCGGCGCGGGATCCTGACCGGGCTCGCCGGGGTGATCGGCTTCGGCGCCGCCGCGGCGCTGAGCGGGTGCGGCCCCACGGGGAAGCCCGAGCTCGTGCCGTCCGACGATCACGCGAAGCCCGCCGTGACGGTGCGCGCGTACGACAACGCGTTCGAGCCGCGCGAGATCGAGATCGTCGCGGGCGACGCGGTCGAGTGGGTGTTCGAGGGGCCGGCGGAGCACGACGTGGTCGCGGCAGACGGGAGCTTCGTGAGCGAGCTGCAGACATCGGGCAGCTACACGCACGTCTTCACGGAGGCAGGCGACTTCGACTACGACTGCTCGATCCACCCCGAGATGACCGGCGTCGTCACGGTGCGCGCGAAGTAGCCCCGGAGCTCCTCGGCGCTCCGCGGGGCGCGTCACTTCGGGCCTAGCGTCCGGGGCGCGCCGCACCGTGCGCCGCGGTCTAGTGCGCTGCGGCGCCGTGCGCTGCCGCACCGAGTTCGGGGTACGCCGGCATTTCGACCAGCGCCTCGACCGCCGCGCCGAGCTCGAACACGGCGGCCTCGTCCCACGGGTGCCCCACGAGTTGCACCCCGGTGGGCACGCCGACGCTCGAGATCCCGCTCGGCACCGCGAGTACCGGGCAGCGGTTTGCCACGTTGAACGGGCTGGTCATGTGCGCTTCCCAGTAGTGGGCGAGATGCACTGGCACGCCGTCGTCGCCCACGGCGTCGATGCCGTCGAGATAGTCGCTCGCGGCATCGAGCATCTCGACCGCCTGCGTGGGGGTGAGGAGCGCGTCGAGCCCGGCCATCGCGTCCGCCAGTTCGCCCTGGAGAGCAGCGTCGCGCGCGAGCGACTGCGGGAGCGAGACCCCGTCGGCCGCGCGCGCGGCGTCGGCGATGAACTGGCGCGTGTACGCGGCGAGCTGCGCCTCAGTGCCGGCGGTGAGCTCCGCCATCGCGGGGCCGAGGATGTGGCCGAAGTGCGCGAAGGTGGTGGCGGTGATGCGCTCCACCGTCCACGGCAGTTCGACCGGCACGATCACCGCGCCCGCCTCCTCCAGGGCGAGGGCGACCCGCTCGGTGTTCGCCCGCACACTCGGGGCGACCGGGTAGTCGCCGAGCGTGAGCGCGAGACCGATCCGCCGCCCGCGGACCCAGGCGAGTCCGGACTGGGCGGTTGGCGCCACCGCAAGCCCGGCCGGGCCGAGCGAGGCGTGGTCGGCCGGGTGCGTGCCGCTGAGCACCCCGGTGAGCAGTGCGGTGTCGGCCACGGACCGCGCCATCGGTCCGTCCCCCCGGTACCAGTCGCCCGAGAGCGGTGGCAGGCCGGGGATCCGCCCGTACGGTGCCTTGTATCCCACGGTGCCGGTGAAGCCGGCCGGGATCCGGGTGCTGCCCGCAATGTCGGAGGCGGTCGCGAGCGTCGCCATGCCCGCCGCCAGCGCGGCGCCCGCGCCGCCTGAGGAGCCGCCGGGGGAGGCCGCGAGGTGCCACGGGTTGCGGGTGATCCCCCAGGCGGGGGAGTGCGTCACCGTGGCGCACGAGAACTCTGGTGAGGTGGTGCGCGCGTGAATGATCCCGCCCGCCGCGAGGGCCCTCTCGACGACCGGGTGGTGCGTGCGCGCCACGACCCCGCGCTGCGCGGCGAGCCCCTGCTCAAGCGTGCGCCCGGCGATCCCGTGCTTCTCCTTCGTGGCGACCGGGATCCCGAGGAGCGGCGGCGGGGTGGTCCCCGCGGCTCGGGCCTCTGCCCACGCGGTGTCGGCGGCGCGCGCCGCCGCGCGGGCCTCCTCGGCCATCACCTCGGTGAACGCGTTCACTCCGGTGTCGCGGTCCCCGTTCACCGCGTCGATCCTCGCGAGCGTCGCAGCCAGGAGCTCGGTCGGTGCGAGGTCCCCGGAGGCAAAGAGCGCGCGCGCCGTCGTGGCGTCGAGGCGAGTGAGCTCGGTGGGGATTGGATCTGAGTGCATGGGGGCTCCTGTGCGTGCGGGCGGCCGCGAAACGAGTCGCGGTGGTGGTGGCGGGGCGGTGGGGTGGCTCGAGCTGCGCCGGCTACTCGGCCTGAAGCGCGCCCGTGAGCAGGCGCCGCGCCACCTCCGTGAGGAAATCCACCCCGGCGGCCATGTCTTCGTCACGGGAGAATTCGCGCTCGCAGTGGCTCACGCCGTCGACCGACGGGATGAACAGCATGACGGTCGGGGCGATCCGGTTCATGGCGACCGAGTCGTGCCCCGCCATCGTGCGGATCCGTCGCGCGCCGAGACCGAGCGAGGCTGCGACCTCCTCGCTCAGCCGGATCCCCGACTCCGGGTAGTGCTGATTCGCGCGGACGTCGAAGTCGCGCGCGTGGATCGTGAGGCCGTGCTCGGCCTCGATGAGGCGGATGTCGGCGAGGAGGCGATCGCGCGCGGCGAGCACCACCGCCTCGTCGTCGGCCCGAAGATCGGCGACGAGGTGCACGCGGCGGGCCACCACGATCGGGGAGTTCGGCTCGAGCGTGAGCTGGCCCACCGACGACACGAGCGTCTCGGGTGGGAACTGGTCGGTGACCTCGTGGACCCGCTGGATCACCTTCGCCGCGCCCAGCAGGGCGTCGTGCCGGTCAGACATGAGCGTCGCCCCCGTGTGCGACTGCTCGCCGAGCACCTCGATGTCGAGCTTTTGCGTGTACCAGCTCGAGTCAACCGCGCCGATCGGAATGCCCTCGCGCTCAAGGATCCTGCCCTGCTCGATGTGGATCTCGGCGTAGGCCGCGATCTCGGGGCGCGCGTCGCTGCCGAGGTATCCGATCTGGTCCAGCGCCTCGCGCACGGACACTCCGCGGAGGTCGCGGACCTCCAGCATCTCCGCCTCGTCCATGATCCCGGCAAACACCGAGCTTCCCATGATCGACGGCGCGAAGCGGCCGCCCTCCTCGTTGAACCAGTTCACGACCGCGAGGTTGAAGCGGGGCGCGGCGGCGTCACCCGCGGCGTGGGAGTTCGCGATCCGGTCGGCGGCGTGGAGCCCGGCGATGACCCCGTAGGCCCCGTCGAAGCGCCCCCCAAGGGGCTGCGAGTCGAGGTGCGAGCCGAGCAGCACGTAGGGAGCGCCGGGTACCAGCTCCACGAGCGCGAACTGGTTGCCGATCCCGTCGACCCGCACCTCCCAGCCGCGCGTCTGCGCGAACGTGCGGAACCACTCCCGGGTCTCGCGGTCCTCCGCGGTCGCCGCCTGCCGGTCGACCCCGTGGTTGGGCGTCGCACCGATCTCGGCGACGCGGTGGAAATCGGTGAGAAATGACGGGGTGGTCACAGAGCAGCTCCTGAGGTGCGCGTCCGCTTGAGCGGGTGGGTTTCGGGGATATTGGTGAAGACGAGGACGAGGAAGACGACGGCGGCGGCGATGGCCATGTACACGCCGGGGCTCGCGCCGAAGCCGGTGGCCTCGACAAGCCAGGTGCCAATGAACGGCGCGGTGCCGCCGAAGATGGCGTAGCCGACGTTGTAGCTCACGGCAGCCGAGGTGAAGCGGGTGCGCGTGGTGAAAATCTCAACGAAGAAGGTGTAACAACCGCCCCCGTAGGTGCAGACGGCGAGCACGAACACAAACTGGCCGAGCATTGCGAGCGGGAACGAGCCCGAGGTGACCAGCAGGAACGCCGGAACCGCGAGCACCGCGATCGCCGCGGCGCCCACGATGAGCATCGGCTTGCGGCCAAAGCGGTCGCCGAGGAGCCCCGCGACGGGCAGTACCAGTGCGTAGAGCAGCATCGCGGCGGCGTTCGCCAGCAGCGAGGCCTCGCGACTGAGGTCGCCGGCGGTCTGCACGTAGGCGACGAAGTAGCCGGAGAGGAAGTAGAAGCCCATGGCGGTGAGCCCCATCACCATGATGACCTGGAGCATCTGCAGCCAGTTCTCTCGGAACGCGTCGCGGATCGGGGTGTGCTCCTTCTTCTGGGCGAGCTGCTTCTGCTGCACCTGCTTGAACGCGTCAGACTCTTCGGTGTGCGAGCGGATCCAGAGCCCGAACAGTGAGAGCGGGAGGGCGATGATGAACGGGATCCGCCACCCCCACGCCTCAAACGACTCGGCAGACATGCTCTGCGAGAGCACGAGGATCAGTGTGCCACCGACGACAGATGGCAGCGCGGTGGCGGCGAGCGTGATGTTGAGCCAGAACCCGCGACGGTGGTTGGGCGCGTGCTCGAACACGAAGGCCGGTGCGCCCACCGATTCGCCACCGGCCGAAAACCCCTGCAGCAGGCGGCACAGCACGAGGAGCACGGGGGCGGCGACGCCGATCTGCGCGTAGGTGGGCAGCAGCCCGATCGCCGTGGTCGCGATCCCGATCGTGAGCAGCGTCACGTAGAGCACCGGTCGGCGGCCGTAGCGGTCGCCGAGCGCACCGAAGAAGAGCCCGCCGAGTGGGCGAACGAAGAACGCGACGCCGAACGCGGCAAACGTGGACAGGAGTGCGAGCGTGGGGCTCACTCCGGGGAAGAACAGCGCGGAGAGCGTGAGCGCCGAGAGGCCGTAGAGCGTGAAATCGTAGAACTCGATGAACTGACCGACGCTGCCGGCGAGCAGCACGCGGCGGCGGTCGCGCGTGAGCGTGCGCCGCTCGGCGACGGAGACGGGACCGGTCGGGAGGTTGACCGGATCGGTGGGCGGGGCGGCGCCGCCTTGCGGCTGCGGCGCGACGGTCGAATCAACGGTGTCGGATTGCTGCGTCATTGCGTCCTCCTGGGGTGAGCCCCTGCGCGGTCCGCCGACTCCATTGCCGGCGGGGCGGGACTTGCCTCAATCATTCGGGCCCGGAACGATCTCGTCTAACGGGGAGATTCGTTTGTTTCGATCGAGAAATTCGATGAATACGCGTGCTCGTTCGCGAGTTCGGTGCAGACCTGGGCAAACGCCCGCGCCTTGCGGGTGGGGACCAGGCCGCGCCGCGCGACGAGGGAGACCTCGGTGGGCGGGAGCTCGTCCGCGAGCCGGATCGGTACGACCCGCGAACCCGAGTACGTGCGGCCGTAGTCGACCCACTGATTGAGGACCGAGTAGCCGTGCCCCTGCGCCACGAACGAGCGCACCGTCTCGTAGCCGAGCGAGATGTGGCGGATCCTGGGCGACACCCCGAGCTGGCGGAACAGGCTGAGGTAGTAGTCGCGGGTGTGCGGCAGATTGAGCAGAATGAACGGCTCGTCCGCGAGCTCCGCGAGGCTCACCTCCGCGCGCCCGCGCTGCACAAGCGGGTGCTCCTCTGCGACGATCACGTGCGGCGGGATGCGGTCGATCACCGTGCGCTCGAAGCGCTCGTCGACGCCCAGATCGTACATGAGGGCGATCTCGCAGGCGCCGTCGTACAGGGCCTCCTGCAGGGTGCCCTGGTCGCCCTCAACGAACGTCACTGACACCTCGGGAAATTGCCGTTCAAAGCGCTGCAGGATCAGCGGGGCTTGGTAGGGCGCGAGCGGGGCGTACAAGCCAACCGAGATCTCCCCGCTGAGCACCTCGCCGCTCGACTGCACCGTCCGTCCGATCAGCTCGGCTTCCTCAAGGAACGCTGCGCTGCGCGCGAGCAGAATCTCCCCGGCCGGCGTGAGCTGGAGCCCGCGCCGCGGGACCCGGAGAAACAGCGCCACGCCCAGCTCGCGCTCAAGCTGTGCGATCGCGCTCGAGAGCGTCGACTGCGTGAGGTTGAGGTCCGCGGCGGCGGCCGTCATGTGCTCGCGTTGAGCCACCGCGACGAAGTAGCGCAACTGTACGAGGGTGAACGTCGGCGTTCGTGCGATCATTGCGCCATTGTGTCAGGCCGCGGTGGGCGGTGCCGCTCGCTCGGGCGGAAAAGCCGAAGTCCCGCGGGCAGAGTCGTGTGACTCTGCCCGCGGGACTTCAGTGTGCGGGCGCGCGTGCGAGCCGCGCCCCGGCGCCTACTCGCGCTCGAAGACCGCGAGCGACTCGAAGTGGTGCGTGTGCGGGAAGATGTCGAACGCGCGCAGCCCGGTCAGCTCGTAGCCGGAGTCGCGCAGCGTCTTCGTGTCGCGCGCGAGCGCCACCGGGTCGCACGCCACGTAGACAATGTTCGCGGGTGCGAGCTGCGTGAGCTGCGAGGTGATCTCGCCACCCGCGCCGGAGCGGGGCGGATCGAGCACGACGGTGCCGCGGCTGAGGCGATCCCGCACCGATGCGGGCGCCTGGAGCAGCTCGGAGAGGTGCCGATCCACGCGCGCGGTCACCGCGAGCGCGCCGAGCAGCTCGGAGAGATTCTCCGAGGCGTCGTCGGTCGCCGCGTCGTCGGACTCAACGGTGGTCACCTTGAGCCCCGGGCCGGCGGCCTCGGCCATCGCGGCGGCAAGCAGCCCGGCCCCGCCGTAGAGGTCGAGGTTGCCGGCGGCCGGGTCGAAGCGGCCGGCCTCGATGAGCTCGCTGATCGCGTCGCGCACGGCGGTGAACAGCAGCGCCGGCGCCTCGCGGTGCACCTGCCAGAACCCGCCGGCGCGCACGATGAATCCGCGATCCTCAACGAGCTCCTGCACCGCGTCGGCGGCGCCCGTGCGCGTGCGGTCACCGACCATGCCGAGCAGCATGCGCGGATCGTCGGCCGAGGGCGCCACGAGGTCGACGGTCGCGACGCCGGGCATGAAGTCGCCCAGCGGGGCGATCTGGGCGATGTCGGCGTTCGCGAGCGGCAGCGAGGTGACGGGGATCACGCGGCGGCTGCGCGCGGCGTACGGCCCCACGGTGCCCGACTCCGGATCGACGTGCAGGCGTACGCGGCTGCGGTAGCCGAGCCCGTTCGTCTCTTCGTCGCCCGGTGCCGCCTCGACCAGGTCGGCGAGCGCCTCAGCGAGGTCCTCGCCCTCGTCAGCGGCAAGCTCGACACCCCCGAAGCGGCGCATTGCGTCGGTGAGCACCTCGGCCTTGAGCGAGCGCTGGCGCTCGAGCGCGATGTGCCCGAACTCAGCGCCGCCGGCCCGGTCCTCCGGGTTGCGGCTCAGATCGGCGGCGTCCCAGACGTGGGGACGGCGATCCGGTGACGCGTCGACGGTGGCGATCGTCGTGGCGCGCGCGAACGACTTCTTCTTCGCGTCCGTCACGCGGGCGCGCACGCGCTCGCCGGGGATCGCGTCGGCGACGAACACCACGCGGCCCTCGTGCCGGGCAACGCTCACGCCGCCGTGCGCGATGCCGGTGACGTCGAGTTCGATCTCGGCGCCCACTTCGAGGGGTGCGCCGGTGGGTTCATGAGTAGCCATGGGCTCCATTCTCCCATGCTCACCGGGAGCAACGTCCCGGCGGGGGCGCCGCCTGCCGCCGGGGTGAGCGCGATAATAGGATCGGAGCATGCGCCTCTACCTCGCTTCGACGTCCCCTGCCCGCCTGTCAGTGCTGCGTGGCGCCGGGATCGAACCGATCTGCTTCTCGCCCGAGGTCGACGAGGACGCGGCGATTGCCGCGCGCGAGGCCGAGCTGGGCCGCGCGCTCTCTGCGCCCGAGTTCACCGAGTACCTCGGGCGACTCAAAGCCGAGGACGTGGTGCGGCGCCACGGGGCCGAGATCGACGGGCTCGTGCTCGGGGGCGACTCGATGTTCCTGCTCGACGACGAGATCCTGGGGAAGCCGCACCTGCCCGAGGTCGCGCTCGCGCGCGCCCAGCACCACCGCGGCCGCACCGGCGTGCTGCACTCTGGGCACTGGGTGATCGACCACACGGGCGGCGCCGTGCGCGGCGCGGCCGGCGGCGTCGACACCGCCACGGTCACCCTCGCAGCCGACGTGAGCGACGCGGAGCTCGCGGCGTACGTCGCGACGGGGGAGCCGCTCGAGCTCGCCGGCGGCTTTGCGGTCGACGGCCTCGCCGGGGCGTTCATCGAGCGGATCGAGGGCGCACCGAGCTGCGTGATCGGGCTCTCGCTGCCCGAGCTGCGGCGCCTCGTGGTGCGGCTCGGACACGACTACTCGGCGCTTTGGAACCTGCCGACCGCGGTCTAGCGCCTCGCGGCGCTCGCGCCCCGGGCGCTGGAGGAGCGAGCACCGAGAACGGCGCGGCGTGCGCGCCGCCTCAGCCGAGTGCGAGGAGCGCCACGGCGAGCGTCGCGATCGTGGTGCCGTCGGCGAGATCGACGTCGAGCAGCTCCTCGATGAGTGCGAGCCGCTGGTAGAACACCGAGCGTGAGAGCCGGGCGCGCTCGGCGGCGAGCGAGCGGTTGGTGGGCTGATCGAGGTACGCGCGGAGCACCCGCAGCAGGTCCCCGCTGTGGCCCGGCCCGGACGCCGCATCGTGCGCAACGAGCGGCCCGAGCGTCGCGGTCGCGTACTCCTGCAGCTCGGGCGAGCCAGCGAAGCCGCGCACCAGGTAGGCCAGGGCCTGGCGCTCCGCGACCTGTGCCGTCACGCGTCCGGCCGCCGCCGAGGGGCGCAGCTGCCCGGCGGCGCGCACCCGCTCGAGCGAGGTGATGAGCGAGCGCACGCCGGTGCCGTCGGCCCCGAGCCCCAGGTGCGCACGCCAGGACGCCGGCGTGGTGGAGGGCAGCAGCATGTCAAGCTCGCGGGCGAGGCGCGTCACGAGCGGTGTGGGGCTGTCCCCGGCGGACGGGGCAACCCGCGGGTCGCCCCGTGGGAACGAGAGCAGCGCGAGCAGGGTCGCGCGAGCGCCCCCATCGGCGGCCTCGGTGTCTGGCACGAGGATCACCCGCCCCTCGGGGGCGACCGCGCGGCGCAGGGCCGTCTCAAGCAGCGCGCGCTCAAGGGGCCCGTGCGCCCCGAAGTCTCCGGTGCCACGGAGCGTCGCGCCGACCAGCACGCGGTCGGTGACCGGGAGCCCGGCCGCGGCGAGCTGCACGGCAAGCTCGGCGTCGCGCCGGTACCGTCCGCTCAGGAGCGTGTCAAAGAGCTGTTTCGAGCTCAGCCGGAGCCACGCCTCGCCGCTCGTGTCGGCGAGCCGCCCGAGCGCGAGCGCGAGCGCGCCGAGCTCGAGCACGGTGCGTCGGCCCGCCGGGTGCGCGGGCCCGCCCAGCGCTGAAAGCGTGCCCCAGCGGCGTCCCTGCGCTTCGACCACCACGCGCTCGGCGTCGGCGGGCAGCGCCGGCTCGCCCGGTTGGGTCCACGCCGCGAGCACCGACTCCGGGTCCCGATCCCGCGCGGCCCACGCGACCACGCGCCCGGAGGGATCCTCGAGCACCACCGGTGCGTCGAGGGTCTCAGAAAGCCGGTCGATCACGTAGTCGACCGGGCTGCGATTGAGGCCCAGCTCGGTGAGCATCTCGTGGATCTCGGTTCGTGCGGAGAGCGCCTCGTTCTGCGCGGCGAGCACGCGCTGGTGGATCCGCTGCGTGATCTGCACGAAGCGCACCTCGCGGTGCAGCACGATGAGCGGGATCGCGCGCTCGCCGCAGACGCGCACGAGTGGCTCCGGCGCCGTCTCGAAGTGGGCGCCGAGCTCGAGCACCACGGCGGCGGGGTCGACCCCGGCGAGCTCCGTCGCGAGTCGTTCGAGCGCGCCCTGCGCCGTGGGCCAGCCGGCGCCGGTGGTGAGGATCAGCTCGCCGCCGTCGAGGAGCCCGATGGCGGCTGCTCCCGCCACGACGTGTGCCCAGCGGAGTCGACGCTGGAGGCCGGCTGCGCCCGCGGCGAGCTCCGGCTGGCCCGCGGCGAGTTCCGGAAGTTCGAGCACGTCAGCGACGGTGACGGGGGTGAGGTCTGCGGGGTTCGTGTGCATGTCATACACAGTGTACGAAACCAGGGAGAGAATGCGATACTTTGCCGGTCGTTCTCCGCGTGTTCGCCTGCCACACTTGAGCACAGCGGGGCGTTCGGCCTCGAACACATTGCCCGGATTTCACAGCGAGATCTCGGCACGAACAGGAAAGAGGCGGACGGATGGCACGCATCCCCCACGTTATTGGTGGCGAGAAGGTCGACGCAGCCGAGCGCATTCAGGCGGTCTACAACCCCGCGACGGGCGAGGCGCAGCACGAGCTGGGCATCGCGTCTGCGGCGACCGTCGAGCAGGCGATTGCGGCGGCACAGGCCGCCCTGCCGATGTGGCGCAAGACGAGCCTCACCAAGCGCGCGGATGTGTTCTTCAACCTGCGCCAGCTGCTCAAGCAGCGCACCCCGGAGCTCGCGGCGATCGTCACGAGCGAGCACGGCAAGGTGCTCTCCGACGCCGCCGGCGAGATCGCCCGTGGCCTGGAGAACGTCGAGTTCGCCTCCGGCCTGCTCCACCTCCTCAAGGGTGAGCGCGACGAGCAGGTCTCCACCGGCGTCGACGTGCACTCGATCAAGCAGCCGGTCGGCGTTGTCGCGGCGATCACGCCGTTCAACTTCCCCGTCATGGTGCCGCTGTGGATGATCGCCTCGGCGATCGCGTGCGGCAACACGGTCGTGCTCAAGCCCTCCGAGCGCGACCCCTCCGCGTCGGTGTTCATCGCTGACCTGTTCCGCGAGGCCGGCCTGCCCGACGGCGTGCTCAACGTGGTCCACGGCGACAAGGTCGCCGTCGACACGCTGCTCGACAGCCGCGACGTGAAGGCAATCAGCTTCGTCGGGTCCACGCCGATCGCGAAGTACATCTACGAGCGCGCCGCAGCGAACGGCAAGCGCGTGCAGGCACTGGGTGGCGCGAAGAACCACATGATCGTGATGCCCGACGCCGATCTCAACATGTCGGCCGACGCCGCGGTCTCCGCGGCGTACGGCTCGGCTGGCGAGCGCTGCATGGCGGTCTCCGTGGTCGTGGCCGTTGGCGACATCGCCGACGAGCTCGTTGGCAAGATCGCCGAGCGCATCACCGACCTCAAGATCGGCGACGGCACCGATCCGGCATCCGAGATGGGCCCGCTCATCACCAAGGAGGCCAAGGAGCGCGTCGAGTCCTACGTCGCCGGCGCTGCGGCCGAGGGTGCAACGGTCGTCGTTGACGGTCGCGAGACCCAGTTCGACGGCAACGGCTTCTTCACGGGCGTCTCGCTCGTCGATCACGTCAAGACCGACAGCAAGATGTACCTCGACGAGATCTTCGGGCCGGTCCTCGCGGTCGTGCGCGTCGCCACTTACGAGGAGGGCGTGCAGCTGATCAACGACCACCAGTTCGGCAACGGCACCGCGATCTTCACGCGTGACGGCGGCGTCGCGCGTCAGTTCGAGTTCGAGGTCGAGGCCGGCATGGTGGGCATCAACGTGCCGATCCCCGTCCCGGTTGGCTCGTTCTCCTTCGGCGGCTGGAAGGACTCGCTCTTCGGCGATTCGCACATCTACGGCCCCGAGTCGATCAACTTCTACACGCGCTCGAAGGTCGTCACGACCCGCTGGCCCAACCCGGACCAGTCGAAGGTTGACCTCGGCTTCCCGAGCAACAGCTAAGCGAGGAGTGAGCAATGGCTGACTACATCGACCTCCACGGTGCCGAGCAGAGCTTCGGCGACACCGAGGCGCAGCGCGAGGTGCGCGCCAACGACCGGCAGTACGTCTTCCACTCGTGGTCGGCGCAGGGGGCAATCAACCCGCTGCCGATCGCGAAGGGCGAGGGCGTGCGGTTCTGGGACTACGACGGCACCGAGTACCTCGACTTCTCGTCGCAGCTCGTCAACCTCAACCTGGGGCACCAGCACCCCGGTCTGATCACGGCGATCCAGGAGCAGGCCGGTCGGCTCGCGACGATCCAGCCCGCCCTCGCGAACGACGTGCGCGGCGAGCTCGCCAAGCGCATCGTTGAGCGCTCGTTCGACGGCGCCCGCTCGGTGTTCTTCACCAACGGCGGCGCCGAGGCGATCGAGTACGCCGTGCGCATGGCGCGCCACCACACCGGCCGCCAGAAGGTGCTCGCACGCTACCGTTCGTACCACGGCTCAACGAGCACGGCCATCACCCTCACGGGTGAGCCGCGCCGCTGGGCAAACGGCACCCTCGACGCGGGCGTGGTGCACTTCACCGGGCCCTACGCCTACCGCTCGGCGTTCTACGCCGAGACGCCCGAGCAGGAGTCGGAGCGCGCACTCGCGCACCTGCGCCAGACCATCGAGCTCGAGGGCCCCGGCACCATCGCCGCGATCATCCTCGAGTCGGTCACCGGCACGAACGGCATCCTGATCCCGCCGCCCGGCTACCTCGCCGGTGTGCGCGCGCTCTGCGACGAGTTCGGGATCGTCATGATCTGCGACGAGGTCATGGCCGGCTTCGGGCGCACGGGCGAGTGGTTTGCGTACCAGGCGCACGGGGTCAACCCGGATCTGGTGACCTTCGCGAAGGGCGTCAACTCGGGCTACGTGCCGCTCGGCGGTGTGGTGATCAGCGAGGCGATCCACGCCACGTTCGAGAACAAGGCGTTCCCCGGTGGCCTCACGTACTCGGGACACCCGCTCGCGTGCGCCGCAGGCGTGGCAACGTTCGATATCTTCGAAGAAGAGCAGATCCTGGAGCGCGTGCGCGATCTGGGTGAGCGCGTGGTGCGTCCCCGCCTCGAGGCGATGGCCGCGAAGCACTCTTCGGTCGGCGAGGTGCGCGGCACCGGGCTGTTCTGGGCGATCGAGCTCGTGAAGGATCAGGCAACGCGCGAGCCGCTCATCCCGTTCAACGCGTCGGGCGAGGCAGCTGCCCCGTTCAACGCCGTGGTTGCGGCGTGCAAGTCTGCGGGCCTGTGGCCGTTCGCCGCGGGCAACCGCCTGCAGGTGGCCCCGCCGCTGATCATCTCGGAAGAGGATCTGATCGCCGGACTCGACATCATCGACGCGGCGCTCGACGTCGCCGACGGGTACGTCGCGGCATAGTTCCACGTGCAACACCGCAGGGCCGGCTCCTCTCTGAGGGGCCGGCCCTGCGGCGTATTCGGGGTGCTGCGCACCAGATACATAGCTTGCCTATGTAAATGGTGCTACGCTGGCACACTGTGACTCACTCTGACTCTGCGGCTGCTGGGCCGCTCGCTCACGCGCCGGTGGCCGGTGACGCGCAGGAGGCCGTTGACGCGCCCTCGGGTGCTGGCCCGACAGCGACGGCGACCCATCCCTCGACCGGGACCGTTGACGCGCCGGAGGGGGACCGCCTCGCGCTCGATCTGCTCCTCGCGACGGCACGCTTCAGCCGCACGCTCGGGCGCGTGCCGGGCGTGCAGTACTCAACGGTCGCCTGGCGTGTGCTCGCCGAACTCAGCGCGGCGCCGGCCCGGATCAGCGTGCTCGCGCAGCAGCAGCGGGTGGCCCAGCCCACCATGACCGAGCTCGTGCAGCGCCTCGAGGGCGAGGGCTGGCTGGTGCGCGGGGCAGACCCGGACGACGGCCGGGCCACGCTCGTCTCAGTGACCCCGGCCGGGCGCGGCGCGCTCGCCGACTACCGCCGCACCGCCGCGGCCGCCGTCGACCCGCACCTCGCGCAGCTCTCTGCCGGCGACCGGGCAACGCTTGCCCGCGCGGTCGAGCTGATCCGGCACCTTACCGACGGCGTGGGGAACCCGTCCGGCTGAGCGCCGACCCGGGGTGCGTGACACCCCGCTCGCCGTTCGCCCGCCGCACACCCAAGGAGCCTCCCACGTCCGCCTCACCCTCACCCCAGACCGCAGCGCCCGCACCGCGCGCCTCGCTGCTGCGTCAGCCCACCGCCGTGTGGGCCATTGCGTTCGCCTGCGCAGTGTCGTTCATGGGGATCGGTCTCGTCGACCCGATCCTCCCCGCGATCAGCCGCGAGCTCGGCGCAAGCCCGAGCCAGACGATGCTGCTGTTCACGAGCTACCTCTTCATCACCGGAATCGCCATGTTCTTCACGAGCTGGGTGTCGAGCCGGATCGGAGTCAAGCGCACCCTGATCGCCGGGCTGCTGCTCGTCGTCGTGTTCGCCGGGCTCGCCGGCCTCTCCGGCACGGTCGACGCGATCATCGGCTTCCGCGCCGGGTGGGGGCTCGGCAACGCGCTCTTCATCTCGACGGCGCTCGCGGCAATCGTGGGGGCCGCCTCGGGCGGGGCCCGGCAGGCGATCGTGCTCTACGAGGCGGCGCTCGGTGTTGGGCTCGCAGCGGGCCCGCTCATCGGCGGCGCGCTCGGCACGATTTCCTGGCGCGGGCCGTTCTTTGGCACCGCCGCGCTCATGGCCATCGCGCTGATCGCGATCCTCGTGTTGCTGCGCCAGCCGCGGGCAACCGCCGCGGGCGCCGCGGTGACCCAGGCGGTCGCCGAGCGGGTCTCGATCCTGGCGAGCTTCCGGGCGCTCCGCAACCCCGCGCTGCTTGGGCTGTCGATCGTCGCGCTGCTCTACAACTTCGGCTTCTTCGTGCTGCTCGCGTACAGCCCGTACCCGATGGAAGCCGCGGCCCAGGCCGCCGGAATCGAGTTCGGGGCAAGCCAGCTCGGCCTCGTGTTCTTTGGTTGGGGCCTCGCGCTCGCGATCACCTCGGTGCTCGTTGCCCCCGTGCTCACGCGGCGCCTCGGGCTGCGGCCGGTGCTGTTCTCAATGCTCGGTGCGCTCACGGTCTGCCTCGTGCTGCTCGCGGTGTTCGTCGAGTCGCTGCCCGGGCTCGTCGCCGTCGTGATCGTGAGTGGCCTGCTGCTCGGCGTGATGAACACCGCGCTCACCGAGGCGGTCATGGAGGCGACCGAGCTGCCGCGCAACGTGGCCTCGTCGACATACTCGGGTGTGCGTTTCATGGGCGGCGCCGTGGCCCCGGCGGTCGCGGGCCCGCTCGCCGAGGCGCTCGGCGCCGGTGCTCCGTACCTCGCCGGTGCGGTCGCGGTGATCGGTTCGATGGTCGCCCTCGCGGTGGCCGGCCGCTTCCTGGCCCACATCGGGCGGCCGCACGAGACGGCCGTCAGCGAGGCCGCGGCGATCGCCGTCGGCGACGCGTAGCTGGCCGCCCCTGGCTGCCCCTGGCCGCGGCTGCCCCCTGGCCAGCCGTCCCTGGCCGGCCCGCGCCACCCACCCCGCAGCTCCGACCCGCTACACCACAACCGACCCTGTACTTCGCGCGAATCCGCCGAAGTACAGGGTCGGTTGTGTGCTAAAGGGTCGGTTCTGCCCGGGGCTCAGCAGCCGTGCGAGGGGCCTAGCCGCGGCCGCCAGTGGCGAGGCGCATGAGGTCGGAGGAGAGGTCGATGCCGAGCTCGGTGCCGCCCGCGCTGCCGTAGGAGTGCTGGTAGGCGCCCCAGGAGTCGCCGCGCACCGCGGCGCGGAAGCCGCCGGCGACCAGTGCGATCAGCTCGGTCGCGGCCCGCTCGATCCGGGTCCCGAAGTCGCTGCGGTTCCAGTCGTCGGGGTCCGCGAACAGGGCCGTCGGGACGGTCACCGTGCGCAGGTACGCGAACATGCCGCGGATCTGGTCATCGACCACCAGCGCGTGCCTGGCACTGCCCGCGGTTGCGGCGAGTACGACGGGCGTGCCGATCAGCAGGTCGTTGTCGAGCACCTGGAAGAACGAGGTGAACAGTCCGCTCGCGCCCGCCTTATAGACCGGGGTGGAGGCGATCACGCCGTCGGCGTCGCGAAGGATGTCGCTCGCCTCCTGGAGCGCCGGCGAGACGTGCTGCGAGACGAGCGCCGTGGTGACGTCGGCCGCGAGCGCGCGCAGGTCGATGAGCCGGATCGAGGCGTCGAGGCCCTGGCTCGCGGCGAGCGCGGCGGCCTTGTCGGCGACGCGACGCGCGAGCATGGTGGTGGTCGAGGGGTCGCTCGTACCGGCGCTCACGATCGCCAGGCTGATGCGGCGGGGCGCCGCGGCGGGCATTGCGTCGGCCGGTGAGTCTGCGGTGTGCGGCTGCTGCGGGGCGCCGTCGAGTGGGGTGTTCATGGTGCGGTCTTCCTCACGCGTGGTGGTGGATTCAGTGACTGGGCTGGTGCTGCGGCCGCCGAGGTTCGGCGGCCGCGCTACTCGGTGGGCGGCGCGGTCTGCGTGGCGACAAGCTTGAGACAGAGGCGCTCAAGCTCGTGGAGCTCGTCGGTGGAGAGCCCCGCGCCGAGATCGCGCGCAACGCTCTTCGCGTGGGCGCGCCCGATCTCGCGCTGCACGCGCGCGCCCTCTTCGGTGAGCGAGACGAGCACGGCGCGCCCGTCCTGCTCGTCGGCGGCGCGGGCGACGAGTCCGCGCGTGGCGAGTCGGTCGATCATGCGCGAGAGCGCCGGCTGGCTGAGGAGCACGCGCTCCTGAACCGAGCAGATCCGCACCGGAGCGCCGAACTTGGCGAGCGTGTAGAGCACGTCGTACTCGCGCACGCTCGCCTCCCCCCACATGTCCTCCGCGCTGAATTTCGCGAGGAGCGTCGCGTGCGCGGTCATGAGCGCCTCCCACGCGTCGTTCGTGAGCCGTACGTCAGTGCGGGCTGGGGCGGTCATGATGGTCCTCTCGGGTGCGGTGTGGTGCGGGTGTCGGCTCGGAGCGACTAGCTCAGGCCGAATGCGGCGCCGGACTTCGCCGGGCTGTCCTGGTACGGGGAGCCGCCGGTGACATTATCACCGCGGTTCGCGTTGGGGCGCGGCTGGCGCGGCTCGGCATCGCCGTACTTTGCGCGGACCAGGCTCTCGTGGCTCGGCGACTCGGGCACCTCCGGGTCGCGCCCCGCGGCCATTTCGCGGCGCAGTACCGGGAGCACCTCTGAGCCGAGCAGGTCGAGCTGTTCGAGCACGATCTTCAGCGGGAGGCCCGCGTGATCCACGAGGAACATCTGGCGCTGGTAGTCGCCGAAGGTATCGCGGAACGTGAGGGTCTTGTCGATGATCTCCTGCGGGCTGCCGACCGTGAGGGGCGTCTGCTGCGTGAAGTCTTCGAGGCGTGGACCGTGACCGTACACGGGGGCCTCCGCGAAGTAGGGCCGGAACTGCGAGATCGCGTCCTGCGACTTCTTCGCGACGAACGCCTGGCCGCCGAGGCCCACGATCGCCTGCTTCTGCGTGCCGTGCCCGTAGTGCTCAAAGCGCTCGCGGTAGAACTTCACGAGGCGCAGGAAGTGCTCCGAGGGCGCGAACAGGTGGTTCGCGAAGAAACCGTCGCCGTAGTACGCGGCCTGCTCAGCGATCTCGGGGGTGCGGATCGAACCGTGCCACACGAACGGCGGCACGTCGTCGAGCGGGCGGGGCGTCGAGGTGAAGCCCTGCAGCGGGGTGCGGAAGTTGCCCTCGTAGTCGACGACGTCCTCGCGCCACAGCCGGTGCAGCAGGTTGTAGTTCTCAAGGGCGAGCGGGAGCGCGGAGCGGATGTCCTTGCCGAACCAGGGGTAGACGGGCGCGGTGTTGCCGCGGCCGAGCATGAGGTCCATGCGGCCACCGGCCAGGTGCTGCAGCATCGCGTATTCCTCGGCGATGCGCACCGGGTCGTTCGTGGTGATGAGCGTGGTGCTGGTCGAGAGCTTCAGTGTCTTGGTGAGCGCGGCAATGTGCGCGAGGAACGTGGTGGGGCTTGACGAGAAGAACGGCGGGTTGTGATGCTCGCCGATCGCGAACACGTCAAAGCCAACCGACTCAGCGTGGACGGCGATCTGCGCGAGCCCGGTGATGCGTTCTGCCTCACTGGGGGTGTAGTCCGCGACGGGGTCGCGGGTGACGTCGCTGACCGAGAAGATCCCGAATTCCATGATGCTGCCTCCAAATATATGCGCTTGCATATAAAGATAACGCGGGGTTGTCGGTTCTATTCCCAACTTGACCGAGCGAATATTCAGATTTAGACTGACTAGTCAGTTCAAGAATGTGAAGGATCACCGTGACCACTCTGCACGCCACCCGCCAGGGGGCGCCCGCCGCCAGTACCGCCGTTGTTGCGCTCTCCGCCGCACGCGTTGACGGCGCCCGTGGCGCCGTCTTCGGCCCCATCACCGCCGCAAGCGACCGGCCCATCACCGTGGTGCACGGGCCACGCGGAAGTGGGCGCACTTCGCTGCTGCTTGCCATCGCCGGGCGCATGCGCCTCAGCTCGGGCGAGTGCCGCACGCTCGGCACCACGAGCCTTGGGGAGGTGCGTCGCCGCACCGGCGTCGCCGGGTTCGACGCGATCGACGCGCTCGAGCCGGCGGTCACCGTTGGCGACCTCGTGCGCGAGCGGCTCTCCTGGGCATTGCCCTGGTACCGCCGCACGCCACGAATCACCGCCGAGCTCGCAGCCGACCTGCTCGAGCCCGCGTTCGGCCAGCGCCCGATCCCCGACCTCGCGACCAACGGCTACGACCTCGAGCCGGCCGCCGAGCAGCTGCTCAGGATCGGACTCGCCCTCCTCGAGGAGCCCGAGCTGCTCGTGATCGACGACTTCGATGCGCTCCGCGACCCCGCCGACCGCGACATCGTCGCGGCGAGGCTCGCTGAACTCAGCCGCCGCGGCGTGCGCAGCGTGATCGCCACGAGCGACCCCGGCGATATCGAGCGCTTCGCAGAGCTCGCCCCCGCGGTGATCGCGCTGTAGGCGCCGCGCCGACCCCTCCTGTTTGCACCACCGACACGAAATCGAAGTACACACCATGTCACTGTTCACACGCGGCACCGAGCTGCAGCGCTTCCGCAAGGGGACGATGCCGAAGGTCGCCCTCGTCGTCCTCCTCGTCATCCCACTGATCTACGGCGCCCTCTACCTGTGGGCGTTCTGGGCGCCCACCGACCACATGGATCGGCTCCCCGTGGCGGTCGTCAACCTCGACGAGCCGGCGACCACGCCGGCCGGCGACGCGCTCGCGGCCGGCGACGACGTCGTTACTGAGCTGCAGGAGAGGAAAGATCTCGGCTGGAAGCCGATGACCGAGTCTGCCGCAGCGACGGCGGTCTCCGACGGCGAGGTGTACTTCTCGGTGACGATCCCGCGCGACTTCTCCGCGACGCTTGCCGGACTCCAGGACGAGCCGCGGGCGGGCACGCTGGAGGTCACGTACAACGACAACAACTCGTTCCTCGCGTCCACCCTCGGTAAGACCGCGATGGTGCAGCTGCGCGACGCCGTGGCGCAGACTGCCACGCAGACTGCCGCGGAGCAGGTGCTCGTGGGCGTTGAGAAGCTCAGCGCCGGCACACGCGACGCCGCGGACGCCGCCGGCACCCTCGACGCG
Organism: Leucobacter luti; assembly: GCF_004217175.1. Taxonomy (GTDB): domain Bacteria; phylum Actinomycetota; class Actinomycetes; order Actinomycetales; family Microbacteriaceae; genus Leucobacter; species Leucobacter luti. The sequence continues at coordinate 340,087 of NZ_SHKI01000006.1, forward strand.
GGAACGAGCGCCGTGGCAGCGGGCAGCACGAAGCTGAGCGTCGGCCTGGGCGAGCTCGCCGCTGGCACCGCGCAGATCGTTGCGAAGGCGCCGGAGCTCACGAGCGGTACGGCGCAGCTGGCAACCGGGCTCGGCGCGGCGCGCGACGGCAGCGCCGCACTCGCCGAGGGCGGCTCGCAGCTTGCCTCCGGGGCGAGCGCGGCCGCGGGGAAGACGGGGGAGCTGCGCGACGGGCTCGGACAGCTGAGCACGGGAGCAGACTCGCTCGCCACGGGGACCGCCACGGTGGCGACCGGAAGCGGCAAGCTTGCGGCCGGAGCCGACAAGCTCGCCACTGGCGCGGCAACGGTCTCCGAAGGGATGGCGGCGCTGCAGACCGGGACCGCGCAGCTCGCAACCGGATCCGGCACCCTCTCGACGGGGGCCACGGCGCTCTCGGACGGCGCTGCGGCACTGAGCGGCGGCGCGACCGCGCTCAACACCGGCGCGGCCGGGGTCTCGACTGGCGCAGCGGAGCTCAGCGGCGGGGCCGCGCAGCTCGCGAGCGGCACGGGTGCGATCGCGCAGTTCTTCGCGGCGAACTCTGACGCCAGTGTGGCCGAGCTCGACGCCGCGCTGCAGGCAAACGGGTCCTCAATTGCGGGCCTCGCAGCCGGCGCCGCGCAGCTCTCGGACGCGGGGGCGCAGCTCGCCACGGGGGCGGGGTCCGTCGCCACCGGCGCGGCCGATCTCGACGCGGGGCTCCAGACCCTCACCGGGAAGGCCGGCGAGCTCGCCGCGGGTGCCGGGGACGTCGCCGCGAGCAGCGTCACGCTGCGCGACAGCACCGTCGCGCTCGCACAGGGATCCAACACCATTTCGGCGCAGCTCGGAACGCTGCGCGACAGCGCGTCGGAGCTGAGCACGGGCGCCGCCACCGTTTCGGCCGGCGCGGGCACCCTCTCGGAAAAGACCGCCACCGCGCGCGACGGCAGCGGGCAGCTCGCCGCCGGACTGGGCACTCTCGCCACCGGGGCGCAGGACGCCGCGACCGGGAGCGCGGCGCTCGCCGGGGGCGTTGCCACCGCTGCCGACGGTGCGGATCGCCTCGCTGCCGGCGCGGATCAGCTCGCGGCGGGCGCCACGCAGCTCGATACCGGGGCGCAGGAGGCGAGCGCGAAGTCCGGTGATCTCGCGAAGGGGGCGACGCAGGTCTCTGCGGGAGCCGACACGTTCGCGACGAAGCTCGCCGAGGGGGCCGACGAAGCCCCAGAGTTCGCCGCGGGGCAGTCGGTCAAGATCGCCGAGACGATGGCGGCGCCGGTGGCGCTCGACGAGTCAACCGAGAACGCCGTGCAGGGATTTGGTGGCGGCTTCGCCCCGTTCTTCATCGCGCTCGCGTCGTTCGTCGGCGCACTCATCACCTGGCTGATCCTGCGACCGCTGCCGCGCCGCCCGCTCGCGTCGAACGTGTCGGGGCTGCGCTCCGTGCTCGCCGGGTTCTGGCCCGCCGCGCTCATCGGGCTCGGCCAGGTGGTCATCATGATGCTCGTGCTCGTCTACGGGATCGGGCTCGAACCGGCGCACTGGCTCGGGATGACCGGGTTCATGCTGCTGGTCACCCTCGCCTTCCTCGCGCTGCAACAGATGTTCATCGCGGTGCTGGGCACGGCGGCCGGCCGCGTGGTCAGCCTGGTGCTGCTCATGCTGCAGCTCTCCTCCTCTGGCGGCACCTACCCGGTCGAGACCACACCGGCCTTCTTCCAGATCCTGCACCCGTTCATGCCGGCCTCATATGTGGTCGACGGGTTGCGCCAGCTCATCGGCGGCGGCATCGACGCGCGCTTCTGGGTGGCGCTCGCGGTGATGCTCGCGGTGCTGCTGGGCTCGCTGGCGATCAGCTCGGTCGCCGCTCGGCGCCAGAAGGTGTGGACGCTCTCGCGGCTGCACCCGGAGCTCGCGATCTAGTCGAACCGAGTTCGTCGCCAACGCGCGGGGGTGGCCTGGGTAAGAATCCAGGCCACCCCCGTTCCTGTTCGCGCGCCACCGGCCGCGTGATCCCGCCATCGTGGGGGCGAACCACGGCCCACTAGGGGAAGATGGAGTCATGGCACGTGTGAATACGAAGCAGCTCATCACCGAAGCCGCTGTGCGCGTCGCCGCCCAGTACGGGATCAGCGGCGCCTCGATGGATCAGATTGCCGAGGCCGCCGGCGTGGCGAAGGGCAGCCTGTACTACAACTTCGCCTCGAAGGACGCGATCTTCGAGGAGGTGATCCGCGACGGGTTCGCGCGGCTCGCCGCGGCGATCGACGAGGCGCGCGTGGGCGCACCGGCCGCCGACGGCCCGCGCGCCGTTGCCGCCGCGACCCTCGAGACGCTGCGCGGCAACCTCGACCTCGCAAAGCTCATGGCGTCAGAGGTGTTCCGCACCGACCGGCCCTGGGCGGGCACGATGGAGCTCGCCCGATCGTCGGTGGTGGTGCGCTTCACCGACGTGCTGCGCGCAGCCGAGCGCCGGGCGCCGGGCGGAGCGGCACTTTCGGAGATCACCGAGACCGCGGGGGCAGCGTTCTTCGGGGCGCTCGCGGGCGCCTGCCTCGACTGGCTCCTGTTCCGCAGCGACCAGCCGGTCGAGCTCGTGCTCGACCAGGTGCTCCGCGCCTTCGCAGCGCCGCCGGCCTCCGCCGCCGGCTAGTCCACTGCGGGTGCGGCGCCAGCGGCGAGCTGCGCCCGGAAAAAGCAGTGGGCCGGATCCCGCACCCAGTGGAGTGCGGGATCCGGCCCGTGCGCGCTGCCGCGATGTGGCCTGTTATTCGGCGAGCAGGCCCTGGATGCGGCGGACACCCTCGAGCAGCGCCTCGTCGCCGAGCGCGTAGCTGAAGCGCAGGTAGCCGGACGGGCCGAACGCCTCGCCGGGCACCGCGGCGACCTCTGCGTGCTCAAGAATCAGATCAGCGAGTTCGAGCGAGGTGGTCGGGGTCACGCCGCGCACGGGCTTGCCGAGAGCCGCGGTCACGTCCACGTAGGCGTAGAACGCGCCCTCGGGGGTGGGGCAGTTGAAGCCGGGCACCTTGTTGAGCTCGCCAACGATCAGCTTGCGGCGGCGATCGAACGCGAGCCGCATCTCCTCGATCGGCTCCTGCGGGCCGGTGAGCGCCGCGATGGCCGCGCGCTGCGCGATGTTGTTGACGTTCGACGAGAGGTGTGACTGCAGGTTGGCGGCGCCCTTGATGATGTCGGCCGGGCCGATCATCCAGCCGAGACGCCAGCCCGTCATCGCGTAGGTCTTTGCGACGCCGTTCACGAGGATCGTGCGGTCCTGCAGTGCGGGGGTGGCCTCGACGATCGAGACCGCGCGCACGCCGTCGTAGGTGAGGTTCTGATAGATCTCGTCGGCGATGATCCACAGGCCGTGGGTCTCGGCCCAGTCGCCGATCGCCTTCGTTTCCTCGGGGGAGTAGACGGCCCCGGTGGGGTTCGAGGGGGAGACGAACAGGAGCACCTTGGTGCGCTCGGTGCGCGCCGCCTCGAGCTGCTCCACGGTCACCTTGTAGCCCTGATCGGACCCGGCAAACACCTCGACGGGCACGCCGCCCGCGAGCTGGATTGCCTCGGGGTACGTGGTCCAGTACGGCGCGGGGAGGAGGACCTCGTCGCCCGGATCGAGCAGTGCCTGGAACGACTGGTACACGGCCTGCTTGCCACCGTTGGTGACGATCACCTGGGCGGGATCGACTGCCCATCCCGAGTCGCGGGCGGTCTTGTCGGCGATCGCGCGCTTGAGCTCGGGGAGCCCCGCAGCGGCGGTGTAGCGGAAGTTCTTGGGATCGTCGAGGGCGGCGCGGGCCGCGTCGACGATGTGCGGCGGAGTCGCGAAGTCGGGCTCGCCCGCGGCGTAGCTAATGACTGGGCGACCCTCTGCCTGGAGGGCCTTCGCCTTCGCATCGACTTTAAGGGTTGCTGACTCCGCAATAGCGGCGATCTTCTTTGACAGACGAGAGATGTTGGTCACGCGAATAGTCTACGCCGTGACGCCTCGCGCGGGGGCATGCTCCGCGCGGTGGCTCCACCGAGCAGTGAATCTGCGCGCGCGACCCCGGTTCGACAAACGCGCCCGGGATCCCGTACAGTGGTGCGAGGTAGTTGACTTCTGCCAAAATTTCCTATGCCTGAAGGTTTCCCGGACGGCACGCGAAATTCGGAGTTAGTTTCCATAGGGCGGTGGCTCAATTGGTAGAGCAGCGGTCTCCAAAACCGCAGGTTGCAGGTTCGAGTCCTGTCCGCCCTGCCGCTCCCGTCCGGCGCGAAAGCGCCGGACGGGTTTATTGAAAGGAACGGCGATGAGCAGTAGCGAAGTTGAGGAAAGCGGCGGCCTGGTCGAGCGCGCCAAGGCCGATCGCGCTGCCAAGCGCAACTGGTTCAGCCAGATCATCCTGTTCGTGCAGCAGGTGTTCGCCGAGCTGAAGAAGGTCGTCACGCCGACGCGCAAAGAGCTCGTCCGCTACACGATCGTGGTGATCGCGTTCGTCGTGATCATGATGGCGCTCGTCTGGGCGCTCGACCAGGTGTTTGGGTTCATTACCGTCTTTATCTTCGGGACGCCGCTGGGCTAGTTGCGCAGCGCGCGACAGCACCCGGGCCCGAACGAGCACGCAGAGAAAGCAAGAACAGCAGATGACGAGCGAGACGAGCAACACCCCCGAGGCCGACCTCGACGCGGCGCTCGATGCGCTGGCGCACACGGCTGACCCCGTCGTTGACGCCGCGGTCGAGGACGCACTCGACATCGACACCGTAGAGGAGGCCGAAGCGGCCGCCTCGGCGATTGTCGACGAGGAAACCGAAGAGATCGCCGCAGAGGGCGCCGAGGCCGAGTCGAGCGAGGACCCCTACAAGGCGTTCAAGAAGGATCTGCGCCGCCGCCCCGGGAAGTGGTTTGTGATCCACACCTACGCGGGCTACGAGCGCAAGGTGAAGTCGAACCTGTGGAACCGTCGCGAGACGATGGGCGCGGTCGACGATATCTACGAGATTCAGGTCCCCATGGAAGAGGTCATGGAGGTCAAGAACGGCCAGCGCAAGATGGTGACGCGCGTGCGCATCCCCGGGTATGTGCTGGTCCGCATGAACCTCACCGAGTCCACCTGGTCCGTGGTACGTCACACGCCGGGCGTGACCGGCTTCGTCGGCAACGCGCACAACCCGGTCCCGCTGCGGATCAACGAGGCGTTCGAGATGCTCAAGAGCACCGTCGAGCTCGAGCCCGCCGCCACGGCGAAGGGCAAGGCCGCTGCAACGGCTGCCGCTCAGGGAAACGTCGAGATCGACTTCGAGGTCGGCGAGACGATCACGATCAAGTCCGGGTCCTTCGAGGGTCTTCCCGGCACGATCAGCGAGATCAACGCTGCCGCTGGAAAGCTCACGGTCCTCGTGTCGCTGTTCGAGCGCGAAACTCCCGTTGAGCTCGGCTTCGATCAGGTCACCAAGATGGTCTAGGCTTCCGCCTCACCACACACACGAAGGGCCCCGCATTGCGCGGGGTCCTTCGTGTTTTTTGTGTGCGCTGCGTGACATTCCGACGCGCACCCTCAACACTCATGCTCCACGCACACTGCACTCAGTCAATCTCGCAAGAAGTGGCGAATAGCACTCAGAATCTTTTTCTAACTACTCATGTTGTATGAGCCTGACAGTGAGTGCTGTCAAACGCATTGAATCGCATACTTATACTCCCCGTCACTGGCCCGCCCGACTTCCGGCGCCAGACCGCCATGCGGTGAGAGCGGCGTGAGCTTCTCAAAGTATTTTCGCGAATCGTGTCACATTGCTGCAGCTCGCGGAACTTAGTAGTCGAGGTTTCGTCTGAGTTCTGGGCCCCTGACTGGGGCCTGCGGACACAGCATCCGATATCGCGTTTGAGGAGAGTCGTGGAATATTTGCGTGTGCACAGCCCACATGCCCCCGGTGGGGGTCTGTGGCGAAGGGTACGGTCGACGATCGCGGCGGGAGCCACAGCGATCCTGACCGCGGGAATGCTGATCGCAGTTCCCTCGGTCGCGAGCGCTGAAACGACGGTCGCGGATCTCGCGCCGTTCGACGCGACGCAGGCCGAGCGCTACGTCGAGGTTGCCCAGTTTGGCACCGACGTGGCGGGCGCCGATCAGGCGCGCACCGGCTACGACGTGAAGCTCGACGGCAGCACGGTCGTGTTTACGCAGGAGCGCGGTTCACGCACCGCCGGCAGCGGCAGCGTCGTGGTGCGCAGCTGGACCGGCCCCGACCTCGGTGAGTTCTCGAACACCACGCTGGCGACGCCGGCGGACGCGAAGGGCTTCGGCTACTCCGTGGATATCGACGAGGCCGCCGGCGTGATCGCCGTGGGCGCGCGGTACTCGCAGGAGGTGTACGTCTACACGCGCAGCGGCGACGAGTGGACCACCACCCCCACGAAGATCACGCCCGCTGACAGCACGCGCGTCGCCAAGGTTGCTTCCTTCGGCGAGGCGGTGAGTGTCTCCGGCACGCACATCGTTGTCGGCGCCCCCAACTCGCGCGTTGACGACCAGGTGAACGCCGGTGCCGCGTTCGTCGCGGCCATGGCTGACGCCGTTGCCGCCGACGTGCAGGCCGCGCCGATCCTGCTGTCCGAGAACCAGGTGCACGCGGACGACGTATACGGCCAGATTGTGACCGCGCGCGGCCCAACCGCGGTCGTGTCCGCCCCGCAGCACGCCGAGCTCGCCGCCGACGGCAAGCCGTACCAGGTGGGACAGATCAGCTCCTGGGATCTTGACGCCGGTGCGCTCACGTTCACCACTGCAGCAGACGTAAACCAGGCACAGGTTGCTTTCCCTGCCATCGCCGACGGCGGATCATGGGCGGGCCTGGGCCGCGCAGCGACCATTACCGAGGACGGCCGGATCCTCGCCGGTGCCCCGTCGGAGGTGCTCTACGAGGGCAGCGCGCCCGGAGACATCGCGACGGCGACCGACACCACGCAGGGTGCCGTCTACGTCTACAACGCCGACGGCTCACTCGCCGGAAAGACCGCGTCAGAGCGGCCGCACCAGTACTCGTTCGGGGCAAGCCTTGACCTGAATGAGACGACGAACGAGCTGTTCGTCGGTTCGCTGAACCAGGACAACACTCCGAACACGGGCCTCGTGCAGCTCTACGAGCTCCAGGGTCCGGCATCGACCACCCCGCTCAAACCACTCGCCACCAAGGACGGCGGTGAGTCGAAGTTTGGCACGTTTGGGATCCTTGGCGGATCCGTGCAGGCGGGGAGCTCCGTCGACGCGGCCGGGACCACCCACCACCGCGCGGTCGTCAGCTCGAGCGGCAATGTCTACGTCTTTGAGAGCCCGAACGCGGTGACCCTCACGAAGACCACCTCACTTGCGCCGGGGAACGCCTCCCCGAGCGCGGTCGACGGGCGCAATGTCGCCGACTACACCGTCACGGTGCAGAACACGACGGGGATGCCCCTGACCGACTTCACGGTTACTGACGACCTCAGCAACGTGCTCGACGACGCGGAGATCAGCAAGGTCTCCGCGTCACGGGGCGAAGCGAACCTCGCGGGCTCGCAGCTGACCTGGACCGGCGACCTCGCGGTCGACGAGACCATCACGATCACCTACCGCGCCACCGTCAACGCGGCGGTCGACGCCGACGACGAGGACGTGCAGGACTTCACCGAGCCGATCGCGGCGCTCGTGAACTCCGTGACCACCACGCAGGAGCGCGACGGCGTTGCCGAGGGCGTGCCGAGCGTTCGGGATGCGGCCGACGCCGGCAACCGCGACGCCTGGACCACCGGTGTGACGGTCACCACCCCGATCGACGGCGCGCTGAAGCTCGCGAAGTCCGCGGCCGACGCAGACGGGAACGGGCACGCCGCTCCCGGCGAGGTGGTCAGCTACACGATCACCGCGACGAACGTCGGCGGCCTCACCATTGCGGACGCCGCGGTGCAGGACGACCTGAGCGGTGTCCTCGCGTACGCTGGTGCGCCCGAGAACATCCGCGTCGCGCTCGTCGATCGCGACGGCGGCGACCTGTCCGCCCCCGACGCAACCTTCACCGAGCCGCTGCTTTCGTGGCAGGGCGAGGTGCCCGCTGGCGCCGTCTTGACGATCACCTACGACGTCACCACGAAGTCCGCGGACGAGCTGTACCCGCTCGATGGCGGCGAGGCGCTGGTGAACTCCGTGGAGTCGCCGCACAACGTTGATCCCGAGGGGCCGGGGACGAGCACGCCGGTCGAGGACGAGCTGACGCTCGCGAAGACCGCGACGCCCAACTCGGGCACCGAGGTCAAGCCGGGCGACGAGATCGTCTACACACTGACGCTCACGAATAAGGACCAGACCGCCGACAAGGCGGGCGTGACCGTGACCGACGATCTGTCGGGTGTGCTCCCGTACGCGACCCTGCAGGGCGAGCCGAGCGCCGGAGCCACCGTCACCGACTCGATCCTGAGCTGGACCGGGGACGTTCCCGCTGGCGAGACCGTCACCATCACCTACACGGTGCAGGTGCGCGACGACGCGCCAAACGGCCAGGTGATCGGCAACCACGCGAGCAGCGCCGACGTGCGCGAGGACCCGCCGGGGACCGAGCACGAGGTCGACAACCCGCGCGGCACGGTCGAGCTCAGCAAGAGCGCTGATCCCGCATCCGGCACCGCCGTTCGCCCCGGCGACACGGTGACCTACTCGGTGACCGCGACGAACGATGCCGCCACCGACATGGTGAACGTGACCGTCGAAGACACGGTCAGCGGTCCCGCGACCGTGGTCCTCTCCTCGCTGCCGAGCGGCGCCGAACTCGACGGGCAGACGATCCGCTGGACGGGCACCGTGCCCGCCAACGATTCGGTCGTGCTGAGCTACCAGGTGACGGTCAACGCCGACGCCACGGCCCCGGCAGTGATCGGCAACGTGGTCACGAGCCCGGACATGTCGAACGATCCCGAGGATCCGCCCGCCACGACGCACCCCGTGCGCACGATTGTGCTCGACAAGACGGCCGATCCGGCCACGGGCAGCACGGTCATGTCGGGCGACGTGATCACGTACACCGTGACCGCGACCAACCCGTCCGCGGTCGACTTCACCGACGTCACGGTGTCCGACAGCCTGCGCGACATTATCGCGAACGGCACACTGACCGGCTCGATCTCGGGCGGCGCAGTCTACGACCCGCTCGCGCAGTCGATCTCGTGGACCGGTGATATTGCGGCCGGTGAGAGCGTGGTGATCAGCTACCAGGTGCGCGTCAACGACGTGATCACCCCCGAGGGTGCGGTGCTGCGGAACGTGGTGTCGAGCCCGGATTCCCCGACGAGCCCCGAGACGGAGCACCCGACGGATAACCCGCGTGGTGCGGTCACGCTCGCGAAGAGCGCTGATCCGGCTTCCGGGTCGACGGTTCGCCCGGGCGACGAGGTGACGTACACGGTTACCGTGACCAACGACACCCCGCGCGTGGTGCGTGACGTGAATGTGGTCGATGACGTGAGCGGTCTGCTCGCGAACGCGACGATTGACACGGCTGGTCTGCCCGAGGGTATGACGCTGCTCGGGAACGAGCTGGTGTGGGTGGGCGATGTTGCCGGTGGTGAGACGATCACGCTGAGCTACACGGCGACGGTGAATGCCGACGCCGAGGCGCCCGCGGTGCTGAAGAACGTCGTGACGAGTACCGACATGACGAACGAGCCCGAGAACCCGCCCACAACCGAGCACCCCGTGCGCACGATCGCGCTGGTGAAGACGGCCGATCCGGCCGCCGGCAGCTCGGTGAAGTCGGGTGACGTGATCACCTACACCGTGACCGCGACCAACCCGTCGTCGGCCGACTACACGGGTGTGACCGTGACGGACGATCTCAGCGGTGTGCTGAACAATGCGACGCTCACCGGTGACCTCACCGAGGGTGCGGTCATTGATGAGGACGCGCAGTCGATCTCGTGGACCGGTGATATTGCGGCCGGTGAGAGCGTGGTGATCAGCTACCAGGTGCGCGTCAACGACGTGATCACCCCCGAGGGTGCG
>NZ_SHKI01000006.1:350221-460042 GCF_004217175.1 Leucobacter luti
AATGCCGACGCCGAGGCGCCCGCGGTGCTGAAGAACGTCGTGACGAGTACCGACATGACGAACGAGCCCGAGAACCCGCCCACAACCGAGCACCCCGTCGGAACGATCGTGCTGGGAAAGACGAGCGTGCCCGCGAGTGGCACCGCGGTCAAGGCTGGCGATCAGGTCTCCTACTCGGTGACGATCACCAACCCTGCCGATGCGCCGATCACCGGAGTGGTGGTGGAGGACGACCTGTCGGACGTGCTCGACAACGCCACGCTCGTGGACGGCCCGAGCAGCGGCGCCGAGCTCGACGGAACCACCCTGCGGTGGTCTGGCGACCTCGCGGCAAACGAGACTGTGACGATCGACTACACGGTCGTGGTGAACGAGGGTGAGTTCAGCGGCACGCTGCGCAACGTCGTGAAGAGCGACGACTCGACCAACATTCCGGAGACCGAGAACCCCCTGGGGTCGCTTGAGCTCTCGAAGAGCACCTCCATTCCCGAGGGAACCGCAGTCAACCGCGGCGGCGACGTCACCTACACGGTGACCGTGCAGAACACCTCGGGGGCCGACGTGAGCGGCGCGACCGTGGTCGATGACCTCGGGGACGTGCTCGACAACGCCACGCTGGTGGACGGCTCGCTGCTCGTCACCGGTGGCGGCACCGCCGAGATCGTTGACGGGATCCTGAGCTGGAGCGGCGACGTCGCAGACGGCGATACGGTGACCATCAGTTACACGGTTACGGTGAACGCGGACGTATCCGCGGGCGAGACGCTGCGCAACGCAGTGGTGAGCCCGTTCTCGCCCGACGAGCCAGAGACCGAAACCCCGGTGGGTGTCGTGCAGCTGGAGAAGAGCGCCGTCGCGAAGCCCGCTGGCCCGGTGAAGCCCGGCAGCGAGGTGACGTACACGGTCACGGTGAAGAACTCGAGCGCGGCCGACGTCAACGGCGTCGAGGTGAACGACAACCTCAACGACGTGCTCGCAAACGCCACCGTCACCACTGAACCGACCGCAAGCTCTGGCACGGTGACCCGAAACGCCGGGCTGCTGTCTTGGACCGGCGACGTGCCGGCCGGCGGCGAGGCGACCATCACCTACACCGTGACGGTCAACGACACGGTGACCACCCCGGCATCGCTGCGCAACTTCGTGGTGAGCCCCGACTCGCCCGACGAGCCCAGCACCGAGAACCCGATTGGCACGCTGACCCTCACGAAGAGCACCGACGTTCCCGCCGGCGCGACCGTGCGGATCGGCGACACGGTGACCTACACCGTCGGGATCGAGAACGGCAGTGCCACCGACATGACCGATGTGTCTGTCAGTGACGATCTGAGCGATGTCCTCGACAACGCAACGTTCGTTGGCGACCCGGAGATCGTGACGGGCGGCGGTGAGCTCACGCTCACCGGCAGCACCCTCACGTGGACGGGTGACGTCGCGGCGGGTACCACCGTGGAGCTCCGCTACACGGTGCGGGTGAACGACGATGTGACCGGCGAGCAGTCGCTGCGAAACGTCGTGACAAGCCCTGACTCGCCGAGCGTTCCCGAAACGGAGAACCCGGTCGGATCGGTCGAACTCGCGAAGACCTCGGAGCCGGCCGCCGGCTCCGGTGTGAAGCGTGGCGACACGGTGAGCTACACGGTATCCGTGCGCAACACCTCCGGCGTCGACCTGACCGACGTCATCGCAACCGACGATCTCTCCGGAGTGCTGCCCTACGCGGACCTCCTGGGAGACCCCGAGGTCGTGTCGGGTGGCGGGACCGCGGTCATCGACCCGGACACGCAGATCCTCACCTGGACCGGCGACCTCGCCGCGGCCCAGGAGGCCAGCATCCGTTACTCGGTGCGCGTGAGCGCGAGCGCAGAGAGCGGCAACGTGCTGCGCAACCTGGTGCAGAGCCCGGACTCCCCGGAGGTGCCCGAGACCGAGCACCCCGTGGTGACCGTTGGTCTCGAGAAGAACGTTGATCCGGCCTCCGGCTCAGCGGTCCGCCCCGGCGACGAGGTGACCTACGAGATCATCGCGACGAACCCGACGGACGTCGACGCCACCAGCGTCAGCGTGTCCGACGACCTGTCAGATGTGCTCGACAACGCGACCCTCGTGGCCGGCAGCGTCACGGTCTCCGACGGCTCCACCGCCTCGGTGACCGGGAGCACGCTCGCCTGGACCGGCACCGTGCCGGCGAATGGCTCGATCACGATCGGCTACAAGGTGACCGTGAACGACGACGCGAGTGCGCCCGACGTGCTCAAGAACCTGGTGACGAGCCCGCACTCCCCGGACACCCCGGACACGGAGAACCCGGTCGGCTCGCTGCTGCTTACGAAGACCAACGACAAGGGTGACGGCGCCGTGGTGAAGCCCGGCGAGCGGGTGGACTACTCGGTCACCATCACCAACCCCGGTGCCGCAGATCTGGCGGACGTGACGGTGACTGACGACCTGTCCGATGTCCTCGGAAACGCGACGTGGAACGACGACGCGGCCGCCTCCAGCGGCACGGTCGAGCTCGACGGCCAGATCATGCGCTGGACCGGCACGGTCCCGGCACACGACGCCATCACGGTCACGTACTCCGTGACGATGAGCGACACCGCTGAGGCGCCGGCGACGATCCGCAACGCGGTGACCAGCCCGGATTCGCCCAGCACGCCGTCGATCGAGAACCCGGTCGGCACGGTGGGCCTTGCCAAGTCGTCGGTGCCGCAGGCTGGCACCGCGGTGAAGCCGGGTGAGACCGTGCAGTACACCGTGACGGTGACCAACCCGGCCAAGGCCGCGCAGGATGGCGTCGAGGTCATCGACAACCTCTCCGAGGTGCTCGCTCACGCGACGCTCGTCGATGCGCCGGTCGTTTCCGACGGGTCCACCGCCACCGTGACGGGGAACACCCTGTCCTGGACCGGCAGTGTGCCCGCGAACGACACGGTCACGATCACCTACGAGGTGCGCGTGAACGACGACGCGACCGCGCCGGCGGTGCTGCGGAACCTGGTGACGAGCCCGGACTCCGAGGACACCCCCGAGACCGAGCACCCGGTCGGCACGGTCGTGCTCACCAAGCTGGCGGACCCCGCCAGCGGCACGGCGGTCAAGCCGGGCGACACGGTCAGCTACACCGTGACCGTGACGAACCCGGTCGACGCACCGATCTCCGGTGTGCGGGTGACCGACCAGCTCGCCGACGTGCTCGACTCAGCTGAGCTGACCTCGGGTCCCGACGCGACGAGCGGTTCCGCGTCCTATGATGCCGGCACTCAGGAGCTGGTGTGGGAGGGCGACCTCGACGCGCTGCAGCGGGTTGACATCACCTACTCGGTGCGTGTCAACGACACCGCAAGCCAGGGTGACGTGCTGCGCAACCGGGTGATCAGCCCGGACTCGCCGACCGTGCCCGAGACGGAAAACCCCGTCGGTGAGCTCACGACCGCGAAGCGTATCCTCGACGCCGCGGGGGATCCGATCCCCTCCGGCACCGTCGTGGCGCCGGGTCAGACCCTCACCTACGAGATCACCGCGTCGAACGGCCTCACCGAGGCCGAGCGCTTCAACCTGCGCGACGACCTCGCAGACGTGCTCGACGATGCTCAGCTCACCGCTGGCCCGTCGGTGACGTGGACGAGCGGCGACCCCGTGCCGGCGCTCAGCTTCGACGGTCAGGTGCTGACCTGGGATCACGAGATCCCGGCTGGCGCGACGGTGACGATCACCTACACGGTGCAGACCGACCCGAAGTCGGACGGCACCCGTGTGATGAGCAACACGCTCGAGGTCAACGGGAACCCCGGACCGGGAACTGAGAACCCGGTTGGGACGCTCACGCTGCGCAAGACCGCCGACCCGGCATCGGGCACCGCGGTCAAGCCTGGCGAGACGGTGACCTACACGGTGACCGCCGACAACACGAGCGACGTCGATATCGCGGAGGCGAGCGTCACCGACAACCTGTCGGATGTGCTCGACAACGCGACCCTCACCGGCGACATCTCGGTGTCGGACGGCTCGGCCGCCGCCATCGACGCCTCGGGCCAGCTCAGCTGGACCGGAGCGGTCCCGGCACGGAGCAGCGTGACGATTCAGTACACGGTCACGGTCAACGCGGATGCAGCCGCACCCGCGGTGCTGCGCAACCTGGCAACCAGCCCGAACTCGCCCGACGAGCCGGAGACTGAGAACCCGGTTGGCACCGTGACGCTGCTCAAGGCGAGCGTCCCCGAGGCGGGCACCTCAGTCCGCCCCGGCGACACGGTCGACTACACCGTGACCGTGCGCAACTCCACTGCGGTTGAGATTTCCGGTGTCAGCGTGACCGACGACCTGTCGGACGTGCTCGACAACGCGAAGCTCGTTGACGGCAGCGCGGTGGCCTCCGACGGCTCCGCCGTGACCGTCACGGACGGCAAGCTGGTCTGGAACGGTTCGGTGCCCGCGAACACGGACATCGTGCTCACCTACAGCGTGATCGTGAACGCTGACGCGATTGCGCCGCAGCAGCTGCGCAACGTGGTCATGAGCCCGGACTCCCCGGATGTGCCGGAGGTGGTGAACCCCGTGGGGACACTGCGCCTCTCGAAGACGTCGTTCCCCGGAACCGGGGTCGCCGTCAAGCCGGGCGACGTGGTCGACTACACCGTTACGATCGCGAACGACGCAAGCGCCCCGATGCTCGGGTCGCGCGTGGTCGATGATCTCAGCGACGTGCTCGACAACGCGACCCTGCGGGGAACCCCGCAGGCGAGCGCTGGCGAGGCGACGCTGACCGGGACGGAGCTGACGTGGGTCGGCGACGTGCCCGCGAACGGCACGGTCACGCTCACCTACTCGGTGCGTGTGAACGATGACGCGGTGGCTCCCGCCACCCTGCGCAACGTGGTCTCGAGCCCGGACTCGCCCAGCGAGCCCGAGACCGAGAACCCGGTCGCCACGGTCGTGCTGGGCAAGAGCAGCAACCCCACCTCGGGGCTCGCTGTGAAGCCGGGCGACACCGTCGACTACACCGTGACCGTCACCAACCCGGGCACCGTTGACCTTGACGGCGTGCTGGTTGAGGACAACCTCTCGGACATCCTCGACGACGCATCGCTCGTGGGCTGGCCGCAGGTATCTGACGGCAGCAAGGTGTCGCTCAACGGGATGTCGCTGACCTGGACCGGCAAGGTCCCGGCCGGTGAGACCGTCACGATCACCTACAGCGTGCTGGTCTCGGAGACCGCGGTGCCGCCCGCGAAGCTCCGCAACGTGGTGACGAGCCCGCACTCGCCGGAGATCCCGGAGACCACCAACCCGGTGGGCGCTGTGAAGCTGGCGAAGACGTCCGATCCGGCAAGCGGTAGCCAGGTGAACCGTGGCGACACGGTGAACTACACGGTCACCGTCACGAACGACACCGCCACGGAAATCCGTGACGTGGTCTTCGAGGACGACCTCTCGGACGTGCTCGACGACGCGGAGCTGATCGGCGACCCGGTCGCAGAGCGCGGCACGGTCTCGGTCGCCGGAACGACGCTGAAGTGGCAGGGCACCGTCCCCGCCGAAAGCAGCGTCGAGGTCCGCTACTCGGTGCGGGTGAAGGACACCGCCGTAGCGCCGGCAACCCTCCAGAACGTGGTGGTGAGCCCGCACTCGCAGGACGTCCCCAAGACGGAGAATCCGGTCGCACCGCTCAGCCCCGGCGAGACGCTTCCGATCACCGGCGGCGACTTCGCACCGCTGCTGTGGCTCGCGCTGCTGGCTCTCCTGGGCGGCGGAGCGCTGCTCGCCCGGAAGCGCGGGGCGCGCGTCGAAGGAGCACACCGTGCGTAATTACTCAGAAAGCGAGAATCAGGTGGACACACCAGTGGAGACCGAGGCGGTGAACCCCGCAGCACAGGGGTGGTCGAAGCGCCGGAAGCGGCTCGTGGCGGGAGCGACGGCTGCGGCCGTCGCCCTCGCCGCGGGCGGGCTCGCCGCGGCGTGGGCCACCGGGATCTTCGGATCCGCCGGCGCCGCCGGCGTCTCGTCCCCGGCAATGAAGTACGACATCCAGGTCTCCGAGGGCGGCACCGACTTCGTCAACCCGACGCGGGAGGAGCCGCTGGTGCTCACCTCGGCGAGCACCGCCGAGGACCTGATCCGCAGCGGCATGGAGTGGACCGTGGTCGTGCGGAACGATGGCACGGACAGCGGTGAGCTGTTCTTCGTGATCTGCGATCCCTCCTCCGCGAAGGTGAAGTACCGGGTCGCGCCCGGGAAGGACGAGGAGTACCCGGACCTCTTCACGCAGCTGCGGTTCACCGTGGTTGACGAGGAGGGCACCGTCGTCATTGACAACGAGGTGCTGGGAGCCGACGCCGACAACGAGCCGAACGGGGACGGAACGCTGCGCGGCAGCATCCCCCGGGTGCTCGCCGCCGGCGGTGGCGAGGCCGAGTTCACCGTGACCGCGGTGTTCGACTTCGACGCAAATGACCTGACACGCACAAAGCTTGCCGCGTACAACGGTGTTTCCACCGACTTCGGCATTCGGATTGAAGGGGAGAGCTTCTAATGTCTCTGTCAACACCGCGGGGATCCATGTCCCCGCAGAAGCGGGGCAGCAGAAAGCTGCGTCGCGCACTCCTGGGGGGCACGGCGCTGGCCGGCGCGGCTCTGCTTGCGGCGACCGCCTCGCCCCTCGTGGGGCAGAGCTCCGCGGGGTACTCGGATTCCGTGTACACCCTCGCCGAGGGGGTCTCAGTGCCGCCGACGAACGCGCTTGCGGCCGTCGTTCCGTCGGTGGCGCTCGACACGATGCAGGTGCTCGACGCCGCGGGCAACCTGTGGATCTGGGGCTACTACGGCAACACCGGCCCCGGCACGTCCTCGGCCGGGCAGGGCGGCGGACGCGAGGGAATTGACTACTCCACCGGTGTGGCGTTCAACGAGCACAAGCCGAACCAGTTCAAGGCAATGAGCGGGATCACCGCGATGGCCTCTTCCGCGTACGCCAACTACGCGGTGGACGAGAACGGCAACCTGTTCGGCTGGGGCCAGAACAACGGCAGCCTCTACATGTTTGGCAACAACTTCAACGGCACCGGCCGAGTGGTCCCGGCCGGCACCACCCCGGAGAACGTCACGACCAACTGGGCCGAGGCGATCATCGACACGGACGTGGTCAGCGTGGCATCGGTCGAGTACGGCGCTGCGTACACCAAGAAGGACGGCACGATCTGGACCGTCGGCGACAACAACCTCGCCCAGCGCGGCCAGGGATCGTCCGGCGGCAACGGTGCGGCGGCACTGCGGGTCGCCACGCAGGTGAAGACCTGGCCGGGCGGCGTGCAGCCGCACATCTCGGTGGTGTACTCGGGCTACGAGGGCTACTACGCGGTTGACGACGACAACCAGGTGTTCTTCTGGGGCCGCTCGTACCGCGATGGTGCAGGGTCCTCGTCGGCAAACCTCACGGCTGCCGGCTGCCGCACGATCGGTGCCCCCACGCGCGACATGCGCTGCGAGACGCCGGTGCTCCTCAAGGAGGTCACGGCGCTCGCGCAGGCCGAGGGCGGCGTGAAATCGCTGGGCGGCGGCTACAGCCACGGCCACCTGCTCACCACCGAGGGCAACCTGTACTCGTGGGGCAGCGAGGAGAACAACTACTCCGGCAACGACGCGGTCAGCGACACCAGCCTCAACGGCACGCTCCCGACGCTGAAGGCCACGGGCGTCACCTCGGCGTCCGCTCGATTCGGGTCGACGCAGTACATCACCGAGGACGGCACCGCCTGGGCGTACGGCAACCGTCTGTGGGGCGGGGTGTTCAGCCTGAACTACGGGCAGCGCACCCCCACGAACAACGCGCACGCAACCGGCAAGGTCTGGGATCCCGCGCAGGAGTCTTCCGGCCTCAAGGCTCTGTTCATCGGCGGCAACAAGGACTCCGCCTCCCTGGTGCTCGAAGACGGCACGATCCTGTCCTGGGGCGAAAACGGCGGCGGCGCCGCGTGCGGTGGCTACACCTACGCGCAGTGCAAGGACAAGAGCGGCAACACCGCTTCGGTGACGGCCACGGGGACCACGAACGGTCTCTACGTCTGGCAGCCCGCCGTGATCGCCGGGATCCAGAACGTGGGCCAGTACCAGACCGTCTCGCTGAACTCGAACCCGTTCACGGGCAGCGCGGTCATGTCGGGCCAGACGATCAGCTACTCGGCGATCGCCCGCAACCCGTTCTCGGATCCCGCGGACTACACCCTTGAAGCTGACCTCAGCGCCGCAATCGGCGACGTTGACATCGTGGCGGACAGCGTGTGGGTCACCGTCGGGGACGCCGACCCGGTGCGCGGCACCTTCACCAACGGGAAACTCGGCTGGTCTGGCACGGTGCCGGCACGCAGCCAGGTCACGGTCGCGTTCGACGTGGTCGTGAAGAGCGGCACCCCGGGCGGGGCGAAGCTCAACGCGAAGGTGACACTCGGGGTTGGCGGCGGGACCGGTGACTCCGACGCGGTGACCCACATCACCACCACCAACCCGGACGACCTGGTGAACTGCGATTCCTGCAGCGCACCGTAAGTAGAGAGCTGGAGACCCAGGAACATGCGCGCGTGGTAGGTACAGCGAGCGTCTCGCGAGAGCTCACCCGGCGGGGAACCGTCGGGTGGGCTCTCGCCTGCCTGTGCGCGGGCGTCGTCCTGGGGGCGCTCCTGCTCGCCCACCTGCTCGGACTCCGGGTCTACGTGATCACGAGCGGGTCGATGTCCCCCACCGTGTCAGAAGGGGCACTCATCCTGACACAGCGGGTGGACGTTTCTGAACTGGCGATTGGCGACGTTGTGACGACACAGCGGTCGCCCGAGAGCCGGACTGTTACCCACCGCATCGTCGAGATCGGCGAGCGCGAGGTCGGAGGTGCCGCAGCACTCAGGCTGCAGGGGGATGCAAACCCCGCGCCGGATCCGGCCCCGTACCTCGTCGACTCGGCGCAGCGGTACTTGTTCACCGTGTTTGCGGGCGCGCGTCAGTCGGAGACCACCGACTCGGCGAGCGCACCGCACCTGAGGAATTGAGTTGTGATGTCACTGGGGGGAGAGGGCAACATGAAACAGGCGTACCGCGTCGAGCTTGGCGCGAACGAGGGGGCGAGCGTGCGCGGGCCGGTGGGGCTCGGCGACGACGTCCTGCTCGAACGCGCGCGCGGCGGAGACCGAACCGCGTTCGGCGAGCTCTGGACCCGCTACCACCGCCTCGCGATCTCGGTCGCGAGCCCGCTCGCCTACTCGGAGACCGAGGACATTGTGTCTGACTCGTTCTCGGCGATCTGGACCCAGCTGCAATCGGGCCGGGGGCCGCGGGAGCACTTCCGGGCGTACCTCCTCGCGACCGTGCGGAACCTCGCAGCGCGTTCGCACAAGCGCGCCACCCGGGTGCTCACCGGTGTGGAGATGGACGAGGAAGAGGTCGAAGACGAAACCGGTGCGATCGAGCACGAGGAAGACGTACGGCACGTGGCGCAGGCGTTCAAAGAGCTTCCCGATCGGTACCAGCAGGTGCTCTGGCTGGCAGAGGTTGAAGAACTCAATCGCGGGCAGATCGCGGAGCGGATGGAGCTCACCCCCAACACCGCCACGCAACTGCTGCGCCGCGCGAAGGAGGGGCTGCGGGTGGCGTGGCTCACCGAGCGCACCGCCGACGCCGCGGATCACCCCCACGCGTGGGTGATTGAGGGGCTGCCGCGCTACGTGCGCGGCACGCTGCCGCGCACAAAGAAGCAGCGGATCCGCGATCACCTCGCCGCCTGCCCCGAGTGCAGCGGTCGCGCGAAGCAGCTGCAGCAAGACAACCTCATGTTCGCTGGCGCGCTCGCGCTCATCCCGCTCGTGGGGGCCGTGGTGGCGTTGCCCGGCGGTGCGACCGGTGCGTCGGCGCTCGCGGGCGGTGCGTTCACCGCTCTGCGGCAGCGCGTTGCCGATGCGCTGCTCGCGCTGCCCGCCAAGCCCGTGCTCGCCGTGCTGGTGATCGCCGCGGTGCTCGCGGGCGCGTACCTCATCCAGGACGGCCCGCGGGTGACCACGGCCTCTGAGCCGACCACTGCGGCCGAGAAGCCGGCGGCCACGGAGGCGGCACCGAAGCCCTCCCCAACGGCCGTGAAACCTGCCGCTGAGGATGACGCGGAGCGGGCCGACCGGGACACCGAAGATCCCGCCGCCGAGGTCCCACCTGTCGTGCCTGAGACCCCGACACCGCAGACGCCCGAACCCACGCCGCTCCCCGAGACCGCGCCAACGGTCCCCGCGCTCTCGATGCAGCTCTGGTCCGCCGCCGACGGCGTATTCGCGCCGGTCGTGGGTGGCGAGGGGGCGCCGGGCGTTCCCGTCGCCGTCGAGGTGTCGGGTGCGACCCTCACGGCGGTGCCGGACGCCGCCGGTGCGTGGTCGGTCGACCTGGCGCAGCTCAGCCTGTACGCCGGAATGCACTCGGCTCGCGCTCGCCAGGCCGGCACCGGCGGTGAACAGGTCACCACCGCGGTGAACTTCGACCTTCGGCTCCCGGCGGCGACCGCGCAGTCGGAGGCGTCTGGCGCGAGTACCCAGCTCGATCTCACCGGGATCCCGGGCGCCACCGTCTGCGTGCTGAGCGGTGCGACCGGTTCGCCGGCGGTGACCCTCGGCCAGGGCGGCGCCGCGTCGCTCGGGCTCGCGGGCGTCGGGGCGGGGGCAGTGATCGAGTTTGCCTACTGCGGTGACGGGCGTGTCGGTGCCGTCGGCGCGGTCCGGGTGCCGTAGCCAGAGCGCCCGGCGAGGATGCGGATCGCGCGCAACTGAGATAAGCTGTTGAGGTTGCGCGTGCGCGAGTTCGCGCGACACGACCGCGTCCGGATCGGCCGGAACTGCGGGAGAGCGGGGACACCCGCTCGAAGGAAAGGAAACAATCATGGCAAAAGCCAAGAAGGTTACCGGTCTGATCAAGCTTCAGATCGCTGCCGGCGCCGCCAACCCGGCACCCCCCGTGGGTCCCGCCCTGGGTCAGCACGGCGTCAACATCATGGAGTTCTGCAAGGCGTACAACGCCGCGACGGAGTCCCAGCGCGGCAACGTGGTCCCGGTTGAGATCACCGTGTACGAGGATCGCTCGTTCACGTTCGTGCTGAAGACCCCGCCGGCCGCCGAGCTCCTCAAGAAGGCTGCAGGCGTCCAGAAGGGCTCCGGCACCCCGCACACCGTGAAGGTCGCGAAGGTTACGGCCGAGCAGGTTCGTCAGATCGCCGAGCAGAAGCAGGCCGACCTGAACGCGAACGACATCGACGCTGCGTCGAAGATCATCGCGGGCACCGCTCGCTCCATGGGCATCACGGTCGAGTAAGGGGCTCACGAACATGGCACAGAAGTCAAAGGCGTACCGCGCCGCTGCTGAGAAGATTCAGGCAGACAAGTTCTACACTCCCGCCGAGGCTGTCGCCCTGGCCAAGGAGACCGGTTCCACCAAGACCGACTCGACCGTTGAGGTCGCCGTCAAGCTCGGTGTGGATCCCCGCAAGGCAGACCAGATGGTGCGCGGCACCGTCAGCCTGCCCCACGGCACGGGCAAGACCGCCCGCGTCATCGTGTTCGCGGTTGGCGCGGCGGCAGAGGCAGCGATCGCTGCTGGCGCCGACGAGGTCGGCGGCGACGAGCTGATCGAGAAGGTGGCCGCAGGCTACACCGACTTCGACTCGGCTGTTTCGACCCCCGAGCTCATGGGCAAGGTTGGCCGTCTCGGTAAGGTGCTGGGCCCCCGCGGTCTGATGCCGAACCCCAAGACCGGCACCGTCACCCCGGACCCGGCGAAGGCCGTGACCGACATCAAGGGCGGCAAGATCGAGTTCCGCGTCGACAAGCACGCAAACGTGCACTTCATCGTCGGCAAGGCCTCGTTCACGGCTGAGCAGCTCTCGGACAACATCACGTCGGTGCTCGACGAGATCTCGCGTCTGAAGCCGTCGTCCTCGAAGGGCAAGTACGTGCAGAAGGGCGCCGTTTCGACGACCTTCGGCCCGGGCATCCCGCTCGACGTTTCGGGTCTGTAACCACCCGGCACCCCAGGTGCGCCGCTCAGCGGCGACCAGCAGCGATCCCCTCTTTCTGATGGAAGAGGGGATCGCTGCGTTTGGGCGGCCACGCCGTGATCTCGTATCATAATGACCATGAGGCTGACCCCCGTCCGCCCTCTCGTGACCGCCGGAGGAGCATAGCCGTGGCTGAGCAGCGCGTCGCTGAGTACCCGGGTATTCCGGGCTTCAGCTACGTCCGGCCACTCGGTTCCGGCGGCTTCGCCCAGGTCTACCTGTACGAGCAGGACCTGCCCCGCCGGGCGGTCGCGGTGAAGGTGCTCGACGCGTCGCCGCAGCAGCGCGACGTCTTTGAGCGCGAGGCCGACGCGATGGCGGGGCTCAGCGCCCACCCCTCGATCGTGTCGATCTACCAGGCGGGAATCTCCCTCTCAGGGCGCCCGTACCTGGTGATGGAATACTGCCCGTCCTCGATGGGCGCGCTCACGAAGGGGAAGCCCGCCCCGCTCGCGGACGTGCTCGACGCCGGGGTGCGGCTCGCCGGCGCGCTCGAGACCGCGCACCGGGCCGGCATGCTGCACCGGGACATTAAGCCGTCAAACGTGCTGGTCACCACGGTGGGGCGTCCGGCGCTCGCCGACTTTGGGATCGCCCGCCCGCTCGCGGATGCCGGCGCCCCCGCCGAGGAAGTGGCCATGTCGGTGCCCTGGTCGGCACCCGAGGTGGTGCGGCTCGAGAGCGCGGGAAGCGTCGCGAGCGAGATCTGGTCGCTCGCCGCGACCCTCTACACATTCGCGGCGGGGCGCTCGCCGTTCGAGGACGGCGCTCGCGAGCGGAACACTCGCGCAAAACTGATCGAGCGGATCGTGCGCACCGACGTCCGGCCGATTCCCGGCGCCGCGGGCTACGGCCCGTTCGACGCCGTGCTGGCGCGCGCGATGCGGCGGTCCCCGGCCGAGCGCTACGCCTCAATGGCCGAGTTCGGGGCCGCACTGCAGCACGTGCAGCGCGGCTTTGGGTTCGACGTGACACCCCTCGACGTTGCCGCCCCGGTGTGGGAGCCCAGCAGCGAGCCACCGCCCGGGGTCCGCGGCCCCGTGGTGTCAACGCTGCCGGGCCGGCAGACGCGCGCCGAGGCGCGCGCGGCGCGGGGCGTGGAGCCCCCCGAGACTGACCGCGACGGCCTGCTGCGCGATCGCCCAGCGTCTCCGGCGCGCGCCGCCCTGCTCGGCGCGGGCGTCGCGCTCGCGGCGGTCGCGGTCGTCGGCGCGCTGCTCTGGGGACTGATCGGCGGTGGTGGGTGACCGCCGCGCGGCGGGGGAAACAGACGGGCGCGGGGGGCGTCGGGCCGGCCGGTGGCCGGCGCGCTGGCGCGTGGATTGCGGCGGGTGTCGCGGCGGCGCTTGTCGCCACCATCGCGGTCGTTGCGAGTGGCTACGACGCGCGGGATACGCCCCGCGTCGAGCCCGGG
The DNA here is from genome assembly GCF_004217175.1 of Leucobacter luti. Taxonomy (GTDB): domain Bacteria; phylum Actinomycetota; class Actinomycetes; order Actinomycetales; family Microbacteriaceae; genus Leucobacter; species Leucobacter luti. The sequence goes on from NZ_SHKI01000006.1 coordinate 363,706, forward strand.
GTGTGGGTGGCGCGCGACGCTGGTCAGTACGGCCGCGTCAACACCGACACCGGTGAACTCGACACGGTGCGCAAGGTGGCAGACCCGAGCGGGGTGATCCAATCGGGCGATCAGACGCTGCTGCTCACGAACGGCAATGGCCGGGCGTGGCCCGTCGCCGCCGCGAGCCCGGTCGATCTTGGCACCTCGGCCACGACGGTCGCGACCGCGGCCGACACCGACACCGGCGAGCAGCCGGTCGCCCCCGGCGAGTCCGACGCCGCCGCCGCGGACGCGGTCACCCCCGAGCAAGGGGTCGGGATGCCCGAGGGCACGCGCGATGTGGTGGTCTCGGGCTCCTACGTTGCCGTGCGCACGGAAGCCGGAGACGTGCACGTCGGCGTGCTCCGCGACGACGCTGCCGCGGACAGCGACCCGGGGATGCTCGGCGACCGGATCACCGGGTTGCGCCCGGTGTACGGCCCGGCCGCGGCGGAGGCAGCGGGTGACGCCGACGCCGGGGAACCCGAGGACACCGAGCCCGCGCCGGCGGACGCGGTGCCCGCCTCGGCGATTACACTGTCGGAGCGGGGCCTCCTGGCGGTGTACGCCGCGGGTACACACACCGTGACGCGGATCGATCTCGCGCGCGGCCTCGACGGCCCGGGGGCGCCTGCCGCGCTCGGGGAGGTCGACGAGCTGGCGGGTGGGGCCGCGGAGTCGCCGCAGCTCACCCTGGTGGGGACCGCGTGGGCGCTGCTCGACGCCGCAGACGGAAGACTGTTCCGGGCAGGATCGGGGCCGGTGACGCTTGAGCTGGGCGTGGGCGCGCTGCTGCAGTCGGCGAGCGCCGGCACCGACGCGAGCGGCGCGGACGTGCTGATCGCCGACCAGGACGGCCTGCTGGTGGTGTCCGCGGCGGGGGACCCGGTGCGGATTGCGGCCGAGGGGACGCCGGCGCGGCCGACGGAGGTCGCGGGATCGCGGGTGGCGGCCTGGCTCGGCTCCGACGGCGGTGCGCTGTGGCGCGGCTCGGGTGATCCGATCCCGCTCCAGTTCGACGACAGCGTGCGCGACGCCTCGGAGCTGGCGCCCGTGATCCGCACGAACGGCGACCGCGCCGTGCTCAGCGAGCAGCGGACCGGCATGCTGTGGACGATTCCGGACGGTACGCTGATCCCGCTCTCGCAGTGGAATCTCGCGGATCCGCCGCAGGAGGTGCGGGGCGCTGTCGTGGTTGAGGACGTGCCTGAGCAGGTGCCGCCGACGGCGGTCGACGACGCGTTCGGCGCGCGCCCGGGGGAGCCGGCCGCCCTGCCGGTGCTGCTCAATGACTTCGACGCAAACTCCCGCGATGTGCTCACGATCGTTCCTGAATCGCTCAGTGAGTCGCCGCTTCCCCGGGACTTCGGCACGCTTGAGCTGCTCCCTGACCGGCAAACTCTGGTGGTGCAGCCGGAATCCGGCGCGCAGGGGAGCGCCACGTTCACCTACCGCATCTCGGATGGCGCGCTCGAATCTGAGACCGCCACGGTCACCGTGCGGATCGCCGCCGACGACGAGAACTCCGCCCCGGAGTGGTGCCCCGTGACCGGGTGTCAGCGCGCCTGGGGCGTTCCAGATATCGTGCCCGGCGGGACGCTCGTGACCCCGCTTCTCGAGGGCTGGGTGGACCCCGAGGGTGACGTCATGACGCTCGCCAGCGTGGTTCCCGTGCGCGGCGCCGACCCGGTGCGCGCGCTCGTGACCGCGGAGGGCGACCTGGCGGTGCGCCACACGGACCCCACGGCCGGCCCCGCGGACATCGCGCTCCGCGTCACCGTGCGCGACAGCCGGGGCGCGGAGCAAGACCGGAAACTCACGCTCGCGGTGCGACCGGACGCGCTCCCGATCGTCACCGGCACGGCGGCCTCCGCAGCGGTGGGCACCCCCACCACCCTGACACCGCTCGACCGGGTCTCCGGCGGCTCCGGGTCGTTCGTGCTCGTGGATGTCGCCCCGCAAACGGGCGCTGCAACCGCTACGACGCACCCGATCTCGGGGGCCGTCGAGGTGCTCGCCCCCGAGGCCGGAGTATCCACGTTCGTGATGACCGTGCGCGACGCGGTCACCGGGGCCGAGTCGACCGGGGCGCTCCGCGTCACCGCCACCGCGGCCGGTGCTGGGCTCGCGCTGCCGCCGTTGCGCGCCTACGTGCGACCGCTCGCCGACACCACCGTTGAGGTGCTCGCCGCCATCCCGGGGGCTGCCTCGCGCGCGCTCGCGGTGACCGCGGCGACCGTGACCGACGGCGACCTGCGCGCGGACGTTGTGGAGCACTCGCGCGTGCGGGTCGCGGGTGCGACCGCAGACGGCGGTCCCGGCAGGATCGGATCGGCCGACATTACGGTCTCGGAGGGCACGGCGACCGCGCGCGGCAGGATCACGGTGTTTCAAGCGCCCGAGTCGAGCGGGTCCGGCGTGATCGCCGTCGCCGACACGGCGACGGTGCGCGCCGGCTCCGCCGTCGATATCCGGGTGCTCGACAACGACGTCTCCGCGCCCGGCGAGCGCCTACTGCTCCACCCCGAGGTCACGGGCTCCGGCACCGATGGTGAGCTCGCGTTCGCCGCGGGTGGCACCCTGCGCTACCTGGCGCCGGCCACGCCGGGCACGTACCGCGTCGGATACACGGCGTACGCGGCGAGCGCCCCCGAGCTCAGTGACACCGGCGAGGTCATTGTGACCGTGGTGCCGAGCGGCAACAACCGGGAGCCGCAGCCCGCCACGCTCACCGCGCGCGTCACGCCTGGGGGCTCCGTCACCGTCCCCGTGCCGCGCTCCGGCGTCGACCCGGACGGGGACCGCGTGCGCGTGCGCGGGGTCGGTGCTGCGGAGAACGCGCTCATCTCCGCGAGCGTCGCGCCGACCGGAACCGGGATCGACGTCTCAGCGGCCGTCGGCGCCGAGCCCGGCACGGCGACGCTGCGCTACACCGTGACCGACGACCACGGCGGTACCGGCACGGGCACGCTGTACGTGATGGTGACGGGGGACGGCTCGGCGCCGCCGGTCACCGGCACGGATCAGGTGCGCCTCACCCCCGGTTCCGAGAGCGTGGTGCTACCGCTCGACAACGATATTGACCCGGCCGGTGGTGAGCTCAGCCTCGTCGAGGTGGTTCCAAATGTGCCGGGGGACGCCGACAGTGCGGAGTACCGCCGCCTCGCCGCTGGCCTCGACACCGAGGAGCTGCGGCAGGGGCGGATCCGGATCACCGCGGGGGAGGATCTGGGCACGGTGTCCTACCGCTACACGGTGCGATCGACTGCCACGTCGAGCACCGCGAGCGGGCTGATCGTGGTGCAGACGTCCGAGCGCGTTGGCGCGCAGGCACCAGCGGTGAGTGACACCGTGATGAGTGTGCGGGACCGCGCAGACCTTGAGGGCCGCGGCATTGACGTGCTGGCGGGCAAGGTGCGGTGGCCTGCCGGCGACCCGGCGACGCTGCGCCTCTCGCTCTGGGACGAGCAGGGCGGCGACTACACCGTCGCGGGGAACAAGATTTCGGGCAGCTACGACCCGGCCGGCGACCTCGTGGTGTTTCGCGTCGACGGTGTCGATGCGAACGGCACCGAGGTGACGAGCTACGGTCTGCTGACGGTCCCCCCGCTCGCCGACCTCCAGCTCACGCTCCGGCCCGGGCTCGACCCCATCGATGTGCCCGAGAACCGCTCGGTGACCACCGCGCTCTCCGGCCTGCTCGACGTGGGCGCGGACGACCGGGTGGAGCTGCGCAGCGGCGAGTTCCCGACCAGCCGAACCGGGGCGCGCTGTGAGGCGAGCGGCGGCGACGCCGTCCGCTACGACGCGGGGAGCGGCGGACCCTGGGCCGACGTCTGCCGGATCGACGTGCGCTTGGAAGGGCAGCGCAGCTGGACCACGCTGCCCGTGCCGGTGCGGATCATTCCGGACACCCCCACCGCCGAGCTGCGGCCCCTCACCCGGACGATTGCCCCGGGCGCGACCGAGACGGTGCAGCTTGCGGACATGATCGAGTGGCAGGGCGGCCGAGTCGGGGATCCGAGCACGCTGCGCTTCAGCACGAGCGGGGCCGGGGGTCAATTCTCGGTGACCGCGGACGGGAGCACGCTGCGCGCCGCGGCCCGGGCCGACGCGACTACCGGTGCGCAGGAGGTCGCGACCATCTCCGTGACCGGTGCGGGCGAGTCGAGCGCGCCGCTCACGCTCCGGGTGGGCGAGAGCCCGCGGGATCTACCGCGGGGCGGGACCGTCTCGCTCCGCTGCACGGTCGGCGCCGACTGCGGGGCCGACGTCGTTGGCGTTGCCGGGGAGCACGACCCGTTCGCCGGGAAGAGCGGTGGCGGTCTGAAGCTCGCCGCGGTCGACGGCGGCAGCTGCGCGGTCGCGAGTTTCGCCACCTCGGGCGAGCGCCGCGTCGCGGTCTCCTGGCCCGACGCCGGCGGGACCGGCGGCGCGTGCTCGGTCGGGTTTACGGTGCGCGACGCACAGGGCCGCACGGGCACCGGCACGATCGAGTTTGACGCTCAGGGGCTGCCGCCAGCGCCCGCGAGCATCGCGCAGACCGGGTTCACCGACACGACCGCGACGTTCACCGTGGCGCTCGGCGGCCGCGCGGCCACCCCGGCGGTCACCGGGGTGCAGCTCAGCGGCGCGGGTTCGGCCTCGTGCGTCCCGGCCGGCCCAGACGGCTACACCTGCGTGGCTTCGGGGTTGCGCAGCGGCGAGCGCCACGACGTGACCGCCCGCGCGGTGAACGCGGTGGGCGAGTCGGCACCCTCGCCCGCCACGAGCGGGTGGGCGTACCGGGCCCCGGCCACGCCCAAGCTGACGGTCGCAGCCCTTGAGAACGCGGGCAACACCGACCAGCAGCGCGGCGGCCTGCGCGTCACGGCGGCCGGCTCCAGCGATACCCGCGAGTTCCAGGTGAGCATCGGCGGGAACGCCGTGGGAACGATCGCCGGGCCGAGCGGCAGCGGCGACTTCGGGGAGCTGCCGGTCGGCGCGCAGACCGTGGTGGTCACGCCCGTCACCGCGCTCGAACTGCCGCCCGTCAGCGGCGGGTCCGCGACGGGCGCGGCCGCCTCGGCTGAGGGGCGCGTGATCGGCGCACCGATCCTCACCGGGGCGACGCTCTCGAGCGAGACCGGCTCGCAGAGCGCGACCGTCACAACGAGCGGCGCCGGCGCGCACGCCGGCGAGAAGGTGAGCTACGCGTACGCGATCGCGGCGGGCACCGCGGCACCCGACTGCCTCGCCGGGGGATCCTCCTCGCCCACCTTCACGAAGCTCGCCCAGGGCAGCCTGTACGCGGCGTCCGCCTGCGCGCGCAGCAGCTACGGGGTGAGCAGCGCCGGGACCGAGCCCGTGCGGATCGGTGGGGCGATCCCCGCACCCGTCGTGAGCTACGAGATCAGCACGGCCCCGAAGGCGAGCGGCGCCGGCGTGCGATACGCGCAGGCGGGGAAGGCGAGCGTGGGCCCGCTGCTGCCCGGCGCGCGGCTGCGATACAGCACGGGGGCCGAACTCGTGCTCGATCCGGGCGACGCCTCCGGCCCGATCACGGTGCAGCAGTGCATTGACGACCAGTGCTCAGACGCAGCGACCGTCTCGTGGGCCGGCGCCCCGCGCCCCGTCACGGTGGACCCGACCGGTACCTGCGTGCCCGCGGCCAGCGCGACCGACCCCGGGGCGCTCGCCGCCGCCGTGTCGATCTCCGCCGCAGCACAGGGCTCAGCCCAGCTCGCGCTCGGGGCCGTGACCGGCACCACGGCGCAGCTGACCATCACCTGGGCCGGCGACTTCGCCGCGCTCGCACCCGCCGCGGTCACCGTCTGCGTGACCCCGGAACCGACCCCAGATCCCTAGGGCTGCCGCCCGCCCACACCCCCGCGATGAACGCACCCGAGGAACCAATGACACCCCACCCAGAAGACCTGCCCGGCGCCGAGCACCCCGACGCCGATCACACCGTGCGCGTGCAGCGCGGCGAGGAGCTCGATCACACGGTGCGGGTGGCCAGGCGCGCCGCGGCACCGACCCCGGCCCCGGCGGCAGATCCGGCGTTGACGTCCCATCCGGCCCCGACGCCAGATCCGGCCCCGACGTCAGATCCGGACCCGACGCCAGATCCGGCCCCGACGCCAGATCCGGCCCCGACGTCCGATCCGGCCCCGGCGGCAGATCCGGCGTTGGCGCCCGATCCGATCCGCGATCCGGCCGCGACCGCCGCGGCCCGGGCGGACGACCGCGCCGCCCTCACCCCGGAGCAGGCGCGCTGGGTGCAGCAGCTCTTCCAGGCGTGCGGTGACGCGATTGCGGAGGTGATCCAGGGCAAGCGCCGCGTCATCGATCTCGTGTTCGCGAGCGCCCTCGCCGGCGGGCACGTGCTCCTGGAGGACGTGCCGGGCACCGGCAAAACCGCGCTCGCGCGCTCACTCGCCGAGGTGGTGCAGGGCACTGCCTCGCGCATCCAGTTCACCCCCGACCTCCTCCCCGGCGACGTCACGGGCATCTCGGTCTACGATCAGCGCGCCGGCGTGTTCGAATTCCACGCGGGGCCAGTGTTTGCGAACGTCGTGCTCGCCGACGAGATCAACCGGGCCAGCCCCAAGACGCAGTCAGCGCTGCTTGAGGTGATGGAGGAGGGCCGGGTCACCATCGACGGCGTATCCCACGAGGTGGGCAGCCCGTTCCTGGTGATCGCCACGCAGAACCCGGTCGAGCAGGCCGGCACCTACCGCCTGCCCGAGGCCCAGCTTGATCGCTTCATGATCAAGACCGCGATCGGCTACCCGGACGCGAGCGCGATGCTGCGCATCCTGCAGCAGCACCGCGGCGGCCAGGCGCCGCTCGCCGCTGTCGTCTCGACCGGGATGGTGACCCAGGCCCAGGACTTCGTGAACCGCGTGCACGTGAGCCCGCTCGTGGCCGACTACGCCGTGCGCATCGTTGAAGCGACCCGGCGTGCCAGCGGGGTGCGGCTCGGGGCGAGTGTGCGCGGCGCGCTCGCGCTCGTGCGCCTCGCGTCGGCCTGGGCGGCTGGCCACGGCCGGCACTTCGTGACCCCCGACGACGTGCGCGACCTCGCCCTCCCGGTGCTCGCGCACCGCATCGTGCTCGAGCCCGAGGCAGAGTTCGACGGCGTCACCGCGGTGCAGATCGTTGGCCAGGTGCTCCTCGACGTCCGGATGCCCCAGGAGAACGGCGCCGCGTGACGTCCCAGCACACCGAGACCCGCGGACGCGAGGCCACCTGGACGGCCGCCCGAACCGCGGGAGCCACGCGCGGGACGGGCGTTCGGCGCGCCCTCGCGCGCGCTCGGCGTGCGGTCCGCACCTGGTGGGGGCGGCTCACGCGCGTCATCACCCCGGCCGGCGCGTTCGTGCTCATCGCCGCCCTCGCCGCCGGCGTGCTGGGCGCCGCGCTCGGCTGGGTTGAAGCGTGGGGGATTGCGATCGCGGGCGCGCTGCTGCTGCTCGTCGCGGTGCCATTCCTCGCGGGCGGGCGCTCCTACGAGATCACCATCGGAGCCGATCGACTCCGCGTGGTCGCGGGCGGCGAGGTGCACCTGCGCGTGACGGTCGCACACCCGGGGCACACTCCCGCCCTGCCGGCAACGGCGGAACTCCCCGTGGGGCCGGCGCTGCGCGAGCTCGCGATCCCCCTCCTCGCGGCGGGGGGAGAGACGACGCTGACCCTGGACGTGCCCACCCCGCAGCGGGGCGTGATCCCCGTCGGCCCCGTCACCCTGGCCCGGCGGGACCCCGTCGGCCTGCTGCGCCGCGAACTCACCTGGCCCGACCGCCACCTCGTGCACGTGCACCCCGTCACTACCCCGCTGCCGCCGGGCGCCGCGGGGCTCGTGCGCGACCTGGAGGGCGACGCGAGCCGCCGCCTCACCGACGCGGACCTGTCGTTCCACGCGGTCAGAGACTACGCGCACGGCGACTCACGCCGGCACATCCACTGGCGCTCAACCGCGAAGACGGGCACGCCGATGGTGCGGCAGTACGAGGAGTCGCAGACGGCGCGGTCGGCGATCCTGTTTGACGCAAACCTTGCCGAGTACGTGAGCGAGGAAGCGTTCGAGCTCGGGGTCAGCGTGGCCGCCTCGCTCGCGCTGCAGGCCGTGCGAGAAGGGCGCGAGCGATTCGTCGGGACCCAGTGGGTGCCCGGGCGGGAGCGCTCACCGCTCGACGGGCTCGAAGAGCTTCCAGCGCGCACCCCCACCCAGCTGCTCGACGCGTGGTCGCGCGTGGTCGCGACCGCCGAGGCGGCGCCGCTCGAGGTTCTCTCCCGGGGGCTTGCCCAGTCGCGCCGCCCGCTCTCGCTCGTGGCGCTCGTCACCGGCACGGTGCCGGACGCAGCACGCCTTCGCCGCGCCGCCGTACTGTTCCCGGCAGACGTGACCGTGATCACGGTGCGCTGCGAACCGCTCGCCGATCCGGGCGCGCACCGCGGCGACGCGAGCACCGTGCTCACCGTGGGCGCGCTGACCGACCTGCCCCAGCTCATGCTGCGACAGGGGGCGGCGTGAGGAGCCGTCTCGCCCCGAGCCGCACGCTCACCGCGGCGCTGCTCGTGCTCGCAATCGCGCTCCTCGCGGGGATCGCCGCCTGGCCCGTGTACCGCGGGCCAGAGGCCTGGCTCGCGGTCGGCGCGGCCGCCGCCGCGGCGTTCGCGATCACCTGGGCGGGGCGCCGCTGGCGCTGGGGTGCACTCACCGCCGTGGCGCTGCTCCTTGGCTTCGTCGCGCTGCTCGTCCCCGCCGCCGTGCCGAGCGCGCTCGACGGCGCACCCGCCGGGCTCCTCCGGGGCCTCGGCGATGGGCTCGCGGCCGTAGCCCTCGGGTGGAAGCAGATCCTTACGCTCACCCTGCCGCTCGGCAGCTACCAGGCCGTGCTCGTGCCGCTGTTCACCACGGTGTACGCCGCCGCAGCGGCCGCGACCTGGCTGGCCGTGCGGGGCGACGCAGCCTCGCCCTGGGCGGCGCTCCCGGCCGCCGCGGTCGTGGCGTTCGGCACCGTCTTCGGTCCGGTCGAACTGAGCGACCCGCTCGCGCTGGGACCCCTCACTGTCGCCGCCCCGCGCGAGCTCGCGATCTGGGCCGCCGCGGCAATCCTGATCACCGGCTGGATCGCCTGGACCTCGGGCGCCGCACGCCGCGCTGCCCTGCGCCTCGGCCGCGGGCCAGGCGCGCGTCTGCGCGGGATCACGCGCGGCGCCACCGGCGCGGCGATCGTCGTCGCCGCGCTCGCCGCCGGGGCCATCCTCGCCCCCGCCGCGACCTCGACGCCGCGCACGGTGCCGCGCGACCGGATCGACCCCGTGGTCGTGGTTCGGGAACAGACCAGCCCGCTCGCCGGGTACCGCGTGCTCAAGCGCGACGCCGCCTACGACGCCCCGCTCTTCACCGTGACGGGAGACGGTCCGCTGCCCGGCCGGATGCGCCTCGCCGTGATGGACCAGACAAGCGGCGTCGACTTCACCGTCGCGGCCGGGAACGGCACCTTCACGCGCTTCCCGAGCGGCGACCCAGTGACCGACCCGGCGCTCGTGCGCGTCGCCATCGAGTCCGGTTACTCAGGGATCTGGGTACCGCTGACCGCCGAGCTCGGCGCCCCACCTGAGTTCGCCGGGCCGCGGGCCGCCGACCTGGCCGACGGGTTCTACGTCGACCGAGACACCGGGGCCGGGATCGCCGTGCCCACCGCCGCAGGGCTGCGCGCCGGCGACGCCTACCGCGCCGAGCTGAGCGCAGCGCCCGACGCGCGGCTCGACGCGGCGCCCGCGCACGCGCACCCCGACCTCGACCTCGCCGAGCTCCCGCAGCTTGAGCGCTGGCTCGCCGCGCAGCGCCTCCCCGCCACGGGCGAGGGCCTTGCCGAGGCGATCGATCGGTTGCGCGCCCGCGGCTACCTCAGCCACGCGCTCAGCGACCAGGGCGACCGCGCCTGGCTCGACGCGCTCGCCGCAGCGTACGGCACGCGGTTCGTGGCGAGCCCCGGCGGGCACTCGCTCGCCAGGATTGAGGAGCTCTTTGAGCAGCTCAACGACCAGGCGGAGGCCGCCGGCACCGCGGGCGACGACGCGGCGCTCGTCGCGGGGATCGGCGACGACGAGCAGTTCGCCGCCGCGGCAGTGCTGCTCGCCCGCGCCCTCGGCTTCGACGCCCGGATCGTGCTCGGCGTGCGGCTCGGGGGAGATGGCGTGCCCGGCGTCCCCGCGTGCGAGTCGAGCTGCACGGGCGCGAACGTGGCCGCGTGGATCGAGGCACGCGGTGCCGACGGGGTGTGGGCCCCGCTCGACGTGACCCCCCAGGTGGCGGTCCCGCCCACGGCCCTCGAGTCAGGCGAGCGGTTGCCGGAGCACGCGACGGTGCCGGAGGAGCGCGATGCGCCAGAGAACGACCCCGAGTTCGGATCCGGATCCGGGAACACCGCGCCGGCCCAGGCAACTCCCGCGGACACCGCCGCGGGCCTGCTTCCAGCCCTGCGGTGGATCGGCCTGGCGGCCGCCGCGCTGCTTCTGCTCGCCGCGCTGGCGCTCTTTATCCCCGCGGTCAAGGCGCTGCGCACCCGCCGCCGGCGCCGGGCCGACAGCGCCGAGGTGCGCGCGCTCGGGGCCTGGGAGGAGCTGCTCGACGCCCACGCCGACGCGGGGACTCCGGCGGTGCGCGCGGCGCGGGTTTCCGGCGGGCGGACGCAGCTGAGCCGCCGCGATCTCGGCGCAGCGATCCCGGGCGGGAGCGCAATCGCCGCCGCCGTCGACCGTGCCGTGTTCGCGGGGGAGAGCGTCGACGCGGCCGAGGCAGACCGGCTCTGGTCCGCCGTGACGGATGAGCTGTCCGGGCTGCGTGCCGGACGGTCGTTGCTCGCTCGGCTCCGGGCGCGGTTCTCGCTCGCATCGTTCGGCGTGCGCGGATTCGGCAGAGAACGGAGCGACCATGGCGAGTGAGCACGAGGCCCGGCGACACCGTGAGGCGGGCGACACCGGCGACACCGGCGGCGCCGCACACAGCGCGACACCGGCACCGCCACTGCCAGAGCCCGCCGACCCCCGCAGCGCGAGCGAGCTCGCGGCGCTGATGTTCAAACCCCCGCTCGGGTCCGGGCGGCGCGTTCCCGCGGCACCGGAGCCGAGCACCGCCCCGCCCCGTGCGGGTGCCCGGCCCGAGCTCCCAGTGGTGTACGGCGCCCGCCCCGCGCCCTCGCCCCTCGGCGGGCGAGCGCCGGATCGGCTGCCACCGCGTTCGACGCCCGGGGCTCAGGAAGCAGGCCAGGACCGCAGCGCTCTCCCCTCGGTCACGGCACAGAACCGGCGGTTCCGGCGACTCGCGCTGCTCGGCGGCACCGGGATGGTGCTCATCGTCGGCGCGGGGCTCTGGGGCCTCGCGCAGCTGGGACTTGCGTGGCTGTGACTCTCGAGATCTCGGCCACACAACGTAGGATGCAGAAGAGGAGCGGTCTGCCGCGAATCGCTGCGGCGCACGCCGTGCGGCAGGACCTCACATGAACGAATGGAAATGGTGACGTAGCGATGGGAAACGATCTCAGCTTCGGAGCAGTGAGTCTGCTCGGGCCGGTCCTGGGTATTTGGGGGCTCGTGGGCCTCGTGCTCTACGTCTGGTACCTCTGGGCGCTCTCGAAGCTCTTCCCGTACCTGGGCCTCCCCGCCGCGCACGGCTGGATCCCGATCTGGAACCAGTGGCGGCTCATCTCTCGGGCCGGGCTGCCGGGGTGGCTCGCGGTCCTCGGCATCGTCCCCGTCCTGAACATCGTCACCTTCGTGTTCAGCGTCATCGCGATCCACCGCCTGAACCGCGAGTTCGGCAAGGACGCGGCCTACACCGTGCTCGGTGCGTTCTTGCCTCCGATCTGGGCGATGCTCCTCGCGAGTCACATCGCCGATGGGGCATATGCCGGGGCGAGCGTGTACACCGGCGGGGCGGCGTTCCCGCCGCTCACCGCGCCACCCACCCCGCCAGCCCAGGGCTGGACGGGGTCCGGCGTGCAGGCCGCGTGGCCCGCGCCGGGGGCGGCCGCGGCCTGGCCCGAGCCGGGCGCCGCTGCGACGTGGCCTCCGCCCGCGCCCGCGCAAGCCTCCGCGCCCCCGCAAGCCCCCGCTGGCGCCGCCGCGGGCGCGGTCCTCGGCACACCGCCGCCCGTCGCGCCGAGCGCCCCGGTGTCCCACCAGGGGCTCCCGCCGGTTCCCCCGGGCGCAATGCGACAGCACCCGCCGGAGGCCCCCGTGGCTCCGCAGGCTCCAGCCCCGCAGGCGCCCGTGGCCTCGCTGGGCTCGGCGCAGCCGCACGAGCTCGAGCGCGATCCGCACGCGATGAACGACTGGGGCTTCAGTAACACCACCGAGGGCAACTACGAGCGCCTCGCGGCGGAGCACCTGGAGGCCCGTCCGGCGCCCCCGCTCGGCGCGCGCCAGGCGCCGGAGCCGTTCACCTGGCCGGGGGACACGCAGGAGCCGGCGGCCGGGGGTACCCCGGTGGTGCTGCCCGGCCCCGTCAGCGAATCCGCGGCCCCTGCGGCAGAGGTTGCTGCTGCGCCTGCGGCAGAGGTCGCTGCTGCGCCGGCTGCGGAGGTCGCTGCTCCCGGTGCGGAGCCGGCCGCGCCCGGTCCCGTCGCTGCGCCCGCGGTAGCGCCCGCTGCGCCCGCGGTTCCTGCCGCGATGCCGGCTGCGCCCGCGGCGGTGCCGGCAACAGCTGCGCCGGCTGTATCCGAGCCCGCACCGGAGCCCGCAGATATCTTCCTGCACGATGCGGGCGATGCTGAGGACGAGGCAGACCACACGGTCATCGTTGCCCGCCGTGCGCGCTGGGGGCTCGAACTGCCCGATGGCGAGACGCTCGAGCTCGTCGGCGACGACATCGTGGTGGGGCGCAAGCCGGCGCCCATCGCCGAGGCCCGCACGCTGCTCGTCGCCGACCCCACCCGCACCGTGTCGAAATCGCACGCCCGGCTGCGCCGCGACGGGGATGACTGGACCATCGAGGACCTGCACTCAACGAACGGCCTCTCCCTGGTGGACGGCGCCGGCAACCTGTCGCAGATCCCCGCCGGGCTGGCATTCCCCGCCGCCGAGCGGATGGTGCTTGGCACGCTCGAGGTGCGGCTCTACCGGCTCTAGCCCGCCCGCGCCCCACCCGCCCGCGCCCCACCCGCCCGCGCCCCACCCGCCCTCGCGCGCCCCGCGCACGAGCTCGCGCAGGAGATCCGAACTCAGGCGGACGGAATCGTCAGATTCTCCCCGCCTGAGTTCGGACCTCCTGCGCGAATTCGCGCGGTGCGCCGGACTGCGCACCCGGCTGTGAAGACACTCTGCAAATGCGCTGCCGACACTCAGCTTGGCGCGCGTAGGGTGGGGCCTGTCGGCGTAACTCGGGGGCGCCCCGGGGAAAGGTGCGGTATGAAGGTCATCAGCTACAACCTGCGGAAGAATCGTGCGGTCATTGAGATCGCCGATCTCGCGGCGGATCACGAAGTTGACGTGCTGTGTCTGCAGGAGGCTGAGTCCGTCGCGCTGCCGCAGCGGCTCGGGTCGCTCGAGCTCGTGCACGCCACCGAGCGCAACCGGCTCGGGCTCGCAATGTACGTGCGGGCCGACCGCTTCGTGACCCGCTCGGCGCACACGTTTCAGCTGAAGAAGTCGCTGCACGATCGCCTGCTGGCCCCGGCGCACGAGCGCCTGCTTGGCGCACGCCTGCACGATCGCGAGACAAGCCGTGACCTGGTGGTCGCCTCGTTCCACGCTGCGCCGCTCACCGCGCTCAACTCGCTGCGCCGCCACCAGATCCACGCGGCGCTCGGCGAGCTGCGCGGCCTCGGCCCCGGCCTGCCCGCCCTGATGGTGGGCGACTACAACTACCCAGTTTTCAAGGGGCGGCTCGACACCGAGATGCGGGATCAAGGCTATGAGCTGAGCCTGAGCGACAAGCGCACCTATACGCGCTACAAGATGTTCCGCGGCCACTTCGACTTCGCGACGTCAATGGGCCTCGACATCGAGAGTGTGTCCACGCTCGGACGCGGCCTCTCGGACCACCTCCCGATTCTGGTTTCCGCGGGGCTGGCCGCCGAGCGGGTTCCGGCCGCAGCCTAGGCGAGCTCGCCCGCTGCGAGGTACGCGGGCACCTGCGCTACCGAGGCGAGCACGGCGGTCGCCGCCGCGGGGAACTCCGCGCGGTCGAGCTTGCCCGTGAGCACGCCGATCGAGTGCGCGGCGCCCGAGTGGGCGCCGGCGAGCACGTCGACGGCGGTGTCGCCGGCCACGAGCACCTCAGCGACGTCGATTGTGCCGGTGCGCTCCATAGCGCGGTGGATCATGTGCGGGGCCGGCCGGCCGGCCGCGACCTCGTCGCCGCACACCAGCGCGTCAATGGCGAGCGTCGGTGCCGCACCGGCCACGCTGGAATCGTCCACGTGCCAGCCGAGCTCGGTGAGGATACCCGAGGCCACGTCGCGCGAGAACCCGGTGGTGAGCGCCACGCGCACCCCGTTCGCGCGCAGCTCCGTGATCGCCTCGGTCACCCCCGGGATCGGGGTGGGCGGGGCCGCAGCGTAGCGCTCGGCGAGGATCTCGCGGAAGCGATCGAACGTCGCCTCGACGAGGCCTGGCACGGTGGCGTCGCCGCCGCCCAGGCCGATGAGCGCGGTGATCGCCGCGCGCTTCTCCGTGCCCATCCACTCCTGCAGATCGGCGGGGGCGACGGCGACCCCGGTCTCGGTGACCGCGTCTTCGAGCGCGCGGTACACGGCGCCGCCGTCGTCAATCGTGGTGCCGGCCATGTCGAAAACGGCGAGGGTGATCATGCGTGCTCCTGGGGCTGCTGGTCCGACGCGGATTGCGCCGGTGAATCGGTGGGGGAGAGAAACGGGCCGGCGACGGCCTGCCGCGTCAGTGGGATTCGATGCTCGGCGCTGTTTTCGACCGCGAAGTTGGTCATCGACGGCAGGTAGCGGTCGTCCGCGGTCTCGATGACCGCGCCGAACTCGTTCGTGGCGAGGCGGCGCACGCGCAGCAGCGGTGAGCCCGGGGCAATGCCGAGCTGCTCAACCTCGAGCGGGTGGGCGGCGATGGCGTCGATCACGTGCCGGGCGCGCACGGGCACCACCCCGGCGGCCGCGAGCGCCTGGTAGATGCTGCCGCCGTCGAGGTCGGCGGAGAGGAGGTGCCGGCCGATCTCGTACGGGTAGAGCGAGCGCTCAAGCATCGCCGGTTTGCCGTCGAGGGTGCGCACGCGGATGATCTCGACGATCGGGGAGTCGGGCGGGATCCGCAGCTCGGTGGCGATCCGCTCGGTGGCGGGACGGCGGCTCGCCTCGATCACGCGCTGGCCCGGGGTAAAGCCGAGTTCGCGCGCCCACTCGGTGAACGACATGAACGTGTCGAACGACTGCACGGGCGCCGTGCGCTGCACGCGCGGCGGGGTCCCGCGGCCGCCAACGATCATGCCCTCGGCGCGGAGTGCCGCGAGCGCCTGGCGCACCGGGCCGCGCGAGGTGCCGAACTCGGCGATGAGCGATTTCTCGCTCGGTACCTTGTCGCCCTGCTGCCAGGTCCCGGTGCGGATGCGGCGGATCATCTCCTCGTACAGCTGCACGTGGAGGGGTGCGGTGGTGGTCATGCGGACAGACTACAAGTTGTCTTGACTGCTCGCGCGGTGCCCCGGTGGCCGCCGCGTGAACGCCCGGTGACGGTTTTGCGTGCCCGACGCCCGGCTCGATGAACGCTCAGCGAACTCCGGCGACTCAAGTTGTGTTGACTACTTTCGGCACCGCAGGATCGAACCATGAATTCGCAGACCCCAGCACCCAGCATCGCCATCGTCGGTGCCGGCATCGTCGGCCTGGCGCACGCCGTGGCCGCGCTCGACGCCGGCTACCGCGTCACCGTGATCGAGCAGGACGCCGCGGCCGTGACATCGAGCGTGCGCAACTTCGGGCACGTGGGGGCGTCGGTGCAGGCCGGCGAGCTCGGCGAGCTTGCGCGCGAGAGCCTGCCGCTCTGGCTCGGCCTCGCTGAGCGCGCCGGGGTCGAGGCGCGGCGCTCGGGAACGCTTGCCGTGGCGCGCTCCGACGCCGAGGCCGCGGTGCTACACGAGGTCCTTGCCGAGCGCGCGCCCGAGGGGGCGCGCCTTCTGAGCGGTGCTGCCGCGGCGGCCGAGCTGCGGCTCGCACCCGGGGGCGAGGCTGCCGGGGCGATCCGGGCGGGGCTCATGCTCCCGGCCGACATCACGGCGAACCCGCGCACTGCCGTGGCGCGCATCGCCGCCTGGATCGCCGGGCACGAGCAGGGCGAGGTGCGCTTTCGCACGACCGTGCATGCTGTCGATACCGGTCTCGTGGAGACGAGTCGAGGCAGGATCGAGGCCGACACCGTGATCGTGGCGACCGGCCACCTGCTGGGGCGCCTCTTCCCGGAGCTCGCCAGCACCGGTGGGGTGCGCGAGTGCGCGCTGCAGATGGCCAGGGTGCGCGCGCCGCACGCGATGGGGCTGGGCCCCGCAGTGCTCACGGGCACGTCGATGCTCCGCTACGGCCGTTTCGACGGGCCCGCCGCCGACGCGTTGCGGGACGAGCTCACGGCCCAGCGCCCCGAGCTGTTCGAGATCTCGGCGAACGTGATGCTCACGCAGCAGGCAGACGGCACGCTGCTCGTCGGGGACTCGCACGCCGCACACGACGCGGCCCCGCCGTTCCTCGACGAGCGCTGGTCGCGGATCCTGCTCGACGAGGTTGCGACCCTGCTCGGCGCTCCCCGCCTCGACGTGCTTGAGCGCTGGCAGGGCCTCTACGCCACGAGCACCGCCGGCGACATTCTGCGCGCGAGCCCGGCGCCCGGCGTGCACGTGGTCACGCTGACCACCGGCGTTGGCATGACCGTCGGCCTCGGCCTCGGCGCGCGCACGATCGCGGCGCTCTGATCCGCCCGGCACCCCTTCCACCCAGATCACCCGCAGCACCCACGCACCACACCGACCAAGGAGAATCGTGAAGAAATCCGCTATCCTCGCCGCCACCACCCTGGCCGCGCTGACCCTCACCCTCGCCGCCTGCTCGACCGGATCCGGTGCGGACTCGGCCGTGGCCGAGTCGGCGACCTGCCCCGGCGGGAACACCCGGTTCGGGATCCTCCCGTACGAGGATCCGGATCGCCTCGAGCCCGCGTACCAGGCGCTCGGTGCCGCACTCTCGGAGCAGCTCGACTGCCCCGTCGAGGTGATCATCACGGAGGACTACGCCGCCGAGGTGCTCGCGATGGAGAACGACTCGCTTGAGATCGCGCAGTTTGGCCCCCTCGGCTTCGTCTTCGCGAACCAGCGCGCCGACGCCACCCCGCTCGCCTCGTTCGGCGACGCGGACGGCAAACCGACCACGTACACGGGCGGCATTTGGGTGCCGAAGGACTCCGAGATCCAGTCGATCGACGACCTCGTGGGGCACACCCTCGCGCTCGGCAGCCCCGGTTCCACCTCGGGCGATGCCCTTCCCATGTCGGCGCTCACCGACGCCGGGATCGCGGACCGGGTGACCGCCGACTACGCGGGCGGCCACCCGGAGGCGCTGCTCGCCCTGGTGAACGGCACGGTCGACGCCGCGCAGATCAACTCGCAGACGCTCGCCACGGCAGAGGCCGAGGGGACGATCGACACGAGCGAGTTCCGCCAGGTGTGGGAGTCGGAGGAGATCCCGAACGACCCGATCACGGTGCGCGGCAATCTGCCGCAGGAGTTCAAGGACGCGGTCGCAGACGCGCTGCTCACGCTCAAGACCGAGGACGTTGAGCAGGTGAGCGCGTTCCTCGGCGTCGATCCGGCGGGGCCCCTCATTCCCGTGACCGTGGAGACCTACCAGCCGCTGTTCGACCTGGCCGAGACCATGGGCCTCACCGAGAAAGACGTGTAGTGCGCCCCGTCACCGCGCTCAGCGCACCCCGACCGAGCGGCGCCTCGGCCGCACCGAGCGCGCTCGGCGAGGTGCTCCTCGACGTGCACGCTATCTCAAAGAGCTTCGGCGACCGCGTCGTGCTCCAGGACATGAGCATGCGCGTGCACGCCGGGGAGGTCGTCGCGTTCCTCGGGGCAAACGGATCCGGAAAATCGACCACCCTGCGCGCGGTGAACGGGCTCATCGAGGCGGACTCCGGCGACATTACGATCGCCGGGGTGCGCCTCACCGAGGCGAGCGCGGTGCGGCGGGCCGAGGCCCGCCGCACCGCCGCAACGGTGTTTCAGAAGATTCACCTCGTGCCGCGCCGCACGGTGCTCCAGAACGTGTGCGCCGGGGGCTTCGCGAGGCTCCCCGCCTGGCGTTCGCTGCCGCCGCTGTTCGGGCGCGAGCTCGAGTCGGAGGCGATGGCCTGCCTCGACCGGGTGGGCCTCGCTGATCGGGCGCGTGACCGCGCGGGCAGCCTCTCCGGAGGCCAGCAGCAGCGCGTCGCGATCGCCCGCGCCCTGTGCCAGCGGCCGCGCATGATCCTCGCGGACGAGCCGGTGTCGGCCCTCGACCCGAAGGCCGCCGACGACGTGATGCAACTGCTCCACGACCTCGCGGCGCACGAGGGGCTCGGGGTGGCTGCCGTGCTGCACCAGCCGCAGCTCGCGCGGCGCTACGCCGACCGGGTGATCGGGCTGCGCGGGGGACGCCTCGTCTTCGACGCCGCTGTTCCCGAGATCGACGACGCGCTCCTCGCCTCGCTGTATCTCTGAGCCCGGCGCCGCGCCACCGCGGGCACCGACCGCCCCGACAACACCGATACCACCGACCGCATCCGACCGCACCCCACCGTGAGGACCCCCGTGACCGACACACTCGCCGCCGCACCGCCGGCCGCACCGCGCCCACCCGACGCCCCGCGCACGCTCCCGGTGCCGCGTGACCCGCGGGCGCCGTATCGCGCCGGCTCATGGGCTGCGATTATCGGCGTCCTCGTGGTGCTTCACCTGCTCGCGTTCCAGGCCACGGACTTCAGGCCAGAAAAGCTCGTGACCGGTGCGACCGGCATGATGAACTTCCTGTCGGAGGCGATCCCGCCGGACCTCAGCCCCGAGGTGTTGCGGTCCGGACTGACCGGGGCGCTCACCACGCTCTGGGTGGGCCTGCTCGGCACCACGATATCCGTGCCGTTCGCGCTGCTGCTGGCGGTATTCGCGGCGCGCACCACCGCCCCAAACCGCTTCGTGTACCAGGCCGCCCGCGGGATCCTCTCGTTCTTCCGCGCCGTGCCCGACATCGTGTTCGCGCTCATCTTCGTGACGGCCGTGGGTCTCGGCCCGTTCGCCGGCGTGCTCGCGCTGATCTGCCACAACACCGGCGTGATGGGGAAGCTCTGGGCGGAAGCAATGGAGGACGTCGATCCCGGGCCGGAGCAGGCGCTGCGCACCACGGGTGCGAGCCGCTGGCAGGTGGTCGCGAACGCCACGATCCCGGGCGTGCTCCCGCAGCTCACGGGCCTGCTGCTCTACCGCTTCGACGTGAACGTGCGGTCGTCGCTCGTGCTCGGCCTGGTGGGCGCCGGCGGCATCGGGCTGCTGATCAACAAGTCGATCAAGACATTCCAGTTCGACGAGATGCTGACCTACCTCATCATCATCCTCATCGTGATTGTGCTGGTCGATCTCGCGTCGTCCTGGATCCGGAAGCGCCTGTAGGAGCCGCCCGGCGCGGACGGTGCACCCGGCCGCCGGGGTTCGCGCCCGTCGGGCCGCAACGCACCGAGCCGCGCCCCGCCGCGGGGCGGTGGAGCGCGGCTCGGTGGTCGTGCGGGTGGTGCGCTAGGAGGCGGGCTCCTCGGTCACCTCGCGGGTGCAGCGGCTCGACGGGAGATCCGGCGGCGCGGCGTGCTCGGCGGTCGCGTTGAAGCGGTGCAGACCGCCGCGGAGCTGCTCGAGCTCGGCGTCGCTCCACCCGGAGAAGCGCTCGTGGTAGGCCTCCGCCCACTTGACGCGGATCCCGTCGAGCAGCTCTTGGGCCCGCGCGCTCGGGGTGAGGAGCACCACGCGGCGGTCCTCCGCGGCGGGCTCCGTCTCCACGAGGCCCAGCTCGCGCAGCTTCGCGAGCTGACGGCTCACCACCGCCTTGTCCATGTCGAGCATCTGCGCGATCCCGGTCGCCGTGAGCGGGCCCTTCCGCACGATCATCTGCAGCATGATGAGGCCGACGCCGCGCAGGTCCGCGTGGACCTCCTCGGCGTACCGCGCCCAGCGGCTGCGCGCGAACGCGATCACCTCTGAGAACTCGGAGATGATGTCGCCAACGATGTCGTCACCCTCGCCCCGCGCCTCCGGGGAGACGCGGGGCCGAGCAGAGCTGTCGCTCATCAGCGCTCCGAGCTGTCGGTCTTTATCGTGGTGGAGGGGGCCGCCTGGCTGTGGCGCGTCGGCAGCACGACCGGGCCGGTCGTGTCCGTGAGCACTGTGACCGAGCCGGTGAGGACGCCCTCGGCGTTGGCCTCCTCCGCCGCGCGCAGGTCGGCGATCTTCTCCGCGTTGCTCTTGGTGCTGAGCGGCACGTTGGGCAGGAAGATGATCGCGACCAGCGCGAGCAGCGCAATGGGGGACGCCGCGAAGAAGATGTTGCCGATGCTGTGCCCGTAGGCGGACTCAACCACGAGCCGGATCGGCTCGGGCAGCTCGGCG
The DNA here is from genome assembly GCF_004217175.1 of Leucobacter luti. Taxonomy (GTDB): domain Bacteria; phylum Actinomycetota; class Actinomycetes; order Actinomycetales; family Microbacteriaceae; genus Leucobacter; species Leucobacter luti. Next base: position 384,359 of record NZ_SHKI01000006.1, read on the forward strand.
ACCTTGGGGAGCACGCCGCTCGCGAGCGACTCGGCCCCGGCGAGCTGCTCCGGGGCGAGCTTGGCGAGGCCGTCCTGGATGTAGCTGCTCACCTGGGCTGCGAGCATTGCCCCCATTGCCGACATGCCGGCGGTGCCGCCGATCGTGCGGAAGAAGGTGACCGAGGAACTCGCGACGCCCATCTGCGTTGGCGGCACCGTGTTCTGCACCACGAGCACGAGGTTCTGCATCGTCATGCCGACGCCGGCACCCATGATGAACATCGAGACGCCCACGTACCAGTACGAGGTGTCGTAGCGGAGCTGGCCCATGAGGAGCAGGCCGGCGAGCAGCGCGACCGCGCCGATCACCATGTAGCGCTTCCACTTGCCGGTGCGCGTGATGATCTGTCCCACGATGGTCGAGGAGATCAGTACGCCGGCCATCATCGGGAGGGTGAGCAGGCTCGCCTCGATGACGGTGCGGCCGCGGGCGAGCTGCATGTACTGGCCGAGGAACACCGCGGTCCCGAACATGGCGAGACCCACGGCGATGCTCGCGACGACGGCGAGGGTGAACGTGCGGTTCTTGAACAGCGTGAGCGGGATCAGCGGCTCCTCGGCGCGAGTCTCAACGAACACCGCGAGCGCGAGCACGATGAGGCCGCCGCCGACCATCGCGATCGTCTGCCACGACCACCAGTCAAAGTTGGAGCCACCGAGGGTGACCCAGATAAGCAAACTGGTGAAGCCGGCGGAGATGAGCGCGGCACCGAGGTAGTCGATCTTGATCTTCTGCTTGAACGTCTGCAGGTGCAGCGTGCGCTGCAGCATGATGATTGCCACGATCGCGATCGGGGCCGCGACGTAGAAGTTCCAGCGCCAGCCGATGGTGTCGGTGATGAGGCCACCGAGCAGCGGGCCGCCCACGGTGGCGACAGCCATCACGGCGCCCATGATGCCCATGTACTTGCCACGCTCAAGCGGGCTGACCACTTCGGCGAGGACGATCTGGCCGAGCACGCCGAGGCCGCCGGCGCCGAGGCCCTGGAGCACGCGGAACACGATGAGCCAGGTCGGATCCTGCGCGGTGCCGGCGAGGGCGGAGCCCAGGGTGAAGACGATGAGGGCGATCTGCAGGAGCGCCTTCTTGCTCGTGAGGTCGGCGAGCTTGCCCCAGATGGGGGTGGAGATCGCGCTCGCGAGCATGGTCGCGGTGACCACCCAGGTGAACGCGGCCTGCGTGCCGCCGATGTCGGCGATGATGATCGGCATCGAGGTGCCGACCACGTTCATCGCGAGCATCGAGACGAACATGCTGAGGAACAGGCCGGCAAGCGCGAGGTGCTTTGCGCGGCCGGTGAGGAGCGCCCCGCTGGGGGCGGCTGGGTGAACTGCGGTCATTCGGGGGTGGGATCCTTCGCGACGAGAAGTGCCGGGTCGCCTGACGGGGCACGATTTGTTGACAAGGGTCAACTATATTCCGATAGTTGATTGAAGTCAACTAATGCCGGGAGTGCGCGCGCCGTGGGCGGGGCGCGCCGGTGCCGTCGGGTACGGCAGAATGGACGCATGGGACTTGAGACCGGCAGCATCCGCATCGGCGTCATCGGCGGCGGGCAGCTCGCCCGCATGATGGTGCCGCCCGCGATCCACCTCGGCCTGCGCATCAGCGTGCTTGCCGAAACCGAGGGCTCGAGCGCCGAGCGCGCCGCCGACGTGGTGGGGGACTACCGGGATCCGGAGACCGTGTACGCGTTCGCCGACACCGTCGACGTGGTGACCTTCGATCACGAGCACGTGCCGCAGGAGATCCTGCACGAACTCGAGCGCCGCGGCGTCGCCGTGCACCCGCGGCCGGGCGCGCTGCAGTTCGCGCAAGACAAGATCCTGATGCGCGAGAAGCTCGGCGAGCTCGGCGTGCCCGTCCCCGCGTGGGCGGCCGTCTCCGACGCGGCGGAGCTGCAGCGGTTCATCACCGAGCACGGCGGCCGCGCCGTGGTCAAGACTGCCCGCGGCGGCTACGACGGCAAGGGCGTGCGTGTCGTGTCCGATGCCGCCGAGGTGCGCGACTGGTTTACCGCACTCGCGGAGGACGGACACGGCGGGCAGCTGCTGGTCGAGGAGCTCGTCGACTTCACTCGCGAGCTGTCCCAGCTGGTCGCGCGGCGTCCGAGCGGTGAGACCCGCACCTGGCCCGTCGTCGAGACGATCCAGCGCGATGGCGTCTGCGCCGAGGTGATCGCCCCCGCCCCCGTTGCCACCCCCGCGACGCTCGACGAGGCAGCCCGCATCGGTGCGATCGTCGCCGCGGGCGTCGAGGTCACCGGTGTGCTCGCCGTCGAGATGTTCGAGACCCGCGACGGTCGCGTACTCGTCAACGAGCTGGCGATGCGCCCGCACAACTCCGGCCACTTCTCCATTGAGGGCTCCGTGACGAGTCAGTTCGAGCAGCACCTGCGTGCTGTCGCCGACCTCCCGCTCGGGGACACTCGGATGACCGCACCGGCCGCGGTGATGGTCAACGTGCTCGGCGGCCCGGCCGAGGGGCCCATGCCCGTGCGGTACGCGGCGGCGCTCGCGGCCCACCCAGAGGCGAAGATCCACAGCTACGACAAGCAGCCGCGCCCCGGCCGCAAGGTGGGGCACGTTACGGTCGTCGGCGACGACCTCGCCGCGGTGCGCGCGGCCGCGCAGGCGGCCGCCGCCGCGTTCGACTGAGCCGCGACGCCCGCCCGCTCGGTCCCGGCTACGATTGACGCATGGCACAGAGCGCAGCGCCCATCGTCGGCGTCATTATGGGATCCGATTCAGACTTCTCCGTGATGGCCGACGCCGTCCAGGTGCTGCGCGACTTCGGGATCCCGCACGAGGTCGAGGTCGTCAGTGCGCACCGCACGCCCGACAAGATGGTCAGCTACGCGCGCGAGGCTGCCGGCCGGGGCATCCGCGTGATCATCGCCGGCGCCGGCGGCGCAGCGCACCTGCCCGGCATGGTCGCGTCGATGACCACGCTCCCGGTGATCGGCGTCCCGGTCCCGCTCGCCACGCTCGACGGGCTCGACTCGCTGCTGTCGATCGTGCAGATGCCTGGTGGGATCCCGGTCGCGACCGTGTCGATCGGCGGGGCGAAGAACGCCGGCCTGCTCGCGGCCCGAATTCTTGGCGCCGCGGACTCGGATGTGGCCGAGCAGCTTGCGGACTACGCGCAGGGGCTGACCGACGCGGTCGAGCTGAAGAACGCTGCGCTCCAGGCGCGGGTCGACGACGACGCGGCGAGGTAGCTCGCCCGTCGGGGCTTCGCGGCCCCGCGGCTCACCTCGCCGCCGGGCGACGCGGCGCCGTTACAGGTTCGCGTGGGTCTCCCACAGCTGCCACGCGGCCCCGTTCCAGCTGAACCCGCGGCTGCGATCGCCAGCGAGCACCGAGAGCGTGGTGAGCGAGTTCGCCTCGCGGAACAGCGCCCGGAAGCGGTCGGCGAATTCCTCGGCCGTGTCCGCCGCGATTCCCGCGTCGAGCACCAGTTCCTCCGTGGCAGCGTTGCCCGCGTGCAGCACGGGAACCGCGGCGCGCAGGGCCGCGAGCGTGAGGTAGCCGCTCCCGGCGAACGCCTGCGGCAACAGCAACACCGACGCACCGGACACGATCGCGCCGATATCGGCGAGCTCCTCCGGGCGGATCACGAAGACGCGGTGCTGCAGATCCTCGGGTACGGCCTGCTGCGGGCTCTCGGCGGCGTTCTTCTCGCGGCCCGCGGGGGCCGGGTCGATGCCCTCGAGCACCACGAGCGGCGGCAGCTGCCCGTCAGCGCGGAGCGCGTCGTACACCCACTCGAGCCGCCCGTGCTCGCCCGGACTCGCCGTGGTAAGTGCGTACTCCGCCGGGAGGCCGAGCGCCGCGCGGCGATCGGCTGAGCCCGAGTTCGCCAAGAACTCGGCCGGCGGCGCAAGCTGCAGCACCTGCACGGGCAAATCATCGCCGTAGTGCTCCTGCAGCACGCGCGCGGTCGCGTGCGTGGGCGTGAGCACCACATCCGCGAGCTTGACGGCGCGGCGCGCGAACGAGCGGTACAGGCGGGCCTGCGAGGCGCCCAGCAGCCCGGGGGCGTCCCAGGCGAGGCTGTGAGACACCGTCACGGAGGTCTGCGAGCCGTCGTCTTCGCCGCGCGATCGGAGCGGCACCAGCGGAGTGAGCGCGTGCACGAACTCGCCGTCGAGCGGGCGGGCGGTCGCCCCGGTCTGCCAGGCGAAGGGAAGCATGCTTGCCCGCATCGGCAGGTGCTCGGTGCGGATCAGCGGGGACGTGAACTGGGGGTTTGCCGCACCGCGAGAGACCAGGTACCGGGCGCTGCAGCTGCGGGGCGCGGTGTCGGCGACCGCGATCGCGAGATCGCGCGCGGCAGCGGCCTGGGTCTCAGCCTCCCAATCGGGGAACGGATCGGCGATGAGCGTGAGTATTGCCACGTCCCGCCCCCTTCCTGCCGATGTGCTGATGTCAGTTCGTGATTCCCTCATTCTATGGAGTGCGTGGGTGGGAACTGGCACACATTGCGGAGCGCCGTGTCGGAGTGAGAGTGAATCGTAATGTTTGGGCGTCTGGGTGTCCACAAAAAAGTCTGCGCGGGCCCGATCGGCTGGACTTTCGCCTTTTCTGCGGGTGGTGTCGGGAACCACCGGGGTGAGCGAAGTACCCTAGTCACCATGCGTGTTTTGCTCACAGGTGGCGCCGGGTACATCGGCTCGCACACCGCCCTCGTCCTTCTCGAGCGCGGGCACGAAGTCATCGTGCTCGACGACTTCTCGAACAGCAGCGTCGAAGCGGTGCGGCGGGTGGAAGAACTCAGCGGGGCGTCGATTCAAGTGATCGAGGCAGATCTCGCCGATCGGCGTGCCGCGACCGCGGCGCTCGCGGGAGTCGAGTTCGACGCGGTGATCCACTTCGCCGGACTCAAGGCCGTGGGCGAATCGGTGGCGGAGCCCGTGCGGTACTACCGCGTCAACCTCGATTCGACGCTTGTGCTGCTCGACCTCATGCGCGAGCGCGGGGTGTCGAACCTCGTGTTCAGCTCTTCCGCAACCGTGTACGGGGATCCGGAGACCTCACCGATCGACGAGCTGCAGCCGGCCGGTGTGGGACTGACCAACCCCTATGGGTGGTCGAAGTCTATGAACGAGCAAATCATCCGCGACGCCCAGCGGGCGTGGCCCGAGCTCAGCGCCGTGCTGCTGCGCTACTTCAATCCGGTGGGCGCGCACCCGTCGGGCAGGATCGGCGAGGACCCGAACGGTATTCCAAACAACCTGATGCCGTTCATCGCGCAGGTCGCGGTGGGGACGCGCGAGCGGCTGAGCGTGTTCGGCGAGAGCTACGACACCCCCGACGGGACCGGCGTGCGCGATTACATCCACGTCATGGACCTCGCGGAGGGCCACGTCGCCGCGCTTGAGCGCGGCTCCAGCGGCGTCCGCACCTACAATCTCGGCTCGGGCACCGGATCGAGCGTGCTCGACGTGGTGCGCGCGTTCGAGGCAGCCTCCGGGCGGCCGGTGCCGTACACGGTGGTTGCACCGCGGCTGGGCGACGTCGCCGAGGTGGTCGCCGATCCGAAGCTCGCGAACGACGAGCTCAACTGGCGCACCACCCGCACGCTCGCTGACGCGTGCCGAGACTCCTGGGCCTGGCAGTCGGCGAACCCGGGCGGGTACAGCAAATGAGCCTCGACCTCGAGCGGCCGCTGCGCAACCCGGACGTCGAATCGCCGCAGCTGATGACCAAGCGCGCTCGCTGGCTCGTGGTGCTCGGCTTCCTGCTGCCGGGGAGCGCGCAGCTGCTCGCCGGAAACCGGAAGCTCGGGCGCTTCGGTCTGACGGCGACGGTGATCCTGATCGTCGGGCTCCTCGCGACGCTCGCCGGGATCCTGTTCGCCCGCGTCGCGACGCTCTCGTTCTTCACCAACAGCATCGTGCTGCTCGTGCTCCAGATCCTGCTGATCGCGTACGCGGTGCTGTGGCTGGTGCTCGGCTTCGACACCCTGCGGCTGACCCGACTCAAGCGGGCGCACCGCGGCTGGCGGGTTCCCATTGCCATGCTCGCGATCCTGCTCACCGTGCTCCCCGCGTCCGGCGCCGCCTGGGCCGCGAGCACGATCAGCATTGGTCGGACAGTCTTGAGCGGGCTGTTCAGCGGCGCGCCCTCGGTCGAACCGATCGACGGCCGCTACAACATCCTGCTGCTCGGCACCGACGCCGGGGCCGACCGCGAGGGGATGCGCCCCGACAGCATCTCTCTCGTGAGCGTTGACGCGAAGACGGGCGAGTCGGTCATCATCGGCATTCCGCGCGAGCTCGCCAACGTGCCGTTCCCCGAGGACTCGCCCATGTACGAGCTGCACCCCAATGGCTTCGGCGTGGCGCCGAACACCTACGGGGACTGGGGCGGCTGCGAGGTGGGCCGCTGTATCCTCAACGGCCTGTACGCGGAGACCGAGTACTTCTACCCTGAGCTCTATCCGGACGCGAAGGCGAACGGCTCGTCGCCGGGCATCGAGGCGACCAAGGACGCCGTCACCGGCGCCACCGGGCTCGAGGTGCAGTTCTACGTGCTCATCAACATGGACGCGTTCGAGAGCATCATCAACGCGCTCGGTGGCATCACGATCGACGTGAAGGAGCGGCTGCCGATCGGCGGCGACCAGTACGGCAACAACGTCGAGGGCTGGATCGAGCCGGGTCTGCAGGGCATGGACGGCTACACGGCGCAGTGGTACGCGCGCTCTCGCTACGGCTCGGCAACGGGCGACTACGCGCGGATGGAGCGCCAGCGCGAGCTGCAGGCCGCGATCCTCGCGCAGATGAACCCGAGCAACGTGCTGCTGCGCTTCCAGGACGTCGCGGCCGCGGGCACCCAGCTCGTTGAGACCGACATCCCCGAGTCGATGCTGGGCCGCTTCGTTGACCTCGCGGCGAAGGCGCGGGCGCACTCGCCGCTCAATGTGGAGCTCGTGCCGCCGGCGGTGGACCCGGAGTACCCAGACTTCAGCGTGATCAGGCAGCTCGTTGCCGACGGGGTCGCCGCGGCGTCCGCGGACGCGCCCGCGGAGTAGTCGCGTCATGGCAGTAACCGGCAGCCTCACGGCCATCCCCGCGACGCCCGCGGCCCCCGATGCCGCGGCCGCCGCGGGGGGGCCACCGCCACCCCCGCGAGCCCGGCCCGCCCTGCGGTGGCGCGTGGGCGCGATCGCGAGCTGGCTCCTGATCGGGTTCGGTGCCGTGTGTGCGGGTATCGCCCTGTGGGTGCGCCGCACGTTCGGTGAGATCTCGATCGATCAGCTCATCTCGAACCTGCCCGGCGGTGGCGGTGAGGGGGCAGGCGGATCCGGCATCGTGGTGAACGCCGTGGTGACCGGGATCGTGGTGCCCCTCGCCGTCGTTGGCCTGTTCGCGTTCCTGGTGACGAAGTCGCTGCGCGCCCTGCGCGAGCACGGGATCCTGCGCGGGGGGCGCCTGCTGGCGGTGCGGATCCTGGCGGCCGCGCTCGCGCTCATCGTGCCAATCGTGGGCGGCGGGTTCCTCGGCGCGACGATCGGGGTGCGCGACTACGTCGCGGCACTGATCCACGAGTCGACAACTGGAACCAGCCTCGGCGACTACTACGTGGCGCCGGAGGTGCCGCCGACGCTGAACACTGACGCGGCTGCCGCGGGTACGACAGCCGCCACGGGCGCGCAGCCGAAGAACCTGATCCTTATTTACCTTGAATCGATCGAGAACACGTTCGCCGACGACGAGGTGTTTGAGCGAAACATGCTCGCGCCCGTGCAGGAAGCGACCGCCGGGTGGGACACCATCCCGCAGTTGCAGCAGTACGACGGCGGCGGCTGGACCATGTCGGGCATCGTCAGCACGCAGTGCGGGATCCCGCTGCGCACGGCGAACGCGGTCGGGGACAACACCGAGCTCAACGAGCTCGGCTCAGACGCCCCGGTCGCGAGCTACCTCGCGGGAGCCACCTGCCTCGGCGACGTGCTCGCGGGGGCCGGGTACCGCAACGTGTTCCTCGGCGGCGCGGACGCGAGCTTTGCCGGCAAGGGGGCGTTCCTCGAGAGCCACGGCACCGACGAAGTGCAGGACCTCCCGTACTGGCAGGACCTGGACGAGACCGAGATCCGTGAGGACTGGGGCCTGTCTGACCGGCGCCTGTTCGAACGGGCGAAAGACAAGGTGGTGCAGCTCCACGACGCCGAGGAGCCGTTTGCGCTGTCGATGCTGACGCTCGACACCCACGAGGGGCCGCGGGTCTACGGATACTGCGACTGGGACAGCGACGCCGAGGCCCCCATGACCGCGATCACGTTTTGCTCAATGGAGCAGGTCGCAGGCTTCGTTGACTTCCTGGGGGAGCAGGGAATCCTCGAGGACACCGTGGTGGTGCTCATGGGCGACCACCAGAAAATGATCGCCGAGGGCGGGAGCTTCTGGAACGAGCTCAACGGCCGCGAGGGGCGCACCATCTTTAACCGGGTCTGGAGCCCGGACGACATCGAGATCGTCACACCCGGGATCGATCAGTTCAGCGTCTATCCCACCCTGCTTGAGCTCCTGGACATCGAGCTGCCCGACCACCGCGCCGGGATCGGGGTGTCGGCGCTCGCCGCCGACGACGAGGTTCCTGCCGGGTCGATTCGGGATCTCGACGCGGACGAGTACCGCGACATCGTGCGGTCCCGGTCCGTCGATTTCTACCACGAGCTCTGGCGAACTCCCGGTGCGCAGGGCGATGTCACCACCGCGCCCTAGACTGGGCGAGGTTCATTTGGTTTGTGAAAGGGGTGTGCACGCATGCGCGTGACCGCCGTACTGGTTGCCTACAACCGGCGGGAGCTGCTGCGGGAGTCGCTTGAAGCGCTTGCCGCTCAGAGCCGACCCGTCGACCGCCTGATCGTGGTGGACAACGCCTCAGAGGACGACTCGGCCGCCGTCGCTGCCGAACTGCTCGAGCACTGGGGCGAGCGCGGCCGCCTGATCCGCCTCACCGAGAACACCGGCGGCGCTGGCGGCTTCGCCACCGGGATCGCGGCGGCCGTCGCGGAGGAGTGCATCGACTGGGTGTGGGTCATGGACGACGACACCGTCCCAGGCCCCGACGCCCTCGCCGGCGCCCTCGACGCGCACGCGCGCTACCGCGCATCGGGCCAGGACGACCTGGCCGTGATGGGCTCCCGCGTGGTGTGGACGGACGGGGAAGACCATCCAATGAACACGCCGAAGGCGAAGATCAGGGCGGGGGCGGCCGAGCGCGAGCGCGCCGCGGACGCCGGCGGCATGGAGATCCGCTCGATCTCGTTCGTCTCAGCGTTCCTGCGCGCCGACCGCGTGCGCGACCTCGGCCTGCCGATCGCCGACTACTTCCTGTGGAACGACGACTTCGAGTACTCGGCCCGGCTGCTGCGCGGCGCGCGCGGCCTCTACGTGCCCGGCTCCGTGGTGACCCACAAGACCGCTAAGCGCGGCTCAAGTGATCAGGACCCGGGCCCCCGGTTCTTCTTCGAGGTGCGCAACAAGCTGTGGGTGTTCCGGGCCAGTCCCGCGCTCTACGGCTGGGAAAAGGCGCTCTACGCTGCAGCGACCGCCCGCCGCTGGTTCCGCACCTTCCGCGCGTCCTCCGATCGCGCGCAGCTGCGCGACTGCCTGAAGCGCGGCTGGCGCGACGGCTGGCGCACGCGCCCGCGCTCGACGCGGGAGGTGCTGCGCGACACCGGAGTGCCCGTCGACGTGATGGTCGCGGTGGAGCGGCTCTCGAAGCTCGAAGAGCGGTAGCGGCTAGGCTGGGGACACCATGTCGCACACCCCCAGCCCCGCCGCGCCCTCCGGGGATTTCTCCCTGCTGCTCCCGGTGTACGCGGGCGACACCCCGGAGTTTCTGCGGCTCGCGTTTGAGAGCTCAGTAAACGAGCAGACCCTGCGGCCCGCCGCCGCCGTGATCGTGCAGGACGGGCCAGTGCCGCCCGCGCTTGGCGCCGAGCTCGACCGCATCGAGGCCGCCAGCCCGATCCCCGTCACCCGCGTGGTGCTGCCCGAGAACCGCGGGCTGACGGAGGCGTTGAATCGCGGCCTCGACGCGTGCACTCACGCGGTCGTGGCCCGGATGGACGCCGACGACGTCTCGGTGCCCGAGCGCTTTGCGCGCCAGTGGGAGCTCATGGCGCAGGGTTACGACCTGGTGGGCACGGGCATGGCCGAGTTCGAGTCGGATCCGAACGTCGTCGCCTCGCAGCGGACCCCACCGGTGGGGGCCGCACGGATCCGGGACCACGCGCGCACCCACAACCCGTTTAACCACCCCACCATGATGTACCGCGTCGACGCGCTCACTCGCGTGGGCCGCTATCAGCCGTTCGGCAAGATGGAGGACTACTGGCTCGGGGTGCGGCTCATCGATGCCGGCGCGAGGGTCGAGAACATCCCCGAACCGCTGCTCAAGTACCGTGTTGGGGCTGGCGCCTTCGCTCGCCGGGGTGGCTGGGCCGAGGCCCGCACCGAGTGGCGGCTGCAGGGCGAGCTGCGCCGCATGGGCTTCATCACCCGCGGGCAGTACCTTCGCAACGTGGTGATGAAGGGCGCCTACCGGCTCATGCCGGCGGGCCTGAAGCGAGTGCTCTTCCGCGGGCTCGTGGGCCGCGGGCTGCCGGGGGATCGCGCGTAGCGAGCGGCATCACTGTGCTGCGACGATTCCGCGGTTAGGCTTGGACACATGAAACTGGCGCGCAGTGGTACCCGAATCTCTGCGGCCGTCGTGACGCTCGCGCTCGGGCTCGCCACACTCGGCGGTGCCCCTGCGGCGGCAATGGCCACCGCAACCGTGGCCGGGGGCTCCACTCACGCCGTCCTGGACGCTCCGGAGCTGCCGGGCGAACCGGTGACCGAGGAGCCGACGCCCACCACGCCAACGCCTGAACCTACGCCCGAGCCGTCGCCTGAGCCGACGCCCGAACCGACCCCGGCGCCGACGCCCGAGCCGGAGGTCAGCGAGCCAGCCCCGACCGATCCGCCCGCGGAGATCCTCGGCGCGAACGGCGGCGCCGTCTCCGATTCCCCGGGACCCGCGACTGCACGGCCGTGGGACGGCTCACAGACGCTCCCGGTCCCCAACGCGAGCCGGCGCGCGCTCATCGGCGACGACTACCCCCAGAAATACAAGCGGCTGCCAATGGAACCGGTGATCTGGGACGAGTGGAATTTTGCGCATCGGCAGTGCACCTCGTTCGTCTCCTGGCGCTTGAACCAGGTCAACAAGGTCCCCTTCAGCAACCAGTACAAGGGGCTGTACCGCTGGGGCAACGCGGCGGACTGGGCGGCATCGGCGCGCAGCGTGGGAATTCGCGTGGACACCACGCCGGAAATCGGCGCGGTCGCCTGGAGCGGTGCCTACTACAAGGGCGCTTCGTGGGCCGGGCACGTGGCCTGGGTCGCGGATGTCCTCAGCGACGGCCGTGTGGTCATCGAGGAGTACAACTACGGCTGGGCGGGCGCCTATTACACGCGCACCATTCAGGCGAATGACTTCCAGGGATACATCCACGTGTCCGACCTGACTCAGGCATTCTCACAGGCCCCGAAGCCGACGATCTCCGGGGTACCAATGGTGGGCGGCACGCTGACCGTGAGCGCCTCCGGCTGGTCTCCGCGGCCCGACACGACCCGCTACCAGTGGTTTGCCGGTGGAACCGCGGTGAGCGGTGCGACGGGCACGACGTTCCAGCCGCGCCTCGCGGACCTCGGGAAACGAATCACGGTTGAGGTCACCGGGGATAAACCGCGGTACCGACCGACCACCGTCGCGTCCACGGCGACCGCGGCCGTTATGATGGTCGACAGCAACGGAAACGGCATCGATGACACCCAGGAGATGATGCCCTGGAACTCCGATGTGAACGGGGACGGGCTCCCGGACGCAGTCGGGTTCGGGAGCAAAGGGGTCTCCGTTGCGCTCCGCACAAAGACAGGCTTCGGTCCTGCTCGTACCTGGGTTGCCGGGTTCGGGACCGGGAACGGGTGGAGCACCCTGGCTCACCCGCGTGCGCTGATCGACGTCAACGGCGATGGCAAATCGGACGTGGTCGGGTTCGCCGAGGATGGCGTGTACGTTGCGCTGAGCACGGGCAGCGGTTTCGGCGCGGCCAAACGCTGGTCGGCGCAGTTCGGTGCGGCGAGCGGGTGGTCGGTGCAACACCATCCACGCACGCTCGTCGACGTGAACGGTGATGGACGACCGGACATCGTCGGCTTCGCCTCGAATGGCGTTCACGTGGCCCTCAACACTGGCTCCTCGTTCGCGGGGATGACCAAGTGGTACGACGGCTTCGGCACCGCGAAGGGCTGGACCGTTGACACGAGCCCGCGAATGGTCGCCGATATGAACGGCGACGGACTGCCAGATATTGTTGGCATTTCGAAGACGGGCGTGTACGTGGCGCTCAACACCGGCACGCGGTTTGCCGCGATGACGCAGTGGTCTTCGGGGTTCGGGCGCGGCAGCGGCTGGAGTACCGCCGCGCACCCGCGCACGCTCGCCGATGTCAACGGCGACGGTCGCCCAGATCTCGTCGGGTTCGCCACGAACGGCGTGTACGTGGCGCTGAACGGCGGCACGAGCCTGCAGACGATGAGACTCTGGCGTGCGGGCCTCGGAAACGCGAACGGCTGGCGGATCGAGAGACACCCCCGCATCCTCGCTGATGTGAACCGCGACGGGCTCGCGGACGTTGTCGGTTTCGACCACAACGGAGTCGTGGTGGCGCTGAGTACCGGGAGCGGGTTCACCGCGCCGAAACGCTGGTCGTCGGAGTTCGGAGCAAAGGACTGGAGTACGGCTCAATCGCCCAGGTTCGTGACCGACACGAACGGGGACGGCCGGGCAGACATCGTGGGCTTCTCGAGCCAGGGCATTCAGATCGCGACGAGCACCGGCAAGGAATTCGGCGCGTCGCAGCTGCAGTACCGCGGATTTGGCTTGGACGCTGGCGGGTGGAAAGTCGCGGGGCACCCCCGCGCGATGGGGATCTACACGCTCGGCGGAAAACACGTTCCGACAATTTCGGGACAGGTTCGGGTGGGGCAGCGGCTCACCGCCCACCGGGGCACCTGGTATCCCAAGCCGGTGCGACTGACTCCGCAGTGGCTGCGCAACGGCCAACCGATTCCGCAGCAGACGGGGACCAGCTATACGCTCACCCGGGCTGATCTCGGCGCAAAGATCTCCTACCGGGTCAGGGGCACCAAAACCGGGTACATGCCGATCACGCGGGTCTCGTCGGGGTACACGGTCCTGCCGGGACAGCTCACGGTTTCGGCCGCACCGACAGTGACGGGGACGGCGAAGGTGGGGCGGACGCTGACCGCGTTGCCGCGCACCTGGCGGCCGCAGCCAGTCACGCTGAAGTACCAGTGGTACCGGAACGGGTCAAAGATTCCCGGCGCGACACAGGTGACCTACAAGCTCACGCGCGCCGATGCCGGGCAGCATGTCCGGGTGACCGTGATCGGGGCGAAGTCTGGCTATACGACGAAGTCGCGCGTGTCGAAGTACATTCGGGTCGCGAAGTAGGGGCGCCGCCGTTCTAGGGCGAGCAGTCGGGGCCGAGCCGCTCGCTAGCTGCCGTCGCGGAGGGCGGTGACCGGTTCGATCCGGGACGCCTTGACCGCTGGGTACGTGCCGGCGACGAGTCCCACCAGGGCGCCCGTTGCGATGCCGAGCGCCGGGACCCACAGTGCGATCACCGGAGTCCACCCCTGGACGATCGAAATACCCACGAGTGCAAAGACGCCCGCGCCCGCGCCGATGAGACCGCCGAGCACCCCGGTTGTTGCGGATTCGAGCATGAATTGGGCTGAGATGTCGCGCGTGCGCGCCCCGAGCGCGCGCCGGAGGCCGATCTCCCCCACCCGCTCCATCACCGACATGAGCGTGACGCTCGCGATCCCGATTCCGCCGGCCAGCAAGGCGATAATGCCGAGTACGAGGAAGACAATGTTGATATCTGCCTGGATTCCCTCCTGTAGATCGCCCGGGCCCGAGGGGGCCTTCACCGCGTATGACTCGGGGGAGTTCGGAGAGAGCGCGATCGGTGCCTGCTGCTTCACTACCGGACCGGCCCCGATCTTAATCCGGAGGTCGAGCGTCTGGGGGTGTGCAAGGTCGAGTTGCTCCCGCGCGGTGGTGAGCGGCATGATCACCGAGCGCAGGAGCGAGCTGCGCGTTGCGACCTCGTCGAGGATTCCGATGACGGTGTAGGGGACCCCGTCGATGAAGATCGATGGTTGTCGGTTGACTCGGTTGATACCAAGACTCTTGGCGGCTTCTGCGCCGAGCACCACGACGCGGTCTGCGCGCTCGTCGTGTCCAGTGTCAAAGAAGCGGCCGGTCTGGATATGCCCGGCTACCGTGTCGAGGAGACCGGGAGAGGCGGCGACCACGTCGGGGGCGATGCGCTTTGCGCTCGTGGGATCGTAGAGCTCGACCATCGAGATTTCGGGCTGTGTCTCGATCTCGGCGACGAGGGCGGCATCCTCAATCCCCGCGAGTCCCTCGACTCGTGTGACCGCATCCCACGGCAGCGTCACCTTGGTGCGCTGCCGTTCCTCCGCTTGGGAAGCGGAACTCGCTGGTTCGACGGTCACTCGCGTCGCAGCGACCTGGTCGAACTGCTTCGTAATTTGCCCAGCGGTCGTCTGTGCCATGCCGATCGTGGTGACGAGCGAGGCCACCCCCAGGACGATGCCGGTGAGGGTAATCAGGAGCCTGGACGGGCGCGAGCCGACACTCGTGAGCGCCTCGCTGACGAGATCGGCGCGGGAGAAACCGACGCTGGCGGTGCTGGGAGACGCGACCCGTGGCGACGCCTCGTGCGCGGAGTCGGTCATGTGAGCTCCTGGAGGGTGCCGTCGGAGATCCGGATCCGACGCGCCGCCCGCTGCGCAACATCGTCGTCGTGCGTGATGATCACGATCGCGATGCCGTCGGCGTTGAGCTCCTCGAACAGCTCCATGACCGAGTCCGAGCTGTTTCGGTCGAGGTTGCCGGTTGGCTCGTCCGCGAGGAGGAGCCCCGGGGACGTACACACGGCGCGTGCGATGGCGACGCGCTGGCGTTCGCCGCCGGAGAGCGTTGCGGGGGTGAACGAGACCCGGTGGCTGAGCCCCACGCGGTCGAGGGCGGCGCGTGCCCGTTCCTCTCGTTCAGCGCGGGGGACCGGGGCGTACATCGCGGCGAGCATGACGTTCTCGAGCACCGTGCGCCGCGAGAGGAGGTGGAAGGCCTGGAACACGAAGCCGATGTGCTCGCTGCGCAGTGCGGCACGCGCATCTTCGCTCATCGTCTCGGTTGCGACCCCACCGAACCGCAACGCCCCGCTCGTCGGGCGGTCGAGTAGACCCAGCATGTTGAGGATCGTTGACTTCCCAGACCCCGAGGGGCCCACAATCGCCAGATAGTCGTTGTGGGCGATGCGCAGGTCGACACCCCGGAGCGCGTTCACGGCGGGGGGACCGGGGAAAATCTTTGTGAGATCGACGGCGTCGACCACCGGAACTGTCGGGTCAAGCCGGGTCATCATCTCCCGATCACGACGTGTGCCCCGGGCTCCACCAGCGGGTCGTCGGAGATGACCTCTACGAAGCCCTGCGCTGACAGGCCAAGCTCGACCTCGATCATCTCCGTGGAGTCAGGGTCGGCGTTCTGTGAGGGGGCGATCTCGATCCGGCTGCTGCCGTCGGGGCCAGCGGTGATTGCTGCGATCGGCACCGCGAGCACCTCGCCCCCCGTCGATTCGATCTCGAAGCGGACGCGCACGTTGCTATCTCGCAGCGCCTGCGTCTGTGCCGAGGTGAGTTTCTCTGGTCGAAGCTGAACGAGATAGGGGCCGCTCGGCGCGTCCGTGCTCTCCCCGGACTCATCCCGCTCATCCGACTCGTCGCTCGACTTCTGCGTCTTCGCCTTGCTGACGCTGCGCACGGTGGCGGTGAGCTCTTCTCCGCCGGTCACGGAGAAAGTCGCCTCCATCCCCTCCTCGATCATCGGTGCGGCCTGCTTGGTGAGCGAGCCGGTCAGGGTGAGCGTATTGCCGGAGACGACCATTGCCGGGTCTGAGAGCGACTTTCCGCGTTCGACGTTGACCTCGTCGACGCGGCGGGGCAGGTTGGGGAGGAACATCGCCTCGCTGGCTGGCAGCCCCGGAAGCGCGGCCTCATTGGCGACGGCGAGGTCGTCCTGCGCGGCGGCGACCGCGGACTCGGCGGAGCTGACCTCCGCGGCCAGGGTCCCCAGATCTTCGGGCGCCTGCGCCTCCGCGAGAACTGCTTGGGCGAGTGCGACGTCGCCCTCGAGATCTGCAATCTCGTTTGCCGGGGCCTGCGCCTTGACCGCAGTGTCGAGCGCGCGCTGCGCCGAAGCGACCGCGTTCTGCGCCTCAATGACCGCGGAGCCCGAGCGTGGCTGGCTGCCTGCCGCGTACGCGGCATGCGCCGCTGCGAGAGCGTCGTTTGCCTCCTGGAGCGCGCGCTCGGCGGCACGCGCGCTCCCGTCGCCTCCCTCGTCCCGATCGCCCACCGGTGCGTCGCTGCCGGGAGCCGGATACCCAAGATTCGTGTAGAGCGCCTGCAGTGCTTGAGCAGTCGTTGCCGTGAACGTATCGGTGTTGTCAACTGCGTAGCCGAGGGAGGCGAGGGCGGTGTGGAGCTGCACCACGTCGGGGCCGATCGACCCAACGGCGAGGTCGCGGTACGCCGGCAGATCGCCCGGGAGCACAATCACTGGGCGGCCGGACACCTCAAGCGCGAGATCCTGCGCGTTGAGCACCGAACTTACCTTTGGGACACGACCGGTGACGATCGCCGTCTCAGCACCGGATTCGATCTTCACCTTGACCGCCCCCGCGTAGCCGACGTCTGCGCGGGTGACGACCGTGTTCTCGATCACCCGCTCTTCGATCTTGGCTGTCACTACTCCTGCCTCCGGCGGCGCGGTGCGTGCGGCGAGCTCGGCGGGAGACACGATGAACTGCATGACGCCAATGCCGAGCAGGAGGAACACCACGGCGACAGCGGCGACGAGCACAACGAGACGCTTGTCTCGCCACTGGAGCCGCTCTGCCCCGGGCGCTGACGCGGTTTCGCCGCCCGCGTCGCCCTCGGGCTCCAGACCTTCGGGCTCGGTGTCTGCTGCGGAGTCTCGGAGTTTCTTGCCCATCGCGCTACTGTGCGGACTTCTGCACACCCGCAACGAGCGCGTCGAGCTGTGCCTTGTGCTGATCGACGAACGCCTGCTCGAGCTCGTTGTATGCGTTCGCGAGCCGCTCGTCGTACCTCACGCTCTGCGCGCACTCGGCGTCGGGCACTGCCAGCTCGATCTCGCGCTGAGTGAACTCGGCGGCAGCGTCACCCGTCAGATCGATGTAGTCGTCCTCGTTCTCGCCCTGCGCGAGCTGATCGTACTCGTCGTAGAGCGGAGACGCCAGTTCCTCGCGGCCGCCGGCGGCTTCGCTGGTGAGGCCCTTGCCCGCCATGCACTCCTGCCACTCAGCATCGAGCGTAGCCTGGACCTCCGGGTCGATATCGTTCTCGGAGTACTCATCGAGCGCGTCCCAGAGATCCTGGAACGCGGGATCCTCGTAGATCTCGGCGTACGGATCGGCGTCGAGATCGAGCGCGGCTTGCGCCTGCTGGTAGCAGCCGACGTGCGCTGCGGGGGGATTCGCGCCCGGTTCGAAGTCTTCTTCTTCTTCCTCCTCGACCGTCGGAGCCAGTACCTCGAGATCGCCGCCGGGGAGCTCTGCGCCCGTGTCGGTACCGTACAGCGCGTCGGCGTATGCCTCCTGCTCGGATTCTGACAGCTGCTCGACGTACGCGATGTTGGGGCTCTCCGCGGTGGGCTCGTCGTCGAGCTCAATCGTGGTGTCGTCGAGAGCCTCGTCGCGGCCAGGCCAGTCTGCAATGCCGAAGCCGTAGGTCTTCGCGAACTCGAGCGACCCCCACTCCTGCCCCGCAGAGTCACCGTCTTCATCTTCGTCGCTTGGCTCCCCGTCGACCCACTTCTCGGGGGTGTACTCGAAGCCCTCCGCGGTCATGCACTCGGCCACCGCGTTTTCCACCGCGTCGTTCTCGGCCGCGCCATAGTTTGCCGACTGCGAAAGCGCCTCATCGATCTGCGTAAAGTACGCGGAGAGCGGACCCTCCTGGATCTTGGACGCGCCGCTGTCGCTGCTGCATGCGGTGGTGAAGATGAGTGCGGCCGAGGCGACGACACCCAGCGCGGTCACGGTGACGGAACGATTCATGCGGCTGAGGTTTCCTTGCGGGTTGGTGACGCGCTGTGCGCGAGGCAGAATAACAGCGATGTGCGCTTCCCCGCAGATGAGGGGAAGCGCACATCAGGACTGGAAGCTAGCGCTTCACAATCTTTGACGCGCCAGTGGTGTAGCCCGGTGCGTACGTCACGCTGCCGACCTTCACCTTGACCTGGCCGCCGGGGCGGAGCTTGTGCTTGTAGCTCACGTTGAACGTCTTGCGCGCGTAGTAGCCCGAAGCCGCCAGGCGGTTCGTCGCGACCTTCTTGAAGCTCGACTTCCCCTGTGCCTTGTAGTAGACCGACACCTGCGCACCGGACTGGTAGTCCGGGGCGGTCACGGACATCTTGAACCCGCCGTTGGGGCGTGAGTACCCGCTGTACGAGGTGTTCCGCTTCGAGTTCTTGGTGTTCGCGGTAACCGTGACGTATTTCAGCGCGCTGTAGCGGGTGGTCACCTTGTTGGGCGAGTACTTGCGCTCGGTCACCGGGAGGGTGAACTTATAGCGGCCGGGGCTGGTTGAAGAGAACACGGTGTAGGTGACCTTGCTCGTCTTGTTCGGGTACACCTTCTCCCCGTACACGCGGAGCCGATTCACGTTCGCGCTCTTGATTCCCTTGTTGCGCTTATCGCTTGACACCTTCGCCGAGCTGAAGTCTGCCTTCGTGGTCTGGTACGAGGCGTTTGCGTCTCCCGAGAACTTGAGCGTCCCCGCGACGTCGCGCCACCCCGAGGAGGGCTGCGCGGCCTTGCTCGGGTACTTCACCTCAGGGGTTCCGAACGCCGCCGCCTGCGCGGGAACCGCTGCGCCGAGGCTCAGTACAACGGCTGCGGCAAGGGCAAGCCCGCCTCGTCCTAGTTTCTTCGTGAGCACGTGTGATCTCCTTGACCTGAGTATTCGTGTGGGTGGGACATGCGGTTCAGAGCGCCCCGACGTGACACTCGACGAATGATCTCGATAGCGTCACCGCTCGAACGGTGCACGGAGAACACCCTCTGAAATTGCGGTGAACCCTGGACGAGCTTAACTGTGAATTTGCCGTCAGGAGATATTTGCGTGAAATACACGCGTCATGTTGGTGGAACTTGCGCGCGAGCGCGGGCGCGAGCGGTCCGTATCCTCGCGAATGAGTGCTGAGCAGCGCCCCTGAGTATGACAAGTAGCCGCACCGTTGAATCTCGCCGATTGGCTCGGGTGAGGTGCCGTAAACTACCCAGGTTGTATTGGTGGGTGGGAAGGCACGATGAGCGAGACCGTAAAACTGGATGTCCCGCGTGCTGCACCGACCCCGCACAGCCGGATTCGCTTGGATATCCAGGGGTTGCGGGCGGTCGCGGTCGGCGTCGTCCTGCTCTTCCACGCGAACGCACCGTTCCTCCCGGGCGGCTTTATCGGCGTCGACGTGTTTTTTGTGATCTCCGGATTCCTCATCACCGGCATTCTGATCCGTGAGGCCTCCGCCACGGGACGTGTGAATCTGGCGGGGTTCTACGCGAAGCGGGTCCGGAGAATTCTGCCGGCTGCCACGCTGGTGCTCTTGGCGACCGCGGTGCTTTCAGTCCTCTTTCTTCCAGCGATTAGGTGGCAGAGCATCGGGGGCGAGATCATCGCTGCCGCGGTATACCTCGTAAATCTCGTGTTCGCCGCGAACACGAACTATCTCAACGCCGAGGTGGCCGCGAGTCCCATCCAGCACTTCTGGACGCTCGCCGTCGAGGAACAGTTCTACATCGTCTGGCCACTGCTGATTATTGTGATGCTGTACCTGGGGAGACGTTTCCTTGCGCGTCTGGGCCGCGCCCGTCAGCTCCAGATCCTGCTCCCCGCGGGAGTGCTGCTCCTCTTCGTTCCCTCTCTCGCGTGGTCGGCGGTGTACACGGCGACTGACCCTGCGCCGGCATACTTTGCAACGACAACCAGGCTGTGGGAGCTTGCGGTTGGGGCAATGGTCGCGGTGTTCGCGACTCAGCTCGCCCGGATCCCTGACCGGGTGGGGTTCTGCCTGGGCTGGGCTGGGCTGCTCGGTATTGTGGTCGGGAGTGTGGTGTACACCGCAGCGACGCCCTTCCCCGGAGTCGCGGCCCTGCTCCCCACGCTCTCTGCCGCCGCGATCATCGTTGGCGGCATGGCGGGCCGTGGCGAACGTGGCGCGGGGGCACTCCTCTCGCTGCGGCCAGTGCGGTGGGTCGGCGACATCTCGTACTCCCTGTATCTGTGGCACTGGCCGCTCGTGGTCGTGGCAACGTATCTGCTCGGAGGAAGCCTGCGGTTCCGCGAGGGGCTCCTGGTGATTGCACTCTCGTTCTTGCCAGCGTGGCTGAGCTACCGTTTCGTGGAGAATCCGTTCCGGGACTGGAAGCGACTGCAGGAGAGCGCCGGGAGTGCACTGCGCGCCGGTGCGGCGCTGGTAGGGGTTTCTGCGCTGATCGGGGCCGCCCTGATGCTGGCACCGACGGTGACGCAGGGGAACCAGCTCCCGCCGGGCGGGGCGCTCGGTGCGATGGCGCTGGTGTCTGACCCCGCGGCGGGGGATCCAGCCGCTCCTGTGGTCGGCGGATTCACCCCCACCGCGGTGGACGCGCGCAACGACAACCCGGTCGTGTACGCGAGTGGCTGCCACGCTGACCAGGGCTTCACCGAGCACCCCGGGTGCACCCTCGGAAATGCAGATGCGGAGACCACGCTCGCGCTGGTCGGCGACTCGCACGCGGCCAGTTGGGTGCCCGCGCTGCAGGAGATCGCGGCGAAGAACGACCTGCGGCTGCGTGTCTATACCAAGTCAGCGTGTGGGTTTGCGGACGTGGCCACGGTCGCGGGCGGCGACGCGCGCTACGACGCCTGCAGCGATTGGAACGAGCGCGTGATGGAGCAGCTCATCGCTGAACAGCCTGACCTCGTGCTCACCACGAACTCTGTTGAGCGCAAGGTGTGGGATGACGGACCCCTGACCATGTCGGAAAGCGTGCAGCCATTTTCGGATGGGCTGCGGCGAAGCTGGGAATCACTCAACGCCGCGGGTATTCCTGTCACAGTGATCAGAGACGTGCCGCGCATGGATATCGACGTGCCGGAGTGCGTCTCTGCCAACCCGGGCAACCTTGCTGAGTGCGCCGTCGCGCGTGCGACGGCGGTCGACGCGCAGGCGACGCCGGAGATCAATGCCCAACGCGGCCTTTCCGAGACCGGGCTCGTTGACCTCACGAACTGGATATGCCCCGCTGAGGCGTGCGCGCCGGTGATCGGAAACGTTCTTGTGTGGCGGGACGGACACCACCTCACCGCGACCTACTCAGCGACGCTCGCTACGCCGCTTGAGGACGCGCTGCGAGAGAACACGGTCTCGCGCGAGCTGTTCACCGAACGCTAGCTCGCGCTTTCGAGCTAGCTCGGAGCAACGGGCGTGTGTGCGATCGACGAGTACGCAAGGGCGGCGCCGCCCGCTGCCCAGCCATCGTGGAGCCGGCGCGCGTGAGCCTGGGCGCCCCCGGTCGCGACGTGCGCCAAGACGCGCTCAAGCTCGGCGGCGGCGGAAGCGCCGTCGAGTGCGCACCAGTGCACCGCGTGCTTGCGCAGAGCGGCACGGTCGATGCGTCCGGCGCGCGCATCGGCGACAAACGCGGCGGCGTCCGCCGGGGTGAACACCGACGGGAAGACCGCCTCGTCGTCAAGGAATGGGTAGTTGACAGGCGACTCATCGAGTCGGATGGTCGCGGTTGGAATGCCGAGCGCTGCACTCTCCCACGCCACCCCGCTCGAGAGCTGGAACATGAACGGGACCCCGGTGTGGAGCAGGTCGAGCGTGCGGTGCTCCGTGTCGATCCGCCAGCCGCTCGGCATGAGTGCCTGCACCTCGGGCAGGTCTGAGCGCGGATGCGGTGCCACGGTGGTAGCGCCGAGCTGCGGGCTGGACACCGCTGCGAACACGCGCCGGATCGTTTCGGCGGGATGTGGTGAGAGCGCCACGACTCCCGGACTGGCCGGGTCGATGCTCGGCATCGGGGCGGAGAGGACGTCGCTCCCGAGGTTGCCGACGATATCAAGCTGCGTGCGCGGCACTGCCAGTTCGCGCGCATAGAACTCCACCTCGCCCGGCCCGCGAAGCCCGGCATACGCGACCGGGAGGTCTCGATACGCGGAGTTCACCGCCACGGGCGCGTGCGGCACGTAGATCACCGGCACGCCCTGCTCTTCTGCGGCGATGAACAGCGCGCGCATGATCGGGGAGTGTTGCGTGGATACGAGCACGCCCGAGAACCGCGAGAGATCGAACCCGCGATAGATCGAGAGCGCCACCACCACCTTGTACAGCTGGTTCTCGAATGAATCGATTACCGCGGCCGGGACCCGGCCGTTGAGGGTCTCGGCAATGCGGCGCTGCGCGAGCGCGAGGGCCGGGGAACCGAACAGCCTTGCACGGTCGTCCTCACCCGGCAGGTCAAGTTCGATGGGGACCCCGCGGTGCGCCACGCGCTCAAGTGCGCGGGCCTGGTTGACCGTTTCGGTGGCGACAAAAAACGAGTCAAGGATCAGATGGGTCGCGGGCCGAAACGGACGCTTCTCCGGGGCGAGATCGCTGATGCTCGAGGGGAGCGGGCCCCGCAAGTGGGACAGATCAATCGCCGGGCGCATCGCCCACAGCAGCGTCTCGGTTTCGTCGGTGATGTTCATGCCGGCCAACCCCTCCTTGTGCACAGGCTTTCATCCTAGAGTTTGTCCTGCTCCCGGTAGGCTGAGAGTACGAGTGGGGCGTGAATCGCGGCCTCGCAGCGCACGTGAGGAAACAGTGGGAGACAGAACCGTGAGTTCCAACTCGAACGCCTGGGTCGTGATCCCAGCGCGGGGCGGATCCGTTGGGGTGCCGCGGAAGAACGTTCGTGAGCTCGCCGGTAAGCCGCTGATCCACTACGCCATCGAGACAGCACTCACGGTAGTCCCGGCGGATCGCGTGTGGGTGGTGACCGATGACGACGAGATTGCTGCGGTCGCGCGCGCCGGTGGCGCGAGAACCGTGCGTGAAACGATGCCGACTCCCCCCGAGGAAACCCTCGACACGAAGATCCTGCGCACACTGCCGCGGCTGCGTGAGGCGGGGGCGCGCGAGTCGGACGTGGTGGTCACGGTACAGCCGACCTCACCGCTCCTCCGCCCCGAATCACTCGAGCGCGTGATCCGAGCGTTCGATGACGAGAATACGGCCTCGGCACTGACCGTCGCTCTTGACCAGCACCTGCGGTGGGGACACGACGCCGACGGCGGTGTCGTCCCGCTGTATGCGGCTCGGGTGAACCGACAGCAGCTGCCGCGTGAGTACCGCGAGACCGGCGGAGCGATCGCGGCGCGCCTGCGGACCATCGCCGAGTCAGGAACCCGCATTGCGGAGCCCGTCGAGGTGGTCGTGGTTGACCAGGACGAGGCGATCGACATTGATAACTTCGCCGATGTGCTCGCTGCTGCCCACATTCTCACCCGACTCCGAATTGCTATCCGAGTCGACGCGTCTCGGACGCGTGGGATGGGGCACGTCTATCGGATGCTCGCCCTCGCATCCGAGCTCGCGCGGCACAGCATCACCATCTACTTGGGCGAAGAAGCACCGCTCGGCGCGAAATTTTTCGCGTCGCGCCCGTACCCCACCGCAACCGTGTCGGACGAGGACGAGTTCATTGGGCACCTCGAGCGCACCCAGCCAGATCTCGTGGTGCTCGATGTACTCGACACCGACGCCGCGACGATCTCACGAATCCGTGCGGCGGTGCCCGGCTGTCGGGTGATCTCATTCGAGGACAACGGACCCGGTGCGGGCTTGGTAGACCTGCTCATCGCGGAGTTCGTCGACGTGGGTGACGTGCCAGGCGAGCGGGTGCTCAGCGGCATCGACTTCGCGCTCCTTGGGCCGGGGTTTGAGCGCTCGCGGCTCGGAGCTGCGGCCGATGGCGCGGCACTGCCGGAGAAGCCCGAAGTGCAGGAGGTGCTTGTGCTGTTTGGGGGCACCGATCCGGCAGGGCTCTCTGCGCGCGCGCTCGCGTCCCTCGCGCGCGTCGGGTACCGCGGAAACGTGACGGTTGCCCGGGGACTTGGCGCGCCGGCAATCCACTTTGAGGCGGCGCAGGCCCCGTTCACGCTCGAGGTGCTCAGCGATGTCCAAGACATGCCCGGACTGATGCGCCGCGCTGACTTCGCGTTCACCTCCGCGGGCCGCACGATCGTTGAGCTGCTGAGTCAGGGGACGCCGTCGCTGTGCCTGGCGCAGAACGAGAAGGAGCTCACGCACACGCACGCGACGGCTGCCCACGGCGTGCTCGCGCTCGGGCTCGGAGACGCAGTGTCCGACGCCGAGCTCGACGGAGCGGTCCGCACGCTGCTCGACGACCACGAGCTGCGCCACGACTACGCGGAGCGCGCAGCGCGCGCTGGCGCGCTGCGGAGCAACCGACGCACGATCTCCGAGATCTTCACCCGCCTTGGATTCGCTGAACTCAGCATCCCCTAACGCACCCGAAGCCAGCCACTACCCGTGAAGGACCCCCGAATGTTCGATCGCTCATACGCCGACCCGTACATCATCGCCGAGATCGGAGTGAATCACGAAGGATCGCTCGCCCGCGCGAAGGACATGATTAGCGCGGTGGCGCGCGCCGGTGGCCACGCGGCGAAGTTCCAGACGTACACGGCGGGACTCCTCGCGAGTGAAGCGCACAGCCCGTCGTACTGGGACACGTCGCAGGAGCCGACGACCTCGCAGTACGAGCTCTTCCAGCGCTTCGACGGTTTCGGCGCGGACGATTACGCTGCGCTCGCTGCGCACTGCCGGGAGGAAGGGATCGATTTCCTCTCGACACCGTTCGATCTCGCGGCGGTGACTACGCTCGCACCGCTGATGCCCGCGATGAAGATTGCATCGGCGGATCTGACGAATGTGCCGCTGCTGCGCGCGGTTGCGGCCGTGGGCAAGCCGATCCTCATGTCGGTGGGCGCATCAACCCACGACGAGATTCGCTGGGCGCTCGACCTGCTCGAACGCGCGGGCGCCGGCGAGATCGCACTGCTGCACTGCGTGCTGCGATACCCGACGCCCCCGGCGCAGGCGAACCTGCTCGGGATCACAGAACTGCGCGAGCGCTTTGGCGATCGTGCGGTGATCGGCTACTCGGACCACGTGGCACCGACGGAGCGTGGGACGACCCCGGCGCTGGACATGGCCGCAACGCTGGGCGCGCGCGTCATC
The DNA here is from genome assembly GCF_004217175.1 of Leucobacter luti. Lineage (GTDB taxonomy): Bacteria > Actinomycetota > Actinomycetes > Actinomycetales > Microbacteriaceae > Leucobacter > Leucobacter luti. The sequence continues at coordinate 409,900 of NZ_SHKI01000006.1, forward strand.
GAAAAGCACTTCACCGACGACCGCACGGCACGCGGTAACGATCACTACCACGCGTTTGACGAGGCCCAGCTGGCGAGCTTTGTGCGGACGCTCGCGGAGTATCGCGAGCTCGCCGGAGACGGCAAACCAGATGTCTCGGCCCAGAGCTCGGCAATCGAGAACGCGCGACGGCGGGTCTTCGTGAGCGAGGACCTCAGCGCTGATACCGAGCTCACCGAGGCGCACCTGCGCGCGCTCCGCGCAAACGTGGGGGTCGAGATCGCTTCCTGGGACGACGTCGTGGGGCGCAGCCTGCGCGCAGACAAGCGGGCTGGCGACCCGATCGAGTGGGACGATCTGCGGTAGCCCGCGGGCGCCTCGTGTCTGACTAGGCGCGGGGCGTCCACCCGGCCACTTCGGTGGCGATCGCTGGCGCCAGCGCGCTGGTAAAGGTCTTTGAGAGATGATGTGCGTCCTTGAACACCAGGACGTTTCCCTGCACCACCGGGCACGTGTCCGCGCAGATGTAGCTGGTGAGGTCGAGCTGGTACGCGCCGAACTGCTCCGAGAGCCGGTCTTCGACGCGAATGAACGCGGAGTCGAAGGCGTCCCCTTCGGGGAGTGAGCAGGCGGCCGGGGAAGTGAGGTGCTGCGACAGGCACGACATCGGCGCCCCGGGAAAGCGGGGCGTGTCCTGAATGAGCACCGGAGTGCTCGACTGCGGAAGCGCCGTGAGGAGCTTGCGCATTGCGAGCTCGTACTCCTCGGGCGACTGGTCCCAGCTCGTGAGCGAGCTGCCGATCACCACGAAGTCGGGCGGGTCCGCGGCGAGTACGTCGAGCACGTTTTCTTTCCACTCCGCGCAGTCGACGGACTCGGCCGATCCGCCACCGCGCACGTGGAGCGGGCAACCGCTCTTAGTGTGAGCGGTGAGCGTGATCTGGCCCGTAGCCGCGATCGCCTCGAACGCCGGGGCCCACTGCGCCGCGTGTGAGTCTCCCACCAGCGCCACCGTCGGAGCGCCGTCGGAGCTCCCGTAAGTGCAGGCCGGCGGGATCGGGCTGCTGAGGACCGGCAGATTGCAGCCAGATCCGCTCGGGATCGCCGCCTGTGTTTGGTGATCCTGTAGTCGAACGCTCAGATTGCTGCCGATAAGCGCGGGCGCCACCGGGTCGGTCGACAGCGTAAACGCCGGCGCGGGCTCGCCAGCGTTGAGCTCAGCGCTGGCGACCGACCGCATGCCCATCACCGATACTCCAGCGACGAGCACGGCGACGAGTGCCGCGGTGGCGAGTGGTCCCCAGACCGCGCGGCGGCGCTGTGAACGAGGGAAGCGGAAGGGCATCTCGATGAAGCGGTAGCTCAGCCAGCCGAGGGGCAGCGAGAGCGCGCCCAGCAGGAGAGAGAGCCAGAGCGGCAGCGGGACCATCCACGACAGCGCGATCTGCGGCAGCACGAGCAGCGGCCAGTGCACGAGATACACGGAGTATGAGATCTTGCCGACCCATGCGGCGTAGCGGTTTCCGAGCAGGCGCGCGAGAACTCCGTCGTAGGGGCCCAGCGCGATCACGACCGCCGTGGCGAGCACGGGAACCGCCGCCCAGAATGACGGGTAGGGAAGCGACCCGTCAAACGCGAACGCGCTGCCGAACAGCACGGCGAGCCCGAGGGCGCCGAATGCGTTGCGGCGGCCGGGTGTGAAACTGCGATGCGACATGGCGGGGAGTAGCGCGACGAGTCCGCCGACGGCGAGCTCCCAGGCGCGGGTCGGAAGCAGGAAGAACGCCCACGGCTGGTTGACCGGGGTGAGCAGGACTGAGCCTATAAATGAGGCCGCGGCGACGATCGCGAGCGACCAAGTGAGGACTCTGACGTTGCGGCGCGCGACGAGGAAAATACCCCAGATGAGGAGTGGCCACAGGAGGTAGAACTGCTCCTCGATCCCGAGCGACCAGTAGTGCTGGAACAGGCTCGGTTCGGAAGCCGAGAGATAGTTTGTCCCCTCGCGCGCGAAGAGCATGTTCGGAATGTAGAGGGCGGTCCAGGCCGCGTCGCGCGCGATACGGGCAAATTCGAGTGGCGGGGCGACAAGCCAAGCGGCAGCGAGGCTCAGACAGAGCACCGCGAGCGAGGCCGGCAGGATGCGCCTGACGCGGCGCGAGTAAAACTCGGCGAATCTGAATTTCGAGCTCGTGAGCCCCTGCAGAATGTGCTTGGTGATCAGATAGCCGGAAATGACAAAGAAGACGTCAACGCCGACGAACCCGCCGTCGAGGAACGGGAGATGCGCGTGGTACAGCACCACGAGCAGCACCGCAATCGCTCGAAGCCCCTGAATATCGGGGCGAAACTCCCGAACGGTACGTTGCCCCACTAGGCGGTGTCGCTCTTGAGTAGAGCCGCGACGAGTCTGGCGCAGGCGTCGCCGTCGCGGTACATGAATGCTCGCGTCATGCGCTCCTGATACTGGCTCGGGATGTCGGCGAGCAGCTCGGATACGTGCGAGAGCGCGGCATCCGGACTCGCCGTCACCGGCCCAAAGCCCTCGGCGAAGTCGTCGGAGTCCCGCGACTTTGCGCTGTCGGGCTTCCCGAACACCTCCGTCCGATCCGGCTGGAGGTACACGGTGGGCCGTTCGAGGTACGCCATGTCGCGCGACCGCGGCGAGTAATCGGTGACCAGCACGGCCGAACTCCCCAGCGCCCGAACTGTGTCGGCGCCGGCGGCGACCGGGACTACCCACTCTGGCGGGGTGAAGTAGCCAGCCGGCACGCCAGCCGGGAGTGCGAGGCGAACTGGCCCGCCACTGTGGTCCGCGAGCTCGCGGAGCCGCGGAGACGCCAGGAACTCCCGCCAGGCGGTGACGAAGTCGAGCGAGTCGAGCTGGTCAGCCGTGAGCTGTGTCGGAAGTTTCGCTCGCCAGTGCGGTGCAACGGTGATGCCCGCGGGGTGCGCGCGTGCGGCCTCGAGCGCATCGTGATGCGGCAGCCCGGTGAGAAGCACGTCCTCCGGGAGGTACGGGAAGTGCGAGTACTGGCCGCCGAGGCGTGCGACCTCAACCGTGGAAGCTACGGGAACCAGCTCGGCCTGGGCAAAACCCCGGTCCCGGTATCCCAGTCGGCCCACTGGCGCGTCGGGCAAAAGCACGATGTGCCAGCGGCGCTGCAGGTCGCTGCCGGGGAACGGGACCCGCGCGGCGCGCGTCACGCTCGGTACGAACACAAACTTCGCGCGGTGCATCACAGCGAGATGCGCCGGGGAACGCTCGGCCACGATGCTGAACCCGGCCTCCGTGAGGCGGAGCTCGGTCGCAGACCCGGGAGTCGTCACGAAGTAGGTCTGAATTTCCGGTCGATGCTGCGCGACAAACCGAGCGAGCACTTCGCCGGAGAACGTGCGATCCGTCTCCGTGGCAATGAATACCCAGGCTGGCACTACTTCTGGCGTCGGCTGAGACCGACGCCGCCGGAGCTTGGCGATGAGGCCGGTGCGTTCTTCGGGGACGGCGACTGGAGCCGGCGCTGGCGTCGGCGCGGGCGTCGGTGCAGAGCGGGGCTGCACCACGATCGGGGGGAGGAGCCCCGACCGCTTCCTGATCTCGCCCCCGCCCAGAACGGCGCCATCGAAGCGGAGGGTGAACTTTGGATCGTTCATCGCAAGGCGCGGTAGCCGACCGTCCTGGACAGTGATCTTGAACACGTGCTGGTACAGCCAGGTCGCGCCGAGAAACTCGACGGCCCGGCGTTTTGAACCGAGCACCCGAGTGGATCGGGCAACACCGTACACAGGAGCGCGGAGCGACCGCCGCGTGGTCAGAATACCGACGCGACGCGTTCCGTCCGCCGGGCTCCACGACAGGTGCTCCACCGCCGATGATTCGACGTGATCGAGCGCGGAGAGCCAGGCTGCGCGAAACTCGGAGGGGGTGTCGAACAGGTCAAACTGGGTGATGTTGCGCGCGCCGATGCTGCGCAGGTTCTCGCGGAGCCGCTTGCGAATCCGCGCGAGCTCGGCAGCGCCCTCGAGGTCGACCGGAGTGTGCTGATTGCGGTTCCTCCGGAACAGCATAAACACGAAGTAGAGCAGGAGGTTTGCGAGCCACGGGGGACACTCGTCACCGGCGCGGTCGAGGAGCCCGCGGTGCGAGATCCCGAACAGTGACGCGTAGCGGGACATATTGCCGCTGTGGGTGGACACGATCGATGACCCGTCTGAGCGCCGCATGTATTGGTATCGTGCGCCCGGGACAAGCACGTACTGCGCGCCGTTGCAGAGCAGGAAATGCCCGATGAAGTCGGTGTCAGACGACTGGAGAATCTCCTCGTTGAAACGGAGGCCGTGCGCCGTGATGATGTCGCGTCTGAAAAACGCAACGCCACCGAGCGTGTGGATGAGGCGGGGCGCGACGGCGAGATCGATCAGCCGGGTGTCGGAGCCGACATAGCGCGCGTCGAGTGTGTGCCCGATCTCTGAGCCGTCAGGATCGGTCAAGACCGCCCGCGCCGCAAACATCGTGGCAGCGGGGTAGCGCGTCTTCGCAGCCTCGACCTCTGCGAGGTACTCGGGATCGAGCTGGTCGTCGGGGTCGGGGTGCGACACCCAGGTACCGCGCGCCCACTCGAGGCCGAGGTTGCGCGCAGACGCGACACCGCCGTTCGGCTTCACGAGGATTCGCACGGCGTAGTCGGTGGTCGGCATCCAGGCGCGCACGACCTCCTCGGAGTCTTCGGGGCACCCATCGATAACAAAGATAAGCTCCACGCCGCTGTGGTCGCCGCGCTGCGCGTCAAGCGAGGCGAAGAAACCCGGCAGGTATGGGCCGACCCTGTAGCACGCGATGATGAGGCTCGTGTGGGGGACGGTGCCCGCCCACGCCTCCTCGGAACGATTGGTCGCGGTGAACTCACCCACGCAGGTCACCCCCGGATCTTGTGCTCATAATCTGCCGTCCAACCTCGTACGTGCGACGAGCGTTGCCCCGGTCGAGGTGAGCGAAGAAGCGCTCGATCCGCTCGCGGTACTCCGGCGCGAGCGCGCCGTCCTGGGCAATCGTGGCGCGCAGCAGCCCCACGAGATCGTCCGGGGTTGCAGCGATCGGACCAAACCCGTCGTGCTCGTAGCTGAATACGCCGCCCTCGTAGTGCGCGGGGATCGAACGCGGCTGGAAATACACGATTGGCTTGGACATAGTGGCGAAATCGAACTGAACGCCGGAGTAATCGGTCACCATGATCGCTGCCTCTGACATGAGCGTCTCGTAGCTTACGTCGTCTGTTGCTGCCATTACCTCGATCCGTGGATCGGGAGAAACGAAGTCGCCGCGCTGGACGCTCGTGTTTGGGTGCAGCAGGAATGTGAGGCGATAGTCGGTCTCCTGCAGCAGGCGCGCGAGCTCGGGGTTATCGAGTAGCGCCTGGAACTCCTTGAAATAGGCAGTCTGCTTGAAGGTCTCGTGCAACTGCGACTGGCTGTCGCCCTTCTGCGGAGTGTGCAGGTAACTGCGCCAGGTGGGCGCGAGAAGAATAGTGCGGCCGGGTGTGGATTCGAGACCGTCGTAGCGGGCAAACCCCGTGACGGCGACCTGCTCGGCGTCGTAACCGTAGCGGGGCTGCTGCAGGACGCGACGCTCAACTTCGGAGACCACGCAGATCTTGCTGAACCCGGAGTACCCCGCGTTGAGGACGTGTTCGAGACTGTCGACGACGAGGCCGTGGTTGATGTACACGATGTCCGCGTGAAATAGGTCTCTGAAGTGCACGGCGTCTCTGTCGAACCCAAACGTGTTCGCCGGCGCGACGCGCGTCGCAAACACCACCGCGGCGTTCAAATACGCGAGCCGCTGAGCGTCGTTTCCAAACTCAAGGTACTGCAGGCCGCTGCTGGTGAAGCGTGCTGCGGTGGGGGTGCCCGAGCGGAGCACGTAGTGCTTCTCAATGCCGTCGTCTTGGGCCGCCGCATACCGATAGGCGTATTCGCCGTTGTCGCCGCCCTTGATGATCCTGTCGGCGTACATCCAGATCTGGCGATTGCGGTGCCGGCGCCGGGTCAAGAAGTACTTGCGGCGCAACCGTGCTGCCGCTCGCTTGACCGGGTCACCGTCGCTCAAGAGCGCGTACTGCTTGCGTACCTCGTGCATCAGGTGCCGCGCTCTCGAATACGGCTCCACCTTGATGGCGGACCCGTCGACCGAGAGGAGGCTGTGTGCGGCCGCCGCCCAGTAGGCGCCGCGGTGCCCGCTCAGCCTCGAGGTAGAGCGCACGAAGTGGGGTCGGAGTGGCGGCGTGGCGACCTCAGTGTTCTTGAACCGAAACTCGATGCGATCGGTGAGCTCAGAGAACGGGATCCGAGCGGAGAAGGTGCGAGCCTTCAGATAGCTCGCGCCAAACAGTCGTGAGTCGGCAAATCGCTGCTGATCCGGGAGCACCGTGGTGCGTGAGCCGACCGTGAGTGTGAGTTCATAGTCGGGGTAGTCGAACGAGAGCGGGTAGCGACCGAAGATCAGGAGCTCGTCGGCCTCGACGCGCATGCTGTCGATTCTGACGGGCACCTCCGCCGGCTGTTCGAGCACGAGATCGTGCCAGACCGCGCTCGGGCCCCGTTCGCCCACGCGGAGTTCTGATTCGGCGGTGAGCTCGTGTGTGAGCTGGAGGAGGTGCATGCGGAGCTCGCGCGAGAACCCCTGCGCGGTGTACCCGGGTTCGAGCACGTAGGAGGGGTCAACGCACTGAAGCGCGCTGACGATCTCAAGCTCAAGCTCGGAGCGATCTGCGAGTGAGAGCCAGAGCTTGGGGCTGTGCCCGGTGTTGAGCACCAGGCGGGTAGCGAGGAGGTAGACGAACACCCGCTGGAGATAGTCTCCGGCGGCGCCCGCGTCGTGCACGCGCGAGAGGAGTGCCGTCCACGCTCGAAGGAAGCCTCGATACCAATTGAGCGAGAGCGGCTCCGCCCAGGTCCCGGCCCGGTCCTCAAGCGCGTACGGCGCACGTGCGCCGCCGAGCACGCCGAACCCGCCGCAGAGCAGCACGGCTTCCGCGAACGTGAGCGAGTCTGCTGCGGGCGGGGCGGCGCGCTCGCGAAGCAGATGATCGAGCGTCTCCGCGCGAATCAGCAGGGGGGTGCTGCCTGCCCAGAGCGGTGCACTCGCGGCTGCCACGACCCGGTCCACACCCGCAAGCTGCGCATTGAGCCGGTAGTCGTATCCGGACTCAGTGAACACGTGCACGTCCTCAGTCGAGCTGTCAGCGAGTCGCTCGAAGGCGTCCTCCTCGAACTCGAACCCGGCAGTGACCAGGCACACGCGCGTCCCAGTGGGTGCGGCGGCGAGTAGCGCGCGCAGTGCGGCGTGATTCGGGTGCGCGATCGAGACCACCGTGGCGGCAACGTGCGATGAGGGCAGTCGCTCGATTGAGAGGCGGGTGCGCACCGCGAGCTGTTCGTCCCCCGCGCCGATGACCACGAATCGGACCGTGGGGGGCGACGCAAGAGCTGCCTGGTTCGCGGTTTCGATCCGCTGCAGGTCGCTAGCGAGCGGGGGCACGTAGTCGAAACCGTTGAGTCCCTCGCCGATCAGGCTTTCCCCGAGGTTCGGATCGTACCGAAGCGCCGGAGTATCGGGCACGCCCGAGAAGACACCCGTGGGGAGCGTCGCGGGCACCCCCCGCTCGAGGCTCAAGCGCAGCCATGAGGTTGCCGCAATACTCCGCTGACCCGCCGGATCGGGCGCGAGCACATCGACCTCGCTGATGAATGCCTGTCGATCGTGTGTAGCGCCACTCACGAGTCGTGCGCCCGGTGGGAGCTGCAGTTTTGCCCAGCGCCCGGCTTCGTCGTAGAAGAGCACTGCTGCCGCCGCCGGGTCGGGGAGTAGCGCCGTAACGCGGGTCATGTCCCAGTTCCCCGCGCCGTGGGAGAACGGGAGCGGGATGCCGAGGCGCGGGCGCGGGGGGATGCCAGCGACGCTGGCGCCCGCGTGGGCGGGTGGCGCGAGTTCAGCGCGCACGCCCCGGCGCTTGAGTGCCGCGTGCACAAGTGGCGAGGAGACCCGCCACTGCGGATCGACACCGAATCTGGATCGCACCCGTTCTTCGCACCACTCGACCGGTGGCAACTGATCAGTCGTGCGCGCACGAATCGTCTCGTCGAGCACGATGATGACGGCGCCGAACGTGAGCTCTGTTTCCCCTGGATCGGGGAGGAACGCGAGGTACTCCGGATCTGGAACGACCAGTGCGTCGATGTGCGTGGCGTCACCCCACGCGGCCCACACGAGCTTGCCTGCCTCGACGCCGGCTGCCGCGCGGTCGCTCGGATACTCGCGGTGGTGCTGACTCAATCGTGGGTTGAACCCGCTCAGGAGTCCCACGGGTGTGGTGGCCTCCGCTGCCTGGATCTGCAGCGCCTGCTCAACGCTCGCCCGCGGAGTGGCCAGATTCGTGTTCCAATCGGCGAGTACCGCGTGGGAGAGGTGGGCGCGGGGCGCCGCACCGCGCATCCGCGGGGTCGACCACGAGATGCTGTCGCGGTCCGCCGTGAGTTTCCAATCAGCCTGTGGACTCGCGGCGATCGCGCGGTGGGCGGCGCGATACTGGGCGATGTAGCCGTAACGGTGCGCCGCCATCCACTCAGGGCGGAAATCCGCGCGCGACAGTGAGCCGGACGTGAGCTGAACGAGCCCGAGCTTCGTGGAGAGCCTGAGCACCGAGCCGCGGCCGAACGCATTCTCGAGGCGCTCCGTGAACTCTGAGTCGGCGCCCTTGCGCACGGCATCAAACTGCCCAAGTCGCTCGAGCACGGGCTCGCGCCGGAAGATCAGCGATGAGGCGTTGATACGATCGGGGAGGTACCCGAGATAGGTCAACTCGCCGCTTGAAAGCGTGCGCAACGCCCGCGACATCGAGGCGATGTGAGTGTCAGCCTGCAGCAGCGGCGTGACCTGCAACTCAATCCGCTTTGGGTGCGACAGATCGTCGGCGTCCTGGAACCCCACAAAGTCTCCCCGGGCAGCTGCGAGCCCCCGGTTCCGAGCGGCGTAGGCCCCGCCATTGTGCTTTTGCTCGATGATTCGCACCCGGGGGTCAAGTGCAGCGGCGGCATCGAGGTATTCGCGCCCAGCCGTAGAGCAATCATCGACCACCAGGATCTCAATCCGGGACCACGACTGGTTGATGAGTGATGACACGGTGTTGAGGAAGCTTTCCTCGGGGTTGTAGGTCGGCACCACGATCGACACGAGCGGCTGGTCAGCGACGGGAAGCTCGGCCGTGGTGCCAGCAGGCACCGTAATGTGGGCGAATACTGACTGCGCGGACTCAACCGTGGTCAGGTCGAGCGCGAACGGGATGAGCCCGTCCTTGACGAACGGCAGGTTGAACGAATCCCACCAGCGTGTGAAGCTGAGCGCGTCGTCGCTCGTGAACTCCGCCCCAGCCTCGCGCGCCTCCTCGAGCACTCGTGGGCGCAAAAAATCGGTGCGAATCGCGTGGGCCACACCGGGGTGCATTTTCGGGAGCCGCTCGAGCTCCGCGAAGAGCTCGTGCGAACGAGTCATCGCCGCGACCTGGGCGGCGAATCTGAGTGCCAGCTCGGCCGCATCGAACCACAGCCCAGACTGATCGAGCACCGTGCGTGCGATCTTCTCAGCGCGCTGAAGATTCTCCGAGCTCTGGTCGATGACGCACGCGAGGAGGGACCCGGCGATGAGCGGCTGGATGCGCATGTGCAGCAGTTGGGCGCGTGAGCCATCCGCGTCGATCCGGGCGCGAAGCTCGTTCCAGGTCAGGGGCCCGGTGCTTGCGGCCGCCGTGGCTGCGGCGGCGAGATCGTCGAGCACGTCGAGGGACCGAACTCGGCTGCCGATCTCGAGCATGCGCCAGGGGGCCTGACGATTGAGCGCCACGAAGTCGCTCGGGGTGAGTTCCGGCGGCAACTCGGCGGGAACCGTCTCGGCTTGCCGCTCCCGAGCGGGGGGGTGCTGCACGGCGACGGCCTAGTCTTCGAGGGTGGTCGCAGCGGGCGCGTCCGAAGCACTGCGCTGGGCAGACGTTTCACGTGAAAGCTCGAACGCAACGCGCGCGGCGAGGCGGTCGGGCAAGCTCCGCTCAAGACGCTCAAGGCGCACGGACATGTCCGTGATCAGGTCCTGCGCCTCGCCGCTCAGCGGCGCGGCCGGGCTCGCGTTCCCCTGCGTGTCACGAATCTGGTACACCGCTGAAAGCACTTTTCGCAGGAACACCAGCACCACCGCAACGCACACGACGAGGAGCCCGGCGAGCGCAACCAGTGCGACCTGCACCGGTGCGAAGATACAGATCAGCGCCACAACGAGAAGGCACAGAACGACGAAGCCGAGTGCGGCAATCTGGCGGAGCGAGAACGACATGTTGCCTTCCTAATAATGCGGCGGGTGCGGTGTGACGAAGGTCACTCCCGGCTACAGGCGATGAACGTTCGGTCCCTGCAGGCTGTTGCGCGTGTCAAAGACCGGAAGCGTCGAGCCCACCAGAACGTCGAGATCGATATCTGAGTGATCGGTGACGACAATCGCAATGTCCGCCGCATCAACGACCTCGGGCGTGAGTTCAACGCGCTCGATCTGTTCGGGCCAGCGGTGATCCTCGACGTGGCTGTCGACTCCGAGCACCCGAGCGCCGTAGCTGTTGAGCAGCTCAATGATGCGAAGGGCGGGTGACTCGCGGGAGTCGCCCGAGTCCTTCTTATAGGCAATGCCGACGAGTACCACGGTCGACCCGCGGAGCGACTTGCTTGCGTCGTTGAGGAGGTGCATCGCGCGCTGCACCACGTGATCCGGCATGTGCTCGTTCACATCGTTCGCGAGCTCGACGAACCGGAAGCTGCGTCCGAGCTCGGTCTTCACCTTCCAAGAGAGGTAGCTCGGGTCGATCGGAAGGCAGTGCCCGCCGACCCCGGGTCCTGGCGTGAACTTCATGAACCCGAACGGCTTCGTCGCCGCGGCGTCGATCGATTCCCAGACGTTCACGCCGAGCTCGTGCGCAAACACCGCGAGCTCGTTTACCAGCGCGATGTTCACGTGCCTGAACGTGTTCTCAAGCAGCTTCGCCATCTCGGCCTCGCGCGGAGTGCTCACGGGGACCGTGCGATCAACCAGATCCGAGAACAGCTCGTTGACGCGCTCGAGCGATGCCTCGTCAATGCCCGAGACAATCTTCGGGGTCGTCTTGAAGCTGAACTTCGGGTTGCCCGGGTCAATGCGCTCGGGGCTGTATCCCACGTGGAAGTCGGTTCCTGCGGTGAGGCCGGAACCGCTCTCAAGAATCGGCAGCAGGAGTTCCTGCGTCGTGCCCGGGTAGGTGGTCGACTCGAGGACGACGGTTGCGCCCGGAGTGATGTGCACCGCGATTGACGCGCCGGAGCTCTCAATGAACGAGAGGTCCGGGAGCGCATCCTTCAGTGGTGTCGGAACCGTGATGACCGCGTAGTCAAAGCCCGCCGCCGTCGCGTAGTCGTCGGTTGCCCGGTAGCGGCCGGTAGCCAGAGCAGCCGCGAGCTGATCGTTACCGATGTCTTCGACGTAGGACTCGCCCTGATTCAGCGCGTCGATGCGGCGCCGATCGAAGTCAATCCCAACAACGTCGTAACCCGCCTCAACCGCGCGAACGGCGAGTGGGAGACCTACGTAGCCCTGTCCGATGACGATGAGTTTTCGCGTGTTGGAAGTAGTCACCCAGACAGTGTACTCGCATCCTGGTGTGGAAACTCCTCGGTTGCCCGGGCCGCCGAAGAAGGCTTGATAGATTATGAGCGCATGCGCCCGTAGACGACCGGAGTAACCACGATGACACGCACCGGCACCAGGGTGTACCGAAATCGCGACGCCGAGCAGTGGGGGGCGACGGCTCCGCACACGACCCTGGTGCTTGCGTGCTACCGCGTCGAGCGCTACCTCCCCGTGTTCCTGGCGTCGCTCGACGCACAAACCGCGGACCACGACGGCTACGAGCTGATCTTCGTCATTGATGGCTGCCCAGAGGACTCAGAGCGCGTGGTGAGGGAGTGGGCGGCGCGGACCGACTTCCCGGTGTGCGTGGTGACCCAGGAGAACCAGGGGGTTGCTGCCGCCAGAAACGCGGGCCTCGAGCTGGCACGCGGCGCCTGGGTCTCGTCGCCAGACCCGGACGATCGGCTCGACCCGGGGTACCTTCGCGAGATCGAGCGGGCCCGCGCCCGGTTCGCGGGCGAGACGATGTTCGTGGGCAGAATTCGACTCTTCAGCCCGGCGGGAGACGAAACCAGGCACCCGCTGTCGTACAAGTACGGAGACGGGAGCGTGCGACTCGTCGACCTGACCGAGTCGCCCGACGACATCCAGACGCTGGGCGGGACCGTCTTCTTCGCTACCGAGCACATTCGGGCGAACGCACTGCGCATGCGACCAGAACTCGTGACTGAGTCCGACGCGGACTTCATCATGCAGTTCTTGATCGCTACCGCCCCGAGATACGTGCTCGTGCCCACCGCAGAGTATTTCTACCAGCGTCGGGTCGACGCCTCCTCAATCGTCAAGACGAACGAGTCGAACATCGAACGATTCCGAGTGGTGTTCGGGGTCACCCACCGAGATCTGTTGGTCGCCGCGGGGCCGGAGTGCCCGCAGTGGCTCGCCAACACTCTGCTGTACTTCGTCACGTATCTGTTCCGACGCAACCTGCAGCTTGACTCACCGGTGTACCGCACCGATCCGGCTGTCCTGAGCGAGATACGCGCCGAGCTGATCTTCAATCTTCGCCTCATCGGACAGGATCGAATTCGATCGTTTCGCGTGTTCGACGTGCCAATCGAGATGCGCATGGCGTGGCTGGCACAGACGGGCGGCCTGTCGAGCTCGCCCGTCGAGTGGCTCGGTGCTGAGCCGAACGGGGCGATCCAGCGCGTCTGCTACTACGTCGATGTGGACCACCCGGCGCCGGCGGTCGACCCGGGGCAGCTTCCCGGAATCGTCGAGATCAAGACCCGTGGGGTTGAGTTCTTGGGCTGGCACTGGGTGGAGCAGCGGATCTTCCGCGTCAGCGGCGGGGCTGAAGAGGCACTGCGCCTCGCCTCACCGGGCCCGGACTACCTCGAGCTCGGCGGGGTCGCGTACCGTGCGGCGACGATTCGGCAGAAGCTTGGGCAGGCGCGTCCGAGTTTTCCGCAGCCCACTGCCGCGCCGCGCCGCGGGCCTGCGCGGGAGTTTGCGGCTCGAGTGCGCCGGCGGGCGCAGCGACTCCGTTTTTCACTGCCCCTGCGACTGGCCGGAATCACCGGGTATGCGCGACGCTACGCTGGTGCCGTGGTCCTCGCCGCCGGCGACAGCGAGGATGGAGCGAGTGACGCCTGGCGGGCCATGCGCGATGCGGTTCACTCGTCCGCTTCCGGAGTGAACGCCTGGCGGGTGCTTAGACCGGGGGAGCACCGCGGAGCACGCACGCCGCGGAAGTCCGTGGTGCGCAGCGGGAGCATTGCGCACTTCCTCCTGCTCAAACAGGCCGACGCCGTCCTGACCCCTCACCTCACCGCCGCAGCGGTCGCACCGTTTCCCGGGCGCATCCTGGCGAAGACCTGGCGTCTCGTGCATGTCCCAATTGCGCCCCCCGTCCCCCGGGGATACCGCAAGCTGAACTCGGCCGCGATTGACCTGGTCCTCGCTGCAAGCGTCGAAGAGCTGGAGCTGCTTGCCGGCGACGGGGGCGACTACCGTTTTACGCGGAGCGAGGTCGTGCTCTGTCCCGACTACCGCGAGCAGCCGTCGCAGGTGTGGGGAGCCGGATTGCGCGCAGCGCTCACTCAGGGGAACTCGGCGTCGCCCCGCTGAGCGCGGCAAACAACTGGCGCAGTGACCGCTGATTCAGCTCGTTCGGATCGAAATCGGCAGGCACGACGGCCGCAGCGGTTGACACGTACGCGAGCGCCTGCTGCAACCCGCGCTCGGACAGCGGGACAAGCTTGCCGAGCCGCCCGTCCCGCAGCGCTGACCGCGATCCGGGCGTATCAGTTGCGACGACCGGAGTGCCCACCGCGAGCGCCTCGAGAATCACGAGCGGCAGCCCCTCCCTGGCCGACGGAAGGATGAGTGCGTCCACGGCACGCAGGTGCGCCTGCGGGGCGGCAACCTGGCCGGCGAAGCGCACGATGTCTGACAGCCCCAGTTCGGCCGTGAGCGACTCGAGTTCGGTGCGCAGGGGCCCGTCACCGAGGAACGTCAGCGACACCGGAGGGTGCAGCTCGGAACGGCATGCCGCGAGCGCCGCGAGGAGGCCGGCGTGGTTTTTCTCGGCTGACATTCGAGCGACCACGCAGGCGTGTTTCCCCGGCCGTGCGTACCAGCGCTCGTCGGCCGGGGTGAGTGGCCGCTCGCTCAGCTCCGTGATCGACGCAATATCGAGGGTGTTCTCGATGGTGCAGTGTTTCTCCGCGCGCACCCCGAAGTGCGCCGCGAGCGTCGCCGCGTTGGTATCGCGAACGCCGTCGCTGACCGAAGCGATGAAATCCAGATCGTTCAGAACCGTCATCCCGCTCGCCAGCTGCGGATACTTCGCCTGGATCTCCGGCCACATTTCGTTGTGGAACACTATTCCGCGTGCGTTGCGCGTGCGTACGCCGTGGGCGACGAGCGCGATGCTGCTCGAGAGGTAGCCGCTGAAGTCGAGTGCTGAGTCGAACTGCACGCGCCCGAAGCGGCGGTACCCCTCGGCGCGGCGCTCGTCCGCGATCGTGCGCGCGAAGAGGTCGACCGGTTCGTAGTGCCGCGACGAGTACAGGCTCAGGACTTCACGTTCAAAGCGCGTCCCGGCCGGCTCACCCACGCCGAAGAGTAGCCGTGATCGCTCGAACAACTCGCTGCGGAGCGTGGCCTCGGCGCCCGTGACGCTTGTGGGCCAGGGGCGCAAGTACGGCGAGTACTCAGACGCGGCGAGGTGCGACAGGAGGCTCCGCAGCGCACGCGTGATGCCGATCTCCGCGGGGAAACCGTCGGTCGAGATCAGGAGTGGCTTGCGGGAGATCGATGTGCCCGGGAGGCTGAGGGCCGGCTCATCTCCGAAGAGCAGTCGCACGGCTCTGGGCGCGGCAGGTTCGTGTGCCGCCCCGCTGAATCGTGCCGTGACCGTGGCGTATTCAGCGACGTATGCAGCAGGGGCGGCGAGTGCGCGGGTGAGCAGCTCACGCGCCTCGGCGATCGTCGCGGCGCTCTGCCCAGGCACCTCTGAAGCGTCGAAATAGAGCCCGCGGTCCGCGCGGTACGCATCGATCGTCGAGGTGAGCTTGACGACGGGAACCCCGACCGCCGCCGCGTCGAAGAGCACGCTCGAAAAATCCGTGACGAGCGCGTCGACGGCGCCGAGAAGCTCATTCGTATCGATCTCCGCGGGAACCGGAGACACTTGCGAAGCGGCGCCAGCGGGGCTGAACGCGCCGCGAACGTAGTGGTGTGCGCGCAGTGCGACGCGTGCGTGTGGCACTGCGAGTTCGGCGGCAGTGCTGAGCGTCTGCGCCACGGCAGCGTCGCGCGCAGCGAACGTGCCTTGCCAGGTCGGGAGGTAGGCGATGAGCGGTGTCTCTGCGTCGCCCCCCAGCAGCGCGCGAACCTCGGCGCGCCGAGCAGCGCTGAGGCCACGTGTGAGATCGAGCCGCGGCGCGGCTGCGTCCACAAAGACTTCGGGGACGAGCTCGTCGACATCCATCGCGCGCGAGAGCACGTCGCGTGTGTGTGGGTCGGACGTCAGCACGACGTCAGCGTGCAGAAAGTTGCGAGAGATGTTTCCGTGGCTGGCGGGCTCACCCAGGTTGTCGCGTCCGAGTGTTTTCCAGGGCACACCGTGCCAGGTATTGAGGTACCGCTGCCCGTCGCGCTTCGAGAACTCGGTGGGAAGCGTTGAGTTACTGACGATGTACCCCGCGATCGCGAGATACCTCGAGAATGCGGGAGATCCCTTGCGAACGAACACCACATCGTCGCGCTGCAACAGCTGCGGGTGAGGCGTTGCGTCCCCGGCGATGCTCCAGACGTGGAGCAGGCCCGCGCGGTCCGGATCGTTCAGCATCTCCACGCACATTGCGAGCGGGTTGCATGAGACGGTCGCGCCGAGAGACGCCTCGTAGAGCACGATGCCGCGGTCAACTGGCTCGGACGCGCAGATCTCGGCGTACCGCATCTCGCGGGTGAACGCCGGTGGCTCCTCCGGGCGGCTCAGTACCGGCACGAACGGCTCCCGCCGATCCTGCATTGCGACGATGAGTCGCCACGCTGCATCCCATTCTCCGGCGCGAGCGAGCCCGCGCGCGAGCTGCTCCGCTGCCGCGGCCCGAAGCCTCGTGCTGCTCGCGCGCTGCATTGCCTGGCGCAGGGCCGCAGTGCGCTGTTCAGGATCGGTCTGGCCCGCGAGCTCGGCGAAGACTCGGGGGAGTGCTGGATCGGGGTCCACACTCTGATTGAGCTCGGGGAGTTCCTCCGCGTCTGGGAGCCCGGCGAGTACCCACTCGACCGCGGCTTGCGGTTCGCCCAGCTGAGCAAGAATCGTGCCCGCCCTGAACCGCTCGAAGCCCCCGGCGCGAGGGTCTGCCCGATACGCCGTGAGTGCTTCGTCCGGCCGACCCAGGAGCTCGAGCAGCGAGCCGAGCGTACGCGCGACCCAGCCGGCGCGGTGCTCTGACCTGGAGGCGGTCTGAAGACGCGTTGCCGCTTCGTCGAGCCGGCCCAACCGGAGAGAGGCGCGGGCGCCGAGCTCCTGCAGCGGCGCTGGGTCGTTCTGCGCGAGGCCCCGGAGCACCCAGTGCGCGTCGTCTGCGCTCGACAACTCGTCGAGAAACGCTCTCGCCGCGACGCCGCGGTCGATCCCGTCCGCAGCGCCGGGAATACCGGGAGCAGCGCGCCGGAGCGCGCTGAGCGCGTCCTCATCGTTGCCGAGTTGGCGGGCGCACGACACGGCGGCGAGGATTCGGTGGTCTCGTTCGGGCAGCTCGACGAACCTGGATAGATAGGGCTGCGCCGCGCGCGCATCGCCGCGTCGCAGCAGCGCCTGCCCGAGCCAGATCTCCCAGTCGAGCCGCTCTGTGGGTGAGAGGGGGTAGCTGAGGAGCCTCTCGACCGCGGCAATCTCCCGGTGTACGTTTCCGCGGTGGCGATGGTTCCACGCCTCTTCCTCGGAGATCCGCGGCAGCTCGGGCTCGAGCCGTTTTGCGCGCGCAATGAGGGGATCCCCAAGGGTGACAGCGCCCGTGGAGTAGTGAAACTTTGCGATCTCAACGAGCGTGGCGGCTGCCGCGTCCGGCCCGCTCAACCTGTCCGCTGCCGCGGCAGCGGCTGGTCCGCCGCCGTCGCGTCGCAGCCAGTCAAGGTACGGGAACACCGCGGCGTGGTGCCGCCGCCCGAGGTGAGACTCGTACACGCGGCGCGCGCCCCGCGAGAGCCCTGGCGCGACACGCAGAACGCGGGCCGACTGGCTCGCGCGGTATGCCGCGAACTCTGCACGACGGAGCATCGTGCGGACGCGCAGCAGCGCAGTGGCCCGCTGCCCTTCCCGGGCCACCTACTGCCCCGCTTCGGTCGGGGTCGGTGTCGCAGATCCGGCGCCGATCGCCCGGAGGAACGCACGCAGCGCGTCGGCAGCGTACTCCTCAGCTGAGAAATCCGATGCGGTCACGAGGTCGCCGGCAGCGATCGCGTCGAGCCCGGTCATGATGCCCCGCTGTGTGCAGGGCACAAGCAGGCCAAACTGCCCGTCGTTGAGCACCGAACGCGGTCCCGGGATGTCCGTCGCTACGACCGGAACGCCAAGCGTAAGCGCCTCGAGGAGCACCAGCCCCTGACCCTCGTAGCGCGACGGAAGCATCATCGCGTCACAGGCGCGGATGTGCGGGTATGGGTTTTCAACCAGGCCGCGCATGCGCACCCGGTCTTGCAGACCCAGTTCGCCGATACGCACGCGCAGCTCGTGAGCGAGCGGGCCGTCGCCGAGGAGCGTGAGGAAGAGCTGGTCTTTTGACTCCGATCGCGCCAGCGCATCGAGCAGCTCGAAGTGGTTCTTCTCGGGTGAGAGCCTGCTCGCAACACAGAAGTGCACGCCCGGCCGGCCATACCAGGACCGGTCCTCCGAGCCGAGCGGTGCGGCGCCGAGCGTGCGGATCGTGTCCGGCAAAATAATGTTCTCGAGCGTGATGTGCAGCGCCTCAGGAACGGCGAGCTCACGTGCCAGCGCCGCGGCGTTGGCTTCTCTGACGCTCTCGCTCACCGACGCAATGAAGTCGAACTTGGCGAGCTGGGCCAGCGACGATCGCAGCCGCGGGTACCGCGTCTCGACCTCCTGCATCATTTCGTTGTGAAGCATCACCCCGCGCTGGCCTCCGGGCCGCACCTCGATACCCGCGGCCGTGAACGCGACGCTCATCGGGTCGTAGGCGCTGAACTCAAGGGCCGAGTCGAACTCTCGATCTGCGAACACACGACGCGACTCGCGACGACGGCCGCTCGCGAGGAACCGGTCGGTGAACTCGGTGCGTTCGTAGTCGAGCGTCTTGAAGTACTGGGCCGTCTCCTGCTCCATGCGCGTGCCGGGCTGTGCCCCCACGTGCGGCAGGATCTTGGCGAACTCGCGAATGTCGGCGATGGTCTCATCGGCCGCGGTCTCGAGACTGTTGACCGTCACCGAGAGATAGGGCGTCACATCGGTGTCTGCGAGCGCGGTGACGAGGCTGCGGAGCGCACGGGTGATGCCGTTGGTCGGGAGACCGGAGGCGCCGAGGTACAGGCGGTGCGCCCGGGGGTGCGCAGCCGGGGCTGTGCCGCCCCCGACGCCCGGTGCCGGCGGGTCGAGCAAGAGCGAGAGCGCCCGCGCAGCCGAATCCCCAGATTCGGGCCAGGAGAAGCGTTCGGTCGCCGGTGCGTACCGAGCTCGATAGGATTCCGGCTCACGCAGAGCATCGGACAGGAGCGCACGCGCCTCTTCCAGAGTGTCGGCCGGACACCCGGGGACCTCCTCCGGAGTGAAGTAGAGTCCGCGCTCGTCCTCGTAGCTCGCGATATCAGTGACGAGCGTAACCACCGGGACCCCAACGGCCGCAGCGTCGAACAGCACGCTCGAGAAATCAGTGACGAGTGCGTCAGCCGCACCGAGAAGCTGATTCGTGTCGAACTCCTCGGAGACGAGCCGTACCCCGGCCTGCGGGGGAACCGCCACGAACGCCTGTCGAACGTAGTGGTGCGCCCGGAGGGCCACGACCACCCCTTCGGAGACGAGGCCCTGGGCGACGCGTCTCGTCTCTTCGACCTCCGCGTCGCGCTTTCCCATCAGGCCACGCCAGGTCGGCATGAAGAGCACCAGCTTGGTGTCACCGGTGACCCCGAGCGACTCACGAATGGCGTGTCTCGTTGCGGGAGCCAGGTTCACCGCGAGATCGTTGCGCGGGTGCCCGGTCCTAACGAAACGCTCTGGATCGCTGAGCTGTCCGATGTCCATCCCCTCGGAGAGCACATCGAGCGTGTGGTGATCCGGCGCGATCACCAGATCAGCCTGCAGCAGGCTGCGCGCGACATTGCCGTACGAGAACGGCTCGTTTCGCTGGTTGCGACCGAGCTTCTTCCACGGGACGCCGTGCCAGGTGTTCAGCGCGCGCTGGCCGGGCCGCTTCGTGAACACGTAGTCCCATGTCGAGTTATTGATCAGGTACTCAGATGTCGCGAGCGCGCGCAGGTGGCCGGGGGACCCCTTGCGCACAAAGCGCACGTCTGGGCGATCCGCGAGCTCCGCGGGAATCCTGGCGTTCTCAGTGATACTCCACACGTGAGAGAAGCCCGTGCGGTTCGGGTCGCGCAGAAGCTCAAGGCACATCGCGAGCGGGTTGCAGGATACGGCGTCGCCGAGCGACGACTCGTAGAGCACGACGCCGCGGGCGATCGGCTCGGTCTCGGTCCATTCCGCGTAGGTCATGTGAGAGGTGAGCCTGATCGGGCTCGAAACCTCAGGGGTGAGCGGCACCGCGGGGAGGCGCTGGGCAAAGGAGAATCGAAGCGCGTCCCACGCCGCCTCCCAGTTGCCGAGCTCGGCAAGGTCCTGAGCAAGCAGCCGGGCGACGGTGGTGATCGAGCGCTCGCTGCTGAGGCGGCCCAGAAGATCCGAGAGTAGTGTTGCGCGGCGGGCCGAGTCGCGCTCGCGTCGCGCGCGTGCGAACACACTCCTGGCCCGCGGGTCGACGGACAGCTCGTCTACCGCGTCAGCCCAGGATGCCCCGAGCCGATACTGGGTGATGAACGACTGCACCGCGAGCTGGGGTGAGCCTTGCGCAGCATACAGCGACGAGCGCAGTGCGCCCAGGAGTGGCGTGCCGTCTTCCTCTTCGAGTAGCTCGTACGCGGCGAGCGCGGAGCGCTCGTCCCCCCGCGCGTGGAGCAGTTGCGCGTGGACACCGCGGGTCCAGGCAGACCGATCGTCACGCACCACTGCCGCGGCGAGCGCGGTGGCCGCCGAATCTGCGTCCCCGACCGCGAGGGCCGCTCGGGCGGTGAGCTCGAGTCCCGGTGTGGTGTCCGCGAGCCCGCGCTCAGTGATAATGCGCAGGGTCTCTCTGGCTCGTGAAAACCCTGTCAGCTGCTGCGTGGCGCACGTGAGCGCGTCGTAGTCGTCGCCCTTCGGTGCGAACTGGCGGTAGGCGCGCACGGCCGCCTCAGGCTTGCCGAGAAGCGTGGCGCAGTACCCGGCGGAGAGCAGGCTCGGCGTGCCCTGCGGCAACGTGTCAAAATTCGCCAGGTGCGGCCACGCCGAGTGCGGGTCGCGAAGCCGCAGGTATGCCTCACCGAGCCACATTTCCCACTCGAGCCGAGCCTGTGCTGTGGCCGCGAGGTCGATGCACCGACGTAGCGCGGCAATCTCACGGTGCACGTTTCCGCGGGCCCGCTGGTTCCAGGCTTCCTCGTCGTAAATACGTGGTAAATCCGGGCTGAGGTCCTTGGCACGCTCGATCAGAGCATCGCCGAGCGCGAGGCGATTGTGTTCGAAGTGAAACTTTGCGAGTTCAACGAGCTCGGCCGCCGAGGCATCGGCGCGCAGCTCCAGTTCGCGTGCGAGCGAGACTGCCTGCTCGTAGCCGGATTGCCGGGTGACGTAGTTCAGGTATGCGGGGATCGCTTGCGGCTGTGTGAACGCCGCCGCTCGGACGCGTTGCTCGAGGCTCGCCACGACGGCGCGAGGCGCTGACCGTTTCTGCGACGAGCGGAGCAGAAAGAACCATATCCGCCAAGACTGGTCGCCCCGGCCGAGAATTGAGATCATCCTTCGAAGCTGCGCGCCCCGGCGCCGAATCGTCACCATCAAACCAAGTTTAGACGGAGCTGCGGGGCTCAGCGCACGCCACGCAGTGTCAGCGTAACGACGGTAAAGGAACTCCCGGTCCGCGGTGCAAACACTGCCGGTGCGGCGCTCGACTCTGCCGCGGGTGCGGGGCTCGACGGCTCGGGCAGGGGCTCGGTGGGGTCGTCCGTCCCGGGTTCGGGCTCGTCAGTGCCGGGGGTGGGCTCCTCCGGTGTGGGCGTGGGCTCCTCGGGGGCGGGGTCGGTGGGTGTCTCGGGCAGCGCTGGCTCGGTTGGCGGTACCGTCGTCGGCTCCGGAGCCTCGGTCGGCTCAGTGGTGGGAGTCGGCGGCCGCACCGAGTTGGTCTCCGCACGCGCCTTCGTGTTCGGGATGAAAACGACGCCCGAGCCCCGCGCCTGTTTCGCCACGCCCTTCGAGAACGTCATGCGCACCGAGCCGTCCGAGTGCGTGGTCCGCTTCGACACGGGGACACCCCAGCTGCCCTTCGGCCCACCGGCCTTGTCGTACGCGGTCAGGAACGTACCGTTCCCCATGAAGATCTGCGAGGTCGCGCTTGTGAAGAAAAGCAGGCCCTTCTCCGTGTACCGGTAGCTCTGCTTGCCGACGGAGACCTCAGAGCCCAGGAAGTAGCCGAGTCGTGGGTGCCCGCCCAACGCCCGCCAGCGCGAAAGCTGCGGCTGGGTGACGATCGCGCTGCGCTTGCCCGAGACCATGAGCCACGCGCGTTGGAACCGCTGCACGCCCGAGCCGTCCTTTTGCATCGCCGCGGCGGCGATGGGGAAACCGAGCTTGCCATTCTGCCGCTGGAGCGTGTTCCAGGACGTGTGCATCCGAGTCGGGACGAACTGCATGCCGATCGTGGAGTTGGGGAAGACTACTGTTCCGTTCTGGAACTTCTGAATTCGGTTCCCTGCCTGGACCGTACCGGTCGGACCCGCGGTCGTGAGGAAGCCCCACCGCCCCTTCGCGCCGTTGGCTTCGAGGTACGCGGTGGTGAAGGAGCTCGCGGTTGAGACGCCGTACACCTGCTTGCTGGCGTTCGAGTAGGTGATGATGCCGCGCTCGAAGCGCCACTGCGCCCCGCCGCCGTTCTGCGTGACCTTCTCAGGGGCCGTGGTGAGTGGGGCGCCGTACCCCGGGCGGCTGCGGTAGAGGTCCCGCACCTTTGTGAACGCGACCGACTCACCCTGCGTGGTGCCGAACCACGTCTTCCAGAAATTGTGGAAGTTTCGATTGCCGTAGCTCGAGCAGGAGTTGCCGGTGCCCCAGCCTGCGTTCAGGGCCGCCTGGTTCGGGCGGTAGGGGGTATAGATGTAGAGCGCCGCCGTAGCGTAGTTCGAGATGTACACCTGCGAGGTGCCGCACGAAGCGCTGGGGTGCCACAGTATGGTGTTCGTGGTAAACGGGAGGTAGTTGTAGCGCTCGGGGTAGGCCCGGTACACCTTGAGCTGCCACGCTGCCCGGTAGACCTGCTGCGCGAAGCCGGTCTGGCTGGGGTCGCACTGCGCCGAGTTGTTCGGTCCGGAGTCCGGGCAGGCGTAGCCCATCGCCCGGTCAAACTGCCGGACCGTCGGCCAGGTATCTGTGACGAGACTCTGCTCCTTCTCAAGCATCACGAGCAGTGTCTTCTGGCTGATGCCGCAGGCACGGCCGACCTTTGCGATGATGCTCGCGGCCGACTCGCTCGCTGATCCAGCGTATGCCTTGCAGAATGCGTTCGCCGTGCGGGACTGCGAGCGGAACGTCGCGGTGGTGAGGCACTTGCTCGCGACCTTCGTGGAACCCCAGGCCGTCCCCGCCTTCCGCCCGGTTGCCCCGATCGTGCACTTTCCGTCGGCAGTTGCGGCCAATCGCTGGTTCAGGAAGGTCTGCACCTGCCCGCTCGACATCGCGTTTCCGTCATAGAACTGCGTATCCGAAATGATCTGGCTCGGATTGAAATCGCTTGACACCGCAGCCTCGGCGGGAACCGCGCCGAGTGCTTCCCCGCCGATTCCGAACGCCACGCCAACGCAGAGCGCAATCGCGAGTAACTTGCGGGTACGGCGGCCCGTGCGTACGGAGTTCACTCGTGGGTCCCTTCACTGAAAACGCGGCGTCTTCTCCTGGAACACTACCCGGTCATGCAGCCGGGAGCGGTCCCGCGGTGTCCTCAGTGTCGTCAGTTGGCGCGAACGCTACCTCTTCGTCCCCGTGGAAACTGGCGACTCCGTGCTGGAACCGCAGCGTGCGCGGCCCGCCGTCAGCGGGGACTGTGCTGTGACCCGCGAGGAACCCCCAGGGGCCGCTCGGTCCGCCCGCTGCCTCGTAGGCGCGCAGGAACGCCCCGCTGCGGAGACCGTACGTGTGCTTGAGCGCGAACGACGTCGTAATGATGCCCTTGCTGCGCATTTGCACCAGGCCGCCGCCGTTCTCTTCGACCGGCGTGGGGTCGCTCAGTGGAGTGCCGTACTTTCCCGGGTGCTCCGCAACGAACGCGCCAAACGAGGCGTGTGGGGAGAACTCGGGCTTTGCGCTCTTGCTGCGTGCCTTCTGTTTCGTCGCCGGCTTGGGATTGGCGGACATCGCAGCGACTGCCTCGTGAATCGGTCCGTCAAAGACGATCTTGCCGTGCTCAAGCACCACGCCGCGTTCGCACAGCTGCTTGACCTGGCTCGCGGAGTGGCTGACCACAAACATGGTCTTTCCCTCTTTGCGCATGAGCTGCATGCGTTCAGCGCACTTCGCGCGGAACGCGGCGTCGCCCACCGACAGAATCTCATCGACGAGGAGCACGTCGAGTTCGGTGTGCACGGCCACCGAGAACCCCAGGCGCGAGTACATGCCGGACGAGTAATGCTTCACCTCGGTGTCGATGAAGTCGCCGATCTCGGAAAACTCTAAGATGTCGTCGAAGCGCGCATCGGTCTCAGCCTTCGACATGCCGAGGATCGCTGCATTGAGGTAGACGTTGTCGCGGCCCGTGAGGTTCGGGTTGAAGCCCGCGCCCACCTCGAGGAGTCCCGCAACGCGGCCCCGCGTTCGGATCCAGCCCGCATCGGGGCGCATCACGCCCGAGAGCAGCTTCAGCGTCGTTGACTTCCCTGAACCGTTGCGTCCGAGCAGCGCGATCGACTGTCCCTCGGGCACCTCGAGCGACAGGCCGTCGATCGCGTTGAACTGCGACGAAAGCTGCTTGCGCTGCATCGCCGCCACGATCGTCTCCTTGAAGGAGTTTGCGTGCTTGAGAGTGAATGTTTTACGGACATCACTGATGACGATCGCGGGCTTGGTGTCCGCGGTGTCGTGACTGGTGGGGTCAGAGGTGCTGGGCAAAAGTCCCCTCCATCTTTCGGAACGTCAGCTGCCCAACGAGGAGCGTGCCGAGTGCGATTGCGAGCCCGATAGCCGCGTTGAGCATGAGGTGCTCTGGCCGTGGGCTGTCTGGGGCGAGCGGGAGCCAGAATACGTTGTGGAACAGCTCGACCGCCGCGGTGACAGGGTTCACCATGTAGACGTGGTAGACCCAGGCCGGGGCGCGCTCAAGGATCAGGTGCGATGCGTACAGCACGGGCGAGGCCCAGGTGGCGAACATGAGGATGAGATCAACGACGTTTCGCGCGTCGCGATACGCGACGTTGATCGCGCCGAAGAACAGGCCAAGCCCGAGCGAGAAGATCAGCACGAGAGCCAGCGCGAACACGAACGAGAGCAGCGACATCCAGCTCACGGTCCACCCGAGGAACAGCGCAACGACCAGGAGCACCCCCACCTGCGGCAAGAAGTGCACGAATGCGGAGCTCAGCGCAGCGACGGGGAAGAGCTCTCTCGGGAGGTAGATCTTCTTGACGAGCGCGGAGTTGTCGACGATCGCGTTCGTGGTGTTTCTGAGCGCTTCGCTGAAGAGGTTCACTGTGATGATGCCGGCGAACAGGTAGATGGGGAAGTACTCCATGCCCCGGTCGGCTCCCAGGAGCACGCCGATCACCAGGTAGTACATCAGGAACTGAGCCGCGGGACGAACGTAGGACCAGGCCCATCCAAGTACCGATCCGTAGTACCGCGTTGCAACGCCCTTCTTGAGAAGGAGCGACAACAGGTACCGGTGACGGAACACGTCAAAGAGACCGCGGCTCTTGCCCGGAGTCTCAAACTCGGGGTCAGTCAGTGCTGCTTGATATACCACGACGGGACAGTCTACTTCTCTTTGCTGTGGGAGAGAGGAACGCTGGGAGCCACCGCTCGGACCCCCTCGTGTGCACGCCACTCGGAGATGATGTCCCCGAGCGGGCGCAGCTCCGAGGGGATCTCGGTGTCTTCAACGAACATCTCACCCGCGGCATAGTGCTCAAGCAGCGCGAGCGCGACCGTGGGGCTGAACCCCGCCCGCTCGAGTCCCACCGCGTTGACTCCCGTGAGCCGGGGCGGTGTGCCGTACACCTTCGCGAACGGGGGCACATCGCGGGTGACTGGCGTTCCCATGCCGACCATCGCCCCGGCGCCGACGATCCTGCGCTGGTGGACCACCGCGTTCATGCCGATGTTCACGCGGTCGCCGATCACGCAGTGCCCGCCGACAGATACTCCTGCTGAGACGGTCGCATCGGCGCCCAGCAGCACGTCGTGCGCGAGGTACGCTCGGGTGAGTACCCAGCTGCGTGGCCCCACCGTGGTCTCGCGGTAGGTGCCCTGATGGATCACGGCGCTCTCGCGGATCACAGCGCCCGCGCCAATCCGCACACCCGCGTGGTCGAGGTCGCCCGTCCATGCAGTGTTCTGGCGCAGGCTCGACATCTCCGGGGGTGCGCCGATCTGGGCCCCCGGCCCGATCCAGGCGTCGTCCTCGATCACGCAGGGGCCGAGGATCACGGCACCTGGGCCAACGGACACGTTTGCGCCGAGGGACACGCCGTCGCCGATGAACGCCTGCGGACTGATCTGGTCAGACATGGAGCTCCTTAGCACCCGGTGATCTGGTAGAGCACCGCGTCGCCCTCGCGGTCGATCTCGGTGAGAATGGGGGAGCGATCGAGGTGCTTCATCCGCTTGAATGGAACCCCGCGCTGCGCGGCGTCCTCGAAGATGTAGTCGGTCCCGAAATCGAGCACGAAGTGCACGTTGAGCTCGGCGGCGGACACGCATGCGTCGCCGGGAGCGGCGACCAGGGAATCGACGAGCGCGTACGCCCGCGGGTCGTACGCTCCGCTGCCGTGCGGGAAGAGGACCGCGCGGTCCGAGATCGCGTAGCTGAGCGAGCTGCCGTTGAGCGGGTTGTTCGCGATGACGTCGCCGGCGGGCACCTCTTCGTCAATTCGGTCGAGCAGCGCACGCTCGTCGTCGTCGAGGAGCATACCGAGCTTCGTGTTGTAGCTGGCCTTGACCGCCTGCATCGCTGAGAGCGAGCCCGCCTGGCCCGCAGCCAGCAGCAGGAGCACGGCAACGACTGCGAACACGCGCGAGGCGATCAGTGGCCGCGCTGAGCTGATGCGCGCGAGGCGGCGCAGGCCGGGGCGCAGCGCGACCCAGAGGGCAGATGCCCCGAGCACTGCGAGCGGGAGCGCGCCGAACGGCACGAGCGACGCGAGGCGGCGCGGGTCGTTGTACCAGGGACCCACGATGGCGGTGCGCCAGTCGCTGGTGTGAAAGCCGTCGGCGACCAGGTAGAGCACCGCGAGCACGGCCGCGCTGCCGAGCACCCAGCGGAGGCTCCGGTGCCGCCACGCGAGGATCGCGCCGATGAGCACGATGAGCGCGACCGCCCACGCGTGCCCCTCAAGGTGGGGGGTGCCGCCGATGAGCTGGAGCGCCGCGCTGCGCGGGCCGTAGAAGCCCTGCCAGGCGTTATCGGTGCTGCGCCCGAGCACCCAGGCTGCGCCCACCGCGCCGACGAACGCCAGCGCGCCGAGGACCGCGCCGAAACGGCGCCACCAGAGCGGGAGCGGGGAGGCGGCGAGGAGGCCGGCGGCGTTGGGGACCGGGCGGGCCAGGAGCGCGCGCGCGGCAGCCCACAGCACCGGAACAGCGGCCCAGGCGAGCGCCGTGTGGATCGCGTTCGGGTGGGCGAGCACCGCCGCGCCCAGCGCGCCGAGAGTGAGGAGCCAGCGCGTTCCCGGAGCGAGGGCAAGCGCACGCCGCGCCGGTCCCAGATTGAGGAGCTGCAGCAGCCCCACGAGCAGGTACGGCAGCAGCGCGAGGGAGAGGATGTTCGGGTAGATCACACCGTAGCCAGCGAGGAACAGCGGGAAGTTTGGGAACGCGGCGCTCAGCACGCCAGCGATTACGGTGACGCGAGTGCTCGGCCCCGCGACCGCGCGGCCGAGGGCCACAGCGCCGATTGGCCAGATCACCGCGGAGACCGCGAGGAGCACCGCGTTGGTCGCGGCCGGGATCGACGCCCCGGTGAGCTGCACGACCAGGGCCACGAAACTGTGCCAGAGCGTCGGGTAGAACACCGGCGCACCCGGGGTGGTGAGCTCCATGGTGAATGGGGAGGCTGACCCCGAGTCGAGGAGGTAGCGCACCGTGTTGAGGTGGAAGTTCGCGTCGAAGGTCTGCGAGACCGCGTCGGGTGAGCGCAGACCGGCGGCGAGCGAAACCGCAATGACGGCGCCGCCGATCGCTGCCGCGCCGAGCCCGAGCCAGAGCTCGCCGCGCTGCGTGCGCCCCGCGCGCGGGGCGGCGGGAGCGCCGAGCCAGCGCCGCAGCAGGAACAGCGCCCCGGCGAGCACGAGGGCAAGGGCGAGTGCCGGCACGAGAGACCACGGGACGCCTGCGATGGGGGCCGCGATCGAGCTGAGCGCGAGCACGGCGAACGCGGCGGGGACCGCGACGAGCGGGATCGCGAAGCCGCGCAGGCGCAGGGCCAACGCGGCCGGGAGGCCGAGCAGCGCGATCACGAGCAGCGCGGCGGCTGCGGGCGCGACGAACGCGATCCAGGCGATCACTGGGCGCTCGTCCCCTCGGCATCGGCCGGGGGCGTGCCGTGACGCTGCTCGGAGATTCGGGCCTCCATGAGCGCGACGGCGCGCGCGAGCTCGGTGACCCGGGCGTCGCTGCGTGCCTTCGCCCGCACGGTCGCGGTGGCGAACACCAGCATTGCAACGATGAAGAGGTAGAGCAGCAGGTCGGTGCCGCGCCCGATCCCGAAGAAGTTTGCGACGGCGGTGAGCACGCCGGGGAACACGATGGCGAACACCGCGGCGGCCACGAACACGATCGCGAAGATCCGCTTGAGCGCGAGCGAGCGCTCGCCGGGCAAGAACTTGACGGCGAGGGTCGCGGCGACGATAACCGCCGCGATGAGCAGGAACTGGAAGAGGGTCATGATTGGCTCACTACCGAATGATCAGATCGACGAGGATGTTCACAGAATTGAGGAGCGACTGCCCCTTCGCCTTCGAGTAGTCGGAGTAGATAACCTCGACGGGGTGCTCGGCGTAGGGCAGCCCGGTGCGGCCGAGCTGCACCACGATCTCCGTGCCGTGCGCCATCCGATCCTGCCGGAGCTTGATGCGCCGCAGCGCGTCGCCGCGGATCACGCGGAGACCGTTGTGGGCGTCGGTGAGGCGAGTGCGCGTGGTGAGGTTGGTGACCGCGACGGCGGTCTTCAGCACGATCTTCTTCAGAATGCCGGGATTGGTGCGGTCGTCGAGGAAGCGGGAACCGAAGACGATCGCGAGATCCTCGTCGCGCGCGCGCCGCAGCATTGCCACCGCGTCCTCGACGCGGTGCTGCCCGTCGGCGTCGAATGTGACGACGTAGCGTGCCCCGCGCTCGAGCGCGTACTCGAAGCCGGTCTGCAGCGCGGCGCCCTGCCCCAGGTTGATGGGGTGCGTCACGAGATGGGCGCCGGCGCGGCGCGCGATCTCGCCGGAGCCGTCGCGCGATCCGTCGTCGATGCACACGACCTGCGCGAACTCGGGCAGCAGTCCGCGCACCACGTCGCCGATCACGGTCGCCTCGTTGTAGAGGGGGATCACGACCCAGGTGTCGACAGCAGTAGCGGGCGCTGCCGCTGATTCAAAGGTCATACGGGTATTCTGACAGATGAAACGATGGGCATTCCCGTGCCCGCGAAAGGTGTGAATAGATGTCAGCAGAGTTCATCCCCGCGGCAAAGCCGATCATTGGCGATGAGGAGCGCGCCGCGGTTGACCGCGTGATGCGCTCCGGCATGATCGCGCAGGGGCCGGAGGTAGCAGCGTTTGAGGCGGAGTTCGCTGAACACTTTGTGAACGGGCGAGCCACGGTTGCGGTGAACTCCGGCACGAGCGGACAGCACCTCGGCCTGCTCGCGGCGGGCGTCGGCGCGGGCGACGAAGTGATCGTCCCCTCCTTCACGTTCGCGGCGACGGGCAACTCGGTGGCCCTCACTGGCGCCACCCCGGTGTTCGCGGACATCGACCCGCAGACCTTCACGCTCGACCCGGCCTCGGTGCGCGCGGCGATCACGCCCCGCACGAAGGGCATCATGCCCGTGCACCTGTACGGCCACCCGTTCCTCGCGGATCAGATCTCGGCGATCGCCGCCGAGCACGGGCTGGCCATCTACGAGGACGCGGCGCAGGCGCACGGCGCGTCGTGGGACGGCCGCCCGGTGGGTACCCTGGGCGACTTCGCGATGTTCAGCCTGTACCCCACGAAGAACATGACCTCGGGTGAGGGCGGCATGGTGACCTGCGCCACCGAGGAGCTCGCGCGCGGCGTCCGGCTGCTGCGCAACCAGGGTATGGAGACTCAGTACGCGAACGAGGTCATTGGTTTCAACGCGCGCATGACCGACATCCACGCGGCAATCGGCCGCGTGCAGCTCACGAAGGTGGACGCCTGGACCGCGCAGCGCCAGGCGAACGCGGCGACGCTGAACGCCGGGCTCGCGGGAGTCGCCGGGGTGACGCTGCCGTACGTCGCACCCCAGGCGGTGCACGTCTACCACCAGTACACGATTCGCGTCGACGCGGCGGAGCGCGACCGGCTGCGCGACGCGCTGAAGGCCGAGCACAACGTCGGATCCGGCGTCTACTACCCGATTCCGAACCACCGGCTGCCCTCGCTCGCGCCGTTCGCGCCGGGCCTCGAGCTGCCGGAGACCGAGCGCGCCGCGTCGGAGGTGCTGTCGCTGCCAGTGCATCCGTCGCTGGCCGCGGGCGACCTCGACCGCATCGTCGCGGGCGTCACCGCGGTACTGCAGGCGGGGGCGTAGCTCGGGCTCCTTCGCGCTTCGCGAACCCTGACGTCATTATGAAAGAAATCTGGACAGTCCTGCGGCAGCTGCTTCCCCTGCTGCCGCAGGGCGCACAGCGCTACTTCGTCGGCTACATGGTGGCGTCGAGCCTCATCACCGCGCTCGACGCGATCGGCATGGCGCTGCTCGCAATCGTGATCGGTCCCGCGATCAGCGGATCGTCGATCACGCTCCCCGTGATCGGCGTGGTCTCCCCGGAGTCCGCGCCGCTGTTCGTGCTGATCGCGCTGAGTCTGATGATCCTGAAGTCGGTGCTCAATGTGGTGCTGCAGTGGTTCGCCACGCGGCGCTTCGCGAAGTACGAGCTCGAGATCGGCGACCGCCTGTTCCGGGCCTACATCAACTCCAGCTGGGAGGAGCGGGCAAAGCGCTCGGTCGCCGAGATCACGCGTATCGCCGACGCGGGGATCGCGAACACCATGGCCGGCTTCGTGTTGCCGATCATGCGCATCCCCAGCGCCTTCTTCACCTTTGTGCTGGTGCTCGGTGTGCTCGTGGTCGCCGACCCGATGACGTCCGCGATCGCGTTCGTGTACCTGTCGCTCGTGATGCTGCTCGTGCACTTCGTCGTGACGAAGCGCGCGCTCGAGGCTGGCCAGGTCAACCTGTACTACGGCTACCGGGTCGCCAACCTCATGACCGAGATGATCGATGCGCTCAAGGAGCTCAGCCTGCGCAACCGCCTCGGCGAGGTCGCGGACCTGGTGACGTCGAATCGGCGCCACAGCGTGCGCGCCCGGGCCAACGGTTCGTTCCTTGGGATCCTGCCCGGCTTCGCGTTCGAGGCGGCGCTCATCGGCGGCATTCTGCTGATCGGCGGGGCCGCGTTCCTGCAGGGCGGCATGGCGGGCGCGCTCAGCTCGGTCGCACTGTTCGCGACCACGGGCTTCCGCCTGATCCCGGCGCTCACGGCGCTGCAGGGCGGGATCGTGCAGGCGACCGCGAGCACCCCGGGCGCGAAGGACGTGATCGGCGACATGATCGCCGCCGAGCGCGACATGAAGACCTCGCAGGCCCCGGCGGACACCGCCACGCTCGCCGAGCGCCCCGGGCAGCTTGAGCTCGCCGACGTGCACTTCCGGTACCCCGGCGCCGACGAGGACGTGATCCGGGGCATGTCGCTCGCGATCCCCTTCGGGAGCTCGGTGGGTATCGTCGGCCCGTCCGGCGCCGGCAAGTCGACGCTCATTGACCTGCTGCTCGGGCTGAGCCAGCCGTCGAGCGGCGAGATCGAGATCGACGGCGAGTCGCTGCGCTCCGTGCTCGCGCAGTGGCGGGGGCGCGTGGGCTACGTGCCGCAGCGCGTGGCCCTCTTCGACGGCACGATCGCGCAGAACGTGGCGCTCACCTGGGGCGACGACCTCGACCGCGAGCGCGTGGACCACGCGCTGCGGCGCGCGCAGCTGGGGAGCCTCATCGACTCGCGCGCCGGCGGGATCGACGAGCGGATCGGCGAGCGCGGCGTGTCACTCTCGGGCGGCCAGCAGCAGCGGCTCGGCATCGCCCGGGCGCTCTACACCGACCCGCTGGTGCTGGTGCTCGACGAGTCGACGAGCTCGCTCGACACGAAGACCGAGGACGAGGTGACCAAGGCGATTCGGAGCCTGCAGGGTGAGGTGACGCTCATCTCGGTGGCGCACCGCCTCTCAACGATCAAGGACTACGACCGAATCTGCTATCTCGACGGGGGCCTCATCGCGGCTCAGGGCACGTTCGCTGAGGTGGCTCGCTCCCACCCCGCGTTCGGCGAGCAGGTTGCGCTCGCCGGGCTGGGGGCAGAGGTGCGCCGGGCAGCGTCCGACGGAGCCGCCCCGACAGAGTGACGCGCGCGCCGGCTACCGCGCGCGCCGCATAATGCGGTAGCCGGCGAACAGGGTGCGGAACGGCGCCTGCGCGTGCAGGGTCCGCAGCGGGTTGCGGGGGAGCAGCGTCGGCACCGAGAGGTACGCGTGCCGCGCGGCCACCCGCTCGTGCAGAGCCTCCGGGGTTGCTGCCGGGTCGCGCAGCGCGTCGAACACGGCCCGATCGGCGCGCGAGAGCAGTTCGCGCGAGCCGGGGGCCAGCTGTTCGAACCGGTCGAGCAGCGCGAGCAGCGCGGCGCGGTTCGCCGCGAGGTCTGCGGCGGTGCCGCAGCGGGCGAGGATCGCGTCGAAGACGTGGATGCGGATCAGCTTGACCACGATCGCGGTGCGGTCTGCGGCCGACGCGGCCGTGAACCACGGGAACGACTCGATCTCGTCGATGAACGCGAAGTCCTGTGCGAGCGGCCGCGGCGCGGCGGTGACCCGATCGCCCGCGTCGTCGTTGATCACGTAGGCCGGCCCGGCGAGATCGTACGCGAGTCGCTTCCCCGTGAACCACACCGTGAGCGAGTACGCGAGGTCCTCACCGGAGGGGAGGCCCTCGGTGAGCCGCAGCTCGCCGAAGCGGCCGCGGTCGATGAGTCCGAGCGGGGCGCTGCGGTACGCGAGGCGGTCCCGCCGCCCGTCGAGAGCCCGGGTGCGGCGCCCCCCGCGCACGGGCGGGTAGGGGTCGGTGCGGCCGTCCGCGAGCTGGATCCGAGCGAGCACGGCCTCGGCGCCAGTGGCCTCCTGCAGCGCGAGCCACGAGTCGATCGCCCCCGGGGCGAGCTCGTCGTCGGAACCCATCACCGAGATGAACGGTGCGGTGGAGACCGCGAAGCCGTGGTTCATGGGCCCCGCGGGCGACGGGATGCCGTCGCGCAGCTGGAGCAGGCGCACTCGCGGGTCTGCCGCGAGCTCGCCGAGGTTTGCTCGGATGATCTCGGGATCAATGTTGTGCGCCACCACGTTGACACGCACCGGGGCGACGGTGTGATCGAGCACCGAAGCGGCCGCCCGCGCGATGGGGCGCGCGGCGGAGTGCACGGCGATAGTGACGTCAACGCGGGGTTCGAGCATGGTGTCGATGCTACCGCGCGGTTACGCCACCATGTCTCGGAGCGTGCGGCGCGGCCCCTGTCGGTGCAGCGACAGGAACGGGTTGCGGGTGAGCATCGCGTCGACGCCGCCCAGCCAGCGCGCTTCGAGGAGCGTGAGCACCGAGTCGGGGGTGCCGGCGGGAGAGCTGACCTCAGCGATTGCGGCCCGGTCGCGCCGGGACAGCAGGGCGAGCGAGCCGGGGGCGATGCGCTCGATCCGTGTGACGAGCTCGGCGAGCTCCGCGCGGTGCGCGGCGAGCCCCCCGGAGCCGTCGCGATCGTGCAGCCGCGCGAGCACGGCGTCGAAGAAGTGGAGTCGAAACACCTTGACGCCGAACACGCGGCGCTCGGAGCGGCGCAGTCCGCGGAACCAGGCCGACCCGGAAACTGCGTCGAGAAAGGCGAAGTCCGCCGCGAGCGACCGCGGGTTCGCCGTGACGCGGTCGACCGCGTCGTCGCCGAAGCGGTACGCGGGCCCGGAACGGTCGTAGGCGATGGCCGCGCCGCTGAACCAGAGCTCGGCGGACACGGCAAGGTCCTCGCCCGACAGGAGCTCGGGCGTGAACCGCAGGCGGGGGAAGCGCGCCCGCGAGATCAGCCCGACCGGCTCGCTGCGATACGCGAGGCGGTCCTTCACCGCGTGCAGCGCCCGCTCGCGGCCGGGGCGCGTGGGCGGGAGCGGATCGGCCGCGCCGCCGGTGCCCCGCTCGATGCGCGCGAGCACCGCGTCGGCGGCTGCGTCGTCCGCGAGCGCCAGCCACGAGTCGAGCGCGCCCGGGGCGAGCGTGTCGTCGGAGTCGAGAAACGCGAAGAACTGCGCCGTCGCGTGGTCGAGGCCGTGGTTGCGCGGCCCGGCCGGCGATGGGATCCCGTCGGCGAGTTCCAGGAGCTCCACGGCCGGGTGGCCCGCGAGCCGGCCGAGCGAGGCGCGGATCGATTCGGGGACGACGTTGTGGGCGACGACGAGCACGCGCACCGGCGCGACGGTCCCGTCGACCACGGATGCGACCGCCCGCTCGATCGGCCGGGCGGCCGTGTGCACGGGGACGATGACGTCGACGCGGGGAGGAGACTGCATGGCTCTGATCGTAGCGGGGCGGGGCGACTCGCCCGCGACGATGCCGCGGGCGCCGCAGACTCGGGTAATCTGAACAACGCCAAAATCCCTGATTGGACCCACGTGCACCCTGTAACGTCAGCGACGCTCGACGAACCGACGATCCGACTGAACTCGCTGACCGGGCTGCGCTGGTGGGCCGCGTTCCTGGTCTTTCTGTACCACATGCTCGTGTTCGCACCCCTGCCAGGCCCCGTCTCACGGCTCTTCGAGCAGGGGTACCTGGGTGTGACGTTCTTCTTCGTGCTCTCCGGCTTCGTGCTGACCTGGTCGATGCGGCCCGGGGTCTCGACCTCCACGTTCTACTGGCGCCGGTTCGCCAGGATCTGGCCCGCGCACATCGTCGCCCTGTTGTTCGCGATCCCAGTGTTCTACACGCTGGGGGCGGTTCAGGAGGGCAGCTTCCTGAAACCGTTCGACCTGGGCATCCTGCTGCTCTCAGTCGTGCTGCTGCAGGGCTGGTGGGCCAACCCCGCGATCCTGTTCTCCGGCAACCCGGCCGCGTGGACCCTCACCGTCGAGGCGCTCTTCTACGCGCTGCACCCGTGGCTCTCGCGGCTGCTGGTGCCGCTCGCGAAGCGGGGGGCGCTGATCGTCGCGCTCGCCGCGATCGCGTGGGCATTCGCATACCGCGCGGGCGTGGTGTTCTGGCCGGAGTCCTGGCTCGCCCACGTGCCCATGCCGATCACGCGCGTGCCGGAGTTCCTGCTCGGCATGGCGCTCGCCTGGGCCATGCGATCGGGCTGGCGGCCGTCCGTGCACCCGCTCGTCGGGATCGTCGCGCTCGGACTCGTGGTGGGCGCAATCGTCCTCTCCCCGGTCTTGCCCGGGCTCACTACGTTCGGCGCGTTCGGCAACGAGGTCTTCACCGTCGCGGTGGGGCTCGCGATCGTCGCGCTCGCGTCGCACGCGCTGCGCGGGCGGCGCTCGCTGTTCGAAGCGAGGTGGCAGGTGAAACTCGGCGAGTGGTCGTTCGCGTTCTACCTGGTGCACGCCACCGTGATCTACCTCGCGCTGCGCATCTTCGGGTTTCAGGACGCCAGCTGGCGCAACCTGCTCTGGTTCGGGCTCATCCTGGCGATCGACCTGGTGCTTGCCTGGGCGCTGCACGCCGGGATCGAGCGCCCGGTCGAGCGGCGCATGCGCAAGTGGAAGGACGCGCGCGACCGGCGCGCGGCCGAGGCCGCCCCGCGCCCAGCGTGACCCCGGCGCCGCGCCGCTACGCCGGGCGCGGCTCGATCCACGCGGCGATCAGCGCGGCCGCGCTCATCGCGCCGGAGTGCACGGCTGCCACGTACGCCGGCCCGGCCGCAGCGGCGGCGCGCGCGGCCGCGGGGTCGGCCACGAGGCCCGCGACGACCTCCCGCAGGGTGTCCGGCGTCGCCTCGACAATGGGGAGGTGCAAACCGGTGTCGCGCAGGATCCGTTCGCGCACCGATGGCAGCACGTGCCCCACCACGACGCGGCCGGCCGCCATCGCCTCGGACGCCGCGACCCCGTAGGAGCCGATCCGGAACTGGTCGAGCACGATATCGGCCGCGGCGAAGACGCCGGGCATCTCGGCTGCTGGGGTCGCGGTGATGAGCTCGTACTCGATCGCGCCAGACTCGATGAGCGGCGCGAGGGCCGGTTCGATCCGGTCGCTGCCCTTCTGCAGGGGGTTGCTCGACGCGTGGATCACGCGCGCGCGGCGGCCAGCGAGCACGGGGGCGGCGGTGGCGAAGCGGCCCGTGTCGACCACCACGGGGCACCAGGTGGCCCAGGGCAGGTCCGCCGCCAGGTCCGGGGTCGAGATGAAAGTGGGGCGGCGCAGCCGCTCAAGGAGCGCCAGGTTCACTCGGGCGTCCTCGCGCAGCACCGGGGTGCGCGGGTCTTCATCGTACGGTGACCACTGGGTGAGGCCCCGGTGTCGATCGGGGTCGCGCACGTCGGTGCCGTGCCCGATAAACGCGACGGAGACGCCCGCGGCCTCGAGCGCCGCGACCTCCGCCTCGAGGTCGCGGCCGAAGCGCTTGCCGAACAGCGGGCGCTCGGCTTCCACGAGCACGTGCGTGAACTGGCTCACGGCCGCCCACTCGCCGGCCGCCCACGCATCTGAGGCGTTGACCGCCGCGATCGGGACGAGGGTATCAGCCGGGAACGCGTAACCGCCGGGGAGATCGATCGCGGTGTTGCGCGCGCCGATCCGAGGGTCGGCCGCTTCGAGCGCCCGCGCCCAGAGAAACCCCTGACCCGCGTAGTTCGTGGGGGCGACGTAGACGCGGAGTTCGGCGTCGGGCACACTCGTGACCGGGGCGTCGCCGCCCGAGCCCATGAGCCGGGCGCTGAGCCGTCCAACGAGCCCGTCCGGGTTGCGGGCGGCCGACTCCATGAGGCGCTGCGCCCACTGCGGCATCCGAGAGCGGTGGGCCATGGCCCATCCGGCCAGGCGAGAGAACACGTTGCTCACGCGGCCCCCGCCCCCGCATCGCGCGCCCGCCGGCGCTTCCCGGCCGTCCCCACGGCGAGGATGCGCGCCGCCACACGCTCGGCGACCGCGCGCATCGAGTGGTGCGCGGCCGTCCACTCGGCCACGCGCTGCCGGTCGCCCGCGCTCAGGGGCGCATCCGCCGCGTCGCGCAGCGCCGCCGCGATTGCGGCGACGTCGTAGTCAACGGCGGTGCCGACCGGCACGTGCGTGGCGGCCTCGGCCATGAACGGCCCGGTGGGGCCCGGTCCCGCAAAGATGACCGGGCACCCGGCAGCGAGCGACGAATACGCCTTTGATGTGAACGCGTACTCGTAGCCGCCGCCCGGCTTCAGAGTCGCCAGGCTCGCGACCGCGCGCGAGAGTTGTGGGCTGAGCTCGGCAGCCGGCACCGGCTCCGCGAACTCGACCGCGTCGGCGATCCCGAGAGCCGCCGCCCGCGCCCGCATCTCCTCCTGCCCGGTGCCGTTGCCGATGAAGCGAAGCCGATAGCCGGGGTGGGTCTCAGCGAAGCTCGCGAACGCATCGATGAGGATCTCGGCGCCGTGCAGACCGGTGTAGGTGCCCGCGTAGATGAACAGCTTCTCCCGGGCCACGTCGCGGTACCCGAACACCGACGTGTCGGCTCCAAACCCGGTGACATCGATCGGGGTGGCCACCCCGAGCTGCCGCACCCGCTCCACGACGCCCTGCGAGATCGTCACCAGTTCGGCGGCACCTCGCATCGCAAAGCGTTCCATGCCGCGCAGCACGCGCACCACCAGCCCGGAGCTGGTCGCCTGGCCCGCGGCATCCGACCAGATATCCGCGGCGTCGTACACGTACGGGATCCCCCGCAGCCCGCACACCGCTCGGACCACCACGCCTGTCGTGGGCGGCGGCTCCACGAACACGACGCGCGGGCGGCGTGAGAACAGCAGCCGAAACGCCAACGGAATGTCAAAACTCATGTACTGGACGTAGCCGCGCACGTAGCCCTGTGCGTCTCGGAGCACCGGGAACGTCTTCACGGTCTCCCCGCGCGAGGCCTCGCCCTGGCCCGGCAGCGGCTTCGCGGTGAGCACCTCGACCTCGTGCCCGGCAGCGGTGAGGGCGTCGGCGACCGAGCCGAGATAGAACGATGCCGACGACGGCTCGGGTCGGTAGATGCGGCTCGCGATGACAACCCGCACGGCTACGCGTCCAGGAAGTAGCGCATGAGGGTGTCGCGCGAGTAGTCGCCGCTGTGCAGCCGCCGCACGAACTCCGGGCCCTGCGCGGCGATCGCGCGGTAGTGGTCGCGGCGCGCGGCGATGTCGCGGAGCGTCGCCTCGACGGTGTCAGGCGTGGTTTCGGGGATCGGCAGCGGCATGCCCGCGCGCTGCTCCACCTCGGCGCGCACCTGGTCGCTCACGTGCGCGAGCACGATCCGTCCGGACGCCATGGTCTCGCAGGCGGCCACGCCGTAGTCGGCGGCGCGGAACTGGTCGAGCACCACATCGGCGTCGGCAAACACTGCCGGCATCTGGTCGTTGGGGATCCCGCGCAGCTCGACGTACTCGATGAGCCCCTCGTCGTGCAGCCGCTGCGCGATCGGGGCGATGAGCGTGGTGCCCTTCGCGATCGGGTTCGTCGGCGCGTGCACCACCTTGAGCCGGTCGCGCGCGAGCAGCGGCTCGGAGTTCGCCCACTTCTCCGGGTCGATAATCACGCCGAGGAAGTGCGCGTCTGGCAGATCGAGCAGCAGTCCCGCCGTCGACACGAAAGTGGGGACGTTGAGGTCGGCGATCAGCTTCAGGTTCTTCGCCACGACGGTCTCGACGAGTGCCGGATCCACCCACTCGTCGGTGTGGAAGTACGACCACTTGTGCAGCTCCGCGTGGCGGGACGGCAACCGAACGTCGGTCCCGTGCCCCACGATTGCGATCTTGAGGCCGGCCGCCTGCAGCTGCGCGACCTGGCGGTACATGTCGCCGGAGAAGCGGCCGCCGAGGATCGGGAAGCACGCCTCAATGAGCACGTGCGTATACCGCGTCGCCAGCGTCTCGAACATCGCCCGCTGCCAGGCCCGGGAATGCTCAGCGGTGCGCCAGCTCACGGTGTAGTCGGCGTCGTACCCCAGCGGGTTGTTCGCCTCGTGCACGTAGTTGCGGGCCGAGACCCGACCGGTCTCCTCGACCGCGCGCGACCAGCGGAAGCCCTGCCCCGCGTAGTTGACGGGGCCCACGAGCAGCCGGATCGGCTTCTCCGGATCCGGAAGCGGCGGCGGCGGGACCCGCACGCCACGCAGCCGGTCGATGCCCGCAGCGATCGCGTCTTGCGCCGGCTTCGGGGCCAGGTTCCAGAGTCGTTCAGCTGCTGGGTGCACCGACGGGGTCCTTTCGATCAGCGGGGCGCCCCTCGGGGGCATCGAGCCAGTGGGCGCGCAGGGCCCGCGCGGCCATGCGGCCGTCGTGGACCTCGCGCACGAAGTCAACACCGCGTGCGGCGTGCGGGGCCAAATCTGTGAGGGCGGCGAGGCCGCGGAGCACGCGCTCGAGCGTCTCCGGGTCCGCCTCCACGAGCGGCAGCTCCAGGCCGCTCGCGGCGCGCACCGCGGCGCGCACCTGCTCGGACACCTGGCCCACGGCCAGGCACCCCGCGGCCATCGCTTCGCAGGCAGCCACCCCGTAGGATCCGGCGCGGAACTGATCCAGCATCACGTCGGCCCCGGCGAACACCGCGGGCATC
The DNA here is from genome assembly GCF_004217175.1 of Leucobacter luti. GTDB lineage: Bacteria > Actinomycetota > Actinomycetes > Actinomycetales > Microbacteriaceae > Leucobacter > Leucobacter luti. Next base: position 449,650 of record NZ_SHKI01000006.1, read on the forward strand.
TCCGCCGACGGTACGCCCTGGATCAGCCTGAACTCGATCAGGCCCTCCGCCTGCAGACGCTCGAGCACCGGCAGCACCAGGTCCGTTCCCTTGTACGCCGCCACCGACGGCGCGTGCACCACCCGCAGGGGAGCGCCGGCCTGCCGGGGCGCTCGCCCGGGCGCCGCCCAGCGGTCGAGATCCACCACCACCGGACACCACGCGGCGTGCGGCAGATCGAGCAGCAGGTCGGGGGTCGACACGAACGCCGGCCGGCCGCTCGCCGTGACGAGCTCAATGTTGCGCGCGGCGAGCGCCTCGGCGCGGGGCAGGTAGACCGCATCGTCGGCGTAGTACGAGAGGGGATTGCCAGCGATGTGCCGCGACGGCAGGCGGGCATCGGTGCCGTGCGCCAGGTAGGCGACGTTCACGCCGCGCGCGGTCAGCGCCGCCGCCTGCGCCGCCACCGAGCGGCCCAGGAGACGCCCGAACGGCGGCTCCTCCGCCTCGATCAGCACGTGCGTGGCGCTCGCCGCGGCCTCGAACTGGCGCCGCTGCCAGTCGGCGTCGTTGTGGTACGTGCCCACGGGCACGAGCAGATCGGCGTCGAACGAGAAGCCACCCGGCACCTCGATCGCCATGTTGCGCGCAGAGATCGTGGGGTCCGCGCGCTCAAGCGCCCGCGCCCAGGCGGTGCCCTGCCCGGAGTAGTTGACGGGCGCGATGAGCACGCGAGTGGGGGCATCTGCGAACTCGGTGGCCGCGACCGAGCCGCGCGGCGCCGGCCGACCGAGCCGGCGCGCGGCGAGACGCCCCAGCGGGCTCATGGGGGCGTCGGCGAGGCGATCGATGCCGCGGTTCACCCACGCGGGCAGGCTGTTGCGATTCACGGTGCGAGAAGACTCGCCGGGTTCGATGCTGCCATGCGTGCAATCCTAGCGCGGGGTCACTGGATCCCCCGGGCGCCCCGTAGCATGGGAAGGATTGTGTTTTCTTGTCAGACCCTGTGCCGGAGCACTCCGGCAGCGACCTGAACGGCAGACCCGCATGGCTTCCACGCCCACTGAGACCTACGACTACTCGCTGAAGTCATACGCTGACACCCTGCGTGCGTACCGCGACGCGGGCTACGCGGTGACCGGATTCGAGCGCTACCTGGCGGCGCCGCAGGAGAAGCACCTCGTGCTGCGGCACGACATCGACAACACGATCGAGCAGGCAATGCGCGTGGCCCGCGTTGACGCGGAGGCGGGCTGCACCTCGACGTTCTTCCTGCGCGTGCACGCGCGCGGCTACAACCTGCTCAGCCTGCAGTCGCTGCAGTTCGTCCAGGAGATGGAGGCGCTCGGGCACGAGGTGCAGCTGCACCTGGAGGGCGGGCTGAGCGACTGGCTCGGCGGCGACAACTGGGAGTGGGCGGAGCGGCAGCGCGCCGTGTTCGAGGCGGCCGTGGGGCGCCCGCTCGGCGGCTTCAGTTCGCACGAGCCCGCGCGCATGGGCGGGATGGAGTTCGCGAACGCGCTGCGCGAGCGGTGGAGCGACACGGTTGCCTACCACGCCTACGAGGAGCGGTTCATGATGCCCCACATGAAGTACCTGAGCGACTCGAGCGGTCGCTGGCGCGAGGGGCACTTCGGCATGTGGGTGGGCAAGGAGCCGCTCATGCAGGTGCTGACCCACCCGTTCTGGTGGTTCGAAAAGGTCCCGGCCGAAAACTACTAGGCCGCGCGCTCGCCGCCGGGCAGCGCAGCGCAGCGCGTCTGCGGAGCGTCCCGCGGGCCTGCCCGGGCCGCGCCGGGTTGCCCCGCCCGCGGCCCGGACGGCCGCGCTACTTCTTGTTGTCGCCGAGCCGCTTCGCCGGGTTGCCGACGCGCACCTCGTTCTCCGGGATCGACTTCAGCGCGACGGCGCCGATCCCGAGCAGCGAGTCCTTGCCGAGCGTGAGGCCCTGGATCACTGACGCGTTCGGCCCGATCCACACGTCGTCTTCGATGACCACGCTGCCGGAGATCTCCGCGCAGGCGGTGATGATCACGTTGCGGCCGATCCGGCAGTTGTGCGCGATGTGCACGTGGTCGTCGATCTTCGTGTAGTCGCCCACCACGGTGGGGGCGATGGTGCCCGAGCACACGGTCGTGAAGTTTCCCACCTCGCTGTGCGCGCCGAGCCGCACCGAGCCGATGTGCGGCACGTGGAAGTTGTTGCCGTTCGCGTCCTTCTCGATGCCGAAGCCCTCCTCGCCCACCACGGCCTGGCTCTTGACGAGGGCGTGGGCGCCGATCACCACGTTGCGGCCGACCACCACGTGGTCGCGGATCTCCGCGTGCGCCTCGATGATCGCGCCGGCGCGCACCACCGTGAACTCGCCGACGTGAGCCGTTTCGTGCACGCTCGCGGTTTCGTGGACCCTGGCGGTGGCGGCAATGCCGGGCTCGACCTGCGGCGCGAAGTGCCGCGCCACGGTCTGTCCAAACGCGGCGCGCGGGTTGGCGACCGGGACGAGCGCGCCGCGGCCGGGATCCGGCAGCTCGACGCCCTCTGGGGCGAGCACCACCGCTCCCACCGCGAGCGCCGCCGCCAGGGCGGCCGCGTACTTCTCGACATCGCCCACGAACGTGAGCGTGTCGGCGTTCGCGTCGACGAGCGGTGCGGGCACCGAGATTCGAAGGTCGGCGCCGAGCAGCTCCGCGGAGAACTCGTCGGCGAGGGCACGTGCGGTGAGTTCGATCATGTCCCCACTGTAGCCCCGCCCGACGCTGCCCGGGCGGGCGACCCCGTAGACTTGGTGAGTCCGTCTCGATGCCTCGGGAGCGGATCGCTGGACGCGCTGGAGGATATTCATGGCAAACCCAAACATCGTGCTCTTCGGGGCCGGAACGATGGGCCGCAACCACGCGCGCATCATCTCCGCGTCCGGGCGCGCCAACCTCGTGGGGATCGTCGACCCGTTCGAGCAGAACGGGCGCGCGGCCACCGACCTCTACGGCGGCGACTGGTTCCCCGCCGCGGAGGACGCGCTGAAGCACGCAGACGCCGTGGTGGTTGCCGCGTCGACCGAGTACCACTACGACATTGCGCGCGAGATCCTCGACGCCGGCCTCCCAGTGCTCATTGAGAAGCCGATCTGCCCCTCGCTTGAGCAGACCGAGGAGATCCTCGCGACCGCCGAGCAGCGCGGGGTCCCCGTGCAGTGCGGTTTCCTTGAGCGCTACAACGCCGGCGTGATCGCCGCGCAGTCACTCATCGAGGAGCCCGTCTACGTGCGCGCCGAGCGGCACTCGCCGTACTGGGCGCGCATCAAGACCGGGGTCGCCTGGGACATGCTCGTTCACGATGCCGACCTGGTCTCACGCCTCTTCGGCTCCGCCTCGCCCGAGTCGGTGAGCGCCGAGCTCGGCTACTTCCACCCGGAGTCGGTCGCCGGCGCCGAGGACGTCATCGACATGACGCTGCGGTTCCCCGGGAGCGGGATCGCGTCCGCGTCCGCCAGCCGGATCGGGCAGCGCAAGGTGCGCAAGCTCACCATCCAGTCGCTTGGCTCGATGGTCGAGGTCGATCTCCTGCTGCGCAGCGTCACGAAGTACCGCCACGCAAACATCGAGAGCACCGACGGTCGTGCCGGCTTCAAGCAGATGACCGAGATGGAGGTCCCCGAGGTCTCCGGGCTCGAGCCGCTCGCCGCCCAGTTCGAGCACTTCGTCGATCTGGTGCAGGGCACCGTCGACGCCGATGAGGAGCGCCGCAGCATCCTTCCCGCGCACCGCATTATCGCCGCAGCGCTCGCGTCGAGCTAGCGCGCGGGCGCGAAGCGCGCGGCTACTCGCGCACGAGCGTGGTGACACCGGCCTCGGCGTCGGTGAGGGTGAGCGTGTCTCCGTCGATCTCGGCGGTGACTGCCGTGGCGAGCGCCAGCGGGGCGGGGTCGTTGTCGCAGCCGATCAGCGTCATCGGCCCGCTGGTCACCACGAGCTTGCCCGCCTCGTCCACCTCGACGGTGCCCGCAACGCGGTTGCAGCCGTCCGACGAGGTCCAGGTGCCCGAGGGCTCGATCTCCACGTACGCCTCGTCATTTGTGGGGCGCTCTGAAACCCAGCGGCCCGTGAGCGCGGCGGCCGGCTCGGCTGCAGAATTCGTGGCGGAGCCGGAATCGACCGATCCGCCCGGCTCCTCAGAGGCGTCGGGAGTGTCGGCCTCGGTGCGCTGCTCAACGGCCGTGCTGTCCCAGACGGACGAGGTGAGCCCGTAGCCGGCGAAGACCCCGCCGAAGGCGAGGATGCCGGCGCAGAGAATACCGATGGTGTGGCGAGCGTTCGACATCTGCGACCTCCGTTGGTCCGGGCGACCAGCTCGCCGGCGTGTGGGAATAGCTTACGGGGTGAGGCGCCGCTCCACGAGGTCTACAAGCTCTGCCACGCGGAGACTGTCGCGTCGCAGCTCGTCGAGTTCGGCCTCGAGCCGGGTGATCCGCTCGCGCTCGGCCTCAAGCTCGGCGCGGATGCCGCGGGAGCGTGTGCCCCCGAGTCGACCGCGCAGCCGGGACAGGGCGCGCCGGGCTGGGTTCTGCGATTCGGTCATACGTGCCTCCGAGTCTCTGGGGTGGTGCTCTGGCGGGGTGTGGACGGAGCCGGGTCCCCGGCGAGGTGGACGCGCACGCCGACGGGCGACCGCGTCGGATCGCTCCCCGCTGCGGGCTCGAGCGGGACGAACTCGGCGCGGAGCCCGTAGTGCGCCGCCTCCGCGGCAAGCTCGCGCTCAGCTAAGTGCCAGCCGGTCGGGTCCTCGAACGTCACGTCCGGGGCGTGGTGCGCGTTGAACGTGAAGCGCGCGCTGCCTCCGCTGCGCAGCGCCATGCGCAGCAGCCGCCAGCCCTGCTCGCGCCCGCGGTGTCCCAGCTGCTCGAAGAGGTGGTTTGCCACGGCGTCAAACGCTCCAGCAACGCCGTTCGCGGTCGGTGCGGCGAGCGCGGTGAGGCGGTAGAGGTTCGCGTGTGCGAATGACACCGGGTTCGCTGCGTCGTCGTCGTCGTCGCTCGCGGCGCGTGCGCGCGCGAGCGCCATCTCAGAGAAATCGAGCCCGAGCGCGCGTCGGCCGGCTCCGGCGGCGGCGAGGCGCCGGGTCACGGCGCCGTCACCGCTGCCCAGGTCGACGAGGGTCGGCGCGGTGAATGCGGTGGCCTCCTCGACAAGCCACGCGGCGCCCGACTCCCACGCGCCCGCCGCGCGCCCGCCGCCGTTCGCCTCCCCGGCGAAGCGCTCGTCCCAGAACTCGCGGTGCAGGTTGAACGCGCCGAACCAGTTCTCGAAGCGCCGCCGCGTCTCCTCCGGGGTGTCAAGCACGTAGCCGGGGATGGGAGTGCGCCAGTTCGCATCGTAGTTGATGGTGAGCCAGGCCGCGGGATCCGCGGGTGCGGGCAAGCCGGTGCCGTCGATCTCGACCGTGCTGAACGGCAGGAGCTCGTCGCGGCGCAGCTCGCCGCGCACGTGGAACGGCTGGTTGATGAGCCCGTCTGCCGAAAAGAACGCGGCGAAGACGTCGATGTAGTGCAGGATCGCCCCGGCGTCGTCGCGGAACAGGAGCTGCATGTGCGTGGCGCTGTGTCGCCGGATTTCGTAGCCGGCCTCGGCGAGCTGCGCTCCGACGGCGAACGCCTCGACCGCCACGTCGACTGGAGAGCTGTGCGCTGAGAGGTAGGCGATGTCGGCGTCGTCGTCGTGCGGGAGCAGCTTCCCCGTGCGAACCCCGCCGAGCAGTGTGCCGCCCACGATGAACCCGGGGAGCCCGATCCGGTCGAGGAGCGCGATGAGCTCGTAGGTGCGGTCGAGGATCAGCCGCTGTGTTGCAGCGCCCATCGCCTCGAGCGCGACGCCGAGCCGGCCCCACTTGTTGATCACGAGCGGCGATCCGGACGCGTCGACCACGCTGGTGCGCACCGGCGCCGCGTCGAAGGCCACGGCCACCGCGCCGAGCTCCGCACCCGTGGCAGAGTCGTGCACGCTCACCCGGGTGCGCCCGGTGAGGTGCGGCCGCAGCGCGTCGGGCCAGGCGAACGCGTGCGGGGCGGTGCTCGGATCCTCGTCGCGGACGTCGATCGACCACACGCGTGCGCCGTCGAAACAGACGTCGATCGATGCGGTGCTCGGGGAGATCTCGGCTACGGTGAGGAGCTGCGTGGATGCGTCTAGATTCATAAGAAGAAGTGCCGTTCGGCGAATCAGGCCAGTCTAGCCTCGTATGATTGAGCCCATGGATCTTCTCGTCGTTGGATCAGGTTTCTTCGGGCTCACGATTGCCGAGCGCGCCGCGAGCGCTGGCAAGCGGGTGGTCGTGATCGACCGCCGCTCGCACATTGGCGGTAACGCCTACTCGGAGGCGGAGCCGGAGACCGGGATCGAGGTGCACCGCTACGGCGCGCACCTGTTCCACACCTCGAATGAGACCGTGTGGGAGTACGTGAACCGTTTCACGAGCTTCACGAGCTACGTGCACAAGGTGTACTCGAACTTCAAGGGCGAGGTCTACCCGCTCCCCATCAACCTCGGCACGATCAACCAGTTCTTCCGCTCGGCGTACGGGCCGGACGCGGCGCGCGCCCTGATCGCTGAGCAGGCGGGCGAGTTCGACACCAAGTCGGCGCAGAACCTCGAGGAGAAGGGGATCTCGCTCATCGGGCGGCCGCTCTACGAGGCGTTCATCCGTGACTACACGTCGAAGCAGTGGCAGACCCCCACCACGGAACTGCCCGCCGAGATCATCAGCCGCCTCCCCGTGCGGTACACGTACGACAATCGCTACTTCAACGATACGCACGAGGGCCTGCCCACCGAGGGGTACACCGCGTGGCTGGAGAAGATGGCGGACCACCCGAATATTGAGGTGCGGCTCAACACCGACTTCTTCGACGAGTCGCAGCCGCTGAACAAGCGCGCGATCGTGGGCACCGTCCCCGTGGTCTACACGGGCCCGGTCGACCGCTACTTCGACTACGCCGAGGGCGAGCTGAGCTGGCGCACGCTCGATTTCGAGCAGGAGGTGCTCCCCACGGGGGATTTCCAGGGCACGAGCGTGATGAACTACGCGGGGCCAGATGTGCCGTACACCCGCATCCACGAGTTCCGCCACTTCCACCCCGAGCGGGAGTACCCGACGGACAAGACGGTCATCATGCGCGAGTTCTCGCGCTTCGCGACCCGCGACGACGAGCCCTACTACCCGGTGAACACCCCCGAGGATCGCGAGCGGCTACTGAAGTACCGCGAGCTCACGGGCGGCGAGGACCGGGTGCTCTTCGGCGGCCGCCTGGGCACCTACCAGTACCTCGACATGCACATGGCGATCGGCTCGGCGCTGTCGATGTACTCGAACAAGCTGGAGGAGCTGCTCTAGCCTCCAACCGTGCGGCCCCGCGTGGGGCGAGCGCGTAGCGAACCGGCGATCCCGCACTGCGGGGTCGCCGGTTTTTCTTTGATGCATTGTAGTCTCATTGGAAATCAAAATCGAGGCTATAGTTTGGGCCCGAATCTCAATATGCTGAGCCACAATTCCCGCGCTGCTGCCCGGAGGTGTCTCGATGCGATCGTTCCCAAGGTCCACGGTGTGCGCCGCGCTGGCGGTTGCGCTGTTGCTGAGCCCGGACAGCGCGCTGGCCCTGGGCATGGCCCCCGACCGTGCGAGGGCCGCGGTGTCCGACGAGCTCGTCGGTGGCGAGGGGCTGGATCCGGGCCGGGGCGTTGCGGAAGATCCCGGCGCCGAGCCCGACACCGGCGCCGAGCCCGACACCTGGATCGACCCGGACACCGGATCGGGCTCGGACACCGGATCGGGCTCGGACACGACCCCGGACCCCGCGGGGGATGCCGACTCCGGGGCGCCCGAGAGCGCCGTTCCTGGCGCGCCGGGCCCGGGAGGCACCGCCGAGGTCGACGGTGAGGGCGACACCGCGGCTGGCGCACACGAGCACGCGTCTGATCAGCCCGCCCGGGCCACCGGCACGGCAGACGAAGCGGAGATCCCCGCCGAGCTTCCCGTGGCGGGCACCCTGATCGTGCTTGCCGACGAAGTCTCGCACACCGCTGCCGCGGCCGCCAGCATCGCCGAAACCGGCGATCCCGTCTCGGACACGACTGCTCTACAGACGGTGCCCGGGGTGACCATGGTCGCGACCGACGACGGGCCCGTGGTGGCAATTGATCCAGCACTCGTGGGGCCCGACGCCGAGACCGGGCAGCGGTTCGAGGGCGAGGCCGAACTGGGCGCTGACGCGCGGGCCGCCGTTGCCGAGGCAGTCGTCGAAGCGGAGGGCGCGCCGCTGAGCGATGCGGAGGCCCTCGCAGCCGCGGTTGCGGGGGCCTCCGAGGCCACCGGGGGACTGCCGATCACCGGTCTCATCATTCCGGGCATCCCCCCGAGCGGAACGTCCGCGGCGAAGTCACACGCCGCGGACGTTGTGTTTTATTCGGGCGGGGGGAGCCCGTCGGATGCGCAGCTCACCCAGCTCGTCACCGATGCCGGGAGCTACTGGCGGTCACAGACCGAGGGGAAGGTGAGCGGCTTCACGGTGGCGCTCAAAGCGCGGAGCAGCAAGTTCGCGGGAGACCGGAGCATGCGCTGCAGCTCGGGATCGCGCGACGCGCTCTGGAGCGACGCTGCAAGCCAGTTTGGCCGCACCGCCGCGAGCTACATCGGCTCGGGTCGGCACCTCATCGTGCTCGTCGACGACAACTGCGGCGCGCTTGCCAACAACGTCTCAGGGGTGGCGAGCTACGGCTCGCTGCACAGCGGGGGCCTGGTCTGGGTCGACCTGGGGAGCCGTCACGACGCCGGACTCCCGCTCTCCGCGGCGACCGGGGTGGTGGCCCACGAGATCGGACACAACCTCGGGATCGGTCACGGAGGCTCACGCGTGTGCACGGGCACCGCAACCGACTCGCGCGTGAGCGGTGGTAAGCCCGCAGCGCCGTGTCGGGACATCGTGTACGGCGATCCGTACAACGTGATGGGCATCGGGTCCTGGCTGGGAGGGCGGCGTCCGCCCGCCCTGCCTGTGGCGCAGAAGGAGGCGCTCGGGGTGCTCCCGAAGGCGGCGGTGCGCACCGTGACCGCCGCGGGAGGTCGCTCGCAGACGTTCACTCTCGCCGCCGGCGGCGCCACCAGCGGGGTGCGCGGGCTAAAGGTTGACGGCGGGGCCGGCGGCACGTTTCACGTCGAGTACCGCAGCATGTCCGGGCAAGACACGGGCCTCGCGCTACAGACGGGCCAGGTCTACGACACCAGCGCCGGGGGCGCGAAAGAGTTCTTCACTGCCGGCGGCGTGCGCGTGCTCCGCGGGGCGTCGGCCCGCAACACAAACGGCACCAATCGCTTCGAGAGCACCGTGATTTCAGCGCGGGACACGCAGCGGGGAAAAGCCGGGCTCTTCCAAAACGTGCGAGCCGGAAAGAGCGTGACGCCGTGGAACAGCACCGCCCGGATCACCGTGCTCTCCACGAGCTCCGGGAGTGCGCGGGTGCGAGTCGACTTCACCGCCTTTGGCGACGTTTCGTACCAGCATCGTTCGCTCACAGAAATCAACTGGGTGAAGTCCCGCGCGCTGGTCGCGGGGGTTGCGTCCGGGAACGGGGTCGCCGAGTACCGGCCAACGCGCACGCTGACGCGGGCGGAGCTCGCGGTCGCGCTGTTCAAACTGCGCGCGCCGAAGAACTACACCGCGCCGAAGACATCGCCGTACTCGGACGTGAAACCCGGGTCGAAGCACTTCCGCGAAATCAGCTGGATGCACGCGAGCGGCATTCAGAAGGGCGTCACGGGCTCGGGCAAGAAGCCTGCTTTTCGCCCGAGTGACCCGCTCACGCGCGAGGCGTTCGCGGTGTACCTCACCCGCTTCACCAAGCCGAAGTACACGCCGCCGAAGAAGACGCCGTTCGCCGACGTGGCCACGAAACGCGGCAGCTATCGGGCGATCTCATGGGTGCACGGAAAACGGTACCTCTCGGCGACGAAGCAGCCGCGTGGGCTCCCAAAGTTTGCCCCCACTGCCCACCTCACCCGGGAGCAGCTCGCGATTGCGCTCTACCGGGCCACGCGCTAGACGTCGGGGGGTGCGGAGCCCGCCCGCGCCCGCCCCGTGCCCTCTCGTGCCCGTGCCCGCCGTGCCCGTGCCCGCCGTGCCCGTGCCCGTGCCCGCCGTGCCCGTGCCCCTGCCCGCGACCTCGTCTCCCTCCCCGACGAGTGTGCGGCTTCGTCACGAGCGTGGGGGGGGGGGGGGGGGGGGGGCGGGCCCCCGCGGGGGGGGGGGGGGGGGGGGGGGGGGTTTGTGGGGGGGGGGGTCGGACCGGGCCCACCGGGTCGGATCCGCGCCACAGGGTCGGATCCGCGCCACCGGGCCGGACCCGGCCGACCGGGTCGGACCTGAGCCACC
>NZ_SHKI01000007.1 GCF_004217175.1 Leucobacter luti
CCGTTCTCGGAATCGGTGCGGATGCCTTGATTCCATGCGGAAACGAGCTTCTGAACCCGTGGTCGTCTGTTCCCGCAACGCTCCATTGCGTCCACAGAGAGAAGCCCCCGGCAGCGCCGGGGGCTTCAGCTGTTTCTAGGGTGGTCGCTACGCAGCCGGGCGGGGAGCGAGCGCCCGCAACGCGAGGACCTGACTCGCCGCAAAGATGGCGATGTCCACGGCGATCGCGAGCACAGCGATCGCGGCGAGGAACGTCCCGGCCGCCGTAGCGCTCACGGCAACGAGTGCGGTCGCGAGGATGTTGACCCCGAGCACGGTGAGCAAGGCGGCCCGGATCCGGAGCTTCATGAGCATCCAGAGAACCAGACCGGACCAGATCACCACGACGATTCCCGCACTCGTGATAACAGCGTGTGGGAGCGCGATCACGGTCGAGAGCGGAGCCGCGCCGACCGCGACCGCTGCGCCGAGGAGGGCGCAATAGATTGCGTCGAGCCGGAGGCTCCAGCGGCCGAGCGTGCGTCCATCGATTCGCTTCATGCTTCCGTATTCTTGCAGGAGCGCTCCGCACGCGCACCCGAATTCGCGCAGGAGATTCGAACTCAGGCGGACGAATGTGACGAAAGGATCCTGCGCGAGTTCGGATCTCCTGCGCGAGTTCGACGCCAACTGTGCGGCTACCTGCCCGCCAAGACCCGCGCCAGCCGCCGCACGCCCTCGGTGATCTGCGCCTCCGACGCCGCGCCGAAGGAGAACCGCAGGTGCGGGGCCGGCGGTTCGTCCACGTAGAAGTGGCGGCCATCGCCCACCAGCACCCCCGCCTCGTGCGCGGCGCGGGCGATCGCCCGCGTATCGGCGCCCTGGGGCAGTCGGGCCCAGAGGTGGATCCCGCCGCTTGGCACGTTGGCGACGTGCACGTCGGGGAGGGTGGTCCGGATCGCGGCGGTGAGCACGTCGCGCCGGGCGGCGAGCTCGTGCCGCAGGCGTTTCAGGTGTCGCGGCCACGCGCTTGAGGTGAGTAGATCGAGGGCGATCTCCTGCGTGAGCGGGGCGACCCCGAGGTCGTCGGCCGCGCGGGCGGCTCGGAGCCGTTCGCCGGCGGGCCCGCGGGCCACCACCGCGCCGATGCGCAGCCCTGGCGACGCGGGCTTTGAGAGCGTAAGCACGGACACCACGTGCCCATCCGCGGCGGTGGCGAAGAGTGGTGCTGGGCTCGCGCCGTCGATGTTGAGGTGCCTCGCCCAGTCGTCTTCGATGATGAAGGCGCCGTGCGCGACGGCGAGCTCGATCACCCGCTGGCGCCGCTCGGCGCTCAACACCACACCGGTCGGATTCGCGTAGCTCGGCTGGAGGTAGATGACGCGTGCGCGCGTGCGCGCGAGCTCCTCGGCGAGGCGATCCACGAGAATGCCGTCCCGGTCGGCCGGCACCGCCGCAAGCTTCAGTCCCGCACTCTGCGCGGCGAGGATCGCTCCGGGGTAGCTGGGGCTCTCCATGATGAGCGTGTCTCCGGGATCGGCGAGCGTGCGCATGGCGTAGACCAGGCCCGCCTGCCCGCCCGGAACCACGAGCACCTCCGTCGGGTCGACCCGGTAGTCCGCCGCCAGGACGCGGCGCAGCTCCGGGGAGCCGCCGGGCGACGGCACGGCCCACGAGCGCGGATGCTTGGCCGCGCGCGCGCCGATGCGGGCGAGCTCGGCGGTGGGGCTCAGCTCGGGCGCGAGGTAGCCCCACGAGAGCGGGAGCTGATCCGGGGCACCGTGCCCGCCCAGTCGTGAGGCGCGATCCGCGTCGACGCGCGCGCCGCTCAGGGCCTGGCTCTGCCACGCGAAGTCCGGGTCCGAGTCTGCCGCGGCACCGAGCACGAACGTGCCCCGCCCCGGTTCGGCGCGCACGCGGCCGAGCGCGGTCAGCTCGGCGAGGGCCGCGGAGACCGTCGCGGGACTCGCCTGAAACTCAAGCGCGAGTTCGCGCACGCCCGGAAGTCGCGAGCCGGGCCGCATGGCGTCGAGCCGAACCGCCAGCACCGCGGCGATCTCGGTCGATCTGTTATTCTGAATCATGTACGCATTCAATAACGTTATCCACGTTTCTCGCAAGTTGTTTTCGCACGGGCGAGGGCCGCCGGCAGCGCCGCCCGCGGCACGCCCGTGCCGCGGCACCCCGGCGCCGCACCACAGACCCACACAACTTCACCCGAACGAGGAACCACGTATGACACTCATCACCCCACTGATCCGCCCGCTCGCACCCGCCGACGAGGGGCGCTGGCGCCAGCTGTTTCGCGACTATCGCGCGTTCTACCTGCTCCCCGAGTCCGAGGAGATCGTCTCGCGGGCGTGGGGCTGGTTCATGGACCCCTCCCACAGCTCCAACGCGCTCGTCGCCGAGCTCGACGGCGAAATTCTTGGCTTCGCGCACCACCGACCCGTCGTAGCCCCGTCACTCGGGGCCACCGCCAGGTTCCTCGACGACCTGTTCACCGATCCCGCCGCCCGCGGCCGGGGGATCGGCCGCGCGCTCATCACGCGGCTGCGGGAGATCGCCGCGGCCGAGGGCGGAACATTTGTGCAGTGGGTGACCGCTGAGGATAACCACCAGGCGCAGGCGCTCTATAACTCGCTGGCGACACGCACCACGTGGGTGACCTACGAGGCCGAGTCCGCGGCGAATTCGGCCGCCTAGGCTCGCGAGATTGCGGCACCACGCGAGCGCCCGGCCACGCGCTGGGCGCTCGCGCATTTTCTGAACCGCCCGCAAACGATAGAATTGTGCGGTCCGTACTTTCGTTCCGAAGGAGTGTGCCCACGTGGCCGATGGCTTCGCCCTGTTTACTGATCGCTCAATCGTCGCGATGCGCCTGAATGGCGAGCTTCGCGACCTGGCGACGGAAGTTACTGACACGGACACCGTGGAGCCCGTTTCCGTTGAGTCGGAGGACGGGCTGAACATTCTCCGCCACTCGGCGGCACACGTGCTCGCGCAGGCCGTGCAGCGCATCAACCCCGAGACCACGCTCGGGATCGGGCCCCCCATCACGGACGGGTTCTACTACGATTTCGATCCCGCCGAGCCGTTCACGCCCGAGGACCTCAAGGCGATCTCGTCCGAGATGCAGAAGATCGTGAAGCAGGGGCAGCGCTTCGTGCGCCGCGTCGTGACCGAGGACGAGGCGCGCGCCGAACTCGCGAACGAGCCCTACAAGCTTGAGCTGATCGGCCTCAAGGGGGGCGCAGCAGAGGGCGGCGACAACGAGAACGTTGAGGTCGGCGGCGCCGAGCTCACCATCTACGACAACGTCGATCCGAAGACCGGTGAGGTCTGCTGGAAGGATCTGTGCCGCGGGCCGCACGTCCCGAGCACCCGCGTGATCGGCAACGGCTGGGCCCTGATGCGCAGCGCCGGCGCGTACTGGCGCGGCAGCGAGGCGAACCCGATGCTGCAGCGCATCTACGGCACCGCCTGGCCCACGAAGGACGAGCTGCGCGCCTACCAGACCCGCCTCGAGGAGGCCGCGAAGCGCGACCACCGCAAGCTCGGTGTTGAGCTCGACCTGTTCAGCTTCCCCGACGAAATCGGCTCGGGCCTCGCGGTGTTCCATCCGAAGGGCGGAATCATCCGCCACGAGATCGAGAACTTCATGCGCACGGAGCTGCTGAAGAACGGCTACGAGGTCGTCAACAGCCCGCACATCACGAAGGGCTCGCTCTTCGAGACCAGCCAGCACCTCAACTGGTACAAGGACGGGATGTTCCCGGCCATGCACCTCGACGAGGTGACCGACGCCGACGGCAACGTGACGAAGCAGGGCCAGGACTACTACCTGAAGCCGATGAACTGCCCGTTCCACAACCTCATCTTCCGGGCGCGCGCGCGCAGCTACCGCGAGCTGCCGCTGCGCCTGGCCGAGTTCGGCACGGTGTACCGCTACGAGAAGTCGGGCACGCTGTCCGGCCTCACGCGCGTGCGCGGTCTCACCCAGGACGACGCCCACATCTACGTGACGGACGAGCAGGTCAAGGGCGAGATCAAGACCCAGCTTGAATTCGTCTTCGAGACGCTGCGCGCGTACGGCCTCAACGACTTCTACCTTGAGCTGTCGACGCGGGATCCCGAGAAGTCGGTCGGCACGGAAGAGCAGTGGGCCGACGCGGAGCAGACGCTGCGCGAGGTCGGCGAGGAGTCCGGCCTTGAGCTCGTGGCGGATCCGGGCGGTGCCGCGTTCTACGGTCCCAAGATCTCGGTGCAGGCGCGCGACGCGATCGGCCGCACCTGGCAGCTCTCGACGGTGCAGCTCGATTTCAACCAGCCCGCGCTGTTCGAACTCGAGTACGCGGCCGCCGACGGCACGCGCAAGCAGCCGGTCATGATCCACCGCGCACTGCTCGGCTCGGTTGAGCGGTTCTTCGCGATCCTGCTCGAGCACTACGCGGGGGCGTTCCCCGTGTGGCTCTCGCCGACCCAGGTGGTGGGCATTCCCGTGGCGGAGCAGTACGGCGAGTACCTCGACGGTGTGATCGCTCAGCTGCGGGCCCGCGGCGTGCGCGCAGAGGTCGATCACAGCGACGACCGCATGCCCAAGAAGATTCGCACCCACACGAAGTCGAAGATCCCGTTCCAGCTCATTGCGGGCGAAGACGATCGCGAGGCCGGCGCGGTCTCGTTCCGATTCCGCGACGGCACGCAGCTCAACGGCGTCCCGGTCGCCGAGGCGATCGAGCGGATCGTGGGCTCGATCGAGTCGCATGAACAGGTATCGACGGCGTGGACCGCGTAGAAGACCTCGGTTCCACCGCGGCGGTGGGCACCCCGGACGAGATCGCTCGGCTGTGGGTGCCCCACCGCATGGTGTACGTGAAGGATCACCACCAGCCGGATCACCGGGACTGCCCGTTCTGCGAGGCGCCCTCGAAGACCGATGAGGACGCGCTGATCGTTGCTCGCGGTGAGTCGGCGTACGTGATCCTCAATCTGTTCCCGTACAACACCGGGCACATGCTCGTGTGCCCGTACCGGCACATCGGCGGCTACGACGAGGCCACACCCGCGGAGGTGGCCGAGATCGGCGCACTCACGCAGCGCGCAATGCGCGTTGCCCGCGAGGTGATGGGCTGCGACGGCTTCAACCTCGGCATGAACCAGGGCGAGATCGCCGGGGCCGGGATCGCCGCGCACCTCCACCAGCACATCGTGCCGCGGTGGGCGTCCGACGCGAACTTCTTCCCGATCATCGCGAAGACAAAGGCGCTGCCGCAGCTCCTCGGAGAGGTCAGGGAAAAGCTGGCGACGGCGTGGGCGGATCCTCCCGACCCGGCCGCCGCGCCGGATCAGCCCTAGCGCAGACGCGCGCTGACCCGGTCGCATCGCGGCGCACGCCGCGAGTACCCTGAATCATAGACTTCCCCCGAGAGTGAGGATTCCGAAGTGTCCGGACATTCCAAGTGGGCAACCACGAAGCACAAGAAGGCCATCATCGATTCGCGTCGCGCGAAGGCCTTCGCGAAGTACATCAAGAACATTGAGGTGGCCGCCCGCATCGGTGGCGCCGATATGTCGGGAAACCCGACGCTCGTCGACGCCGTTCAGAAGGCGAAGAAGAACTCGGTTCCCGGCGACAACATCGATCGCGCGATCAAGCGCGGAGCCGGCCTCGACGGCGAGGCGGTCGAGTACACGACCATCATGTACGAGGGCTACGGCCCCAACGGCGTCGCCCTCATGATCGAGTGCCTCACCGACAACAAGAACCGCGCCGCGGCTGAGGTGCGCACCGCGCTGAACCGCAACGGCGGCACGCTCGCCGACCCGGGCAGCGTCGCGTACAACTTCGCCCGCAAGGGCGTCATCACCGTTCCGGCGGCCGGGACCACCGAGGACGACGTGCTCGTCGCGGTGCTTGAGGCCGGAGCGGAGGAGGTCAATCCGACCCCCAACGGCGAGGCGTTCGAGGTTCTCACCGATCCGTCCGACCTGGTTGCCGCGCGCACCGCCCTCGTCGACGCGGGGATCGACTACGACTCCGCCGACGCCGAGTTTGTCCCGAACCTCAAGGTTGAAATCGACGCTGACACGGCACGCACCGTGTTCCGCCTGATCGACGCGCTCGAGGACAGCGACGACGTGCAGAACGTGTTCTCGAACTTCGACCTCACCCCAGAGGTGCAGGCCGAGCTCGCGGACGACGAGTAGCCGCTCCGCACTCGCGGCGCACGGCCGACGCATGCGCATTATCGGCATCGACCCGGGGCTCACCCGCTGTGGCATTGGGATTGTCACGGCGGGTGCCGGGCGCCGGGTCGACTTCCAACACGTCGAGGTCCTCACGAGTCCGGCCACGGCGCCGCTGCCCGCGCGCCTGCACCAGCTGGGATCGAGCATTCAGCGCCTCCTCGACGGCGAGCGCCCCGATGGCATCGCGCTTGAGCGCGTGTTCGCGCAGGACAACCTTGCGAGCGTGATGGGCGTGGCCCAGATCAGCGGCGTGGTGATGTACCTCGCCGAGGAGCGGGGAATCCCGGTGGCGCTGTACACGCCGAACGAGGTGAAGTCGCAGGTCACCGGCTACGGCTCTGCCGACAAGGCGCAGGTCACCACCATGGTGACCCGCCTCCTCAAGCTCGCGGCGCCGCCGAAGCCCGCAGACGCCGCCGATGCGCTCGCGCTCGCGATCACGCACGCCTGGCACCTGGGGCGGGGCGGGGCGCTCGACCGGCAGCGTGCCGGGGCCGCGCCGGGGGCGGGGGAGACGCCCGCGCAGCGGGCCTGGCGCGAGGCCGAGGCAAAGGTGGGCCGGAGACGCAGCGGGCCGCGCGGCTAGTGCTCCGGGGAGTCTCCCGTGCGATCCCGCAGCGGGCGCGGATCCTCGTTCGGTCCTGGCCGCATGTCCCACAGCGGATCGGGGCGCACGTCCGGGGTGGCGCCGGGCGTTGAGCGCGGCGCTGCCCCTGTACTGTTCGTACTGCCTGCACCGCCCGCGCTGCTTGCGCCACCCGCGCTGCCGGGCTCGGGGTCCGGGTCCTCGTCCTCGCCGAGGTCCGCGAGCGTCGACAGGTCGATCGGCAGCGTAATCGCGCCGGTGTGCAGGGCTTCTTCGATGACCTGCTCCACCTGCCGCTGCCGCCGCAGCCTGATCCGGCTGAGCGCGCGCTGCTCGGGCAGACTCCAGCCGAAGCGCACCGCGAGCAAGCGCAGCACGGCGGTGACCACCACGCACACCACGCTCGCGACGACCACCGGCACGCCGAGGGCGAGCAGTGCGACGAGCGCGGAGACCCCCACGAGGCTCGCGACGGCGTAGAGGGAGCCGACGTGCATGAGCGCGATCGGAATGTTGAGCATCACGTCGCGGAGCACGCCGCCGCCGACCGCGGAGACGGTGCCGATGAACAGCGCGGGGACCACGGGCATCCCCATCGAGAGGGCCTTCGTGGTGCCGATCGCGCCGAACATGCCGATGCTCAGCGCGTCGAGCACCGTAATCACCGGATCGACTTTCTGGAGCAGTCGCGACAGCAGCATCCCGATAAAGGCCGCGCCCGTCGCCACGACGAGGTAGAGGTTCTCCGAGAACGCCGCCGGCGTCACCCCGAGCAGGATGTCCCGGAGGAAGCCACCGCCGATGCCCGACGCGATCCCGATGATCGCGACGCCCAGGAGGTCGATGCGTTTGAAGCCGGCCGCGAACATGGCGCCCTGCAGGCTGCCGACGCCGACCGCAATGAGGTCGATGGGCAGTGGAGTCTGAAATGTTCCGGCGAGCACCTCTCCATTCTTCCCCATCAGGGTGGGAGATAATGGGGGAGTGCCCCTTTATCGCGAACAAGGCGTGGTGCTCCGCACGCACAAGCTCGGCGAGGCTGACCGCATCGTGACGTTTCTGACGCGCGGACGCGGGCTGCTGCGCGCGGTCGCGAAGGGTGTACGCCGCACATCCTCGAAGTTTGGCGCCCGGCTCGAACCGTTCATGGTCGCGGACCTGCAGTGCTTCGAGGGGCGCACCCTTGACACCGTCACCCAGGCCGAGACCCTCGGCGCGTACGGCCCCGCGATCAGCGCCGACTACGAGCGGTATCGCGCGGGCAGCGCGATGGTGGAGACCGCGGAGCGCCTCGCCGAGGGCGATCCGACACCGGCGCTCTACACGCTGCTCGTGGGGGCGCTGCGCACCCTCGCCGCGGCGAAGATCCCCGCCGAGCTCGTGCGTGACGGTTACCTGCTGCGCGCGATGTCGCACGCCGGGTGGACGCCGGGCTTCGGCGACTGTGTGCGCTGCGGCGCGGCCGGCCCGCACACGGCAGTGGCGGTGCAGCTCGGTGGCGTGGTCTGCGCAGACTGTCGCCCGCCCGGCTCACCCCGCCTCGACGCCGGCGCGATCACCCTGTTGCAAGCGCTGCTCGCCGGCGATTGGGATACCGCGCTCGCGGCCTCCGAGCGCGAGCGCGGCCAGGCCGCCGGGATCACCGCCGCCTACACCCAGTGGCACCTCGAGCGTGGCCTGCGCTCGTTCAGCACGCCGCGGCTCTAGAATCGATCCATGCGTTCTGCCCCAGAAGCCCTCGTACCGATTGACTGGACCGGCGAGCAGCCGCCGCGCTTCCGGGGCCCGGCTCCGAAGCACGTGGCGATCGTGATGGACGGCAATGGGCGCTGGGCAAACCACCGCGGGCTCCCGCGTGTGGAGGGCCACCGGATGGGGGAGCAGGTGCTCCTCGATGTGGTCGCCGGCGCCATCCAGGCCGGGGTCACCCACCTCAGCGTGTACGCGTTCTCCACCGAGAACTGGCGGCGTTCACCCGACGAGGTGCGGTTCCTCATGGGGTTTAACCGCGACGTGCTGCGCCGGCGGCGCGCGCAGTTGCACTCCTGGAACGTGCGGATGCGCTGGGCGGGGCGCAAACCGCGGCTGTGGGGCTCCGTGATCAACGAGCTGCGCGCCTCCGAGCGCGTCACCGCGAACAACACCGGGCTCACCCTCACGATGTGCGTCAACTACGGTGGCCGCAACGAGCTCGTCGACGCGGTGCGCGCCATCGCCGCCGACGTCGAGTCCGGGCGCCTCACACCCGGCGGGATCACCGAGCGGACGCTCGAGCGGCACCTCTACGTGCCGGAGCTGCCAGACGTCGACCTCTTTCTGCGCAGCTCAGGCGAACAGCGCACCAGCAACTTCATGCTGTGGCAGTCGGCCTACGCCGAGATGGTGTTCCTCGACACCCTCTGGCCCGACTTCAGCCGCCGCGAGCTGTGGCGCGCGATCATTATCTATCACGATCGGGATCGACGCTTCGGCGGCGCGACCGATACTCCGGACGCGCCGACCGGCGGTGCCGCAGAGTAGTCACCGGGCCGTGAGAGAATGGCTGGGATATGACTACCCAGACTCTCCGCGATCCTCGGCTCAAGATCGGGCCGCTCGAGCTCGACGTGCCGGTCGTGCTCGCGCCCATGGCGGGCATCACCAACACCGCGTTCCGGCGGTTGTGCCGCGAGTACGGCGCCGGCCTCTACGTGAGCGAAATGATCACCAGCCGCGCGCTCGTGGAGCGCACGCCCGCCTCGCTGCGCCTCATTAAGCACCACGAGAGCGAGACGCCGCGGTCAATCCAGCTCTACGGCGTCGATCCGAAGACGGTGGCCGAGGCCGTGCGCTTCCTGGTCGACCAGGATCTCGCCGACCACATCGACCTCAACTTCGGCTGCCCGGTGCCCAAGGTCACCCGCAAGGGCGGCGGCTCGGCGCTGCCGTGGAAGAGCGACCTGTTCAACGCGATCGTCACCGGCGCGGTTCGCGCGGCGGGGGATATCCCGCTCACGATCAAGATGCGCAAGGGCATCGATCAGGATCACCTCACCTACCTCGACGCCGCGCGCGCCGCCGAGGACGCGGGGGTCGCCGCGATCGCGCTCCACGGCCGCACCGCAAACGAGTTCTACTCGGGCGAGGCTGACTGGTCGGCGATCGCGACACTCAAGGAAACCATCACGAGCGTGCCGATTCTCGGCAACGGCGACATCTGGTCCGCGGACGACGCGATTCGCATGGTGCGTGAGACGGGCTGCGACGGTGTCGTGGTGGGCCGCGGCTGCCTCGGCCGGCCCTGGCTGTTCGGCGACCTCGCTGCGGCGTTCCGCGCCGAGGCGGGGGAGCTGTCGCGCGATGAGGCGGAGGCCGCTATCGCGCGCCCGCCGCTCGGCTTCGTCATGGCCGCAATGCGGCGCCACACCGAACTGCTCGTCGAGTTCTTCGACGGCGAGGAGGATCGCGCCTGCCGCGATATTCGCAAGCACGTCGCCTGGTACTTCAAGGGCTACGGCGTGGGCGGCGACACCCGGCGCGCCCTCGCCGCGGTCGAGAGCATCGAGCAGATGGACGAGATCTTCGCCACGATGGACGGCAGCATGCCGTACCCGGGCGAGGGCGCCGAGGGCCAGCGCGGTCGCGCCGGCTCACCGAAGCGCGTGCACCTGCCCGACGGCTGGCTCACCAGCCGCACGAGCGACAGCATCAACTACGCGGATCTTGCCGAGGCCGAGCGGGATGACTCGGGTGGCTGACCCGGGGCTGCCCCCCGGGTACGGCCCCGCCGATGCGGAGCGTTTCGTTCCCGAAACGCACGGCGGCGCGCGCAGCGACTTCGCCCGCGACCGGGCCCGCGTGCTGCACTCAAGCGGCTGGCGCCGGCTCGCGGCGAAGACGCAAGTGCTCAGCCCCACCGCGGGCATCGACTTCGCGCGCAACCGCCTCACGCACTCGCTTGAGGTCGCGCAGATCGGGCGCGAGCTCGCGGTGTCGCTGGGCCTCGCCCAGGACGTGGTCGACACCGCATGCCTGGCGCACGACCTGGGGCACCCGCCCTTCGGACACAACGGCGAGAAGGCGCTCAACACGTGGGCGAAGGACGCCGGCGGCTTTGAGGGCAACGCGCAGACGCTCCGCGTACTCACGCGGCTCGAACCCAAGCGCTTCGGCCCGGACGGCGAGAGCATCGGCCTCAACCTCACGCGCGCCACACTTGACGCGAGCTGCAAGTACCCCTGGAGCCTCCCGGAGGCGGCGCCCGGCAGCATGAAGTTCGGGTATTTCGCCGACGATGAGCCGGTGTTCGCGTGGTTGCGCGCCGGCGCGGCCGAGCGCGTGAAGTGCGCCGAAGCGCAAGCGATGGATCTGTCCGACGACATCGCCTACTCGGTGCACGATTTCGAGGACGCAGTGGTGAGCGAGTACATCGACCCCGAGATCCTCACGGCGCGCTCCGGCCACGACTCATTGATCCGCGCCGTCTCCGAGTGGGCCGGCGGCTCGTTCACCAGCGATCAGCTCGGCGCTGCGTACGACCGGATCTCCGAGACGGAGACCTGGCTCACCAGGTGGGACGGCTCGCGCGCGCACCAGGCGCAGCTCAAGAACTTTACGAGCGACATGATCGGTCGGTTCGCACGCTCCTCCGTGGCGGCCACGCTCGAGGCGGCCGACGGGGCCCCGCTCGCCCGCTACGGCTCCGGCATCGTGGTGCCCGACGACATCCACGCCGAGATTGCAGTGCTCAAGGGCATCGTTGCCGCTTTCGTGATGGCCAGCGGGCGGCGCCAGCCAACCTACCGGCGGCAGCGGGAGCTGCTGACCGAGCTGCTCGACGCGCTCTGGGCCGCGGGGGAGTCCGGGCTTGAACCGGCCTTCGCCGCCGACTTCCGCGCAGCATCCGACGATGCCGGGGCGCGCCGCGCGGTGGTTGACCAGGTCGCCTCGCTCACGGACCAGTCTGCGATCGCCTGGCACAAGCAGTTCTGTGAGGTTCCGCTCGTCTAAGCTCGGCTCGCTCGGCCGCCGCACTCGGCGGGGGCCGAGCGAGCGGCGCTAAGCTGGCAGCTATGGCAGGCCGGATCCGCGCGAGCGACGTTGAGGAAGTGAAGCGACGCACGAACCTCGGTGATCTCGTCGGCGACTACGTCACCCTGAAGAACGCGGGGATCGACTCGATGAAGGGCCTGTGCCCCTTCCACGACGAACGCAGCCCCAGCTTCCACGTGCGCCCCGCGCTCGGCTACTACCACTGCTTCGGCTGCGGCGAGTCGGGCGACGCGTTCACGTTCCTGCAGCGCATGGACCACCTCACGTTCGCCGAGTCGGTCGAGCGCCTCGCCGCCCGCATTCACTACACCCTCACGTACGAGGAGGGCGGCTACGCCCGCGAGGAAGGCCCCAATCGCGCGCGACTGCTCGCCGCGAACCAGGCGGCCGCCGCGTTCTACGTCGCACAGCTCGCAAGCGAGGAGGGCGCGGCGGGCCGCGCGTTCCTCGAACAGCGCGGCTTCGACCCCGCCGCGGCCGAGCTGTTTGGGGTGGGCTACGCCCCGCGCGGCTGGAACAGCCTCACCGACCACCTCAAGGCGCAGGGATACACCCCCGCAGAGCTCGCGCAGGCTGGGCTCGTCTCCGAGGGGCAGCGCGGCGTCTACGACCGGTTCCGCGGCCGCGTAGTCTGGCCCATCCGGGACACGAGCGGGCAGACGCTCGGATTTGGCGCGCGCAAGCTCTACGACGACGACAACGGCCCGAAGTACCTCAACACTCCCGAGTCGCCCGTTTACCACAAGTCGCAGGTGCTGTACGGGCTCGACCAGGCGAAGCGCGCGATCTCGCGCGGCAAACGCGCGGTGATCGTGGAGGGCTACACCGATGTGATGGCCTGCCACCTGGCCGGGATCGACACCGCCGTGGCCACCTGTGGCACTGCGTTCGGCAAGGACCACATCTCGATCCTGCGCCGGATCATGGGCGACGACTCGGCCGCCGAGGTGATCTTCACCTTCGACCCCGACGAGGCCGGCCAGAAGGCGGCCCTGCGCGCGTTCAGCGAGGAGAAGCGCTTCACCGCGCAGACCTACGTGGCCGTCGCGCCCGAGGGATTCGACCCCTGCGACCTGCGACTGCACCGGGGCGACGAGGCGGTCCGAGAGCTCTTCACCCGCAAACAGCCGCTGTTCGAGTTCGCGCTGCGCCAGGCCGTCTCGCGCTTCGACCTCAACTCGGTCGAGGGCCGCGTGAACGCGCTGCGCGCTGCCGCCCCGATCGTCGCCGAGATCAAGGACCCGTCGCTGCGCCCCGGGTACGCCCGGGAGCTCGCGCGCATGCTCGGCGTCGAGCTTGGCGAGGTGCAGCACGCGGTGCGCACCGCCGAGCGCACGCCGCAGGCCGCGCGCCCCGAGCCGCCCGAGCCGCAGCGTCAGGGTGGTCACGCCCCCGCGCCCGCGCAGCCCACCGTGCGGTTGTCGATGCTGCGCAATACCCCCACCACCCGCCTCGAGCGCGACGCCCTCATGGCGATGCTGCAGCTTGGCGACTCGGTGGGGATCGACCTCATGCAGCAGGCGGTGACCGCGCAGGTGAACGAGCCAAATCTGCGCGCCGTGCGCGACGCCATCGCGGCGGCGCTCCCGGCGATCGGCACGCCCGCCTGGCTCGACCAGGTGGTGGCAGCCACCCCTGAGTCGCACCGCGGGCTCGTCCGCGAGCTCGCCGTGGTCCCCATGCCCGAGCGGCGCGCGGAGCACCTTGGCGCCTACGCCAAGGACGTGATCGTGTCGCTTCTCGACCGCGACCTCGTTGGACTCAAGCAGGAGCTTCTGGCGCGCATGCAGCGAATCGGCGATTCCTCAGACGCGAGCTCACGTCGCCTGCAGGAGCAACTGGTCGCGCTCGAAGCAGCCCGTCGTGGGCTCCGCGAAGAATGACCCGCGAAGATTCGGTCGCGCGGCGGGCCACCGGGAATCGGCGCGCCCGAATGCCCTAGGCTGACCCACACACCGCAGAATCCCCACACTTGCACCCCAAGGAGCACGTCGTATGGCCCACCCCGACCTGGCCGCGGAACCCACCATCCGCGTCTCCGACCTCTCACTGTCGTACCCGGCGCACGCCGGCGGGAGAGAGTTCGCTGCCGTCGAGGGGGTCAGCTTTGATGTGCCGCGGGGGGACGTCGTGGCGCTGCTGGGCGAGAGCGGCTCCGGTAAGTCAACGCTCGCGCGCTTCCTCGCGGGACGGGCCGCCGACGCGGGGGAGAAGGCCGCGCGGATCAAGCTCACCGGCGGGGCGGCAAGCGTGTTCGACGTGCCCATGCGCAGGCTCAGCGGCCGAACCCGCACCCGGCTCACCGCGTACGTGGGGCACCTCGCGCAGGACGCCGGCGCCACCCTCACCCCCGAACTCAACGTGGGCGACATCCTCTTCGAGCCGATCGCGGAGCGGAGCAAGAACTTTGACCGCGAGGAGCTCGGGGAGCGCATCGCCGAGATGATGGACATCGTCGCGCTCCCGCTCGCAAAGCTGCAGGAGTACCCCTACGAGCTCTCGAAGGGGCAGCGGCAGCGCGTCGCCGTGATGCGTTCCCTCATGCTCGACCCAGCCCTCCTCATCGCGGACGAGCCGACCCTCGGGGTCGACGCGAACAACCGGCCCCGGATCGTCGAGCTGCTGCGCTGGTACCGCGCCCGCACCAACGCGACCATGCTGCTCATCAGCCACGACATCGGCATGCTTGAGGCGCTCGTGCGCGACGTCCTCGTCATGCAGGAGGGGCGACTCGTGGGCCACGGTGAGATCAACGAGATCTTCCGGCACGCGGATCACGGCTACGTGCAGCGACTCGCGCAGGCGCTCCGGGCCACCGCCTACGACGAGATCGCCGAGGAGTAACCGGGCGGCGCGCCCGGACTACCCAGACCGATTTGCAACCGCTTCTCTCGGCTTGGTACGATATTCAGGTTGCAACGCAATGATCCCCTGTAGCTCAGCTGGCAGAGCGCTTGACTGTTAATCAGGATGTCGCTGGTTCGAACCCAGCCGGGGGAGCGATCACAGCCCTTACCATTAGGTAGGGGCTGTTCGCATTTCACGAGGGAGTTGCTCATGTCTCACGGAACCGTCATCGCACTTGACCCGGAGCACACCCCGCAGATCGCCTCGTCCGCGTGGCTCGCGCCCGGATCAGTGGTGGTCGGCGCCGTCACCATCGCCGCCGACGTGAGCGTCTGGTACAACGCCGTCGTGCGCGGCGATTCAGACATCGTGGCGATCGGGCCGCGCAGCAACCTCCAGGACGGGGTCGTGGTGCACACCCAGCGCGGTGACGCCGCGATCATCGGGGCCGACGTGTCCGTCGGCCACAACGCCGTGGTGCACGGCGCCACCATCGAAGACGGCTGCCTGATTGGCATGGGCGCCACGGTGCTCAGCGGCGCGATCGTCGGCACCGGCACGCTCGTCGCGGCCGGGGCGCTCGTGCCGCAGGGCGTCACGATCCCGCCCCACTCGCTCGTCGCGGGAGTGCCGGGGCGCGTCATTCGTGAGCTGCGCCCCGAGGAGCGCGTGTCGGTGCGCGAGAACGCCGAGAACTACCTCGGCTACACGGCGGATCATCGCGCCGCGACACGCGGCGCAGAAGCCCAGATCGCTGCCGCCGATCCAGATGCACTATGATCGGGGAGGCGCTTTCAAGCGCTGCGGGGATGTAGCTCAATGGTAGAGCCTCAGTCTTCCAAACTGATTACGCGGGTTCGATTCCCGTCATCCCCTCCACTGCAGATCCCTCGGCCTCGGCCGGGGGATCTGTTGCGTGTGGGGCACGCGGCCCCGCGCGCCCCACCCCGCACCGAGCGCCTCGCCGAGTGTCGCCAAACACCCCCTTCGCGAGCGAGCACGGGGAGGTGTGGCGACACTCGGCGCGGGGCGCGCACTGTCCGCGGCGCGACGAGCGTGCGCCGCAGCGCGGCGGGCTGTGCGGCGCGCGGCGGGCCAGGTGCGACTCCGGGTGTGCCTCCGCGCGCAACGCCGAGCGCAACGCCGGAGGCGCGGCTGTGCACTGATCCGGACTGTTTCAGCTAGACTTGCTCAGGTTGCGCGCGTGACCGCGTGTTTCGTCTGTAAAACCTCTGGGTTTTCGGGGCGTAGCTCAGCTTGGCTAGAGCGCCCGCTTTGGGAGCGGGAGGTCGCAGGTTCGAATCCTGTCGCCCCGACGAGGATCACCAGATCCGTACAGGCTGATATGCAGCAAGATTTCCGATCATTGAGAGGCCAAATTGCCGAAGACGACAGCTGAGAAGCTCACTCCGACCCGCGTCAAGCTGAGCGTGGACGTCACGCTCGACGAGCTGGAGCCGTACCTGAAGCAGGCGTACAAGACGATTGCCGAGCAGGTTTCGATCCCCGGGTTCCGCAAGGGCAAGGTTCCCGCGCCGATCATCGACCAGCGCGTCGGTCGCGAAGCCGTCATCCAGGAGGCCGTGAACGCCTCGCTCGACGACTTCTACCAGGCCGCACTCGCCGAGTCGAACGAGCGCCCGATGGGTCGCCCCACGGCCGACGTGGCCACCTGGCCCGACGCGAAGGACGAGAAGAGCACCCTCGGCCTGGTCTTCGAGGTCGAGGTTCGCCCCGAGTTCAAGCTGCCCAAGTACGACGGCATCAAGCTGACCGTCGACAACGCCAAGGTTGACGCCGACGCGGTTGAGGCAGAGCTGACCAAGCTCCGCGAGCGCTTCGGCACCCTCGTCACGGTGGATCGCCCCGCGAAGACCGGCGACTTCGTCGAGCTTGATCTCGTCGCAAAGGTCGATGGCGAAGAGGTCGACCAGGCCTCGGGCGTCTCCTACGAGGTCGGCGCGGGCAACCTGCTCGAGGGCACCGACGAGGCAGTTGAGACGCTCACCGCTGGCGAGTCGACCACCTTCTCCTCGCAGCTGCTGGGCGGCGAGCACGAGGGCCGCGAGGCCGAGGTGTCGCTGACGCTCACCGCGGTCAAGGAGCGCGAGCTTCCCGAGGCCGACGACGAGTTCGCGCAGCTCGCGAGCGAGTTCGACACGATCGCCGAGCTCCGCGCGAGCCTCGAGGAGCAGGTTGGCCGCGCCAGCGTCTTCGCGCAGGGCCAGCAGGCTCGCGATCTCTTCACCGAGACGCTCATCGAGAAGGCCGGCATCCCGGTCTCCGAGGAGCTCGTCGAGGAGGAGGTGCACCGTCACCTTGAGGGCGAGGGGCGCCTCGAGGACGACGAGCACCGCGCAGAGGTTCGCGTCTCCTCGGAGAAGCAGATCCAGCTGCAGCTGCTGCTCGACGCAATCGTTGAGGCCGAGGAAGTCACCCCGACCCAGAACGAGCTGTCGCAGTACATCTTCCAGTCCGCGCAGCAGTACGGCATGGAGCCCACCGAGTTCCTCCAGGCGATCAGCCAGGGCAACCAGATGGGCGTCATCCTGGGCGAGGTCACCCGCAACAAGGCGCTCGCACTGGCGCTCGCCAAGGCGACCGTCGTCGATCAGGACGGCAACACCGTCGACCTGAGCGAGTTCACCGCGGTCGACGTCGAGGACGAGGCTGACGCCGCGGACGAGGCGCCCGCCGAGGAGAAGCCCGCGAAGAAGGCTCCCGCCAAGAAGACCGCGGCGAAGAAGGCTGAGAAGCCCGCCGCCGAGGAGTCGGCCGCCGAGGACGACGAGGCAGCAAAGAAGGCGGCTCGTTCCGCCGCTGCCAAGAAGGCCGCAGCAACCCGCGCCGCGAAGAAGGCCGCAGCCGAGGCTGCAGAGTAGCCTTCACGCCGCATTGCGTCGGAGCCCCTCACCCGAACGGGTGGGGGGCTCCTTCCGTTTCCCCCGCTCGGCACATGCGCCGACGGCGAACAACGGCGCGAGACGCGCGTCAAGTCGATACTCTCGAATCAAGAAACAACGATTGGAGCCCCGAATGGCAGAACAGACGCCACCGAACAGTGTGTTCGAACGCCTGCTGAAGGACCGCATCATCTGGCTCGGATCCGAAGTGCGCGACGACAACGCAAACGAGATCTGCGCAAAGATCCTGCTGCTCGCGGCCGAGGACCCCGAGGCCGACATCTACCTGTACATCAACTCGCCCGGCGGGTCGATCACCGCGGGTATGGCGATCTACGACACGATGTCCTTCGTTCCGAACGACATCGTCACCGTGGGCATCGGTATGGCCGCGTCAATGGGCCAGTTCCTGCTCACCGCGGGCACCAAGGGTAAGCGCTACATCACGCCGAACGCTCGCGTGCTGCTGCACCAGCCCCACGGCGGCTTCGGCGGCACGGCAAGTGACATCCAGACGCAGGCGCAGCTCATCACCTCGATGAAGAACCGTCTCGCCGAGATCACCGCCGCACAGACCGGCAAGACGGTCGAGCAGATCAACGAGGACGGGGACCGCGACCGCTGGTTCTCTGCTCAGGAAGCGCTCGAGTACGGCTTCGTCGATTTCATCCGGGACTCCGCAGCCGACGTTATCGGCGGCGGCGGGACCAAGCGGTAACTCATGGGACAGGAAGCAACCAACTCGATGATGACCTCACACATGCCTCAGGCCGGCGGCTCGAACCTGCAGCTGCCCGGATCGCGATACGTGCTCCCCTCGTTCGAGGAGCGCACCGCCTACGGCTACAAGCGCCAGGACCCCTACGCCAAGCTCTTCGAGGATCGCATCATCTTCCTCGGCGTGCAGGTTGACGACGCGTCGGCCGACGACGTGATGGCGCAGCTGCTCGTCCTGGAGAGCCAGGATCCCGAGCGCGACATCACCATGTACATCAACTCGCCCGGCGGTTCGTTCACGGCCATGACGGCGATCTACGACACGATGCAGTACATCCGCCCGCACGTGCAGACGGTGTGCCTCGGCCAGGCGGCATCCGCCGCGGCCGTGTTGCTCGCAGGTGGCTCGCCCGGGAAGCGGCTCGCGCTCCCCAACGCTCGCGTGCTGATCCACCAGCCCTCCACCGGGCAGGCCGGCCACGGCCAGGCGTCGGACATCGAGATCCAGGCGGCCGAGATCATGCGCATGCGTGAGTGGCTCGAGGAGACGCTCTCGAAGCACTCGAACCGCTCCGTTGAGCAGGTCCACAAGGACATCGATCGCGACAAGATCCTGAGCGCCCAGGAGGCGTTCGAGTACGGCCTCGTCGATCAGGTGCTCACCAGCCGCAAGAACCCGCAGCCGGTTCTTCCGTAGCTGACACGCAGGCCCCGGGTTCCCACCCGGGGCCTGCGGCGTGCCGCAGCCGATTGTCGGGGGTGGCCGCTAGTCTCTAAAGAGTTCCCCCGACCGAGTGTGAAGGAGCCTCAGCATGGCGAAGATCGGCGAAAGCAGCGAGCTGCTCAAGTGCTCCTTCTGCGGAAAATCGCAGAAGCAGGTACAGCAGCTTATTGCCGGACCGCAGATCTACATCTGCGATGAGTGCGTTGCACTGTGCAACGAGATCATCGAGGAGCGTCTCGCTGAGACACAGACGAGCGAGGCATCCGATTTCACGCTGCACAAGCCGCGCGAGATCTCAGACTTCCTTGACGAGTACGTGATCGGTCAAGATCGCGCGAAGCAGTCGCTTGCGGTCGCCGTGTACAACCACTACAAGCGGGTGCGCGCCGCCGCAACGCTCACGAGCGCCGAGCTCGCCTCCGAGCAGGTCGAGATCGAGAAGTCGAACATCCTGCTGATCGGGCCAACGGGGTGCGGCAAGACCTACCTCGCGCAGTCGCTTGCGCGCCAGCTGGGCGTGCCGTTCGCCGTGGCCGACGCCACCGCGCTCACCGAGGCCGGCTACGTGGGCGAGGACGTCGAGAACATCCTGCTCAAGCTACTCCAGGCTGCCGACTTCGACGTGCAGCGCGCCGAGACCGGCATCATCTACATCGACGAGATCGACAAGATCTCGCGCAAAGCCGAGAACCCGTCGATTACCCGCGACGTCTCGGGCGAGGGCGTGCAGCAGGCGCTCCTCAAGATCCTTGAGGGCACCGTCGCCTCGATCCCGCCGCAGGGCGGCCGCAAGCACCCGAACCAGGAGTTCCTGCAGCTCGACACCACCAACGTGCTCTTCATTGTGGCCGGCGCGTTCGCCGGACTTGAAGAGATCGTCGGTTCGCGCCTCGGCAAGGGCGGCATCGGTTTTGGCGCTCCGGTGTCGAGCAAGCGCAACGATGAGAATCTGTTTGCCAAGGTGGAGCCCGAAGACCTCCACAAGTTCGGGCTGATCCCCGAGTTCATTGGCCGGCTTCCCGTCGTCGCCACCGTCGACCCGCTCGACGTGTCAGCGCTCACCCGCATCCTCACCGAGCCGCGCAACGCGCTCGTGAAGCAGTACCAGCGCATGTTCGAACTCGACGGCGTGGGCCTGGAGTTTGAGGACGCCGCACTCGAAGCGATCGCCGAGCAAGCGGTCGAGCGCAAGACCGGTGCGCGCGGGCTGCGCTCTATTCTCGAGCGCGTGCTCGGATCGGTCATGTTCGAGGTGCCGTCCAGCGACGAGGTCACCAAGGTGATCGTCACCCGCGAGTCCGTGCTGGGGGAGACGGGCCCGCGCGTGCTGCAGGCCCGGGGCGGCCGCGAAAGCGCGTAGCGGTGCAGCGCGTGCCAGCGCGAGCGGGGATTCTTTCTGCTCGCACGCGCGGACGAGGGCCCATCGAGCGCGGTGCTTGCTGCGCTCCGATCACGGATCACCTCCGCTCAGGGACCGACCGGTGACTCACAGGCGTGTGCTCGCCAGAATCGGCGCCGGTCTCGCTGGCGGCGCGCTCGGGGGAGCGGCGTTGGTCGGCTGTGCCCCGCAGCCCGCGCCGACCGCGGACCCAGCTCTCGCGTTTGCCAGCACCAGCGCCACAGTGCTTGTCAGCCCCGACGAGTCGTTCACCATGAACCTCGTGCTGGTCGCCGATTCTGAGAGCACGCTGTTCGATCGCTTCGTCGATGCATCCATCCCCGGGATCCCCGAGGCGGCGATCGGCACCGTCACACTCGTACGCGGGGACACGCGGGGACGGCACGCGATTGCGAATCTCCAGGTCGAGGTCACGCCGGGCAGCACGCCGCTCGTTGCAGACACGGTCACGCTAACCCTTGTCGATGGAGCGGAGTTTGACTACCCAATCGGGGAGTGGCGCATGAGCGAGGCAACGGGAACCGGGATCGAGCCGAGCAGCGACTGGCCCGCTCTCATGACTGAGTGCTCCAGCATCGTTGGCGACATCGAGAATACGAGCGCGGCGCCGCTCTCGGATGTCACGCTTCGAACCGACGCCGGAGTCTCGGCTGTAACGCCGGTCGGGTTTATCCTCGACGTCGGAGCGGTGCGAGAAGTCGAGCTCAAGCTCGACTGCGCACCCGATTTCGACATGTACGTCCGCACCATCGCGTTTGACTACGCGCAGCAGGACGGCTCCACTGCAACCTCACCGGTGCAGACCGTGCAGGTGGGGTACGCGGATATCAGTGACGAGGACGTGGCCCGGATCGCAGAACGCGCTCCGCAGCGTTCTATGCAGCGGTGACGTCGTAGCTCAGCAGAATCGTGCCGTCCGGCTGCGGAATCGTGAGGGCCGACACCGCAAGCGTCTGGCTCCTGAGTTCGGCTGAGCGGCCGCCGCCGTCCGGTTCCGTGACCTCATCGCTGCGTGCAAAGCCGCTCGCAGAGACGATGCTCTCCCAGAGCACGTCGGCGGAGGCCTGGTCAGCGGCGCGGAACACGATGAACCACTCGGTATCAGACCGCGCACCGGTGTCGTCGATCACTGCGCTCTCGGGGAACACAAACTGATCCTTCGGGAAGGACGCGGGGAGCTCGGATTCCTTGGCGAAATCGTCGGGGGAGTCCTGCTCGGTCCAGCTCTCGCCGGAACCGCCCTCCGGCTTCTCCTCGGGCCCATGGCCAGACGCGGTGGGTGCCTCGGTGCCGACACTCGCGCCGGGTTCGGGGGCGCACGCAGTGAGCGTGCCCACCAGGGTCGCTCCGATGAGGATCGACCCGGCGGTGAGCGCGAGCCTGCGCAGTCCCGTGATGTTCGCCATACCCGTCTCCCTCAGCTCAGCCAGTCGTCATCGTCATCGTCATCGTCATCGTCGGCGAGTCCGACGCGATCGGTCCCGGACGCGTCGGGAGCGGCTGCCGAGGCGCTCCCGGCGCGCCGCACGGTGACGCCGCCGGCGGCATCGAGCCCCACGATCAGCACGTCGTCGAGCGCGCACCGCGGCCGCCCCTCAAGCCAGGTCAGCGTCCAGGACGCCGCCCCGGGGTGTGCGGCCTCCGCCTCGGCGATCGCCGCGTGCAGCTCCGGGGGCACGCCGCGGTGCGGCGTCTCGCCGACGCGCCAGCGTGCCCCCAGCTGCATGCTTAGGCCTCCGCCTGCTCGAGCTGGATCTCTGCGACGGTCACCGCGTCAACCTCCGCTGCCTCGACGCGCAGCTCGGAGATGCGCCCCACCGCGGCGAGGTCTCCCGCCGCGAGCTGGAGGCGGTCTCGGTCCGCGGCAGGTGCGTGCACGACGGCCAGTGTGACAGGCGTCTTCTGCGATGCCTTCGCGTCGGTCTTCGCCCCGCGGATCCCCACCAGAGCGCTGCCAACGAGCCCGAGCAGCTCAGCGTCGGCGTCGGCGCCCGCGAGTTCGCGAGTCTCGGCCGCAACCGGCCACGCGGCCTGGTGCACCGAGCCCTCGCCAAACCACGACCACACTTCCTCGGTCGCGTACGGCAGGAAGGGTGCGAGCAGGCGCACGAACACCGACAGCGCTGCGCGCAGGGCCGTCACGGCGGAGGCGCGCGGCTGCCCGGTGCCGTCGTCGCCCGCGGCGCCGTGCGCGCGCTCCTTGACCAGCTCAAGGTAGTCGTCGCAGAACGTCCAGAAGTACGACTCGGTCACCTCAAGGGCTCGCGCGTGATCGTACGCCTCAAACGCCTTGGTCGCATCGTCCACCACGCGCGCCAGTCCGGCGAGCATGCCCCGATCGAGCGCCTCGGTCACGGTACCCACCCCGCTCGCATCGAAGCCGAGCGTGAACTTGGCCGCGTTGAGGAGCTTGATCGCCAGGCGGCGCCCGATCTTGATCTGGGTCGGGTTCTGCGGGTCGAACGACGCATCGGTGCCGAGCTTCGCCGAAGCGGCCCAGTAGCGGACCGCGTCCGAGCCGTGCTGCTCCAGCATTCCCGCCGGCGTCACCACGTTGCCCTTCGACTTCGACATCTTCTTGCGGTCCGGATCCAGAATCCAGCCCGAGATCCCCGCGTTCTTCCAGGGCAGCTGGCCACACTCGAGCTCGGAGCGCAGCACCGTGGAGAACAGCCAGGTACGGATGATGTCCTGCCCCTGCGGGCGCAGGCTGAACGGGTAGACCAGGTCGAACAGCTCGGGATCGCGCTCCCAGCCGCCGGCGAGCTGCGGGGTGAGTGACGAGGTAGCCCAGGTGTCCATCACGTCGACCTCGCCCTGGAAGCCGCCAGCGACGCCGCGCTGCTCGGCGGTGTAGCCGGCGGGCACGTCGCTCGACGGGTCAACCGGGAGCTGATCCGCCGCGGGCAGGATCGGCGCGTCGAAGACCGGGTTGCCCTCGGAGTCGAGCGGGTACCAGACGGGAAGCGGCACGCCGAAGAAACGCTGCCGCGAGATGAGCCAGTCGCCCGTGAGGCCCTCGACCCAGTTCTCGTAGCGCACGCGCATGAAGTCGGGGTGCCACCCGAGCTCGCGACCGTGGGCGAGCAGGCGCTCGCGAAGCGCCTCGTCCCGAGCCCCGTTGACGATGTACCACTGGCGCGTCGAGACGATCTCGAGGGGCTTATCGCCCTTCTCGAAGAACTTGACCGGGTGAGTGATCTTGCGGATCTCGCCCGTCAGCTCGCCCGAGGCCTGCAGCAGCTCGACCATGGTCTGCTTGGCGCTGAACACGGTCTTGCCGGCGATCTGCGCGTACGCCTCCTTGCCCGCCTCCGAGGTGATGGCCTCGGGGGCCTCGCGCAACACGCGGCCGTCGAAGCCGAGGATCGCGCGGTTCGGGAGATCGAGCTCGCGCCACCACACCACGTCGGTGACGTCACCGAACGTACAGATCATCGCGATGCCGGTGCCCTTGTCCTGCTTCGCGAGGTGGTGGGCCACGATCGGCACCTCGACGTCGAAGATCGGGGTGCGCACGGTGGAGCCGAAGAGGGGCTGGTACCGCTCGTCGTCCGGGTGCGCGACGAGGGCCACGCAGGCGGCGAGCAGCTCGGGTCGCGTCGTGTCGATGAGGATGTCGCCGCCGCCGTCGGCGCGGTGGAACGAGAGCGTGTGGTACGCGCTCGGCTGATCCCGATCCTCGAGCTCGGCCTGCGCCACCGCCGTGCGGAACGTCACGTCCCAGAGCGTTGGAGCCTGCGCCTGGTACGCCTCGCCGCGCTCAACGTTGCGGATGAACGCGAGCTGCGATGCGCGCAGCGACTCGGCACCGATGGTGCGGTAGCTCTGGTTCCAGTCGACCGAGAGGCCGAGGGTGCGCCACAGATCCTCAAACTGCTTCTCGTCCTCCACGGTGAGGCGCTCGCACAGTTCGATGAAGTTGCGGCGGGAGATCGGCTGCTGGTCCGCGGCCTTGATGCTCTTGCCGTCGCCGCCCTCGTGCGGCGGCACGAAGCCCTCGACGTAGGGGAGCGACGGATCGCAGCGCACTCCGTAGTAGTTCTGCACGCGGCGCTCGGTGGGCAGACCGTTGTCGTCCCAGCCCATCGGGTAGAACACCCGCTTGCCCTGCATGCGCTGGTAGCGCGCGACGGTGTCAGTGTGCGTGTACGAGAACACGTGCCCCACGTGCAGCGAGCCCGATGCGGTCGGCGGCGGGGTATCGATGCTGTAGACCTCGGCCGCCGTCGCACCCTCGCGCGGGAACGCGTAGGTGCCGTTCTGCTCCCAGACCGCTCCCCACTTCGCTTCGAGGCCTTCGAGAGCCGGCTTGTCGGGGATCGCGGTCATGAGTGCTACTCCGTGTCTCGACGCGAGGTCGTGTTCGATGTGGGCGGCACCGCGTGAGCGGGCGTGCGCGTGTCACCGCGCCCACCCTGGTGCCTGATAGTCAACGTGCCCAGTCTACCCGTGCTGGCGCGAGGCGCGGGCCGGTGCCCGGCGCGCGTGTCCCCGGCGCCCTCGACAC
This sequence comes from Leucobacter luti, assembly GCF_004217175.1. Lineage (GTDB taxonomy): Bacteria > Actinomycetota > Actinomycetes > Actinomycetales > Microbacteriaceae > Leucobacter > Leucobacter luti. The sequence continues at coordinate 24,949 of NZ_SHKI01000007.1, forward strand.
CGCTCGACGCCGGGCGTACGCTGAATGGGTGGGGGCGGACCAAATCCGAACGGAACAGGGATGCACACTTCAGCTGCCGGATCAGACCCGAGCTCTGGCGCCGTAGCCCGGCGGCGCATCGCCGTGCTTGGCCCACGCGGGCAGATCGGACGTGTTGTGGTGCGTGAGCTCCTCGCGCAGGGCGCCGAGGTGGTTACTGTCTCTCGGAGCGCGACGCCGCCCGCCGGTGTCTTCGCGCACCGCGCGGTGGGCGCGGATGCGCCCGAGGCGCTCGGCCGCGCGCTCCGCGACTGCAGCAGCGTGATTGTGGCAGTCGGGCTGCCCTACCGGGCCGCGGTGTGGGAGCGTGAGTGGGTCCCGCTCATGCAGACGATCGTGGCGGCGGCCAGCGACCATGACATTCCGCTCACCGTCCTCGACAACCTCTACGCCTACGGTCGCGCCTCGGGACCGATCTCGGAAGCACAGCCGCTGGCGCCGTGCAGTCGGAAGGGCGACGCGCGACGGGCGGGGGCGGCCGTCCTGGAACACGCACGTGCCTGGGGAGCGGATATCGTGCTGTGTCGGGCCGCGGACTTTCTGGGTCCTGGGGCCGAGACCACGGTGCTCCCGTGGAGCACGATCACCCGGATCCTCGCCCGGCGCGGCGGCCGCTTCAACTGGTTTGGGCCACCGGAGTACCGGCACTCGTTCGCCCTCCCCGGCGACGTGGCCCGGGGGCTCATCACTGTCTGCAGCCACCCGAGGCTCCGGGCTGCGCCGGCCGTGCACCTCCCGGCGATCGCGCCGTTCTCCGGCGATGAGCTCGCGGCCCAGCTCGCGCGTGCCGCGGGCGGTCCGGTGTCTGCCCGGGTGCTCAGCCGCGGGCTCCTCGCGGTCGCCGGGCTGTTCAGTTCGGCGGCGCGCGAGCAGCTTGAGATGCGCTACCAGTTTGCGAGCAACTATGTGATCGACGACTCGGTATTTCGAGGCCTGGTCCCGGGGGAGCCGCGGCGAGAGCTCTCGGACATCATTGCACTCGCGCGTCCGGGGCGATGAAGCTGAGCGCGGGCACCGGCGGGTGACCGCCCCGGGAAACGAGCAACGCGGCGGCACACCCGAGGTGTGCCGCCGCGTTGTGCCCTGCGTGAAACTAGTTCGAGAGCTGCGTGGAGAACGCGTCCGGGTTCTCCTTGAGCCAGGCCTCAACGGCCTCGGCCTCGTTGCCCTCGCCGTACTCGTTCACGACGAGATCCTCGAGCGAGCCGTACTGGGCGTCGTCGAGCTGGATGCCCGCGATCAGCTCGGCCGCGTCCGGGTACGTGTCAGAGAACCCGTTGGTGCCCAGGAAGTGCAGCGCCTCGGGCTCGCCCATCGCCTGCTTGGGATCCTTCAGATCCTTCACCGGGAACGCGTCGTTTGCCCAGAACGGGCGCCACAGCGTGACGACCACGTCTTCCTTCTTCTCGATCTTGTCCTTGAGCGTCGCGAGCATGGTCGCGGTCGAGGAGGTGACGAGCTCGTAGCTGTCTTCGAGGCCGTACTCGGGCATCATGACGGTCTCGGTCTGCTCGGTAAGGCCCGCGCTCGGCTCGATGCCGATGATCTTGCCGTCGAAGCGGTCTGCGTTGGCGGCGAGCTCGTCCATCGAGTCGATGTCCGTGTACTCGGGCACCGCGATGGTGAGCACGGCGTTGTCGTAGTACGCGCCGAGGTCCTCGATGTCTGCGCCGTACTTCTCCATGTACGAGGCGTGCGTCTTCTCAGACCACGCGGAAGGGTAGATGTCGATGTCGCCGGAAGCGAGGCCCGTGTACAGCACTGCTGCCTCGGTGAGCTCCTCCATCTCCACGTTGTAGCCGAGCTGCTCAAGCTGGTTTTCGAGCAGGTATGCGGTGCTCAGGCCGTCGGTCCACGAGGGGAGGAAGCCGAGCGTGATCGTCTTGTCCGCGTCGCCGGAGCCCTCCGAGCCGCCATCGCTGCTCGAGCTGCACCCGGTGAGGGCGAGCGCTGCCGCGGCTCCGAGTGCGATGACTCCGGTCAGGTGTCGCTTGTTCATCATGCGTCTTCCTTTCTGCTCGCGCCGCTGGCGCGAGTCGTCTGGAGTGTGGGGGCGTACGCCCCGGGTATCGTGCGGGTCTGAACTGGCGCGAGCCGGGCTCACACAGCGACGGGTGTCGCGGCCGCGGGCCGGCTGGCGGGAGCGCTGCGCTTTCGCGAGAACTGTGCGCGCAGCGAGTGCTTGAAGTCGCCCGGGGCACCGAGCGCGGCGGTCACGCGATCGAGGAACACGGCGAGGAGCACCACGCCGAGGCCGGCCTCAACGCCCTTGCTCACGTTGAGCGTGGAGATCGAGGCGATGACTTCCTTACCCAGGCCGTTCGCGCCGGCCATACCGGCGACAACCGCCATCGACAGGGCGAGCATGATGACCTGGTTGATCCCGGCCATGATGGTCGGCATGGCGAGCGGCAGCTGGATCCCGCGCAGGATCGCGCCCGGCTTCGCGCCAAAGGCGTAGCCCGCTTCCACGGTCTCACTGTCGACCCCGCGGATGCCGAGCTCCGTGAATCGCACGCCCGGGGGCAGCGAGAAGATGATCGTGGCGAACACGCCGGGGGCAAATCCGATCGTGAAGAAGATGACCGCGGGGATCAGGTAGACGAAGGCGGGCATGGTCTGCATGAAGTCGAGGATCGGCTTCAACACCGCGCTCACACGATCGTTGCGCGCGGCCCAGATGCCGAGCGGCACGGCGATCGCCACGGCGATGATCGTCGCGATCAGCACGAGCGCGAGCGTGTACATGGCGTTCTCCCACTGGCCCATCGCGACAATCGCGGTGAGAGTGATAACCGTGCCGGCGGCGAACTGCCAGGAGCGCACCAGCCAGCCGATGAGCGCGAGCACGATGATGAGCAGGAAGAACGGCGTTGAAATGAGCACGTCACTCAACTCCGCGACCAGCCAGTTCATCACGAAGCCGACCACGTCGAGGAATGAGTCGAACGCGACCTTAAACCAGTCGAGTCCCGCCTCGACCCAGTCGCCGACGGGGATACGCAGCCAGTCCATGGCGCTGTTGTCGGTTTTCACAGGGTCTCCTCCGTGGGCACGAGCGGCGCGTTGCCGCTCGCTGCGGTCTGCGTGGTTGCCAGTGTCTCGGTGATCATCGCCGAGGTCACGGTGGGCAGGGGTTCGATCACCGGGATCTCGGTGGTGACCGGGGGGAGGTCGGTCAACGCGGCGAGGAGCGTCACGCGCGGCACGACGCCGATGAGGCGATCCTGCTCGTCGATCACTGCGACGGGCAGCGGACTCTCAACCGCGAGCTCGAACAGCTCCGAGATCACCTGGTCGGCACGCACGACCGACGGGGTGGGGCGGAGCACGTCGGTGAGATCAGTGCCGCCCTCACGCACCTGGCGGAGCACGTCCTTGTCGCGGACCACCCCCAGGAGCGTGCGTGCGCCCGTGGTCACGAAGCACGCGGAGGTCTGCAGGTCGCGCATGGTGCGGAGCGCGGTGCGCGGCCCGGCTGAGCCGGGGACCACAGCGCGCGGCGGTTCCATGACGTCGCCGGCGGTGAGCACGCGAGCGCGGTCGACGTCCTGCACGAACTGCGCGACGTAGTCGTTGGCGGGGTCAGTGAGAATGTCGTTGGGGGTGCCCACCTGCACGATCCGGCCGTCGCGCATGACCGCGATCCGGTCGCCCAGGAACATTGCCTCGTTGAGGTCGTGTGTAATGAAGACGATGGTCTTCTGCAGCTCCTGCTGCAGCTCCACGAGCTGTTCCTGCATCTCACGGCGGATCAGGGGGTCGAGCGCGGAGAACGCCTCGTCCATGAGCAGGATGTCGGTCTCCGCCGCGAACGCGCGTGCGATGCCGACGCGCTGCTGCATGCCGCCGGAGAGCTGGCCGGGGAGACGATCCTCCCAGCCGGCGAGGCCGACGCGCTCAAGCCAGTGCTGCGCCTTCTTGCGGCGCTCTTCAAGGCCGACGCCCTGCAGCTCAAGGCCATACGCAACGTTGTCGAGGACGTTGCGGTGGGGGAGCAGCGCGAAGTGCTGAAACACCATCGACATGCGATCGCGGCGCAGGTCACGCAGCTCGGAGGTGGCGAGGCCAACGACCTCGGTGCCGAAGACAGTGATTGAACCGTCGGTCGTGTCGTTGAGCCCGTTCAGCATGCGGATCAGCGTGGACTTGCCGGATCCGGACAGGCCCATGACGACGAAGATTTCGCCGGGCTGCACGTCGAAGCTTGCGTCGATGACCGCCGCGGTGCCTTGGCTCCGCAGCTGCTCGCGGCTGATGCCGTTGCGAAGCCGCTTGACGACCTCTTTCGGTCGGCGGCCGAAAACCTTGTAGGCGCCCGAGACCGAGATGGCGGGCGCAGTCTGCGGGGTGCCAGCCGTGGCCGCACCTCGCGCGTCCGGTTGCCCGGACTGTTCAGTTGTATGGGTCACTCAGATACTCCTCATGTGGTGCGCGAAGATCCGCGGGTCACCAAAGAAAACCGCTCGCGGGGCGCACTCGGGGCGCACACCGCCAGGCAGCCAGTCGAATGGCTAGATCTCGTATTGCGGAGCGGGACGCAGCACGCACCGTGTCCCTCGTTCACGCCGTCGGATCTCGACGGTGTACCTCACTGGCAGGGCGGCGCGCATCGGGCCGAATCGCACTCAACGCTGACTTGACGCTAACAACCTTTCATCGCAAACTGCAAGGTTGCCCCGTCACTGATCGGGGTCCAGGATTGCGCAAATATCGTTTTGATCTGGGATTTTCGCTCCATCACTTCGTTACTCGTTCGTTACCTAAATGGCCGAAAGTGCGCTCGACAGCGCAATCGCGGCACCCAGACTGCTCCGGGCACGCCTGCGCTACACTTGACGTATCGACCGCGATCCGGCCATCACCGGGGAGTCTTCGGAGGAACCGCTCGACCCGCACGGGGCGAGCGCAGTAGAACCGAACGGGCACGGCCCGTCACAGCCAAATGAAGGGGCCGCAGCCCGAGCAGCATCTGGGAAGCGGCAAGTTGGGTGGTACCGCGGGCCGCGAGGCTCGTCCCGGCAGTGAATACACGTAGCCACGCCGGATCGAAGGACCCTCATGCCGTACCCTCAGCAGCCCACCGGAGCCCCTGCGCCGCAGCACGACGGCGCCGCGTTTGGCGTCGCACCGTCCCCGAGCTTCCCCAAGGTCGAGGAGCGCGTCCTCGCGTTCTGGAGCGACGACGACACCTTTGCCGAGTCGATCCGACAGCGCGCCGACGCCCCCGAGTGGGTGTTCAATGACGGCCCGCCGTTCGCAAACGGCCTGCCCCACTACGGGCACCTCCTCACCGGGTACGCAAAAGACGTGTTCCCTCGCTTCCAGACCATGCGGGGCAAGAAGGTGGAGCGCCGGTTCGGCTGGGACACGCACGGCCTCCCGGCCGAGCTCGAGGCGATGAAGCAGCTCGGGATCACCGAGAAGAGCGAGATCGAGGCGATGGGCGTCACCGCGTTCAACGAGCAGGCGCGCGAGTCGGTGCTGCGCTACGTCGACGAGTGGGAAGACTACGTCACCCGCCAGGCGCGCTGGGTCGACTTTGAGCACGGGTACAAGACCCTCAACCTCGGGTACATGGAGAGTGTGATCTGGGCGTTCAAGCGGCTCTACGACACGGGACTCGCCTACGAGGGCTCGCGCATCCTGCCGTACTGCTGGCGCGACGAGACGCCGCTCTCCAACCACGAGCTGCGCATGGACGACGACGTCTACCAGATGCGGCAGGACCCATCGGTCACGGTCACGTTCCCGCTGGTGGGGGAGCGCGCAGCCGCGCTCGACCTCCTCGGGGCACGCGCCCTCGCGTGGACCACCACCCCGTGGACGCTGCCCACGAACTTCGCGCTCGCGGTCGGCCCCGCCATCGACTACGCGCTCGTACCCGCCGGCCCGGCCGGTGCCGCCGATGGCGGCGCGGCCGATGCCGCGCAGTACCTGCTGGCGATCGACCTGGTCGGCGCGCACGCGAAGGAGCTGGGCTACGCGTCGGCCGACGAGGCGCGCGCGGCCGTCGCCCGCACCGTGCCCGGCGCGGAGCTCGCTGGCGTGCGCTACGAGCGGCTCTTCGACTACTACTCCGATGCCGCTGAGTGGGGCACCGAGCACGCCTGGCAGATCCTGGTCGACGACTACGTCTCGACCAGTGACGGAACCGGCATCGTGCACCAGGCCCCCGCATACGGCGAGGACGATCAGCGCATCGGCACGGCAGCAGGGATCCCCACCATCGTGAGCGTCGACGAGGGTGGCCGGTTCCTGAACTCGGTTCCCGACGTCGCCGGTGAACTCTGGATGGACGCGAACCGGCCGCTGATCCGGCTCATCAAGGAGCGCGGCCGTCTGCTGCGCGAGGCGAGTTACGAGCACTCGTACCCGCACTGCTGGCGGTGCCGCAACCCGCTGATCTACAAGGCGGTGTCCAGCTGGTTCGTGCGCGTCACCGACATCAAGGAGCGCATGCTCCAGGTCAACGAGGACATCACCTGGGTCCCCGAGAACGTGAAGCACGGGCAGTTCGGCAAGTGGCTTGAGGGGGCCCGTGACTGGTCGATCAGCCGCAACCGCTATTGGGGCAGCCCGATCCCGGTCTGGAAGAGCGACAACCCCGATTTCCCGCGCGTTGACGTGTACGGCTCCGTCGCGGAGCTCGAGGCCGACTTCGGCGAACTGCCGCGCAACGCGGCCGGGGAGATCGACCTCCACCGCCCGTACATCGACGATCTCACGCGCCCAAATCCGAATGACCCGAGCGGCCAGTCCACAATGCGCCGGATCGAGGATGTCCTCGACGTCTGGTTCGACTCCGCGTCGATGCCGTTCGCGCAGGCGCACTACCCCTTTGAGAATCAAGAGTGGTTCGACACGCACCAGCCGGCTGACTTTATCGTCGAGTACATCGGCCAGACCCGCGGCTGGTTCTACGTGCAGCACGTGCTCGCCACGGCGCTCTTTGATCGGCCAGCGTTCAAGAACGTGATCAGCCACGGCATCGTGCTCGGCTCCGACGGCAACAAGATGTCGAAGTCACTGCAGAACTACCCCGACGTCAACGAGGTGTTCAACCGCGACGGTTCAGACGCGATGCGCTGGTTCCTGATGGCCTCGCCCGTGGTGCGCGGCGGCAACCTCGTCGTCACTGAAGAGGGCATCCGCGAGGGCGTGCGGCAGTTCATCCTGCCGCTCTGGAACAGCTGGTACTTCTTCAGCCTGTACGCGAACGCCGACGGCTTCACCGCCGAGCGCCGCACCGACTCGGGCGATCCGCTCGATCGCTACATCCTCGCGAAGACGGGCGATCTCGTGCGCGACGTCGAGCGCCACCTCGACGGGCTCGACACCACCTCCGCGGCCGAGGCGCTGCGCGCCTACGCCGAGGTCCTCACCAACTGGTACGTGCGCCGCTCGCGCGACCGGTTCTGGGAGGGCACGGCCGGCGCGAACGGCAAGCCCGAGAACGCCCAGGCGTTCAACACCCTCTTCACCGTGCTCGAGACCGTAGCGCGCGTGGCGGCGCCACTCGCGCCGCTCGTCACCGAGGAGCTGTGGCGTGGCCTGACCGGCGGCCGCTCGGTGCACCTCACCGACTGGCCTGACGCGAGCGAATTCCCGAGCGATCCCGAGCTGGTCGCAGCGATGGACGAGGTGCGCCAGATCACCTCGCAGGCGCTCGCGCTGCGCAAGGCGCGCCGGCTCCGCGTGCGCCTCCCGCTCGCAGAGCTCACCGTGGTCACCGCGCGACCCGAGGCCGTTGAGCCCTTCGCCGACATTCTCCGTGAGGAGCTCAACGTGAAGGCGGTCACGCTGGTCGCCCAGACCGAGACGAGCGCCGCCGACCACGGTGTGGTGCAGACGCTCGCGGTCAACGCGCGCGCCGCCGGCCCGCGGCTCGGCAAGCAGGTGCAGGCCGCGATCAAGGCTGCGAAGGCCGGCGACTGGTCGGAGACCGACGGCGTGGTCACCGCGGGTGACATCGCGCTCGAACCGCACGAGTACGAGCTGACGCTGAGCGTCGGCGAGGGCAGCGACGGCGGGCCCGCCCTGAGCCTCATCCCCGGCGGGGGCTTTGTGCTCCTGGAGACCGAGACCACGCCGGAGCTCGAGGCCGAGGGCGTGGCCCGCGACGCGATCCGTGCGGTGCAGGAGGCGCGCAAGCAGGCCGGCCTCGATGTTACTGATCGGATCGTGCTCGCGCTCAACGTCGACCCGATCCTGGTCGACGCGCTGCGCGGTCACTCCGCACTGATCGCCGGTGAGACACTCGCCGCCGGCATTGCTGTGGAGGGCACACCGGGCATCGAACTGATCGTGGACGACATCACCTCGCCAGGCAACGGGGTCTTCATCACCGGCGCGAAGGCGCTCGGGGTTGAAAAGTCGCCCATGGTGATCACCATTGACACGACGGGGCTCGACGCCCCGGAAGACTGGACCCCGGGAGAAGACGCACGATGAGCGCGACCACAGCCGAACAGGTCTATGCCGAACTGCTCGAACGGGTGGGCGAGGCGAACCCGCGCCCCCGCATCGAGCCGGTGCGGCGCCTCGCGGAGCTCGCGGGTTCCCCGCAGCTCTCGTTCCCAGTGATCCAGGTGGCCGGCACCAACGGGAAGACCTCCACGAGCCGCGCGATTGAGTCGCTGCTGCGCGCGCACGGCCTCCGCACGGGGCTGTTCACGAGCCCGCACCTCGTCGACTTCACCGAGCGGTTCCAGCTCGACGGGTCCCCGATCTCCGGGGAGGCACTCACCGCTGCCTGGCAGGAGCTCAGTGCCCCGCTCGCGATCGTCGACGCGGAACTCGCCGCGGCCGGCCACGGCCCGATCACCTTCTTCGAGGCGCTCGCGGTGCTCGCCTTCAGCGCGTTCGCTGACGCGCCCGTCGAGGTCGCTGTGATCGAGGTTGGCATGGGCGGCGAGTGGGATGCGACGAACATCGCCGACGCCCAGGTCGCCGTCTTCACGCCGATCGACCTCGACCACACCGCGATCCTGGGCGCGGACATCGAGACGATTGCACGCACCAAGGCCGGAATCATCAAGCCGGGCGCCGTGGTGGTTTCCGCCGAACAGGATCCGGCCGCGATCGAGGAGCTTACGGCAGCGGCCGAGCGGCTCGAAACGCCGCTCCTCGTGCAGGGCCGCCACTTCGCGCTCACCGATGATCGGCTCGCCGTTGGCGGCCGCATGATCTCGGTCACCGGTACCACGGGGGCAGAGTACGCGCCCACGTTCGTGCCACTGTTTGGCCATCATCAGGCGCAGAACGCGGCGCTCGCGATCGCGGCGGTCGAGACATTCTTCGGCGGCGACCGCGCCGTGTCTGAAGAGGTGCTTGAGGAGGGCTTCGGCCAGCTCACCTCGCCCGGCCGGCTCCAGCTCATTGGCACCGAACCCGTGGTGTACGTTGACGCCGCGCACAACCCGCACGGCGCTGAGGCGCTCGCCCGGGCGGTGGCCGAGTCGTTCAGTTTCGAGGAGCTTGCGCTCGTCGTCGGCGTGCTGGCAGAAAAGGATGCTGCCGGCGTGCTCGCCGCGCTCGCCCCGATCGCGCACCGCGTGACGCTCACGCCCGTCGACTCGCCGCGCAGCGTCGCTGCCGCAGAGCTCGCGGCGATCGCCGATACTGAGGTGCCCGGCACCCCCGTCGAGATTGCAGAGTCACTGCCGGAGGCGCTCGACGAGGCGCGCGCCTGGGCCGGCCGCGCCAGCGGCCGCGGCGTGCTCGTAGTCGGATCAGTAATTCTCGCGGGTGAGGCAATCGCGTTCGCCCGCGCCGAAGGTTGGGGGAGCGCATGAACCGCCCGCAGGACGGCGCCGACGCGCCCAAGGACGAAGAGCTGCGGCTCTCCCCGTCCGAGACGATGGCACACAACTCGGCGATGCGGATCTCCGGATCGAGCAGTGGCGGACAGTCCACCCAGAAGGCGCTCGGCTCGATCGTGCTCGGCTTCGAACTCATTGTCGTGGTGCTGATCGGGCTCACACTGTTTGGCCTCGGCACACTTGAGCCGCGCGAACTCGGGCTCTACCTGGGTGGTGGCCTCGCGGTCGTGATGATCGTGGGCCTCGCCCTCATGCGACGCGGCAAGGTGGGGATCACGATCGGGTGGATCGCGCACGGCCTCGTGCTCGCGACCGCGATCCTGCTCCCGATGGCGCTCATCGTGGGCATCCTGTTCACGGCGCTGTGGGTGTACTGCATGGTGAAGGGCAGCCAGATGGACCGGGATCGGGCGGCCTGGATCGCCGCTCAGAGCTAGCGCGTCGCGGGCGCACGCGGGAACACCCAGCGCGGTGCTCCCGCGTGCGCCGGCACTACATCCACTTCTTGCGCTTAAAAATCGCGTAGAGGCTGATCGCCAGGCCGCCCATGGCAGCGACGGCGAGCGGGTATCCAAACGCCCAGTGCAACTCGGGCATATCGTCGAAGTTCATCCCGTAGATCGCGCCGATCAGGGTGGGCGCGAACAGGATTGCCGCCCAGCCAGAGATCTTCTTCATGTCCTCGTTCTGGCGCTGCGCCACCAGCGTCGCGTTCACGTTGAGGATCTGCGAGAGCGCCTCGCGCAGCTCCAGGACTCGGGTGCCCACCCTGGTGAGGTGATCAGCCACATCCTGCAGGTACGACTGGAGGGGCTCGGGGATCTCGTGGCGCTCGAAGCCCCGGCGCAGCGCACGCAGCACGTCAGTGAGCGACGATGTGGCGTGCTGCAGGTCGATGACCTCCTGGCTGAGGCGGTAAATGCGCTCGGCGACCGCGGCGTCTCCGCTAAAGACCTGGCGCTCGATCTGCTCCAGGTCGATCCCCAGCCCGCGCAGCACCGGGTAGAACCCGTCGACCACGGCGTCGAGGAAGCGGTAAAGCACCGCCTCGGGGCCCAGCTGGAGCAGCTCAGCGTTGTCGAGCAGCGTCTCCGCGCCGTGCTCGAGCGGGCGGCCCTCGTCCGGGCCGGCCATGCCGTCAGTGCCGTCGATCCACCGACCGTCCTGGCAGAACACGGCGACCGCGTTGCGGTGCACCAAGACGTGGAACTCGGAGAAATCAACGTCCTCGATGTCGTCGAGGTATCGCGCCGCACGCACCACCAAAAACAGCACGTCGCCGTAGCGCTCAAGCTTGGGTCGCTGGCCGGCGTGCCGTAGATCCTCCACGAGCAGCGGGTGCAGCTCCCAGGCCGCGGCCAGCTCGTCAATATCCGCGTTCGTCGGCTGGGCAAACACACACAGCGCCATCGCCCCGGGGGTGCGGTCCGCGAACGCGAGCGCCTCTGCCACACTGACGTCGCGCGGCGTGGGGGCGAGCTTTCCGTCGATCACGTAGCGGGTGCGTCGCGTCTTGGCTGCGACGGTTGGCGGGGACACCGCGCCGCGCTGCCGAAAGCGGCCACCGCGGCGGGACGAGGCGTCTGTACTGCTGCGATCCGGCATCGTGCCCCTGTTCCACCCGTAATTGCTGTGTCCTCAAGCCTAAGCGATCCCCGCGACCGAGCCGCGCCGCACTCCCGCCGCACAGCGCCCGGTGCAGCCCGCACCGCTAGACTCGGATGCTGGGCGCGTTGAGCCCACAGAATCGCCTGACACGAGGAGCGTGTATGTCCACTGAAGAAACTCTCATCCTGGTCAAGCCCGATGGCGTTGCCCGCGGCCTGACGGGAGAGATCCTGCGCCGCATCGAAGCAAAGGGGTACCGGATCGCCGATCTGCGCATGCTCACGGCAAGCCGCGAACTCCTTGCCGAGCACTACGAGGAGCACGAGGGCAAGCCGTTCTTTGAGCCGCTGATCGAGTTCATGTCCTCCGGCCCGGTCGTGGCCGTGCGCGCCGAGGGAAACCGCGTCATCGAGGGGTTCCGCGCGCTTGCCGGGACCACCGACCCGACGGCAGCCGCACCCGGCACCATCCGCGGAGACCTGGGCCGCGACTGGGGCGTTGCAGTGCAGCAGAACCTCGTGCACGGCTCAGACTCGACCCTGTCGGCCGAGCGCGAGCTCGGGCTCTGGTTCGCGTAACTCGATCCTCGTCGCACTCGAGAGCCCGACCCCGCAATGCAGCGCGAGTCACTGAGCGCCGCCGAGGCGCGCCGCGTCGCCCTCGCTGCGCAGGGGTTTTCGAGTGCGCCGCGGCTGCGACAGCGCCGGCCGTTTGATCCGGCGCTGTCGCGGCTGCACGTGTTGCAGATCGACTCGGTCAACGTGTTCGCGCGCAGCCACTACCTGCCGGTATTTTCACGCCACGGCGCGTATTCCGCCCCAGCGCTCGATCGGCACCTGTGGGACGGCGGCGAGTTCACCGAGTACTGGGCGCACGAGGCCGCGTTCATCCCCGTGGCCGACCGCCCGCTCTTTGCCTGGCGCATGAGCGAGTTCAGGGATCGCAACCGCGCGAACGGCCGCGCTGAGCGGCTCGATCGCACGATCTCACGGGTGCGCGACCAGCTCGCCGAACGCGGCCCACTCTTCGTGCGGGAGCTCGAGGAGGGCCCGCGCGAGCAGCGGGGCCCGTGGTGGGACTGGAGCGACACGAAGCACGCGGTTGAGCTGCTCTTCGCTCAGGGCGAGGTCGTCGCTGCCGGCCGCGAGGGGTTCCAGCGCCGCTACGCGCTCGCGGATCGGGCGCTGCCTGCCGCGGCACTCGCGGCACCGGACCGAGCGCCCGCCCAGCGCGCGCTCGTGGCGCAAGCGGCCCGCTCGCTCGGCGTTGCCACGCTCGCCGATCTCGCCGACTATCACCGGCTCAAAACCGCAGACGCGCGGGTCGCCGTGCGCGACCTGGTTGAGTCGGGGGAGCTGCGTCCCGTGCGCGTCGCCGGCTGGACCGGCGCCTCCGGGGCGCCCGCACCCGCCTGGCTGCACCGCGATGCCCGGGTGCCGGCCAGGCTCGCACCAGACGCGCTCCTCACGCCCTTCGACCCGGTCGTCTGGTACCGCCCCCGGGCGGAGCGGATGTTCGATTACCACTACCGGATCGAGATTTACACGCCGAAAGAGAAGCGACAGTTCGGCTACTACTGCCTCCCGCTCATGGTGGACGGCCGGCTCGCGGGCCGCATCGATCTCAAGGCTGATCGCGCCGGCGGGGCACTCCTGGTGCAGGCTGCGTGGCGCGAGGACCGGGCACCGGCGCGCACGGCGGACGCCGCGACAACGCTTCTTGCCAGGGCCGCGGCGTGGCAGGGGCTCCAGGAGGTCCGGGTATCCGGCGTGGGAAACCTTGTGCTTCCGGCGCGGTTCGACGCCGCCGCGTAGCGCGGCTCACGACTACCGCGTAGCGCGGCTCGCGCGCGTGTTGGCTCGCAGCGGGCGCGCGCTGCCGCGTCGCTGCACAGGCGGTGTGTCCCCGATCCCACCCTCCCGATTCGACCCCGGCACGCGGTTGTGCAACGTGCGCGGTTGGCAGTCACGTGTGCGCAGTGCTGGGCTGCACTGTGCGCTGCGTGGGTTGCCCGCCACCCAACATGAGCCAGAATTCACCGTCTGGCGCGGGGTGTGCCCGCTGGTCGAGTCGGTACCGACTCCGCCCGTGTGAAGTTGTTGTGTGCGCTGCCCGCGCCCGGTGCCGCTAGCTCTCGAGCAGGTCGTGCGCCCAGTTCGCCTGCTGGATCCGCGAGTCGAGCTCGCGCAGCTCCTGCGCCAGCGTCGTCGCTCGCGCGTGCAGATCCGCTACCGAGAGGGCGCTGATCTCGCGCAGCTCCGAGCGCATCTGGCGGTACACGCCAGAGTCCTGTGCGGCTCCGGCTGCCTCGACGAGGATCGCGTGGCGCTGCCGCAGGCTGTCACGCCGAGCGAGCGCATCGGTCATGGTGCCCGTGTGCGCAACCGCTGTGCCGGGTTCGCGGCGACGGCCGCCCGTTGCGCGGCTCGGGGCCGGCACGATCTCGAGTTCGATCGCGGAATTGGTCGCGTTGATGCTCCGCACCAGCTGCTCAAGCTCACCCACGGCGAGCTCGGCCTCACTCAAGAGTGCGCCAGCATCCTCGGCGGGCTCGCTGCCCTCCTGATACCTGGCGTTTGCGGCGATTCGCGTACGGAGTTGTGCGATGCGCTTTTGCGTATCGGCTCGGAGCGCAAGCGCTTCTGCCAGTTTCACCCGGTGCCTCATTCTCATGGTCGTGTCGTCGCGAGACGCCAGATTAGCACGGTTCTCGGGGTCCCGGAGAGCGCGGTTCACGGGCCCCGCCAGCGCAGCGTCCGGGGCGCTCACGCCGCTCACTGTCCGCACTGCGCTCACCGACTTTCCCGCTTTTGTCAGTGGTGCCCGGTACTCTCGGAAGCATGGAACCAACCCGTAGCGTCCGCCCGTTCGAGGTGATCAGCGAGTACGAGCCCAGCGGCGACCAGCCGCAGGCGATTGCCGAGCTCGCGAGCCGAATTAACGCTGGTGAAACGGACGTTGTGCTGCTCGGGGCCACGGGCACCGGCAAGTCCGCGACAACCGCCTGGTTGATCGAGGAGGTCCAGCGCCCCACCCTCGTGCTCGCGCACAACAAGACACTCGCCGCGCAGCTGGCGAGCGAGTTCAGGCAGCTCTTCCCCAACAACGCGGTCGAGTACTTCGTGAGCTACTACGACTACTACCAGCCCGAGGCGTACGTCCCGCAGACGGACACTTTTATCGAGAAGGACTCATCGGTCAACGCCGAGGTCGAGCGGCTGCGGCACTCGACCACCAACGCGCTGCTGAGCCGACGCGACACGATCGTGGTCTCCACCGTGTCGTGCATCTACGGCCTCGGGAAGCCCGAGGAGTACTACGAGGCGATGGTGCCTCTCGTGGTCGGCGACGTGCTCAACCGCGATGTGCTGCTGCGGCGGTTCGTCGACATGCAGTACCAGCGCAACGACATCGAGTTCGTGCGCGGCAACTTCCGGGTGCGAGGCGACACCGTCGAGATCATTCCGATGTACGAGGAGCTCGCGATTCGGATCGAGTTCTTCGGCGACGAGATCGAGGCACTCTACTACCTCCACCCGGTGTCGGGTGAGGTGATCAAGCAGGTCGAGACCGTCTCTGTCTTCCCGGGATCGCACTACGTGGCGAGCCGCACGGTGATGAACCGGGCGATGGGCACGATCACCGAGGAGCTCGACGGCCGGCTGGGGGAGCTGAAGCGACAGAACAAGCTCGTCGAGGAGCAGCGGCTGCGCATGCGCACCACGTTCGACCTCGAGATGATGGAGCAGATCGGATTCTGCTCCGGGATCGAGAACTACTCGCGCCACATCGATGGCCGGCAGCCGGGGGAGGCGCCGCACTGCCTCCTCGACTACTTCCCCGACGACTTCCTCGTGGTGATCGACGAGTCGCACGTCACGGTGCCGCAGATCGGCGCGATGTACGAGGGCGACGCCTCGCGCAAGCGCACCCTGGTCGACCACGGCTTCCGGCTCCCGAGCGCCCTCGACAACCGGCCGCTCACGTTCGGCGAGTTCAAGGATCGGGTGGGCCAGGTGGTCTACCTCTCGGCAACGCCCGCGAAGTACGAGCTCGAGCAGGCCGATGGCGTGGTGGAGCAGATCATCCGCCCCACCGGCCTCATCGACCCCGAGATCGTGGTCAAGCCCAGCGAGGGCCAGATCGATGACCTGCTCGAAGAGGTGCGCGTGCGCGCCGAGCGCAACGAGCGCGTGCTCGTCACCACGCTCACAAAGAAGATGGCCGAGCAGCTCACCACGTTTATGGAGGAGGCGGGCGTGCGCGTGCGCTACCTGCACTCCGATGTCGACACGCTGCGCCGCGTTGAGCTACTCACCGAGCTGCGCGCCGGAGTCTACGACGTGCTCATCGGCATCAACCTGCTGCGCGAGGGACTCGACCTCCCCGAGGTCTCGCTCGTCGCGATTCTCGACGCCGACAAGGAGGGCTTCCTGCGCTCCAGCACGTCGCTCATCCAGACCATCGGCCGCGCGGCGCGAAACGTGTCCGGCGAGGTACACATGTACGCCGACCGCGTCACGCGCTCAATGCGCGAGGCGATCGACGAGACGAACCGCCGCCGCGAGATCCAGGTGGCCTACAACACCGAGCACGGAATCGACCCGCAGCCGCTGCGCAAGAAGATCGGCGATATCACCGAGATGCTCGCGCGCGAGGCCGCCGACACCGAGGACGTGCTCTCGCGCAGCGGCGCGCACTCCCAGCGCAAGGGCGGTTCGGCTCAGAAGGCGAAGGGGAAGGCCGCCGCGCGCGTTGGCGCGATCGCCGAGGAGGGCTCGGCGAAGCTCGAGGAGCTGATTGGCGACCTCACCGAGCAGATGCTCGCCGCCGCCGAGGAGCTGAAGTTCGAGCTCGCCGCCCGGCTCCGAGACGAGGTGTCGGAGCTCAAGCGCGAGCTGCGCAGCATGGACGCGGCAGGTCACCTGTAGGCCCGGGCACCGCGTGTACCGCGAACTCAACATCCCCGGGGTCGGCGTCATGTGGCGCTCGACCGGGGGCGCCGTTCCCGCGGTGCTTCCCGCCGACGGTGCCGCCGACCTGATTCTCCGTGACGACGCGCTGCTCGTTGCCGGGCCATCAACCCGTGCGTTCACGGGCCGGGGCAGCGCCGAGGGCGAGACCATCGGACTGCGCTTCGCGCTCGGCGCGGCCGCCGGGTCCCTGCGCACCGAGCCAGCTCAGCTGCGCGACCGGCACGTCGCGGGCGCCGACGCAGTGCCCGGAGCGGTGCACGCGGCGGGGCTCGCGCTCCTGCGCGCCACCAGAGACAGGCCGCGGGCCGACTACGATCCGGTCGCGGCGTCCCAACTCGCGTTCGGGGCGTGCGCGCCGCCGTGGGCGGCCGCGGCCAGGCGGGCCGCCGCGCGCGGTGCGAGCGCCGCAGCCCTCGCGCGCGGCCTCGGCTACTCCGAGCGGCAGCTGCAACGTCACATGCTGCAGCACTTCGGCTACGGCTATGCCGTGCTGCGCCGCGTCGTGCGCGCGCAGCACGGCCAGCACCTCATCAGGTCGGGGGCCACCCTCACCGCAGCCGCGCACGGCGCCGGCTTCAGCGACCAGGCGCACCTCACCCGCGAGTTCAGCGCGCTGGTGGGCACCACGCCGGCTCAGTTCGCGGCGGGTCAGTCGGCACCGTAGCGGGTGCGGGAGGCGTCGCCCCCGCCGCCAGTCGCGGGCGCGAGATGCAATACCCCGGCTGTCGCGGGCGCGGGAGGCGTCACCCCCGCCGCACGTCGCGGGCGCGGGGGCGGGGCGGGGCGACGGCTAGACGCCGCCTAGCTCGCGGTGTCCCCGGTGGGGAGCGCCGCATAGATGTCGACCGTGTTGCCGTCTGGATCGCGCACCGTCGAGTAGCGCTGACCCCAGGGGGCGTCCCACGGCGCCGTGTGGGCGGCGGCGGGGTTCGCCTCGACGACCGCGGCGTACGCGCGGTCAACCCCGGCGGGCGACTCGGCCTCCGTGGCAAAGCCGATCCGCCCCTCCCCGGTGGGGAGCTCGAAACCCGGCATGAACCCCTGCATCGTAGTGACCGGGTCCCACGCGATCGTGATCCCACCCGGGAGCACTACCTCCACGTGGGGCGCGTCGTCCTGCCCCTCGGGGATAGCGAGTCCGAGCTGGCGGTAGAAGCGCAGCGAAGCCGCGAGGTCGCCGGTCACAATTCCAATGAAGTTGAATGAGAGTGTCATGAGCACAGCGTACGGCCGCGGCGGGCCCGAGCGCTTGAACGTTTCGGACACGCTCGCCCCACCGGTGGTCGGGAAGCGCGCCGCGCGCTAGACCTGCCCGACCGCCTCGCGCTTCTCCGCCTGGAACGCGTCCTCGCGTCGCCCGTGAGCCCAGTACGGCGACAGCGACAGCTGCGCGCGCTCGAGTCCGCGCTCATCGGTGAAGTAGGGGCGCAGCGCCTTCATCGCACCCCGCTCGCCGTGCACAAACACCTGCACGCGGCCCGGCAGCCACTCGGCGCCACGCACCGCATTAACGAGCACGTCCGAGGTGCCGGCGGGCGCCTCACCGCGGAACAGCCAGGTCACCGTGATGCCGGGCGGCGCCGTGAGCTCGAGGATGTCGGGCTCACCCGCAACCTCAATGAAGGCGACCCCGCGCGCATCCGCGGGCATCGCCTCGAGCGCGGCCGCGATCGCCGGGATCGCAGATTCGTCACCGGCGAGCAGGTGCCAGGAGGCCGTTGGATCGGGGGAGTAGCCGCCGCCGATGCCGCGCAGCACCACTGGATCCCCGGCGCGGGCGCGGTCTGCCCACGGGCCCGCAACGCCCTCGTCGCCGTGCGTGACGAAGTCGATCCAGAGTTCGCCGCGATCAAGGTCGACGCGTCGAATCGAGTAGGTCCGGGTGACGGGGAGCAGTTCTGGGGCGAGCTCCGCGCGCAGCGCGTCGAGGTCGTACGGCGGCGTGAGCGCCGTGTCCGGGTGCGCGAACAGCATCTTGCTGTACGCGTCGGTGTGCGGGTTCGGCTCCACGGCGGCCATGCCGGGTCCGCCCGCAACGATGCGCACCAGGTGCGGACTCAGCTGGATCCGCTCGCGCACCTCAAGCACGATTTGCGGTCGCGCGGGGCGCTGTGGGCGTGAGGTTTCGGGTGCAGCCATGACCATCCTTATTCATCAGACGAATTGCTCTCCACCCACGATCCCACAGCCGGCACGAACGCGCCAGGCCGCCCTGGGCGAACACGCCGCGACCACTCGCACATATGTTCGAATATTCAGCTCGGGGCGCATAAGATGGGGGAGTGACCTCGAACAGCCCCGCCCCGATCCGCTCATCCGCCGCCCACGCGCACATCAGCGTGCAGGGCGCGCGTGTCCACAATCTGCGCAACGTCGATCTCGCGATCCCACGCGACTCGATGGTCGTCTTCACGGGACTCTCCGGAAGCGGCAAGTCGAGCCTCGCGTTCGACACCATCTTCGCGGAGGGGCAGCGCCGCTACGTAGAGTCGCTCAGCGCCTACGCGCGCCAGTTCCTCGGCCAGGTGGATCGACCCGACGTCGACTTCATCGAGGGGCTCAGCCCGGCGGTGTCGATCGACCAGAAGTCAACGAACCGCAACCCGCGGTCCACGGTGGGTACCATCACCGAGATCTATGACTACATGCGCCTCCTCTGGGCACGCATCGGGGTGCCGCACTGCGCGGTGTGCGGCGAGCGCATCGCCTCGCAGACCGTGCAGCAGATCGCCGACCGCCTGATGGGCCTCGAAGAGCGCACCCGATTCCAGGTGCTCGCTCCCGTGGTGAGCAAGAAGAAGGGCGAGTTCGTCGACCTCTTCCAGGAGCTCGCGGCGGGCGGCTACTCGCGCGCCCACGTGGACGGAGAGCTGATCCAGCTCTCGGATCCGCCAAAGCTCAAGAAGCAGATCAAGCACGATATCTCCGTGGTCGTGGACCGCCTCGTGGCGGGACCGGACGTGCTCGGCCGACTCACCGATTCCCTGGAGACGGCCCTGCGGCTCTCGGGAGGCACCGTCAGCATTGACTTCGTGGACCGCGAAGAGAATGCGAGCGACCGCTCGCAGCTGTTCTCCGAGCACCTCTCGTGCCCCAACCAGCACCCCGTGCAGCTCACCGAGATCGAGCCGCGCACGTTCTCGTTCAATGCGCCGTTTGGCGCGTGCCCCACCTGCTCCGGCCTGGGCACCAGCATGTCGGTCGACGAAGACCTGGTGCTGGGCGATCCCGAGCTGTCGATCTCCGAGGGCGTCATTATCCCCTGGACCAGCCAGGGCAAGAGCCTCTACCAGTACTACGAGAAGCTCCTCGTGGGCCTCTCGAATGATCTCGATTTCTCGCTGAAGACGCCCTGGGGCAAGCTGAGCGACGAGGTCCGCGAGGCGGTGCTGTACGGCAATAACTTCAAGGTCAACGTGCGGTGGAAGAACCGCTTCGGCCGCGAGGTGAAGTACTCCTCAGGCTTCGAGGGCGTGATCCCGTTCATCGAGCGCCAGTACGCCGAGGCCGAGTCAGACACCAAGCGAGACCGGTGGTCGGAGTTCCTGCGCGAGGTGCCCTGCCACGCCTGCCAGGGGCAGCGCCTCAAGCCCGAGGTGCTCGCGGTCACGGTGAACGATGAGTCGATCGCGGCGGTCGGAGAGTTCAGCCTCCAGAACGCAAAGCGGTTCTTCGACGAGGTGCAGCTCACCGAGCGCGAGGCAAAGATCGCGGCGCAGGTGCTGCGCGAGATCCGACTCCGCTTCGACTTCCTCATCGAGGTCGGCCTCGGCTACCTCACGCTCGCCCGCGCCGCCGGCACACTCTCGGGCGGCGAGGCGCAGCGCATCAGACTCGCCACCCAGATCGGCTCGGGCCTCACCGGGGTGCTGTACGTGCTCGACGAGCCCTCGATCGGGCTGCACCAGCGCGACAACCGGCGCCTCATCGAGACGCTCATGAAGCTGCGTGATCTCGGCAACACACTGATCGTGGTCGAGCACGACGAGGAGACCATCGAGGCCGCCGACTGGATCGTCGACATCGGACCGGGCGCGGGCGTCGAGGGCGGCACCGTGGTGCACTCGGGCCTGTACGCCGACCTGATCGCGAACACCGACTCGATCACCGGCGACTACCTGGCTGGACGGCGCAGCATCGACACCCCCAAGAAGCGCCGCAAGCGGGACCGCAAGCGCGAGCTGAAGGTGGTGGGGGCCCGCTCAAACAACCTCCAGAACGTCGACGCGGTCTTCCCGCTCGGCGTCATGACCGCCGTGACCGGCGTCTCCGGATCCGGCAAGTCGACGCTCGTGAACGACATCCTCTACCGCGTCCTCGCGAACCAGCTCAACGGGGCCCGGCTCGTCCCCGGCAAGCACACCCGGGTCACCGGCCTGGAACACCTCGACAAGGTGGTGCACGTGGATCAGGCACCCATCGGCCGCACGCCGCGCTCAAACCCCGCGACCTACACGGGCGTGTTCGACAAGATCCGCAATTTGTTCTCGGAAACGCCGGAGGCAAAGACCCGCGGGTACCTGCCCGGTCGCTTCAGCTTCAACGTCAAGGGCGGCCGCTGCGAGGCGTGCTCCGGCGACGGCACGCTCAAGATTGAGATGAACTTCCTCCCCGACGTGTACGTGGCGTGCGAGGTCTGTGGGGGCTCGCGCTACAACCGCGAGACACTGCAGGTGCAGTACAAGGGGAAGAACATCTCCGAGGTGCTCGACATGCCCATTGCCGAGGCCGAGCGGTTCTTTGAGCCGATCTCGAGCATCCACCGCTACATGAAGACCCTGGTCGACGTGGGTCTCGGGTACGTGCGGCTCGGGCAGAGCGCCACCACGCTCTCGGGCGGCGAGGCGCAGCGCGTCAAGCTCGCGACCGAACTGCAGAAGCGCTCAAACGGGCGCAGCGTGTACGTGCTCGACGAGCCGACCACCGGCCTCCACTTCGAAGACGTGCGCAAGCTGCTGCTCGTGCTCAACGGGCTCGTGGACAAGGGCAACACGGTCATCACGATCGAGCACAACCTCGACGTGATCCGCAGCGCCGACTGGGTCATCGACCTCGGCCCGGAGGGCGGCTCCGGCGGCGGCACGATCCTCGCCGAGGGCACGCCCGAGCAGCTGGCCAAGCACCCGGACAGCTTTACGGGGCAGTTCCTCGCCGAGGTGCTCGACGGGTGGGCGGCCAAGTCTGCCCGCGCCCTGGAGGCGAGCGCGAAGGCGAGCGCTTGATCCAGGAATCGAACGGCACGGGGGAGGCGGCACCGGGGGACTCCGGCGCGACTGCGGTCACGTCGGAGCCCGCGGGCCCCCTCGCCGATTCTCGCGCCGCGTTCAGACCGGCCCAGGGCGAGATCCCCACGGCGCCCGGCGTCTATCGCTTCAGCGACAAATACGGCCGCGTGCTCTACATCGGCAAGGCGAAGAACCTCCGCGCCCGGCTCGCAAACTATTTTCAGCCGCTGCACTCGCTCATGCCCCGCACCAGGCGCATGGTCACGCTCGCGGCGAAGCTCGACTGGACCGTCGTGGCGACCGACACCGAGTCGCTCGTGCTCGAGCACACCTGGATCACGGAGTTCAAACCTCCCTTTAATGTCCAGTTCAAGGACGACAAGACATACCCATATCTTGCGGTGACTCTTCGCGAGGAGGCTCCTCGACTCATCATCACCCGCAACGAGAAGATCCGTGGTGCGCGCTACTTTGGCCCATACCCAAAGGTGTGGGCGCTCAGGGAAACCACAGCGCTACTGCAACAGGCGTTCCCCATTCGCACCTGCAATGACGCAGACTACAAGCGGGCGATGTCGAGCGGGCGGCCGTGCCTCGCCGGTCAGATCGGACGCTGCCACGGGCCGTGCTCGCAGCTGATCAGCGTCGAGGATCACCGCGCCCGCGTGGACGAACTGGTCTCGTTCCTTGCGGGCGGAGACTCGAGCCACTTGCGCACCCTCCAGTGGGCCATGCGCGACGCGGCCGCGGAGCAGCGCTACGAGGACGCGGCGCGACTCCGAGACCAGGTCCAGGCAGTGGAGCACGTGCTTGAAAAGAACGCCGTGGTGCTCGGCCACGACGTCAACCTCGACGTGTTTGGGCTTCGCGCCGACGAGCTCGCGGCGGCCGCGCATCAGTTCATCATTCGCGGCGGCAGAATCCGGGGCGAGCGCAGCTGGATCGTTGACGTGGAGCTCGACGACTCGCCAGGCACACTCCTCGAACAGGTGATCCAGTCCGCGTACGAGGGCGAGCGGGAGCCCCCGCCCGAGATCCTCGTGCCGCTGCTTCCCGAGGGGCACGCCGCGCTCGAAGAGGCGCTCAGCGCTCGCCGGCCGCGCCGTGGCAAGGTCACGCTGCGCGTGCCCGAGCGGGGCGACAAGGTCCAGCTCATGGAGCGCGCCGTGCTCAACGCCGGCGAGCACCTCATCCGGTACAAGATGAAGCGAGCTGCGGACCTCACCGCGCGCACCGACGCGCTCGCCGAGCTGCAGCGCGCCCTCGACATGACCGAGGCGCCCCTGCGGATTGAGTGCATCGACGTGTCGCACCTCCAGGGCACGGGGGTGGTGGCCTCCCTCGTGGTGTTCGAGGACGGGCTGCCGGCGAAGGGTGCCTACCGCAAGTACCGCATCGAAGAGACCACCGACGATACCGACTCGATCTTCCAGGTCGTGTCCCGGCGCGCAGCGCAGCTTAACCTCGCCAAGGAGTCGGGGGAGCAGCCGAGCGGGATCTATCGGGATCGCCCGCAGCTGCTCATCGTCGATGGCGGTGAGCCGCAGGTGAAGGCCGCAGCCCGAGCGCTTGCCGCCGCGGGCATCACCGACATCGCGCTGTGCGGGGTCGCCAAGCGACTCGAGGAGATCTGGCTACCCGGAGACCCGTTCCCCGTGATCCTGCCCCGCACGAGTGAGGCGCTCTTCCTCGTGCAGCGCATCCGCGACGAGGCGCACCGCTTCGCGATCACGTTCCAGCGGCAGCGCCGCAGCACCTCGATCGCGAGCCGACTCTCGGAGATCCCGGGCCTCGGCCCCAAGCGCGTGCAGGGCCTGCTGCGGCACTTTGGTTCGGTCACGCGGCTGCGCGCCGCCTCCCTCGCCGAGCTGTCGGCGGCGCCGGGCCTCGGCCCCAAACTCGCCGAGCAGGTGCGGGCGCACCTCGCCAGCCCCGCTGGGCCGGATCACGATGCAATCGATCCAGGTGATGCACCTGACGCTAAGCTTGTCACAGCGGCCGATCTGGCGCTGGGCGAGGAGGATGTCCAATGAACGAGGTAGTTTCCGCACAGGAGATCCTCATCGTGACCGGAATGTCGGGGGCCGGTCGCAGTACCGTCGCAAACACGCTTGAGGATCTCGGGTGGTACGTGGTCGACAACCTGCCGTTGTCGATGCTGAAGACGCTCGCGGACATGGCAGACCGCTCTGGCGGGGCTCTCCCCAAGATCGCCGCCGTGGTCGACGTTCGCGGCCGTGACCTGTTCGCAGACATTCAGCACACTGTGAATGAGCTGCGCGAAAACGCCACGGTCCGCGTGGTCTTCCTTGACGCGACCGACGAGATTCTCGTGCGCCGGTACGAGTCGGTGCGCCGTCCGCACCCGTTCCAGGCCGAGGCCGGGAGCCTGCTCGAAGGGATCCGACTCGAGCGCGATCGACTCCAGGAGCTCCGCGCGTCGAGCGACGTGGTGGTCGACACTTCGCGCTACAACGTGCACGATCTGTCCACCGCGACGCGCGAGCTATTCTCAGACGACAACACGCCCGGCCTGCAGCTCTCGGTGATGAGCTTCGGCTTCAAGTACGGCGCACCCACCGACGTCGACCTCATGGTCGACATGCGCTTCCTCCCCAACCCGTTCTGGGAGCCGGAACTCCGCGCCCTCACCGGGGTTGACACCGAAGTCAAGGAGTACGTGCTGAGCCGCGAGGGCGCCGCTGAGTTCCTCGATCACTACGTCGCAGCACTGACACCGGTGCTCGCGGGCTTTCAGCGAGAGAACAAACGACACGCCTCGCTCGCGGTAGGATGCACGGGCGGCAAACATCGTTCTGTCGCCACCGCACGCGAGCTCGCTGATCGACTCGCTGGCCTTCCAGGCGTAAGTGTAAGTCTGCGCCACCGCGACCTCGGTCGCGAGTAATCTGCAGCGCTGCGCCGCCGCTTTGTCGTTTTTTATCCTGAAATCTGAGAGGACCCATTCGTGCTGTCGACCCTTGAGGTGAAGAGTGAGCTCGTACGTTTCCCGGTGCAGCGCACCGGAGAGCGTATTGCTGAGGTCGCTACGATCCTCCGCCTGGCCGGCGGGCTGCACACTATTTCCGGGCGCATCGCGCTGGAAGCCGAACTGCACACCCCCCAGATTGTGCAGCGTGTCCGCAAAGATCTCGCCGAACTCTACGGCGTCCGTTCCGAAGCCAAGCAGCTCCCACCATCAAGCACGCGCCCCGGCGCGCCGCAGTTCCTTGTCCGTGTGATCGACGGCGAGACGCTCGCCCGGCAGCTCGGGCTGCTCGATCCGCGCCGCCGCCAGATTCGCGGACTCCCGAATCGCCTGACCACGGGCGCGCAGCCCGAGCTCGCTGCCGTCTGGCGCGGGGCGTTCCTCGCCCGCGGCGGGCTCACTGCCCCCGGGCGCTCGGCGAGCCTCGAGATCGTGTGCCCCAGCAACGAGGTGGCCATGGCGCTCGTGGGCGCCGCAAGCCGCATCGGCATCGACGCGAAGAGTCGCGAGATTCGCGGCCAGAACAAGGTGCTGATCCGCGACGGCGAGGCGATCGGGGAGATGCTCGGCGCGATGGGCGCCGAGCAGGCCCGCGCGAGCTGGGACGAGCTGCGTCGCGCCCGCGAGACCCGCGCCACCGCCAACCGCCTCGTCAACTTTGACGATGCGAACCTGCGCCGCTCCGCGCAGGCGTCGGTCGCCGCCTGCGCTCGCGTTGAGCGCGCGCTTGAGATTCTCGGCGACGACATCCCCGACCACCTGAAGTACGCCGGCAAGCTGCGCCTCGCGCACCGCGAGGCCAGCCTTGACGACCTGGGAGCGCGCGCCGAGCCCGTGCTCACGAAGGACGCGATTGCGGGCCGGATCCGCCGCCTGCTCGCGATGGCAGACAAGGAAGCGTCGACCCGGGGTATCCCCGGTACCGAGGCGAGCCTGCCCGACGAGCTCGACCGAATCTAAGGATTCACCACCGCAACGGCGGGGACGGTGCACAGCACCGCCCCCGCCGTTTCTGCGCCCGGGTTCGCTGGCAGGGGATTCACGCCCACGGCGATGCGCCGCGTCGATAGACTGATTTTGACCACTGATGATCGTAGAGATTGGAGCGCCGCATGGCCGCCTATTCACTTCCTGAACTTCCGTACGATTACGCCGCGCTTGAGCCGCACATCAGCGGCAAGATCATGCAGCTGCACCACGACAAGCACCACCAGGCCTACGTGACCGGCGCGAACGCGGCACTCGATGGCCTCGCCGAGGCACGCGAGAGCGGCAACCTCGCAAACGTGAACAAGCTGGAGAAGGATCTGGCGTTCAACGTGGGCGGCCACGTCAACCACACCATTTTCTGGAACAACCTCTCGCCCGAGGGCGGCGAGCGTCCCGAGGGCGAGCTCGCGGCAGCGATCGACGAGTACTTCGGCGACTTCGAGAAGTTCCAGGCGCACTTCACCGCTACGGCGATGGGCGTGCAGGGTTCGGGGTGGGCAGTACTCGCGTGGGACGCGCTCGGCCAGCGCCCCAACGTCGTGCAGCTCTTCGACCAGCAGGGCAACCTCCCCGCCGGCACCGTCCCGCTGCTCATGCTCGACGTCTGGGAGCACGCGTACTACCTTGACTACCTCAACGTGCGCGCCGACTACGTGAAGGCGTTCTGGAACATCGCCAACTGGCAGGACGTGGCGAAGCGCTTCGAGGCAGCTCGCACGCAGACGCCCGGCCTGATCTAGTCACCTCCCACCACGAACGAGGAGCCCGCCGCACACATGCGCACCATTGAATCCCTGGGGTCGCTCGCCGACCGGACGGTCATCGTCCGGAGCGATCTGAACGTTCCACTCGCCGACGGCGTGATCACCGACGACGGGCGCATCCGCGCCTCACTCACCACCATTCGTGAGCTTCGCGCCGCCGGCGCGAAGGTCGTGGTGATCAGCCACCTCGGACGCCCCAAGGGCGCCCCCGAGGCACGGTACTCACTCAGCCCGGTCGCCGCACGGATGGCCGAGCTGCTTGAGGCCCCCGTGCAGTTCGTCAGCGAGACGGTCGGCGCCGAGGCGAGTGCGGCGGTCGCCGCGCTCGCGCCGGGGGACGTCGTGCTGCTCGAGAACCTCCGCTTCAACGCGGGGGAGACGAGCTCGGACGACGCGGAACGCGGTGCGTTCGCGCAGCAGCTTGCCCAGCTCGGAGACGCGTTCGTCTCCGACGGGTTTGGGGTCGTGCATCGCCGCCAGGCGAGCGTTTACGATCTCGCGCAGCTGCTGCCGAGTGCGGCGGGGCGCCTCGTCGCCGCCGAGCTTGAGGTGCTCCGGCGCCTCACCGACACCCCCGAGCGCCCGTACACGGTGGTGCTCGGCGGGTCGAAGGTCTCCGACAAGCTCGGCGTCATCTCACACCTGCTCGAGCGCGTTGACACGCTGCTCATCGGCGGCGGGATGCTCTTCACGTTCCTCGCGGCGCAGGGCCACCGGGTGGGCGCAAGCCTGCTCGAGGCCGACCAGCTCGACACGGTGCGCGGCTACCTCG
This sequence comes from Leucobacter luti, assembly GCF_004217175.1. Taxonomy (GTDB): domain Bacteria; phylum Actinomycetota; class Actinomycetes; order Actinomycetales; family Microbacteriaceae; genus Leucobacter; species Leucobacter luti. Next base: position 52,136 of record NZ_SHKI01000007.1, read on the forward strand.
CCACCGCCGCGGAGCGCGGCGTGAACATCGTGCTCCCGAGCGACGTGGTCGTGGCCGCCGCGTTCGCGGCCGACGCCGCGCACGAGACGGTGCCGGCCGACGCGATCGAGTCAGCGAGCTTCGGCGCGTCCGGACTCGGCCTCGACATCGGCCCGGATTCGGCGGCCGCGTTTGCCGCCGTCATCGCCGAGTCGCAGACCGTGTTCTGGAACGGCCCCATGGGCGTGTTCGAGATGCCCGCGTTTGCACACGGCACGCGCGCGGTCGCCCAGGCGCTCACCGACACCGCTGGCTTCACCGTGGTGGGCGGCGGCGACTCGGCCGCCGCGGTGCGCGCGCTCGGCTTCGCGGACGCGCAGTTCGGACACATTTCAACGGGCGGCGGTGCGAGCCTCGAATTCCTTGAGGGCAAGGCACTGCCCGGACTGGAGGTTCTCGCATGAGCGACGCACCCGCAACACCCACCACACAGCGCGAGCCGCTCCCGCTCACGGCCCGGACCCCGCTGATCGCGGGCAACTGGAAGATGAATCTCGATCACCTCCAGGCGATCGCGCTCGTCCAGAAGCTCTCCTGGTCACTCAAGGACGCGCGCCACGACTACGGCGACACCGAGGTGGCGGTGTTCCCGCCGTTCACGGATCTGCGCTCGGTGCAGACGCTCCTCACGGCAGACAAGCTCTCACTCGTGCTCGGGGCGCAGGACCTCTCGCCCCACGAGTCCGGCGCATACACGGGGGACATCTCCGGCGCGATGCTCGAGAAGCTCGGGGTCCACTACGCGCTTGTGGGGCACTCCGAGCGCCGCCACGGCCACGGCGAGAGCGACGAGGTCGTCGGAGCGAAGACCCTCGCCGCGCATCGCGCCGGCCTCGTTCCCATGATCTGCGTGGGGGAGACCGCGGCGGACCTTGCCGAGCACGGTGCCGCCGCGGTACCGCTCGCGCAGCTCGCCGCGGCCGTTGCCCAGCTTCCGCGCGACGCGGAGATCGTGGTGGCGTACGAGCCGGTCTGGGCGATCGGCAGCGGCCAGGCGGCGACCCCCGAGCAGGCGGAAGAGGTGGCGCGGGCGATCCGCGAAGCGCTCCGCGACCTTCGGGGCGACGACAGCGCTGCGGCCACCCGAATCCTCTACGGCGGCTCCGTGACCAGCCAGAACATCGCCGCGTTCTTGAAGCAGCCGAACGTCGACGGCGCGCTCGTCGGCGGGGCGAGCCTCAAGGCGGACGAGTTCAGCAGGATCGTGCAGTTCCGCAAGCACGTCACGGCGGGCTAGCACCCGTCGCGGCCGCGAGCCCGGGGACGTAGCGGGCCACACCCGCCGCGTACCCCGGGTCGAATTCTCACTGCCGCAGGCCTGCCGCGACCCCGTTCCTCTCGCGCCCCGCTATACTGGACGCTGGCGCACCACGCCCCCAACCCCCGAAAGGTGATCTGCGTGCTTATTCTCAAGATCGCTCTGATCGTCATTCTCGTGCTCACGAGTCTGCTGCTCACCCTGTTCATCCTGCTGCACAAGGGTCGCGGCGGCGGTCTCTCGGACATGTTCGGCGGCGGCGTCACCTCAAGCCTCGGCTCGTCCGGTGTGGCGGAGCGCAACCTCAACCGCATCACCGTGGTCGTGTCGATCGTGTGGGCTGCGTCGATCGTTGGACTGGGCCTCCTCGCCCGGTTCTCGGTCGTCTAACCGCGCTCCCGCTCACACACCCACTTCAGAAAGGTAGTCCGTGGCAGGCAGCAACGCCATTCGCGGTGCCCGTGTCGGATCCGGCCCCATGGGGGAGAAGGATCACGGCGCTCGCGCAGACCGCACTCAGATCTCGTACTGGGACGCTCTCGGCAACGAAACCGTACGCTACTTCGCGTCCGATGTCGCTGACGACGAGATTCCCGAGCAGATCGACTCACCCACTTCCGGGCTCCCGGCGGGACGCGACAAGGAAAACCCGCCGCAGCTCCCCAAGAACGAGCCCTACAAGACGCACCTCGCGTACGTCAAGGAGCGGCGCACCGAAGAGGAAGCCGTTGAGCTCCTCGACGCCGCGCTGCAGAAGCTACGCAAGCGCCGTGGAACGGCACGCGCCTCCGCGTAGTCTTTCCGAACAGAAACGCCGCGGGCCCCAACGAGTTTTCGTTGGGGCCCGCGGCGTTTCTGCGTCCGGCGGCGCAGCGCCCGCGTCTGCGCGGGTGGGCGAGTTGGCAGCCACCGAGCAGAGTGTATGCCGGCTCGCGTGCGCCGGCTAGCGGGTACGCGCTGCGCTGGTGAGGGCGGCGATGAGCTCGGCGGGGGAGCTGCTGCCGAGCGCGAACACCGGTCGCCCGCGCGAGGTCAGCACCTCGCGGTCGCCGCGCGCCTGCGCAACGATGAGCGTGCCAAACCCGGACTCGGAATCGGGGATCTCGACGTCACCGGCGCCCGAATCGCAGAGCTGGAGGAATGCGCCCAGCGCGGGGCCGCCCTTGTGGAGCTGCCCCACCGAGTGCAGGTACCGGGGCCCCCACCCGAGCGCCACCGGAACGCCGTAGGCGCTCGCGAGAGCGTCGCGCAGCTCGGCGAGCGCGGGCGCATATGGGCCGGAGGGGTCGAGGTAGGCCTGAATCGCGAGGTACCCGTTTGCGGGGATCGCCGCGCCCACCTCGGAGATCAGCGCCGCCGCGGAGTCCGCGGTTGAGTGCGCCGGGGCGGCGAGGACCGCCGCGGCCACGTCCACGAGTGGCAGAACAGCGGGTGCAGGATCGGTGTCGGCGTCGCGGGAGAGCACCGCGCGCGCGGCGATCTTTGCCGACTCGACGTCGGGCTGATCAAACGGATCGATCCCGAGCAGGTGGCCGATCATCGCGGTGGCCGTCTCCCACAGGAGGAACTGGGCGCCCAGCTCACCGTTCACCGCGAGCTCGAACCCGGCGCGGCCCAGTGTGCGCTGCGCGGGCTCGCTCGCGCTCGCGCTCAGCTCCACGCGCATGAGGTTGGCCGGGTGCAGCGTAAACTCGGGCGCGTCGAGCGGGAGCGCAATCGGGAGCACGCCGTGTCCGGCCTTGCCGGTTGACTCGGCAACGAGCTGCTCGATCCACTGCCCCAGGCCCCAGTGAGCGCCGGGCGCCTCGGCGATCCCGAGCACGTACTGCTGCGGCAGCCCGCACGCGATGACCGCCGCAAGCCGAAGCGCGGGGTTGGTGGGGGAGTCGCGGGTGAATTCCTCGCGCACGGCGCAGGCGTCAGCGAGGAGCCCGCGCACGTCGGCACCGGCGAGCGCGGTCGGCACGAGCCCGAAGGCGGTCAGCGCTGAGAACCGGCCGCCGATGTCTGGGTCGGCGAAGCACACCCGCTGCCCGGCGCCGCGCGCGTCAGCCTCGAGCTGCGAGCCCGGGTCGGTGACCACGATGATCCGATCCGCCGGGTTGATCCCTGCCGCCCGAAAGGCCGCGGTGAACGCGGACCGGTGGCTCAGTGTTTCGATCGTGCTGCCCGATTTCGAGCTCACGACGACCGCGGTGCGCGCGAGGTCTGCGCCGAGCGCGCCCGCGATAAAGTCGGGGTGTGTGGAGTCGACCACCGAGAGCTGCACGTCGGACCAGCGGGCGATCACCTCGGGGGCCAGGCTTGATCCGCCCATCCCGCACAGAACGATGCGGTCGACACCGGCCTGGAGCAGCTCCGCGCGAATTGCCTCGGCCCCAGCGATCGCCGTGAGCGCGTTCGCCTCAAAGTCGGTCCAGCCCAGCCGCTCGGAAGCCTCCGCGTCGGTGTCCCACAGTGTGGTGTCCCGAGCGTAGAGTCGGCTCGCCACCCGGTCGGCGACCAGCCGGGCAACGAGTGCCTCGACGCGGTCGTCCTCCGACGCGAGCTCCGGGCCGAAGCTGAGTCCGATCGGCATTACGCGCCCGCCTCCTGCAGTGCCCGCCCCACGGTGTCGCACAGCTCGGTCCAGGACGCATCGAACTTTGCCAGGCCCTCGCGTTCAAGCTGCGCGGTCACCTCCACGTAGTCCACGCCCTGGGCGTCGATCGCGTTGAGCACCTGGTTCGACTCGAGGAACTCGGTCGAGACCGTGTCACCCCGCACCACGCCGTGGTCGGCGAACGCGAGCAGCGTCGCCTCGGGCATGGTGTTCACCACGTCGGCCGCGACGAGCTCCGAGACATAGAGCGTATCGGGGAGCTCGGGGTTCTTCACACCGGTCGAGGCCCACAGCGGGCGCTGCAGGTTCGCGCCGAGCTCGGTCAGGAAGCGAGCGCGTTCGCTCCCGAACGCCTCGGTGTAGGCCTCGTAGGCCAGCCGCGCATTCGCCACGCCGGCCTGGCCGGTGAGCGCCGCGGCCTCCGCGGTGCCCAGGGCGAGGAGGCGGGCGTCGATCTCGGTGTCGACGCGGGAGATGAAGAACGACGCGACCGAGTGGATCCCAGAAATGTCGATCCCGGCGGCGCGCGCCTGCTCCAGACCGGTGAGGTAGGCGTTCATCACCTGGCGATAGCGCTCCAGGCTGAAAATCAGTGTCACGTTGACGCTGATCCCCGCGGCGATCACCGCGGTAATCGCTTCAAGCCCCTCAAGCGTGGCCGGGATCTTGATCATGGCGTTGGGTCGGTCAACACGCTGCCACAGTTCAATCGCCTGGGCGACGGTCCCGGCGGTGTCGCGCGCGAGCCCGGGCTCGACCTCGATCGAGACACGCCCGTCGCGGCCGCCGGTGGCCGCGTACACGTCCGCGAAGATGTCGCACGCATCGGCGACATCGGACGTGGTGAGCTCCACGATGGTCGCAGCGACGTCGAGGCCGCTCGCCGCGCACGCGGCGATCCGGTCACCGTAGCCGACGCCGCCGCCGATTGCGCCGGCGAAGATCGTCGGGTTCGTGGTGACGCCGACCACGGTGTGGCTGGCCTGGAGTGCGCGAAGCTCACCGCTCTCGATACGTTTCCGTGAGAGGTCGTCAAGCCAGATACTCACGCCGGCCGCGCTGAGTGCGGCGGTGGGGGAGGGTGTCATGCGTGGGGCTCCTCGGGGCAGGGAAGTACGGAAGAGGGTGAGCTGTGCTGGGTGCGGTTAGGCGGCGAGCGACTCGCGCGCGGCCGCGACGACGGCCTCGGCCGTGATCCCGAACTCGCGGAACAGCGTCTCGAAGTCGGCAGACGCGCCGAAGTGCTCGATCGAGACCGAGCGGCCGCGGTCGCCCACGAAGCGCTCCCAGCCGAGGCTGAGCCCGGCCTCGACGCTCACGCGCGCGGTCACGGCGGCCGGAATGACGCTCTCGCGGTACTCGGGCGTCTGCTCCGCGAACCACTCGAGGCAGGGGGCCGACACGACGCGCGCGCCGATGCCGTCGGCCGCGAGCTGCTCGCGGGCCTGCACGGCCAGCTGCACCTCGGACCCCGTCGCGATCAGCAGCACGTCAGTGCTGCCCGTGGGGGATTCGGCGAGCACGTACGCGCCGCGGCGCACGCCCTCGGCTGCTTCCGACGCGCTCGCGAACTCGCCGCCGCGCGGCAGCACGGGAACGTTCTGCCGGGTGAGCGCGAGCCCCGCGGGGCCGGCGTGGCGGGTGAGGATCTCGTGCCACGCGATCGACACCTCGTTCGCGTCCGCCGGGCGTACCACGGCGAGGTTGGGGATTGCGCGCAGGGTCGCAAGCTGCTCGATCGGCTGGTGCGTGGGGCCGTCCTCGCCAAGTGCGATCGAATCGTGCGTCCACACGAACACGCTCGGCACGTTCATCAGCGCGGCGAGCCGCACTGCGGGGCGCATGTAGTCGCTGAAGATCAGGAACGTCCCGCCGTAGCTGCGGGTCTTGCCGTGCAGCTGGATCCCGTTGAGGATCGCGCCCATGGCGTGCTCGCGGATGCCGAAGTGCAGCACACGGCCGTAGGGGTCGCCCGACCAGGTGGATGTCGAGTGGCCCGACGGCACGAAGGAGGGCACGCCGGGAATCGTGGTGTTGTTCGAGCCGGCGAGGTCGGCGGATCCGCCCCACAGCTCTGGCATGATCGGGCCGAGCGCCGCGAGCACCTTGCCGCTCGCCGCGCGCGTCGCGACGCTTGCGCCGGGCTCAAAGGTGGGCAGCGCTTCGAGCGCGCCCGCGGGAAGCTCGCGCGACTCAACGCGGTCGAACAGCGCCTTCCGCTCGGGGTTGGCGGCGGCCCAGGCGTCGAAGCCCTGCTGCCACTCGGCGCGGGTCGCGGCGCCGCGGGTCACGGCCTCGCGCGTGTGCGCGATAACCTCGGGGGCCACCACGAAGTGCTCGGCGGGGTCGAAGCCCACGGCTTCCTTGAGCCCGGCGAGTTCCTCAGCTCCGAGCTTCGCGCCGTGGATTCCGCCGGTGTTCTGCTTGCCCGGGGACGGCCAGCCGATGATGGTCTTCAGGATGATGAGGCTCGGCTTGCCCGTCTCTGCCTGGGCCGCGGCGATCGCCGCGTGCAGCTCGGCGACATCCTCCACGTATGCGCCGGTGCGCTTCCAATCGACCTCGAGCACCTGCCAGCCGTAGGACTCGTAGCGCTTCGCCACGTCCTCCGAGAACGAGATGTCGGTGTCGTCCTCGATCGAGATCTGGTTCGAGTCGTAGATCGCGATCAGGTTTCCGAGGTCCTGGTGCCCGGCGAGGGAGGAGGCCTCACTCGTGACGCCCTCCTGCAGATCCCCGTCGCCCGCGACCACGTAGATGAAGTGGTCGAAGGGGCTGGTCCCGGGCGCGGCGTCGGGGTCAAAGAGCCCGCGCTCGTAGCGTGCGGCGTACGCGAACCCCACGGCGGAGGCCAGGCCCTGACCGAGCGGGCCGGTGGTGATCTCCACGCCGTCGGTGTGGCCGTACTCCGGGTGGCCCGGGGTCTTTGAGCCCCAGGTGCGGAGCGCCTGCAGGTCTTCGAGTTCGAGGCCGTAGCCGCCGAGGTAGAGCTGCACGTACTGGGTGAGTGACGAGTGCCCCACGGAGAGGATGAAGCGGTCGCGCCCCACCCATGCCGAGTCAGCCGGATCGTGACGCATCACCTTCTGGTGCAACAGATAGGACACGGGCGCCAGGCTGATCGCCGTACCCGGATGGCCGTTGCCGACCTTCTCAACGGCGTCCGCCGCCAGCACTCGCGCGGTGTGCACCGCGAGATCGTCGAGCTCGTCCCACTGCAGTTCGTTTCCCAAGACTGACCTTTCGAAAGGGAAGTAGATGAGCGTGCCGCCCGGCAGCCCCGCGTCAATCCTAGCCGGAGGAGGTAGCATGACACGGTGATGTCCACGCAGATTCAGGATCAAGAAGCCCGCCACCGGCGTTCAGTCGGTCGCTCGATCAAGAACTACGTCGCGCTGACCAAGCCGCGCGTCATGGAGTTGTTGCTCGTGGTCACGGTGCCCGCGATGATCCTTGCGCAGGGCGGCCTCCCGAATCTGTGGCTCGTGCTCGCCACACTCGTGGGCGGTGCAATGAGCGCGGGGTCGGCCGGCGCGTTCAACTGCTACATCGATCGCGACATGGACCGCAAGATGAAGCGCACGGCGGGCCGGCCGCTCGTCACCGGCGAGATCTCAGACCGCAACGCACTCGTGTTTGCCTGGGTGCTCGGCGTGCTGTCCGTCGCCTGGCTCGCGCTCACCACCAATTTGCTCGCGGCCGCGCTCTCCGCAGCGGCGATCTTCTTCTACGTGGTCATTTACACGCTCGTGCTCAAGCGGCACAGCGAGCAGAACATCATCTGGGGCGGGATCGCCGGGTGTTTCCCGGTGCTGATCGGCTGGGCCGCGGTCACCGGCGGCCTCGACTGGCCCGCCTGGGTGTTCTTCCTCATCATCTTCCTGTGGACGCCGGCTCACTACTGGCCGCTGTCAATGCGCTATCGCGACGACTACGCCGCCGCAGGCGTGCCGATGCTGGGCGTGGTACGCGGGCGCACCACCGTCGGTTTGCAGGTCATTCTGTACGCGTGGGCCACAGTCGTGTCGAGCCTGCTCCTGATCCCCGCCGCCGGCATCGGCTGGGTCTACACGGTGGTCGCGCTCCTCGCCGGCGGCTATTTCCTGGTCCAGGCGCACACCCTCTACGGCAGCGCGATTCGCGGCCACGAGGGCAAGCCGATGCAGGTCTTCCACGGGTCGATCACCTACCTCTCGGTGCTCTCCGTGGCGATCGCTGTGGACCCGCTGCTGCCCTTCTAGGCGGCCGGCGCCCGGCGGCCTGCCCGGGGGCGCGCGGCGGCCTGCCCGGCGGCCTGCCCGGACGCACAGATCCGCCCCGAAAGCCCACATCCGACCCTCGGCTTCAGGGTGGGGTGGTGGTCTTCCGGGGCGGATCTGTTGTTCAGGGTCGGAGCTGTGGCTTGGCGCGGCCGGGAGCCAGGGCGGCCGTGCGGCAGCCCGCCGAGCCGGGGGGGGGGGGGGCAGCGCGGGAGCGGCGGACAGCCGCCCGCCCCGCACCCTACGCGGAGAGCTTCGCGGGCCGCTGCCTGGTCTCGACGAGCGCGAGGAACAGCCCGGCCGCCAGCAGGCTCGCGAGCACCATGTGGATGCCGACGAGGAGCGGGGGCAGCGCCAGGCGCGCCTGCGCGATTCCGACCAGGATCTGGAACAGCATCACCACGATCGACCAGCCGGCCCAGCGCGCCACCCGGTAGGCGCGCTCGCTGCGCGCGAGGAACGCCGCGACCGCGGTGAACAGCAGCGTCGCGTAAGCGGCCACGGCGTGCACGGTCTGGAGCGCCTCTGAGTCGAGGTTGTTGCGCGCGGCCCCGCCATCACCGGCGTGCGGGCCAGATCCGGTGGTGAGGATCCCGAGCACCACCGTGATGAGCCCGAAGATCGCCGCGATCCACACGGTCTGGAGCAGCGGCACCGACACGGCGAGGCGACGCGGGCCGGGGCCGGAGTAGACGCGCAGCACGAGCAGCGCGGCGAGCATGACCAGCGCGGCGCTCGCGAGGTAGTGGATCCCCACGACGTAGGGGTTCAGCCCAGTGAGGACCGTGATGCCGCCGATGATCGCCTGGATGAAGACGCTGAGGGCCGGGATGATCGTGAGCCACAGCAGGTCGCGGCGCTGCTTGCGGAACCGCCACACGGCGATCACCGCGAGGATCGCGACGATCTCGAGGAGGAAGAACAGTGTGCGGTTGCCGAACTCGATGTACGAGTGGATCCCCATCGCCGGGTTGTGCACGAACGATTCACTCGTGCACTTGGGCCAGGTGTCACAGCCGAGCCCGGAGCCCGTGAGGCGGACCGCGCCGCCGGTGCCGATGATGAGCACCTGGGTCGCAAACACCCACCAGGCGAGCGCCCGCACACGGGACGTCACCCGGTCGGGCATCCACGAAGCCCAGCGGCTCACTCGGGGCGATTCTGACGTGGTCGCGCTAGACAACGGGACTCCTCTCGGGTGCTTCCTGAGCGTTCAAGTTGCGCTGCGCGCGCCCCTCCCGTTATTCAACGGGAACCTGTAGAATGGGAAGCTGTGGTTGCGTACGGCGAACCCGGATCTGGTGAGAGCACCGGACCGGTTCCGTCCAAAGCCCAGACTACTGCACCGCTGCAGGGAACCTGATGCGCGCGTTCAGTGTGCCACGGGCCGGACCCTCCGGCATCGTGACGGGTTGCCCGGCGAGACGAAGATTGAGGGAGGGATCATGCCTGAGGTACTGATCGACCGGCCCGAGCTTGAGGGCTTGGGCCAGTATGAATTCGGATGGCACGACAGCGACAAGGCCGGCTCGGAGGCGAAACGCGGCCTGAGCGAGCAGGTCGTGCGCGAGATCTCCGCACTGAAAAACGAGCCCGAATGGATGCTCGAGCGACGCCTCAAGGCGCTGCAGATCTTTGGCCGGAAGCCGATGCCCGGCTGGGGAGCCGACCTGTCGGACATCGATTTCGACAACATCAAGTACTTTGTGCGCTCCACCGAGAAGCAGGCCACCACGTGGGAAGAGCTTCCGGAGGAGATCAAGGAGACCTACGAGCGGCTCGGGATCCCCGAGGCCGAGCGTCAGCGCCTCGTCGCGGGCGTCGCCGCTCAGTACGAGTCGGAGGTCGTCTACCACCAGATCCGCGAGGATCTGGAGGAGCAGGGCGTGCTCTTCCTCGACACCGACACCGCACTGCGCGAGCACCCTGAGATCTTCCAGGAGTACTTCGGCACCGTGATCCCGTCCGGCGACAACAAGTTCGCCGCGCTGAACACGGCGGTGTGGTCGGGCGGTTCGTTCGTCTACGTGCCGAAGGGCGTGCACGTCGAGATCCCGCTCCAGGCCTACTTCCGCATCAACACCGAGAACATGGGCCAGTTCGAGCGCACGCTGATCATCGCCGATGAGGACAGCTACGTCCACTACATTGAGGGCTGCACCGCGCCGATCTACAAGTCCGACTCGCTGCACTCCGCGGTCGTCGAGATCATCGTGAAGAAGAACGCCCGCGTTCGCTACACGACGATCCAGAACTGGTCGAACAACGTCTACAACCTCGTCACGAAGCGCGCGATCGCTGAAGAGGGCGCCACCATGGAGTGGGTCGATGGCAACATCGGCTCGAAGGTCACTATGAAGTACCCGTCGATCTACCTGACGGGCGAGCACGCAAAGGGCGAGACGCTCTCCGTGGCGTTCGCTGGCCCCGGCCAGCACCAGGACACGGGTGCGAAGATGATCCACCTCGCGCCGCACACGAAGTCGTCGATCCTCGCGAAGTCAATCGCCCGCGGCGGCGGCCGCAGCGGCTACCGCGGCGAGGTCCGCGTCGAGGCGAACGCGCACCACGCGGCAAACTCGGTGGTGTGCGACGCGCTGCTCGTCGACACGATCTCGCGCTCGGATACCTACCCGGCGATCGACATCCGCACGGACGATGCGACCCTCGCGCACGAGGCGACCGTAACCCGTGTGAGCGAAGAGCAGCTGTTTTACCTCATGAGCCGCGGCCTGTCGGAGGAGGAGTCGATGGCGATGATCGTTCGCGGCTTCATCGAGCCGATCGCCCGGGAACTCCCCATGGAGTACGCGCTCGAACTGAACAAGCTCATCGAAATGAGCATGGAAGGATCCGTCGGTTAACGATGACAACGCTTCAGACTGAACAGCATGGCGCGAAGGCGCACACCGACGGCGATTGGGCGAACCGGGCACCGGTGCAGACCCGCTCCGACCGGCTGAAGTCCGCCGAGATCGCAGATTTCCCCGCGGTCACCGGCCGCGAGGTGAACTGGAAGTACACCCCGGTCGCGGAGATCGCGTCGCTGATTGACGGCACGCTCGAGGCGGCAACCTCCGCGCTTGAGATCTCGGAGGCCGCTGGCGTCCAGGTCGACTCGGTGCAGATGGATTCCGAGCTCGTGGGCCGCGGCGGCCTGCCCGAGGACCGGGCAGCCGCCAACGCCTGGGGCCAGGTGGGCACCGCGCAGCGGATCACGCTCACGAGCGCCGAGCGCCAGACCGTGATCGTGAAGCGCAGCGCGCTCACCACGAACCCCACGGCGGCGCACACGATCATCGAGGCGGCACCGCAGTCGGACACCGTGGTGATCCTCGAGAACACGGGCACCGCGAACCTCACCGAGACGGTGGAGATCATCGTCGGCGAGGGCGCGAACCTCAAGGTCGTGTCGGTCCAGGAATGGAACGACGACGCGATCCACGTGGCGAGCCACAACGCGGTCGTCGCCCGCGACGGCAACCTGCAGCACATCGTTGTCTCGCTCGGCGGCAAGATCGTGCGCGTCAACCCGTCGATCCACCTCGATGGCCAGGGCGCCAACGGCGAGGCATACGGCGCGTACTTCGCAGACGCCGGCCAGCACCTTGAGCACCAGGTCTACATCGACCACAACGCTCCCAACACTCGCAGCCGCGTCGCCTACAAGGGCGCACTGCAGGGCGAGGGCGCGCACGCGGTGTGGATCGGCGACGTGCTGATCCGCCGCGTCGCCGCCGGCACGGACAGTTACGAGGAGAACCGCAACCTCACGCTCACCGAGGGCACGCGCGCCGACTCGATCCCCAACCTGGAGATCGAGACCGGCGACATCGCCGGCGCAGGGCACGCGTCCACGACCGGTCGCTTCGACGAAGAGCACATCTTCTACCTCCAGAGCCGCGGCATCTCCGAGGACGAGGCCCGCAAGCTGGTGGTGCGCGGCTTCCTGTTCGACGTGATCCAGCGCATTGGCAACGAGCAGATCGAGGAGCGCCTCCAGGCCGCGATTGACGCCGAGCTGCAGCAGAGCGTGCTTGCATAATGTCCCGAATGAAGGCGCTCGATTTGAGCGATCTGGTGCAGGATCAGGCAGTGCGCGTCGTCCTCGACGACGTCCCCATGGCCGTGGTGCTCGACAGCGAGGGCAAGGTCCACGCGATCGGCGACACCTGCACGCACGGTGAAATTAGCCTCTCCGAGGGCTTCGTCGAGGGCGACACGCTCGAGTGCTGGGCCCACGGCTCCGCGTTCTCGCTGTGCACCGGCAAGCCGCTCAACCTCCCGGCCTACGAGCCGGTACCCGTTTACGTCGTCGAAATTGAAGACGGCGTCGTATACATTGACCCCCACGTTACGAAAGAGATTGCCGTATGACTTCTGTGCTTGAAATCAAGGACCTGCACGTCAGCGTTGAGACCGAGCAGGGCCCCAAGCCCATCCTCAAGGGTGTCGACCTGACCATCCGCAAGGGTGAGACGCACGCGATCATGGGCCCCAACGGCTCGGGCAAGTCGACGCTCGCGTACGCGGTCGCCGGCCACCCCCGCTACGAGATCACGAGCGGCCAGATCCTGCTCGACGGCGAGGACATCACCGAGCTCGGCCCGGACGAGCGCGCGCAGGCGGGCATGTTCCTCGCCATGCAGTACCCGGTCGAGATCCCCGGCGTCACGAACGCGAACTTCCTCCGCACCGCCAAGACCGCAATCGACGGCGAGGCGCCCGCAATCCGCACCTGGATGAAGGACGTCAAGGAGGCGATGTCTAACCTCCGCATGGACGAGTCGTTCGCCTCGCGCAACGTCAACGAGGGTTTCTCGGGCGGCGAGAAGAAGCGCAACGAGATCCTGCAGCTCGAGCTGCTCCAGCCTAAGTTCGCCGTACTCGACGAGACGGACTCCGGGCTCGACGTTGACGCGCTGAAGATCGTGTCGGAGGGCGTGAACCGCGCAAAGGAGAACACCGGGCTCGGCGTTCTCCTGATCACGCACTACACGCGCATCCTCCGCTACATCAAGCCCGACTTCGTGCACGTCTTCGTTGACGGCCGCGTGGCCGAAGAGGGCGGCCCGGAGCTCGCGAACCGCCTTGAGGAAGAGGGCTACGACCGTTTCCTCACGACGGCGTAAGGCGTAGGCTGAGCACATGAGCGAGGAAACAGTCACTATTCCGCAGTCGATAGACCCGGAGTTTCGCGAGCAGGCCCTCGACGCACTCAAGAACGTCTCGGATCCTGAGCTGGGCGTCAACATTGTTGACCTCGGCCTGATCTACGATCTTGCGTTCGACGAGGAGCACGACGCGCTCGTGATCAGCATGACGCTCACCAGCGCCGGCTGCCCCCTCACCGACGTCATCGAGAACGACATCGCCGAGGCGCTCGACGGCCTCGTCACGGCCTTCCGCATCAACTGGGTGTGGATGCCGCCGTGGACGCCTGAGCGTATTACCGACGATGGTCGCGATATGATGAGGGCTTTGGGCTTTTCCATCTAGGAATCGCAACAACGGAGTTCGGCCCGGGGCGGGGTTTCCTGTCCCGGGCCGAACCGCGTGCGGGGCACCCGCACCAGCAGACACACAGAAGAAGGACCAATGATTACCGTCGAGGATCTCGCGATCGATGTTGGCGCCCGCCGACTCATGTCTGGGGTCACGTTCCGCGTGAACCCCGGCGACAAGATCGGGCTCGTCGGACGCAACGGCGCGGGAAAGACCACGCTCACGCGCACGCTCTCGGGGGAGCTGCAGCCCGCCGAGGGGAAGATCACGATCTCCGGTGAACTCGGCTTCCTGCCGCAGGACCCGCGCACCGGCGACCCGGAGCAGCTCGCCCGGCACCGCATCCTCGACGCCCGCGGGCTTGGCACGATCACGCTGAACCTCGCAAAGGCGTCCGAGGAGATGGCGTCTGACGATCCGGTCGTCGCCGAGAAAGCAATGAAGCGCTTCGGCAACCTGACGGATCGGTTCCAGGCGCTGGGCGGCTACGCCGCCGAGTCCGAGGCCGCGTCGATTTCAAACAACCTCGGGCTGCCGGATCGGATTCTCGACCAGCCGCTCGGCACGCTCTCGGGCGGCCAGCGACGGCGTATTGAGCTCGCCCGGATCCTGTTCTCCGACGCGGACACCATGATCCTCGACGAGCCCACCAACCACCTCGACGCCGACTCGATCGTCTGGCTGCGTGAGTTCCTGAAGACGTACAAGGGCGGCGTGATCGTGATCAGTCACGACATCGACCTCGTGGGGGAGACCGTCAACCGCGTCTTCTACCTCGACGCGAACCGCCAGGTCATCGACACCTACAACATGGGGTGGAAGCTGTACCTGCGGCAGCGCGCCGCCGACGAGGAGCGCCGCCGCAAGGAACGCGCGAACGTCGAGAAGAAGGCGTCGGCGCTGCAGCTGCAGGCCGCGAAGTTCGGCGCGAAGGCGTCGAAGGCCGCGTCCGCGCACCAGATGGTGGCGCGCGCCGAACGCATGCTCTCCGGCCTGGACGACGTGCGCCAGGTGGAGCGGGTGGCGAAGCTGCGCTTCCCCGATCCTGCACCGTGCGGCAAGACCCCGCTCATGGCGCAGGGGCTCTCGAAGTCGTACGGTTCGCTCGAGATCTTCGCCGGCGTCGATCTCGCGATCGACCGCGGGGCAAAGGTGGTCATCCTCGGCCTCAACGGTGCGGGAAAGACCACGCTGCTGCGGCTGCTCGCGCAGGTGGATGAGCCGGACACCGGCGAGATCGTCGCCGGGCACGGACTCAAGGTGGGCTACTACGCGCAGGAGCACGAGACGCTCGACGTGAAGGCGAGCGTGCTCCAGAACATGGTGTCGGTCTCGCAGCACCTCACGGAGACGGAGGCGCGCCGCGTGCTCGGCTCCTTCCTGTTCACCGGCGACGACGTGCTCAAGCCCGCCGGGGTGCTCTCCGGCGGCGAGAAGACCCGCCTCGCCCTCGCGATGCTCGTCGTGTCGAGCGCCAACGTGCTGCTCCTCGACGAGCCCACGAACAACCTCGACCCCGCGAGCCGCGAAGAGATCCTCGACGCGCTCGCGCACTTCACCGGCGCCGTGGTGCTCGTGTCGCACGATCAGGGCGCCGTCGAGGCGCTCAACCCCGAGCGGGTGCTGATCATGCCCGAGGCCACCGAGGACCACTGGAACAAGGACTACCTGGAGCTCATCGAGCTCGCCTAGCGGCCGCCACGGCCGCCCCGGCCCCGGCCCCGGCCCCGGCCGCCGCGGCCGCCGCGGCCCGCGCGCAGCGCAGATCCGACCCTGAAGCCCGTTTCCGCCCCGTTGCGCGGCGGCGCTTCGGGTCGGATCTGCCGGATCGGGTCGGATCTGTGCGGATACGCGACGCACCCGCGCGCAGCGCTACGCGTCGAGCAGTGCGTCTTCGACGTCGGCGTCCGTGGGGCCGCGCTTCGTGCGACGTTCGGCCGCCCGGCGATCCTGATCCTGCACGATCTGGCTGCCGGCGTTCAGGCTGCGATACTCCCGGCGCGCGGCAATGGCGACGCCGATCGCCGCGATGATGATGAACACGTACCACTGCAGCGCGTACGAGAGGTGCGGCCCCTCGTCCCGCTCGGGCTCGGCCGGCAGCACGCCGTGCTCCGCGCTCGGCGACTCAGAGACGAGCATCCCGTACGCCCCCGTGTAGACCTCGCCGGTGGTTCCAGTGAGCTCCGCGAGCTCGGGGACCTCGATACTCGGGACGGTGATGCCGGAGCTGGTGCGGCCGGCGATCTCGGGTTCGGACGCGCGCAGGCGCGCCTCGACGCGAACGGTGCCCGTGGGCGACTGCGGAAGATCCGCGATCCCCACCTCGCCGCTGTCGGCAGAGCCGCCGTCGACGGGCACCCAGCCGCGGTCGATGAAGAACACGTTGCCGTCCTCGGTGCGCAGCGCCTGGATCAGGTCTGAGCCGACGCCGTCGGGCCCTGGCCGGTTGCGCGCGAGGACCGGATCGCCGATGTACTCGCCGCTCACCCAGACCGTGCGCCACTTCTGGTCGTCCTCGCTGAACGAGTCGAGCGTGGGCAGCTCCTCCGCGAGCGGCGCGGCCTCGGAGCCGTAGTTCGCGTCGAGCCGGTCGATCTCGGCCCGCGCTTCGGCGCGCCGATCGAACTGCCAGTTTCCGAGGAAGACGCAGGCGATCGAAAAAATGAGCAGCATCACGAAGTAGCCGAACCAGCGGCTTGAGCGCAGGAAGCTCCAGCCCGGTTGGGGCACGGGCGCGCTCTGCGGCTCAGATCGCTGCGCCTCGGATCGCTGCGCCTGGGTGGGGTCCTGCGTGTTCTGCATTCGTCTCTCACTCATCGAGGTCGCTGACGGGCCGCACCTCGAGCGGGAAGTCGCGTGCCGCGAGGAACTCGCGGAGCGTCTCGAGGTGGGGCTCGCACGCCAGCCAGGTTTTGCGTCGGTCTGCGGTGTGGATCTTCGGGTTGCGCCAGAGGATCGCCCAGTCGGCTGCGTCACGGCAGCCGGCGCGGGAGCACGAGAATCGGTGCTGGGGTGCCTGCCCGAGGGTGATGCTCGGGATCCCGATCTCGGTCACGCCTCACGCTCCTCTGGTGCGGTGTGGCTCGCGGAGTTGGTCGCGGGGGAGTGCGGCTCGGGGGCACGCGCGGCCTCGGCGCCGGAGTGCGCGTCGTCCGCGCCGCCCGCGCCGCCCGCCGCTGCAGAGGACCCAGTGGCCCCCGCGGAACGGCGTGCCGGCTCAACGTCCACCACGATCAGCTCGGACGCGGGATCTTGCGCCTCGGGGGCCGTCTCCGGCGCCGTGAGCTGCTGCGGCTCGGGCGCGTCAGGCGCCTCGCCCGGGTTGTGGGCCACGGCGTTGCCGACCATGACCGCGAACCAGGGCAGGATCACGGCGCCCGCGGCGACGAGCAGGATCCACCAGCCACGCACCCAGAACAGCGAGACAACGCACAGCACACGCAGGATCATCGCAATGAAATACATGCGCATGCGGTGCGCTCGATCCTCGGCGGGGCTCACCCCCGCCGACGTCACACTGTAGCTCTTGGCCATGCGCTCCTTCTCAGTACGGTGTAAGCCTACTTCGTCTGCCTGGGGCGCG
This sequence comes from Leucobacter luti, assembly GCF_004217175.1. Lineage (GTDB taxonomy): Bacteria > Actinomycetota > Actinomycetes > Actinomycetales > Microbacteriaceae > Leucobacter > Leucobacter luti. The sequence goes on from NZ_SHKI01000007.1 coordinate 69,385, forward strand.
GCTCATTTCGGCCGAGCCGCGAGCCATTCCCGAGGCTGCGGGCCTCTCCCGTAGGGTGGGACGCACTGTCAATTTTGGAAGGACCACCATGAGCACCTCGCGCACCGTACTCGTCACCGGCGGCAACCGCGGCATCGGCTACGCCATCGCCGAGCGGATGATTGCCGACGGCCACCGCGTCGCCGTGACCTCCCGCTCGGGCGAGGGCCCCGCCGGCTCGCTGACCGTGCGCGCCGAGATGACCGACTCCGCGTCGATCGACGCGGCGTTCACCGAGGTGGAAGCACAGCTCGGCCCGGTCGAGGTCGTTGTGGCAAACGCCGGCATCACCAAGGACACGCTGCTGCTGCGGATGACCGAGGAGGAGTTCACGAGCGTCATCGACACGAACCTCACCGGCACCTTCCGTGTGGTGAAGCGCGCGGCGAAGGGGCTCCTCAAGGGGCGCTTCGGTCGCGTGATCCTGATCTCGAGCGTTGTAGGACTGTACGGCTCACCGGGCCAGATCAACTACTCGTCCTCGAAGGCGGCGCTCGTCGGCTTCGCGCGCTCCCTCACACGTGAGCTCGGCTCCCGCGGGATTACCGCGAACGTGATCGCCCCGGGCTTCATCGAGACCGATATGACCGCTGAGCTGCCCGAGGCGCAGCAGCAGCAGTATCTCTCGACGATCCCGGCGTCGCGTTTCGGCCAGGTTGCCGAGATCGCCGGCGCGGCCTCGTTCCTCGCCGGAGACGACGCCGCCTACATCTCGGGCGCGGTCATTCCCGTCGACGGCGGCCTGGGTATGGGCCACTAATTCAGCATTTACCCCTGTGACACCGCCGCGGGCGGGCGTAGCCTGGGCCTATGAGCACTCACGAGCGCCCCAGGACCCCCACCCGCGTCGCCGTTGATGCGCAGGCGCTGGGTGATTTGTACTCAGCGCCTGCAATTCTGCGCGTGGTCAACGTGTGGGACGCCGCGAGCGCCCGCGTCGTGGCCGAGCTGCCGGGCACCACCGCGATCGCAACCGCCGGTCACGGCATTGCGGCGAGCCACGGGTACCCCGACGGCGAGCAGATCCCGCTCGCCCTCATGCTCGACTCAATCGATCGGATTTCGCGCGCGGCGGAGCACCTGCCCATCACCGCCGATCTCGACGGCGGCTACGGCGACGTGGGCGAGACCGTGCGGCGGGCGATCGGCGTGGGCGCGTCCGGCGCCAACATCGAGGATCGCATGCGTCCGTTCGCAGAGTCGGTGACGCTGATGCACCACGCGGTCGCCGCCGGGGCGGATGAGGGCGTCGCGTTCGCGCTCAATGCGCGCACCGACGCCCTCATCGCCGATTCATCGGTGCCCCGCGCCGATGCGCTCTCCGAGGCCGTGCGCCGCGGTCGGGCGTACATCGAGGCGGGCGCGACGTGCGTGTTCGTGCCGGGGGTACTCACCGCCGATGAGACCCGCACGCTCGTCTCCGGAATCGGCGACCGCCTGGTGAGCGTGATCGGCCTGCCGGGAGCGCTGACTGCCGCCGAGTACGAGGCGCTCGGCGTCGCCCGCATCTCGTACGGCCCGATGCCGCAAAACGTTGCTCTCACCGCGCTGAAGCGCCTGGGGGCGTCCCTCTACGGCGACGGCGTGATCCCGGGCGACACCGAGCAGCTCAACAACTTCTAGCTGCGCGCCCCGCACCGTCCGGGAGTGCCGCCCGCCGCGCGCGCGGTTGAAAGCCCCGCCTACGCCGTGAGGCGGTCGAGCAGCGGGATCGCCGCGGCGAGGTCGTCTTCGATGGACACGTCGGCCCGCTCGCGCACCACGGGCTTGCCGTTGAACGAGACGCCGATCGCGGCGACCGCCATCATCTCGAGATCGTTTGCACCGTCACCGATCGCGATCGTGGCGCTGAGGGGGATTCCCTCCTGCGCGGCCCACTCGCGCAGCGCGTCGGCCTTCGCCGCGGCGTCCACCACGGGGCCGATCGTGCGGCCGGTGAGCTCTCCGTCAGCGAGTTCGAGACGGTTTGCGCGCCAGAAGTCGAGGCCGAGGTCGGCCGCGATCGGATCGAGCACCTCGTGGAACCCACCAGAAACAACGCCGACCTTGCCACCGCGCGCGTGCACGGCCGCAATGAGCTCGCGGATACCGGGGGTCAGGCGCACGCGCTCGTACGCGGTCGCGAACGCAGACTCCGGGGTGCCGGCGAGGGTTGCTACGCGCGCCCCCAAACTCTCGGAGAAGTCCAGGTCACCGCGCATCGCGCGCTCGGTCACGGCGGCGACCTCGGCGCGGGTGCCGGCGACATCGGCGAGGAGTTCGATCACCTCGTCCTGAATGGTCGTGGAATCACAATCGAGCACAACGAGGGGCGTGACGGTCATGCGCACCAGTCTAGGCACTCGCTCGACCGCAGTCGCGCGGCCGCGTGGCGCGCCGCGGTCACCCGAGACGCGGGCAGTCGTTAGGCTGGACGCATGGTCAATGTGCTGCGCCTCAACGATGTGTCCTACGTGCGCGACCGCCGTCCGATCCTTGACGGGATCACCTGGTCGGTCGACGACTCCGAACGGTGGGTGATCCTCGGGCCAAACGGCGCTGGCAAGTCGACGCTGCTGAAGCTCGCAACCTCCGCCGACCACCCCACGAGCGGCACCGTCGAGGTGCTGGGGGAGCGGCTCGGCAAGATCGACGTCTTCGAGCTGCGGAACCGGATCGGCTTCGTGTCATCGGCCACCGGTCGCCGCATTCCGCCGACGGAGCCGGTGCGCGACATCGTGCTCACCGCCGCGTACTCGGTTGAGGGCCGCTGGAACGAGGAATACGAGGACATCGATGTGCGCCAGGCCGAGCGCATCCTGGAGGAGTGGGATCTTGGCGGCTACGCCGACCGCACCTTTGGCACGCTCAGCGACGGCGAACGCAAGCGCGCCCTGATCGCCCGCGCGGTGATGACCGACCCCGAAATGCTGTTGCTCGACGAGCCGAGCGCGAGCCTCGACCTGGGTGCCCGCGAGCGGCTGCTCCAGATGCTCTCCGGCTTCGCCGCATCGCCCGCCTCACCGGCGATGGTGATGGTGACCCACCACGTCGAGGAGGTGCCGCCCGGGTTCACGCACGTGCTCATGATCCGCGACGGCGCAATTCAGGCGGCCGGCCCCATCCGCGACACGCTGACCGCCGCAAACCTCGAAGCAACGTTCGGCATGCCGTTCGAGCTGACGGAGACCGGCGGTCGATACGCCGCCGTGGCGCGCCCCTAACGTTCAATCAGCGGATCTCCGCCCTCGTCTGCTAAAGTAGACCCTTGGCGCGGTAGTTCCGCAAGGCTTCGATGCGCTTGACGCATCATCATCACGCGAAAATAAGGACACTCATGAAGACCGACATCCACCCCGAGTACAACGCAATCGTGTTCCGCGACCTGGCGTCGGGGGAGACGTTCCTCACTCGCTCCACGCTGACCAGCGAGAAGACGATCGAGCTTGAGGGCGTCACCTACACCGTTCTCGACGTTGAGATCTCCAGCGCTTCGCACCCGTTCTACACGGGCAAGCAGCGCATCATGGACTCGGCCGGTCGCGTCGAGAAGTTCAACCAGCGCTTCAAGGGCTTCGGCGCCTAAGCACTTCGGTTTCACGAACGGGCGGTGCGGATCTTCGGATCTGCACCGCCCGTTCTGCGTTTCTGGCCCGCGCCGCCGGGCTCCGCGGGCCCGGGCTCCGTTCCGCTGAGGCCCGGACCCGTGGGCGGAGCCGCCGCACCGCGCCCGGGCGGCGTGCCCGGGCACGATACTCGGCTGCTAGCGCAGGGGCCAGCGCCCGTCCGCGATAAACGACGGATCGCGCACCCGGCGCATGTACTCCTGGAAGCTCTCCGCCTGCTGTGCGGCCCAGCCCACCTGCGAGCGATGCAGATCCTCGAGCTCGCCCGGGATCACGTCCGCGTACTTGCGCGCGATCGCCTGGAGCACGCGGCCGGCCGCGATCGCGTCGTCTCCGGCGTCGTGCGCGTTGCCGATCTCGACACCGTGGTGCGCGGACACCGCCTCGAGCGTGCGCTTCCCCTTGCGGTAGCGATCGAACTGCTTGTCGAGGATCAGCGGATCGATGATGGGGGAGAGCTCGGCCGGGAGAGCGACCGTGTGGCGCCGCGCCTCCGCCGCGAGCAGCGACAGGTCGTACGGCGCGTTGTAGGCCACCACCGGGTAGCCGCGCTCGATCATCTCGAGCAGCTGGGTCACGATCTGCTGCACCCCCACTGCGGCATCGATTCCGCTCGCGCGGGCGATCTCGGTCGTGATCCCGTGCACGCGCACCGCGGGTTCGGGGATCTCGACGCCGGGGTCGAGGAGCCAGTCGTAGCGCTCGACGACCTCGCCGGCGGGGCCGAGTAGCGCGATCGTCGCGCTCACGATCCGCGCTTCGGAGGTGTCGATCCCGGTGGTCTCGGTGTCGAACACGGCGAGGTTTGCGGCCCAGAGGGGGAGTTGAGCGGTCACGGCGCTCCTTTCGTTTCCCTCGATGCTACCGATCTTGCGCGGCTCGCGCGGCCTGCGCGGCTCGCGCGGCAAGCGAGTGGCTCCGGCGCTTTGCCAGGCCCCGCCGGTAGAATTGCGTCGTGAATACCGGCACCGCCCCCTCCTCCGTCCCCACGCTCGGCACAGACACCCGCGCGTGGCTGTACGGCGCCCCCGAGGGGCCCACGCTGATCCTGGTGCACGGCTTCCGTGGCGACCACCACGGGCTCGAAGGGATCGCGCAGGCGCTCGTCGCTGCGGCGCCCGAGCTCCGCGTCGTGGTTCCCGATCTGCCGGGCTTTGGTGAGAGCCCCGCGATCCCGGGGCGCACCCATGACATCGCGCTCTACGGGGAGTGGCTGCGCGCGTTCGCCGGCGAGGTAGCTCCCGGCGGGTTCGCGGTGCTGGGCCACTCATTCGGGTCGCTGGTCGTGGCGTCCGCACTGGCCGGGGGGCTCGCGCCCCGGCGCACGGTTCTGATCAACCCGATCTCGGCCCCGGCGCTTGAGGGGCCGCAGGCCGTCATGACGCAACTCGCGATCGCGTACTATCGCGCCGCGGACCTGCTTCCGGAGCGCGCCGCGCGCGGCCTGCTCGGCAACCGGCTCATTGTCAGGGTGATGAGCGAGGTCATGGCAAAGACACGCGACCCGGAGCTGCGCGCGTGGATCCACGGGCAGCACGCCAGCTACTTCAGCACGTTCTCCGACCCGACCACGCTGCTTGAGGCGTTCCGCGCTTCCGTGTCGCACACCGTGACCGAGTATGCCGACGCGTTCACCATGCCGACGCTGCTCATCGCGGGGGACCGGGACGACATCACCCCGCTGGCCAAGCAGCTTGAGCTGCAGCGTCGCATCTCCGGCGCTGAGCTTCGGATTCTGCCGGGCACCGGCCACCTCGTGCACTACGAGGCGGTGGCCGAGGCCGTCGGTGAGATCGCCGGCTTCCTCCGCCGGGAGGTGACCGCATGAGGCTCGTGCACATCGAGGACATCGCGGCACCCGAGCTGTCAGATTTCACGCAGCTCACGGACGTCGCACTGCGCCGCGTCCGCGAGCCCGCCGAGGGGCTCTATCTTGCGGAGTCGCCGAAGGTCATCGAGCGCGCGCTGCGCGCCGGGCATCGGCCGCGGTCGCTGCTCATGGTGGCCGAGTGGCTTCCCCGCATCGAGCCGTTGCTCGCCGAGTACCCCGAGGTGCCCGTGTATATCGGCCTCCCCGAGCAGCTGGAGCAGCTCACGGGGTTCAACATGCACCGCGGCGCCATCGCCTCGATGCACCGGCCAGCGCCGCTCGACCCCGAGGCGCTGCTGCGGCAGTCCCGCCGGGTGGTGGTGCTCGAGGACCTCGCCGATCACACCAACGTGGGCGCGGTGTTCCGCTCGGCCGCCGCGCTCGGCGCCGACGCCGTGCTGCTGACCCCCGGCTGCGCCGACCCGCTGTATCGACGGGCGGTGCGCGTGAGCATGGGCGCGGTGCTCCAGGTACCGTGGGCGCGGCTTCCCGACTGGCGCGAGGCCGGCCCGCTGTTCCGTGACACGGGGTACGAGCTCACCGCGTTCGCGCTGCGCGACGATGCGGAGGACCTCGCCGACTTCGTTGAGGAGCTTCCCGAGCGCCTCGCGCTCATGTTCGGCACGGAGGGTCCGGGGCTCAGCCGCCGCGCGCTCGCCTCGGCCGCCCGCACCGTACTCATCCCGATGGAGCACAGTGTCGATTCCCTGAACGTCGCCACCGCGGCCGCCCTCGCCATGTGGGCGGTGCGCACGAGCGACCGCCGAGTTGACCGCTCCGCGCAGCTTCCCGTCGGGGCCGGGACGGTGGTCGCCGGGTGACCGGGATCGCCACCGGCGGCCGCCGCCGCGCGCTCTGGATCACCGTCTTCTGGCTCGCGATCGGAATCGTCTCGTTCGTGCTCGGCGTGCAGAACGAGATCGGCCAGCGGGCCGAGGACATCGCGCTCAACGCCGCGGAGTTCACCACGAATCCGCCGCCGCCGCTCAACCTCGTGTCGCCGGCGTCGATCGCGGTCGCCCTGCTCGTGCTCGGGATCACTGCGCTCTTCGCGCACGGCGTGCAGCGCGCGATCCTGGTCGTACTGCTCCCGGCCGCCGCGATCGCGACCTCGCAGCTGCTCAAGCTGCACCTCTTGACGCGCCCGGAGCTGTTCGAGCTCGACGCCCCGAACACGTTCCCGAGCGGGCACATGACGGTCTTCACCGCGCTCACCGCCGCGCTGATCTGGGCGGTTCCCGCCGGGATCCGCGCTCTCGTCGCCGTTGCCGGCACCGTCCTGCTCGGGGTGGTGAGCTGGCAGCTCCTCGCGTACGGCTGGCACCGGCCGAGCGATGTCTTCGGTGCGCTCGCGCTCGGTGTGGTGGCGTTCGCACTCGCCGGCCTTGCCCGACCCGCGCGCGTTCGGGGCGCGGTGGTGCTGGGCTCCACGATCTCGATCGGGCTCGCCCTCGTCGGCTGGATCGTAGTGTTCGGCGCACTCATCCTCGCCGGCGTCGCGGCGCTGCGCGGCAACGCCGATCTGATGCTCACCGCGGCCGAGTTCGGGGGAGTGGGCGCGAGCGCCCTGGCGAGCCGCGCGCTGCTTCTGCTGAGCGCCGGGCGCGACTAGGGGTGCAGCTTGGCGCGACTGGGCACGGCTCGGCGCCAGCACCGCGACTGAGCGGATGCGCAAGCCGACAGGTGCCTGAGCCGGCGGATCAGGAAGCCGGAGTGTTCGCGAGCCGAAGTGTTCGCGGTCCGCTCGCCCCTCACCGACAGCCTGCGCCGCAGTGACCGGCCGGGTTAGCTCAGCCCGCCGGTGAGACGCGCGTGCAGCGCGGCGGTCTGCGGGTTCATGCCGAGCAGCTCGACGTGCTTCCCGTGCTGCGCGTACTTCTGCACGATTGCGTCGAGCTCCGCGACGGTCGACGCATCCCAGATGTGCGACTGGCTCAGGTCGAGCACCACGCGTTCCGGATCGGCCGCGAACTCGAAGTTCGCCGCGAGATCGGACACCGAGGCAAAGAACAGCTCGCCCTGCACCGTGTAGCGCGCGTGGGATTCGCCGCCGCGCTCGATGATTCGTCGCTCCACGGATCCGAGCCGAGAGACGCGGCGCACGAACAGCAGCGACGCCGCGCAGACCCCAACAACCACGCCGATCGCGAGGTTGTGCGTCGCCACCACCGCGGCCACGGTGACCACCATCACTGCCGACTCGCTCCAGGGCAGTCGGCGCAGCGTGCTCGGCCGGATCGAGTGCCAGTCGAACGTGCTCACGCAGACCATGATCATGACGGCCACGAGCGCGGCCATCGGGATCACCGAGACGAGATCGCCCAGCGTGAGCACGAGCAGCAGGAGGAAGGCGCCGGCGAGGAAGGTGGAGATGCGGGTGCGCGCGCCCGAGACTTTCACGTTCACCATGGTCTGCCCGATCATGGCGCAGCCGCCCATCCCGCCACAGAGGCCGGACATGATGTTGGCAACGCCCTGGCCCCAGCTCTCGCGCCGCTTGTTTGAGCGCGTGTCGGTGATGTCGTCCACAAGCTTTGCGGTCATCAGGGATTCAAGCAGGCCCACGAGCGCCATCGCGACCGCGTACGGCGCGATGATTGAGAGCGTCTCCCAGGTCAGCGGGACATTTGGCACGAACAGTTCGGGGAGACTCTGGGGGAGTTCGCCCTGGTCACCCACGGTCGGCACGTTGATCGCGAACACCATCACGATCGCGGTCACCACGGCGATCGACACCAGGGGAGCGGGCACCACTCGCGTGATTCGGGGCATGAAGACCAGGATCAGCAGACCGAGCGCCAGGAGCGGGTAGACGAGCCACGGCACGCCGAGCAGGTGCGGGAGCTGTGCCACGAACACCAGGATCGCGAGCGCGTTGACGAAGCCGACCATCACACTGCGCGGAATGTAGCGGGTGAGCTGTGCGACCCCGAGCAGCGCGAACACGATCTGCAGCACCCCGGCGAGGAGCACGGTGGCGACGAAATAGTCCATCCCGTGCTCGCGCGCCACGGGCGCGATCACGAGCGCGACGGCCCCCGTGGCTGCAGAGATCATCGCCGGCCGGCCGCCCACGCAAGCGATCGTGACGGCCATCACGAACGAGGAAAACAGCCCGACCTTTGGGTCAACACCGGCGATGATCGAGAACGAGATCGCCTCGGGGATCAACGCGAGCGCCACGACGAGGCCGGCGAGCACCTCGCGCGTCAGGATCCTGGGCGTCCGCAGCGCGGTGCGCACGCTGTGGTCCGGGGCGCGGTGCGGCGCGGAGACGGGTGCGGGCGGGGCGGCTGCCATGTGTGTCCTCCGGGCTCGGTGAGCGATGCACCACGGATGCCGGGCACGCCGGTCAACACTACCGAACCCGCAGGACCGCGGGCACCGAGCGGGCGGGCGGGCTGCGCGGCCGCAGCTCAGACGTTCTCGCCGCGGCACCCCGAATCAATACCGCGCACGGCCGACTTGCGCAACGTATCGAAGTCCATCAATATAGGGGGATGTCGACACGACCACCAACGCCCACACACCCCGGGCGCCCCGCGCGGCTCTCCACGCTCGACAGGTGGCTGCCGCTGTGGATTGGGCTTGCGATGGGAGTCGGCATCGTGCTCGGCCGGTTCGTGCCGGCGCTCTCCGGGGCGCTGGCTCGCCTGGAGGTGGGCGGCATCTCGGTGCCGATCGGGCTCGGGCTCCTGGTCATGATGTATCCGGTGCTCGCGAAAGTGCGGTACGACAGGATCGCCGCGGTCGCGGGTGACACACGCCTGCTCGTCTCGTCGCTGGCACTGAACTGGATCGCGGGGCCCGCGGTGATGTTTGCGCTTGCCTGGGGCTTTCTGCCCGACCTCCCGGAGTACCGCACCGGATTGATCATCGTGGGGCTCGCGCGGTGCATCGCCATGGTCGTGATTTGGAACGACCTGGCGTGCGGCGACCGTGAGGCGACCGCCGTGCTGGTGACCATCAACTCCGCGTTTCAGCTCGTGGCGTTCTCCCTGCTCGGGTGGTTCTACCTCACGGTCCTGCCCGGCTGGCTGGGCCTCGACTCACAGGGACTTGACGTCTCCGTGTGGGAGATCGCGCTCAACGTCCTCGTGTTCCTCGGGGTTCCACTGCTCGCCGGCTTCGCTTCCCGCTGGGTCGGGGAACGGCGCCGCGGCAGGGACTGGTACGAGGAGCAGTTTCTCCCCGCGATCGGACCGTGGGCGCTGTATGGCCTCCTCTTCACCATTGTGCTGCTCTTCGCGCTGCAGGGTGACGCGATCCTCGCGCACCCCTGGGATGTCGGCCGCATTGCGCTTCCACTGCTCGCGTACTTCGCGATCATGTGGTTCGCCGGAATCGCGCTCGGCAAGACGCTCGGGCTCGGCTACGCGAAGTCCACGTCCCTCGCGTTCACCGCGGCAGGGAACAATTTCGAGCTCGCGATCGCCGTAGCGATCGGCACCTTCGGCGCTACGAGCGGGCAGGCGCTTGCCGGCGTGGTCGGCCCCCTCATTGAGGTGCCCGTGCTCGTCGGCCTCGTGTACGTGTCACTGTGGGCGGCCCGCGCTTGGTTCAACACCGATCCGGTTGCAGTCGACACGAAGTCCCCATAGTCCCGCGGCGCTCGGCGCCCGCACCGGGCGCGCCCGCGCAGCTCTACACGCGCCCGGGGGAGCGGGGACGGCCCGCGTCGCCCGGAGCGTCAAACAGGCCGGATCCACCGCACACACCAGTGTCAGGCAGCACGAGCTCGACGCGCTCAGCGCCCGCCCGGTCTCCGGCGATCTCCGCCACGACGCTCCGAACCTGCTCGAACCCCGTCACCGCCAAGAAGGTGGGGGCTCGACCGTATGACTTGGCGCCCACGACATAGAACCCCGGGTCCGGATGCGCAAGGTCGGCAGCGCCTGTCGCGCGGATCGATCCGCAGGAGTGCGCATTCGGATCCACCTCGCTCGCCACCCGGCTTGGCGCCTGCAACCGCGGATCGAGTCCGAGCCGCACCTCGGACAGGAACCCCAGGTCTGGACGAAATCCGGTCAGCACGAAGACGCGAGAGGCTGGCTCCAGCGCCCGGCCGTCCCCGGCGTGCAACACCACATCCGAACCCTCGGTGGCACACCGCTCGGTGCGGAACCCCGTCACGAGCGACACCCTGCCGTCCGCAACGAGCTGCTTCGCGCGCTGCCCCAACGCCCCACGCTCGGGGAGCTCGTCCCCGCTTCCGCCCCCGAGGGCGTTCCCAACAGTCCCGCGGCGCACCACCCAGGTCACTCGTGTCGCGGGGTCCCGCTGCACGACTCGACCGAGGAGCGTAATGGCCGTAGCGGCGGAGTGCCCGTTTCCGACCACCACAACGTGCTGACCCGCAAGGGCGTTCACTTCGTCACTATCGGGAATCCGGTGCACCACGAGGCCGTGCGCTCGCGCTCGCGCCTCGCCGATCGCGGGGATGCCCTCGGCACCGGCGGGATTCGGTGTGAGCCAGGTGCCTGACGCATCGATCACCGCACGCGCCAGCACGCGATGCTCCTCACTCTGCTCGGTGACGGCGTGCACCACAAACGGCTGCGTTGGCCGCCCCTCGTCAACAGTCAGATCTCGCCCCAGCCGCGCGACCCCGGTGACCCGCGCGCCGTACATAATCCGCTCTCGAAGCAGCGCTGCGAGTGGGGCCAGATACTGCTCAATCCACTGCCGCCCCGTGGGAAAGCCGGTCGCTGGGGGAACCCACCCCGATGCCGAGAGCAACCGGGCCGCCGCTGGATCAACGAGCTCGGACCAGGGGGAGAAGAGGCGAACATGACCCCACTCGGCGACCGAGGACCCCGGCCCGGGTCCCTGCTCACACACCAGCGGCTCCAGGCCACGCTCCAGCAGGTGGGCCGCTGCCGCAAGCCCCTGCGGGCCTGCCCCGATCACAACAACAGTGCGCATCACACACTCCTCAAATCGAAATTTGTCAATATGAAGAGTCTTGCGGCGATATAGACAAATGTCAATATGTGGTGCAGGATGGACCCATGACCACCGCCGAAGCCACACCCGCACCCACCGCCGCGTGCTGCACAGTGGGCCCGGGGGGGGGAGTCGTTGACGACGAGGCCGCGCACCAGCTCGCCAAAGTCTTCAAGGCGCTCGGTGATCCCACGCGAGTCAAGCTCTTGCTCCTGATTGCCGCGAGCGAGTCCGGGGAGATGTGCGCCTGCGACCTAACGGAGCCGGTGGGGCTATCCCAACCCACAGTGTCACACCACATGAAGCAGCTCGTCGAGGCCGGCCTGGTGGCACGCGAGCAACGCGGCAAGTGGGCGTATTACCGCCCCACAACGGCGGCGCTTTCGGCCGCAACTGGATTCCTCACGCAAGACGAACGCCTCAGCGATTCACCTGCGGCCACCGTGAATCCACACAGCATCTGAGCGCCCGCAGCGAATCCGCGCAGCGCCGGAACGCCCGCAGGGCGCTCACTAAGACCCACGCGCCCGTCGGCACTCCAGCGCCCGCTGGCGCGAAACACCCAGCGCGCCGGCGGCTCCGCACGCGCAAACCTTGAGGCGCGCGCCGGGCCCACGGGCACGCGCACCCGCCCGTCACCCCGCGCAGTCCCCATTCGCTGATAATCTATATTATGTCAGTTGAAGTGAATTGAGCCCGCCATCGGTGCGCCCCGATACCGCGCCGGCGGCACGCACCCCACACCCCCGAACCGCGCCCTACACCCGGATCCTGCGCGCGCCGGATCCGCTATCGCCAAGCTCATCGCCCGGGTTGAGCAAGCCGCAGGCTTTCATTGAGAGGCACCCGCAGCCGATGCAGCCGGTCAGTTCGCGCTCAAGCTGCTCGATTCCCTGGCGCCGCTGCTCGAGGGTTTTCTTCCAGCGCCGCGAGGCCCGCTGCCAGTCTTCGTGACTGGGCGTGGTCTCAAGCGGCACGTCCGCGAAGCTCTCTTGCACGTCGGCGAGCGGAATGCCGAGGCGCTTTGCCACAGACACGAGAGCGACTCGGCGCAACATGTACCGCGGATAGCGGCGCTGATTCCCCGCGGTGCGGCGCGAGGCGATGAGCCCGAGCTGCTCGTAGTAGTGCAGCGCCGAGACCGCCACCCCCGTGCGGCGACTCATCTCCCCCACGGTGAGCAACTCCCCCGGATCGTGCTGCGGCTCGTCCCCGAGCTCGGACACCTCGCCTGCCTGCGCCATCACACCCTCCTTCACTTGACCTCAAGCATACTTGAGGTTCTATCGTTGCAACCATGCTTCACACGAAAACCCAGCTCACATGACCTACGTCATTGCACTGCCGTGCGTGGATCTCAAGGATCGAGCCTGCATTGACGAGTGTCCCGTCGACTGCATCTACGAGGGCGAACGATCGCTCTACATCCACCCCGACGAGTGCGTCGACTGCGGCGCCTGCGAGCCGGTCTGCCCCGTCGAGGCGATCTACTACGAGGACGACCTCCCCGCCGAGTGGTCCGACTACTACCGCGCCAACGTCGACTTCTTCGACGAGATCGGCTCCCCCGGCGGGGCCGCGAAGGTGGGGGCTTACAGCTTCGACCACCCCATCATCGCGGCACTCCCGCCGCAGAACACCGACCTCGCCTAGTTCGTCACTCAGGAGCCACGCACATGCACCGCACCACCACGCCCGCCCTCGCGCACACGCAGCCGGCGGAGGACCTCGCCGCGGCGTTCAAGGACGCATTCCGAACGCACCCGGCCGGGATCTCACTCATTACCGCGCACACCCCAGACGGCCCCGTCGGGCTTACCGCATCGAGCGTGGCGTCGGTCGGGCTCGACCCGATCGCGCTCGCATTCTCCGTCACTCGGGCAACTGGGAGCGCCGGCGGCCTCCTCGCCGCCGAGAGCTACGTGGTCCACCTCCTCGATCGCGCGCACCTCGAGCTTGCCCAAGAGTTCGCCGTGAGCGGGGGCGACCGCTTCACCGAGGCGCAGGGCTGGCACACGCTGCCCACGGGCGAGCCGTTCCTGCCGGACGCCAGAGCCGCCCTCCGCGCGCGGACCATCCAGGCCACGCCCGTGGGGGCCTCGACACTCGTGCTCGCCGAAGTGATCGAGGTGCGGCTCGGCCGAGCATCCGAGCCACTCGTCTATCGAGATCGCGCGTTCCACGGCATCGCTCCGCTCGTCGAAGCCGCGGAATACTCCGCGACCCCAGCGCTGCGGGCCGCACCGGCCGCGGGCTGAGCGCGCCACACCGACCATCCACCGAAAGGAACTGAACATGACTGAGTACACCCTCCCGGATCTGCCCTACGACTACTCGGCGCTCGCGCCGCACATCTCAGGCCGAATCATGGAGCTGCACCACTCGAAGCACCACCAGGCGTACGTCACCGGCGCGAATGCCGCCCTCACGCAGCTCGCCGAGGCGCGGGAGTCCGGGGATCTGCGCAACGTGAACAAGCTCGAGAAGGATCTCGCCTTCAACCTGGGCGGGCACATCAACCACAGCGTCTTCTGGGAGAACATGTCCCCCGATGGCGGCGGTGACCCGGAGGGCGAGCTCGCCGAGGCGCTGGGGGCGCACTTAGGATCGCTCGAATCGTTCCGTGCGCACTTCGAGGCCACCGCAATGGGCGTGCAGGGCTCGGGCTGGTCGGTGCTCGCCTGGGACTCGCTCGGAGCCCGCCTCGTCATCTTCCAGCTCTTCGACCAGCAGGGCAACGTCCCGCTCGGCGTCACTCCCCTGCTGCAGCTCGACGTGTGGGAGCACGCGTACTACCTCGACTACCAGAACGTGCGCGCCGACTACGTCAGGGCGTTCTGGAACGTGGTGAACTGGCAGGACGTGGCCCGTCGCCTCGCGACCGCTCAGTCGCAGACGGGCGGACTCATCGCGCCGCGCCGCTAGGTTCGGCAGGCGCACGCGCCGCCACCCCTCGGGCGTCGCACCCACCGTACGGCCCCGGATCGATCCCGTCGATCCGGGGCCGTACGACTACGCTGGGAACGGCACCCGAGGAGTCACCATGTATGTAAAGATCTGCGGCCTGCGCGACGCGGCCATGACCGAGCACGCGATCGCGGCCGGAGCCGACGCGGTCGGCGTGGTGATGAGCCCCGCAAGCCCCCGGCACGCGACCCCCGAGGAGGCCATCGCCGTGGTGGCGGCCGCGCGGGCCGCCGCAGCCTCGGCCGGCCGGCCGGTGGACACCGCACTGGTGGTCAATCGCATGCCCGCCGAGGAGGCCGCGCGTCTCGCCCGGACGCTCGGCTTCGACGTGCTGCAACTCCACGGCAGCTACACGGCCGCGGACTTTGCCGCCGCGCGCGCGCTCATCCCCCGCGTCTGGCGCGCCACGTCGCTCGCGGCGGATCCCGAGCTGCGGGCCGGCGCGCGCGGCGAGGAACGCCTCCTCGTCGATGGCGCCCTCCCCGGATCCGGCGAGACCTGGGACCTCTCGCCGGTGGCCCCCGAGCGCCTGGGCGACGACTGGCTCCTCGCCGGAGGCCTCGACGCAACGACGGTCGGTGCCGCAATCGCCGCGGTCTCCCCCGGCGGCGTTGACGTGTCGAGCGGAGTCGAGTCGGCGCCCGGAGTCAAGGACCCCGAGCGCATCACGGCGTTCATTGCAGCGGCGCGCCGGGCGCACATCACGATCAGGTAACGGGACAAATGGCCGATCAGGGCCGTTTTCTTGAGCTTCCCCTCGGGCGCAAGTGAGCGAACCGCGTGAGCGGTCGGCCCCCTCGTCACTAGCGTAAGACCTGGGAGCCGGTCTTCCCGGTCCCCGTGTGCGTCGAAACGGAGCCCGGATCCTCATGCCGAAGTCGAATCCAAGCGGGAAGCGATCGATCAAGATCACGGTCCCCACCCCACCACCGCTCCCCCACCCCGGCCTCCTCCCGGGTATCGGGGTCGAGCAAACCGGCATGCGCTTCCCCACCAACTGGGTAGTGCTGATCGTCGCGCTCACGCTCACGCTCGGAGTGATCCTCTGGGCCTTCCTCGCGCCCGAAAACCTCGCCGAGGTGGGCGCGGTCTCACTGGCGTGGGTGACCGAGAACTTCAGCTGGCTCTTTGGCGCGCTGGCGATCGCAGTGGCGATCTTCATGCTCGTGGTGGGCTACGGTCGCACGGGCGGAATTCGGCTCGGCGCGGACGACGAAGCGCCCGAGTTCTCCACGCCCTCGTGGATCTCCATGCTGTTCGCGGCGGGGCTCGGCATCGGCCTCCTCTTTTACGGCCCACTCGAGCCGCTCACGTACTTCCTGGACACCCCGCCAGGGGTCACCGAGGCGGCAGGCACCGCCGACGCGGCACTCCCAGCGCTCGCACAGACGATCCTGCACTGGGGTCCAATCGCCTGGGCCTTTTACGCCCTGGTCGGCGGCGCGATCGCCTACAGCGCGTATCGCCGAGGGCGTGCGCCGCTCATCTCCGCACTCTTCGAGCCGGTGTTCCCCGGGAACACGCATCGGGCGCTGGGGCGCACCATCGACATCTTCGCCATCATCGTCACGCTCTTCGGCACGGCAGTCTCGCTCGGGATCGGCGCCCTGCAAATCGAGAGCGGCTTCCGCATGGTCACCGGGATCGGCCCGCTCGGCAACACGTTCCTGGTCGGCGCGATCGCCATCCTGACGGCCCTCTTCATCGCCTCGGCGGTGTCCGGGGTGAAGCGCGGGATCCGCCGGCTCTCAAACCTCAACATGGTGCTCACCGGCAGTCTTGGCCTGTTCGTGTTGATCGCTGGCCCCACAGTCTTCCTCCTCAACTTCGTCCCGTCATCGCTCGTGGAGTTCTTCGAACAGCTCGGGCTCATGCTCGCGCGCAACCCGAACCAGGGCCCCGAGACCGCAACATTCCTCGCGTCCTGGACCACCTACTACTGGGCGTGGTGGGTCTCGTGGACGCCGTTCGTCGGCATGTTTATCGCAAAGATCTCGCGCGGGCGCACACTCCGCGAGTTCGTCACCACCGTCGTGCTCGTTCCCTCCGCGATCGTCATCTCCTGGTTCGTGGTGTACGGCGGCACCGCAATCTACATGACGCTCAACGGCGTCAATCTGCAGAGCGGGGACTCCGGCGAGGAGGTGCTGTTCCAGCTCCTCCAGCGCCTCCCGTTCGGCATGATCACCTCGGTGGTCGCCATGGTGGCGGTGGTCGTGTTCTTCGTAACCGCCGCCGACTCCGCCTCAATCGTCATGGCGTCGATGTCTCAGGCCGGACGGCCCGAGCCATCCCGCTGGGTGACGATCCTCTGGGGCGTGCTCCTGAGCCTGATCGCAATCGCACTGCTCCTGGCGGGGGGACGCAACACGCTGTCCGGCCTCCAGTCGCTCATGGTGGTTTCCGCGCTCCCGTTTGCAATTGTCGTCATCGGAATCATGATCGCGTGGGCGAAGGATCTGCGAACGGATCCATACATCATTCGCCGCAAGTACGCGCAGGCCGCGATTGCGCAGGGCGTACGACGCGGGATCGACGAGTACGGTGACGACTTCGTGTTCGGCACCAGCGAGGTTCCCGCCGATGAGGGGGCTGGTGCGGGATTCGACAGCACCGATCCGGTGCTCACCGAGTGGTACGTGGACGCCACGACGGGGCCGATCGAGCAGGTCACCGCGGAGGACGTGCAGCGCACGCTCGAGCCCGGGCGGATCCAGCCGCGGGGCCCTGAGCGCCCCGACCACACTGCCTCGGGCGATGCGTCCCTCACCGTCGGCGAACGGATCGACGGCGTGGGCGAGGCGGACGAACATATCGAGCACGCCGACCACGCCGGAGGCCCGGACCCGAGCACTGACACTGACACCACGTCGGAGTCGGATCGGAACCCCGACGACCCCACCAGTCTGGGCCGCTGAACAGGCGTTTCAGCTCGGGGTTGGCTTTTCCGCGGCTCCGACTGTAACCTGTTCGTTATCTTTCGTTCGCCCGTCCGGCCGAACGCCGCCTACCGAGAGAACGCATGCCCGACACACCCCCGGATGAACGGACCCCGTTCCCGTCACGCCGGTCGCTGCGCACAGCGACCGGGTCGGTGCCGCACACCTCTCACACCAGCCCCGCCACTGAGCACGCCGCCGCGCCCGCCGAGAGCGACTCGGACGCCACCGCGCTTTCGACTCCCCGTGCACGGGAGGCGTCCGCGACGCCCGCGGAACCGAGCGCCGGGGCCTCCGGCTACGTCCGCGTCCCTGTGCGGGAGCACGTCCCAGCCAGCCCCCTGGGCCCCGAGCCCACCACGGACCGGCCCCGCCGCACCCTCCGGCGGCGTATTGCGACGGTCGCAGCAGCGGCGTGCGTGGGCGCACTCGCCCTCCCGGCCGCAATCCCGTTCATTCAGGAGACCGAGGAGGCGGAGGTCTCGGCGTCCGAGCAGCGCCTGTTCTCCGAGGTTTCGAGCGAAGACCTGCCCGCGTCGCTGAGCGACATCACCGCCGTGGCAGTCGAAGAGGCCACGCCGGGCTCATTCACCTTCCGCGAGGACGCCCTCGTGAACTATCCGTTCACCGCCACCGTGCTTCTCACCGACCCGTTCGGGTATCGCACAGCTCCGGTCGCGCAGTTCCACGACGCGCAGGACTTCGGCGCGGCGGCGGGCACCCCGATCCAGGCGATCGCGGACGGCACCGTGCTCGAGGCAGGCTTCGCGAGCGACGGCTGCGGCTTCGGCTTGAAGCTTGAGCACGATATCGACGACCAGACGGTCACGAGCCGGTACTGCCACATGGAGGACGCCTCCCACAACTACAGCGTGGGCGACACACTGAAGATGGGCGACCCCGTGGGGAAGGTCGGCGCGACGGGTCTCGCGTTTGGCGCGCACCTCCACCTGGCGATGCGACTCGACGACGAACCGATCGATCCGATGCCGTTCCTCGCAAAGTACAGCCGAATCGACCGCGACACCGTCCCGTCCTCGGTTCCCGAGACTCCCGCGGCTCCCACTACCCGAACGCTGCGCTAGCGGCGCCACGCCGCCAAGCGGCCGGCAGCGGGGCCCGGCGACGCCGAGCCCGCGCGCGAACGTGCCCGCACGCGAGCGGTCGGGCTCGGGGCGCGACCGGTCGCGGCTCAGGCCCCCGCCGGCTGCGCGCCGCGCGCCGCGGCCGTGGCGGCGGCCCAGTCCGCAAGTTTCGCGGCCGCGCGCCCGGAGTCGATCGTCTCTTCAGCGAGGCGCAGCTTTTCGTGCAGGCGCTCGAGGAGCGCGCGCTCGACGCTCTCGGGCCGCTGCGCGAGGTCGTACGCGACCATCCCAGCCGCGGCGTTCAGCAGCACGATGTCGCGCACGGGTCCGCGCTCACCGTCAAACACACGCCGCACCACCGCGGCGTTCTCGTCAGGGGTGCCGCCCACGAGGTCACTGATCTCTGCGCGCGGGATTCCGAGGTCGCGGGGATCAATATCGTGCTCGGTCAGACCGCCCCGGCTAACCTCCCAGAGCCGCGAGTGGCCCGTGGTCGTGAGCTCGTCGAGGCCGTCGTCGCCCCGGAAGACGAGCGCGGAGGCACCGCGCAGCCGGAACACGCCCACGAAGATCGGTACGCGGTCGATGTCGGCGACCCCGACCGCCGATGCCTCAGGGCGCACAGGATTGCAGAGCGGGCCGAGAAAGTTAAACACCGTGGGAATGCCCAGCTCGGCGCGCGCTGGCGCCACGTGGCGGAACCCCGGGAGGAACCGGGCGGCGTGAACGAACGCGATCCCCACGTCCTCGAATGCGCGGGCAAGCTCCGCCGCGTCGAGGCCCAGGTCGATCCCCAGAGCACTCAGGACGTCGGACGAGCCCGACTGGCTGCTCGCGGCACGGTTGCCGTGCTTCACCACGGGGACCCCGGCTGCGGCAGCGGTGATCGAGGCCATCGTCGAGACATTCACGGTGCCGAAGCGGTCGCCGCCGGTGCCCACGATATCGAGGGACATCGGCGGGAGCGCGATCGGCAGCGCCTCGGCGAGAATCGCATCGCGGAACCCGATCACCTCTTCGACAGTCACGCCTTTCGAGCGCAGTGCGACGAGAAACGCGCCCACCTGAGCGCCGCTCGCCTCCCCCGTCATAAACCGAGCCATGGCCCACTCAGCCTGAGAAACACTGAGGTCCGCACCCTCGAGCAGCGCGGTGAGAACGGTCGGCCAATTTCGCTCATCGATCATTCAGCAATTCTATCGAGGCACGCCGCCACGCGCGGCGCACGCGCCCCAGATCTGGGGGTTCCCGCACTCAGAGCCCCCGACTCCACCGCATTTCTGGCCCGAAACACACCAACACGAGGCCGAAAGGCGGCGTGCTGTCCGAAATCGCTCCCCCAAAGCGGTAGGCTTGTCAGGAATCTCGCAGAAAGTTCGGCGCGCCGTGAAAGAGTGAAAACGCACACCAAACTTTCAGCCATAATGGAGGGGTGACAACGACCACTATGAATACCAAGTCAGCCGTGCCGTCGGTGAAGCGACCGAATACCGTCGCCGTCGGCACGATCGTGTGGCTCGGCAGCGAGGTCATGTTCTTCGCGGGCCTCTTCGCGATCTACTTCACGCTGCGCGCTATGAATCCTGAGCTCTGGGCCGAGCAGACCGCGAAGCACAACTTCGCATTCGCGTTGATCAACACGCTGATCCTGGTCGCGTCCTCGTTCACCGCACAGGCGGGCGTCTTCGCCGCCGAGCGCGGCCAGCCCCGAGCCACGGGAGCGAGCCCCAGCAAGTGGGGCACGGTCGAGTGGTTCTTCCTCACCTTCTTCATGGGCGCCATCTTCGTGGCGGGCCAGACCTACGAGTACGCGACCTTCGTGTCCGAGGGCATCACCCTCGCATCCGACCCGTACGGCTCCGCGTTCTACATGACCACCGGCTTCCACGGCATTCACGTGTCGCTCGGCCTCGTGGCATTCCTGCTCGTGATCGGCCGCATCTACGCCGTCAAGAACTTCACGCACAAAGAAGAGACCACCGCTGTCGTCGTGTCCTACTACTGGCACTTCGTTGACATCGTGTGGATCATCCTCTTCATCGTTATCTACGTCCTCAAGTAGGGGTCAGGAGTAATCGACATCATGGCTCGCGCCAAGAAGAACGTTCGCAAGACCGGCCGCCGCCACCCGCTTGCCACCGCCGCGCTCGTCGCGGTGGGCCTGCTCGTGACTGGCGCCGCGTACGCGGGCGTCAGCCAGTCCCCCGCTACCGCGGAGATCGATCTCGAGTCCCCCGCTACCATTTCGGCTGGCGAGAAGCTGTTCGGCGCAAACTGCGCCACCTGCCACGGTGCAGCGGCTCAGGGCACTCCCGACGGACCCACGCTCGTTGGCGTCGGTGCTGCATCGGTCAACTTCCAGGTCGGCACCGGCCGCATGCCGCTCGCCTTCAACGGCCCGCAGGGCATGGTGAAGCCTGAGCAGTTCACCGAGGAGCAGACCCTCCAGATGGCCGCCTACGTGGCCTCCCTCGCGCCGGGACCGGGCCTCCCCGAGACCCAGTACCTCCAGGCAGACAGCGACGCCGAGGGTATTGCGAGCGGTGGCGAACTGTTCCGCATCAACTGCGCCATGTGCCACAACGTCTCGGCCGCCGGCGGCGCCCTGACCCAGGGCAAGTTTGCTCCCAAGCTGACGGGTGTGGCACCGACCCACATCTACGAGGCAATGGTCACCGGCCCGCAGAACATGCCCGTCTTCAGCGACGCGAACATCTCGCCGCAGGAGAAGGCAGACATCATCTCGTACCTCAAGTACATCGAGGAGCAGCCCGCAGTTGGCGGCCTGACCCTCGGCTCGATCGGCCCGGTCGCAGAGGGCCTCTTCATTTGGGTAATCGGACTCGGCGCCATCATCGGCCTCACCGTCTGGGTTACCGCGAAGTCGAACTAGTTTCGGTCTCGCAACGAGTTCATGATTCAGGAGTCAAGGAGCAACATGGCAGAGGAAGCGAAGAACAACGGCGATACTGGTGCCGTTGTCGCCGCCCAGAGCCACGGCTCGGTCGAATCCGCCGCGGTGGGAACCGCAGTGATTTCGCCCGACGCTGTGCAGAATCCGGGCCTTCCCCCGCACCGTCAGCGCGTCACGGATCTTGATCCGAAGAAGGCTAAGCGGGCAGAGCGTACCGTCTACACCCTGTTCTACATCTCGATCGCTGGCAGCCTCGGTGCAGTGCTCGCCTACATGTTCTTCCCGATTGAGTCGGGCGAGCTGATGGCGATCCGGATCCACACGATGTTCGTGGGTCTGGGCATGGCGCTCGCGCTGCTCGCCGTGGGTATCGGTGCCGTCCACTGGGGCAAGGCCCTCATGGCGGATCACGAGTCGATCGACGAGCGGCACCCCGTGCCGAGCGACGAGCCGACACGCGAAGCGTCAGCGGAGATCTTCAAGCTTGCAAACGAAGAGTCCGGGTTCTCCCGCCGCTCGCTCGTGCGCAACAGCCTGATCGGTGCGCTCATCGCGTTCCCGCTCCCCGGCATCACCCTCCTGCGCGGGCTTGCTCCGCAGGACCGCGATCCGGTGCAGCTGCTGAAGCACACGATGTGGACCAAGGGCACCCGCCTGGCCCGCGACCCGTCCGGCGTGCCGATCAAGGCTAGTGAGGTGACGATCGGATCCGCATTCCACGTCATCCCCGAGAACCTGAACCACGACGACTTCGCAAAGCTCAGCCTGGACGAGCGCGGCGGCAGCGACACGCTGCTCGACGCGAAGGCAAAGGCGATCGTGCTGCTGATGCGTCTCGATCAGAGCGACCTCCACGAGCTCCCCGAGCGCGAGAGCTGGTCGTACGACGGAATCGTCGCGTACTCGAAGGTCTGCACCCACGTCGGTTGCCCCGTTGCGCTCTACGAGCAGCACACGCACCACCTGCTGTGCCCCTGCCACCAGTCGCAGTTCGACGTCTCCGAGCACGCCAAGGTCGTCTTTGGTCCGGCGAAGCGGCCCCTGCCGCAGCTGCCGATCACGGTCGACGAAGAGGGCTACCTCGTCGCGCAGAGCGACTTCCATGAACCTGTTGGCCCGAGCTACTGGGAGCGTCTCAAGTGAGCAGCACCGTAACCGAAGCCCCCGCACAGAACGGCTCGAGCCGCTTCACCTCAGCGGCGGCGAACTATATCGACGAGCGCACCAAGATCGGTGTCGCGGTCAAGGAGTTCGGACGGAAGGTCTTCCCCGACCACTGGTCCTTCCTCCTCGGCGAGGTCGCTCTCTACAGCTTCATCGTCATCCTGCTCTCGGGCACGTTCCTGACGCTGTTCTTCCAGGCGACCATGATCGAGACCCACTACACGGGTCCGTACCTGCCCATGAAGGGCGTCGAAATGTCCGGGGCTATGGCCTCGACGCTCGACATCTCCTTCTCGGTGCGCGGCGGTCTGCTCATGCGTCACGTGCACCACTGGGCGGCCCTGCTCTTCGTTGCCTCCATCGGCCTGCACATGCTGCGCATCTTCTTCACGGGTGCGTTCCGCAAGCCGCGTGAGCTCAACTGGGTCATCGGCTTCGTGCTCTTCGTGCTGGCAATGGCAGAGGGCTTCACCGGCTACTCGCTCCCCGACGATGTGCTCTCGGGCAACGGCCTCCGCATCATCGACGGCATCATCAAGGCGATCCCCGTGATCGGCACGTACCTCTCGTACTTCTTCTTCGGAGGCGAGTTCCCCGGCACCGACATCGTTGGCCGCCTGTACATGCTGCACATCATGCTGCTTCCCGCCCTCGTCATCCTCTTCGTGGCGCTGCACCTCGCGTTTGTGGTCATCCACAAGCACGCGCAGTACCCCGGCCCGGGCAAGACGCAGCAGAACGTCGTGGGCTACCCGGTCCTCCCCGTGTACGCGGCGAAGGCCGGCGGCTTCTTCTTCATCGTGTTCGGTGTGATCGTACTGATCGCGTCCTTTGTCGGGATCAACCCGATCTGGGCGTACGGGCCGTACGATCCCTCCCCCGTGTCGGCCGGTACCCAGCCCGACTGGTACATCGGCTTCGCCGACGGCATGCTCCGACTGGTGCCGCCGGGGCTCGAGACCGAGTGGTTCGGCTACACCTGGTCCTGGAACATGCTCCTGCCTCTCGGCATTATCGGCATCTTCCTCGTCCTCGTCGCGGCCTACCCCTTCATCGAGGCTTGGGTCACCGGCGACAAGCGCGAGCACCACATCCTGGATCGTCCGCGCAACGCCCCCACCCGCACCGCCATCGGCGCCGCAGGTGTCACGTTCTACGCGGTCATGTGGGCGGGCGCGAGCTCGGACCTCATGGCAACGCACTTCCAGCTCTCAATGGAGGGCGTGATCCACACCCTCCAGGCGCTCCTCTTCCTCGGGCCGATCTTCGCGTACATCATCACGAAGCGCATCTGCCTCGGTCTGCAGAAGAAGGATCGCAGCATCGCGCTGCACGGCTACGAGTCCGGCCGCATCGTGCGTCTGCCGGGTGGCGAGTTCGTCGAGGTCCACAAGCCGCTCGATGAGTTCGAGTCGTGGGAGCTCGTGAGCTACAACGACTACGCGCCGCTGATGCTCCGCCCCAACGACGATGGACGCATTCCGTTCTCCAAGCGCCTCCGTGCTGGCTTCAGCCGCTGGTTCTTCGAGGACCGGATCGTTCCCCCGTCGCAGGGAGAGATCGAGCAGGGTAAGCACGAGGGACACTAGTCCCCCAGCGCTCACAGACGGCCCCACCGGATTGTTTTCCGGTGGGGCCGTTTTGCGTGTGTGCGCCCATTGGACCTTTGCCGCGAAGTGTCCTAGGCTCGGAAGCAGGGATGGAACCACCGTCGAATCGAAAGTTCGAGGAGCGTTTTTCCCGTGAAGACCGAGGGCGATCGCCCAACCGCGCAGGGGCCCAGCCGATTCACCACGGCGGCCGCAGAATACCTCGATGCGCGCACCGGAATCGGTGTCGCAGTCAAGAAGCTCGGGAGGAAAGCCTTCCCAGACCACTGGTCGTTCCTCCTCGGAGAGATCGCGCTGTGGAGCTTCATCGCTATCCTCCTCTCGGGCACGTTCCTGGCGCTCTTCTTCCAGGCGACCATGGTCGAGACGCACTACAACGGCCCATTTGTGCCGATGAAGGGCGTCGAGATGTCTGGCGCACTCGCGTCCACACTCGACATTTCGTTCTCCGTGCGCGGCGGCCTGCTCATGCGCCAGGTGCACCACTGGGGCGCGCTCCTGTTCGTCGCGGCCATTGGCCTGCACATGCTGCGCATCTTCTTCACGGGTGCGTTCCGTAAGCCGCGCGAGCTCAACTGGGTGATCGGCTTTACGCTCTTCATCCTTGCGATCGCCGAGGGGCTCACCGGCTACTCGCTCCCCGACGACGTGCTCTCGGGCAACGGCCTCCGCATCATCGACGGTCTCATCAAGTCGATCCCGGTGGTGGGCACATACCTGTCGCAGTTCCTCTTCGGCGGAGAGTTCCCTGGCACCGACCTGGTGGGGCGGTTCTACATGCTGCACATCATGCTGCTCCCGTCCCTCGTTATCCTCCTCGTCGCACTGCACATCACCTTCGTTGCAATCCACACCCACTCGCACTACCCCGGGCCCGGCCGCGGCCAGACGCGCGTGGTGGGCTACCCGGTGCTCCCGTTCTACGCGGCGAAGGCCGGCGGCTTCTTCTTCATCGTGTTCGGGGTGATCGTACTCATCTCCTCGCTCTTCGGCATCAACGCCGTGTGGGCGTACGGGCCGTACGACCCTTCCCCGGTGTCCGCCGGCACGCAGCCAGACTGGTACGCGGGATTTGCAGACGGCATCCTGCGACTCGTGCCGCCGGGCTGGGAGACCGAGTGGTTCGGCTATACCTGGTCCTGGAACCTCCTCATTCCCATCCTCATCCTGGGGCTCTTCTTCGTGCTGGTAGCGCTCTACCCCTTCATCGAGGCCTGGGTCACCGGCGACAAGCGCGAGCACCACATCCTCGACCGGCCACGCAACGCCCCCACCCGCACCGCGATCGGCGCCGCAGGGGTCACGTTCTACGCGATCATGTGGGCGGCCGCCAGCTCGGATCTCATCGCCACCCACTTCCAGCTGTCGATCGAGGGCGTCATCCATGCTCTCCAGGCCTCGCTCATCCTGGGGCCAATCGTCGCGTACTTTATCGCGAAGCGCATCTGCATCGGCCTGCAGAAGAAGGATCGCATGATCGCCCTCCACGGGGTCGAGTCCGGGCGAATCGTGCGGCTCCCCGACGGCGAATACATCGAGGTGCACACGCCGCTCACCGAGCACGAGCGGTGGAAGATCGTCAGTTACCACGACTACGCCCCGCTCGTACTCCGCCCCAACGACGACGGCCGCATTCCGTTCAGCAAACGCCTGCGTGTGGGCCTCAGCCGGTGGTTCTTTGAGGACCGGATCGTGCCCCCGACCGCATCGGAGCTCGCGGAGCACCAGGGCCCCGAACACAAGGGTACGCAGAGCGCGGATCCGGACAGCGGCGGAGCTCAATAAGCTTCGTTCGCCGGTTTGGCTTGGCGTCGCTAGAAGTTCCTGCGCACGTGCGGTATGATCCCCCTCCCGAGGCGGCCGCACCGCACGTGCGTGGTGGGGGTGTTAGGCCTGCCCGGTGGCGATCAGCCAGATCAGCAAGAGGTTGAGCAACACGATCAGAGTGACCACCACCCAGGCAACAATCCGCAGCGCGCGCCCGTTGCGGAACACGCCCATCAGCTTCGCGTTCTCGGTGAGCCGCGCCAGCGGGATCAGCGCGAACGGGAGGCCCAGCGAGAGCAACACCTGGCTCAGAACGAGTGCCCAGGTGGGGTCGACCCCGACCGCGAGCAGAATCAACGCGGGAACCAGCGTGATCGCGCGGCGCGCGATCATTGGGATTCTGATCTTCAAGAGACCGGACATGATCGTGGCGCCCGCGTAGCATCCCACCGAGGTCGAGGCCAGGCCAGAGGCAAGCAGACCAATCGCGAAGATAACCCCGATGGCGGGCCCCAGCGCATCGGTGATCGCCGCGTGCGCCCCCTCAATCGAATCCGTGCCCTCCACCCCGGGAAGGCTCGCAGCGGCAAGCAGCAGCATGGCGATGTTGACGCCGCCGGCCACGATGAGCGAGAGCGCCACGTCCCAGCGGGTGGCGGTCAGGAGCCGGCGGAGCATCCCGGGCTCGTGGTCCACGCCGTGCCGGTCGCGCGCGAGGGCCGAGTGCAGGTACACGGCGTGGGGCATCACGGTGGCGCCCAGCATGCTGGCCGCGAGGAGCACCGTCTGAGTGCCCTGGAACCTGGGCACCAGGCCCTCGAGCATGCCCTCACCGCTGAGCGGGCTGAACAGTAGGCCCGCAAGGAAACCGATGGTGATGATCCCGAGCAGCCCCATCACCACGAACTCGAAGGTCCGCTGTCCGCGGCGGGACTGCAGGGTGAGCAGCAGCATCGACACCAGGCCCACGATCAGGCCGCCAACGGGCAGCGGCACCCCAAACAGCAGATAGAGCGCAAGGGCCCCGCCAATCACCTCAGCAACGTCGGTTGCCGCCGCCACGAGCTCCGCCTGCACCCAGAACAGACGCCGCGGCCAGGGACGCATCCGGTCCCCCAACAGCTCGGGGAGGCTACGCCCGGTCACCAGGCCCAGCTTCGCAGAGAGGTATTGGACGAGCATCGCCATGAGGTTCGCTGCGACCAGCACCCAGAGCAGAAGGTACCCGTACTCCGCGCCGGCGGTGAGGTTCGCCGCCACATTTCCGGGGTCGACATACGCGATCGCCGCCACGAATGCCGGACCGAGGAGCCCGACCCCGCTCGCGCGACGGGCGGGGCGCGTCGGCTCGTGTGGCCGGAGGGCACCGGGAGTGACTTCGGGTGTGCGTGCCATAAAGTTAGACTAATCGAACTCCTGGCACCCAGGGCGCCATCCTGGGCTAGTTGAGTGCGTCGTCCTCGGTGTCTGAGTCAGCGATGGCCGTGGATTCGAGGAGAGACCGCGCGCCCAGCTCGAGCACCCGCGCAAACTCGCGGCTCCCCCAGGACGCACGCAGTGCGGAGAGCCGGGTCGTGAGTGTGTCCGACAACTCGGCTGCGCGGTGCGCGGCGATGGCCTGGAAGACGAAGCGGGCCGCAGCGGCGCTTCCGCCGTCGGCTGCACCGCCCAGCGGTGTGGCGGTTTCTCCCTGGGCGGGTCCGCGCGGCGAGGGCGCGACTGGCTGCGACTGTGGTGCGGGGAGGCCCGCGGCTGCGAGCTCCAGGCACGCGAGGAAGAGCTCCTGTTTGGTGCGGAAGTTCGCGTACACGTGAGGCTGGGGCACATCTGCCCGCTTGGCGATCCGCGCGGTTGCGGTGCCGTGATAGCCCGAGAGGCCGAACTCAACGAGTCCGGCCTCAATCAGGCGTTCACGATTCTCACCGGGCCGCCGCCGCACGCGGCGTTCAGTCACGGTGATTATCCCAGTTCGAGAATCTTACGGTAGTGCTCACCGACCGGCTCGAAGCCGCGGTGGTTGTAGAACGATCCGATGCGGGCGGTTGACGCCGAGAGCTGGCGCACGCCGCGCCCCATGCAGTAGTGCTCGTTCGCCTGCATCAGGCGATCGCCCACGCCGTGGCCACGTGAGGCCTCGTCGACAACGATCTCCTGCAGGTGGGCGGTGAGGCCCGGGGCGTGGAGCAGCCGGGACACGGTCATCAGCGAGTAGCCAACGACCTTGTCCGCGCGCTCCGCGACGAAGAGAACGTTCGTCTCCTGGTCGCGGTGCCGCAGAATGTTGTCGTACGCGACGAGGAACTCGTCGCTTCCGATCGTCTCACGGCCGGTAGTGAACTGCCGGGCAAGGGCGAGGACGGCTCGGCCGTCCTCGCTCTTGCCGCGGCGGATGATGATGCTCACCTGGGTATCCGACTACCGGGCGAAGTTGCCGCGGTAGTACTCGTAGACCCAGCCCACGATGCCGATGATCAGCAGCGGAGCGGAGATGAACGCGAGCCAGAAGTTGAAGCCGATGCACAGGCCAAGCACGATGATTGAGCACGCGAAGGCGAGGAACATGGGCCACCAGCTCCAGGGGCTGAACTCACCGAGCTCGGGGTCCCCATCGTCGATGTCCGAGTCTTCGAGATCCTCGACGAGCACGCCGCCCTGCTTGCGCTCCACCAGCATGAGGTAGACCGCGATGAACGCCGTCAGACCACCGGAGAGCAGGATCGTGGTCGACCCAGCCCACTCCGGGACACCGTGAGCGATCAGGTTCCAGACGGTGTACACGGTGGCGAGAACCACCAGGTAGGCCGTAAGGATCCAGAAGATGACGATATTGGATTTCATAGCTGACTCTCCTCAGATCACTTCTGGTCGCTGAGTTCGCGCGCCGGGGTCGGCTGCTCGACACCGCTGACCTCAGGGTGGTTGAGATCGAAGGCAGGAGACTCGGAGCGAATGCGCGGGATGGACGTGAAGTTGTGGCGCGGCGGCGGGCAGGAGGTTGCCCACTCGAGCGAGCGGCCGTAGCCCCACGGATCGTTGACCGTCACCTTCGGCGCACGGCGCGCGGTGATGTACACGTTCAGGAGGAACGGAATCATCGACGCACCCAGGATCATCGCGCCAACCGTTGACAGCTGGTTGCCCCACGTGATGCCGTCAGCCGGCAGATACGTGTAGTAGCGACGCGGCATGGCCATGACGCCCAGCCAGTGCTGCACGAGGAAGGTCATGTGGAAGCCGATGAAGAGCACCCAGAAGTGAATCTTACCGAGACGCTCGTCGAGCATCTTGCCGGTCCACTTGGGCCACCAGAAGTAGAACCCGGCGAACATCGCGAAGACGACGGTGCCGAAGATCACGTAGTGGAAGTGCGCCACGACGAAGTAGGTGTCCGACAGGTGGAAGTCGAGCGCCGGCGACGCGAGGATCACGCCGGTGAGGCCACCGAAGACGAAGGTCACGAGGAATCCAAGCGACCACAGCATCGGCGTCTCGAAGGTGATCGAGCCGCGCCACATGGTGCCGAGCCAGTTGAAGATCTTCACGCCGGTGGGCACCGCGATGAGCATGGTCATCAGGGCGAAGAACGGAAGCAGGACCGAACCGGTGACGTACATGTGGTGTGCCCACACGGTCATGGAGAGTGCTGCAATCGCGATCGTTGCGTAGATCAGCGTCTTGTACCCGAAGATCGGCTTGCGGCTGAACACCGGGAAGATCTCGGAGATGATGCCGAAGAACGGCAGCGCGATGATGTAGACCTCTGGGTGTCCGAAGAACCAGAAGAGGTGCTGCCAGAGGATTGCTCCGCCTTCACCGCTGTAGATCTGAGCGCCGAAGATACGGTCGGCCGCGAGGCCAAACATCGCCGCGGCAAGCACGGGGAAGACCAGCAGCACCAGGATCGAGGTGATCAGCGTGTTCCAGGTGAACACGGACATACGCCACATGGTCATGCCCGGTGCGCGCATCGTGATGATCGTGGTGATGAAGTTGACGCCACCCATGATCGTGCCGAAGCCACTGACGCCCAGTCCGAGTACCCAGAGGTTGCCTCCGACGCCTGGCGAATAGGTCATATCCGAGAGTGGGGCGTACGCGAACCAGCCGAACGAGGCCGCACCCTGCGGGGTGAGGAAGCCGCCGACTGCAATGAGCGAGCCGAAGGTGTAGAGCCAGAACGCGAATGCGTTGAGTCGCGGGAACGCGACATCCGGAGCACCGATGTGGAGCGGCATCATGACGTTCGCGAAGCCCGCGAACAGCGGGGTTGCGAACATCAGCAGCATGATGGTGCCGTGCATGGTGAATAGCTGGTTGTACTGTTCCTTGGTTGCCACGACCTCAAGGCCGGGAGCGAACAGCTGCGCGCGGATCACGAGGGCCATGAGGCCGCCGATCAGGAACCACACGAAGGAGCTGATCAGATACATGTATCCGATCACCTTGTGGTCCGTGGACGTCAGCCACGAGACAATGACGTTGCCCTTCTTCATGTTTCTGTTATCCCTCGTTACTCGTTCTGCGCTTTGGCGTTGTCACCGTAGAAGCGATCCTGGTTCGGATTCAGCTCCAGGGTGGCCTGCCCGCTGTTGCCTGCTTCGCGCAGTGACGTGATGTATGCGTCGTACTCGTCCTGCTCGACGACCTTGACCTCGAAGAGCATCATCGAGTGCGATTCGCCACACAGCTCGGCGCACTTGCCCATGAAGGTGCCGGTCTTTGTCGGCGTGAAGCTCATGTAGTTGGTCTGACCCGGGATCATGTCCTTCTTGTACAAGAACTCCACCACCCAGAAGGAGTGGATGACGTCGCGGGTCTCGAGACGGATCTCCGTGGTCTTGTCAACCGGGAGGTAGAGGACCGGCATGGTCTCTTCCTTCGCGGCACCGTCTTCGTCGGTCTGCACCTGCACGCCGGAGAAGAACACGTCTTCGTCAACGTAGTTGAAGTCCCAGGCCCAGCGCTTGCCGATTACCTCGACAACGTTTTCAGGGTTGTCGTAGCGAGACTCGATCTTGCTCTGCTCCTGCGCGGTGAACGCGAAGAAGCCGAGGACGAGGATCACCGGGACGACCGTGAAGAAGGTCTCGATCGGCATGTTGTACCGCAGCTGCACGGGCAGGCCGGTCTGGCCCTTCCGGCGCCGGTACGCGATCGTGGCCCAGATAATCAGGCCCCACGTGATCACGCCGACTGCGAGCAGCACGATCCACGAGGTCACCCACAGCCCGGTAATGCCGTCTGTGTGGTTCGTTGCTCCCTCGGAACCCGCGGGCAAAAAGCCTCGCTGCTGCTCCGGGGTGCAGCCCGCGAGAACGAGCGCTGCCGTAAGCGCTACTGGGGCCGCAACCCATTTCATTCGACGATTGGAACGCACCGCATACCTTTCGAAATGTTTCGTGCCGCCCTGAAAGCAGGCGAAGCTGATGACTCCCTGTTAGCTTAGCGCGAACCTGAGCGTTCCCCGAACCAACACCGGGTGTTGCGGAATCTCAGGTCGCGTTTTCGCTAGCTGAAGCTGTCGCCGCAGGCGCAGCTGCCCTGGGCATTTGGATTGTCGATCGTGAAGCCCTGCTTCTGGATCGTGTCTTCGAAGTCAATGGTGGCCCCGTTCAGGTACGGGATGCTCATCTGATCCACGACCACCTGCACGCCGGTGAAGTCGACGATCGCGTCGTTGTCGAGTTCTCGCTCATCGAAAAAGAGCTGGTAGATCAGGCCGGAGCAGCCGCCGGGCTGCACGGCGATACGCAGGCGCAGGTCGTCGCGCCCCTCCTGCGACAGCAGGCTGCGCACCTTCTCCTGTGCGGCGGTGCTCAGTGCGACCCCGTGCGCACCCTCGAGTGCCGGCGCGGCGGTGTCCGCTGCGATTGTCTCAGTACCCATGACTTCTCCTCGCTCGCGTGGTGGTTCTCAGATACGCCCATTCTAGCGTCAGCACGGGGAACGCAAGGCCCAGCGACGACACGGTATTCTTGTGGCATGACGCCCGAACGGCGGGCAGACACCGGGCGCGCACAGGCGCACCAGATCGAGAGGACAGGCGTGTCAAAGAAGGACGCCGCGGACGCGGCGGGCACGAACGAGCAGGACACGACCGACCAGCACGTTGGCAAGGGTCACCCCACGCCTTCGCGCAAGCAGGCGCAGGCGGCAAACGCGCGGCCCATCGTTGGTTCGAAGGACAAGACGCTGCAGAAGGAACAGCGGCGGCAGCAGGCGAGCTCGCGCGAGCGCGCACGCATCGGAATGATGGAGGGCGACGAGCGCTACCTCACCGCGCGCGACCGGGGACCGCAGCGCCGCTACGTGCGCGACTACGTAGACTCCCGCTGGAACATCGGCGAGATGCTCATCCCCATGATGCTCGTGGTGCTGGTCATGACCTTCGTCCCCGGCGTGATGCAGGTGGTGAGCCTCATCGTCATCTGGGCGTTCGTCGCCCTCGCGGTGCTCGACGCGTTCTTCCTCGGCGCCAAGCTGAAGCGCCTCCTCGGTGAGAAGTTCGGCGAGGATCGGGTGCAGCCCGGCTTCCGCTGGTACGCGGCAATGCGCGCGTTCCAGTTCCGCCCGCTGCGCATGCCGAAGCCGCAGGTCAAGCGCGGCAACCGCCCCAGCTAGGCACCCGCACGTGCGCCGCAGGCCCGCGATTCGAGAAGGTTCGAATCGCGGGCCTGCGGCGTTTCTGCGGATTCCAGCGCGACCTCCGGGGTCCAGCGCGACCTCCGGGGTCCAGTGCGAACTGCGGGGTGCAGCGCGAACTGCGGGGTGCAGCGCGAACTGCGGGGCCGGTCTGCGCGGCGGGCGCTCCGACCTGCTACGCAGCCGCGTTGCCGCGGAAGCCGGCTCGCACCAGTCCGCGGTTGATTGCCCGGGCCCACAGCGGCCCCTCGTAGATGAACGCGGTGAAGCCCTGCACAAGGGTGGCCCCTGCGAGCAGCCGCTCGTGCACGTCTGCGGCGGTGGTAACTCCCCCGACCGAGATCACGCAAAACTCCGGGTTTGGCTCGGCCCGGCGGATCCGGTGCAGCACATCGAGGGAGCGCACGCGAAGCGGCTCACCCGAGAGGCCACCCGCGCCGGCCTGTTCGACCGATTCGGCGGGCTCCTGCAGCCCGTCCCGCGAGATCGTGGTGTTCGTCGCGATGATCCCGTCGAGCCCCAGGCGAACCGCGAGCGCGACGATCGCGTCAATCTGTTCGTCGGCCATGTCCGGGGCGATCTTGACGAGGAGCGGCGTGCCGAGCGAGGCCGCGCGAACCGCAGCGAGCAGGGGCTCGAGCAGCTCGACCTCCTGCAGACCGCGAAGCCCGGGGGTGTTCGGCGAACTCACGTTCACCGCGAGGTAGTCGGCGATCGGGGCGAGTCGCTGCGCGCTCCAGACGTAGTCGGCGGTCGCGTCGGCGACCTCGGTGACGCGGCTCTTGCCGATGTTCACCCCGATCACTGGCCGGTGCTTCGCGAGCCGGGCGCGCTCGATGCGCGCCACCGCCGCAGCCGATCCGCCGTTATTGAATCCCATCCGGTTGATGAGCGCCCGATCGCCGATGAGTCGATACATGCGGGGCTTCGGGTTGCCGGGCTGCGCGTGTCGCGTGAGCGTGCCCACTTCAACGTGGCCGAAACCGATGTTGCCCAGGCCGGCGATTCCCGTCGCGTTCTTATCGAAGCCTGCCGCGAGTCCGAACGGGCTCGGGAAGTCGATGCCGAGCGCGCGCACGCGGAGCGCGGGGTCGGGGCCGCAGATTCGACGCACCAGCCCCCCGAGCACGGGCGTGGCCTGGATCACCCGGAACGCAAGGTGGTGCGCCGTCTCGGGGTCCATGCGTCGCAGGACGGTCGAAAACAGCAGCGGGTAGAAGCGCATGCGGGGTTACTCCTGTGTGGCGGTCGATGCGGCGGACGAGGGCGTGCCGGGAGCCGCTGGGTGCTCACGCAGCTCTTCGATCGCCGCGTCGAAGTCGGCGAGTGATTCAAATGCCTGGTAGACACTGGCGAAGCGCAGGTACGCCACCTCGTCGAGCTCGCGCAGGTGAGGCAGGATCGCGAGGCCGATCTCGTTCGCGTCGAACTGCGCCACGCCACTCGCGCGCACCGACTCCTCGACCTGCTGCGCCAGCACGGCAAGGTTCGCCTCGGTGACCGGGCGCCCCTGGCAGGCCTTGCGCACCCCGCTCATCACCTTCTCGCGGCTGAACGGCTCAACGACGCCGGAGCGCTTGATCACCGTGAGGCTCGCGGTCTCGGTTGTGGTGAAGCGGCGGCCGCACTCGGGGCACTGGCGGCGGCGCCGGATCGAGAGTCCGTCGTCGGCCGTGCGGGAATCGATGACCCGCGAGTCCGGGTGGCGGCAGAATGGACAGTGCATTAGTGAGTCTCCTCCTCGAACCGAGCGCTCACGGCCTCGCCGTGCGCGGGGAGCCCCTCGGCACCCGCGAGCGCGAGCAGCGGGGCCTCGGCCTCGGCAAGCGCGCTCCGGTCGTAACTGATGATTTGCTGCGGCCGGAGGAACGTGTGGGCCCCGAGCCCCGCGGCGAAGCGGGCGGTCCCCCCGGTGGGCAGCACGTGGTTTGACCCGGCGAGGTAGTCGCCGAGGCTGACGGGCGTGTACCCGCCCACAAACACGGCGCCGGCGTCGGTGATCCCGGCGAGGGTGCCCTCGTCGTCACGCGTCTGGATTTCGAGGTGCTCCGGACCGTAGGCGTTGCTCACGCGCACCGCGTCGGCGAGATCGTCGACGAGGATCACACCCGACTGCGGGCCGGAGAGCGCGGTCGCCACGCGCTCGGCGTGGCGCGTCCGCGGCGCCCGGGCGGCGATCTCGTCGCGCACGCGCTGGGCAAACTCAGCCGAGTCGGTAACGAGTACCGACGCGGCGGCCTCGTCGTGTTCGGCTTGGCTGATCAGGTCGGCGGCGACGAACCGCGGATCGGCAGTGTCGTCTGCGATCACGAGAATCTCAGTGGTGCCGGCCTCCGAGTCGATCCCCACGAGCCCGCTCACCACGCGCTTTGCCGCGGCGACGAACACGTTTCCGGGCCCCGTGACCACGTCGACGGGGTCGAGCGAAATCTCGGGGACGCCGTGCGCGAACGCGGCGATGGCACCCGCTCCCCCGATTGCGTAGACCTCGTCGATGCCGCAGAGCGCTGCGGCCCACAGCACCGCCGGGTGCGGCAGCCCCGCGTTGTCGCGCTGGGCCGGGGAGGCGAGCGCGAGACTCGGCACGCCGGCCGTCTGCGCGGCGACGGCGTTCATGATCACCGAGGAGGGGTACGCCGCCTTCCCGCCGGGCGCGTACAGCCCAACGCGAGACACTGGCTGCCACCGCTGCCGGATCACTGCGCCGGCACCGATCCGCGTCTCCTGCGGGGCGGGGACCTGGGCGGCAGAGCCCTGGCGGAGGCGCACGATGAGCTCCTCGAGCGCCGCCCTTACGTCGGGTGGGCAGGCCGCGAGCGAGTCGGTGATCGCCTCGCTTGGGACGCGGAGCGCGTGCCCGGTGACCCCGTCGAAGTCGGCCGCCTGCTCGCGCAGCGCGGCCTCGCCGCGCGCCGCCACCGCGGCAACGAGCGGGCGCACCCGTTCGACCGCAACGTCGGCGCTGAGCGCCGCGCGCGGAACAAGTTGCAGGAGTTCACTGCGGGAGAGCTCGCGCCCTCGGAGGTCAGTCGTACGCATCACCCCGCCATTCTACCGAGCGTGGCGCGGCAGCCCGCGCGCGTCTGGGAGGATGGACAGCAAGCTCAGACGAAAGGCAGCAGATGCGCGGCCGGCACGACCACTCCACTCCGACACCCGGGGGCGCGCAGTGACCGTTCTCATGGCGGCCCTGATCATCGGACTCATCGTGGTCGGCGCCGCAGCGCAGCGGATGGCCGGTCTCGGCTTCGCGCTCCTCGTCGCGCCCTTCATGACGCTGCTTCTGGGCGCGCACTCCGGGGTCTTGCTGGTCAACGTCCTCGGCGTGATCTCGAGCGCGCTGATCCTGCCGCGCGTGTGGCGGTCAATCGACTGGGGGATGTTCCGCTGGCTCGGCGCGTTTGCCGTGCTCGGCTCGGTGCTCGGCGCCTGGCTCGCGACGCTGTTCTCCGCCGCGGTCATGGCGGTGTTCGTCGGCGCGATCGTGATGGTCGCGCTCGGCGCATCGCTCGCGATCTCTGGCAACCGCTTCACCACTGAGCCGAAAGCACCGCGGGCGGCAGCGGGCTTCCTCTCCGGGCTCACGAACGCGCTCGCCGGGGTGGGCGGGCCCGCGATCAGCGCCTACGCGGTGCTCACCCGCTGGCCGCAGGCAACCTTCGCCGCGACGCTGCAGCCGTATTTCATCCTGACCGGGGGCACCTCGGTCGCAGCGAAGCTGATGCTCGATCCCGGTGGACTCCCGCAGACCGACTGGTGGTTCTGGATCGCCGTGCTGCTCGCGGTGCTCGGCGGCATCGCCGCGGGCGAGCGGCTGCTCCGGCTGGTCACTCCGACGCAGGTGCGGCGTTTCGTGATCATCCTCGCCTTTGCCGGCGCTGCGGCCTCGCTCCTCCGCGGCCTCTTCGATCTCTTCGCCTAGCGTCCTGGGCCGCGTGCGTCACTACGCGCGCGGCGCACCCGGGGACAGCATTCCCAGCCAGGCGAGCTCGCGCGCGCCGGCGATCACTGCCTCGCGCGCGGCCGCGGCGTCGACGTCGAGCAGCGTCGCGAGTGCGTCGGCAATCTGACCGAGCGTCAGGTCACCGTCGCTCGCGCCGACTGCCGCGGCAAGCAGCGGATCGGCGGCGACGCGGCGCGCGATCGGACGATCGGTGAGCAGCGTCAGCGCGCTCGGAGACTCGTGTCCCGGCTCGTGGATGCGCTCCTCGGTCACCGCGGGCGACACGATCCAGTGGGTGGCGAGCACCTCGGCGTCAGACATTCGCGCGGCGGTCGCCCCGGCGGCAAACGCGGCCTCGAGGTCGCGGCCGAGTCCCGCCGCGCTCAGCGAGCCGGTCGCCTGTTCCACGTGCACCACCGACGGGGGTGCCGGATCCGTCGTCTCGGGCTCGCGCCGGATCCGGATCGCGCCCAGGCCGATGCCGATCACGCGGCGCTCACTGAAGTCGTCGAGCCAGGCGCTGAGTAGCTCAGTGAAGGCGGCCGTGCCGGGCCGGGCGCCGCCGTCGCGCACCCAGGTCTCGGCGTACTGCGCCGGGCTCACGCGGTCGCGCTCGATCACCCACGCGGTCAGCGGTCCGGCCACGCCGGCAGCGATCCAGTCGTGCACCCGCCCAAGCCCGTTGCCGCCCCACGGTGTCTCCCAGTTAGCGAGGCACAGCATCGTACCACCGGGCACGAGCAGCGCCGGGCCGTCGCGCACCACGGCCGCCGCGAGCGCGTCGCCCACGAGCCCGCCGTCCCGGTACTCGTAGATGGGCCCGTCGCCGGCGCGCGGCGTGATCACGAACGGCGGGTTCGAAAGAATCAGATCAAAGCGGTCCGCGTGCACCGGCGCGAAGAGGTCGCCGCGCCGAAACTCGATCGCGTGGTCGAGCGTGTTGAGGACCGCGTTGGCGGCGGCGAGTTCGAGCGCGCGCTCCGAGATGTCGGTGGCGATCACTCGGCCACCGCGCAGCGCAAGATGGAGCGCGACGATGCCGCACCCGGTTCCGAGATCGAGCGAGAGGGCCACGTCGCCGGGCGGCGCCTGCGCGATCAGCGAGCGTGTGGCGCCCCCGACCCCCATCACGTGGTCTGGACGGG
This sequence comes from Leucobacter luti, assembly GCF_004217175.1. Lineage (GTDB taxonomy): Bacteria > Actinomycetota > Actinomycetes > Actinomycetales > Microbacteriaceae > Leucobacter > Leucobacter luti. The sequence continues at coordinate 107,021 of NZ_SHKI01000007.1, forward strand.
CCGGACCGCGCCTGAGCTGGTCGTCGAGATCCGAGAGCAGCCACCAGTCAACCGGCTCGTCGCTTCGAGAGTCGGCGATCGCGACCGGGTTCAGTGAGAGCGCCGCGCGCAGTGCGTCCGTAGACGCCTCCCCGGGCTCCGCGGCGACGAGCCCGAGCTCACGCGCGCCGGCCGCGCCGAGAGCCGGCAGCGCGGCGTCGAGCTCAGCTGCCGTCACCGCCGCCCCAAGCAGAAACAGGCGCACGAGCAAGGCGAGCGCGGAGCCGTCGCGCTCCGCGAGCGCCCGCTCGGCTGGCACGAACACGCCGCGCAACCGCGCGGCGTCGGCCCCGTCGCCGAGCAACCCGCTTACGGTGGCGGCGCGGTAGTCGGCGGCGGCGAGGTCGGCGCGCAAGCGAAGCAGAAGTGCGGTGTCCATCCCTCTAGGGTAGGGCTCGCGCTCGACAACTTCGATCACCATTCCGCGCCGCGAGTGCGACGCGGGCACCGCGAGCGCCACGAGCGCGCGGTACCCGCGGTGGGGAGCACCGCGACCGCGCGCTCGCTCGGGCCGCCGAAGCGCCCGCTAGTAGGCGACCGTGAAACGCGTGCGGTGGTGTGCCGGAGTCTCGATCTCGTCGGCGATCGCCACCCCGAAATCGGCTCCCGAGATTGCCGACTCGCCCGACGCGTCAGTGAGCAGCACGTCACCGCCGACCCGGTACTCCCCCGTGTACTCGCCCGCCGCCCACGGGCCAAACCCGCCGGCCGGGCTCACGAAGAACCAGTCGAGACTCTCCGGCGTTGTGCGGAGATCCTCGAGCACCTCGCCCATCTCGGCGGCTTCGGCCTTGATCTCGTCGGGGAAGCCGGGACCGTTCATCACGAGGTCGCCGCCCTCCTCCTGCAGCAGCGAGCCCGCGCCGCCGATCACGCCGAGCCGCACGCCTGCGGCATCCGCCTCGGCCGCGAGCTCGGCGATTGCCGGCCGCACTTTGCCAGCCATATCGCCGCGCGGCGACAGCGCGACGATCACCACATCGGCACCGTCGAGCGCGCGCGCACGGTCGGCCGGGTCGAGCGCCGACCCGCGCAGGTACTTCACGCCGGACTGCTGCTGGGCAACCTCGCCGCGGCTCACGCTCGTCACGTTGAACCCGCGAACCGCCGCCGCCTCGGCGATGTGCGATCCTGCATAGCCGCTGCCGCCGATGATCGTCACTGTCGTCATGCTGTATCCCTTCGTCGCGTGGTCGCTCGGGCGGTGCGGCTGAGCCGCGACCGCTGGCAACCCTCCCCCGGAAAAACCCGGGTCACTCACACCCTATTCCCCGAACGTGAGCTGGGCGACGACGCCGAGCTGCGCCGTTCCCCGCGGCAACGGCGCGGCAGCGGCGCAGCAGCGCGGTTACGTGAACGCGCGATCCTTCGCCGTCACCGGGCTCGGGAGCACCGTGTCGCCGGTGAGGTAGCGGTCGACGGCCGCGGCCGCGGCGCGCCCCTCGGCAATCGCCCACACAATCAGCGACTGCCCCCGTCCCGCGTCGCCCGCGACGAACACGCCGGGCAGCGCGCTTGAGAAATCGGCTGCGCGATCGAAGCTGCCGCGCGCGTCGCGTTCAAGGGTGAGACCCGGATCGACGATGGGCTCCGGGCCGGTGAACCCCATCGCGATGAGCACGAGATCTGCATCGATGAGCTCCTCGGTGCCGGGAATTGGCGCACGACCGGCCTCCGTGAATCCGGTCTCGGCAACCCGCAGCGCCGCGATCGCCGGGGCACCGGACGGGCCGGCCGCCTCGCCAGCGACGAACTCGACGGTCGCTGCGCGGAAGCGGCGCTCGCCGCCCTCCTCGTGCGAGCTCGTGAGCTCGAACAGGGTGGGGTGCACCGGCCACGGCTGCGCGTCGCTGCGCGTCTCGCCCGGCTGCTTGCCGATCGCGAGGTTGGTCACCGAGCGGGCGCCCTGGCGGTGAGCCGTGCCCACGCAGTCGGCGCCGGTGTCGCCGCCGCCGATCACGATCACGTGCTTGCCGGCCGCGTCGAAGGGAGTCTCGGTGAGCGCGCCAGACTGCACCCGGTTCGCCGCCGTGAGGTAGTCCATCGCGTGCAGCACACCGTCCAGCTCGCGGCCCGGGAGCGCCAGCTCGCGCGGCACGGTCGCGCCGGTCGCCACCACCACGGCGTCGAAGCGGCGGCGCAGCTCACCCCAGCTCATGTCGCGGCCGATCTCGATCCCGCACCTGAACCTGGTGCCCTCGGCCTTCAGCTGCTCGATGCGGCGCTCCACGAGGGCCTTCTCAAGCTTGAAGTCCGGGATCCCGAAGCGGAGCAGGCCGCCGGGCGTCTCGTCGCGCTCGTACACCGCCACCGTGTGGCCGGCCCGTGTCAGCTGCTGCGCGGCGGCGAGCCCGGCGGGCCCGGAACCGACCACCGCGACCGTCTTGCCAGACAGGCGGGCCGGCGGCTGCGGCTCAACCCAGCCACGCGCGAACGCCTCGTCGATGATGCTGTTCTCGATCTGCTTAATCGTCACGGCGGGCTGATTGATGCTCAGCACGCAGGCTGACTCGCAGGGCGCCGGGCAGGCACGGCCGGTGAACTCCGGGAAGTTGTTCGTCTCGTGCAGCCGATCCGCCGCCTCACGGCCGCGCTCACGGTACACGAGGTCGTTCCACTCCGGGATGAGGTTGCCGAGCGGGCAGCCCTGGTGGCAGAACGCCACGCCGCAGTCCATGCAGCGCGACGCCTGGCGCGCCACGACCGTCGGGTTCGCCGGGTCGACCACCTCGCGCCAGTCCTGCAGTCGCAGCGCGACCGGCCGCTTCGTGGCGAGCTCGCGCTCGCGAACGGTGAGGAATCCGTGTGTATCAGCCATGGGTGGCCTCCAAGATCTCAGTCCAGACCCGATCACCGTCGGGGTCTACGCCCTGCGCGTGCGCCCGCTCACGGATCTCAAGGACCCGGGAGTAGCCGCGCGGGATCAAACGGGTGAAGCGCGCAAAGAGGCGCTCGGGATCGGCCGCGAGCTCTGCGAGCAGCGTGGCCGCGAGTTCGGAACCGGTCTGCTCGGCGTGGCGCTGCAGCAGTGTGCGGATCCGCGCGCGCAGCTCATCGGCGTCACCGGCGGGCACCGGATCGGCGTCGCCCGGCCCACCCGCACCGCCGAGTCGCTGCAGCAGCAGCGCCCCGGACGCGCGCTCCGCCGCGTTGACGTTCGCGGGGTCGAGGTCGAGGATCACCGCCTCACCCCCGGACATGCCGGCGCCGATGTTGCGGCCGGTGGCACCGAGGATGAGCGCGAAACCGCCCGTGAAGTACTCGAGCGCGTGGTCCCCCGTGCCCTCAACCACCGCCGTCGCGCCGGAGCCGCGCACCAGGAATCGCTCGCCCACGACCCCGGCAATCCACAGCTCGCCGGCCGTCGCGCCGTAGCCGATCACGTTGCCGGCGATCACGTTGCCCGCCGCCGCGTGCCCGGCGCGCGGGTGCGGGCGGATCGAGATCTCGCCGCCGGAGAGGCCCTTCCCCACGTAGTCGTTCGCGTCGCCCACGAGCCGAAGCGAGATCCCGGCCGGGAGGAAAGCGCCGAGCGACTGACCGGCCGAGCCGGTGAGCGTCACGTCGATCGTGCCCGGCGCGAGCCCCGCCGCGCCGTGGCGCTTCGTGGTCTCGTGCCCCAGCATCGTGCCGACCGCGCGGTCGACGTTGCGGATCGGCAGGTCGATGACCACCGGCTCCCGCGCGTCGAGCGCGTCCGCGGCCATGTCGATCAGCTGCACGTCGAAGTGCGCGCCAAGCTCGTGGTCCTGCTCCCGGCCGTGCCGGCGAGGCTCGTCCGCGGCGAACTCGGGGCCGCGCAGCACGGGGGTGAGATCGAGGCCCGCAGCCTTCCAGTGCGTGATCGCGTCGGCGACGTCGAGCGCGCTCGTGTCGCCCACCGCCTCGGCGATCGAGCGGTACCCGAGCCCGGCGAGGATCTCGCGCACCTCCTCGGCGATGAAGCGGAAGAAGTTCACCACGTGCGCGGCCTGCCCGGTGAAGCGCTCCCGCAGCTCCGGGTTCTGGGTCGCGACCCCGACAGGGCAGGTGTCGAGGTGGCACACCCGCATCATGATGCAGCCGGAGACCACGAGCGGCGCTGTTGCGAAGCCGAACTCCTCGGCGCCGAGCAGCGCGGCGATCACCACGTCGCGGCCGGTCTTGAGCTGCCCGTCCGCCTGGAGCACTACTCGCTCGCGCAGCCCGTTGAGCATCAGCGTCTGCTGGGCCTCGGCGAGGCCGAGCTCCCACGGGGAGCCGGCGTGCTTCAGCGAGTTCATCGGGCTCGCACCGGTGCCACCATCGTGGCCCGAGATCAGGATCACGTCGGAGAGCGCCTTCGCGACGCCCGCCGCGACCGGGCCGATCCCGCTCTGCGCCACCAGCTTCGTGGAGATCCGGGCCGCGGGGTTTGCGCGCTTCAGATCGAAGATGAGCTGCTTCAGATCCTCGATCGAGTAGATGTCGTGGTGCGGCGGCGGCGAGATGAGGCCCACGCCGGGGGTCGCGTGGCGGGTGCGCGCGATCCACGGGTACATCTTCGTGGGCGGCAGCTGACCGCCCTCGCCCGGCTTCGCGCCCTGCGCGAGCTTGATCTGAATCTCGTCGGCGCTCGTGAGGTAGAGGCTGGTCACGCCGAAACGGCCGGACGCCACCTGCTTGATCGCGCTGCGCCGCGCCGGGTCGAGCAGGCGCTCCTCGCTCTCGCCGCCCTCGCCCGTGTTCGAGCGGCCGCCGAGCTGATTCATCGCGATTGCGAGCGTCTCGTGCGCCTCGGGCGAGATCGAGCCGTAGCTCATCGCCCCGGTCGCGAAGCGGCGCACGATCTCCGACACCGGTTCGACCTCGCCGAGCGGCACGGCCGGGCGCTGCGGGGCGAAGCTGAACAGGCCGCGCAGCGTCATCAGCCGCTCCTGCTGCTCGTTCACGCGCGCCGTGTACTCGGAGAAGATCTCGCGGCGGCCCGTGCGCGTGGCGTGCTGCAGCTTGTAGATCGTCTGCGGGTCGAACAGGTGCGGCTCCTCCCCGCGCCGCCAGCGGTACTCGCCGCCGGTCTCGAGCCGCTTGTGGGCGAGCGCGGCCGGGTCGTCCGGGTACGCGGCGCGGTGCCGGGCGGCGACCTCGGCGGCGAGCACGTCGAGGCCCACGCCGCCGAGCCGCGAGGCGGTCCCGGTGAAGTAGCGGTCAACGAGCGGCTGCGCGAGCCCGATCGCCTCAAACGTCTGCGCGCCGCTGTACGACGCGACCGTCGAGATCCCCATCTTGCTCATCACCTTGAGCATGCCCTTGCCGAGCGCCTTGATGAGCCGGGCGATCGCCTCGGTCTCGGTGATGCCCGGGATCGAGCCGTCGCGCACCAGCAGACTCACCGTCTCCATGGCAAGGTACGGGTTCACTGCCGCGGCACCGTAGCCGATGAGCGCCGCCACGTGGTGCACCTCGCGCACATCGCCGGACTCGGCGATCAGCGCCACGCGCATCCGCAGGCCCTCACGGATCAGGTGGTGGTGCACCGCCGACACCGCGAGCAGTGACGGCACGGGGGCGAGGTCCTTGTTCGAGTCGCGGTCGGAGATGATGATGAACTCGGCGCCGGCCTCGATCGCCGCGCTCGCTTCGTTGCACATCGCCTCGAGCCGATCCGCGAGGCCCTTCGCCTCGAAGTCAACGGGGTACAGGCCGCGGATCGTCACCGCGCGCTCCCGCAGCGGGTCGTCCCCGAAGTGCTGGATCCGCGCGAGCGCGTCGTTGTCGATCACCGGGAAATCGAGGATCACCTGGCGCGCGTGCGCCGCCGACTGCGTGAGCAGGTTCTCCTGCGGCCCCATGCCGGCGCGCAGGCTCGTCACGAGTTCCTCGCGCAGCGCGTCGAGCGGCGGGTTCGTCACCTGCGCGAACTGCTGCACAAAGTAGTCGTGCAGGTGGCGCGGCTTCTCCGACAGCGCGGCGATCGGCGTGTCGGTCCCCATCGCCGCGAGCGGCTCGATGCCGTCGCGGGCCATGGGGGTGAGCACGAGGCGCAGCTCCTCCTCCGTGTACCCGAAGGTGCGCTGCCGGCGGTTGATCGACGCCGGCGGGTGCACCAGGTGCTCGCGCTCGGGCTGCTCGGACAGGCGGATCCGGCCCTGTTCCAGCCACTCGCCCCACGGCGCGCTCTCGGCGAGCTCGCGCTTCACCGCCTCGTCATCGCGGATCTCCCCCGTGGCGAGGTTTACCGCGAGCATGCGACCCGGCTGCAAGCGGCCGCGGTGGGCGACCCGCTCGGGCGCCACGTCGAGCACGCCGGTCTCGCTCGCGATCACGAGCAGCCCGTCGGTGGTCACCAGGTAGCGCCCGGGACGCAGGCCATTGCGGTCGAGCAGGGCAACGAGCTCGCTGCCGTCCGTCGCGATCATCGCGGCCGGACCGTCCCACGGCTCCATGAGCAGGGAGTGGTACTCGAGGAAGTCGACGAGCTCCAGGGCGAGCCCCGTCTCGGACTCCCACGCCTCCGGCACCATCATTGAGAGCGCGTGCGGCAGGGTGCGCCCGGCCATCACCAGCAGCTCAAGCACCTCGTCGAAGCTTGCCGAGTCGCTGCCGCCGTCCGAGCAGATGGGCAGCAGCTGACGCACGTCGCCAAGGGCCTCGGATTCGAGCTGGGCCTCCCGGGCCCGCATCCAGTTGCGGTTGCCCCGAACCGTGTTGATCTCGCCGTTGTGCGCGACCATGCGCAGCGGCTGGGCAAGGTGCCACGAGGGGAACGTGTTCGTCGAGTAGCGGGAGTGCACGATCGCGAAGCGCGAGGCGAAGCGCTCATCGCTGAGCTCCGGGTAGAAGCCCGGCAGCTGCAGCGTGGTGACCATGCCCTTGTACACGATCGTGCGCGCCGAGAACGACGGCAGGTAGCAGCCGGTCTCGTGCTGGATACGCTTGCGCGTGCGGAATGCGCGGCGCTCAAGGAGGTCGGTGTGGAGCGCCGTGCCGGTCGCGGGGACCACGATCAGCTGCTCGATCACCGGGGCCGCGTCGCGCGCGCTGCCGCCCAGCACGTCGGGCCGCACCGCGACCGCGCGCCAGGTAAGCACCGCGAGCCCCTCCTCCGCAGCAATCGCCGCGATCCGGTACTTCACGGCCTGGCGCTCGGTCGAGGCGCGCGGCAGGAACGCGAGCCCGGCCGCGTAGCCGCCGAGCGGGGGCAGCGTGAGCGCCGGCTCGTGGGCCGCGAGCTCGCCGCGGATGAACTCGTCCGGCAGATCGCTCAGGATCCCCGCGCCGTCGCCGGTCCCGGCGTCCGATCCGATTGCCCCGCGATGCTCGAGGTTCTCCAGCGCCTCGAGCGCGAGCCGCACGATGTCGTGGCTCGGCTCCCCCGTCAGGGACACCACCGAGGCGAGCCCGCACGCGTCACGCTCGGTGGCCGGATCGTAGAGACCTGCTGCAGTTGGGGCTCCGGATGGGCTACGTGCAATCATCTGGGGTCCTCACTGTCGATAGACCCCGAATCTACCACTCGTTTATTCGGTCAAACGAATCGCACAGCGCACTTTATACACGCAATTCGTAACATGCCGCAGTAAAACCGAATATCGTGCGGTGCTGGATCACGTTCACCGAACAGGACATCGCCGCGTAACGCGATCGAAACACAGTCGTCGCCGCCGCGAAACCGGGCCCGGCGGGGCCCCCGCCGCTGCCGTTTCCGATAGTCGAAACGCGCCCGCCCCGCCGCTCAACTATCGAACGCCGCTCGGGGTTCGGGGGTGGTGGACTCGGGTTGAGGGTGGGGTGGGGTGGCGACGCGTGGCGCGTGGCGCGTGGTGCCTGGGGCTTGGCGCGGGGCGTACGCTCGCAGATCCGACCCCTCCGCCCAGATCCGACCCTCCAGCGCAGATCCGCCCCCTCCACCCAGATCCGACCCTCCAGCGCAGATCCGTCCCCTCCACCCAGATCCAACCCGGGGCCGCAGATCCGACCCGCGACCGCAGACTCGACCCTTGGACCCAGATCCGACCCGTGACCGCAGAGCCGCCTCGCCGATCCGGACCCGGCACTTCCACCACCACCCGCCGCCCAGGCCCCACCACCCGCAAATCCGCCCCTGTGCCGCAGATCCGACCCGCTCCACGCGGCCTTATTGCCGAGCAACCGGGTCGGATCTGGGTGGAGGGGTCGGATCTGGACTGCAGGCGCGGAGCTGCGCCGCTGGCGAGCTGCGACCTGGGAGGCTCCCGCCTCGGGCCGGGCAGGCGACCCAGCTGCACCGGGCGGGGTGCGGGCAGCGCCAGCGTCAGGCCCCCGCACGCCGCACCAACGCAAAACCGACCCGCTCCCACAGATCCGCCCCTGTTGACGGCCGATGTGAGGCCGACGAGCGGGTCGGATGTGGAGAAACGGGTCGGTTTTGCGGAGGCGGGAGGGCCGCCAGCGCAGCAGCCGGGCCGCCAGCGCAGCGCAGCGCCGCTGCGGCGCCAGCGCCGCCAGCGCCGCCAGCCGCCGGCTAGGCGCCGAAGCTGGTGGTGTCTCCCACGAGGCGCGTGTGGTCCGCGGGGACCGGCTCGACCGCCGCGCGCGCAACCTCGGCCGCGAACTCGGCGACGTTGTAGAGACGCCCGGCCTGCTCGCGGCGCTCCTCGATCGCGCCCGGGTTCATCCGGTTCAGCAGCGTCGCGGTGACGGTGCCCTCGATCATGTCGCCGGACACGACGACGAACTCGATGCCGCGCTCGGCGAGCTCGGGGATCCGCTCGCGCAGCGCGTCTTCGCCGGCACGCTTCGACAGCGCAACCGGCTCGTACTCGGGCATGGTCGGCGTGGTGCGAATGAAGTGCGCCTGGTGGCTCGTCACGAAGACCACGCGGCTGCCCTCCCCCATGAGCGGCAGCGCCGCCTCGAGGACCGAGAGCTGGGCGTCGCGGTTGAGCTGCAGCGCGTAGTCCTCAGCCATGCCGCCCTCCATGCCGCCCGAGGCGTTGAGCACGAGGATGTCGAGCCCGCCGAACGCGGCCTTGATCTCGGCCATCATCGCGGCGACCGACTCGGGATCGGTGAGGTCTGCGCCCTGCACGAGCGCGCGAACGCCCAGCTCCTGAAGCTGGGCCGCAAGCTTCTCGGCGCGCGGCGCCTTGTTGCGGAAGTTGACGACCACGTCGGCCCCGGCCTCCGCGAAGTACCGCACGGTGTCGGCGCCAACGCCCCGAGACGATCCGGTTACAAGCGCGCGTCGGCCAGACAGACTGTCCGGCTCAAGAATCTGTGTCACTGGTGCTCCTCACATCGACGAAGTGAACTCCCTCAAGGGTAGTGGAGGCACGCACCCCCTCCGACATGCGGCCCAGCGCGCCGAGCAGTGACGCCCGGAGCGAACGAGGGGTATCGGAACCGGGTCGGGAGCCGATACGCTGGCGGCAACGGTAGGGGCTCGTCCGAAACCGGGCTCCCAGGCGAGGAGGTCCAACCATGGCCGATCGAACACTTCGCGGGACCCGCATTGGCGCAACGAGCCTGCAGGGCGAAGAGGGCGTTGAGCTGTCGCCGCGCCGCACCGTCGAGTACCTCACCGACCGCGGCAACCGCTTCGTGGTCCTCTTCGACGCCGACGCTGAGCCGCCGGCCGAGTGGGTGGACCAGAAGAGCGGCGAGCTTGGCTTTCTTGACGACGAGGCCGGGCGCACAGCGCGCGCCGAGTTCGAGGAGAAAGAGTCGTCGCAGCGCACCCCGTGGGACATGCTGATCGAGCGCCGCTCACGCGAGGAGCTCGAGGAGCTCCTCGAAGAACGGCTTCAGCTGCTGCGCGCTCGCCGCGGCGCGTAGCTGTCCCGGGTACTCCGGGCGTTCCAAGCACCCCACGCGGCTCCAGCGCAGCCCAGCGCGCCGAGCAGCATCCAGCCACCCGCGATCGCCCCACCGAACCGCAGGGCCGGCGTTGCACCGGCGACCAGCGGCACCTCGGCGACGAGTGCGTCAGAGGTGAACGGGGTGAGCGAGTCGAGCGCGGACCCGTCTGGCGCCACCACCGCGCTCGTGCCCACGGTCGAGATGTTGACGAGCGCCCGCCCGGTTTCGATGGCGCGCAGCCGCGCGATCTGCAGCTGCTGCACGCTCTCGTCGGTGCGCCCGAAATCGGCGTTGTTGGTGGGCGCGAGGATCACCTGGGCGCCACCGTCGACCATCTCCTCCGCCTGCTGATCGAAGATGATGTCGAAGCAGATGGCGAGGCCCGCGGCGATCGGCCCGGCCGGCGTGTCGATCTCCATCACCGCTGGCCGCTGACCCGCGGAATACTCGAGCTGCACGAGGTCGACGAGATCCGGCGCGAAGAAGTGGAAGAACTCCCGGTTGGGCATGTACTCCGCGAACGGCACGGGGAAGCGCTTATCGTAGCGCTGCCCGGTGGCGCCATCGGCGTCCCACACGATCGCACTGTTCGTGTAGCTGCCGTCTGGATCCTGCAGGATCGAGCCAGCCACGATCGGCGCGCCGGCGCGCTTGGCGAGCCCGGCGACCTGGAAGTCACGGAGCGCGTTGCCGGGCAGGTCGTACTCGGCGCTGTTCTCGGGCCACACGATCAGATCGACCGATTCCCCGGCGGCTTCGAGCTCGTCGAGCAGCCGGGTGGTCTCCTCCGCGTGGTCGCGGAACACGTCGCCGTTCTCGCGGTCGTCAAAGATCCCGGACTTCGAGTTGCCCTGGATCGCGGCGATCCGGAGCGTCCCGTCGTGCGGGAGCGTCGCCACCGGAACGATGGCGAGCAGCGCGAGCGTCGCAGCGATGCCCGCCGCGCCGATCACGCGCAGCCGCGACGTGGCGCCCGGCACCAGCCACACCGCCACCGCGACGGCAACCGCCGCGGCGAGCAGCCCGGACAGCCCGGCGAATCCGAGCCAGGAGACTGACTCGGCGAACCACCCGGTCGCCTGCGTGTGCGCGAGGCGACCCCACGCGAAGCCGCCGTAGGGCCAGGAGCTCTGCACCCCCTCGCGGAGCACCCAGAGCCCCCCGACGGTGAGGCTCTGCGCGAGCGCGAGGCGCGCGGGCCGGGCCGCGACCCACGGCGCGCGGGCCAGACCGCGCGTTGCGAACGCGAGCAGCATGCCGCAGAGCGCGAACCAGGCCGCCATCACGCCGGTGAGCCCCGCCCACGGCACGAGCCCGAGGTAGAGCGTGAGCCACGAGATGTGCGGGCCCCAGAACGCGAGGCCGGCAATCGCGCCGACGAGCAGGCCCCAGCGGGCGCGCTGGTGCCAGCTGGAGAGCAGGATCAGCGCCACCGCGGGCAGCGCAAGCGGCCACCATCCCAGACCGGGCCCGGCTGCGTCGAGCAGCAGCCCGCCGCACAGCGCGGCGAGCAGCGACGCCCACCAGGGCAGGCGCCGCGGCTGCGTGGCCTCGGCGCTCGCGTGCATCGTCGGGAACTCCGCGGTCCGATCTGTCGCGCTCACGACGAGCTCGACGCCTCGACGATGCCGCGCCGCACGCTGCGCTTCGCGGAGCGCGCGAGCTGCGCGAGCTCTCCGAGCCGCTCCGACTCGAGGTCGTTGCGCACCCCGGCCTCGCACGCCTGGGCGACCTGGTCGAGCAGATCGATGGTCTGCTTCGCCCAGCGCACGAAGTCTCCGGCCCCGAGGCCGGACTCCTCAAGCACCCGCTCGATCGGCTGCCCGTTGGCCCACGCGTGCATCACGCCGGCGAGACCCGCGTGCGGCATCTCGCTGCGCGGCAGCCGTGACCGCTCGGACAGGTCGTCGAGCCGCTCCCAGATGTCGAGCACCCGGTCGTGCGCCGCCGCGAACGCGCCCCCGCCCGGGAGCCGGGGCGACCCCTCGTCGTCGCGCCGCGGTTCGTACGTGAGGAGGCAGCAGATCGCGGCGAGGCCCGCGTGGTCGAGGCCCCGGAAGGCGTCCTCGCGAAGGCACTCGGCGACGAGCAGGTCGCGGTCCCCGTAGATCCGGCGCAGCAGCTCACCCCACGGCGTCACCTCGGGCTCGCCCGCGATCCGCTCGAGATACCCGAGTTCGAGCAGCGACTCGACCACCCGATCGAAGGTGCGCGCGATCGTGCCGGTGCGCGACGCGATCTGGCGCCTGCCGCGCTCGATTCGGCGCCGCAGCTTGCGCGCGCGGTCCTCCCAGCGCTTCTGGTCCGAGCCCTGGGCCTTCTTCGCCGCGGCGTCGTAGCCGGCGAGCGAGTCCTGCTCGGCGCGCAGCTCGCGCGCGTGGTCCACGACGGCGCGGTCGGCCTGGAACTGCGCGAACGAGAGCTCAAGCGTCTCGCGCACCCGCTCCTCGTCCATGCGCTGCAGCAGGTTTACCGCCATGTTCGGAGTGGGGCGGAAACTTGAGTTCACGGGGAAGGATCGCGCGCCGGCGAGGTGGGCGAGCTCTTCGAGGTCGACGCCGTCGCTCCACACGACCACCGCGTGGCCCTCCACGTCGATACCGCGGCGCCCGGCCCGGCCGGTCAGCTGTGTGTACTCCCCCGAGGTGAGCGGCACGCGCTGCTCCCCGTTGAACTTGTCGAGCCGTTCGATCGCGACGGCGCGCGCCGGCATGTTGATCCCGAGCGCGAGCGTCTCGGTCGCGAAGACGACCTTGAGCAGTCGGCGCTGGAAGAGGCGCTCGACGACCGCTTTGAACGCCGGGAGGAGACCGGCGTGGTGCGCGGCGACCCCGCGCTCGAGCCCCGCGAGCCACTCGCGCACGCCCAGCACGCGCCGCTCCTCCTCGCTCATGTCCTGCACCTCGGCGCGCGCGATGCGACGAATCTCGTCGCGCTCCTCGCGTGTGGTCAGCGTGATCCCCTCGAACAGGCACTGGCGCACCGCCTGGTCGCAGCCGTTGCGGCTGAACACGAAGACGATTGCCGGCAGCAGCTCGGTCTGGTCGAGCGCGCGCACAATGTCGGAGCGCGAGACGCGCTTGCCGCGGCGCTGCGGCGCGCGGCCGCGCGAGCGGTCCCGTCCGCCGCGGCCGCGGCCGCCCTCAAGCATTCGCAGCTCGGGGTTGAGGCGTCCGCGCGCGGCGAGCTCACCGTCGCGGCCCACGTACAGCGGCAGCAGCTCCTTCGGCGTGAGCACGTGCTGGTAGAGCGGCACGGGACGGTGCTCGGACAGGATCACGTCGGTGTCGCCGCGCACGGCGTGCATCCAGTCGCCGAACTCCTCGGCGTTCGACACCGTGGCCGACAGGGCCACGAGCCGCACGGCCTGCGGCAGGTGCAGGATGATCTCTTCCCACACCGCGCCGCGGAAGCGATCGCCGAGGAAGTGCACCTCGTCGAGCACCACAAACGCGAGGTTGGCGAGGGCCTCGGACTCCGCATAGATCATGTTGCGGAGCACCTCCGTGGTCATGACCACGATTGGCGCGTCGCCGCGGATGTTCAGATCCCCGGTGAGCAGGCCCACCTCGTCCTCGCCGTACTCGTCGCAGAGCTCACGGAACTTCTGGTTTGAGAGTGCCTTGATCGGCGCGGTGTAAAAGATCCGGGCGTCGCGCTCGCGGCGCGCGAGGTAGACCGCGAACTCGGCAATCGTGGTCTTGCCCGATCCCGTCGGGGCGGCCACGAGCACGCTGCGGCCCTCTTCGAGCCGCTCGCACGCGGTGAGCTGGAAGGCGTCGAGCGGGTACGGAAGCCGGTTCGCGAAGAACTGCAGTGCCGTCTCAGTGGGTGGTGTGGCGGGCGCTGCAGTTTCGGTCATTCCTCGTCCTTTGTTGACACTGGTTCGAGGCCGTATTCGTCAAGCTCCGCGGCGCGGCGCTTGTCGACGCGGCGGTCGTGCAGGATCGCGATTCCCGCGGCGGCAAAATACAGCAGGATCATGGGCCCGGCGAGCAAGAACATGCTCATGAGATCGGCGGCCGGGGTGGTGATGCCGGCGAAGAGAATGATGCACAGGATCGCGACGCGCCAGCTTTTGAGGATCGACATGCCGCGCAGCACGCCGATGAAGTTGAGCATCACGAGGAGCGCCGGCAGCACAAAGCCCACGCCGACGGCGAGCAGCAGCTTGATTGCGAAGTCGAGGTACTTGCGCGCGTCGAGGAAGAACGCGTCCTGCTCGGGCTGGAAACTCGCGAGGAGCCGCACGATGTTCGGCAGCACCATCCACCCGGCGAACGCGCCGCCGAGAAAAAGCGGCACCGCGGCGGCGAGAAAGCCGACGCCGTAGAGCTTCTCGCGCTTGGTGAGCCCCGGCGCGAGAAACGCCCAAATTTGGTACAGCCACACCGGGGAGGCGATCAACACGGCAATGAACAGCGAGATCTGCACCTTGGTGTCGAACGCGCCCGTGATGTCGCCGTAGGCGATCACCGCTTCGCGCCCCTGATCGCCGAGCTGCCCGATCGGCACCCGCAGCATGTCCCACACCCCGTCGGAGAGGAACCAGCCGGCAACCAGCGCGACGACGATCGCCAGCGCCGAGTACATGAGGCGCTTTCTGAATTCGACGAGGTGGTCTCCGAGGCTCATCTTGCCCTCTGGGTTGCGCTTCGTCCGCGGCTCTCGTGCCATTCGCTCAGTGTATCCCAGGACGCCGTGCGCTTGCGGCGACACCCTTACTCCCCGTAGGCGGCGAGGGCGCGCTCGGCCCAGGCTCGCACGACCTCCCGCGCGGCGGCCGGGGATTCGATCGCGATCTCGCCGGGCGCGAGCTGCACGAGGCGGATCGCGGTGTCGCGGTGCCAGGCCGATACCCGCACAATCAGCTCGCCGGACGCGGCCTCGCTGAGCACCTCTGGCGAAAAGCCGGCGAGGCGTGAAAGCGCCCTGGCCGAGACCCGGGCGACGATCCCAGCGACGGGGGCGGGAGCCGGATCGGTGTCGGATCCGGCCGGTTGGGCGGCGCTCCCCCGGGCGGCGCCGGAGCCAGCTGCGTCCGCTGGGGCGCCCGCGGCCTCGGCCCGGACCTCGGCTGCGGCGCCTGCGACCTTGGCCGCGGCTCCCGCTGCGGCCGCGGCGCGGGCCTCGGCGACGGGTTCGGCAAGCTGCACCCGCGCCATCTGGTCGACGCGGAAGGTGCGCTCTGCCTCGCGGTCCAGGCAGTACGCGCGAAGGTACCACGCGCCGACGCCCTGCGCGAGCGTCAGTGGGGCAACCGTGCGCTGCGTCTCAACGCCGGCGGCGTCGCGGTAGACGAAGCGTACGATTCGCGCCGTATCGATCGCGGAAACGAGGAGCGGGACCCGCGGATCGTCTGCGTCGGCGCTCACCGAGACCGCCGGTGCGGCGCTCGCGCCGAGGGCGGTGCCAAGCTTGGCGGCCACCGCGCGCGCAAGCTCGGCGTCCTCGGCCGGCAACACGCCCGTGAGCGCGTGCAGGCCGGCGACGAGCGCGGCGGTCTCCGCGGGAGCGAAGCGCGGGGTCTCCTCGACCGCAACGGTGCGGGTGAGGCTCACCTCGTCGTACAGCTCGAGTGCATCCCAGTCGATGTCGAAGAGATCCTGATCCTGATAGCTCAGCGACTCTCCCGGCACCCCGGCCGTGCCGAGGAAGCTGACGAGCTTGCGCAGCAGCGCCGGGGTCACGTCGAACGTCTCGGCGAGCTCGGCCACGGGCACGGAGCCGTGCTCCCGCAGGTACGGGACGAGGGCGAGCAGCAGCAGCACCCGATCCGGCCCAATCAGTTCACTCCGCATGCGCGGCCTCCCCGTGTGCGTCGGCGATCCGCCGCAGGCCCGCCGCGACGAGGTGCCGCAGCGACTCCGGCGCCACCACCGCGGCGTCCTCACCGAAGCCGATCAGCTCGGCGGCGAACAGGTGCGGGTCGAGGATCCCGAGCGTCACGTCGAGGGTGGCGGACCCGCCGCCGTCGCTCGGTTCGGGCTCGCCGTGGGCGCGCGACACGAGCCGGGCCTCCGCGATCGACCCGCGCCGCACGCGCACCGTCGCCGGCTGCGCATCCCTGAGCCGCAGGAGATCCTCGACCGCGGCGTCCGCCCGGTCCCGCAGCGCGGGGTCGAAGCGCGCCGACTCCACCGTCACCGGCCCGTCGATGCGGGCGAGGAGAAACGCGCGATCGGCGGTGCGTTCAAGGTCCCACGAGAGCAGGTGCCAGCGGCCGTCGGCCCGGTGCAGTCGCAGCGGGGCCACCCGGCGCTCAAGCGGGGCGTCGCGCCCGGGCAGGGTGTAGCCGAAGCGCACGATCCGGCCCGCGTCGATTGCGCCCTGGAGTGCGGCTGCCGCGGGTTCGACCGTGCCGAGCCGCGGCGCGACGCCCAGGTGCTGCACGTCAAGCCCCGCCCCGAGCGCCTCAAGCTTCATCGCTGCGCGGCGCGACTCAGCGCTCAGGCTGCCGTCCTGCCAGGCGAGCGCGGCGAGCCGGAGCACCACGAGCTCACGCTCCGAGAAGCGCAGCTCGCTGGGAAACTCGAGGCGTTCGCGCGAGATCCGGTACCGGGTGAGCTGGTTGTTGCCGGGCTCAAGCGGCGAGTCGATCGTCTCGACCTGAATCCCGAGGCCGCGGAGCTGCTCCTTGTCCCGCTCGAACTGCCGGTCGAGCGCGGTGGTCACCTCTCCGGGCTTGAACCGCTCGGCGTAGCCGTACACCGACGAGAGCAGCTCGCGCTTGGTGAGGCCCGACGGGCTGACCACCAGGGCGAGCACCAGGCTGAAGACCCGCTGCTCGCTCGGTACCGATGACCGGTCCGTCACTCCTGACCTCAGTTCACTCCGATAATGTCAACGACCACGACGCGGGCCTGATCGCCCTCGTTCTCGATCACGACGACCTGCGACCCGACGGTCGCCCCGGTCAGCGCGGTGCGGAACGCGAAGCCCGACTGCGCGATCTGGTCCTCGGTGCCCATCGCGATGAGGCCCGACTCCCAGGTGTTCTGCTCCACGGTGCCGTCCCAGCCAACGCTCAGGACCTGCCCGATCACGTTGTTGTCGGCGGTGACCTCGGCGCCGTCACCCACGATGCGGGTCGCTGCCGTGGTTCCAGCCGGCGCCGCACGCGGGGGAAGCACCACGCCGGGCACGCCGTCCTCGTTCGTGACGACCGCGGGGAAGCCGTTGGGGAGGCCGCGCACGGGCCCCTGTGCGGCGAGCGGACGCGCCGAGACCACGTCGATGACGCCGACGAGCGCCGAGCCGGGCGTGGCGTTCAGCTGCGTGGCGAGCTGCGCGCTCTCCTCGGGCGAGAGGGCCAGGACCACGCGGTCGCCGGCCGCGGCGCAGCGCACCGCTTCGCTGAGCGGGTTGGCCGCGGCCTCTGACACGAGCAGGAACTCGGGCGCGAGCGCCGGATCGCTGAAGCCCGGGCTCGCGTAGAGCGTGTCGGCGCTCTCGGAGTCGAAGAACGCCATGTTGACGCCAACAAACGTGGACTCAGCGGCGATCGCGCTGCGATCCGCTGCCTCACTGACGACGGTGCGCTGCGAGCTGACGATGTCCGTCTCCTTCGGCACCGACACCTGCGGGCTCTGCCCGAACTCGCCGAGCACCACCACGTTGTCGCTCAGCGCACCGGGCGCCATCGTTGGCGTGCAGTCAGCGCTCGCGGTCTGCTGTGCGCTGCACCCGGTGACCCCGGCGATAAGCAGCGCTGCCACTGCGGTTGCGGGAACGAGTCGACGAAGCATATGCACCTCTCGCGGAAGCCTCTGTGTGAACTCCGCCATCCTATCGAACATCGGCTGATGGTCCGCGCACCCCGCCGCCGGTGGGGTGCGCGGCGGCACCGGGCTACGCGCCAGGCTCGGCGCTCGGCTCCTCCACCCCGCGCTCCTGGGCGAGCGAGCGCGCCTCGCGCACCTTCTTGCGCAGCACCTTCTCGCTCTTCACGCGGTCGCCCACTACCTCGGGCGTCCACACCTCGGCGCTCGTCGCGTCGCCGGCGAGATCCGGCAGCCAGCTCGCGAGATCCGCGTCGGTGAAGTCACCCTTCGAGGCGCGACGTTTGAGGCTCGGCAGCACCGTGCCGGGCGCGAGGCGCCGCGCAGTGATGAGGAAGCCGGTGTGCGCCACCATGCGGTGATCGGGGCGGACGGCGAGCCCCTCGACGTGCCAGCCGCGCACCATAGTCTCGTTCGACTGCGGGTGCGTAAACAGGCCGCTGCGGCGGATCTCCTCTGCCGTGCGCGAGAGCTGCGTCACGGTTGCCACGTAGCAAATCAGCACGCCACCCGGCTTCAGCGCGTCGGCCGCAACCCCCACGCACTCCCAGGGCGCGAGCATATCGAGCACGACCCGGTCGACCGTGCCGTCCGGGCAGACCGCGGGAAGCGTGTCCTGCAGATCGCCCACCGACAGGGTCCAGTTCTCGGGCGCAGCGCCCGAGAACGCCGCGACGTTTGCGCGCGCCACGTCGGCGAACTCGTCACGCCGCTCGAACGAGAACAGCTCGCCACGCTCGCCGATCCCGCGCAGCAGGTGCAGCGAGAGCGCCCCCGACCCGACGCCGGCCTCCACCACGCGAGCGCCGGGGAAGATATCGGCGAGCGAGAGGATCTGCGCCGCGTCCTTGGGGTACACGATCGCCGCGCCGCGGGGCATCGACATCACGAAGTCAGACAGCAGCGGCCGCAGCACCAGGTATTCCTCGCCGCTGCTGTTCACCACCACCGAGGCGTCGGGCAGCCCGACGAGGTCCGCGTGCGCGATCACACCGCGGTGGCTGTGAAACTCACCCTCGGGAACGAGCGTGATCGTGTTGAGCCGCCCCTTCGGGCCGGTGAGCTGCACCCGGTCGCCGTACCCGAGGGGGCCGCTCGATGCCGGCGTTCCGGCCGGGGTCTCGGCCATCGTGTCGTGTTCGCTCACGCGAGTTCTCCATTTTCAGTCGTGGTCTGGGTTCCTGTGTGGAACCGAAATCGTTCGGACAGTCGCGCCGCGTCAACGCCCGCAAGTGTGGGCCAGAGCTCGTGCGACGGCACCCCGTCGAGTGACAGCAGATTGGGGACCCCGATCGCGACGGCGCCCGATGCGGCGGCGGAGCGCAGGCCGTTCACCGAGTCCTCGAGCGCCAGGCACTCGGTGATCGGGACGCCGATGAGCTCAGCCCCGCGCAGATACGGTTCGGGATCCGGCTTTTCGCGCTGCACCTCGTCGCCGCCCAGCACGCCCGCAAACTCGAGCCCCTCGGGCAGGAGGGCGAGCACGGCGTCAGCGATCTCCCGCACGGCCATCGTCACGAGGCACGACGGGATCCCCGCGTCGCGCAGCGACCCGAGCAGCTCCAACGCGCCCGGGCGCCACGCGGGCGTCGTGCTGCGGAGCCCCGCGATCACGCCAGCGGTCCACTCAGCGATGATCTCGTCGACCGAGAGCGGGACGCCAAGCCCCTGGAACACGCGCGCGGCCGAGCGCAGCCCCGAGCCAACCAGCCCGTCGCGCACCTCGTCCGTGAGCTCGATGTCGTAGCGGCGCAGCATCTCAAGCTCGGTGGCGAGCCACAGCGGCTCCGAGTCGATCAGGGTGCCGTCCATGTCCCACAGCACCGCCGCGGGTATTCTCTGGGCAAGGTTCGTGGTCATCCGCACCATCTTACCGAGCCGCAGTCGTTATCCTGGTGAACGACCGTCATCCGCACGGCCATTCCGTCGACCTCCAAGGAGCACCAAGCCGTGACCGACGTCTCCCCCGGGTACCCACGCGTACTCATCGCTGCGTTCCAGGGCTGGAGCGACGCCGGCGACGCCACCACGGAGGTGCTCCACCATCTCGGCGCGCTCGTGGACGCCGAGGTGCTGCACGTGATCGGCTCCGAGGGATACGTCGACTATCAGGTGCACCGCCCCAAGATCTCGCTCGACGACTCCGGCGAGCGTATCCTTGAGTGGCCAGACACGCGGCTCTACGGGTCGATCCGACGCCCCGGCGCCGACGACCCCGCGGAGGCCGACGGGGAGACCGTGCGCCGGATCGACGGCGGGCGCGTCACCGAGCTCTTCCTGCTCTCCGGCGTCGAGCCCGCCCGCGACTGGCAGAGCTTCGCCGACGAGATCGTCGAGCTCGTCGACGTGTGGGCGATCGACAACGTGATCATCCTCGGCGCGATGTTCTCCGATGCGCCGCACTCCCGCCCGGTCGTCACCACCGTGACCAGCGAAGACGCCGGCCGCCGCGAAGCGACGGGCGCCACGCGCAGCACTTACGAGGGACCGGCCGGCATCGCGACCGTCGTCGACCTCGCCCTCACCGAGGCCGGGATCGCCCCGGTGTCGCTCTGGGCGCAGGTGCCGCACTACGTGCACAGCACCCCGTCGCCCAAGGTGACGCTCGCGCTGCTCGACAAGCTCGAGGAGCTGCTCGACATCGTGATCCCGCGCGGCGAGCTGCTCGACCAGGCCACCGATTGGGAAGCGAACATCAACCGCATCGCGGCGGCCGACGAGGACATGTCGCGGTACATCCGCGGTCTCGAGGAGACCCGCGACGAGGCGCTCGCTGCGGAGACGACGGGCGACGCGATCGCGGCGGAGTTCGAGAAGTTCCTGGAGGGCGGCGACCGCGCCGGTGGCGAGGGCGGGAGCGGCGGTGCCGGCTCCGGGTCAGGTTCCGAGGCCGGGACCGCGTCCGCGGACAGTGCCGATCGCGCCGCCGCGGGCCCCGGCAACTCGGCCGCGGACTCCGAAGACTCGGCGGCGGATCCCGCAGACTCGGCGGAATCGAACGCGGGCGATTCCGGCGATGCACCGGGCGACGCTGCCGGCCGCGGCGAGGGCGACGACCCGGAGGCCGGCGAAACCCCTCCCGCCCGCTAGCCACGCGCGCCGCGATGCGGCTAGCGCAGTGCGTGCGTCGACCCTCGCCGCGCGCACCGTTGGGTGTCGGGTGTGCGCCGCGGGGCGACGGGCGTGCGCCGCGTCACGAGTGACGGGCTCGCGCACGAGTGGGGCTTCCCCCACGAGTGGAGGACTCGCGCACGAGCGTGCGGCTCCACACCCCCCGCGAAGCCGCACACTCGCGACGAAGCCGCACGCTCGTCGGGGTTTCGGGGCAAAGCCGACGATCGATGGCCCGGGAGGCGCAGCCCGTGCATCTGCCTGGCTGGCGGGCCAGCGCGCGCCGCGCAGCGACAGCGAATGTGAGCCCGGTGTGCGCCCGGACGGCACGCCGAGCCAGTCCGCCGGGCTCGCTCACGCGCGAGCGGGGCTTCCGCGCGCGAGCGGGGCTTCCGCGTTGCGCGTGGCGGGCTCCCGCACGAGTGGAGGATTCGCGCACGAGCGTGCGGCTCCACACCCCCAGCGAAGCCGCACACTCGCGACGAAGCCGCACGCTCGTCGGGGTGGGCCGCGGCGAGACGGGACACGGCGGCACGCGCGCAGCAGCCCGCACGCGCGCAGCAGCCCGCACCCGCGCCGTAACGCCCCCGCGCCACCGCGCCCCGCGAGTCCGGGGCTAGAGACGCACGCCGAGCAGCGCGAGCACCGCGTCGGCAACGAGGGCAGGCTCGTCGACCCCGCGGTCGAGCGCCGCGTCGAGCGTCGCGAGCATCACCGGCGTGTCGAGGTCGTTGGCGAGAGCCGCGCGCAGCTGCTGCACAACGGTCGCGGCTACGACCGGGTCCTCGCAGGGCCGCACGAGCCCCGCGCGCCACGCATCGAGGCGGCGCGTGGCGGTCGCGAGGTCCGCGTCGTGCCACTCCCACTCCGAGCGGTAGTGGTGCGCCAGCAGGCCCAGCCGGATCGCCGAGGGGTCGGCTCCCCCGTCGAGCAGCTTCGACACGAACACCAGGTTGCCGCGCGACTTCGACATCTTGTGCCCCTGGTACGCGACGAGGCCGACGTGGCAGTAGGCGTGCGCGAGCGGGGTCCCCGAGAGCGCCGTCGCGTGCGCCGCGGTGTATTCGTGGTGCGGGAAGATCAGGTCCGAGCCGCCGCCCTGCACCGTGAACGCCCCGCCCAGCGCGCCGGTGGCGATCACCGAGCACTCGATATGCCAGCCCGGGCGCCCCGGACCGACCGGCGACTCCCAGCTCGGCTCGCCGTCGCGCGCCGCGCGCCACAGCAGGGGGTCGAGCGGGCCGCGCTTGCCGGGGCGGTCAGGGTCGCCGCCGCGCTCGGCGCTGAGCTTGCGCATCAGCTCGGGATCGTACGGGGCCACGTCGCCGAGCCGCCACTGCGTCTCGCGCTCGGCCGCCGCGGTGTCGAAGTAGATGTCGTCGCCCTCGGCGTCGGCGGTTTCGACCGTGTACGCGAGCCCGCGCTCCTGGAGCTGTCGCACGGCCGACGAGATCTCGTCGATCTGCTCGGTCACGGCGATGAAGTGCTCGGGCGGGAGCATGCCGAGCCGGTGCATGTCGGACCGGTAGAGCCCGATCTGTTCGTCGGCCAGCACCCGCCAGTCAACACCGGTGTCATTCGCGCGCTCGAGGAGCGGGTCGTCAACGTCGGTGATGTTCTGGGCGTACACCGTCTCGATCCCCGCGTCGCGCCAGGCACGCTGCATGATGTCGAAGGTGAGGTACGTGAACGCGTGGCCGAGGTGGGTGGCATCGTACGGGGTGATCCCGCACACGTAGAGCAGCGCCCGGCCGTCCGGGATCGCCGGGTGCTCCATGCGCTGGGTTGCCGTGTTGAACAGCTTCGGCATACTTCCCGTGCCGCTCAGCTGCGGCAGATCGGGCTGGGTCCAAGTCCTCACAGTGCGCCTCCCACGGCTGCGGTGGCGGCCTGAGCAGCCGCGGTGCCGCCCTCCGCCGTCAGTACACCGGTGCCGAGCAGCACGATGATGAGCGCGCCGAGCAGCACGCGGTAGATCACGAACGGCATGAAGCTGCGCTTCGAGATGTAGCGCATGAACAGCCCGATCACGACGAGCGCGATGACGAACGCCACGACGGTCGCGACGAGCGTGAGCCCCATCGGAGTTTCGCCGGCGGGGGCGCGCAGCGCTTTGGAGAGCTGGTAGAAGCCGGATCCGAAGACGGCGGGGATCGCGAGCAGGAACGAGTAGCGTGCCGCGGCCTCACGCGTGTAGCCCATGAGCAGGCCGGCGGTGATGGTGCCGCCCGAGCGCGAGACGCCGGGGATCAGCGCGAGCGCCTGCGCGAACCCGAAGCCGACGCCGTGCTTCCAGGTCAGCTTCTCCAGCGGGCGTGTCTTGCGGCCAATGCGATCGGCGATTCCGAGCAGGATACCGAACACGATCAGGCTGATCGCCACGAACCAGAGCGAGCGCAGCGTGCCCTCTATCTGGTCCTGGAACAGCAGTCCGAGCACCACGATCGGGAGTGTGCCGAGGATGATCCACCAGCCCATGAGGGCGTCCGGGTCCTTGCGCGGGAGCTTGCCCGTGAGCGACTTCCACCAGCTGCCGATGATGCGGACGATGTCGCGCCAGAAGAACACGACCACCGCGGCCTCCGTGCCGAGCTGGGTGATCGCGGTGAACGCGGCCCCGGCGTCGCCGATCCCCATGAGTTCGCTTGCGATGCGCAGGTGCGCGCTCGACGAAATCGGCAGAAACTCCGTGAGCCCCTGGATTATGCCGAGCAGAATCGCCTCGAAGATTCCCATGGTTTCCTTTCGTGGCGGGCGCAGTGAACGCGCCTCATCGAATCGGGCCGCCGTCCAGACTAGCCCACCCGGCCCCCGCGCTTCACGTCAGGGGCGGGTCGAATTCACAGGGTCGGGGCTAGTAGCTGCGCAGCAGATCGACGAGCACGCGGTGGCCGAAGTCGAGAGCGTCGAGCGGCACGCGTTCGTCCACACCGTGGAACATGCCGGGGAAATCGAGGTCGGCGGGCAGGCGCAGCGGGGCGAAGCCGTACCCGGTGATACCCAGACGCGAGAGCGCTTTGTTGTCGGTGCCGCCCGAGAGCAGGTACGGCAGCACGCGCGCCTCGGGATCGTGCAGCTTGAGGCTCGCCGTCATCGCCTCGACGAGCTCGCCGGCGAACGGCACCTCGAGGCCGATGTCCGAGTGCACGGTCTCGATCTCGATGTCGGGGCCGACGATGCGCTGCACCTCGGCGAGCACGTCCGCCTGCTGGTCCGGCAGCGAGCGAATGTCAACGAGCGCCTCGGCCGTGTCCGGGATCACGTTGTGCTTGTACCCGGCCGTGAGCACGGTCGGGTTGCTCGTGTTGCGCAGGCTCGCCTGAATGAAGCCGCCGCTCTTGCCGAGGCGGAGCACCAGCTCGTCGGGCGCCACCTCGGTGGGGTCTTCTCCGAGGATCGCTGCGATCTGGTCGATCAGTTCGCGCGTCGTGTCGCAGAGCGCCAGCGGCCACTCGTGCCGCCCGAGCGCCGCGATCGCCTCGGCCAGGCGCGTCACCGCGTTGTCGTGCCACACGCGAGAGCCGTGCGCCGCGGTGCCGCGTGCGCGCAGGCGGACCCAGTCAAGCGACTTCTCGCCGGTCTGGATCACGTAGGCGCGCGTGCCCTCCACGTCGATCGAGTAGCCACCCACCTCGCTCACCGCGGTCCCGGCGCCCTCGAACAGCTCGGGGTGGTGTGTGACCAGGTAGTGGGAGCCGTACACGCCGCCGTTCTCCTCGTCGGCGAAGAACGCCAGGATCACGTCGCGGCGGGGCCGCTCTCCCGCGCGCAGCAGCTCGGCCACGGCGGTGAGGATCATCGCGTCCATGTCTTTCATGTCGACCGCGCCGCGCCCCCACAGCAGCCCGTCGCGGACCTCGCCTGCGAACGGGTCGACGCTCCAGTTCGCGGGGTCGGCCGGGACCACGTCGAGGTGCCCGTGCAGCACGAGGGCGGGGAGCTCCGGATCCGACCCGGCCACCCGCGCCACCACGCTTGCGCGCCCCGGCTCCGATTCGATGATCGTGGGGTCGAGGCCGAGCTCGCGCAGGTACGCCGCCACGTAGTCTGCCGCCGGGCGCTCCGGCTCGGCGTCGCCGCCGCCGCGGTTCGACGTATCGATCCGAATCAGGTCGCGGGCGATGCGGGCGGTTTCCGAGAGCTCCGGCTCGAGCGATTCGATACTCATGAGTCAAGGGTATCCGCCCGCTCGGACATTCGGGAGGGGGATCACGAACTGTGACGGGCGGGGCGCCAGGTGATCAGACCCGCCTGAGAATTTCCCCGCTGCGCACCACCCCACCGCGGGTGAACACTGAACACGGATGGGGCGTTCGCCCGGTCTCAACCAGTCGACGAAAGTAGGGGTTTGATGAGCACTCATATCGTTCAGGATCGTTTTGCCGGAAAGGTCGCGATCGTGACCGGGGCCGGGTCAGGAATCGGCAAGGCGATCGCGCAGCGCATCCTCGCCGAGGGCGGCACCGTCGTCGCGTCAGACGTGTCCGCCGAGCGCCTCGCGGAGTTTGCAACCGAGGCGGCGACCGAGCGGCTGCGGACCGTCGTGAGCGATGTCACCGTCGAGGCGGATATCGCGAAGCTGGTTGACGCCGCGGGCGGGGTCGTCGACGCCGTGGCGAACAACGCCGGCATCATGGACGGCTTCTACCCGGCGGCCGAGGTCCCCGACGACGTGTGGCAGCGCGTCTTCGATATCAACGTGACGGGCGTGATGCGCCTCACCCGCGCCGTGCTGCCGGGCATGGTCGAGCGTGGCTCCGGCGCGATCGTCAACACCGCGAGCGAGGCCGGCATCCGCGGCAACGCCGCCGGCGCCGCATACACGGCCTCCAAGCACGCGGTCGTGGGCTTCACCAAGAACACCGCGTTCATGTACGGCCGCCAGGGCGTTCGCGTCAACGCGGTCGCACCGGGCGGGGTGGCCACGAACGTGGACGGATCGTTCAAGTCGGAGACCGCAGCGAAGCTGATGGGCCCGGCGTTCCAGACGCTCGGACTTGCACCGGCCACCCCCGATGAGCTGGCGAGCGCGATCACCTGGCTGCTCAGCGACGACGCGGCGAACGTCAACGGCGTGGTGCTCGCGTCAGACGGCGGCTGGTCGGCGCAGTAGTTCGTGGGCGGCGTCGGGGTGGGCAATACGGCTCCCCCGACGCTCGCGCTCGCGCTCGCGCCGGCGCGCACACACCGGCACTTCTGGGCCGCACACGCAAAGAAACCCCCTTCCGAAGAAGGGGGTTTCTTTCACTACGTGCGCGGAGGGGGACTTGAACCCCCACGCCCTAATACGGGCACTAGCACCTCAAGCTAGCGCGTCTGCCATTCCGCCACCCGCGCTCACGTTGTGTTCTTTCAGTTTCTCACCGGCCGAACAGAGAATAACTTAGCACGGAACGCGAGAACGAAACCAATTCACCCGGGAACTCGCGCGCGTCGCGCCCGCTTTCAGGCCCCAGAATCACGCGACACGCCCGATCTGCGCGAGCTCCGCATTGGTTGCGCGACGCAGCGCCGCGGGCTCGAGTTCGATGTCGAGGCCGCGGCGCCCGCCCGAGACGAGCACGGTCTCGTGGCCCAGCGCGGACGCGTCGAGCACGGTCTGCAGGCGCGTACGCTGGCCGAGCGGGCTGATCCCGCCCACCACGTACCCGGTGCGCCGCTCGGCGAGCGCGGGGTCTGCCATCACCGCGCGTTTGCCACCCACTGCCGCCGCGAGCGCCTTCAGATCGAGCTTGCCGGCCACCGGCACGATTGCGACCACGAGCGCGCCGTCGACGTCGGCGAGGAGCGTCTTAAACACGCGTGCGGGATCCACCCCGAGCGCCGCGGCCGCCTCGCCGCCGAAGTCGGTGACCGCCGGGTCGTGCGCGTAGCTGCGCTCAGTGAACCCGATCCCGAGCTTTGTGAGCGCGACGGTCGCGGGCGTCGCGCCCCCGGTCTTCTTTCCCATGCGGCAAGCCTAGGCGCTGTCGCCCGCGCCAGCGCGCACCCGCCGCTACGGGCGGAGCCTGCGCCGGAGGAGTTCGATTCGCTTTTGGATCTGGGTCACCGAGGCCTGCGCCACCGCCGGCCCGCCGCAGACGCGGCGCAGCTCCGTGTGAATATCCTTGTGCGGCTCACCGGAGACTTTGGAGTACATGCCGACGAGACTTGAGAGGAGCTTGCGCTGCTCCCCCAGGGTGCGGTGCAACGCCTCGGGCGCCTCGGACTTGTCGGGCGCGTGCTCGAGGATCCCCTGGCGATTGGCGCTGCGGCGCGCCTGCCGCGCCTGCCGCTGCTGCAGTAGCGCCTTCACTTCCTGGGGTTCGAGCAGCCCGGGGAACCCGAGGAAATCGAGCTCCTCCTCGGTTTCAACCTCGGCGTAGCCGCCGAACTCGGCACCATCGAATACAGCGCGGTCGAAGTGCGCGTCCGACGCGAGCGCCTGGTACACGAACCCCTCGCCCTCAAGGAGCTCGGAGGACGCCTTGTCCTCGCGCTCAGCCTCGCTCATCAGCGCGGCCTCGGCGTCCCACATCTCCTCGGCGCCCTTCGGCCCCTCCAGGACGTGCCCGCGCTCCTTCTCAAGCTCGGCGGCGAGCTGCATGAGCGCCGGAACGTTCGGGATGAACACGGAGGCGACCTCGCCGCGGCGGCGGGACCGCACGAAACGACCGATCGCCTGTGCGAAGAACAGCGGGGTGGATGAGCTGGTGGCGTACACGCCCACCGCGAGGCGCGGCACGTCGACCCCCTCGGACACCATGCGCACGGCCACCATCCAGCGCGACTCGCCCTTCGAGAACTCGTCGATGCGCTCGCTCGCCCCGGCGTCGTCGGAGAGGATCAGCGCAACCTCCTCGCCGGTGACCTCCTGCAGCTGCCGCGCGTACGACTTCGCGGACGCGTGATCCGTCGCGATGACGAGCCCGCCCGCGTCGGGGATCTGCTCGCGCACCTCGGTGAGCCGACGGTCCGCGGCGCGCAACACCTTCGCGATCCAGTCGCCGGCCGGATCGAGCGCGGTGCGCCAGGCCTGGGAGGTGATGTCCTTCGTGTTCCCCTCGCCGAGACTTGCCTCCATCTCCTCCCCCGCGGAGGTCTGCCAGCGCATCTTGCCGGCGTAGACCATGAAGATCACGGGGCGAACGACGCCGTCCGCGAGCGCGCGGCCATAGCCGTAGTCGTAGTCGGTCAGCGACACGCGTGAGCCGTCGCCCTGCGGCGCGTACTCAACGAACGGGATCTGCGCGTCGTCCGAGCGGAACGGGGTGCCGGTGAGCGAGAGCCGGCGCCGGGCGGTGCCGTACGCCTCGCGGATCGCGTCGCCCCAGCTGAGCGCGTCGCCACCGTGGTGCACCTCGTCCAGGATCACGAGCGTGTCGGTGTGCTCGGTGAGGAGCCGGTGCTGCACGGGCTTCATCGCCACCTGCGCGTAGGTGACCACCACGCCGTGATAGTGGCTGCCGTAGCCGAAGCCATCGCTGTTCGCGTAGTTCGGGTTGAGCCGGATCCCCGCGCGCGTCGCGGCGTCGGCCCACTGGGTCTTGAGGTGTTCAGTGGGGGCGACCACGATGATCTGCCGCACCGTGTGGTTGGCGCGCAAGATCGCGGCGAGGCGCAGCGCGAACGTGGTCTTGCCTGCGCCAGGGGTCGCCGAAGCGAGGAAGTCTCGAGGCGCGGCGTCGAGATAGCGCTTGATCGCCTCCTCCTGCCACGCACGCAGCGTGCCGGCCGTGCCGTGCGCCGCCCGTTCTGGGTAGGCGGGCGGCAGATGCTCGGCTGCGCTGGTGCCCGGCAGGTGGAGACCCGGGTCCGAATCTGTCACAGCGCCCTAGACTATCGGTAATGCGCGCACCAGACCCGGTGCGCCCTGGGAAGAATCGGAGCTTCGTATGGCAGAGGATCGGGCGGGAATCGAACTTCCCTGGTCACGTTTCGTGGCCATCGGGGATTCGTTCACCGAGGGTGTTGGGGATCCGGACGCCGACAGCCCGGGCGGGTTGCGCGGCTGGGCGGATCGACTCGCGGAGGTACTCGCCGAGTACGATGACGAGTTCTCGTACGCGAACCTCGCGGTGCGCGGCAAACTGATCCAGCAGATCGCCGAGGAGCAGGTCTCCGTGGCGCAGGATCTGCGCCCCGACCTGGTGAGCGTCTGCGCCGGCGGCAACGACGTGATTCGCCCGGGAACTGACCCCGACGAGGTCGCGGCGAAGCTCGACCGGATCGTGGAGCGCCTCAGCGAGACCGGGGCCACGATCATCCTGTTCACCGGCGTCGACACGGCGTTTCAGCCGGTCTTCCGCAGCATCCGCGGCAAGGTCGCGATCTTCAACGAGAACGTGCGCAAGGTTGCGCAGAAGTACGACTGCCTCGTGGTCGATCAGTGGTCGATTCCCGAGCTCCAGGACAGCCGGTTCTGGGCCGGCGACCGGTTGCACCTCAACGCGCTCGGCCACAACACGATCGCGCGCGCTGCGCTCGACGCGCTCAACGTACCGCACCAGCTGCCGCCACTCGACCCGCCGCCGCTGCCAGACCAGAACTGGCGCCAGGCGCGCAAGGAAGATGTGGTGTGGGCGCGCGAGCACCTGGTGCCGTGGGTGATCCGTCGCATCAAGCACGTCTCGTCCGGTGACGGGATCGAGCCGAAGCGCCCACAGCCGGAGCCGCTGCGACCACCCCGTCACGGGACTGCCGCTGACTAGCCTGAAACGATAGGCTGACCGCATGGCATCTCTCACGAAGCAGCTCGCAGACACCGTGACGCAGGTCGGGGTGCACTCCGCCTACGGCGCGCCCGTCGAGACCGGTGACGCAACGATCATGCCGGTGGCGTGCACCTGGTACGGCTTCGGGGCCGGCGAGGCCGGCATCGCCGAGGATCCGGCCGAGCCCGGTGACGGCTCGGGCGGTGGCGGCGGCGGGCTCTCGATCCCCGTCGGCGCATTCGTGACCCGCGACAGCTCGACCCGGTTCGAACCAAACGTGATCGCGCTGCTCGTCGTAGCAACCCCCTTCGTGTGGGTTGCCGGGCGGGCGCTCGCGCGCATCATTCGCGCGCTCAAGCGCTAGGCGCGCCGGGGGTACGCGCCGACGGACGCGGGCGGCCACGTCCACGGCTCGCGCGGCAGCAGCGCCGGATCGAAGCGGTCCAGCATCTGTGTGAGCGTCACCAGCTCCCCCGGCGCGGCGAGACCGAGTGAGCGGGCGAGAATCGCGCGCGCCGCTTCGGCGTCAATCCCGTCCGCGGCGAGGTCAGAGAGCGTCACCGCCCCGTCTCGCTTTGCGAGGCGCGCGCCGCCAGGTCCGAGGACCAGCGGGACGTGCGCGTACTCGACCGCCGGCGGCGACGGGAGGCCGAGCAGGCGCTGCAGCAGGATCTGCCGGGGCGTCGAAGACGCCAGGTCGTCGCCGCGCACGACCTGATCGACGCGCATCGCAGCGTCGTCGACCACGACCGCGAGGTTGTACGCGACCGTGCCATCCCCGCGCCGCAGCACAAAGTCGTCAATCTCACCGCGCGCACGGCCGAGCACGAGGTCCGTGAACTCGCGCTCGCCGCTCCCCTCGGGCACGCGGAGTCGGAGTGCTGGCAAGCGCGGCGCAATCGCGCGGCGTGCCTCCTCGCGCTCAGCGTCACTGCGATCCCGGCAGGTGCCGGGGTACGCGCCGGGCGGCGCGTGCGGAGCGCTCGGCGCCGCGAGGATGTCGCGCCGCGTGCACGTGCACTCATAGACGAGGCCGGCGTCGGCGAGGCGCGCGATCGCCGCCTCGTGATCCGCAGCCCGATCCGACTGGAGCACGGCGTCGCCGTCCCAGTCGATCCCGAGCAGTGTGAGATCGGTGAGCTGGTGTTCGCCGCTTCCGGCGTCCCGAGCGCGGTCGAGGTCTTCGATCCGCATCAGGAAGCGCCGGCCGCTTGACCGGGCGAAGAGCCAAGCCAACAGCGCGGTGCGCAGGTTCCCCAGGTGCAGGTCTCCTGATGGGCTCGGGGCATAGCGCCCCGCCCCCGCTTCGTGCTGTGGCATTCGCCCATTCTCCCACGTCGCGCACCGCGACGTGATCCCGGCCGCTGTCGGGTTCGTACACCTGGCGGCGACGCCCGCCAGGCAAGACGCGCCGGTTGCACGACACGCCGCGCGGCTCCCTAGACTCGTGGTGATGCGCAGTTCGCCCGCGGGCGAGAGCGACCGTGACGACGAAGGAGACGACCATGGCTGATCTACAGGACCTCGCTACGCGACTGGGCGACCGGCTCGTCACCGATCCGGAGACGATTGCCGCGCACGCGCACGACAGCTCACGGGTCGGCCCCGAGGGCACCCCGCTCGCCCTGGTCGTCGCGCGCAGCACCGAGGACGTGGCGGCGGCGCTCAGCTGGGCAAACGCCCACGGCGTCCCCGTGAGCGTGCGCGGTGCCGGTACCGGCCTCGCCGGCGGGGCAAACGCCTACGACGGCGGGCTCATCGTGTCGCTCGCGCAGCTGACCGAGGTGCTCGAACTCGACACTGCGAACCGGACCGCCCGCGTGCAGGCCGGCGTGATCACCGCAGAACTCGACGCGCTGGCGCGCACCGAGGGGCTGTTCTTCCCGCCGGACCCCGCGAGCGCCCGCACCTCGACCGTCGGCGGCAACATTGCGACGAACGCCGGCGGTCTGCGCTGCGTGGCGCACGGCGTGACGAGCGACTCCGTCGCCGCGCTCGTGGTGGTGCTCGCGGACGGCCGGGTCATGCGCACCGGCAGCCGCACCCGGAAGAACGTGGTCGGCTACGACCTGACGAGCCTCTTCGTGGGCTCCGAGGGCACGCTCGGCGTGGTTACGGAGGCAACCGTGCGGCTGAAGCCCGTGCCGCCGGGGTCGCCGCGCACGTTCCGCGCGAGCTTCGACTCGCTCGAGGCGGCCGGGGATGCCGTGACCGCAATCGTGAACAGCGCCGCGCAGCCGGAGGTGCTCGAACTCATGGACGCGCTCAGCGTGGAAATCATCGAGTCGTTCAAGCCGAGCGGGCTCACCGTTCCGGCCGGGGCGATGCTCGTGGGCCAGACCGTGGGGCTTGACGCGCTCGCGATTGCCGAGGAAATCACCGCGATCTGCCGCGCGCAGGGCGCCACGGACACCGAACTGTCGGAGTCTGATTCGCTCCTCGAGGCGCGGCGGCTGTCAAACCCGGCGCTCAACGCGCGCGGACTCAAGATCGGTTGCGACGTCGGGGTGCCGGTCGCCGCACTCGCCGAGGTGTTCCGCGGCATCGGCGAAATCTCCGGGCGGCACGGGAAGCGCGTCTCGACCGTGGCGCACGCCGGCGACGGGAACCTGCACTGCACCGTGGAGGCGCCCGACACGGAGGCGGGCATCGCTGAGGCCGACGCCGTGATCGACGACATTACGCGGCTCGCAATCTCGCTCGGCGGCACGATCTCGGGCGAGCACGGAATCGGATCCGTGAAGCGGCACGAGCTTGCATGGCAGCTCGACGAGGCGGCGCTCGACGTGCAGCGCGCGATCAAGGCCGCGCTCGATCCGCGCGGGATCCTCACCCCGGACCGCGCGATCTAGCCGCGCTGTGCGCTGGGTGCGCTGGGCGCGCAGCGCCCCCGCTCCCCGCCCCACCATCCCACGCCCACACCCCACCACCCCCATCACCGCGCCTTCCCCACCGCCCCACGATCCCCACGAGCGTGCGGCTTCGTCACGAGTGTGCGGCTTCGCGACAGCAGGCAAGCCGCACACTCGTGCGCGAGGGCTCCACTCGTGGGACATGAGGCGGCTGGTGAGGCCGGCGTGGCGCAGCCGAGCGCAGCCGGGCGCATCCGAGCGCAGCCAGCCGCGCCCGAGCCCCGCCGGGCACCCAGCCCCGTGGTCCATCGCCGCGCGCCGATACTGGTCCACGGGAGGGACCAGTGGGAGGATCGGCGCATGCGCATCCTCTCAATCCAGTCGGCCGTCGCGTACGGGCACGTCGGCAACTCAGCGGTGGTCTTCCCACTCCAGCGCCTCGGGGTCGACGTGATGCCCGTGTACACGGTGTGCTTCTCGAACCACACCGGCTACGGCGCCTGGCGCGGACCGATGCTGAGCGGCGACGACGTGCGCGAGATCGTGACGGGCATCGAAGAGCGCGGCGGGCTCGCGGGCGTGGACGCGGTGCTCTCCGGTTACCAGGGCAGCGACAGCATCGGCGACGCGATCCTCGACGCCGTCGCCCGGGTGAAGCAGCACAGCCCCGACGCGATCTATGCGTGCGACCCGGTGCTCGGCAATGCGGCGTCGGGCTGCCACGTCTCCCCGGAGGTGCAGAACCTGATTCGCGATCGCGTGGTGCCGGCGGCGGATCTCATCACCCCCAACCAGTTTGAGCTGGGGTTCCTCACGGGCACCACCCCGGACACGCTCGACTCGACGCTCGCGGCCGCGGACGCGGCGCGCGCGCTCGGGCCGAGTTCCGTGCTCGTCACGAGCGTGGTGCGCCCAGACCGCCCGGCCGACACCATCGAAATGCTCGCGGTCACCCCGGACGGCGCCTGGCTGGTGCAGACGCCGCAGCTCCCGCTGAAGGCGAACGGCTCCGGGGACGTCACCGCCGCGCTCTTCACCGCGCACCTGCGCCGCACGGGCGACCCGGCCGCCGCGCTCGGCCGCACCGCCGCGAGCGTCTTCGAGCTGCTCGAACGGACGCTCGCATCGGGCGAGCGCGAGCTGCAGCTGGTCGCCGCCCAGGACTCGTACGTCGCACCGCACGCCAGCTTTGAGGTGCGCCAGATCCGCTAGGCGGGCGCGGACCGCTACGCCCGCGCGAGCAGTATGCCCGCGACCGCGAGCGCAACGGAGGCGCAGAGCACGCCCGGGCCGTGCAGGAGCGCCGCGCCAAAGCGCCGCGCGCGCAGCAGCCGCAGCGTGTCAAGACTGGCCGTGCTGAACGTGGTGTAGCCCCCGAGGAACCCGGTGGCGAGCACCCCGCCGATCGGATCGTCGAGCGCGGCGCCAGCGAGCAGTCCGAGGGCAAAGGACCCGGTCAGGTTCACGATCACGATCCCGATCGGGAAGCGGGCGCGGATCCGCTCGGGCACGCTGCGGTCGACCGCGAACCGCGCCGCCGCCCCCAGCCCGCCGGCCACCGCGATCCCGACCGCGAGCAGGAGCCCCGTCACTGCGGCTCCCCCGCCTGCGGTGCGGGAGCGAGTCGGGCCGCGCCCCGGGCCAGCTCCGCGCCGCGCCAGCGCCGCCCGAGCCACACCCCGACGGCGCTCAGCGCCAGCCCGCCCAGCAGGGTCGCCGCCGCGTAGCCGAGCGCGAGCAGCGTGGCGCCGCTGAGCAGGAGCTCCGCGAGCTGCCCCGCGACCAGACTGTATGTGGTGAAGCCCCCGAGCACACCGGTCCCGAGCAGCAGCCGGGCCCGGCCGCGCGGGGAGCGGTCGGTGCCCCCGGCGTAGCGCTCAAGCACCACGCCGAGCATGAGCGCGCCGCCGAGGTTGACCGCCAGCGTGGCGAGTGGCCAGCCTCCCGCGTCGCCGAGCGCCAGCGCCACGCCGTAGCGCGCGAGCGAGCCGGCCGCCCCGCCGAGCGCCACGAGCCCGAGCGTGGTGAGCGACACTCCGCTCGCCGCGCCAGCGCGCCCCGCCGCGTCTCCCCGCGATGCCATGTCCGTCTCCGCTCGGCGCGCTCGATCGCGCACGGGTCAATCCTGTCACGAGCCGCATTTCATCGCCGCCTGCCCGTCCGACGGCGACGTAATTCGATGATGCGCTAGTCTAAGTTCGTCTTGTCGAACTTATTTATTACACGCAGCTAAGGAGGACGCATGTCCACCCATCCCCGCCCGCGGTCACGGCACACCAGCGCACAGCTCACACGAGGAGCGCGCGGAGCGCTCCGCACACTCCGAGCACTTGGCGCAATCGGAGCGCTCGGAGCGCTCGGGCTCGGCCTCACCGCGTGCGCCTCGGGCACCGCCCAGCTCGCACCGGCGACCTCCGCAGCGGATGACCGGCCCGTCGTACTCACCACGTTCACGGTGCTCGCCGATATCGCGGAGCAGGTCGCCGGACCGCACCTCAGAGTCGAGTCGATCACCAAGGTGGGGGCCGAGATCCATGGCTACGAGCCCACCCCGGGCGACATCGCGCGCGCTTCCGAGGCGAACCTGATCCTCGACAACGGACTCGGTCTCGAAGCCTGGTTCGAGAAGTTCGTGTCGGGACTCGACGTGCCCCACGTGGTGGTGACCGACGAGATCGATCCGCTCCCCATCGCCGACGACGCCGACGCGGGCAAGGCAAACCCGCACGCGTGGATGAGCCCGCGCGTGGCTCAGCAGTACGTCGACGCGATCGCCGCTGCATTCACGGAACTCGATCCGGCACACGCCGCGGCGTACACCGCCAACGCTGAAGCGTATCGGGCCGAACTGCAGGAGGTGCACGAGACACTCCTGGCGGATCTCGCGGAGCTCCCCCCGTCACAGCGAGCGCTCGTGACCTGCGAGGGCGCGTTCTCGTATCTCGCGCGCGACGCCGGCCTCACCGAGCAGTACATCTGGCCCGTGAACGCCGAACAGCAGGCGACGCCCCAGCAGATCGCCCGCACGATCGAGTTCGTGCGCGCGAACGACGTTCCGGCGGTGTTCTGCGAGTCGACCGTTTCGGACGCGCCAATGCAGCAGGTGGTCGCAGCGACCGACGCGAGCTACGGGGGCACGCTCTACGTGGATTCACTCTCGGAGCCGGGCGGCCCGGTGCCGAGCTACCTCGAACTCATCCGGCACGACGCCGCCACGATCACGGCCGCACTCACCGGGGCCGCGGAGTGACCGCCGCGATCGAGGTCGCCGACCTCACCGTCAGCTACGGCGACGTGCTCGCACTCGACGGCGCGTCCCTGTCCGTTGCGGCCGGCCGGGTGACCGGGCTCATCGGTATGAACGGCTCGGGCAAGTCGACGCTCTTCAGCGCGCTCATGGGCGCGGTGCGCCCCGACCACGGCACGGTGCGGATCGGCGGCCTGCCGTCCTCAGCGGCGCGGCGCGGCGGGCTCGTCGGCTATGTGCCGCAGGCCGAGGCGGTCGACTGGGCATTCCCGGTGTCGGTGCGCGACGTCGTGATGATGGGCCGCTACGGCAGGCTCGGCACCACCCGGCGCGCGGGCCGAGCCGATCACGCCGCGGTCGACGAGGCCCTCGCCCGCGTCGAGCTCACCGAGCTCGCTGGTCGGCAGATCGGTCGGCTCTCGGGTGGCCAGAAGAAGCGGGCGTTCGTGGCGCGCGGGATCGCGCAGGGCGCCGAGGTGCTGCTGCTCGACGAGCCGTTCGCCGGGGTCGACAAGCGCTCCGAAGCAACGATCGTCCGCCTGCTGCGCGAGCTCGCCAGCGCGGGAAGAACGGTTCTCGTCTCAACGCACGACCTGCACGCCCTCCCGGCGCTCGCGGACGAGGCCGCCCTACTGCAGCGCCGGGTGCTGTTCCACGGCCCCGTGGGCGAGGCACTCGCGCCGGAGCGGCTCGCCCTCGCGTTCGGCGTGACCCCCGTCCACTCGGCAACGCCCAGCGTGACCCCCGTCCACTCGGCAACGCCCAGCGTGACCCCCGCACACCAGGCCACGCCCAGCGTGGCCCCCGCACACCGGGCCACGCCCCTCGCGACGGGAGAGCACGCGTGAACCCCCTCGACTTCTTTACCGCCCCGCTGCAGTACGAGTTCATGATTCTCGCGCTGATCACCACGGGCATCGCCGCCGTGGTGTGCGCGGTCCTGTCGTGCTGGCTCGTGCTCATCGGCTGGTCACTCATGGGTGACGCCGTGTCGCACGCGGTGCTCCCGGGCGTGGTGCTCGCCTACGTGATCGGCGCGCCGTTTGCCCTCGGCGCGCTCGTGTTCGGCTTCCTGGCGGTCGCGCTGATCGGCGGGATCCGGCGCACGAGCCGCGTCAAGGAGGACGCGGCGATCGGGATCGTGTTCACGACCCTCTTCGCACTCGGGCTGGTACTCATCTCGGTCACGCCGAGCGACACCGACCTCAACCACATCATCTTCGGGAACGTCCTCGGCGTCTCCCCCACCGACCTCGCACAGATTGGCACGCTCGCGGCGATCACCTTCGTGGTGCTGGTGGTGAAGCGCCGAGACCTCACCCTGTACGCGTTTGATCCGACGCACGCGCACGCGATCGGCCTCAACCCACGCCTCATCGGTGCACTGTTGCTCGGGCTGCTCGCCCTCACCGCCGTTGTCGCCCTTCAGGTGGTCGGCGTAATTCTCGTCGTCGCCATGCTGATCATCCCGGGGGCAACCGCGTACCTCCTCACGGACAGGTTTGGGCGCATGCTCGTGATCGCCCCCGCGCTCTCGGTGGCGTGCTCAACACTCGGGATCCTCCTCAGCTACTGGCTCGACGCCGCCTCGGGTGGGCTCGTCGTCCTGGTGCAGGGCGCGGCGTTCACCCTGGTCTTCCTCTGCGGCCCCAGGCACGGCCTGCTGGGCCGGTGGCGCGCTCACAGCAGGGCACGGGCGAGCCGCGCAGCCGTGCCGCCAAGCAGCCGACAGGAGGCCGCACAGCCGGGCAGCCCCGGCTAGGGTGAGTGTGTGACCACTCACTCAGCGCGCGACGCAGCGCCGCACGATGCCCTGCACCAGTTCCGGGCCGATCCCGCGAGCGCCGATCCCCCGTACCAGCAGCTCCGGGCCAGCGTGCGGGCGGGAATTCGGGCGGGCGCGCTGGTGCCGGGTGAGCGCCTCCCCACGGTCCGCGCCCTCGCCGCGGCAACCGGCCTTGCCGGGAACACGATCGCGAGCGCCTACCGCGCGCTTGAGGAGGACGGACTCGTTGAGGGCCGCGGGAGGGCGGGCACGTTCGTCACCATCCACGCGGGCGGCGACGGGCCGGCACGAGCGGCGGCACGCGAGTTCGCGGAGCGAATGATCTCGCTGGGGGTCGCGCTGCCGGACGCGGTCTCACTGGTGCGCGACGTGTTCGAGGCCCGCGCGGGAGGCACGAGCACCGACGCACCAATACTCACGGAGCCCGCGAGCGACTGATCAGTGTCCGCGGCCGGCCGACTCACGGACACGTCCACCCACTGCACACTGGCCGGTCCGGCCGGTGCGCGAATGACGGTCTCGCCGGCGCCGCCGAGCGGGAGCTCGTCCACGAGTGTCTCGGCCCCGAGCCGCAGCGTGAGGTACGCCGAATCGGTGCTCTGACTCAGCTGCGTGGAGACGGTGATCTCGAGCTCGGCATCCGGGTCGGAGGAGAGCCGGGCGATCTCGACGCGCCACGCCACGGTCTCACCCGGCGCCGGCATTGCCCGGTGCGCCACCTCCGGGAGGTCGGAACCCGGGCTGTCCCGACCGGCTTCGGATCCTGGTTCGACGGCGCTGGGCTCGGACTCTGCCTCTCCTAGGACCCCCGGCCGCCACTGCTCCGAAACCGAGGGCGCGATCGGTGCAAGCAGCACGGTGACGATGGGTGCGAGCACCGCGATGCTTCCGAGCACCGCCCCCGTCGCGGCGAGCGACCGTCCAACGACGGCCGCAAACCGCCCAAGCCCCGAGGCGAGGGACCCCTGCAGCGGCGTGTGGGCCGCTGCAGCGGGTCCGGGGGCTGCGGCGGCAGGACCGGGGGCCGCGGCCACGCCGGTGATCGCGCCACCGCCGGCGCCCAGGGCGAGCAGGACCGGCACGGGAAGGAGCGCGTAGCTGCGGTGCACAAGTCCCACCTCGTCACGGACGTCGCGCAGCACCCGCGTGCACCGATCGCACGTGGCGAGGTGCTCGTCGAGCCGGGCTGCCTGCCGCGGCGTGGTCGAGCCGATTGCGTGTCGGATGAGGATCTGCATGGTGGGGCGGCAGCGGTCGGGAACCTCACCGGAGGCGTACTCGAGCAAGTAGCGCTCCCTGAACTCACGCCGATATCGACTCACCCGTTTTCGCAGCGTTGCGTCGCTCATCCCGAGCTCTCTCGCGAGCTCCCGCTGGGAACCGCCCTCACCGAGCACCCGCCAGAGCAGCAGCCGCTTCTCTGGCGCGAGTGAGGCGAAGGCCCGAATCGCCAGCGCGTGTTCGAGCTCCGTCACCACTGCCGCGTCCTGCACCTCGGCCGTGTCGCTGACCTCTTCGGTGAGGGGAGCTTCCCTGCCCTGCCGCGCCCACTGCGCGTAGAGCTGCCGCTTCGCGACGGTGTAGACGAAGCCCTCGGGGTTGGTGTGCGGCGGGTTCCCGGCGCGCACCGCGGCGATGAGCACCTCGAAGGCGGCGGCGCGCGCTTCCTCCGCCTCGTCAACGGTTGCGCCGAGCCCGCGCAAGTACGTCAGCAGGCGAGGGCCCGACTCCGCGAACACGCGTCCGACTGACTCCATGGGTGAGTTCTACTTGTCGATTTCATTGCAGGGCCCCACCCCTGCCCGAATACTGCCGTCGCGGCTCCAGCACGGCCCCCGACGCCGCGCGACGCACTTCCGCGCCAGCCCATCGAGACACGCTCGGTGTGCTGAGCCGAATACACCGAACAGTGTAACCACGGCTGCCACGCAGCGGAAAAACTTCGGAAAATCCGGTCACACTTTCGCCGACACCCCCACTACTTCAATGAGCGACACGATTCTGTGGCGCTTCGCGGGCGCAATAGGGATCCCCCGGGCCCAGAACCCCTCGATGAAAGGAAAGTCCCCTCCATGAGCATCAAGAACAGGCTCGCGGGCCGCAAGCGCGTCGTCATCGCTGGCGGATCACTCCTCGCGGTCGCACTGCTCGCTACCGCGGCGGCCTTCACTGACTACGCCAACCTCAACCTCGGCAACGGTACGGACGACACCGGAATTGGCGGCGACAACCGCTTCAACATCCAGGTCGTGGGCACCGACACGAGCGGGGTTCCGGTCCCCGGCACCTGGCAGGAGGCGAACACCGTCGAGGGCGTCAACATCGCGGTGCCCGGCGCCTCGTCGATCACCCCGGGCGACACGGTGAGCGTCGATATTCCGTTCCGCAACGAGAGCCCGCTGCTCTCCGCGGATATCGGGTTCAAGCTGCAGGATCGGCCCGGCTACACTTCGGACCCCGAGATCCGCAATGTGCTGCGCTACACGGTAGCGCTCAACGGCACCACGGTCGCGAGCAACCAGACGCAGGACCAGGTCAACGCGCTCAACCTCGGGACGTACCTGGCCGGCGCTGAGAGCACGCTCGGGCTCAGCGTCTCGCTGCCCGATCAGGGCTCCGAGGCGGCAAACAATGCGCTCCAGGGCAAGACGTCGTACGTGCAGGCGCACTTCAGCGCCGAATCGGTCACTCCGTAGCGACCGGCGATCCGTAGCAGCTCCGCTTCGGGGCGCCCACCTTCTGGCGCCCCGAAGCCTCAGCTCAGGGAGGAGATATGGGTGCACTACGCACCGGACACACACGAGCGTTTACCGCCGCCTGGGTGCTTCTC
Source organism: Leucobacter luti (assembly GCF_004217175.1). Classification (GTDB taxonomy): domain Bacteria; phylum Actinomycetota; class Actinomycetes; order Actinomycetales; family Microbacteriaceae; genus Leucobacter; species Leucobacter luti. The sequence continues at coordinate 147,158 of NZ_SHKI01000007.1, forward strand.
GGCACCGCAATCCTCGCGAGCGTCGCGGCGATCACCGACGCACGCGACAGCCTCACCGTGCTCGACGGCTCGCAAAACCGCCTCGATCTGCGCGTCGCCGGTTCGCCGGAGCCCGGTTGGCACCCGCAGCCCGCCATGTGGGAACAGGGAAGCCCCGCCGCGTATCGGATCCGGCTCACCCCAGACGACTCGGCGTTGCTGGTCGGTCCGGGCTCCTCGCTCAGCCTACGCATCGCGGTGCGCAACGACAGCCCCCGCCTGGCGAGCGCCGTCCAGCTCAGCATCACCGACCCCGTGGACCGCGGCAGCGAGGTCGACCCGGCGACCGGAAGCTTTGTCGAACTGTTCCCACAGCTGAGGTTCACGGTCGCTGACGGCGACCGTGCGCTTGCCGAGGCGGTGCCGGCGACCGAGCTCGAGCGGATTCAACTCCCGGGCGCCGTGGCCGCGGGCAAGCACCGTGTCCTCGACGTGATGATCGAGGTCCCGCCCGAGCTCGACAACCGCTGGCAGCGCGCGAGCACCGACGTTCAATTCACGTTCGAAGGGACGAGCCAATGACCCGCACGGACCAGCCCCGCGCGCGGTGGGCACGCGCGGGCCTTCAGATCGCCCTCGCCGCGACGGGGAGCGCACTTCTCGCCGGTCTGGTGAGCGCAACGCACGCGGCGTACCAGGATCGGGTCGAGCTCAACGCTGGCGCAGCCGCCGCGGTGGGCAACCCCGTCGAGTTCGAGGTGCAGGTCCAGGACACCGCCGGCGAGTGGCAGGACGCAGACACCGAGGACGACTCGGTTGCGGTGGTGACGATCCCGGATGCGACGGTGACCACCTCGCGCGCCACCGAGTTCGAGGTCAGATTCCGCCTACAACCGGGGTCGCCCCCGGGGACGGTGGTGCCGAGCCTCACGGCCCGCAGCGGCTGCGACACGCGGTGCGTCGACCTGTTTTCCCGACTCTCATTCTCCGTCGCCTACGACGGCGTGCCGCTGGCGGGCGGCGTCACCGCCGAGGGGTTCAACGCCCTCGAGGGCCGCGAGTTCATTGATCTCCAGCCCGGCGACGAGCACACCGTGTCGCTGCAGTTCGCCCTGGATCCGGACACGCCGCCCGCGTGGTCCGGCAGCGCCACCGCCGTTGTGCTCGCATTCGCGGGGGTGTCGTCATGACGGGGCGGGCGTGGCTCGTTTCCCGCGTCGCCGCCGTTGCGCTCGGGCTCGCGCTCGTCGGCGCCTGGCCCGCGGCCCCGGCGGCAGCCATTCCGGCGGCATCCCTCCCGGCTGTGGCGGCCCCGGGGGGCCCGGCGCGCGCGGCCGAGCTCATTGATGTCGCGCCGGAGGTGGTCACGGTCGAGGTCCCGGGACCCGGGAAATCGCAGAGCTGGTCGATGTCGGTCACGAACCGCACGGCTGAGACGCTCCCGCTCGGCCTTGAGGTACTCGGCGACCCAGCGGCCGCGCTCTTCACTGGCCCGCACCCGCTCACCGTCGACCTCAGCAGCGAGTCCGGCGCGCTCCTTGCGTCGATTCCCGCGGGCGAGCTCATCGGCCGCACCAGCCCGCTGCCCCCGCTCGCGGCCGGCGCGAGCACCACGATCTTCGGCACGGTCACCCTGCCCCGCGAGGCCGACAACCGCTACGCGGAGCAGGGCGGCGAGCTGGTGTTTCGGTACACCGCCATCGCCGATGACCCCGGTGGCACGCCGCCGCCGTGGCTCACCCAGACGGGAGCCGGGCAGGGGCCGCTCGCACTCACTGCCCTCGCGCTCGCCGCACTCGGGGTGCTCACGCTCGCCGCGCGCTCACTCGCGCACCGACGAAAGGCACGACAGGCATGACCGCAGCAACCAAACGATCCCCCGCCCGCCACCGCGGGGCCGCGGCGCTCGCGGCCCTCGTCGCGGGGCTTACCGCGATCTCGCTCGCCGGGAGCAGCACCACGGCGGCGTACACCGATTCGGCGTTCACGCACACCGAGGCCCTCACCGCGCAAATCCATCTGCCGTTCAAGACCGGACTCTCCGGGGCACGCTCGGTGGACACCGGCGCGGGCGTCGGGAGCGACGGGAACGCGTACGTGTGGGGCCGCACCAACATGAAGATGGCCGGGACCGTGGCGGGCGGCACCTGGCAAGACGCCACGCGGGTCGGCGGTCTTCCAGAGGGTGAGATCACAGCGGTGACCGGCCAGATCTACGGGTTCAACGCGCTCCAGCGCAACGGCGAGGTGTGGGGGTGGGGCTTCAACCCGGAGCGCGACGGCACGAGCGCACCACGGCCGGACAACCGGCCCGAGCGCATCAGGATCGGCACCGCCTGGAGCGGCGGCGGGGCGGTGCTCAGCGACGTCTCGCTGATCAGCGCCACCGAGTTCGCCGGCGCCGGGATTCGCGGCGACGGCACGGTGTGGTCGTGGGGCGTGGCGTCGTACGGCGGAAGCCCTAGGGACGGCGCGCACCAGGTGCCCGGGTTGCCGGATCCGCTCGCGAACGACGGCGAGCGGTTCCCGGTCTACATCAGCGGGGCGTACCGAAACTTCTGGGTCATCCTGAACAACGGCGAGGTCTGGCACTGGGGCAGCTCGAGCTCAACTCCCCGCGCCGACGGAAATTCCGTCGGGACGGCCCGCATGTCGACCGCCCTCGCCCGTGGTTCAAGAGCGCGGTGGGCCCGGGTGACCCCCACATCACCCGCCTCGTCGGCGGCATCAACATGGGGCTCGCGGTCCTCTCAAACGGCCGCGTGCTCACCTGGGGTGGCGGCGCACGCATCGCCGGGCGGCCCAGGCCGCCAGCTCCGGGCGCGCCCGGCCTCGTGAGCGAGGCATCGCTGAGCAACATCCAGGAGGCAGTGAGCGGCTTCACCGGTGCGCTGCTGTTGGACGGCGACGGCAATCTCTTCGGCTACGGCGCGTCTGATGACTACGGGGGAAACCCACAAACACCCGTGCTGCTCGGCACCCAGGTCGTGCAGATGATCGCGGGCCAGGGCTACTACATCTGGCGCACCGCGAACGGTGAGTTCTGGGGGAAGGGATACAACCCCCAGGGCGCCATCGGCGGACCGCGCGGCGGCGCTCTGCGCCAGATGACCCTCAACCTCTGGATCCTGAACTGATGCGCGGCGTCTCCGCCGACGCGCCAGGAGAAAGGCACAGCACCATGACCGATCGGACTTCGCTCCCCGCCCGTCTCTCGCGCTGGCTCCGCAGCCCGCGAACCATCCGGATCAGCGGCGGGAAGCGCATCGCGCTCGCGAGCGGGGGCGTGCTCCTCGCCGCTGCCGCAGCCACACTCGCAAGCTTCACCGACGTTGCAAACCTCAACCTCGGCAACGGCTCCGACGGAAGCGGGATCGGCAACCCCAACCGCTTCGACATCGCGGTGGTGCTCCCGGACGGGACCGTCGAGCAGGCCGACGACGACGCCGGCTACAACTGGGAGGTCCCCTGGGCTGAGACCCTGATCCCGGGTGGCTCAATCACCACGTCGATCCCGCTGTTCAACAACACCCGCGACATTCAGGCCGCCGTCGCCGTGTCGATCGAACTCCGCAACGGCGATGGCACCGTTGCGGACCACCCAAACATCACGAAGTTTCTCCGTTTCACCGCGGCGCGCGACGGCGAAGAGCTGTTCGCGGACAAGCCCTGGGCCGAAGCGCAGGCCGACTTTGGGACGCTCGCGGCGCGCGAGGCCGATCCGCTCAAGCCTGGCGAGGTGTACACCGCAGCCGCGGCGGGGAGCGTGGGCACGCTCGACCTCACGATCGCGTATCTGGATGAGCCCGAGACCGTCGACTACAACGGCGGCCAGTCAGCGTTCCGCGTCCACTTCGGCGCGGAGTCGACACGCTAGGACGGAGACACACATGCGCACCGCGTACCGCGTCTTCAGAGCGACCGTGCTCAACGTCGCCGCCGCGCTCGGGCTCCTCAGCATCCTCGTGTTCACCGCGTCGCTCGCCTTCGACGTCCGCGCGCACAACGTGATCTCCGGGTCGATGGCGCCCGGGATCCCCACCGGGTCCCTGCTCCTCACTCGCCCCGTAGCGGCCGCCGATATCCGCACGGGAGACATCATCACCACCGAGCGCGCGAGCGGCAACGGCCTCGTGACGCACCGCGTGACCGGGATCCGAGAGATCGAGAGCGCGAACGGCATCTACGAAATCACCATGCGCGGTGACGCGAACACGAGCGACGATCCGCAGCCCTACACGATCCGAGAGGCGGGAGCCTACCTCACTCACATTCCCGTGCTCGGCTTCGTCGCCACGCTGCTGCAGACCCGGGCGGGGATCCTCACCGTGATCGCCGCCGGCAGCTTCCTGCTCGTCCTCTTCCTGTTTCCCGGGCGCGCACCCGAGCCGGAACCCGGGCTTGAGTCGGAACCCGGGCCCGAGCCGGAACTCGCACGCGAGCCGGAACCCGGACCCGGGTCGGAGTCCGGGCCCACTCCCGAGACACACGTCGCGGCCGCCGCGCACGGAGCCCACGCGGCAGAACCAACGGCAGAACCAACGGCAGCAGCGGCGGATACCGCTAGCTCGCGCTCCCAGCGAGCGCCGGCACCGTGAAGCGCGGGGCCCGCGGCGGGCGCCGCTCGTCGGATTCCTCCGCGAGCGTGCCGTCGGGGGCAATGTGATTGAACATGTGCGCCACAACCGCGAGAATGTGCGGATCCTCGATGCGGTAGAGCTGCCGCCGCCCGTCGCGTCGCGCGGCGACCATTCCCGCGGCCCGCAGCTTTGCGAGGTGCTGACTCGTCGCTGGCACCGCGGCCCCCGTGCGCTCGGCAATCGTGGTGACGTCGTACTCGCCCTCCGAGAGCAGCCACACAATGTGCAGGCGGTGCGGCGTCGACAGCATATCGAAGGTACCGGCGGCGGCGGCCAGCTGTGCCTCGGTCACGGAGGGGGCTGGGTGTTCATCATCCATACCCTCTATGATCCCGTGTTCTGAGACTTGCGCAAGTCAGCGAACATTGTGACTATGCTGGCGTGGGGCGATCTCGCAGCTCCCACCGCGCGGCCGCCGAGAACCAGCGACGACCGACTGCGAGGGGGTGCCCGTGGCAACCTCAGGACTCCGCCGATACAGCGGGTACGACGCGACCCTGCGGGTGCGCGACCGCCGCCGCGCAGACATCGCCGTGTTCGCGGGAATCGCCGTGCTTTTCTGGCTCCTCGCATCCCTGGGACAGGGCCTCACTGAGCCGTTCGATCCCGCGCTCGCACCGGCGGCGGTTGCCACGGACCCGGCACTCCTCCCCGCCTACGCCGGGCGGTCGCTGCTGCGCATGTTCGCCGCGCTGGGGGCGTCCACGCTGTTCGCGTTCGGCGTTGCGCTCGCCGCAGCGCGCCTCCCCCGAGCCGGCAGGCTGATTCTCCCCGCGCTCGACGTGCTGCAGTCGGTGCCCGTGCTCGGGTTCGTATCCGTGACGATTGGGTTCTGGCTCGCGCTGTTCCCCGGCACCGTCGTCGGGCTCGAGCTTGCCGCGGTGTTCGCGATCTTCACCAGCCAGGTGTGGAACATGACCTTCGCCTTCTACCAGTCGGTGATCACGCAACCGCGCGACCTCGTGGAGGCATCCCGCATGCTCGGGCTCACGGGGTGGCAGCGCTTCTGGACGCTCGACGCACCGCACGGCGCGTTTCCCCTCGTGTGGAACGGGATGATGAGTTTTGGCGGCGGCTGGTTTTTCCTGATCGCGTCAGAGGTGGTCACCGTGGGACACCGCACCACCGCGCTCCCCGGGATCGGCTCCTACGCTGCCGCGGCAGCGCTCCGCGCCGAGCCGGCGCGACTGCTCCTCGCCGCGGGGGTGCTCGTGGTGGTGGTGGTCGGCGTGAATTTTTTCTTCTGGCGTCCGCTCACGGCGTGGGCGGAGCGCTTCCGCGGGGGCGATGTCGACGTCTCCGAGCCACAGCGGAGCATCGTGTTCGACCTGCTCCGGCGGTCAGCGCTCCCACGCCTCCTCGCAACAGCGCTGCGCGCGGGGAGCGACGCGATCGAGCGCACGTTCAGCCGCCCCGCTCGTGCGCCGCGGCGCCGGGCCTCCCCGCAGCGCCGGCGGCGAATCATCGACCGCGCTCTCGCGGCGCTCGCCTGGGCCCTCCTCGCGTGGGGCCTGATCGCGATGCTCGGCTTCGTCGCGGCAGACGCCGGGCTCGAGCAGTTCGTACTCGCGGGGGCGCTCGGGGCTGCCACGTGTGCCAGAGTCCTCGTGCTCCTCGTGTTCGGCACCGTGATCTGGGTCCCCATCGGCGTGTGGATCGGCCTGCACCCGCGCGTCACCCGCGTCGCCCAGCCAATCGTGCAGGTGCTCGCGAGCTTCCCCGCGAATTTTCTGTTTCCATTCTTCGCCCTCGCGCTCCTCACCACCGGGGTCAGCCTCGATCTCGGCGGCATTCTGCTCATGTCCCTCGGCGCGCAGTGGTACATCCTGTTCAACGTCATCGCCGGCGCGGCGGCGATCCCCACCGACCTTCGCGAGGCGGCGCGGAGCCTCCGACTCGGGCGTCTCACCACCTGGCGCACCCTGGTCTTGCCCGCCGTGTTCGGCTCGTGGGTCACGGGAGCACTCACCGCCGCTGGCGGGGCCTGGAACGCGTCGATCGTCGCTGAAGTAGTGAGCTACGGTGGCACCACGCTCACCGCGACCGGGTTGGGCGCCTACATTTCGGAGGCGACTGCGCAGGGCGAGTTCGGCCGGGTACTCGTGGGCGTGCTCGTGATGAGCGCGTTCGTCGTGAGCTTCAACCGCCTCGTGTGGCGCCGCCTCTACGCGCTCGCCGAATCTCGTTTCTCACTCATCTGATCACCACCACAGGAGCCGAGCATGATCTTCGCCCAGCGCCCCACCCCGCCCGAGCGCGGCCACCGGGGGGCCGCCCACGAGCGCACCACGGATGCGGCGCTGCTGCGCGCCGCCGACGTCTCGCTGGCATTCCCGGCGGCCGAGGGCGGCGCGTTCGAGGTGCTCGGCGACGTGACCCTGACGCTCCGATCGGGCGAGATCGTGGCGCTGCTCGGCAAGTCGGGCTCCGGCAAGTCGACGCTGCTGCGACTGCTTGCGGGGCTCATCGAGCCGACGTCTGGCACCGTGTCGTATCGGGGCGCGCCCCTCTCAGGCCCCAACCCGGGCGCCGCGATGGTGTTCCAGTCGTTCGCGCTCATGCCCTGGCTCACCGTGCGCGAGAACGTTGAGCTCGGGCTGCGCTCCTCCGCACTCACGCGGGCCGCACGGCGCGCCCGCGCCAGCGAGGCGATCGACGCGATCGGGCTCGACGGCTTCGAATCTGCCTACCCGCGCGAGCTCTCGGGTGGGATGCGCCAGCGCGTGGGCTTTGCGCGGGCGTTCGTGCAGCACCCGGATGTGCTGCTCATGGACGAGCCGTTCTCGGCACTTGACGTGCTCACGGCGGAGAACCTCCGCGGGGAGCTGATGACCATGTGGGAGGCCCCCCAATTCCCCACGCGGTCAATCTGCCTCGTCACGCACAACATCGACGAGGCGGTGCTGCTCGCGGACCGGGTGGTGGTGCTCGGCGGAGCGCCGGCGCGGGTCGTCGCCGACGTCCAGGTTCGGCTCCCGCGGCCTCGGGACCGCCGCAGCCCCACGTTCGCTGCGACGGTCGACCAGCTCTACGCGGTGCTCACCGGGCGGGACCAGGCGGCCCCCGCCCCCGGTGCGTCTGCCGGGCCGCTCACGCACCCACTTCCCGCGGCGAGCGTCGGCGGGCTGGCCGGACTGATCGAGATCCTGGTCGCGCACGGCGGCCAGACCGATCTCCCGGACCTCGCCGACGAACTCGCGTTCGACGTCGACGACCTGCTGCCGATCGTGGACGCGGCGCGCATGCTCGGGCTGCTCGACGTTGAGGGCGCGCAGGCGTTCATCACCGACACCGGGTGGGCCTGGCAGCTGGCCGATATCCAGGACAGCAAGCGTCTCTTCGCGCGGCTCGCGGCCGCGCACGCGCCGCTCGTGGGCACGATCGTGCGCGCGCTGGAGCACAGCGCCGATGGGGCGCTCCGCGACGAGTTCTTCCGAGACCTGCTGCGTCGAGGGTTCAGCGGCGAGGACGCGCAGAGCCAACTCGATCGCGCGATTGACTGGGGCCGCTACGGGGAGCTGTTCGATTACGACGCGGGAACCGGCGAGCTCGTGCTGAGTGAACTCGCCGCCGAGATCTCGGCGTTCCTCAGCGAGGAGAACGGGGCCGCGGGGGAAGCCGGCTGACCACCGGCTCCCCCGCGCGCACCCGCCGCGCCGCGGTTTTATCGCAGCTGGCCTGCGCGCTTCACGGTGTAGATGGGAAGCACGGCGAGCACGAACACGCCGAGGATCTGCACCCAGCTCGAGTAATTCCAACTGAGCTCGGGCATGAACTCGAAGTTCTGGCCGTACCAGTTGATCAGGGTGGTGCCCGGGATCAGGATCGCCCAGAGCACCGTGAAGATCTTCACAATGTTCAGGTCGCTCGTTGCGATCTGCTGCTCCGTGCCGCGAGCGTGGAACCGGTGGCGGTCGACCAGAAACTCGGCCCGCCCGTGCAGCGCCTCGCCCTGCTGAATCAGCTCGTCGAGCTCAGCCCGCGGGACTGCGCCGGTGTCGGCGGCCTCGCGCCGCAGGAGGCGCGCGAGCTCAGTGAGACGGCCCACAGCGTAGGAGACCTGAGAGAGCACCTGGTCGATGTCGGCGAGCAGCATGTTCACACTCGGCAGGTCACTCACGCTGAACCCGCGCGCGGCGCTCGTCTGATTCGCGACCACCGCCACCGAGCTGCGCACACGGCGAATATCGGCCTCGATGTACCCGAGGCTCTCCGCGGCCCCCTGGAAACCGGCCCGCACCATCGCTACGCCGACCCCGACAGGACCGCGATCCGGCTCGCCCGCCCAGGCGAGTTCGGCCTCGACGTCCTGCAGCAGCGGCAGCCCGTCACCGGGCTCGATGGTGATGATCTCGTCTGGACGCAGCACCACGATAATCTCGGTGACCCGCGCGCCCTCGCCGTTCGGCGCCACGAAGCGGAGCGGAAACTTCTCCTCCGGCTCCCGCACGGCGCCTGAACCGAGAGACGCGGCGATCTCGCGCTCGGCGCGCTCAAGATCACCCAACTCAGTGACGAACACGCGCGTCCAGGTGCGGTGCGCCACTGTCCGCAGGGTCATCGCAGCCACCTCTTCCGCTTGATGTAGGCGAGCGGCACGAGCGCGAATACCGCGGTGGTGCCCATCACGAACCACTCCCCCCACGGCAGCGCGAGCTCCGGCATGTTCGCGAAGTTCTGCCCGTAGTAGGCGGCGATCAGCGTGGGCGGCGTAAACACCGCGGTGACAACGGTAAACACTTTGATGATCTGGTTCTGCTTGAGATCAAGCGTGGTCATGAGCGACTGCTGGATGTTGCGGACCTTTGAGTGCTGAAACCGCGCGTGCCGCCGCCCGCCCTGAATATCGGACAGCAGGGTGGAGTACGCGGCACTCGAGCCGCCGCTCGCCCGACGCACGCGCCGCGCAGCGCGCTCAAGCATGAGCTGCCCCTGCACCGTGCGCGCGATGAGCTCCTCAGCACCCCCGAGCGAGACGGCGGTCTGGGCGATGTCGGCAACACCGACCTGCCTCCCTTCGAACCGGTACCCGCCGCTGCTGTCCACGGCGTCACTCGCGAGCTGGTTCAGCAGGAGCGACGTGCGATCCACGGTGTTCTGCATGGCATCGTTGAGCCCATCGATGATGAGCAGCAGCGCCTCGCGGCTACTCGCCGCCTCCGGGAGCTGCTCCACTCGCAGCTGAGCGGTGGCCAGCGCAGCGACGGGGTGGTCCGGCTCCACGGTGATGAGGAGATCATCGGTGAGCGCAACGACGATCCGCGCGCTCTCAAACACCGTTTCTCTCTGGGATCCCGCCTCCGTCGGCGCGGGAAGCGGGAGCTCGATCGGGAGGATCGTGAAGCCCGCAACGTAGACCGGGTGCTGCGTCGCGATGTGCAGCTCGAGGCCGTACTGGCGCTCAAGATTCGCGAGCATCGCCCGGTCGGAGGCCCGCACCCGGAGCCATCCGGTGCGCGGCAGCTCGGCTACCGCCGTGGCCGCGGTCTGCGCGGCCCCTGTGGTGTTCTCAGTCATGGTGACGTCTTTCTGCAGTGTGGCCGGGCGAGCCGCCGCGGCCGAATCTGATGACCCGCGGTTACCCGAGGGTGAGGCCGTAGATGTGGAGGCCCGCGAAGCAGGCGATGATGCCGGCGTACAGTACGACGACGGCCCAGATGATCTCGCGCTCAATCTTCGAGGTCTTGGGTCGCTCGAGCTCCTCGCCCGGCGCGCGGCCGTCGGGCCGGGCATCCAGGTTGTTCAGCTCGAGGCGTGAGCTCCACACGTTCGGTGCGGTGCGGTTGCTCGGCAGGTTCTGGGTGGTCATGGTGAAATCCTTTGTGTGTGATCTGGTGAGAGCGTTGGCGGGACGCGCTAGCGGAGCCAGCCGCGACGCCGGACGTAGAGGAGTGGGAGCATCGCGAAGAAGAAGCTGAGCACGATGATGGCCGGCTCGGCGTACTGCCACCCGAGGATCGGCATGAACTCGAAGTTCATGCTGTAGTAGGTGGAGAGCAGCATGACGGGCAGGAACACCGCGGTGACCACCGAGAACACCTTGATGATCTGGTTCTGCTTCACGTTGAGGGCGAGGTTGTTCGTCTGCTGGAGCAGTCGCACGCGGTCGTGCACGAACTCGATGTGCGGCTCGATCGCCTCGACGTCTTCAATCAGGCGGTCGAGGTCTGTGCGGTTGTCCCAGTCGCGGTCCCCCGTGAGCCCACGCAGGTGCCTGGCGGACTCGGCAAGCACGAGCTGGCTCTCCATGCAGTACGAGAGCAGCTCCTCCATGTCGGCGAGCTCCTGCTGGGTGTCGGTGACGTCGCTCACCCCGAAGTCACGCGCCTTCTTCGTTTCGAGGCTGCGCAGGATCGCGTTCGACTGCGCCATCATGTGCTCAGTGCCATCGTTCAGGCTCCCGACCAGCTGATCGGTGGTGTCTGCCACGCTCTCGATCACGCTCGCAGCGATCTCGATGGGACTGTCATTCTCCCGGCCATCGCGCTCCATCCGCGACAGGGCGAGGTCGAGCGGGGCGCAGCCGTCGAACGGCTCGAGCGTGATGATGCGGTCCGGTCCCACCGCGAGCACGATGCTCGTCTCGGTGAACGCGGCCGTGGTGCGGTCCACATACGAGACCGCGAGGACAATGTAGTCCCCGTTCTCACTGAACGGGCTACTCGCGGCCCCGTGCAGGTCGGCACCGTAGTCCTCCCGAATGCGGGTGAGGAGCTCCGGGTCGTTGCCCAGGACCCGCTGCCACCGCCCCCCGTTGAGGGACTCAACGTGTCCGGTGCGGACCGAGTGCTGATTCGTGTTGCTCATGATGTCTCTCACTTGTAAAAGTTGCTGTGGGTGCCGGACGTCGAGGAGGTCCTCGTCTCGAGCCCGTAATTGCCGATGTGCAGGCCCATCGTGACGACCAGCGTGAGCACGGTACTCAGGAGCACCATGCGCGTGGTGAATCTCTCGTACCTAGTCGCGCGCCGGCGGCGCGGCGTTGAATGCTCCGACGCGAAGCTCTGGCTGCGCCAGACGCTTGCCGGTTTCTGCGCCGGATCCGGCGCCGGGGGCGGGATCGGTGCACCGTCGGGGCCGTGCGTGAGCCCCGCACCGGCGCGGCCCTCGATCGGGTGCACCCGCCAGAACAGGATGGGGTGGTGAATCGCTGCGGACATACCTCAGCTTCCTCTCACGCCTCACAGAGGCGAGTTGGAATCGTGGATATGCGCTTCCATGTCAGAGCTTCGGCATTGCGTGACGTAGCCAGATGGCAGCCACTTGGGATACCCCCTTAAGCCGAGGGAATCTGTCCTGATCTTGAACATCTCTCGATGCCGTCAGATCAGTGGCCTGTGTTCACGCAAGAGCCTCACCGAACGAAGCGCGCTCTCCACCTTAGCGACACTCAATCACTTGCGCAAATGTAAGTGGAATGTGTCCTGATTTTGGGCACGCCACAGCACGCTACAGGCGCCCGTGGGCGACGGCTTGGCCGCCGCGCACGAGCGCCCAGAGCGTGCGGCTTAGGCGACCGCCGCGAGCGCCGCCCCCTGGACAAACCGCGCACCGCGCGGCGTCGCGAGCCGCAGCAGCAGCGCGGCAAGCTGGTCGAGCGCGATCGCGAGCACGGCGACCCAGAGCGCCCCGGCGATCACTCCGGACATCCCGAAGGCGACCTGGTTGAGGATGATGTCGCCGAGGCCACCGCTCCCGGCGATCGCGGCCACGGTGGCGGAGCTGACAGTGAGCACCACTGCGGTGCGCACGCCGCTGATGATCATCGGCACCCCGAGCGGCAGCTCGACGCGCAGCAGCACCTGGAGCGGCGTGAGCCCCATCCCGCGCGCCGCGCGGGTGAGATCGGCGTCGACCGAGTTGACGGCCTGAAACGCATAGCTCAGGATCGGCGGGAACGCGAGCACGAAGAGCGCGATGACCACGTTCACGAGCCCGATGCCCACGAAGCCCAGCAGGATCGCGATCAGCGCGAGGCTCGGCAGCGCCCTGCCGATGTTCGTGAGGCTCACGGCGAGGAACTCGCCCCGGTGCAGGTGCCCGAGCCACACGCCAAGCGGGATACCGAGGAGCATCGCGGCGAAGATCGGGATCAAACTGATGAGCAGGTGCTCGCCGGTCTTCTGCATCATCAGGCCGAAGTGCTCGACAAAGAAGGGGAACGCCCCGAGAAACACGTCCATTACACCCTCACTCTCGTCCACGGCGTGAGTGCCCGACCGAGCAGCACCAGTGCCGCGTCGAACACGAACGCGAGCAGCACGGCGAGCAGCCCGGCACCGATGAACTGCGTGTTGAAGGGCGACGAGATCGCCTTCAGGATCGGCGACCCGAGCCCGTCGTCGACCACGAAGGCCGCAATCGTTGCGATGCTCACGGTCAGCACGGTCGCGATCCTGAGCCCGTTGATGATCGCCGGCAGCGCGGTGGGCAGCTCGACGCGGCGGAGCACCTGGCCGGGGCTGAGCCCCATCCCCACCGCGGCTTGCTTCACCGCGCTCGGTGTCGAGGCGAGGCCCGAGAGCACCGCCTGGAAAATGATCACGAGCGTGAAGCACACGAGCGCGATCTCGACGGTCACGAGAGTGAGGCCGGTGAACGGGACGAGCAGTTGGAAGAGCGCGAGCGGTGGCAGCGTGTACAGGAACGTGGCGACGAGCCCCACGGGACGCACCAGCCATTTTCTGCGGTACGCGAGGAGCGCCGCGGTGAACGCGATCGCGAATCCGATCACCACCGCGATCACCGTGATCACGATGTGGCTCAGCAGCGGCGGGAGAAACACCGAGGACCACTGGGCCGCGAACCAGTCGGCACAGAAGAAGCCGTTGTTTACGACACAGTCAGAGGCAACGCCGTAATCGGGAATCACCGGGTCGCCGGCCGGCGCGAAGTCGCTCATCCGGCGACCCCGGCGGTGTCGCGAGCGGCGGGCGGGTGCACCAGCTCGCCGAGCGTCACGAAGCGGCCGGGCGCCTCCGCGACGACGGCGCCGTCGGTGCCGGCGACCGACACGAGCGCGAGCGCCTCGCGCACCGTCATCGCCGCCGAGACCACGGGCCACTGCGCGGCGCCGGCGGGCAGCACCGCATCCGGCCGCACACGCTCGAGCACCTCACCGACCGTCGTGAGCGCGAGGCGCTTCAGCCCGCGCTCGGCGCCGAGGAACTCTGCGACGAACTCGTCGACCGGGTGCAGCAGGATCTGTTCGGGGGTGTCGAACTGGGCGAGGGTACCGCCGGGGCGCAGAATCGCGATCCGATCCCCCATCTTGATCGCCTCATCGATGTCGTGGGTCACGAACAGCGTGGTCTTCCCGACCCGCTGGTGGATCTCGAGGAACTCGTCCTGTACTGAGAGCCGGGTAATCGGGTCGAGCGCGCCAAACGGCTCGTCCATCAGCATCACGGGCGGGTCCGCCGCGAGCGCACGGGCGATACCCACGCGCTGCTGCTGCCCGCCCGAGAGCTGGGCCGGGTAGCGATCGAGCCAGTCTTCGACGGGAGTGAGCCCCACGAGTTCAAGGAGCTCGGCGGTGCGCGCCCGGATGCGCGCGCGGTCCCACTTCAGGATGCTCGGCACAATCGCGATGTTCTCGGCGACTGTGTAGTGCGGAAACAGGCCGGACGCCTGAATTGCGTAGCCAATCGTGCGGCGCAGCTCGATGGGCGCGAGGGTCATGATGTCTCGGCCGCCAATCCGGATGGTCCCGCTCGTCAGATCGACGAGTCGATTCACCAGCTGGAGCGCCGTCGTCTTCCCGCCGCCCGAGGGCCCGACCAGACACACGAGCTCGCCCGACTTCACGGCGAGGTCGAGGGCGTCGAGCGCGGGCGCCCCCTGCCCCGGGTAGGTCTTGGTGGCCCGCTCGAAAGTGATCGACGAGTCCCCCGCGTGTTCGCTCATCGCGCGTGCGTGCTCGGTCATCTCGCTCCTCATATCAGGTGGTTTTCTTGCAGGAAGACCTTGGCGACCTGCGCGGGGTCGAGTCGGTTGACCGCCGCCGCCGAATTCAGCGCACGGATCGCGTCGACCGTGAGCAGCGAGTGCAGCTCGTTCAGAAACTCGGGCACGTCGTCGTCGACCGCATCGAACACCTCGGTGCGGATCAGCGGGACGACGTTCTGGAACCCGAAGAGCTTGCGGTCGTCTTCAAGCACGACGAGACCGGAGCGGGAGAGCTGCGGATCGGTGGTGAACACGTCAGCCGCCTGGATCTCGCCGCGCTCGATCGCCTGGTAGTTCAGCCCGATGCTCAGGGTCTTGAGCTCCATGTTGTCGAGCCCGTAGGTCTCAACGATCCCCTCGTAGCCCTGGCCGCCGGTCACGTTCTCCGGGTACGTGGAGTAGACAAAGTCTCCGATCCCCCGCAGATCCGACATGGTGCGGAGGCCGTGCTCCGCCGCGAATTCCTCGGTGACGGCGATCGCGTTCTTATTTTCGAATGGCGTCGCGTTGAGGGTGGTCACGCCGTGCTCGGCTTCCCACTCCCGCGCCCACTCGTACGTTGCCTCGGCCGAGTCCATCAGCCGCTCCTCGCCGCCGAGCACGACGACGATCACGCCCGTGTACTCGGGGTAGATATCCACCTGCCCCGCTTGCAGGGCGGTGTTGATGATCTCGGTGGACCCCACGTTTGTCTTGAGTGAGACCGTGTAGCCGAGCGCCGAGATCCCCTGGGCGTAGAGCTCCCCCATGATCCAGCTCTCGGCGAAGCCCTTGGAACCGATCGTGATGGTGCGGTCCTTGCCGGTGCCGGACGCCGCGGCGGGAGCGCAGCCGCTCAGCGCCGCAAGCCCGGCGGCCGCGCCGATCCCCCACAGGCCGAGCGCAGCGCGACGCGAGAGTTCGTGTCGGTGTTGTGTCATGTCCAGTGCCTTCCCCGCCGTCTAGGTGAGATCCCGCGGGATGCTCGCCGAGGTGGTCCGGGAGTGGAACTTCACGCCGTCACGGTAGGCGTCGAGCTCGTTCGTCACGACGAAGCTGTGCAGATCCCCCGACATCGTGCTGCGCGTGCGCAGCTCGACGTCCCAGCCCAGGTCCGTCGCCGGCAGGGCGCCGGCGGACGCAAGCTCGGCGAGACCCGCGGGTCCCGCACCAACGTCGAGCGCCGGGCGACGGTAGCGGATCGTGCGCTCGCAGACCGCCCGCGCGCTGAGCGCGTCCCCCGCCGTGCGATGGTAGCTGTCCCGCTCGGCCGTGTAGTAGAAGAGGCCGGTGGCGTGGTCAGTCTGCCAGTCCTCCACGAAGGTGGAGAGCGACGTGGCACCCGTGACGAGGTCGGCGGTGAGCTCGCGCGTCATTGGCGGCCCGCCTGCCTCAACGGTGTTGTGCGCGGGAGCAGGTGGATCGCCGAGGTCGGCGGCGAGCTCCGTCGCCGCCCGCTGCTCGGCCGCGGAGTCTCCTGCGGCGCGCACCGGCACCGTAAGCTCGGGCAGGGCCACGATCGTCACCAGTGTCTCCTCCGGCGCCGGCCAGAGGTTCGGCCAGAAGCTCGCGGAGATGCTGAGACGCAGCCGGTGCCCGGGCGCGAGCCGGTGCGCGGTCGCGAGCAGCGGCACGTCAAGTGTGACCTCCTCGCCCGGGGTGAGCGGCGTCGGCGTCTCGTGTCCGGTGTGGTGCGTGAGGTTTGCGAGGCCGACGGTCAGCAGCCGGGAGCTCCCGTCTGGCGCCACGTCGGCGAGCCGGATCGCGATCGCACCGCGGTCGCGATCGGCGGCGACCCGCACGCGCACGCTGGGGGTACCGAGGAGCTCGAGCCCGTTCGGCTGCTCCCAGTCGAGCGTGTATGAGCGGGCGTCGTCGGCCGCCTGGTCGCCAGCGACACCGGCCGCGGCCCCAAACTGCAGCCAGCTGCCGCCGGCGAAGCCGACGAGCGCGGCGCTGCTGGTCGTCGCGGGCCCCGCCTGCACGGCGGCCGTCGCGTCGAGGCGGCGTTCGGTGACGCTCGGTGCCGGCCAGTGCTGCTCGGAGACCCAGCGCCCCGGACGCACCTCGTGGTCGCTTCCCACCGGCGCGCTCTCCGGCACGTATGCGCGCAGCTGCGGTTGCTCGCGCACCCCGTTGTCGACGCCGCTGAGCCACTGGTCCCACCAGCGGATCGACTCAGCGATGAAGTCGATCCCCGGCCCGGGAGCCGCCTGGTGCGGGTAGTTGTGCGCCCACGGCCCGAGCAGCGCGTGCACGGGAGCGGGCTCGTGCCCCGCGGCGCGGCGCTCCGCGGCGCTCTCCATGAGGCGGAAGAGCGTGGTGCGGTACTCATCGAGGAGCCCACCGACAGCGAGCACGGGGACCGTGATCGCGTCTGGCGTCTCGCATACCGAGCCGTGCTTCCAGTAGTCGTCCCTGCGCTGGTGCCCCAGCCACTCTTCGATGTTGACCGGAGCCTCGTCAATGCGCCGCTTCCAGTCGTCCTCCCACCCGGCACCCACGACGCTCGGGTCCTGCGGGCGAGCGTTGTACGCCCACATCGTGGCTGCCCACGACAGCATCTGGTCGCCCACGATTGCGCCGCCGTTGTAGTGGACGTCGTCGGCGTAGCGGTCATCGGTCGAGCACACCGTGATGATCGCGGCGAGCTCGGGCGGCTGCAGCGCCGCGATCTGCAGGCCGTTAAACCCGCCCCATGATTTGCCGATAATCCCGACCTTGCCGTTGCACCACGGTTGCGCGGCGATCCAGCGCAGCACCTGCAGGCCGTCATCGAGCTCCGTCGCCGAGTACTCGTCGGTCATGATGCCGGTCGAATCGCCAGCACCGCGCAGGTCGACCCGCACACTCGCGTAGCCAGCCCGCGCAAACTCCGGGTGGATGGTCTGGTCCCGGCCCGCCGTCATGTCGTTCTTGCGGTACGGAATGTACTCGAGCACCGCGGGCACGCTCGACTCGGCAAGATCTCCGGGGATCCAGACCCGAGCGGCCAACTCAACGCCGTCGGAGAGCGGAATTCGCGCGTGCTCGATGATCTTGACCGGGCGAGGAGCAGTGCGGAAACGGTGTGGAAGCTGATTCTCTACGTTGGGAAGCATATTCCAATCCACACTAACGTGTTCTCGGGGCCCGCGCCCGACACGGCGGCGTCCCCGCCCGTGACCGCGACTACGTGGCCGCCGCCCCCGGCCGCCGATTGAGGTACTGCAGCACCGCGAGCACGCGCCGGTGAGCGTCTGCTGCGACCGGCAGCGTCAGCGCGTCATAGATGCGCGAGACGTGCTGCACCACGGCTTTCTCCGTGATGAAGAGGCGAGCGCCGATGGCCGCGTTGCTCCGCCCCTCCGCCATGAGCGCGAGCACCTCCCGCTGCCGTGCCGTGAGCCCGCCCACGGCGGAGTCGGCGAGTCGGGCGCGCGCCACCATCACGGCGACCACCTCCGGGTCAATCGCGGTACCGCCCGCGGCCACCTCGCGCACGTCCGCGAGAAACGACTCGACGTCGGCGATCCGCTGCTTCAGCAGGTACCCCACCCCACCGGCGTCACGCGCGAGCGCCGGGGCGCCCTCGCGCGCGCCGAGCAGCTCAACCGCGTACCGCCGCTGGACATGCTGGGAGAGCACCAGCACCGAGATCTCCGGGAACTGTCGGCGCACCCGCAGCGCGACGGTCAGCCCCTCGTCGGTCTGGGACGGCGGCATTCGGATATCGGTGATGAGCAGATCCGGCCGCTCTCGCTCAACCGCGAGTTCAAGGGCTGCCGCGTCCCCCACCGCCGCGACCACCGACCACCCGGCCTCGGTCAGCACCGCCTCGATGCCGCGGCGCAGCAGCGCTTCGTCCTCGCCAATTACGATGCGCACGGCAACTCCACTTCAATCGTTGTTCCGGCTCCCGAGTCGCTCTCGATGCGCAGGCTGCCGCCCAGCACGTCGACTCGCTCGGCAAGCCCGGTCAGGCCGGCGCCCGCGCCCGGCGCCGCGCCACCGCGGCCGTCGTCGGAGATCGCGATCCGAAGCACGTCACCGGCCCGCGCGAGTCGCACTCGAATCTCGGTGGCCCCGGAGTGCTTCACCGCGTTGTTGAGCGCCTCCGCGACCACGAAATAGGCGGTGCTCTCGACCGCCGGGGCGAGCTCCCCGTCTGATATTCCCAGGAGCAACTCCGTGGGGATCGGCATGCGGTCGGCGAGGTCTTCCGCCGCCGCCGACAGGCCGCGCTGCACAAGCGTGGCCGGCATCACCATGTGGACGAGATCGCGCAGCTCAGCCGCCGCATCGTCGATCCCGCGACGGAGCTCCACCGCGGCCGCCGCAACCTCGGGCTCGGCTCCCCCGTCCGGCCGGGGCAACGCCAACTGCTGGGCGGCAAGCCCGAGCAACACCAGCTTCACCTGCAAGCCGTCATGCAGATCCTGCGCGATCCGGCGCCGCTCCGTGTCTGCGACTTCCACCAGCCGCTCACGTGACCGCTGCAGCGCGACCCGGCTCGCCCGCAGCTCGACCGAGAGCCGCTCGCGGTCGAGCGCAATCGCGGTCACTCGGCTCGCCGTGCGCACCAGCTCGGGTTCGGTGAGCAGCGCGAGATCGTAGGCAATCGCACCGATCCGCCGCCCGTCGAGCTCCACAACCTGCACGCCGCGGCGCGGGTCCCCGGGCGCCGCATCGACTACCACGCCGTGCACATCAACGTAGCCGCCCGCCGGCCCCGCGCGGAACCAGACCTCGAGAGAGGGGTCGCCGAGCGCGCGGGCGAGCACCGCGGCGATCGCGGGCCGTTCATCGCCCGCACCGCCCAACCAGGCCCCGATCTCCTCGAGCTCGCCGGTGCGCGCCACCCCGCCGCGCAGCACCCCGAGCGCAAACGCCACCGGCACCACCGCGAGCACCGCGAGCTGGAAGATCCCCACCGACTCCCTCCCCCAGCCCAGCAGCGCCGGCAGCCCCCGTGATGAGGCGAGGATCAGTACGATCGCGAGCACCCCGTAGCCGTACAGCGGCGCGAGCACTCTGCGCTCCACCTGCGTTGCGCGCCAGAGACGCACGAGCAGCAGCGCCCCGGTTGCCGCGAGCACTGCCCCGCCTACGGCGGCCTGCACCGCAGCACCGGACTCAGCCAGCTCGGGCCGCCGGGACGCGGCCACGCCGCCGTCGCCCCACAGCGCCTCGGGCAGCTGCAACACGAGCGCTGTCACGTAGCCAAGCCAGACGGTCGCCCGCGCCCACCGGCTGCGCACGCGCCCCGTGGGAAACGCCAGCAGCAGGTGCACGAGCACCGCCAACGGCAGGGTCGCCACCACCGCGGAGAGGCCGCTGAGCCCCGCGGTGGCCGAGTCCGCCGAGACGATATTTCCGGCCCCGACTAGGTACACCGCGGCGCCCGCGAGCAGAATCAGGGCACCCATCAGCGAACTTGGCCGGTGCCGCCACGCGAGCAGCCCGGACACCAGGTACACGAGGGCCGTGAGCGGAAAGAGCAGGAGTGCCCGGCGCATCGGACCGTCGAGCGGCAGCAACAGCACCTGCAACGTCACCAGCAGACCCCCCGCCGCAAGCACCGCGAGCAGCGCCCGATCGAACGAGCGGTGCAGCGATGACCTGATCCGCGCTCGCGCTGCCGCGTCCGCGTGAGTGGTGCCGCTGCGGCGGCCAGAGGGGACGAGCACACGCTCAGCTAAGCACACCGGCGAGCTGAATGCCCCGGTCGGGAGCAGATCCGGCATCACTTGGGGACATAGGTCCAGTACCGCGGCCACCGCGATCGCACGAGCGACGACTTGGGGACCTGAGTCTCTTCTGCCACCGTGGCCCCGCTCCTTAGCGTACTGAGCATGGACACCAGACACCCGTTCCCTGAACCGCGCTCCGCCCCCGGCCTCCCCCGTGTGCGCCGCCCACGCCCTCGCGGCGGTCCCGGCCTGCCGCGCCGCGCCGCGCGGACGCTCGCGGCGGTCACCGCGACGCTCGTGGTTGCCTCGGGGCTCGCCGTCGTGCCGGGCACCGCCCCCGCCCGCGCGGCCGGCGCGCCCACGATCGTGGGCACCGTGACGGTGGGCGGACAACTCTCCCTCGCCGAGGGCACGAGCGCCCTCGCTCCGGAGGCGTTGCAGACCCCCGCCACCGCGCTGCCGGTCGGCGGGAGCGGCGCCTGGGAGGTCGGGGCCGCCAACACCTTTGAGGAGGCGAGCGGCTCGTTCGCGTACCGCATCTTCGAGCACGGCGCCCGAACCGCCTACTCGGTGCAGGGCGAGGCGAGGCGCCTGGGCGCCGGGATCGCGGACACCGGCTCCTGCACGATTCTGCGCGACAACGCGGCGGGCGTCCCCGCGGTGATCGACCAGGCCGAGGACTCCCCGTACCAGTGCACCTACGCCGGCGGGCTCCCCGGACCGGCTGGCGACGTCTTCCGACCGAGCTTCACCGTGCAGCCGCTCGTCTGGGCCACCGCCCGTGCGGTGTTCGCGCCGGGAACCGTGCACGGCACCGCGCTGAGTCTCAGCGAGGGCCGGTTTGAATCGAACAACGAGGAGTTTCTCGTCAACGGGGCGCGCCAGGCCCAGCCCGCCCCGCTGGACACGGTGGCCGCTGGCGGCACGAGTCGCTTCGACGCGTTCCTGCGCAACGCCGAAGGGAACGATCTCAACGGTTGGGCGCGCGGAGACTTCACCTACCGGATCGTGGAGGACGGGGTGCCCACGCCGTTCTGGATTCAGGGCCACGTGACGAACTGGCGCGGCGCGACCTTCGAGCACGACGGCTCGTGCACCGTATACCAGGGCAATCCCCTCCCCACGGGCGGCGAGACGACCGGAGTCGAGGTCGACTTCGCGCCCTACACCTGCGAGGGCATCGGCGAGAACCTCGACGGCCGGGGCGACTGGCAGGTGACGTTCGACGTCGAGCCGCTCGCGTACACGTCGGTCAGCGGCGCACAGGCGACCGACCTCCTCAAGAGCGGCTGCGCGGACACAAGCTCGCGCTGCATCTACTTCCCGAAGTCGATCGAACCAATCACGAAGGGCGACCCGATCCTGATCGGGAGCGAGCAGAATCTCGGCGAGGAGGGCAACGACACGGTCACCTACGAGTACCACGACGAGCGCGCGATCTATAACTCGTTCTCCGTGTCGATGAGCTGGGAGGGCAAGTCGAACTTCCTCATCGAGTCGCTGAAGACCACGCTCGAAATCAGCTACGAGTTCCAGATCCGCAACACGACCGGGCACCTCTGGAGCTACGAACTCGAGGTCCCGCCGCGCTCCCGGATGAGCGCCTGGCTCACGCCCGCGTACCACCGGATCACGGGCGACTTCTTCTTCGAGGTGGACGGCAAGTACTTCCGGGCGAAAGACACCTGGGTCGACGTGCCAGACTCGACCACGCCGGGCGATGTCGAAAAGCGGATCACCCCGATCACCGCTGTGAGCGAGCTGCCGCCCACGCCGAGTCCCACCCCCGACGACGAGCCGGCGCCGGGCAACGGGGCGCCGCAGAGCGGACCGGGCACTCCCGAGGCCGCCCCAACGGCGGGCGCCGCGGATCAGGCGCTCGCGCGCACCGGCGCGGCCGGCTCGGGCGCCGCGGTGGCGCTCGGCGCACTCGGCGCGCTCCTGCTCGGTGCCGGGCTGCTGCTCGCACGGCGGTTCCGCGCCACCCGGCCGTAGCTCGCGGGGCAAGCTCGCCCGCACTCACGCAGGAGATCCGAACTCAGGCGGGGGAAGTCCCTGAATTTCCCCCGCCTGAGTTCGGATCTCCTGCCTGAGTTCGGCGCCCGCGCGCGGCCACCTGTTAGTAGGCCAGATCCACCAGCTGTTTCTTCTCGCTCGGCAGGTGGTTCTTGTCGCCGGCGTACGAGACGGTGCACTCGATCTCGCCCGCGGTCCACTCCGCGTGCTCCTCGAAGGTGAACGTGTAGAGCCCTGCAGCGAGCTGCACGGTGCCCAGCTCCACGGTGCCGCAGCGCAGCGAGACAGTACCCGTTGGGATCGTGCCGTGCACCCCATCGATGCGACCACTCACGGTGATTGACCGCGGTTCGGCACCCTTGATCGACATGCCCAGGTAGGCGCGATCCGTGAGGCCACCCGCAGCAATTGATGCGGATATCCCTGCCCAGGAGAGGCCGCCAACCAGGCCGACCGCGACGATGCTCGCCCCGATGACCCGCGCAGTCTTCCGCGGGCGCCGCGGGCTGTGGCCGCCGGCCGTGTGGTCGGGGTCTTGAGCGTGCTGCGCGTTCATTCGTCATCCTCCTGCGTGCTCCCCGCGACGGCCACGACTGGCACGCTCGGCGTAATCTTGGTGGGGGCTTTCGCGACCGTGTGCGTGCCGGTCGCATCGGCGAACTGTCCGTTCACCGAGGACTGGTAGTGCAGCGACACCGGATAGTCTCCGACGTCTCGCGCGGCGGCCGGCGTGGTGAATGCGCCCCAGCGGTTCACCAGGTCGAAGGCGGTGTCGGATTCGACCCCCTCGAGCGTGAGCGTGACCGTCCCGTCCGTCGAGGCGCTCGGCACCAGCATGCGGATGACTCCCTCCTGGCCGTACTCGATTGCCGGGGCCTGCACCTCCGCCGGGAGTTCCACGATGTTCGGCGCGACCGTGCCGAACAGGTACGCCGACGAGAGGTTCCAGACGGGCTCGCCACCGGCCGGATCGGGCATGCTGCCGTAGTACCCGAAGTTCGAAACCGCTGCGCGTGACCCGCTGACGTACACCCCGCCGCCGCCCCACTCAACGCCGAGATAGCCCTCCGACTGCGGCACCTTGGGTTTGAGCAGCTGCACCGGTTCGACCTCCCGGCGGTTTGCGACCACCTCGGGGCCCGCGGGTGCTGTGATCTGGCGCGTGTCGAACACGTGCACCTCACCCTCGGCGACGTGCGGTGTTCCTTCTTCGTCGAAGAGGTACGAGTAGCTGCTCACGAGCAGCGCGTTCCCCTGCAGCGCGAACCCCGAGCCGAAGTTCTGCGTGTGCCGGGGAGGGAGCAGCTTCGGGGCGATCTGCTCGCCGGTCTTGAGACTGTAGGTGTACACGGCACCGCGGGTCGTGGTGCCGTAGGCGACGCTGTTGTCGTTCACCCCCTGGTCCGGGTCGTCCATGCTGTCGCCGAAATAGTTGTACTCCATGGGGCTGGCGACATAGAGCGTGTCGCCGTCGATCTTCATGCGATATCCGAACGCGGGGAGTGCGCGAATCTTGCCGAAGTCCGTGCCGTCCGCCCAGGGCTGTGAGACGACCGTTGGCGAGCCGAAGAGGTTGTCGCGTTTCCAGATGAAGAGCAGCTGATCGCTCATCCACACATCGTCGATCAGCGTGCGGCGTCGTGTCGTCGCGGCAACGACGTAGTCCTCGCTCATCGCGAAGCTCGAGCCAATCCCGTACTGGGAGCTGAACAGCTGAATGCCGTTCTCGTCTTTCGGCACCACCGCCTGCATCTCACCGGTGGTCACGTCAACCGTGAACATCGAGCCTGCCCCGTTGCCGAGCACCTCGTCGCCGGGCTCGGGGCGCCGCTCCGAGAGGTTGTCGCCGAGCACCAGGGTGTCGCCCTCCCACGCGATGTGGTCGCCGAACGTGGGAGCGAACTTGTAGTAGGGGCCAAACTCGAGCCCCTCGGGCCGCGCAACCGCGCGCGAGAGCGCCCACTCCCCGGTGCCATCGAGCTCGTAGATGAGGAGCGCAACGTCGCGCTCCTCCCCCTTGATCTCAAGCTTGCCCTTGCGCACGTTGGTGATCAGCATGCCGCGGTCCATGTTGATCAGCAGCTGGTCCCCCAGCTCCATGCCGCTCAGCGGGGCGGTGACGTGCTTCTCTTCGATCACCTCGTTCGCGTCGTTAAAGCGGATCACCTCGATGTCGCCGGTCGCCCCGGTGTCATCGATGACCGTGTTGGTGCGGCGCACCACCGCCATGTATTCCTTGTCGATTGCGAGCCCACGCGACGTGCCGCGGACCGAGTCATCTCGAAACTCGTAGAGCTCGTGCACCTCCGGAAACACCGGATCATCCGCCCGCGCAGGACTCGTCCCTGGCTGCAGCGCAAGTGGAACGAGCACGATCGCGATCAGGCCGGCGGCGAGGAGCCCGCGGGACGCACGGCGCGTTCGACGTCGACTCAGTGGGTGACTCAATCTCACGTGCGGGTTCCTCTCCTCGCGGCTGCCCCGGCGGGGTGCCTATTTGGGGGTCTTGCAGTTCCCGTTGAACGTCTGGTCCTGCGGCTTCTGCGGGATCAGCTGGTTGCAGGCCTGCGTGATTTTGTTGCCGAGCTGCGACGAGTTTTGGCCAACGAGCGCCTGGCTCGTGCCGGTGTTACTGCCCCAGGTGTAGGGGGTACCGTTCGCGTCGATTGCCAGGCTGCCCGCATAGAGGGCGAGCACCCCGGTAATCGCCGCCGCTCCCGAGGGCGACGTGGTGCGGACCGGACCAGACGGCCCGTTCCCGCCCGATGCCTCAGAGTTGGTGCCGTGTTCGCCGTTTTCGTTGCCACCGAACGACCAAATCTCGCCGGCCTTGGTGAGCGTTACCGTGTGCTCGAACCCGGAGCTGATCTGGGCAACCGCGGGCAGGCCAGCAACCTTGATCGGGCAGGTGTTGATCCCGTCGACGAGGCCACAGGTGGCCGAGGTGCCGAGCGCGCTGTGGGTGTTCTTGCCCCAGGAGTAGACCACGCCGGACTCGTCGAGCGCGTGACTGGTGTAGTGGCTGAAGCTGAGGTCGACGACGTTGCTGAGCGTCGTGAGCATCTGCGGCGCGGCGCGCGTGGCAAGCGGGTCACTCGTGTTGCCGAGACCGCCCCAGGTGTTCTTGCCCCAGGTCCAAACTTTCTTGTTCGCATCGATTGCGGCGCCCGCTTCAGCTCCGAGCACCACGCGGGTGAACTTGTAGCCGCTGCGCACCTTCGTGGGCACGGAGCGGGCGGCCCCGCCGTCGGCGAGCATGTAGTTGTTCACATTGCGGCTGTCGGTGGGTTTCCCCCAGGTCCACAGGTCCCCGTTTGTGTCGATCGCCGCGGCAATCGCCGTGTGGGAGGTCGCGGCGTTGTTGACCATGCCGCCCAGGCTGATGCTCGTGAAGCTGACGTTGCTCACCGCGGGGATCAGAGTGGGCACCTGCGTGTTTGTCGCGTTGGTGCCGAGCACCGGGCTCACGCCACCCCAGCTCCAGAGCTTGCCGTTTCCGTCGAGCCCGAGCGCGTTCGAGCCAGCGATAGCGACCTCGACGATGCCGGCTTGGTTGAGCGCTTGTACCACAACCGGATTGGTCACCGGGTTGGTGCCGTGACCCTGCTGGGAGGCGAGATTCATGCCGTAGCCGTACCAACTGCCCCCGGCGCGGTAGAGACCGAAACGGTTCTCGAAGTTCGACACCGGTACGCCGCCGCCGGTCGTGGGCGGCGCAGTTGTGGGCGGCGTCGTCGTGGGGGGCGTGGTCGTCGGGGGCGTGGTCGTGGGCGGCGCCGTGGTCGGACCGGGCGTGAAGTCGCCAGAGTTGGGCCGCTCGTAGTCCGACCCCACCGGCCAGTTCACATAGGCATTATCGATGGGCTCGGCAGCCGTGAGCGCCACGGGCAGCGCCGCACCGAGCGCCACCACCGCGGCGACTGTGATCCCGGCCGCCGCGTGGCGCGAGAGTCGGCGACGCGCTCCCGGAAGTCGAGTGAGCTTCTCACGCACGGGGGGCCTCCGGACCTCGTTCGGCGCGCGTGGTTGCGCGCCCCGCGCGCTTCTCCGAGCGCTTTTCCGCGCGCTCCGCGTGGCGTTCGGCGAGCTGAGCCCGGGTCTCGCCGATCCGGTTGGGATCAAGCAGCATCAGGCTGATCACCGTGCACAGGAAGAACGCGAGGGTGGCGATCCCGGCGGGACCCTGGAGCACGACGGCCGCGTACCCCGCGAGCGGGAGGGTAGCGACGATCACGCGCGCCTCGGGAACCGAGTACGGGTATGGATCATTCGAGGCGTTCGCGTCGCCCCGCAGGATGAGCCCGGTGGTGTTGGGGAGGTCGCCCGCCATGAGCTCGACGATGCGGTGGGTCACGAGGCCCTTGTTGTCGGGGCGTTCGACCGTGACCGCGTCGCCAATCTCAAGCTCGGCCTGGTCGCGCATCTGGCCGAACACCACCGATCCGACGGGCATCCCCGGCTCCATTGAGCCGGACAGCACGACGGTGGGCTGGGTGTTCGTGAGCAGGGCCGCACCAAAGACGAGCAGCACGATCACGCCCAGCACTGATCCGACGGTGAGGATCGTGTTGCGGACGCCGCGGTAGACGCGCCAGCCCCGGGTGAGCTCATCAGGGTCCGCCAGGTCATCGCCCTTCGCTTCGGCGGCGGGCGCCCCGGAGCGGCTCGGATCCGCTGGGACCCGCGCAGACGCAGTGCTGTCACAGAGTCGTTCAAACGGAGTCGGCCCGGACGCCGAGGCGCTCGTGGTCGCCGCGCGCGGGCGGCGCAGCGGGGATTCGCGTTCCTGGGTCGCGTCGTGGTCGGGCGCGGCGCCCTCGCGGCGGTCGCCCGTTCCCGGGCGTTCGATGAGGTGGGTCATGCGGTGCGGTTCTTTCGTCGGGCCCGAGCGGTGAGCAGGACACCGGCGACCACGGCGCCGGTGGCGAACAGCGCGGCGAGCGGCCAGGCAGCGCCGGTCTGGGCAAGCTGGGAGATGATGGAGGTGGGCGGCGTCGTGCCACCGTCGACGGTGGTGCTGAACCGGACGACCGCCTCGGCGTCCGTCGCCTGGTACGCGTTCTCCGCGGTGATGGGGAGGGTTGCCTCGATCGTCACCGTGGCGCGCTTGCCCGAGGCGAGATCGCCGAGCGGGGCGGCCGAGCCGTGCAGGGAGCGCTGCGACGAGAGGAGCTCCGCCCCGGACGCGTCGAGCACCCGGATGGTCACGGGCGTGGTGCCCTCGGTCGCAACCCCGCTGAACTCGGGCACCGACACCGTGAGCGGCACCGCGCTCGCGCTCACGTTCACAACGCTGAGCTCGGTGCTCGCCGATTCGCCGGGGGCAGGCATCTCCACGATCACGCGCTGCTCAGGGAGATCGAGCGGGCCGTGCGCCGCGCTGGCCGGCGCACCTGACACGGGCGCGACCGGGCTGATGAGACTGGCCACCGAGAGGGCGACGGCGAACAGGGGTGGCACTACGTTCATCGGGATCCTCCTGGGGACGCGGGCTGGGGGTGGAAGCGCTGAGGCGGTCTATCGGGGAACACTGACGCCGTCGAACCGCACGGATACACCGCTGTGGGCCGGGCGGTTGGGATCAGTACGGGCTGGGTCGAGGGTGACGGTGACCGTGAGGAAACGAGTCGCCTGCGCCTTGAGCGGCCGCGCCCAGGTGTGGTGCAAGTCGGCGACCGTGGTGCCTGGAACCCTGTCAAGCAGCACCGCCCCGTCCTCCTCGACGGTGAAGAGAAAGTCAGCGAACAGTTCGGCGCGTTCCCCGTCCTCCCCGGGAACCCCGGTGAGATCGTCGGGGTCGTCGATGTGCATCGTCACCAGCGCCGGGTTTCGGGGGCTCGCGTTGCCCACGGCGACGTAGATCGTGCGGCTTTCGCCGGGGAGCAGTGTGCCGAGGTCCTCGTCGTGCACAGAGATCGGATCAGCGCTCATCTCGGTGAGGCTGCCAGGCCGCCAGTCGGGGTCGAACGAGGCCTGCGCCCGCACGTCAAGCGTGTTCCGTGACCCGTCGAATAGCGTGGCGGTCTCCACCGAGGAGCTCACCGCCGCCCAGGTCACGGCGGCGCCGACCGCGAGCACAGCACCCACGCTGAGGAGCGCGCGTTTCTTGCCGGTGGGAGGGTGCGTCACGGGATGGTCCTTTCGCCGATGATGCGGGGCTTGATACGGAGCGGGGAGGCGCGAGGTCGCCGGTGCGGGGCGGCCCCGAAGAGCCGCCCCGCGAGCGGGTCAGTTACTGCCAGACCTGCGAATCGAACGCGATCTGCAGGAACACGTTCTGGTTGCGGATCTGATCCGCCGACGTGCCGTCCTGTACCTTGACGTTGATCAGCAGATCGCCGCCCTCAGTCGGGTTCCACTTGTTGCCAGCGGCGCCGTTGGTGACGTCACCGTTGAACGCGGCCCAGGTCTTCCAGGTGCCGCCCGGAACCTGGAACCGCAGCGCGTTGAGGAGTTCCGCGTTCGAGCTGTTCAGGCCGGTCTTACCCGGGGTCTCGATGATGCTCCAGGTGATCGCCGACGGGCCGTGGGTGGTGGTCGGGTTGGGCGCCTGGCGGAACGGGATCTTCATGTTGACCACGTTGCCGGGAACCATGCTCTGCAGGCCATCGAAGTTGATGGGCGCGGCGTTGGCCGAGTCCGGGGACTCCTGCCAGTCGCTGTTGCTCGTCGCCGCCGCGAAGCTGGTCTTCACGGGCACGCCCTCGGAGTTGGTGTTGATCACCTGGATGTCGACCTCCTTCGCGGTGGAGATGCCCTTGTCACCGTTGCCGAAGTTCAGCCACGCGGCATCCTGGAATGCCGCAAAGGTCGCTGCCGAGGCGATGGTCAGGGCAATAGCGCCCGTCGCGATCGCGCGCTTCCGGCCGGATGCGCGCTTCTTGCTGGGGGTGATGTCCGTCATGAAGATGAACCTTTCGGGTGTGTGGTGGGGTTCCCGGTTACCCGGGACGCGGCACCGAGTGTTCGGGGCTGCGTGGTGGCCGCGCTGAGCGAGCGGCCATCGTTCCGCCGGAGCGAGAACGAAGTCTGTTGAGTTGTGTGTGGTTGGGCGGGCTGGGCCGCGCCTATTTCGTCTCGGGTGTCGCCCGGGCGTGCAGCTGCACCATGACCTGCGTGTTTTTCAAGCCGAGCCCGGTGGCACCGTCTGGCTTTTGGAGCGTCAACACGGTGTTGCTGGCGCCGCCCTGCACACCGAGCACGGCCCCGGCACTGTTGATCGACAGCAGTCCGGGCAGACGATAGTTCTGCGAGAGTGAGGCGTTGCAGCCCCAGCTGACCAGAGCCTTCCCCACCGCGTGGGTACCGTCTTCCCAAGCCATGCATTTCCCCGTCGAGAGGTTCTTCAGCGCACCGGTCGCGGCCGTGTAGATCCAGCGCTGATTGTCGCCACCGTGACACGCGTAGGACAGGAGTTTGATGCCGTTCTCGCCAGCCTTCGTGGGATCGTCGATACACATTCCGTTGCCCAGTCGCACCGTGCCGTCCGGCCAGTGCTGCCAGTCCTGCGTGGGCCCCACTCCGGCGTACTCCGCGACCGGTTGGAGCGTCACCCCGGAGTTGCTGTTGCCACCCTGGGCCACCAGCGTTGTGCCAGTCGCGTCCTTCGTGCGGAGACCTGGCAGATCAAACTGCTGTGAAAGCGCACCGTTGCAGGCCCAGCTCACGACCGGAACGCCGGCGGCAAATCCACCCGAGCCCCACGCGAGACACTTCCCTGATCCGACGTTCTTGACCGCCTTCGTGGTGGCGTTATAGGTCCATTGCTGGTTCGCGAAGCCGTGGCACTGATAGCTCAGCACCTGTGATCCGTCACCCCCGTTCTGGGTCACGTCGTCGAGGCAGTTTCCGTTCCCCAGGCGCAACGTCTTGTCGGCAAGCAGCGTCCAGTCCTGCACGGGGCTCTTCTGGCTCGCGGGCAGCCACATGCGCACCTTCATACCGAGCGAGTCAAACGGGGCGAGCGTGTCGCTGCCCTGGTAGGACCGCATCGTCTGGATCTGTTCCCAGGTCTGATTTGTCACCGAGTAGAGTCCGTCTGCCGACGATAGATCGAAGCGGAGCGCGTCGGCGAGCACCGGGCTCGGGGTAGAGCCGGGCTGCGGGCGCAGCGCAAATTGGAACGCGGCAAGGTACGTATTGGAAGCGTTGACGTACTTCACCTCGAACTCGCACGCCGGACCGCCGGGGCGCAGCGGCTCCGCGCACTGTTTCTCCGCGGTTTCTCCGACCGGATCCTCCGCCTGTATCCACTTGCTGCCGTCCTGCACAAACAGGCCGTCGATAATTCGGGCGACCTGGATATCGAACTGATCCACGCTCATCGACGTGCTGAGGAATGCCTGGTCTTGATACGCGGCCGCAGACAGTGCCGCGGAGCTGATGCCGCTAGCACCGAGCGCGCCGGCCATGCAGAGCGCAATCGCGCCACGCACGTACCCGCTGCGGCGAAGCCGTCGGCCCTGGTGGCGCCCGACGCGGTTCCTGTTGCGCGTCGCAATTGAACGCTTCGTCTTGAATCGGCGAAGTGGCACGGTCGTCATTTCTGTCGGGGAGAACACGGGGCTGAGTTCAATCCTCTGCACGAGCTGTGAGGGTTTATTGCGCTTCCCCCAAAGCCAGTGGCGGCGAGGTGGAGCTGCCGTGTCGGGCCCCACCGGGGTGCGTGCTGCGGCGAGCGCGACTCAGTGGCGGCGAGCCGTCTCGCCGAGTGATGTCAGTGGATGCGGGCCGCCCCGATTCAGGCGCACTCTGCGCAGGATCACCCGGATGAGAATGGGGACGCGCCCTGTCACCGGGCGAGACCCGAACCTAGCCTCGGGCTATACGGGTGTCACGCCGGGCGCCCTGCCGAACGGAGGATGCAGAATCATGACTCGCAAATTTCAAGGGAAGATCGAGCTCGACGTGCGTGACTCCGTGGCCGACTGGGACGCGTTTCTCCCCACCCCAGCACCCACGGACGCCCCCAACGTGCTCGTGGTGCTGTACGACGACACCGGCATGGCGTCGTGGTCCCCGTACGGCGGCCGCATCAACATGCCCACGCTCGACCGGCTCGCCAGTGGCGGCCTCACCTACTCGCAGTGGCACACAACCGCGCTGTGTTCCCCCACCCGCTCCACGTTTCTCACCGGACGCAACCACCATCTGAACGGCTTCGCGACGATCTCCGAATCGTCGACGGGGTTCCCCGGCTACAACTCGCACATTCCCGATTCAAACGTGACGATGGCGCACCTGCTGCGCGACGCGGGCTGGTCGACGTTCTGGGTGGGGAAAAACCACAACGTGCCCATCGACGAGTGGACGGCCGGCGCGTCGAAGAAGCACTGGCCGCTCGCGCAGGGGTACGACCGGTTCTACGGCTTTATCGGGGGCGAAACGAACAACTGGTACCCGTCGCTCGCGGAAGACAATCACTACATCGATCAGCCATACCTCCCGGAGGACGGCTATCACCTCTCGAAGGACCTCGCGGATCAGGCGCTCAAGATGATCCGGGACGTGAAGCAGACCGACCCGGAGAAGCCGTGGTACCTGTGGTTCTGCCCCGGCGCGAACCACGCCCCGCATCACGCACCCGAGGAGTACATCGCAAAGTATCGGGGCGTGTTCGACGACGGCTACGAGGCGTACCGCGAGTGGGTGCTTGCGCGCATGAAGGAGAAGGGAATCGTCCCGGCAGACACGGAGCTCACCCCGCTCAATCCGATGCCCACCGGCACGTTCTCCCCCACCGACGAGGTCCGCCCGTGGGGCGAGCTCGATGCGGAGGAGCGCGCGATGTTCTCGCGCATGGCTGAGGTCTTCGCCGGGTTCAGCGAGTACACGGACGCGCAGGTGGGGCGGATCGTCGATTACCTCGAGGAATCCGGTCAGTTGGACAACACGCTCATCATCTACTGCGCAGACAACGGCGCGTCCGGAGAGGGCAGCCCCAACGGATCCGTGAACGAGGGAAAGATCTTCGGCGGCTACCCCGACGACGAGGCCGAGAACCTGCGGATGGTCGACAAGCTCGGCTCACCTGACACGTACAACCACTACCCCACCGGCTGGGCGGCCGCGTTCTCCACCCCGTACAAGATGTTCAAGCGCTACACCTACCAGGGCGGCGTCGCCGATCCGATGGTGATCCACTGGCCGGCAGGGATCGCTGCGTCCGGCGAGGTGCGCCACCAGTATCACCACTCCACCGACATCGTGCCGACCATCCTGGACGCCTGCGGCGTCGAGTTTCCCGAGGTCTACGCTGGCGTGCAGCAGACCCCCCTCTCCGGGGTGTCGATGACCCCCTCGTTCGACGCGGCGCCCGACGCCCCATCAACCAAGAAAACGCAGTACTACGAGATGTTCGGGCAGCGCGGGATCTGGCACGAGGGCTGGAAGGCGGTGACGGTGCACGGTCCGGTGAGCGGGAAGGGTGACTTCCCCGGGGACGAGTGGGAGCTGTTCCACACGGATGTCGACCGCGCCGAGGCGACGAACCTCGCACAGGACCACCCGGAGAAGCTCGCGGCCCTCAAGGATCTGTGGCTCCAGGAGGCACGCACCAACGAGGTGCTGCCGCTGAACGACCTGCAGATCATTGGCAACCCGAAGGACTACGAGACCTTTCTTGCGATGGAGTTCCACCAGCCAGCGCCGCCCTCGGGCCAGTTTGTGTACTACCCGGGCACTTCGGAGGTGCCCGAGCGTTCCGCGGCGAACGTGCACGGGGTGTCGTACAAGATCGCGGCCGAGGTCGAGCTGACCCCGGAGTCAGAGGGGGTGATCTTCGCGAACGGCTCTCGCTTTGGCGGGCACGCGCTCGTGATCAAGGACGGCCAGTTGCACTACGTGTACAACTTCCTCGGAATCCCGCCGGAGGATCGAATCTCTGCCCCGGTGCCACAATCTGGCGCACACATTCTGGGCGTCGAGTTCACGAAGGAGGGCATGGGAGAGTACCGGGAGGGCGTGGGGCCGCTCAAGCTCTTCATCGACGATCAGCTTGTCGCCGAGCAGCGGATCCGCACCGTTCTGGGACACTTCTCGCTCTGCGGCGAGGGGCTCACCATCGGGCGCGACAGCGCCGACCCGGTGTCGTCGCTGTACGGGTACGGGTTCGATTTCACGGGGGGCACGATCGCGCGGGTGGTGTTTGATATCGCGGACGACGCGTACCTCGATCTTGAGGCCCACCTCGCCGCCGCGATGGCGCGCGACTGACCGGGATCGCAGGCCGGTCCCGCGATGGCCCACCCGGGAGCGTGCCGCTCGGGCCCGCGCCACTCACACCGGAGGGAGTCACGATGCAGCACCCACTCGCCGGACTCACCAGGCACAACCTCGCGACCGAGCTCACCGCGGGCGTCACGCTGCTGGCGATCGCGATTCCGCTCAACATCGGGTACGCGCAGATCGCCAACCTGCCGCCGACGGCGGGGCTCTACGCCCTCATTGTGCCAACAATCGTGTACGCGCTCGCGGTGTCGTCACGGCAGGTGGTCGCCTCCCCCGACGCCGCCGCCGCCGCCCTCGTCGCCTCGTCGCTCGGCGGGCTCGCGACCGCCGGGAGCGCCGGGTACGCGACGCTCGCGCTCGCGCAGGCGATCATCTGCGGGGTGATGTTTGCCCTGCTCGCCGTCTTCAAACTCGGCTTCCTCGCGAATTTTCTCTCGAAACCGATCCTGGTGGGCTTCGTCGGGGGCCTGGCGCTCGACATCGCGGTGAGCCAGGTCGCAAAGATGCTGGGAGTGAAGATCGACTCGGGCGGCGAGTTTCCCGAAAAACTCGTCGGACTCGTCTCTGGGCTCGGCACACTCAACCCGTGGTCGCTCGCGCTGTCTGCGTGCGCCGTCGCGGTCCTCGTGGTGGGACGTCGCATCTCCCGGGTCGTCCCGTGGGCGCTCGTGGTGCTGGTCCTCGCCAGGCTCGCGGTGGTCCTCGCCGGCCTCGACTCCCGCGGGGTCGCGGTGCTGGGCGAGGTTCCAGCCGGGCCACCCGCTCTCACGTGGCCCGTGCTCGACTGGTCGCTGTGGCTGGCACTGATTCCCTCCGCCCTCGCGCTCACGCTGGTCACGACCGCCGAGGGACTCCTCGTGTCGCGCTCGTACGCAGAGAAGCACGGCTACCCGTTCAACGCGAACCGCGACCTGCTCGCGTTTGGGCTCGCGAACGTGGCGGCGGGCGCCCAGGGTTCGTTTGCGGTGGGCTCCTCGACCTCGCGCACCGCAGCGATGGACCAGGCCGGCTCGCGCACCCAGTTGCCCGCACTCGTGCTCGCGGCGGGCACCCTCCTGCTGCTGCTCTTCGGCACCGCGCTCCTCGCGGACATTCCGTCCCCCGCGATCGGCGCGATCGTGGGGGTCGCCATTGTCCCGCTGCTCGGCGTCCGCGAGTTCATCGAACTCTGGCGGCAGGATCGCTTCGAGTTCGGGGTCGGGGCCGCGTGCTTCCTCGTCACTCTGCTCGTGGGGTCGATCGCGGGCATCCTCGTGGCGTTCGTGCTCGCGCTCGTCAACCTCGCCAAGCGCGCCGCGAGCCCAGCGATCGACGTGCTCGAGTCATCCGGCGATCCCGGCGAATCTCTCCTCGAGGATGCGCCAGCGGGCAGCACCACCGCGCCCGGCGTGATCGTGATCCGGCTCGCCGCGCCGCTCTTCTTCGCCAACGGCGCGGTCTTCACGGCGGCCGCCAAGCACGCGATCACCGCTGCCGGGCCCGCGCGGGTGCACCACCTGGTGGTCGACATGGAGGCGGTCACCGATGTCGACGTCACCGGCGCCGAAGCGTTCGCGGCGCTCAAACACTGGCTTGTCACGCACGACGTGTCGCTCTCGTTCAGCCGCGTGCGCCCCACCACGCTGCCCCGGCTGTCACTCCTCGGAGTCCTCAGCACCGAGGCCGTCTACCCCACGAACCGCGCCGCGATCGCGAAGCTCGGCGCTGAGCGGCCCGGCCAAGCGAGTAGCCCATGACCGAGCTCGCCGTCACCCTCATCCCGGTCGCGCTCGGCGTGGTGCTCAGCCCCCTCGCGATCATGGCGCTCGTCGCGGTGCTGCTCTCACAGCGGGCCCGCGTGAACGGCATCGCCTACCTCCTCGGCTGGGTGCTCGGACTCGTCGGCCTGCTCGTCCTGTTCCAGTGGCTGTTTGGCGTCTTCGGGGTCCAGGCGCGCGGCGCTCCGCCCGGGTGGGTCTCGGTCGTGCGCCTCTTCCTGGGCACACTCCTCGCTGGTGCGGCGGTGTGGGTCTACCGCCGCGGCCGCAAGCACCTCGCCCGCCTGGCCACCGCCACGACTCCGCGCGACGTGGCCGCCGCCGCGCCGCAACTCCCCGGGTGGCTGCAGACCGTGGGGACGTTTCGGCCCGGCCGCACCTTCGCCCTCGGGGTCGGGCTGTTCGTGCTCAACCCGGTCGACGCCTCCTGCGCAATCATCGCCGCGCTCGACATCTCGCTCGCGCACGTCTCCACCGCTGCGGCCGCGTGGGTCACGGGCGCCTTCGCGGCCGTCGGCACCCTCCCCATCGCGCTCCCCGTCCTCTACGTCGTCATCCGGGGCGACGCCGCGCAACCGCTTCTCGATAGAGTGCGTACGTGGATTGCATCCCACACCCACGTGCTCAATGCCGCGCTCCTGCTCGTCATTGGCGCACTCCAGCTCCAGAAGGGAATCGCCGCACTGCTATGAGCGCAGACACTCGCACCCCCGAGCTCGCTGGCATGCGCCGGCTCCCCGGCGGCGTCTTCCATATGGGCTCGGACGATTTCTACCCGGACGAGCGGCCCGCGCACCCCCGAACGGTGGCGCCGTTCTGGATCGACACGCACGCGGTCACGAACGCGCAGTTCGCGCGCTTCGTCGCCGAGACCGGATACGTCACCGTCGCCGAACGCGAGCTCGACCCGGCACGGTTCCCCGGCGCAGACCCCGCGGACCTCGTGCCCGGCGCAATGGTGTTCACCCCACCGCCGACCCCCGTAGACCTCGGGAACTGGCGCAACTGGTGGCGGTGGCAACCCGGCGCCTCCTGGCAGCGGCCGTTCGGCCCGGCATCGTCGATCGTCGACCGCCTCAGCCACCCCGTCGTGCATGTCGCATACGAGGACGCCAGCACCTACGCAGCCTGGGCCGGCAAGCGACTCCCCACCGAGGCCGAGCACGAGTACGCGTCACGCGGCGGTCGGGACGGCGCCGCGTTCGCGTGGGGAGACGAGCCGTACCCGAACGGGATCGCGCAGGCGAACTCGTGGCTCGGCCGGTTCCCCCACGACAACCAGGGAGTAGGCGGCACGGCACCGGTCGGCTCCTACCCTCCCAACGGCTACGGCCTCTCAGACATGATCGGGAACGTGTGGGAGTGGACCTCGGACGCTTACACGCCACGCCATTTTCCGCCGTCGGCCACCCCCGTTGAGGCGGGAGCCCGTCCCAACCTCCTCGCCGCACCCGCACCCGGAACACCCCCGGAACCGCCCCGCCGCGTGCTCAAGGGCGGATCGTTCCTGTGCTCGCCCGACTACTGCCTGAGGTTTCGTCCCGCAGCGCGCTCGCCGCAGGCCGAGGACACCGGAATGTCACACATCGGGTTTCGCTGCGCCCGCGACGCCTGAGTTTCCAGGTCACTCGGCCGCGAGCGAGTGCGCCGCAATCGCAAGGCTCTCGCGGTCGGACACCCCGAGCTTCCGGTAGATGTTCCGCACGTGGGTCTTCACCGTGTTCATCGACACGTATTCTTGCTCGGCGATCGCGCGCAGCGTGGCCTTCTCGAGCAGGCCGCGCAACACCACGCGTTCCCGCTCAGTGAGCTCGGTGTTGGCGCCGCCGCCGGCCGCAATGAGCGCGGCGCGCACCGCCGTCGCAAACGGACCGCGCGCCGCGGTGGTCGCCCGCGCCAGGAGCAGCCGCATCACGACGGGGCCAACGGCGAGGAACGCCCGAGTGAAGCCCTCGGGCGCGGCGAGCTGCAGCGCCACGGTCAGCGCGGCCTGCGCACACTCCGGGCGGTCGTGCGTCACCTCAAGGGCGGCCTGAACCAGCCAGGCATCGATCATTGAGGCGTCGCAGAGACACACGCTTGACCCGTCGATCACGTCACCGACGGCCGCGCGCGCCCCAGCGAGGTCGCCGTCGTGCAGGCGGGCAATCGCGTGCATTACGGCGATATCACCCGACCACCCGCAACTCTGCGTCAGCCCGGCAAGCAGCCGGTCACGCTGGTCAAGCTGCCCCAGCCGGTTCAGCGCGTGCACGGCCGGGACCCCGGCCGTCGCATACCAGTGCGGCGGGAGCGGCTGGCGCTCCCACGGGGTGAGGTGTTGCACGATCTCGACCGCGGCAGCTTCGTGGTCGTCTGCCGCGGGGGTACCGAACAGCGCGAGCATGCCGCGCACCCCGCGGGCGATCGCGTCCTCGTGGCCGGCGAGCACCCCCGGCGCAACGCGCCCGATGAGGTCGGCAGCCCCACCCGTGTCGAGGCGCTCGAACATCGCCCAGCCGCGCCACAGGCGCGCGATTTGTAGGTACTCGTTGGTCGGCGCCCCCAGCTCCCGCCACCGGTGCTCAAGCTGGTCGAGGCTGTGCAGCGTGTCGCTCAGGCGGCCCCGAAACAGTGCCACGGTCACCCCCACCGCGGCGGCCTGCAGCTCGGCCGCCGGCATCCCGCCCGCCCGGGCGAGGTCGCGCGCGGTGCCCGCCGATGCGTCCGCCTGGTCCAGGCGCCCCGCGTAGAGCGCCCCCATGCCCGCGTGCAGGTGGGCGTACGCGTGCAGCTGCGGTTCGTTGGCGCACGGTTCCGCGCTCGGGTCGTGCTGCGCGAGCACCGCGGCCACTCCGCCGCGGCGCACGGCGACCTGCAGCTCGAGGCCCCTGCGCCAGAGTCGCTCGACCGGGTCCGGGCCGCCGCGAGCGCTCGTGGGAGGCGAGCCCGGGGCCCCAGACAGGGCAACCGCGGGGGCTTCGTCGCCGAGCGCCAGCGCAGCAGCGGCGCGCAGCAGCCGCACCCCCGGCTCCGCGGACACCGTCTCGGGTGCCGTGGCGAGCAGGTCGATCACCCGATCCGCGTGGCCCGAAAGCACCAGCTGCATCCCGCACCGGCGCACGATCGGCGCGATTGCGCCCGACCCCGAAGCGAGCACCGCGTGAGTCAGCGCTGGCAACCATTCACGCTGGTCCGCAAGCCACGCGGCCGCGCGGCCGTGGACTTCGCGCTCGGGCACGGTGGCCTCCCCGGACCGGGCCCGGAGCGCCCCCCTGAGCCTGGGGTGGTACCGGTAGCGGGGCGGCTGCGCCGCGGAATCCTCCGCGGCGACGTGCAGCCTGACGAGTTGCTGGATCCGCGCGCCCGTGTGCGGATCGTCGGTGAGCGCGCGGGCGAGGCCGGCCGAGAAGGACTCCGGCACGGCCGTGCGGATCAGAAACTCCCGCGTGTGGGCGTCGAGGCCGGCCAGTAGCTCGTCGCCGCCGTCCGCCGTCTCTGCAATCTCACCGATCAGGGTGAACGCGGCGCCGGGCGAGGCCGTCACGATCCCCAGTTCAACCAGTCGCAGCGCGGCCGCCGACCCGCTCGTGCTGCGCAGGATTGAGGCGACTTGCCCCTGGGATACGCGCGCCCCGCGGTCCGCGAAGTAGCGCTGCACCTCCTGCGGCGTAAACGCGAGGTCGTCGCCACCCAGCTCGAGCGCCACCCCGCGAAGCTTGCTGCGCAGAAAGCCACGGTCGGGGCCGCCCCTGCCGCAGAGCACCACGTGGCTCGCGCCGGCGACCGAGCGCGCGAAAGCGTCAATTCCGGTGCTGAGCCGCGCGCTGCGCGCGAGGTGGACATCGTCGATGATGACGACGGTGGGCCGCGCTGTCGCCGAGACGGCGCGCGCGAGCAATCGCGCCTCGTGCGCAGTCTCCACGCCGGCCGTGGCTTCTTCCCGTGCCGCGCCGAGCGCCCGCACCACCACCGGGTCCGCGAGCTGCGCGAGGGCCGCGTACAATGCAGTAACGCCGTCGGTGTCAGTGTCGGTGTCGGTGTCGGTGTCAAGCGTGAGCCAGGCGACGTTGGCCCCGTGCCGCGCGTGAAGCTCCGCCGCCCACTGCGTGAGCAACCGCGTCTTGCCGCTCCCGCCCGGCGCCGACACGAGCGTGGTGCTCCACGGCCCGCGGAGCGCCGCGTCCAGCCGCGCGATCAGTCGGGGCCGACGAGTATCTCCGCCCCCGAGCTGTGGCGGCGTGGTGCGTGGCGCGGCACGCTTCCGGATTCTCGTCTCCATGGCCGATTTCCCGGGTCAACACGCTCTCGCGGAATCGGGCAGGCAGCCGCCCGCAGCAGGGGCACGCCGCGACCATTTCCGAGTCAGCGCGGCCGCCGGGCACATGGGAGCCCCTCAGGCCCGTTCCACAACCGGGAACGTCTGCCACGAGGCATCACGGTACGTCATGTTGCACTCCCCCCGGGGCCACACCGAATCCGCGTCTGACACACACGACTTGCGGCAATAGTAGTTCGCTCACCCACCGAACACCAGCCCCACTGCCCGGTCTCACCCGGGTGAATGCGCACCGGCGTCGCCTGACCGGGCAGGCCCCGGCTCGGCGCGATCGAGCGCGCGGTGCACGCGCCCCTGCGCCACGAGCGCGCCGAACCACGGCGTGCGCTCCGCCACCGCGGTGGCCGCGATCGGCAGCGCCGCCAGGTGCAGCACGATCCCGCGCTGCGCGAGTTCCCGGTCGAGATCCTGCAGCGCTTCGAGCACGGTGATAGTCATCACGATCTGCCGGTCGAGGCCCAGGACCACCGCGCGCGTCGCGTGCTCGGGGTCCGAGGCGAGCTCAATGATCGCGCGCGTGTTGGTCATCGCGTTCGCGGTGTACAGGCCCAGGTCCAGGTGGACGCGCACACACTCGCCGTCGCGGCCCGCCACGGACACGTGCGGAGTGTTGAGCTCTCGCAGCACCAGCACCAGCGTGACACCCACGCCGACCGCGACTGCGGCCAGCAGGCCGGCGGTGAGTCCGATCACCGCCACCGCCACCGCCACCCAGAAGTCCACGGGGCTCAGACGCGCCCAGCGCACCAGTTCGGAAATGTTGATGAGCCCGAGCACCGCGACAAACACCAGCGCGGCGAGCGCCGCCTGCGGCAGCAGGCTGAGCACCGGGCCCAGCACCAGCGCGACAAGCACCGCAAGCGCGACCGTCACCAGGGTCGAGACCTGGGTTCTTGCGCCGGCGCTCTGGTTCACGGCGCTCTGCGAGAATCCGCCCGCGGCGGGCATCGCGCTGAAGAACGCACCGGCCACGTTTGCCGCCCCGGCCGCCAGCAGCTCCTGGTCGCTGTCAATCTGCGGCTCACGCGCCTGGCGGATGCCGCGCGCCACCGCGGCCGACTCGAGGAACGACATCACCGCGATTGCGAGCGCACCGGGGACAGGCGCCGCAAGGTGCGATGCGTCTGGCACACCCGGCACTGGGAGCCCGCCGGAGACCGGGTCGATCAGCTCGACACCGGCCGTGGCGAGCGGCGTGAGCCACACCAGGGCGATACTCCCGACGACCACAACGAGTGGTCCGGGAACCCGCGGGGCGAAACGCTTACATCCCGCGAGCACCGCGATCGCACCCAGCGAGAGCGCCACGGTGGGCCAGTTGACGCTGCCCGCGGCCTCGCCCACCGCGAGGAGTGAGCGGACGAAGCCGTGCCCCGAGAAGTTGAACGTCTCCCCCAGCAGTTTTGGGAGCTGCCCCACCGCGACCGTTGCGCCAACCCCGATCTTCAGACCGAGCACCGTCGCGCTGCTGATGTTCTCGACCAGGGAGCCGAGCCGGCACAGTCGCGCGAGCACGAGGATCACGCCCACGAGCAGCGTCAACGTCATCAGCGACCCCACCGGGTCGGCGGCACCGGTCGCCACGCCGGCGGAGACCAGCGTGGTCGCGGTGAGCGTCGCGATCGTCGAGGTGGTCGACACACTCATCGCGCGGCTTCCGCCCAGCAGCGCGTAGACCAGCATCGGCACCATGCAGGTGTACAGCCCCACGGCGACCGGGAGGTCGGCGATCGTGGCGTAGGCCATCGCCTGCGGGATCACCACCGCGCCGGCCGACAGCCCGGCCAGGAGGTCGGGCGCAAGCCAGGCTCGGCGGTACCCGGCGAGCGTCGGTGCCACCCAGGCCGGGCGGGAGCGTACGGCCATGGGATCCCCCTCCGTTGCTGCGACGCTATCGCGATGCGCCGCCGCTCGCTAGCGCGCGGCGCCGCTAACCGCGCGAGTCACCCGGGTGAACTCACCCGCAAACGCGTGCGCTCGGCCGGCCACACCGAGTAGCGTCCCAGCCATCCGCAGCAGTCACGCGGTCGGTTCGCACTCGAAAGGCAGATCATGAGCTTCTGGGAATCGTTCTGGGACATCATCTGGTGGTTTCTCTGGATCTTCGCGTTCATCGCGTACCTGTTCACGCTCTTCGCCGTGATCGGTGATCTCTTCCGCGATCATCGACTCAACGGCTGGTGGAAGGCGGTCTGGGTCCTGTTCCTCATCTTCGTACCGTTCCTCACCGTGCTCGTCTATCTCATCGCGCGCGGCAGCGGCATGGCCGAGCACAGCCGTGAGGCCTCCGAGAATGCGCGCGCCGCGGCGGACGCGTATATCCAGCAGGTGGCTGGATCGGGTGTGAGCCCGAGCGACGAGATCTCGAAGGCGCAGTCGCTCCTCGACTCGGGGGCAATCACCGCCGAGGAGTTCCAGAGCATCAAGCGCAAGGTGCTCTCCTGAGGTTCGCCGCTGCGGCGAGCGCGGCGAACCGGTTCGAGCGGGGGCCGCGGCCAGCGCTGCGGCGAGCGCGGTCCCCCGGTCATGGTGACGGAGCGGAGTGATCAGTGTCTGAGTCAACAGCCGATGCCGCCGCCGGAGGCGCCGCTGGTGGCGTCGCTGGTGCTCACGGCTCACGGCAGCCCCGCACGCTGGCGATCAGTATCTCCGGCCCGTTCGCGGTCGGGTTCTTCGGTACGCTCGGGGGCCTGATCGCAATCCTCCTCGGCGTCGCGGTATCCCGGGTATCGACCGTCATCATCTACGTGGTGTTTGCGCTCTTCGTAGCGCTCGGGCTCGATCCAATCGTGCGCGCACTGCAGCGCGCGCGGATTGGCCGGCCCTGGGCGATCGTGATCGTCTACGCTGCCTTCGCGCTGGTGATGGTGGGCGTGCTGTGGCTCATCATCCCGGTGGTGGTGGCGCAGGTGGGGCAGTTCTTTACGGACCTCCCGGCGGCGGTCGAGTCGTTCAAGGGGTCCGAGTTCTTTGCGTGGCTGCAGGGCTCGTTCGGTGGGGGCTTCGACGCGCTGCTCGCACAGGTGCAGCAGTTCATCACCGATCCGGCGCACCTCGCCGCGATCAGCGGTGGGGTGTTGCAGTTCGGCGCCGGCGTCGCGTCGACCGTGTCCGGGCTCATCATTGTGCTGGTGCTCAGCCTCTACTTCCTCGCCTCGCTGACGGTTATGAAGCGCTCGTTCGCGAGGCTCGCGCCGCGTCGCGTGCGCGGCACGGTGCGCACGATGATCGATCAGATCACCGATTCGATCGGCGCGTACCTCATGGGGATGGTGATCCTCGCGCTGTGCAACTCGGCGGTCGCCCTGCTCCTGACGCTCGTGCTCGGGCTCCCGTTCCCAGCGCTCATGGGAGTGATCGCATTCTGCCTCACCCTCATCCCGTTGATCGGCTCCGTGCTCTTCTGGGTGATCGCCAGCGGCCTCGCGCTGTTCACGAGCCCGCTGACGGCGCTGATCTTCGCGATCGTCTACCTCGTGTACATGCAGCTGGAGGCCTACGTGCTCACCCCGCGTGTGATGAACCGCGCGGTTGCCGTGCCCGGCGCGCTCGTGGTGATCGGCGCGCTCGTGGGCGGTACGCTCCTCGGGCTGCTGGGGGCGCTCGTCGCGGTTCCGGTCACCGCGTCGATCCTGCTCATCATCACCCAGGTGCTCATTCCCCGGCAAGACGCCAAGGGGTGATCGGGTGCCGCTGCGGTCCCGCAGCCTCGCTGGCACCGTCACGCGCGCCGCGGCGGGTACCCGAGCTTACTGCCCAGACGATGAGGGCGGCAGCCGCGAATACCGCTCCCAGTACGCTTGCCGCGCCCCACCCCGCGGCGGCCTGAAGCGCAGTGGTCACAGTCGCCCCCAGCGCCGAGCCGAGCGGGTAGAACACCGTGTATCCGCCGGCGACTGCGCTTGCCCGGTCGGGACACCTCGCGGTCAGGAGATGCTGGTTGCTCACGTACGCGGCATGTACTACGAAGTCGAGGACTCCCACCCCGGCGACCAGCAGCCACAGCGACCACGGCAGCTGACCCGTGAGTGCCCACGATCCGGTCAGCAGCGCGAGCGCGATCCCCGTGACCCGACGCGCGTGGCCGCGGTCCGCCCAGGTTCCCGCGTGTGCGGCGCCGAGCGCTCCGGCGAGACCCACGAGCCCAAACAGGCCGATCTGCGCTTCGTTCAGGCCCCACGGTGGGGCGTGAAGCGGGAGTGCCATGCCGCTCCACAGCACACCGAACGAGGCGAACACGAAGAGCGCGATCAGCCCGCGGGACCAGAACACTCGATCGCGCAGGAGCGCACCGAACTGGCTGAACGGCCTCCCCGGGGTGGGCGCACCGTTCCGCCGCTCGTCGGCGGGCGCGAGGGCTGCCGTGTACGCGACCGCGGTCTACA
Organism: Leucobacter luti; assembly: GCF_004217175.1. Lineage (GTDB taxonomy): Bacteria > Actinomycetota > Actinomycetes > Actinomycetales > Microbacteriaceae > Leucobacter > Leucobacter luti. The sequence continues at coordinate 191,081 of NZ_SHKI01000007.1, forward strand.
CCGCCACCGCGAACAGCCCCGCCACTGCGAGCCCGCCGTACGCGATCCACGCGGTGTCGGCGGCGGCAGTAGCGAGCATGCCCGCACCGGTCAGGGCGAGCTGGGCGGCGATCAGCGTGCGCCGGTTCATGGTGTCCCCGAGCGGAACGAGTGCGATCAGGCCCACGAGGTACCCGATCTGACCGGCCGTGATCAGCCACCCCGATGCTCCCGGATCGAGCCCGAGGCCGCGCCCCATCGAACCGAGCATTGGCTGCGCCACGTAGATACTCGCCACGCTGATTCCGCAGACCACCGCGAGCAATAGTTGGGCTCCGCCGATGGGGAGAGCGGCACGCGTTCACACCAAATGAAGCCCGCTCGACCATACTCGACCTGCACGGGAGCCCCTCGCGACACTAGCCCCCACCGGCGTCAACGGCACCCCGCTCAGCGGCAGCACCACCGTGATCGCAAAACCGGCGCAGCGAGGGCGGTGATCGCGGCGCGGACGTGGACACGCCCGCCCGTCCGCCCCGTCATGCCGCTCCGGCGTTCCGCCGCCCGGATACGACGGCGACACCGAGCGCGGCTCCCACGAGCACGACACTGAGCGCGAAGGTCGCCGTTGCGCCAGCGAGCGCCGCACCCGCGGCGACCCCGCCACCGCGTGAAACCACCCCGAACACCGCCGCGTAGATCGCGCCCATCGCTGAAGCGCCAGCGATCAGCCCCAGGTTGCGCGACAGGCTCAGCAGGCCTGAGGCGGCGCCACGGTGCTGGGGCCCCATGCCCGCAAGAGCCGCGGTGCTGTTCGCCGCCAGAAAGAGCTGGTACCCGGGCGTCAGCACCACCAGGGCAATCAGGTACCCCGCAAGCCCGAGGGCCCCGGGCAGGAGCACCAGCGCGAGCATGCCCACCGCCATGGTGCTCAGCCCCAGCCTCGTGCTCCGCGCGGCGCCAATGCGGTCTACGACCCGTCCCGCGAGCACCCCGGAGACCGCTGCAACCGCCGGCCCAACCGCCATCGCGAGCCCAACAGTCACAACCGGCAGCCCGAGCCCCGTGGTGAGGTAAAACGGGCCGACGATAAGCGTGCTCATCATTACCGTAGCCACGAGCAGATTCATCCCCAACGCGGCGCTGAATGGCCCGGCCCGGAGCAGCGAGCGCACTTCGCCGCCAGCGCGCCCCGCCGTGGCCGCCGTGCCCGCTCCAGCTCCATCCCGAGTCCCCGATGCCGCAGCACCCCCACCGAGCGGCGCGGGCACGGGAGCGCCGAGCAGCAGAAACAGAGCGACGAACCCGAGCGGGAGTATTGCCACGAACATTGCCGGCCATCCGAATGCCCCGAGCAGCAGACCGCCAGCGGCGGGCCCGAGCGCGGTGCCGACCGCGGCGGCGGTGCCCAGCACCCCCATGATCGCGCCCAACCGCTCGACGGCCACCAGGTCCCTGGCAAGCGCGAGCGGGAGCGCGACGAGTACGGCAGCGCCCACCCCCTGCACCGCCCTGGCCGCGAGAAGCCACCCAAACGTGGGGGCGAGCGCGCAGGCGAGGGTTGCCAGCATGAACACGCCCAGCCCAATCAGCAGGGTGCGCCGCCGACCATGCCGGTCCCCGAGGCGCCCCACCTGCACCGCCGTCGCAGTCATCGCGAGCAGGTAACTCAGCACCACCCACTGCGCGGCACCGGGGGCCACCCCAAACTCCGTCGAGAGAGTGGGGAGCGCCACGTTTGCGACGCTCGTGCCGAGCGCTGCCAAGAGCGCCGCGAGCGTGAGCCCGATGATGGGGCGCGCGCCTGCCGGGCGCGGAGGCTCCGGGCGCGCAGGCTCCGAGCGCGCAGGCTCCGAGCGCGCAGGCTCCGGGCGCGCAGGCTCCGGGCGCGCAGGCTCCGGGCGCGCAGGCTCCGGGCGCAGCTCGCCCCGACGCGGCGTGGGGACGGGAGGTGGGACTGACTCAGGAGTTGGCTTCATGTGCCCAGCATGCGCGCAGCGGTGCCGGAACGGCAATGCTCGTTGCTATTCCTGGAACGATGTGCTGGGGTGGGAGCATGACTTTCGCGCCCGATATCGTCGCCGCCGCTCTCGACCGGGTCGCGCCGCGGTTGCGCGCGCTCCGCGAGCAGCGCGGCATGAGCCTGTCGGAGCTCGCCGCGCTCACCGGCGTCTCCAAGAGCACGCTCTCCCGTCTCGAAACAGGGCAGCGCCGCCCCACCCTCGAGCTTCTGCTCCCCCTCTCGCAGGTGCACCGCGTGCCGCTTGACGAGCTCGTCGGCGCCCCGCCCGCGGGAGACCCGCGGATCCGGCTGCGTCCGCGACTGGTCAACGGGCGAGTGGTCGTGCCGCTCACGAGGCACTCAGCCGAGCGCCACGCCTGGAAGATCGTGATCCCCGCGCGGGCAAGCACGCCGGAACCGAAGACTCACGAGGGGTACGAGTGGCTGTACGTGCTGAGCGGCAGGCTGCGACTCGTGCTGGGCGATCAGGATCTCACGCTCGAAGCAGGAGAGGTCGCCGAGTTCGACACCGCGGAACCGCACTGGTTCGGGAGCGCGGGTGCGGAACCGGTGGAGGTGCTGAGCCTCTTTGGCGCGCACGGCGAGCGCGCCCACCTCGACGGCTCGGCGGACGCGGGGAGGTAACCCGCGCGAATCCCCGAAGACCAGAAAAGCCCCGCCGGAGCGGGGCTTTCCTCTGAAGAGTGGATCTGAGGGGCGCGGAAGTTTCCAAGCGGACGCGAAGCGTTCGCAACTTCCGCGCGAATCCCCGAAACGAGGAAAGGCCCCGCGAAGCGGAGCCTGTACGAGTGGATCTGAGGGGCGCGATTCTTTCGGAGTGGACGCGCAGCGTTCACAAGAATCGCGCGAATCCCCGAAGACCAGAAAAGCCCCCGCCGGAGCGGGGCTTTCCACTAAAGAGTGGATCTGAGGGGATTCGAACCCCTGACCCCCTGCATGCCATGCAGGTGCGCTACCAACTGCGCCACAGACCCGTGGAAGTCGGAGAAATGCTCCCCCGACAACTCCTCTACTCTACTGCATGCACCCCGGGGCATCGCAAATTGGGCGATCCCGGGCGTGCCTCAGCTGGAGTAGCTACTCGCTCGCTGCCGCGGGTGCCGCGGCAGCGGCGGGGGCGTCGAGCCACGCGGTGACATCGATGACCGGGCAGTCCTGCCAGAGGCGTTCGAGCTGGTAGTAGTCGCGTTCTTCCTGGTGGAAGACGTGGACGATGAGGTCGCCGAAGTCGAGGAGCACCCAGCGACCGCTTTCGCGGCCTTCGCGGCGGATGGTGCGCACGCCGGCGTCGTTGAGTGCGTCTTCGACGCCGTCGGAGATCGACTGGACGTTGCGCTCCACGCTGCCGGTGAGCACGAGGAATGCGTCGGCGAGTCCGAAGTGTTCAGTCACCTCGAGCGCGACGGGTGCTACGGCACCCTTCGCGTCGGCGGCGCGTACGGCCGCCTCGAGATCGGCTCGGAAGTCTCGCCGTGGTGTGGTCTGCGTGTTCAGTTCAGTTCCTTTGATAGGTCATCGGTCGAGCGGGTGATGTTCGGCTAGCCGAACATCCCGTTGCTCGCTCCCCAGATCCCCAGCGCCACAACAGCGAGCAGAAGCCCACCACCGGTGAGCGAGAGCACGAGAGGCAGCTTGCTGCGTTCCTTCGCCGGCTTTGCGACGACGGGAATGCTTGAGTCCATGCGCGCGCTCACGGCGTGGCGCGCGGAGACGGGTGCCGGGCCTTGCCCGGTGGCCTGCGGGTCGCCGGTCTCGGCGCCCGTGATCGGATCGATCTCGATCGAGTCGTGCAGAGCCGAGTGGCCGCCCGTCTCCCCCAGCGACTTGGGGAGCTTGAGCGAACCGGTGACGTAGAGTTCACCGGTGCCGCCGAGCGGGCCGGTGAGCCCGCCGGTGTCCTCGGGCATGGTGGGCAGGATGAGCGCCGACGTGTTGGTCGCGCCGAGCGCACCCTCCTGGGCGACCGCGCGCGAGATGAGGTCGTCGAAATCGCCCTGCGATTCGGTGCCCGGCTGTGCGCTCGGGTTGCGGCTCGCGTCGTCAAAGACCGAGCGCCACTCCTCGGGAGGGGCGATGTCGGGGAACGAGTAGCTCGCCTTCGGCGTCGCGGGCGGCTCGGGCTCGGCCGCGGGCGCGATGGGCTCAACCTCAACGACGGGCGGTGCCGCTGCGGGCATTGCCACGGTCTCGGCTGCGACCTCGGGCTCGGGAATCACCTCAGCAACGACGGTCTCCTCGACCGGCGCTGCGGGCACGACCTCGACCGGGATCTCGACCGGCTCCGGTGCAGGCTCGGCTGCTGCCTCCCCCTCGATCGGCTCGGCCTCGTCGCGGTTGCGCTGCCACGGGAAGCGGCGCTTCTTCTGCGCAGGAGTATCTGCGGCGTCGCTCGGGGCGTCGTCCGCGGTGTGCTCAGGCGCGGCGGGCTCGGGATCCTCGATCGCCGGAGCGCTCTCGCCTGCGGCGTCGGGCTCGGCGTCGGCGGTGGTCTGCTCGGCCGCGCGCAGCTCATCGACCGTGAACGGCTCGGTGGGCGGCGACATCAGCGAGTCGAAGTCGATTTCGCCGGTGACGGGAGCGGCTGGCGCTGGCTCAGCGCTCGGCTCGGCCGGCGCCGCGGGAACGGGCTCGGCTGCGGGCGCTGCCTCGACGGGCGGCTCGGGCTCCGCGACGGGTGCGGGCGCTGCCTCCGGCGCCGGGGGCGCCTCGACGGGCTCGGGGGTCGTCGGCGGCGCAACCGCGGCAGACGCTGCGGCCTGCGCGGCGAGCGCTTCCTCGCGCAGCTGACGCATCTCGCGTCGGCTGCGGGGCGTGCCGTCCTCATTGAGCGGGGAGATCTCAATCTCCCCCTGCTCGGCGGGGGCCGCGGCCGGGGTGGCCGGTGGGGTTGCCGCGGGGGCTTGGGGCGCGGGCTCTGCAACCTCGGAGAGGTCAAGCGCGCCGGTCTCGCCCATCTCCCGCAGACGCAGCTCGCGGCGCGTCAGCGGTCGTTGTTGGTCCTGCTCACTCATCCTCAGTCGCTTCCTCGGTGTATAGCTCGTGCTTCGCAATGTACTGCACGACACCGTCCGGAACGAGATACCACACCGGATACCCCCTGGCTACCCGCGCTCGGCAGTCCGTTGACGAGATCGCCAGCGCGGGAACTTCCAACAAGCTTACGTGTTCGCTGGACAAACCTGAAAGCGACAGCTCATGCCCGGGCCGTGACACCGCGATAAAATGTGCCAGGTCCCACAGCTTATTGACGTCTTTCCAGCTCAGGATCTGCTCCACAGCGTCGGCTCCCGAGATAAAAAAGAGCTCCGCCTCAGGAAACTGTTTCCTCAGATCACGCAGCGTGTCGACCGTGTAGGTCATTCCCGAGCGGTCAACGTCAACCCGGCTGACCGTGAAACGCGGGTTGGAGGCCGTCGCGATCACCGTCATGAGGTAGCGGTGCTCACTGGGCGACACCTGACTCTTCTGCCAGGGCCGCCCCGTGGGCACGAAAACGACCTCGTCGAGGTCGAAGCTCCGTGCAACTTCGCTCGCCGCGACGAGGTGTCCGTGATGGATTGGGTCGAACGTGCCGCCCATTACTCCAATGCGACGCTTCGCTGCCACGGGTCCGTGGTCCGTATTAGTGCTGGTCAGCGCCGTGCTCGCGCGCGTAGGCCTCGGCCTTGTGTGCGTGGCGGTTGGCAACGTCGCGGAACGAGAACGTCACGATCGCGAGCGCCGTGAACGCGACGAACGTGATGACACCGAAAACCGGGGCCGGGAAGGGCAGCTCGTTGACGATGTGGGCGCCCTCTTCAGAGGCGACGGCGATCGTGGCGAGAAGTGACATGAAAACCCCTGCATTCGAAACGGATTGGATACTGCTTCCCAGTGTACCGCGTTCGGTTAGCGGATCTGCCCGCCGCCACGCACCAGCCACTTCGTGCTGGTGAGCTCGGAGAGGCCCATGGGTCCGCGTGCGTGCAGCTTCTGCGTGGAGATCCCTACCTCGGCACCGAAGCCGAACTCCCCGCCGTCGGTGAAGCGGGTTGACGCGTTGACCATCACCACCGCGGAGTCCACCTCGGCGAGGAAACGCTCGGCGTTCGCGTAGTCCTGCGTCACGATCGACTCGGTGTGGTGGGTCGAGTAGCGCTCGATGTGCGCGATCGCCTCGTCGATCGAGTCGACGATCCGCACGCCCATCTCGAGCGCGAGGTGCTCGGTCGCCCAGGTCTCGTCGTCGGCGGCGGCGACCTCCGGGACCTGCGCGCGCGTGGCCTCGTCGCCGAACACCGTCACCCCCGCGCCGAGCAGTTCTCGGGCGAGTCGCGGCAGCATCCGCTCGGCGGCATCGCGGTGCACGAGCAGGGTCTCCGCTGCGTTACACACACTCGGACGGTGGGTTTTGGCGTTGGTGACGATCGCGGCGGCCATGTCCGCATCGGCGGTCGCATCAACGTAGACGTGCACGATGCCAGATCCGGTCTCGATGACGGGAACGGTTGACTCCTGCACCACGGTCGAGATGAGGCCGGCGCTCCCCCGCGGGATCAGCACGTCCACATAGCCTCGGGCACGCATGAGGCGACCGGCGCCCTCGCGGCCGAACTCGTCGATCGTCTGCACCGCGTCACCCGCGAGCCCCACGCTCGTGAGGGCCCGCTGGATCAGCGCGACCAGCGCGCGGTTGCTGTTCTCGGCGGCGCTGCCACCGCGAAGCACCGCACCGTTCCCGCTCTTCAGCGCGAGGGCGGCGATGTCGATGGTGACGTTCGGCCGCGCCTCGTAGATCGCCCCCACCACGCCGAAGGGGACGCGCACCTGGTTGATCCGGATCCCGTTCGCGAGCGTTGAGCCGCGCAAGACCTCGCCGATCGGGTCGGGCAGTGCGATCACGTCTCGCACTGCCGCGGCGAGACCGCGCAGCCGGGCATCGTCGAGACGCAGGCGATCGAGCAGGCCGTCACCGATCCCGTTCGCCTCGCCCGCGGCAAGATCCTTCGCGTTCTCAGCGACGATCTCTGGCACGCTGTTCTCGAGCGCGACCGCGATCGCCTCGAGGGCCGCGTTCTTCTGCGCGGTCGTGACAGTAGCGAGGGTCTTGGCGGCCACGCGGGCGCGCTCAAGCTTGTTAATGAACAGATCGGCGTTGGACATGCGCCCAGCATATGGCATGACCGATCCTGGTCGAGACTACTCCTGGTCAGCCGTCTCGGGGCGCCCGTCAAAGCGGGTGCCGTGCGCGGCACCGTCGAGCACCGCGGGGAACAGACGAGTCTCGGTGAGGAGCACATGGGCGCCGGCATCCGCGGCGAGCCGGGCAGCCTGCACCTTCGTCGCTGCACCGCCGGTGCCCCAGCCCGACTGGGCGGCACCGATCTCAATTCCCGCGAGCTCGTCGCCGTACGGCACGTGCGGGATTCGCTCGGCCCCCACGACGGTCGGCGGCGCGGTGTAGAGCGCGTCTACGTCGGAGAGCAGCACGAGGCGGTCGGCTTCAACGAGCCGGGCCACGAGCGCCGCGAGGCGATCGTTGTCGCCAAAGCGGATCTCGTGCGTGGCGACGGTGTCATTCTCATTGATAATCGGCAGGATCCCGAGCTGCAGAAGGCGCTCAATTGCGCGCCGTGCGTTGCCGCGGTGCGTGGGATTCTCCATATCGTGCGCGGTCAAGAGCACCTGACCGGCCACGATGTCGTGGCTGCTCAGTGAGCGCTGGTACCGGTTCACGAGGATGTTCTGCCCCACGGCAGCCGCAGCCTGCTGGGTGGCGAGGTCGTCCGGCCGCTCGTCAATCTTGAGGAACGGGACACCCGTCGCGATCGCACCACTGGAGACGAGGATCACCTCGGCCCCGGCCCCGTGCAGCCGGGCAAGCGAAGACACCAGGGTCGGGATCTGAGCGGCGTTGTCGCCGCTCACCGAGGAGGAACCGACCTTCACCACCACGCGGCGCGCGGCGAGCAGCTCTTCCCCGACGCTCACGACTCTTCGCTCCACATTCCTGACTCGCGCTCGCGCTCAAGCTCAGCGCGGGCTTCCGCCTTCGCGTCCATCATGCCGTGGTAATCGTCGCGGCGCTCCTTGTTGGTGCGCCGGGGCGCGCCCTCGAAGCGGGCGTCGGTGCCGCGTGCACCCATCTGCACTTCAGCGGCGCTCGTGAGCGTCGGCTCCCAGTCGAACACCACGCCGGAGCCCGGGCCGATCACCACGGCGGAGCCAGCGACCGCGCCGGCCTTCACCAGCGCGTCGTCGATCCGGAGCTTCTGCAGCCGGTCGGCGAGGTAGCCCACCGCCTCGTCGTTCGTGAAGTCGGTCTGCGCTACCCAGCGCTCGGGCTTATCGCCCAGGATCCGATAGATCGTGCCGTACGTGCCGCCCTCGGTGACGATGCGGAAGCCGCCATCGTTCACCGCGCGCGGCTTCAGCACGATGCGCGGCTGCTCGGGAGCCTCGGCCAGCTGCTTGGCGCGGGTCTCTTCAACCAGCTCGCCGAGCGCGTAGCCCAGCTCGCGGAGCCCCTCGTGGGACACGGTCGAGATCAGGAACACGCGGTAGCCGAGTGCTTCGAGTTCCGGGCGCACAAACTCAGCGAGCTCGCGGGCCTCGGGAACGTCGATCTTGTTCAGCGCAACGAACTGGGGCCGCTCGAGCAGCGGAGTCTGCCCCTCGGGCACCGGGTACGCCCCGAGCTCCGCCTTGATCACCTCGAGGTCCGAAAGCGGATCGCGATCCGGCTCAAGCGTGGCGCAGTCGAGCACGTGCAGCAGCGCGCTGCAGCGCTCGACGTGGCGGAGGAAGTCGAGACCGAGCCCCTTGCCCTCGCTCGCACCCTCGATGAGTCCGGGTACGTCGGCGACCGTGAAGCGCGACTCCCCCGCCTGTACCACTCCCAGGTTGGGGTGGAGCGTGGTGAAGGGGTAGTCCGCGATCTTCGGCTTCGCCGCGCTCATTGCCGCGATCAAGCTCGACTTCCCGGCGGACGGGTAGCCAACGAACGCGACGTCGGCGATCGTCTTGAGCTCAAGGGTGAGCGAGCCCGCCCAGCCCTCGGTACCGAGCAGCGCGAAGCCGGGGGCCACGCGCTTGGCGCTCGCGAGCGCGTTGTTGCCGAGCCCACCGATACCGCCCTTTGCCGCGATGTAGCGCAGCCCCGGCTCGTTCAGGTCGATGAGGGTCTCCCCCGCCGAGTCCTTCACCACGGTACCCACGGGCACGGAGAGAATGAGCTCTTCCCCGTTGGTGCCGGCCCGGTACCCGCCGGCACCGTAGCCACCATTTTCAGCGGTGAGGTGGGGGCGGCGGTGGAACTCGAGCAGGGTGGTCACCTGCGGGTCGGCGAGGATCACGATGTCGCCACCGTTGCCGCCCGCACCACCGTCTGGGCCCGCGAGCGGCTTGAACTTCTCACGCCGGGTAGACACGCAGCCGTTCCCGCCTCGTCCGGCCTGGAGGTGCACCTGCACCTGGTCAACGAATGTCACCATGCTGAGAAAATCCTTCGGTAGATACGGCAAAAGGCGAGCCGAAGCCCGCCTCGCCGTTGAACAGCCTGTTGTTAGGCCGCGGAAACGATGTTGACGACCTTGCGGCCGCCCTTCGCGCCGAACTCAACCTCGCCGGCCGAGAGGGCGAACAGCGTGTCGTCCTTGCCGCGTCCGACGTTGACGCCGGGGTGGAAGTGGGTTCCGCGCTGACGCACGATGATTTCGCCTGCGTTGACCTGCTGGCCACCGAAGCGCTTCACGCCGAGGCGCTGAGCGTTCGAGTCGCGACCGTTGCGGGTGGAGCTGGCGCCCTTCTTATGTGCCATGAGTCTCTACTCCTTGAATCGTATCTAAGCGTTACTTGATGCCGGTGACCTTGAGGCGCGTCAGATCCTGACGGTGCCCCTGGCGGCTCTTGTAACCGGTCTTGTTCTTGTACCGCTGGATGATGATCTTCGGGCCACGGAAGTCGTCGAGGACCTCGGCGGTAACCTTCACCTTGGCGAGCGCCGCGGCATCGGTCGTGACCTTCTCGCCATCAACGAGCAGGACGGCGGGAAGCTCGAGCTTGCCCTTTGCGTCACCTGCAACGCGATTGACGGTAATGATCGAGCCGACCTCTACCTTCTCCTGACGGCCGCTTGTGCGCACTACTGCGTAAACCACTTGTCACCCTTTTCTTGAGGATTGTCTTTCGTGTCGAAGCGCGGCCGTGCCGACTTCGAAGTCTGAGGTGTCGCCGCCGGAGCAGCACCAACGCTCCATATTATCTTGATGCACCTGTGATGGTCAAATAGGTGCACCCGCGTGTCACTCCTGTTCGGTCTCTTTTCGACGCACCGTCGCCTCGAGGGCTTCGGCGAGCGCGAGCTGCGCCGCCTGGGCCTCGGTGGGACGCTCGTCGCTCCCGGCACGCTGCGGAGCCGTGGTGACGCGCCGATTCCGGGCACGTCCGGTGCCCGCGCTCGGCGCATCCGGCAGCGCGTTCAGCACCGAGTCGAGCAGGTTATCCCCCGCTGCCGGCGTGGCCGGCGGCGTGGAAGCTGTGAATGCGGCGCCCGCTGCGGGGGCCTGATCCGCCTCGGCGTTCCGCGGCGTGCGGCCCGACACCCGCCCGGTCGCGCGCTGCCCGCGCTGTGACCCCTGAGCGGACGCGTGCGAGTGGCGCTGCTGCGGAGCGTCATCCCGCGGCGCCGCCTCGTCCTCCGGCTTGCTGCCGGGGATCGTCGAGGCCGCGACCTGCGCGAGCATATTCTTCGCGCCGTCCGAAATCGCGTGAGTCTGTCCCTGCGCCGGGGCCTTCACCTCGGGCTGCGGGGTCTGCTGGTGCTGCTGCTGACCGCCGCGACCGCCACGCTTCGAGCTGCGCGCGGGAGCCTCGCTGCGGTGCTTGGACACCGGCTCGTGGTGCACGATGACACCGCGACCAGCGCACACCTCGCACGGCTCGCTGAACGATTCGAGCAGCCCGAGCCCGAGCTTCTTACGCGTCATCTGCACGAGCCCGAGCGAGGTCACCTCGGCGACCTGGTGCTTGGTCCGATCGCGGCTGAGGCACTCAACCATGCGGCGGAGTACCAGGTCGCGGTTCGACTCGAGCACCATGTCGATGAAGTCGACCACGATGATGCCGCCGATGTCGCGAAGCCGCAGCTGGCGCACGATCTCCTCGGCAGCTTCGAGGTTGTTCTTCGTGACCGTCTCCTCGAGGTTGCCGCCGGAACCGACGAACTTGCCCGTGTTGACGTCGACCACGGTCATTGCCTCGGTGCGGTCAATCACGAGCGAGCCGCCCGAGGGCAGCCACACCTTGCGGTCAAGCGCCTTCGCGATCTGCTCCGTGACCCGGTACTCGTCGAAGACGTCGCGCTCGCCCGTGTGGCGCTCAACGCGCTGCAGCAGGTCTGGCGCCACCTGGTCGAGGTAGTTCTCGATGACGGTGTAGGTGTCCTCGCCCGAGATCAGGAGCCGCTGGAAGTCCTCGTTGAAGACGTCGCGGATGATCTTGATGAGCATGTCCGGCTCGGAGTGCAGCAGCACGGGGCCGCCGCCCTTCGCAACGCGCTTCTGGATCGACTCCCACTGGCGGGTGAGGCGCTGCACGTCGTGCGTGAGCTGATCCTCGCTGGCGCCCTCCGCAGCGGTGCGCACAATCACACCGGCACCGGTGGGGAGCACCTCCTTGAGGATCTTCTTCAGGCGCGCGCGCTCGGTATCGGGAAGCTTGCGCGAGATCCCGTTCATCGCCCCGCCCGGGACGTAGACGAGGAAGCGGCCGGGGAGCGAAATCTGGCTGGTGAGACGTGCGCCCTTGTGGCCTACCGGATCCTTGGTGACCTGCACGAGGATCTGGTCGCCCGGCTTCAGCGCGTTCTCAATCTTGCGGGCCGTGTTGCCGCCCTCGAACTCGGACCAGTCGACCTCGCCCGAGTAGAGCACGGCGTTGCGGCCCCGCCCGATGTCGACGAAGGCGGCCTCCATGCTCGGGAGCACGTTCTGTACGCGACCGAGGTACACGTTGCCGATCAGCGAGCTTTCGCTGGAGCGCGCAACGTAGTGCTCCACGAGCACCTTGTCCTCGAGCACGCCGATCTGCACGCGATCCGCGGTCGTGCGCACGATCATCTCGCGGTCGACCGCCTCGCGGCGCGCGAGGAACTCGGACTCGGTGATCACCACGCGGCGGCGGCCGGCGTCGCGACCGTCGCGACGGCGCTGCTTCTTCGCCTCGAGACGGGTCGACCCCTTCACCTTCTGCGGTTCGGTGATGAGCGGTGCCTGGCGCGGCTGACGGCGAGGTGCCTCGTCTTCCACGTGGTGGTCGCTGCCACCCGTGCGGCGGCGGTTGCGGCGCGCATCGGAGCGCGGCTCCCGTTCCTCGGGCTCTGCGTCGGTGTGGACGTGCTGATCAAGGATGTCGTCGAGCTGGCGCAGCTCACTCGGGCGCAGCTCGCTGCGCCGCGGGCGCGGCGGCACGGGCGGCACATCGGGCGCGAGGAAGATGAGGCGCGTGGTCGCGCGGAAACGCTCCTGCGGCGTCATGTCCGCGAGCGGAAGCACAAGCTGCGGGCGGGTCGGTGCTGCCGCGTCACTCGGAGCCTCGGCGCCCTCGGCCGCGGAAGGGGCCTCCGGCTGCGTGGCATCGACTGACGGCTCCGGGACCTCGGGCTGCTCCGAGACCTCGGGCTGCTCCGAGGCTTCCGGCTGCACCGAGACCTCGGGCTGCTCCGAGGCTTCCGGCTGCGCTGATCCTGGTGCCTGGGCTGCGTCGTCCGCCTGCGGTGCCGGAACGATCGCCGCCCCGACCTCCTCGGGGGCTGCGTCCGCAGCGCGCTGCGGATCTTCGAACTGTTCTGATGTGGTCTGCTTCACCATTCCTGGTGTCTCCTTATGCCCGGAGAAAGTCTTGCTCGCTCCGGCAATTCTTCTTGCGGGGATTCCCGCGAATCCTGTTCTCCGCGGGTGCCAACCACCCGCGCTCGGTCGCTCTTGGACCGGTGACAGCCGGGGGGCTGCCATAAGACTGTGCGTGTAGGTCCCGTTGGGGGTGCCGTACACCGCACTTCATTATGTCACGATCGACTGAAAATACGCAGAAGCGCGCCAGTCTGGATCACCGAATATGACGCACTACTCAATCGCCACTCACCAACACGGATTCACGCAGCCGCGCGCAGTAGGATCGGCAGCATGAGCTCTGATATCTCAGTCACGAAGCGGCCCGTCGGTTTCGCGATCTTCACGATCGTGGCCGGTGTGATCGGGTGGTTCGCCTCGTTTGAACTCCTCACGGAGTACATCAAGACCCTGCAGCAGCCCGGCTACGTGCCCAACTGCGCGGTCAGCATTCTCGTCACCTGTGGCCCCAACATGGGCTCGTGGCAGGGCTCGCTGTTCGGCTTCAGCAACACCATTCTCGGCGTTGCCGCGTTCATGGCCCCGATCTTCGTCGGGGTCGCGCTGCTCGCAGGGGCGCGCTTCGCCCCATGGTTCTGGCGGGTCTACCAGCTCGGCCTGCTGGGCGGGGTGGTCTTCGTGTTTTGGCTCTTCTCGCAGAGCGTGTACTCGCTCGGCACGCTCTGCCCCTGGTGCATGGTGGTGTGGTCGGTCACGATCCCGCTCTGGTGGTTCAGTGCGTTCCGCCCATACGCGGTCGGAGACATCCCGGTGGGAGCGGGCACGCGGCGACTCTTCGAGCAGCTCTCGTCCTGGGCGTGGGTGTGTGTGCTCGTCAGCTTCCTCGTGATCGCGTTCCTCGCGCAGTTGCAGCTCGACTGGCTCGCCGAGTTCTCGCGCGCGTCCTAGCTCGGCTGAGCGCCGCCGAGCCAGCCGCACTCGCACCGCAGGCCGCACTGCCCGCGGTGCCCGCTGGCAGCGCGCCGGCGGGCTCCGCGGGCGCGTCCGACACGGCGGCCACGGCGGCTAGCTCCCGCTGAGCCGCTCCCAGAGGGCATCAACCTGCGCGACCGTGTGCGCTTCGCTCCCCGAGGTGTCGATCAGCACGTCGGCGGCCGCTCTGCGATCGGCGTCGCTGGCCTGATTGGCGATCCGACGCCGCGCGTCCGCCTCCCCCATGCCGCGCAGCTCGACCATGCGCGCGACGCGCGACTCGGCCGGAGCGTCCGCGACCACCACGAGGTCAAACTCAAGCTCGCGTGCCGCCTCGACGAGCAACGGGATCTCGTACACCACGATCGCCTCGCTGTCCGCGGCGCGGGCGGCCGCCAGGGCCGCCTCGTAGAGCCGCTTCACCTCCGGGTGCACAATCTCGTTGAGGTCGCGCAGCGCGTCCGGGTCAGCGAACACGATTGCGCCGAGTGCCGCGCGATCGAGCTCTCCGCGTGCGTTGAGCACACGCTCGGAGCCGAAGCGCGACACCACGCGCGCGAGCCCGGGTGACCCCGGGGCGACCGCGTCTCGGGCAAGCTGATCCGCGTCGATCCGCACGGCTCCGAGCGCCTCGAGGCGGCGTCCAATTGTCGATTTTCCGGAGGCGATCCCCCCGGTGAGCCCGATCACCTTCATGGTGCTAGCGTAGCGGGACGCCCACCGATCAAGTCGCAGAGCGAGGTACCCGATGCTCGAACTCGTCACCGGGGCGACGCTCGCGGCGTCCGCCGGCCTGAACGCCTACATCCCGCTGCTCGGGCTCGGGCTGCTGTCCCGGTTCACCGGCGTGGTGCAGCTGCCCGAGGGGTGGCTGTGGCTTGAGAACGGGTGGGCGCTCGGCATCCTCGGCGTGCTGCTCGCCGTGGAGGTGCTCGTGGACAAGGTTCCGGCACTCGACACGATCAACGACGTGCTGCAGACGGTGGTACGCCCGGCGTCGGGCGGGATGGTGTTCGCGGCCGGCGCGGCCAGCGATACGGTGGCCGTCGCCGATCCGGCTGCGTTCATCACCTCAGCGCAGCTCTGGCCGTTTCTACTCGGGGTGGGCATCGCACTGATCCCCCACGTCCTCAAAGCAGTGGCTCGGCCGATCCTCAACACGCTGACCGCCGGCGCGGGAGCCGCAATCGCGAGCTTCTTCGAGGACCTCGGCGCGGTGGTCCTCACCCTGCTCGCCGTGGTGGTGCCGCTGCTCGCCCTGGCGCTGCTCGTGCTGGTGATCGTGCTGCTCGTCCGGCGGCTCCGCCGGGCCGTGCGCGAGCGGGCGGCGCAGCGGGCGCAGGCCGCGTAGCTGACGGCGCAGCGGGCGCAGGCGCCCGCCCGGCCACCGCGTCGCCCGGCCACCGCGCCCGCCCGGCACAGATCCGACCCGGTCCCCCACAACCGACCCGCTGTTCGCGCGTCGACCCCCGCTCAAGCGGGTCGGATCCGGCGCAAGGGGTCGGATCTGCGGGATCGGGGCGACAAGCCAGCCACGGCCGGGCGACGCCGCGCCCAGGGCACCGCGGCGCCCCGGGAACGCCGAAGGCCCGGCACCTCCGAGGAGATGCCGGGCCTTCGATCGTGAGGGTTAGTTGCCCTCGAGCTGTGCCTTCAGCGCGGCGAGTGCCGCGTCGTCAGCGAGCGCACCGGCCGAAGCCGAGTCGCTCGAGAAGCTCGAGCCGCTGGCCTCTGCCGCGGCCACCGGTGCGATGACCTCGGTGAGCGATGCAGCGACCTGCTTCTTGTGTGCTTCCCAACGCTCCTGGGCAGCTGCGTACTCCAGCTCCCACTTCTCGCGCTGCGACTCGAAGCCTTCCTTCCACTCCTGAGTCTCGGGATCGAAGCCCTCGGGGTACTTGTACTCGCCGTTCTCGTCGTACTCCGTGGTCATCCCGTAGAGCGCGGGATCGAACTCGGTGCCCTCGGGGTCAACGCCGTCGTTCGCCTGCTTGAGGCTGAGCGAGATGCGGCGGCGATCCAGATCGATGTCGATGATCTTGACGAAGACTTCCTGGCCGGCCGAAACGACCTGCTCAGCAAGCTCAACGTGCTGACCCGACAGCTCGGAGATGTGCACGAGGCCCTCGATGCCGTCCGCGACGCGAACGAACGCGCCGAAGGGGACGAGCTTCGTGACGACACCCGGGGCGATCTGACCGATCGCGTGGGTGCGTGCGAAGACCTGCCAGGGATCCTCCTGCGTTGCCTTCAGCGAGAGCGACACGCGCTCGCGATCGAGCTCGACGGAGAGCACCTCGACGGTGACTTCCTGGCCAACCTCGACAACGTCGGAGGCGTGCTCGATGTGCTTCCAGGACAGCTCGGAGACGTGCACGAGGCCGTCAACGCCGCCCAGGTCGACGAACGCACCGAAGTTGACGATCGACGAGATAACACCCTTGCGGACCTGACCGGGCTTGAGCTCGGCGAGGAACGAGGAGCGAGTCGCGGACTGCGTCTCTTCGAGCAGCGCGCGGCGCGAGAGCACCACGTTGTTGCGGTTCTTGTCGAGCTCGAGGATCTTCGCCTCGATCTCCTGCCCCAGGTACGGGGTAAGGTCGCGCACGCGGCGCAGCTCGATAAGCGAAGCGGGGAGGAAGCCGCGGAGCCCGATGTCAACGATGAGGCCACCCTTGACGACCTCGATGACGGTGCCGGTGACGACACCCTCGTTCTCCTTGATCTTCTCCACGTCGCCCCAAGCACGCTCGTACTGAGCGCGCTTCTTGGACAGGATCAGGCGACCTTCCTTGTCCTCCTTCTGGAGAACGAGCGCCTCGACCGAATCACCGACCTGGACGACCTCGTCGGGGTCGACGTCGTGCTTGATGGACAGCTCGCGCGAGGGGATGACACCCTCGGTCTTGAACCCGACGTCGAGGAGCACCTCGTCGCGGTCAATCTTCACTACGGTGCCCTCGATGAGGTCGCCGTCGTTGAAGGACTTAATGGTCAGTTCGACCGCTGCAAGGAAGTCTTCGGCCGAGCCGATATCGTTAACCGCGACCTGCTTGCTCGTGGTCGTTGCGTTCGTCATGTAATTGGTCTCCAGAATGGACAGGATAATCAGGCCAAACGCGCGTCGCTCCGCCTCGGGAGAGGGAGCGCATGTCTCGCGTTCGGACATGGTTGAGTCGCCACAAATGTGACAGTTCAGTCTACCTCGGTTTCAAGCGCAGTATCAAGCGCAGAATCCTGGCGTTTCGCGCCGACGAGCGCGGCCACGCCGAGCCAGAGCGCGACGCCCACCGCGCAGAGCACGACCAGCAGCAGCACGTTTGCTTCGACCGTGTGCTCGGTCCAGACGCCAAGATCCGGCGCCCACTCCCACGGGTCGCCCAGCACGCGGTCGACGCCCCAGCCGAGGAGGATCGTGGAGGCGCCCGCGAGGAGCGACACGAGGGCCCCGCGGGCGGCGATCGGCCCCGGCACGTACCGGAGGATCAGCGCTCCGAGCCACACAGGGGCCGCCCCGATCGCCGCCAGCGGCAGCATACGCTCAGCCCAAAGCTCCGGGCGTCCCACAGCGAGGGCGATCACGCCGAGCAGCAGCGCGAGCGCCACCGTGAGGATCACCAGCGTGATGAGCGTGACGTGTCGGCGCAGCGGGGCGGGCAGCCCCGCGGCGCGGAGCAGGATCGGGGTGAACACGAGCAGTGCACCAAAGATCACGCCAGCGAGGGCGATCCAGATCCATGTGCCCCCGCCGTGCTGCGCCCAGACGACAAGGAGGAGCACCGCGAGACTGACGATGGCGCCGAGCAGCGACCACCACCCGGCGCGAGGAATCCGCAGCAGCGGCAGCGTGGTGAGACTGGCGGCGAGGGTGACCGCCGGCAGCACGACCCAGAACCAGTCGAGCGTGTGCGACACCGACAGATTGACGATGAAGCTCGTGAGCAGCGCCAGCGCGTAGGCCCCCGCGGTGCTCCAGAGGATCGCCGCACGCCAGCCGCGGTACGCACGCGCGTCGCGTCGATCAGCGCGACCCTCGTGATCCTCGCTCGCGTGAATGAGCTCGTGCACACTGACGCCGAGCTCGGCGGACAGCGCCTGCACCATGGTGATGTCGGGGTACGAGAGCCCGCGCTCCCACTTCGAGACCGCCGACTCGGTGACGTGCAGCCGGGTGGCGAGCTCGCGCTGCGTGAGCCCGGCAGCGCGGCGGCGGGCGGTCACGAACCGGCCGAGGTCGCGCTTCGATGTTTCAGATGTCATTGCTCAATCACACCAGCCAGTGCGCGTCGACGAGCCCGCACACCGGGCACTTCCGCGTGATTCCGCGGACTCGACCGTCTGGCCAGTCCCACAATCAGCGGTGTGCCCGGCATACGGGGCACCGGACCGGGGCCCGGCGCTAGTGCGCGGCGGCGTTCCAGTTTGGCCCACGCCCCACCTGCACCTCGAGCGGTACGGTGAGGTCGGCGGCGCCGGCCATCTCCTCGCGCACGATCGCCTCAAGCTGATCCCACTCCCCCGCGGCGACCTCGAACATGAGCTCATCGTGGATCTGCAGCAGCATGCGCGACTGCAGCTCGGCGGCGCGCATACGCCGCTCCACGCCGATCATCGCGAGCTTAATGATGTCCGCGGCCGAGCCCTGGATGGGCGCGTTCAAGGCCGCGCGTTCCGCGTTCTCGCGCAGAATCCGGTTGGGGCTCGCGAGATCGGGGAACGGCCTGCGTCGGCCGAAGATCGTCTCCGTGAAGGTGTCGCGCTTTGCCTGGTCAACGACCGAGCGGAGGTAGTCGCGCACCCCGCCGAAGCGCTCGAAGTAGTCGGTCATGAGCTGCTTCGCCTCGGCGGCGGCGATCCCGAGCTGCTTTGAGAGCCCGAAAGCCGACAGGCCGTACGCGAGGCCGTACGACATCGCCTTCACCTTCGACCGCATCTCGTTCGTAACTTCCTCGGGCGGCACCCCGAAGATGCGGGAACCAACGAAGCGGTGCAGATCCTCACCAGCGTTGAAGGCCTCGATGAGCCCCTCGTCGCCCGACAGGTGCGCCATGATCCGCATCTCGATCTGCGAGTAGTCGGCCGTCATCAGCGTCTCGTACTCGGCCGAGTGGATGAAGCCCTCGCGGATCCGGCGCCCCTCCTCGGAGCGCACCGGAATATTCTGCAGGTTCGGATCCGTCGACGCGAGGCGCCCCGTGCTCGCACCGGTCTGCACGAGAGTGGTGTGGATCCGACCGTCCGGCTGTACCGCCTTGATCAGGGTCTCGACCATCTGCCGCAGTTTATTCACCTCGCGGTGCGCAAGCAGTGCGCCCAGGAACGGGTGCGGCGACTTCTGCTGCAGGTCCGCAAGCGCCGCGGCGTCCGTGGTGTAGCCGCTCTTAGTCTTGCGAGTCTTGGGCATGTCGAGCTCTTCGAACAGCACCTCCTGGAGCTGCTTCGGCGACGACAGGTTTACCTCGTGGCCGATGGCGGCGAAGGCCTCCTGCTCCAGGTTCGTGACGCGCTCGGTGAGCTCGGCGTGGTGCGCCTCAAACAGCGGCAGGTCGATCGCGACGCCGCGCTGCTCGAGGTCGGCGAGCACGGGGAGGAGCGGCAGCTCGATGTCGAAGTAGATCTCACCGGTGCGATCCGGGAAGCGCTCCACGGCGGCCGCGTGCGTGCGCACCACGTACCACGCGAGCGCTGCCGCGTCGGCAACGCTGCCCTCGTCGGGGACGAGCTGGTTTGGATCCCCCTCGGGCACCTGCTCACCCAGGAATCGGAACACCGCCTCCGGAATGGTCTTGTCGGCGGTCGCTGGGCGCAGCAGCCACGCGGCCAGCAGCAGGTCGCCGGCGATCCCGCCGAGGCGCACCTCGGCTGCGGCGGCCGCCCGGATCTGGTGCTTCGCGTCGAAGAAGATCTTTGGCGCGTCGGACGCGAGCCACTCCTCGAACTGCGCGTAGTCACGCCCGCCAGGCTGCCAGGTGAACAGCACCGACGACTCGGGCGTCGCGAGCCCCACCTCAAAGCCGGCGTCGCTGTGCTGGATCACCACGCCGGGGCGATCCGCCTTCGCGAGCCAGTCGCCCAGCTCCTCGTCGATCAGCAGCTTCGCGACCGGCTTCTCGGGGGCGAGCGGGGTGACCGTGCTCGCGCCGACCGTCGGCACCTCGGCACCGGCGAGCTTGCCGACGCGCTGCAGCAGCGTGCGGAACTCGAGGCGCTGGAAGACCTCCTGCACCGCGTTCATGTCGACCTCGCCGCGCTTCAGATCGTCGAGTGTCACGTCGAGCTCGACGTCGCGGACGAGCCGGTTGAGGCGGCGGTTGCGCTCGGCGAGGTGCGCGTGCTCGCGCAGGCTCTCGCCCACCTTGCCACCCACCTCGTCCTGGCGGCGCAGGATCTCTTCGAGCGAACCAAACTGGTTGATCCACTTCACGGCGGTCTTCTCGCCGACGCGCGGGATGCCGGGCAGGTTGTCGCTCGTCTCGCCCACGAGGGCCGCGATCTCGGGGTACTGCTCCGGGCGCACCCCGTAGCGCTCCATCACCTTCTCCGCGTCGTAGCGGGTGAGCTCGCTCACCCCCTGCTTGGACGGGTAGAGCAGGGTCACGTTGTCGTCGACGAGCTGGATCGTATCGCGGTCGCCGCTCACCACGAGGACCCGGTAGCCCGCGGCTGCCCCGCGCGTCGAGAGCGTCGCAAGGATGTCGTCGGCCTCGTAGTTCTCTTTCTCAAGAGTGCGGATCCCCATGGCGTGCAGCGCCTCCTGCAACAGCGGGATCTGTCCCTTGAACTCCGGCGGGGTCTCGCCGCGGGTGCCCTTGTACTCCGGGTACTCCTCGGTGCGGAACGAGTGCCGCGAGATATCGAACGCGACGACGAGCGAGTCGGGTGACTCGTTGCTGAGCAGGTTGATCAGCATCGCAATGAACCCGTGGATCGCATTGGTGTGCTGCCCGGTCTGCGTCTGGAAGCTGTCGACCGGGAGCGCGTAAAAGGCCCGGAAGGCCAGCGAGTGGCCGTCGATGATCATGAGGGTAGGCTGAGGCGTATTCGACACATGCTCAGCCTACAAGCCGCCACCGACGTTCACACGGTGAGTTTCCGCGCGGGCGAGGCGCATTTCCCCAGATCCAGATCCGGAAGGCCACTCTCGACACCATGATCGACCACGACACCACCGACTCGCAGGCACCCGCCGACGCACTCGCTTACATCCGCAGCCGCGGCAGCGGGGCGCTCGCAGAGCGAATGGGTATCGAGTTCACCGAGTTCACCGCGGAGCGCGCCGTCGCCACGATGCCGGTCGAGGGAAACACCCAGCCGATCAATCTGCTGCACGGCGGCGCATACGTGGTGCTCGGCGAAACGCTCGGATCCATGCACGCGAACCTCGTGGCACCCGAGGGGCACGTCGCCGTCGGCCTCGACATCAACGCGACGCACACCGGATCCGCCCGCACCGGGTTGGTCACCGGCGTGTGCACGCCCATCAAGCTCGGCCGCTCGATCGCGGTCCACGAGATCGTGATCTCGAATGATCAGGGTCAGCGCTGCTCGACCGTGCGCATCACGAACTTCTACAAGCGCATCGCCGGATAACCCCGGAACGAACGAACGCCCCGGCCCGAGCACGCTCGGATCCGGGGCGTTCGTCTTCGACGAGGCTCTGCCGTTAGTCCTTCTTGGGCCCGAGCTGATCGATGATGGTCTTTGCGACATCCTGCATGGTGAGGCGACGATCCATCGACGCCTTCTGGATCCAGCGGAAGGCCTCGGGCTCGCTGAGCCCCATCTTGTCGTTGAGGATGCCCTTCGCGCGGTCGACGAGCTTGCGGGTCTCGAAGCGCTCCGCGAGGTCAGCGACCTCGTTCTCCAGGGTGACGATCTGCTGGAAGCGCGAGAGCGCGATCTCGATCGCGGGCAGCAGGTCCGCGGGGGTGAAGGGCTTGACCACGTAGGCGAGAGCACCGGCCTCGCTGGCGCGCTCAACGAGCTCGCGCTGGCTGAACGCGGTCAGCAGCACCACGGGGGCCAGGTGGGTCTTGTTGATGCGCTCAGCCGCGGAGATTCCGTCGAGCTGCGGCATCTTCACGTCCATGACGACGAGATCCGGGCGGAGCTCCTCGACAAGCTTGACGGCGGTCTCGCCGTCGCCGGCCTCACCCACCACGTCAAATCCGTTATCGCGCAGCGTCTCGACGATGTCGAGGCGGATCAGGGACTCGTCTTCCGCGACGACGACGCGGCGCGGGGCGTTCGGTGCAGTGCTTTGGTCATTCACCTTTCCAGCTTACGGCATCCAGGCTCCCCATGCCCTGAATCCCTCGGAGCGTCGGAGGAACGGGGCTGCACGGCGCCGCGACGCACGCCGAGGGTAGCGCGGATCCGGGCACAGGGAGGGGCGCCGAGGTGATCTCGCGCGCTGAGCTGCGCTAGGGTTATCTCTGTCGCGGCGCCGTGCACCGACGCGCGGCACCTCCGTAGTCCGGCCGGATTGGCGGAATTGGCAGACGCGGCGCACTCAAAATGCGTTGTCGAAAGACGTGCGGGTTCAAGTCCCGCATCCGGCACCTCGAACACGGGCCCCGACTCCCCACGCAACACGGGGAGGCCGGGGCCTGTGGTGTCCTGGGCGAGTGCGCTCCCGCCCGCCCGCGTGCGGCCCCGCCCCGCCCGCCGAGTCCCGCCCGCCCGCCGAGCTTCGTCCGCCGAGCCCTGCCCGCGTGCGGCCCCGCCTCGTCCGCCGAGTCCCGCCCGCCGAGCTTCGTCCGCCGAGTGGAGCGAAACGCCCCCTCGGCGAGGGGCGAAGGGGGATTTTGGCTCCACTCGACTTTGCGGGCAGCCTCGCGCAGCGAGCCGCGCCCACTAAACCACGCCCGCCCGCCTCGCCCGCCGAGCCCTGCCCGCCGAGCCTCGTCCACCCAGTCTCCCCGCCGCCGAGTGGAGGCAAAACTCCCCGTGCAGGAACCTGAAGGGGTGGTTTGGCTCCACTCGGCGGGCGGGTGCCTCGGCACGAGCACGCGGGTGCGGGCACGAGCACGAGCACGCGTGCCCGGGGCACAGACACGGACGCACGGCACGCACCACGGCGCACCACACGCGGGGGGACAGCCCCTAGTCGCGGGGGGCGCCGCCGATGAAGCCGACGATTGCGCCGACCCCGAGGCCGAGCCCGAGGCCCAGACCGATGAGGTTCATCGCCAGGCCGATCGCGAGCCCAGCGACGCCGCCAACAATGAGGCCGCCCACCATCCAGGCGGTCGTCTTGCGCTTGGCCGAATCAGTCTGCTCACTCATATCCCCAAGGGTACGCCGTTGCGCCGCGCGCCGCTGCCGGGCGCGCACCACATCGCCCGCCCCACCCCGCCTCGCCCCGGGGTCAGGCCCGCCCGCGCCTCCGCACCGCAGCGAACACCGTGATCGCGATCGCCGCGAGCGCGAGCACACCAGCGAGCACCGCCGCGAGCGCCGGAAGGCCGGGCACCGCGCCCGCGACGAGCGGCCCGATGCTCGCCCCGATGAAGAGGACGAAGCCGTTGATCGCCATACCGCTCCCCCGGTGCGGGGCGGCGGTCTCCCCGAACAGCGTGATCATCTGCGGCACGGTGAGCGCAATGCCGGCGACGAACACGATACTCGCGGCGACCATGCCAGGCACGCTCCCCGCGAGCAGCGCGACCCCGAGCATCCCCGTGGCCGCGACGGTGAATCCCAGCAGCGCCACGCGCGGCCCACCAATCAGGCGGGCGAGCGGGCCCGCCGCGAGACTCACGAACATCGCGGGCAGTGCGGCGAGGCGGATCAGGATCACCCCGGACTCCGACACGCCGCTCCCCTGCAGGTGCTGGCCGATGCCGGTGTAGAGCGCGACGAACGACAGGAGCAGGGTGACGTGGGCCGCGCACAGTGCGGCGATTGCCGGGCTCGTGAACAGCCGCCCCAGCCTGACGAACTGCCGCGCGAGCGAGCCCGACTCGTCGGCGCGCGGCGTGCCCCGGAGCACCGTGGCGATCAGGACGCACGCGAGGGCGAGGATCAGCCCGCCGCCGAAGAAGAACCACGGCCAGCCCGGGCCGAGCGCCACGATCGAGGCCGTCACCTGCCCGAAGATTCCCGCCACGAGGAACGCCACCGACATTGCCCCGATTGCTGCCGCCCGCCGCACGGGCGCGACCGCCTCGCTGAGGTACGCCAGCGCGACGGGGGCGAAGCCCGCACCCGAGGCCCCCTGCACGGCCCGCAGCACCGCGAGCATCGGGAGCGACGTCGCGGCGGCGCACAGCAGGGTCGCCGCGGCGAGCAACCCGGTCGCGAGCACGAGGATCCGCTTGCGCCCGTACCGGTCCGAGAGCGGCCCCCAGATCAGGAACCCGACCGCGTAGGCGATTCCGAAACTCGTGGAGAGGGCGAGGGTGGCGTCGCCACCGAGATCGGCGGTGACGGGCCCCTGCAGCGGGATTGCCGCGTACAACTGCGTCAGGACGAAGAGCGCGGTCCCCACCAGAATCGCGACCGCGGCGCGCCCCGCGGGGAACTCCGGAGCCGCGCGCGGCCCCGAGAGCGGCGATCCGTGCACCCCGCCGTCGGCTCCACCATTCCGTGCGACCATGCTGCACCTCCAACGCAAACGTTGGAATTGAGGCTAGTAGGCTCGGGTGCCAAGTGCAACCCCAGCGTTGGAGATGCGCGTGACGAGCGAAAGGGTCGACATGGCGTGGGACACCGAGGGAACCAAGCGCAGGATCCTGCTGGCGGCGACGGCCGAGTTCGCGACGCACGGGCCGGACGGCACCACAATCGAGCGCATCGCAAAGACCGCAGGGGTCAACAAGGAGCGCGTCTACAACTACTTTGGCGACAAGCGCTCCCTCTTCGCCGCGGTGCTGCGCAACGAGCTCGCGGAGGTGGCACGGGCCGTGCCCGCCGAGTCGTTCGCGCGCGAGGACATCGGGGACTATGCGGGCCTCGTCTACGACTACCACCGCGAGCGGCCGGAGCTGATCCGCCTAATGCGCTGGGAGGGCCTGGCGTTCGCGGACGAGGTGCCCGACGAGGCGCTGCGTCGCGAGCACTACGGATACAAGACGACCGCGGTGAAGCGCGGCCAAGAGGCCGGCGCGATCACTCGGGACCTCACCGCGGAGCACATCATGCTGCTCGTGCTCTCGCTCGCCGGCTGGTGGGCAACGGTGCCCCAGGTGGCGCGCATGCTGTGCGGACCACCCACGGAGGACGAGCACCGGTCGCGTCGCGCGGCCGTGGTCGAGGCGGCGCGACGCCTCGCCGCACCTGCGCCGGGCCACGTCAGCGACCCGGGATCCCGCTGAGCCTGTGCATCCGCCCCGCAACGGCCAGGAACGCTGCCCGTATGCCCGTCTTCACATGTGCTTCCGGTTAGAGTCGCACTAGCGATCGGCGCCCGCCTTTGGCTTCAACGCAGTCGAGTTCGCACGCGTCCTCGTCCAACTGAACGGTGGCCGCGCAATGACGTCTACGCAAACCTCGACCCTCAGCGGGCTCGGCCCGCTCCGGCCCACTCGAGCGCGGGCGGCGGACTTCCCGCCCGTGGCAAAGGCATACATTCAGATCTCGCAGGTTGCCCGTGAATCCGGCCTCCTGCAGCGCACGCCCTGGTTCTACGCGCTCGTCGGCCTCGGGATCGCGCTCGCGCTCGGCGGCGCGGTGACGGGCTTCATCCTGCTGGGCGACAGCTGGTTCCAGCTGCTCATCGCCGGCGCCCTCGCAATCATCTTCACGCAGATCGCGTTCCTCGCCCACGAGGCCGCGCACCGGGTGATCCTTGCGACCGGCCCCGCGAACGACCGCCTGGCACTGGTGCTGGCCGGCATCGTCGGCATGAGCTACTCCTGGTGGGACTCGAAGCACTCGCGCCACCACGCGAACCCGAACCGCGTGGGCAAGGACCCCGACATTGAGGTCGACACGATCTCGTTCCTCGAGGAGGACGCCGCCGAGGCGCGCGGCTTCCGCCGCCTGCTCACCAAGCGCCAGGGCTGGCTGTTCTTCCCCCTCCTCACGCTTGAGGGCCTCAACCTGCACCTGCACAGCCTCACGCACCTGTTCAGCCGCGAGCCCGTGCGCGGGCGCTGGGCCGAACTCTCGATCATCGCCGCACGCTTCGTGGTGATCCTGGTTCCCGTCTTCATGTTCCTCCCCCTCGGCAAGGCGTTCGCGTTCCTCGGGGTCATGTTCGCCGTGTTCGGCGTGTACATGGGCGCCTCGTTCGCACCCAACCACAAGGGCATGCCCGTGATCGCGCACGACGCGAAGCTTGACTTCTTCAGCAAGCAGGTGCGCACCTCGCGCAACATCCGCGGCGGCTGGTGGGCGACGACGCTCATGGGCGGCCTGAACTACCAGGTGGAGCACCACCTCTTCCCGAGCATGTCCCGCCCCCACCTCGCTCGCACGAGCGAGATCGTGCGCGAGTTCTGCGCCACGCACAACGTCCCCTACACCGAGACCTCGCTGGTGCGCTCGTACGCGATCGTCATCGAGTACCTGAACCGGGTGGGGATCGCGGCGCGCGATCCGTTCGAGTGCCCGATCTCAGCGCAGCACGGCCGCGGGCGCTAACCCGGAGCGGCGCGCGGCAGCCTGAAGCCGCGCGCTACGGCCGTTCCTGCACACCGAACGGGATCAGGATGCCGCTGTCGCGACCGCGAGGGCGGCACGGCCGAAGCCGGTGTCGGGCAACGAACCAATCTCGATGACCCAAACAGTCCCCCGGAATGCAAAGAACTGGTGCATCGGGCTGATTCCGCCCTCCTCCGAGAGCGTGTATGTGACGACATCGCCGTCCTCACCTCGTATGAACGCGGACGCATCGAGCTCGGCGCGGAGGGTTTCCATCGTCGACTGATCGAGAGACGAAACGAACAGCTGCGTGACGGCCCCGCTGTTCGGAATCCCCCAAGCACAGTGCACTGAGTGCGCGGCGTCACCGAGCGCGGTGACCGACGCGGGGCCAAGGACCCGCTCAAGCGCAAGCGTGCGCAGGTTCGACGCGGTTGCGGCGTCGACGGGCGCATACGCCGGGAGACCCGCGAACTCACGAGCCTGCGACTCAGTAACGAGTACCGCGCACTCTGGAATGGAGATCGGAGCCGCGCTCGCCGCTGGAGACGGCGTAGGCGTTGCCGTGGGTGACGCCGAGGGTCCCGGCGGCGTCGCAGACTGACCGGGCGCGTCCGGAGTTGCGGACACTTCCGGAGACCCGGGCTCGGGCGCGCAGCCCACAAGACCCATACCGAGTGTGAGGCACAGCGCCACCATGCCGAGCCCAGCCTTGTTTCCGAGTCGCTGTGTCATACCCACAGGATACTCGAAGGCGGAGAGCACAAGCGAGGTCTGGAGCGGGAGCAGCACCACCGGGTAAGCCCGAACACCAGCTCTGTGGTGCTCGGGCTCACACGGCGCCGGGAGCCTACGCCGTGGGCGCGGAACCGCGGCCGAGCGTGTGCTTGCGGGGCCCCGCCTCGGGCAGCTTGCCGCTCGTCTCGCCCATGCGGTGGATCCGCAGCGTGTTCGTGGTGCCCACGATCCCGGGAGGCGATCCGGCGATGATCACGACTTTGTCGCCGATCTCCGCGCGCGAGTGCTCAAGCAGCAGCTCGTCTGCCTGGCCGAACATCTCGTCGGTGCTGTCGACGCGCGGCACCAGATAGCTGCGCGCGCCCCAGGTGAGCTCCATGCGGCGGCGGGTCTCGGGGTCCGGCGTGAACCCGATGATCGGGATCGGCCGGCGCAGCCGGGACATGCGACGCACGGTGTCGCCCGACTCGGTGAAGACGCAGATGTAGCGCGCGCCGATAAAGTCGGCGACCTCTGAGGCGGCGAGCGTGAGTGCGCCACCCTGCGTGCGCGGCTCGGCCCCGAGGGGCTCGATCCGGTCGAGTGCGTGCTCCTCGGTCGACTCGATGATGCGCGCCATCGTCGCGACGGCCTCCACGGGGTACGCACCAACGCTGGTCTCGCCCGAGAGCATCACGGCGTCGGCGCCGTCGAGCACGGCGTTTGCGCAGTCGGAGGCCTCGGCGCGCGTGGGCCGGGGGTTCTCGATCATCGACTCCAGCACCTGCGTGGCCACGATGACCGGCTTGGCGTTGCGTCGCGCGAGCGCGACGGCCTCGGCCTGCACCACGGGCACGCGCTCAAGGGGCATCTCGACGCCCAGGTCGCCGCGGGCGACCATGATGCCATCGAACGCCGCGACGATCTCCTCGAGGTTGTCGACCGCCTGGGGTTTCTCGATCTTCGCGATCACGGGGAGGCGGAAGCCCTCCTCGTCCATGATCTCGTGGACCCGGGTGATGTCTGCGGCGTCGCGCACGAACGACAGCGCGATGTAGTCGGCCCCGAGCGCAAGCGCCCAGCGCAGGTCCTGCTCGTCCTTCTCGGACAGAGCGGGGACGTTGACCGCGACGCCGGGCAGGTTGATGCCCTTGTTGTTCGACACGGCACCCGGCACCTCGACCGTGGTGTACACGGTGTCCTCGGTCACGCGAACCGCGCGCAGCCCGACCTTGCCGTCGTCGACCAGCAGCGGATCGCCGGGGCGCACGTCGCCGGGGAGCCCCTTGTGGGTCGTGCCGCAGATCTCGCGCGTTCCCACAATGTCGCGCGTGGTGATCGCAAACTCGTCGCCCACCGCGAGCTCGTACGGTCCGCCCTCAAACTTGCCGAGCCGGATCTTGGGGCCCTGCAGGTCTGCGAGCACCGCGATCGGTCGCCCGACCTCGATCTCCGCGCGTCGAATGTTGCGGTAGATCCCCTCGTGCACGTTGTACGTGCCGTGCGACATGTTGAGCCGCGCCACGTTGACACCCGCCCGGATAAGTTCGAGCGTGTGGTCGTAGCTGGAGACCGCGGGCCCCCAGGTTGCAACGATCTTGGCGTGGCGCATCTGCACTCCTTGCGTTAGACGGACTTCGAGGACTCGGTGGCTCCGGCCGGCGTGGCTGCCGCCGGCGCATCGGCGGCGCCGTCTGCGGCGGCCTCCGTGGGCTCCGGCTGCTCCGCGGGGGCGGCATCGCCACGGTCGATGATGTGGAAGAACTCGTCGGGGTTGGCGGTGTCGCGCAGCACCGAGTCAAGCGGGTTGCTGCGACCCGGCAGGTACACCGTGTTCTCAATGCCGACGTGACGCTTGCGCTGCACGAAGAAGATGATGACGCCGAGGACGGCGGCGAGGAGCGCGGCGAGCACGTTCGTGCGGATCCCGAGGAAGAGCAGGCTGGGATCGACGCGGAGCGACTCGGTGAACGCGCGACCGAGGCCGTACCAGACGAGGTACATCGCGAAGAAGGTGCCCCAGCGCGGGCGCCACTTGCGCTCGATCGCGAGCAGCACAACGATGCCGAGAATGTTCCACAGCGCCTCGTAGAGGAAGGTGGGGTGGAACAGCGTGCCCTCGGGCAGGCCGATGGGGAACGCCGGGTTGCTTGACTCAATCTCGAGGCCCCAGGGCTGCGTGGTCGGGCCGCCGAAGAGCTCGTGGTTGAACCAGTTGCCGAGGCGTCCAACCGCCTGCGCGAGCAGAAGGCCGGGAACGAGCGCGTCGGCGAACGACCAGAAGCGGATGCCCGAGATGCGCGAGGCGATCAGGACACCGATACCGCCGCCGATGAGCGCGCCGAAGATGGCGATGCCGCCGTTCCAGAACGCGAGGATCTCGAGCGGGTTCTTGCCGGCCCCGAAGTAGTCACCCCAGTGGGTGACCACGTGGTAGAGGCGCGCGCCCACGATGCCGAGCACGAGCGACCAGACCACGAAGTCGAAGACCGCACCGCGTTCGCCGCCGCGCTGGCCAATGCGGCGCGCCGTCCAGATCGCCGCGAGCACAATGCCCACGATGATGCAGAGCGCGTAAAAGTAGATCCGCAGCGGCCCGATCTGGAGAAACTGCATCTCAGGGCTCGGGATACTCATTGGGAGAATCATTCACTCCTCTTTCGCCTGCGGCATGACCGCTGGAAGCTGCTTGGGGTCCCGCGCCGAACGAGCACGAGCGTTGATGTAATCCTAGCGCGGGGCGGTTCCCGCGGCGATCTGACGCACGGTGTCCGCGAGCTGCGGTACTCCGCCGTCACGAAGCGCGCGCACGAACGCGGTGCCCACGATGGCGCCGTCGGCGTAGTCGAGTGCTGCCGCGACCTGCTCTGCGGTCGAAATCCCGATGCCCACGCACGCGAGGTCGGCACCCTGCGCGCGCAGGCGCTCGGTGAGGCCGCGGGCGGCGGCGTCGAGCTGCGCCCGCTCCCCCGTGATCCCCATGGTCGACACCGTGTAGATGAAGCCGGTGCTCGACTCGGCAACGAGGCGCAGGCGCGCGTCGCTCGAGCTCGGGGCCGCGAGGAAGACACGGTCGAGGCCGTGGCGCTCGCTGATCTCGATCCAGTCCGCGGCCGCGTCCGGGGTGATGTCGGGCGTGATCAGCCCGGCACCGCCGGCGGCGGCGAGGTCGGCGGCGAAGCGCTCGACGCCGTACTGAAGCACCGGGTTCCAGTAGGTCATCACGAGCACGGGCACGTCCACTGCCTCGCGTACGCGGCGCACCGCCTCGAAGACGTGCGCCACGCGAAACCCGTCCGCGAGCGCGGTCTGGGTCGCCTCCTGAATCACGGAACCGTCCATGACCGGGTCTGAGTAGGGAACGCCGAGCTCGAGCACGTCGGCGCCGGCGCGCGCCATTGCAATGGCCGCCTCGATGCTCGTGTCGAGATCAGGGAAGCCGACCGGGAGGTAGCCGATCAGGGCGCCCCGACGCTCGGCCTTCGCCGCACGGATCGCTTCAGCCACACTCGAAGCGGTGCCGCTCATCCTTCAACCCCCGCGTCGCCGTCGAGCAGACCGAAGTAGCGGCCCGCCGTTGCCATGTCCTTATCGCCGCGGCCCGAGAGGCACACCACGATCACCGCGTCTGACCCGAGCTCGCGGCCGAGCCGCTGCGCCCCCGCGAGCGCGTGCGAGGACTCGATTGCGGGAATGATGCCCTCGGTGCGGCTCAGCAGGCGCAGCGCCTGCATCGCCTCGTCGTCGGTTGCGGGGATGTACGTCACGCGGCCGATGTCTGCAAGCCACGCGTGCTCCGGGCCCACGCCCGGGTAGTCGAGCCCCGCCGAGATCGAGTGCGACTCAATCGTCTGCCCGTCCTCGTCCTGCAGCACGTAGGTCTTCGCGCCGTGGAGGATCCCGGGTCGGCCGCGCTCAATTGAGGCGGCGTGGCGGTCGGTGTCGACACCGTCGCCAGCGGCCTCGACGCCGAAGATCTTGACGTCGGCGTCGTCGAGGAACGCGTCGAACATGCCGATCGCGTTCGAGCCGCCGCCGACGCAGGCGACCACGGCGTCCGGGAGCCGCCCCACGCGGTCGAGGAGCTGCGCGCGCGCTTCCTCCGAGATGATGCGCTGGAAATCGCGCACCATGGCGGGGAACGGGTGCGGGCCTGCCGCGGTGCCGAAGATGTAGTTGGTGTGATCCACGGTGGCGACCCAGTCGCGGTACGCCTCGTTGATCGCGTCCTTCAGGGTGCGCGATCCGGCGCGCACCGGGATCACCTCTGCGCCGAGCAGGCGCATGCGGGCCACGTTGAGTGCCTGCCGCTCAGTGTCGACCTCGCCCATGTAGACGGTGCACTCAAGGCCGAAGAGTGCGGCGGCGGTCGCCGTGGCGACACCGTGCTGCCCAGCCCCGGTCTCGGCAATGACGCGCTTTTTGCCGAGCCGCTTGGTGAGCAGTGCTTGGCCGAGCACGTTGTTAATCTTGTGCGAGCCCGTGTGGTTGAGATCCTCGCGCTTGAGGAAGACGCGCGCCCCACCGGCGTGCTCCGCGAACCGCGGCACCTCGGTGATCGGCGAGGGCCGCCCGGCGTACGACTCAAGCAGCTCAACGAGCTCCGCGCGGAACTCTGGATCCGCCTGCGCCTCGGCGTAGGCCTCCGTGAGCTCGTCGATCGCCGCGATGAGCGACTCGGGCATGTAGCGCCCACCGAACTCACCAAAGAACGGTCCGTGCTGATCGCGCAGGCTCGTGATGCTGTCACCCCCGGCGGGCGTCGATGCTGGCTCGGGCTGCTGTGTCATGTCTTCCTCAGGGTCAGACGCTGAGATAAGACTGCAGCGTCGCGACGGGGTCGTTGGTCACGAGGGCCTCGCCGACGAGGACGACATCGGCGCCGGCCTCGCGGTAGTGCTCCACGTCGGCGACGTTCAGCACGGCCGACTCGGCCACGCGGATCGCCCCGGCTGGGATCTGGTCGGCGACGCGGCCGAAGAGGTCGCGGTCAAGCTCGAAGGTGCGCAGGTCGCGCGCGTTCACGCCGATCAGCTGTGCGCCGAGATCGACGGCGCGCGCCACCTCGTCAGCGGAGTGCGCCTCGACGAGCGGGGTCATCCCCAGCTCCCGGATCATGCCGTGCAGCGTCACGAGTCGCTCCTGCGGCAGCGCCGCGACGATGAGCAGGGCCAGGTCCGCTCCCGCGGCGCGGGCCTCAAGCACCTGATACTCGTCGCCGATGAAGTCCTTGCGTAGCACCGGGATGCTGACGGCCTTGCGCACCGCCTCAAGATCGGCGAGCGAGCCCTTGAACTTTCGCTCCTCGGTGAGCACGCTCACCGCGCTCGCGCCGCCGGCCTCGTACTGCGCGGCGAGCGTGTGCGGCTCGGCGATCTCGGCGAGGTCGCCACGCGACGGGCTGGCCCGCTTCACCTCGGCGATCACCTTCATGTGGTCTGCCGGGGCGAGCGCCGCGAGGGCGTCGAGCGCTGGCGCACGCCGAAGAGCTTCGGCCTCCACCTGTGCGGTGGGCCGAAGCTCTTGGCGGGCGCGTGCGTCTTCGAGGGAACCCGCGAGCAGTTGCTCGAGCACGCTAGTCGTGCGTCTTGGGGGTGTACTTCGGGCCGTTGACGCCGAAGCCGGCCTTCGAGAGGACCCACCCGAGCAGGGCACCGACGACAACGATGCCGGCGCAGACCCACACCATCGTCGACATGTGCAGGAAGAAGAAGACGGTTCCGGCGGCGATGCCAAGCAGCATCACCACGACCGCCGTCCATGCGGCGGGCGAATCACCGTGACCGGGGTCTCCGTGCTGGGTACTCATGAATCTCCTCTGTACAAGCGTGAACGTTTCAAGCCTAGCGGATATCTTCGGTGGGGTCATCGCCATCGCTCAGCGCGTCCCAATCGGAGATCCGGTCGGTGCCGCCGGATCGCGGCGCGGTAGCGCCGGTGGTGTCGTACTTCCGGCCGCCGGCGGCCCAGCGGCCGCCGAACACGAGCACGACGAGGCCGAGCAGCACGGCCACCGCTCCGGCCGCGATACTCACCCACGCCCAGACGGAGAGCTGACTCCAGACCACCATGCTCGTGCTGGCCCCGCCAACAATTCCGGTGATCTCCGTGATCCGTCCCGAGACCGCGCTGAGCGGCGCCGTGACGATGTCGACGCTGAGGGCGATCAGGCCGGCACCGAGCAGCGCGACGAGCGCGCCAAGCACACGCCGGAACACCGGTCCCGCGATCGTGAGCGCGAGCGCCGCCGCGACGAGCGCGATTGCGACCGGAGACAGCGCGGCGTTGATCTCGTGCCCGGTGACGGCAACCACCTCGTGGGTCCCGTCGAGCATGAACGACACCCAGGGCTGCGCGCCGGCGAGTAGCGCTCCCCCGCCCGCGATTGCGACTCCTCCGAGCGAGAGCAGTTTAGCGCGCATCGTCGGCTCCCTTCAGCTCGTGCAGCGTGTTGGCGATCGCGATTGCGCGAAGCGGTGCCGCGGCCTTGCTTCGGCACTCGGCGTCCTCGGTTTCGGGCACCGACTCAGCGACCACCCCGGCGCCGGCCTGCACCATCGCAACACCGTCCTTGATGGTGGCGGTGCGGATCGCGATCGCGAGGTCGGCGGCGCCGCCGAGCCCGAAGTATCCAACAACCCCACCGTAGACGCCGCGCTGCACGGGTTCGAGCTCGTCGATGATCTCGAGGGCGCGCGGCTTCGGGGCCCCCGAGAGCGTCCCGGCCGGGAAGGTCGCACGGAACACGTCAATCGGCGTCTGCCCGTCGCGGAGCTGCCCCTCAACGGTCGACACGATGTGCATGATGTGGCTGAAGCGCTCCACCCGCATAAACTCCGTCACCTCAACCGACGCCGGCGTGCAGGCGCGCAGCAGGTCGTTACGGGCGAGGTCAACGAGCATGAGGTGCTCGGCCCGCTCCTTCTCATCGGCGAGGAGGTCGCGCTCGTGCTGCTGGTCTTCCTCGACTGACTCGCCGCGCGGCCGAGAGCCTGCGATCGGGTGCGTCATCACGTGCCCGCTCTCCTGCACGGTCACGAGAGCTTCGGGGCTCGAACCCACCACGGAGAACGGGGTCCCGTCCCCCGCCTCGAGCTGCAGCAGATACAGGTATGGGCTCGGGTTCAGGTGCCGCAGTACGCGGTACACGTCGAGCGGGTCCGCCGCGCACGGCTGGTCAAAGCGCTGCGATGGCACCACCTGGAAGACATCGCCGTCGACGATAAAGCGCTTGGCCGCGTCGACGGCTGCCATGTACTCGGGCGTGCTCGTGAGCCGCACCGGATCCGGGAGCGCGTCACGGTCGAGAGCCCCGAGGGGCGACGCGGTGGGTGCGGAGAGCGCCGCCTGGAGCGCGTCAAGGCGGTCCTGGGCGTCGCGCCACTGCGCGTCGGCCACGGCGGCGTCCGCGGGAGCTGCGGCGCCCGCGGGGGGATCCGCCGGGGTCCCGTCCGCTGCGTGCGCGCCGCCGTCAAGGGCGCCGTCGTTGAGCACGTTCGCGAGCAGCACGACGCTGCCCTCGCGGTGATCGATCACCACGAGCTCGGAGACGAAGCTCAAGCCCTGCGTGGGGAGCCCCGGGCCATCGACGGGCCCGTGCTCCAGCCGCTCGAACTGGCGCACGGTCTCCCAGCCGAGGTAGCCGACGAAGCCGCTCGCGAGCGGCGGGAGGCCCGGCACTTGCGGGGCGCGCCAGCGCTCGTAGCTTGCGCGCAGCGCCTCCACCGGCGCGAGGCCGGTGACGCCGCCCGGCAGCAGTCGTTCTTCGGTGACCGCGGATCCGGGCGCGGGGGCCCAGTGCGCGCGTCCGCCGCGCTCACCGAGCACGCCGAAGCTGCCGGCGCCAACGAAGCTAAACCGCGTCCACACGCCGCCCTGCTCCGCAGACTCGAGCAGGAAGGTCCCGGGCCGGGAAGCTGCCACCTTGCGGTAGATGCCGACCGGGGTATCGGCGTCAGCGAATACCTCTCGACAGACGGGAAGAACGGCGTGCGTGCGTCGCGCGGCGTCGAACGCCTCGCGCGTGGTCGTCAGGGTCACCGTCACAGCCTATCGCGCGGCGCGCGGGTTCCTGGGCCGCACCCGGAGGCAGCGCTCAGACAGCGTCGGCGTCCCCGCTCGCGTCGCCCACGAGCGCGGGGATCTCGCGCCCGGTGAAGCAGCTCCGGGTTCCCGTGTGGCAGGCAGCGCCGAGCTGCTCCACGCGCACGAGCAGCGTGTCACCGTCGCAATCGTGGGCGACGCTCCGCACGTACTGCCGGTGACCGGACGTGTCGCCCTTGCGCCAGTACTCGCCGCGCGAGCGCGACCAGAAGGTCACCCGCCCGGACGTGAGTGTGCGCCGCAGCGCCTCGTGGTCCATCCACGCGAGCATCAGCACTTCGCCGGAGGTGTCGTCCTGGATGATCGCGGGCAGCAGGCCGTCCGCGCCAAACACGATCTCACTCGGAACAGGATCGACCGTGCTCATGCGGCGCTCCCCTCGGTCGGTGAGCCGCCGGGCAGCCGCACCACGTGACCGGCATCGGCGAGCGCGCGCTTCACCTCGCCGATCGTGAACTTGTTGTAGTGGAACACCGACGCCGCGAGAACCGCGTCGGCACCCGCGTCGACCGCCGGGGCGAAGTGCCCGAGCTCTCCCGCGCCACCAGACGCGATCATGGGAACCTCGGCAGCCTCGCGCACCAGCCGGGTGAGTTCGAGGTCGAAGCCGTCCTGGGTGCCGTCGGCGTCCATCGAGTTGACGAGCAGCTCACCGGCACCGCGCTCAACCGCCTCGCGACACCACGCGATCGCGTCGAGATCGGTCTCACGCTTCCCACCGTGCGTGGTCACCACGAAGCCGGAGGGCATGCGCGCACTGCGTCGCACGTCAAGCGAGAGCACGAGCACCTGGGCGCCAAAGCGATCCGCGATCTCCCCGATCACCTCTGGCCGGGCAATCGCGCCACTGTTGATGCCCACCTTGTCGGCGCCCACCCCGAGCAGCCGCGCCACGTCCTCGGCGCTGCGCACGCCGCCACCGACCGTGAGCGGAATGAATACCTGCTCCGCGGTGCGCTGCACCACGTCGTAGGTGGTTGCACGATCATCGACCGTCGCGGTGACGTCGAGGAAGGTGAGCTCGTCGGCGCCCTGCTCCGCGTAGCGCGCCGCAAGCTCGACCGGGTCGCCGGCGTCGCGCAGGTTGAGAAAGTTGACGCCCTTGACGACGCGGCCGGCGGCCACGTCGAGGCAGGGAATGACTCGTGTTGCGAGGCTCATGGTCCGGCCTCCGCTACAGCCGCGCAGCGTGGATCGGCGTGACCAGGATCGCGCGCGCGCCGAGGTCGTACAGCTCGTCCATGATCGAGTTCGCCTCATCGGCGCGCACCATGACGCGCACCGCAACCCAGCGCTCGTCCTTCAGCGGCGACACCGTGGGAGATTCCATCCCCCCGGCGACCCGCGACGCGGCCTCGAGCTGGTCTGCCGGCAGGTCGTAGTCCATGAGCACGTACTTCCGCGCCACGAGCACGCCGCGCAGGCGGCGGAGCAGCCGCTCAATGCCGGGGTGCTCGTTCGGCCCGCCAATCAGCACAGCTGTCGACTCGAGGATCACCGGCCCGAAGATCGCGAGCCCGGCGGCGCGCAGCGTTGCTCCCGTGGACACCACGTCTGCCACCGCGTCGGCAACACCGAGCTGCACCGCAGACTCGACCGCGCCGTCGAGCTTGACGAGCACCGACTCGACGCCGCGGGCGCGAAGGAAGTCGTCGACAAGCTGCGGGTAGCTGGTTGCGATCCTCTTTCCGGCGAGGTGCGACAGCTCCGTGATGTCCGCCCCTGCGGGAGCGGCGAACCTGAACGTCGAGTCGCCAAACTCGAGCGACGCAACCTCGGTGGCCGGGGAGCCGGAGTCGAGCAGCAGATCGCGCCCGGTAATGCCGACGTCGAGCGCGCCCGAACCAACATAGGTCGCGATGTCGCGGGGCCGCAGGTAAAAGAACTCGACGTCGTTGCGCGTGTCGGCGTGGACCAGCTTGCGGCTGTCGCGGCGCCCGGAGTAGCCGGCCTCCGTGAGCATCTCGGCGGCGATCTCAGAGAGTGATCCCTTATTGGGGACGGCGATGCGAAGCATGGTGGAGGGGTTCCTTCCGTGGTGGCAGCCGAATCTGCAGCGTGCCGGGTGATGAGAGGTCAGCGGCAAGCGTCGGCGCACGAAGGGGCGCCGACGCTACAGATGCGTGTATACGTCCTCAAGGGTCAGGCCCTTCGCGAGCATGAGCACCTGCAGGTGGTAGAGCAGCTGGCTGATTTCCTCAGCGCACTCGGCGTCCGTCTCGTGCTCCGCGGCCATCCAGACCTCGGCGGCCTCCTCAACGATCTTCTTTCCGATCGAGTGGATGCCAGCGTCGAGGCGCGCCACAGTGTCGCTCCCCTCGGGCCGGGTTGCGGCCTTCTCGGAAAGCTCAGCGAAGAGCGAGTCGAAGGATTTCACGGTTCTACACTACCGGGTTTCGCGCGCGGCTCAGTGCGCGTGGGTCGCCGCTGCGGCGCGGAGCTCCGCGATCCGCGTCTCCGGTACCCCGCCATACACCGCGGATCCGGCGACGAAGGTGTCTGCGCCGGCCTCGGCCGCAATGCCGATCGTGTCGACCGTAATTCCGCCGTCGACCTGCAACCAGAGGTCAAGACCGAGCTTGGCCTTGGCGTCCGCGAAGCGGCGCAGCTTCGGCATCATGTCGGCCATGAACGACTGGCCGCCGAACCCGGGCTCGACGGTCATCACGAGCACCTGGTCAAACTCGGGGAGCAACTCAAGGTACGGCTCGGGATCGGTGCCGGGCTTCAGCGCGATGCCCGCGCGCGCGCCGATGTCGCGGATCCGGCGCGCCAGCGCGACCGGGTCCGCGGCCGCCTCAGCGTGGAACGTCACCGAGTACGCGCCCAGCTCGGCATACCCCGGCGCCCAGCGATCCGCGTCGGAGATCATGAGGTGCACATCGAGCGGCACCGGAGACACCGCCTGGATCCGCTCAACGATCGGCGGCCCCATCGTGAGGTTGGGGACAAAATGGTTGTCCATCACGTCAACGTGGACGAGGTCGGCGGTGCGGATCGCCTCCAGCTCGGCCTGCAGGTTCACGAAATCGGCGGACAAGATACTCGGGTTGATGCGCTGCGCGGTCACCACATAATTCTAGGCCACGCACTCAAGTTGAGCAGACCGGGTCCTCGCAGCCCGCTGAGTCCGTAGGGTGGGGGTATGACCGGATCGCCTGAACTCCCCGAGAACGCTCAGCCAGACCAGCAGGGCGAGGCCCCCGCGGGCACGGACCCCGCGGGCACCGATCCCGCGAGCACCGATCCCGCGAGCACGGCCCCGGCCCCCGATGCGCCGCGGTACGCGCCGCCGATTCCGCAGCAGGTCGCGCCGCCCGAGGAGGCCTGGCCGCAAGAGCATCCCCAGCAGTATCAGCAGGCTTGGCCGCAAGAGCACTCTCAGCAGTATCAGCAGGTCTGGCCGCAGGATCCGAGCCGGCAGGCCCCGCACTACGGCCAGCCGCCGCAGTACGCGCAGCCGCAGCCACAGCAGCAGCAGCCGCCGCAGTACGCGCAGCCGCAGCCACAGCAGCAGCAGCCGCAGCAGTACGCGCAGCCGCAGCAGCAGCAGCAGTACGCGCAGCAGCAGTACGCGCAGTACCCCTCCGCGGATCCCGCGCAAGCGACTCACCCCCAGCAGTTCTCGCCCGGCACCCCGTACTCGCCCGCGCCCAAGCGCGGTCTCCCCACCGGTGCGATCATCGGCATCGTTGCCGGCGCAGTGGTGCTCCTCATGATCGTGGGGGGCTTGTTCGCCCTCGGCGCGCTGTTCGATCGCAGCGTCGGGCGCATCGCGGGGTCGGGCTCTGGCGGCTCGAGCTCGAGCGTGTCGCCCGAGACCGCGGCGGCGGCGAGCGCGGCGGTCGAGGAGTACCTCACGGCCCTTGCAGCCGGGGACGCGACCACCGCCCGCAAGCTCGCCGGGGGTTCCGCGTCCGACACGATGCTGAACGATGACGTTCTCGCGGAGTCGCTGAAGCGTGCGCCGATCTCCGACATCTCGGTCGCCCCCGCTGTGGCGGACGACATGGGCTACGGCAGCGTGCTCGTGGCCACGGCCTCGTTCTCCCTGGGAGATACGCCGGTGACCCGGGAGTTTAGGCTCTGGGACTATTCGGACTCGTGGGAGCTTGAGGACGCGCTGGTGCGGGTCTCCGTCTACGGCTTTGAGGGGCTCGGGCTGACGTTCAACGGCGAGGCCGCGATTGGTGGCTCGGTGGCGCTGTTTCCCGGCGTCTACCAGCTGGGGGTCGAGACCGAGGAGTTCGGTCTCAGCACCGATTCGGATCTGTTCACCCTGGTTGATTCAAGCGACGCCGAGGCCCTCTACGAGGTGAAGCCGGAGCTCACGCCCGAGGCCACGGAGGTGTTTCGCTCGCTCGTGAGCGATTCGGTCGAGGAGTGCCTCGCGCTTGACACGCTGCTGACGCCGTGCGGATTCGAGGTGTCGGAGGACTCGCTCTACGGCCCCGTGCCGGTCGAGGGCACCGTGAAGCGGTCCCTCTCCGTCACGGATCAGGCGCTCCTCAAGTCGGTGACCCCGGTGGCGAGCTATGAGGCCCCCTCGGTGGTGTCCGGCCGCGACATGTTCCTGACCGCCGAGACCACGGTGCAGGCGACCTCGGGCAATACGAAGAAACCGGAGCAGGTGGAGACGACCACGTACGCGCTGGTCCCCTACGTGGACTTCTCGGACGAGAAGCCAGTCGTGGTGTGGGAGTAGCGGGCTACCCGGCGGGGGCGCTGTCCCCCGCCGCCCCGCCCGCGGCTGACGGGCTCGCCGCCGCGTAGCTCCGCGACAGGGTGCGATAGGACCGGGTGAGCGCCGCACCGCCGGCGAGCACGATCATCGCAATCCCGGTCCACACGAAGATGAAGCCAATCCCGCGGCTCTCACCCTCCCCGAGGAGCCACCCCCACTCCCGCTGTCCCTCGGGACTCCCGAGGTAGGGCACGATCCAAAACTCCGCTGTCGGCGCGATCAGCAGCGCGGTGATGGGGGCTGCGGCCGCCTCGAACGTCATCGCGAGCCCAAACACCCGCCCCTGCTTCTCGAACGGGACCACGCGCTGGATCACGGTCTGTTCCGCCGCTTCGACCGCGGGCATGAGCATCATGAACACCCAGATGCCCAGGATGAACAGCCAGGGCCACTCGCGGATGGTGAACAGGACGCTGACGAGCCCAATCACGCCGACGAGGATCAGCATGGTCCGGATCGGGTTTCGGCCGAGACCGAGCTTGGCGACGGTGAGCCCGCCGATCACGAACCCGGTGGACGCGAGTCCGAACACGAGGCCCCACACCTCGACGGGGAACATCGTGAGGCCGTACGGGTCTGTCAGCGCCATGAACGCACCGCTCGCGAGGTTGTTGAACGTGCTGAAGATGACGAGCGCGAGAAGACCGGGCACGGCGAGGAGCGCCGCCATGCCGCCGCGGAAGTCCACGGCGCTGCGGCCCGGGTCGCGCGCGACCACGGGCTCCGGGATCCGCAGGAGGTGGAGGTGCACGAGCGGCACGGCAACGCACACCGTCGCGATCACGATCGTGGCGCCCATACCGAGCATTCCCACGGAGAGCCCGCTGAACACGCTCGTCGCGATAAACGCGAGCCCCTGCACGGTGCCGACGAGGCCGTTCGCGTTCGCGTGGCGCTCGGCGGGGACGAGCAGCGTGACCGTGGTGGAGAGCGCGAGCGAGCGCAGCAGTTCGACCACGCATCCGGCGAGCACGATCAGGCTGAACACCCAGAACCACGGCCCGTCGAACCGCAGTAGCTGCTCGCTCGGAACGCTGAAGTAGATCACGCAGCCGAGAATGAAAGCGGCGAGTGTGGCCCAGGCGCTGAGCAGCATCACTCGCTGCTTGCGCATCCGGTCGACCAGTGATCCGAACCACATTGAGCACGCGGCGATCAGGATCATGAAGGTCCCGCTGAGCACCCCCGTAGCGAGGATGCTCCGCGTCTCCAAGTACACCCAGAAGACCACGGCGAACCAGAGGAAATTCGTGGTCAGTCCGGCGACCGCCGTGTTGACGAGCACGTGCAGAAAGGTCCGGGTGTTCGGCCCCATTCCGGCGGCGCCGGGGTGCGGTGCTGCGTCGGGTGACGGAGATTCGCCGGGTGGCGGCTCGGCGCCGGCTGCGCTGAGCGGCCGAGCCGCGTGCTCGTCCATACGCACAGCGTAGGTCGATCAGCGCTCACACGCGAGAGAAATATCGTGCGTTCCCAGCGAAAAGTCGTGCAAGGAATTCCCTGCACTCAATTTCAGTGGCTACTCCCGCGTGAACAGCGCGACGAACATCGCATCGGTGCCGTGCCGGTGCGGCCACAGCTGCGCGCTCAGCGACTCCCCCGCGATGTCGATCTGCCCGCGAGCCACCCCACGAATTGCAGCGCGCGCGTCGAGCTCGGTGAGGCCCGGCGTGCGTGCGAGCAGCCGCTCCACCGCGATCCGCGTCTCCGCCAGGTGCGGTGAGCAGGTGACGTAGGCGAGGACCCCGCCGGGGGCCAGGTGGGCCACCGCGGCGTCGAGCAGCTCGGTCTGCAGCCCGGTGAGCTGGGGCAAATCTGAGGGCTGCTTGCGCCAGCGCGCCTCGGGCCGGCGACGCAGGGCGCCGAGCCCCGTGCAGGGGGCGTCCACGAGGATCCGGTCGAACTGTTCATCGCCGTACGCGGCGGGCTCCCGGCCGTCGTGCGACACCACCTCCACCGCCTCGGATACCGCGACCGTTGACCGGCGCACCAGCTCCGCGCGATGCTCGGACACCTCGTTGGCGCGAACGGTCGCACCGCCGAGCAGCGCCTCCGCACCGAGCACCGCCGTCTTCCCGCCGGGGCCGGCGCACAGGTCGAGCCAGCGCTCACCCGCCCGGACGGGACGCAGGCGCGTGAGCGCGAGCGCCGCGAGCTGAGAGCCCTGGTCTTGCACGCGCACCACGCCCTCGGGCTCCCGGATCGCGGCAATCGCACGCGATGGGTCGCCACCCGAGAGCTCAAGTCCGAGGGGTGAGGGGCCGACCGCCCGAAGCGCCGGAACTGCCTCGCCGTCGCCCACCACGGCATCGTCAAGCGAACCGTCGCCGTCGCTCGGAGCCATCGCCGCAGCGGCTTCCTCGGGAGTGAGTTCGCTGCCCGGCAGCACGGCCAGGCTCACCCGCGGCGCGTCGTTGTCCGCCGCGAGCAGCGCGGCGAGCTCGGCTTCGCGCCCCTCGGCCCGCAGCGCGTCACGCAGCGCCCGCAATACCCACGCGGGGTGCGACGTGCGTGCGGCGAGCGCCTCGTCGGGCGTGCGCGCCGCCTCCGAGATCGCCGCGTCCCACTCCTCGTTCGTGCTCCGCCCCACGGTGCGCAGCACGCCGTTGACGAATCCGGCCGCGTTCTGATTCGCGACCCGGCGCTGCAGCTCGACGCTCTCGTTCACCGCGGCGTGGTCCGCCGTCCGCATGCCGAGCAGCTGGTGCACGCCCAGGCGCAGCACGTTGCGGGTGCGCGGGTCGATCTCGGCGATCGCGCGCCCCGCTGCGAGCTCGATGATCCGGTCATACCGGCCACGCCAGCGCAGGGCACCCGCGACCAGCTCGGTGGCGAGGCCCGCGTCGCGGCCGTCGAGGTCTGCGTCGCGGATCCGGGAAGGCAGCGCGAGGTTCGCGTACGCCTCACGCTCGTCGACATCTCGGAGCACGTCGTAGGCCACGAGCCGAGCGGCGGAGATCCTGGCGCGCGGAGCGCCCTGCCGGGCCCGGTCGCCGCGGCCCTGAGCGCCACGCGCCTGCGAGCCACGGCCCTGTCCGCCGCGCGCGTTCCCGCCGCGCTGATGTCCGCCGCCGCGCGAGTTCCCGCCGCCGCCCGAGTTTCCGCCGCGCTGGTTCTCGCCGCGGTCGCCGCGATCCGCCGGGCTCACGCGAGCACCGCCCGTCCATCGCGCCCGCGTAACCACGCGGCCGCGTCCATGGCCGGCTTGCCGGCCGGCTGCACACGGCGCAGCGCAAGCAGGCCGTCGCCCGTGGTCAGCACCGCGGTGCCTGCCACCAGGAGCGCGGTGCCGGGTGCGGTGGCCCCGGCAGCGTCGTGCGCGGTGGCGGCAACCTCATCGGGCACCGGGGCCAGCTCGATCAGCTTCAGCGGCTGATCCTCGTGGAGCACGTACGCGCCGGGCTCGGGGGTCATCCCCGCCCAGCGCGCGAGCACCGTGCGCGCATCGAGGCTCAGGTCGAGGCGACCGTCCTCCCGGCTGAGCTTGTGGGCGTAGCTCTCAGCGCCGGTCTGCGGGTCCCCGGCGCCCGGGTCGCGCGCGAGCAGCTCGACCGCCTCGAGCACTGCCGCGGTGCCGAACTCAGCGAGATCGGTGAGCGCCGCGCCGGCGGGCGTGCCCGGCGCAAACTCGCGCGCGTCGCGCGTGAGCACGTCGCCCGCGTCGAGTGCGGGGACCAACCTGAAGACGGTCACGCCAAGCTGTTGCTCCCCCGCTTCGAGGGCGCGCTGCACGGGGGCGGCGCCCCGCCAGCGCGGCAGCTCGGAGAAGTGCAGGTTGATCCACCCGTGTGCGGGCAGACTCAGCAGCGGTTCGCGCACCAGCCCCCCGTACGCGACAATCACGCCGAGCTCGGGCGCACGCTCCGCCACCCACTCGGTGGCGGCGGCGTCCAGGCGGTTGGCGCGCAGCACCGGCAGACCGAGCTGCTCGGCGGCGGCGGCAACCGGGGACGGAGTCAGCACACGCTTGCGCCCCAGCGGCGCGTCCTCCCTGGTGATGACACCGATCACCTCGTGGCCCGCGGCGACAAGCGCGCGCAGGCTCGGGACGGCGA
Organism: Leucobacter luti; assembly: GCF_004217175.1. Taxonomy (GTDB): domain Bacteria; phylum Actinomycetota; class Actinomycetes; order Actinomycetales; family Microbacteriaceae; genus Leucobacter; species Leucobacter luti. Next base: position 235,088 of record NZ_SHKI01000007.1, read on the forward strand.
ACTCGGGGGTTCCGGCAAAGACGATCCGCATCCGTCTATTCTCGCACCACTCGGTGCCGCCGCCGCGCCGGCCCGGGCGCCGGCCCGCGCACGGGGGCTTGCGCTCGCTGCCTCCCCCGGTGCTACAATCGCTCCATGCAACAAGCGAATCAGTGGTGGGCCGTCTAGGGCGGTCACTCTTTCGCATACGCATGCACCCCGACACCGCCTCCTCGCAGGCGGTGTTTTTGTGTCTGCGAGGGGCGCCAGACCCGAAGGATCCCACGCATGACCCAGCACGATCACCCCACCCCGTACCGCGCCGACGCCGACGGGTTCTTCGGCGAGTTCGGCGGCGCCGCGCTGCCGCCGTTCCTGGTTGAGCCGATCGCCGAGGTGGCGGCCGCGTACGCCACGGCTTCTCAGGATCCCGAGTTCATTGACGAACTGCAGGCGCTCCTCTCAAAGTACGTCGGCCGCCCCTCGCTGCTCTACTTCGCCGAAAACCTCACCCGCGAGCTCGGTGGCGCTCGCGTGTACCTCAAGCGCGAGGACCTCAACCACACGGGCGCCCACAAGATCAACCACTGCCTGGGCGAAGCGCTGCTCGCGAAGCGCATGGGAAAAACCAAGCTGATCGCAGAGACCGGTGCCGGCCAGCACGGCGTGGCGCTCGCCACGGCTGCCGCGCTCGTGGGCCTCGAGTGCGAGATCCACATGGGCGCGATTGACGTGGCGAAACAGCACCCGAACGTGGTGCGCATGGAGCTGCTCGGAGCGACGGTGGTGACCGTCGAGGAGGGCGGCCGATCGCTCAAGGAGGCCGTCGACTCCGCGTTCGCCGTGTACGCGGGCGCACCCGACGAGTACTTCTTCGCGATCGGGTCGGTCGTTGGGCCGCACCCGTACCCCTCCATGGTGCGTGACTTCCAGTCGGTGGTGGGCCGCGAGGCACGGGCGCAGATCCTCGAGGCCGAGGGGCGCCTGCCCGACGTGCTCGTCGCCTCCGTCGGCGGCGGCTCGAACGCGATGGGCCTGTTCGACGCGTTCCTCACCGATGAGTCAGTGCGGATCGTGGGCGTGGAGCCCGGCGGGGAGGGTCTCGACGGCGATCGGCACGCTGCCACGATGACGCTCGGCACCCCCGGCACGCTGCACGGCATGCGCACGCGAGTGCTGCAGGGTGCAGACGGCGAGCCCTCCCCCGTGCACTCGATCGCCTCCGGGCTCGACTACCCCGGAGTGGGGCCGCAGCACGTGCACCTCGCCGAGCTCGGCCGCGCCGAGTACGTGTCGGTGTCGGACGCCGAGACGCTCGCCGCATTCCGCGCCCTGTCGCGGATCGAGGGAATCATCCCCGCGCTCGAGTCCTCGCACGCCCTCGCGCACGTGATGCGCCTCGCGCCGACGCTGCCCGCCGACGCGGTGATCGTCGCGAACCTCTCCGGGCGCGGCGACAAAGACGTCGACTACGTCGCAGAGCTGATCCGCGAGGGCTAGCCGCCGCGGAAGCGCCCGGTCCGGGGACTGCCCCGGACCGGGCGCTAGGCGCGCTCCTCGCCCTGGACCGGAATACGGCCGGTGACGCTCTGCTCGTCTTCCCAGCAGCTGATCCCGCTCACGTCGGGCATGAGCGCGCGCGTGAAGACCGGGTCGCGCCCCGCGCGGCGCTGTGCCGCGTAGTCGCGCATGAGCCTGAATGCGAGCCCGGAGAGGAGCCCTATCGCAATCAGGTTCACGAGCGCCATCACCCCCATGATCGCGTCAGCGGTGTTCCAGATCAGGTCTGCCGAAGCGATCGCGCCGACGAAGATCGCGAGCACCGCGAGGACCCGATAGCCGAACAGCACGCGCGGCCGGGTTGAAATGAACTCGATGTTTGACTCGCCGTAGTAGTAGTTGCCGAGGATCGAGCTAAACGCGAGCAGGAAGATGATGACGCTGAGCAGCACGTTCGACCACGGTCCCAGCGTGCCAACGATGGCGTCCTGGGTGAGCCCGATCCCCCGGGTTGCGTTCGCGAGATCGGGCGCCGTCACGAGGATGATGAACGCGGTGATGGAGCAGATGAGAAAGGTGTCGAAGTAGACGCCGAGCGTCTGCACGAGGCCCTGCTTCACGGGGTGCGTGACCGCGGCGCTCGCTCCCGCGTTTGGTGCCGATCCAAGCCCCGCCTCGTTCGAGAACATGCCGCGCTTGATGCCCGTCATCAGGATCATGCCGAACGTCGCACCGACGACCTCGTTGAAGCCGAACGCCTGCGTGTAAATTGACCCGAACACGGCGGGGAGCTGGTCGATGTGGAGAAACACGATCACGAGGCCCAGCAGCAGGTAGGCGAGCGCCATCGCGGGCACCACCGCCTGGGTGACGCTCGCGATTCGACGCACGCCGCCAAACACTACGAGCCCGGTGAGCACAGCGAGCACGATCCCGATGACGACCGTGATCCAGCCTGCCGCCCCCGCGTCCGCCCCGATCCCGGACACGAGCGTGGCACTGATCGTGTTTGCCTGCAGTGAGGAGAACGCGAACGGGAAGCAGACGATCAGGATTCCCGCGAACAGGGTGCCCATCCACCGCGATTTCAAGCCGTGCAGCATGTAATAGGCCGGGCCGCCACGGAAGCCGCTCGGGTCCTTGACCTTGAAGAGTTGCCCGAGGGTCGATTCCACGAAGCTCGATGCGCCGCCGATGAACGCCATCGTCCACATCCAGAACACGGCGCCCGGCCCGCCGATCGCGATCGCGGTGCCCACGCCCGCGATGTTGCCCACCCCGACCCGGGAGGCCGCCGAGATCGTGAACGCCTGGAACGCCGACACCGACTGCGGGGTGCCGTCGGCGTTCAGCGGAGTCTTGTTCGTGAGGGTGCGGATCATCTCCGGCAGCCATCGGAACTGCACCACCCCTGACCGGATCGTGAAGTACAGGCCGAGCGCCACGAGCACGGGCAGTACCGCCCACGTCCAGAGCGAATCGCCCGCTGCGAGCACAAACTCATTGACCCCATCCATGTGCTCAGCGTATTCGAGCGCGGGGCTCCCGCCTAGCCGTCGAACACACCGCGATCGTCAAATCGCAGGCGCAGAGCCTCGGGGCGGGCCCGTCCGGGGGCGCGACTCTTGGTTCGCGATGATGCGCCCGCCGCGTCCGCGACGAGTGCGCCGCGCAGCCGGCTGGCCACCTCGCTCCCCTGCCCGTACTCAAACCGCACGATCGCCCGCACCAGCCCGGCCGGCGTGCGCGCGGCGCCCCCGGGCGGGATCGAGGTGGGGCCGAGGTGGTCGACCCCGGGCAGGCCGTCGAGCTGACGCAGCGCCCGCTCCACCTCGTCGGGGCCGCCGCTCACGCTCGCAACGCGCACCGCGGGCGGATAGCGCAGTGCCTGCCGATCGCGCAGCTCGCTGCGCAGCCACGCCTCCGTGCGGCCGTGCACGAACGCCTGCACCACGGGGCCGCCACCCGAGGCCATGAGGCAGATCCCGTTGGGTGCCGCGAGCGCCGCCGCGTTCTCCCACCAGCGCAGGCAATCCTCGCCCGCGCGCAGCGTCTCAATACTCAGCAGCCGCTCGGCATCGAGCAGCACGACCGCGCGGTAGCCGCCGGCCGCGAGCGGCTCGGCGCCGCGCGTGGCCACCACGAGCGCCGGGCGAGCATCGACCCGTTCGCGCGGGTGCTCGCCGTCGCTGAGGATCACGCGAGTACCGGTGAACTGCTGCTCGAACTGCTCCACCGTGCGCGCCGAGCCCATGCCGCGCTCCTCAAGCCGTCGGCTGTCGCAGGTGCCGCAGCGCCAGTCGGTCGCGTACTCGCCGCACCACCGGCAGGAGGCGCGACCCACCACGCGAAAACCGATCGGGCCGGCGCAGGCCCGGCACCGCGCGAGGTCACCGCACTCGCCGCACACCGCGACGGGGGCGTACCCGGGCGTGGATACCTGCACGAGCACCGGCCCGCTGCGCAGCCCCTCCCGGATGGTGCGCGCCGCGAACTCCGGGACGCGGCCCGCGAATGCCTCGGGTGCAATCGAGGCGTCCGCGTGCACGATGCGGGTGCGGCGCGGTGGAAACTCCTGCGCGCGGACGTAGCCCAGCTCGACGAGCCGCTGCACCTCTGCACTGCGGGCGTGCCCTGAGAAAAACAGGCCGGCCTCGGCCTGCTCGGCGCGCACGAGCGCCGCGTCACGGGCGTGCACGTAGGGGGTCAGCGGCTCGGCGAGCACCGGGTCGCCGTCGTCCCAGATCAGGATGGCGCCCAGCTCGTGCGCCGGCGCGTACACGGCGGAACGGTTGCCCAGAATGATGCGGGGTACCCCGTCAAGGGCGCGCAAGAACCCGGCGTACCGCTCCCCGTTCGACTGCCGCGAGTCGACCCGCACCGCCTCCGCGTGACCGAGCGCCTCAAGCGCGTCGCGGAGCTGATCAAGATCGCGGTAGTCGGGGGCCACGAGGATCACGCTGCGGCCGAGCGCGTGCACGGCGATCGCGACCCGCGCGAGCTGCGCGGCCCAGCCGCCCACCCACTCGCCGGTGTGCAGCCGCTCCGGCCCGTGCGAGGGGGTGAGCGCGAGGCGCGCGCCCGTGACGAGCTCCGCCGCGATCGCCTGCTCCGGCGCCGCCGTCGCTTCGGCCTGCGTTTCCGCCACGGGCTCGGCCACCGCCGCCTCGGGCTGCGCGACCACCGCGGACGCTGCCGCCGCCTCGGACTCTGCCGCCGCCTCGGCGTTCGCCACCGCGGCGGCGTTCGCGGCAGCCTCGGCCGCGGCGAGGTGCTGCTTCTCCACTCGAATCTGGCGAGTGGGAATCGCGAGGCGAAGGATGTCGCCCGCCGAACCGCCCGCGCGGTCGGCGACCGCTCGGGCGAGCCGCCACACGTCGGGGGTGAGCTGCGGCACGGCCGACACGATGTCGGCGATGGGCGCGAGCTCCCCACCGAACTCGCTGCGGGCCACGAACTCGATGATGTAGCCGAAGCTCTTGCGATCCCGGGAGCGGAACGGGACGCGGACGCGCTGCCCCACCCGCACCTCATCGGCAAGCTCGGCCGGGATCGAGTAGTCGAAGAGGTGATCCAGCTGCGGCAGCGCCGAATCGAGCAGAATGCGCGCGACGGTGCGGCCGGCTGCGCCCTCGGCGCGCTCGAACGCGGTGCCCACCACGCCCGCTACAGGCCGGCGGCGGCCCGGAGCTCCGCGACGCGGGGCGTGGCCTCCCAGGTGAAATCGGGCAGTTCGCGCCCGAAATGACCGTACGCGCTCGTCTGCGCGTAGATGGGGCGCAGCAGGGCGAGGTCGCGAATAATCGCGAGCGGGCGGAGATCGAACACCTCGCGCACCGCAGCCTCGATGCGCTCGCGCGGCACCGTCTCCGTGCCGAAGGTCTCCACGTAGAGGCCCACCGGGTGCGCCCGGCCGATCGCGTACGCGACCTGCAGCTCAGCGCGCGAGGCGAGGCCGGCGCGCACCACGTGCTTGGCGACCCAGCGCATCGCGTACGCGGCCGAGCGGTCCACCTTCGAGGGGTCCTTGCCGCTGAACGCGCCGCCGCCGTGGCGGCTCGAACCGCCGTATGTGTCGATGATGATCTTGCGGCCCGTCAGCCCCGCGTCGCCCATCGGCCCGCCCACCACGAACGGTCCGGCGGGGTTGATGAACAGCTCGGCGGCATCGCTCGGAAGATCGACCTGCGCGAGCACCGGGCGGATCACCTCGCGCTCCACGGCCTCGCGCAGCGCGGGCTGACCGATGCTTGCCTGATGCTGCGTTGACACCACGACCGCCTCGATGCTCGCCGCGCGGTCGCCGTCGTAGCCGATCGTGACCTGCGTCTTGCCGTCTGGGCGGAGCTCGGGGATGACGCCGCTGCGGCGCACCGCGGTGAGCCGCTCCGCGAGGCGGTGCGCGATCCAGCTCGGCAGCGGGTGCAGCTCGGGCGTCTCGTCGGTGGCGTACCCGAACATGATCCCCTGGTCGCCCGCGCCCTGCCGGCTCAGCTCGTCGTCAAGTGCGCCGCTGCGCAGCTCAAGCGAGCTGTCGACGCCGTCGGCGATGTCGGGTGACTGCTGGCCAATCGACACGGAGACCCCGCACGACGAGCCGTCGAAGCCCATCTCGGAGCTCGTGTACCCGATCTCGCGCACCGCATCGCGCACGATCTGCGGGATCTCGACGTAGCTCGACGTGGACACCTCGCCAGCAACGTGCACGAGGCCCGTGGTCACGAGGGTCTCAACCGCAACGCGAGCACCCGGATCCTGCGCGAGAATCGCGTCGAGGATCGAGTCAGAAATGCGGTCGCAGATCTTGTCCGGGTGCCCCTCGGTGACCGACTCCGAGGTGAACTGACGCAGCGACACGATGGGGCTCCTTGAGCGATAAGAGAAAACTGATGCGCGGGACCGTGCCCCGAAAACGCCGGTGGCGCCGGTCCCTATTCAGGGTATCCGACGCCACCGACACTGCTGCCTGTGCAGCAAAAGATTACGCAGCGACCTCCGGGTCACGCTTGGTCATCGTGAGCTTGCCCTCAACGACCTCGTGCAGCGCGATCGACAGCGGCTTGTCGTCGACGGAGGAGTCGACGAGCGGCCCCACGTTGTCGAACAGGTTGCCGTCGTGCAGATCCGTGTAGTAATCGTTGATCTGACGGGCACGCTGCGAGGCGAAAATCACCAGCGCGTACTTCGAATCGACCTTCTCGAGCAGATCGTCGATGGGCGGATCGATAATGCCGTTGACATTTGCCATGAAAATACTCCTCCGGTTGACCTCACTATCCTAGCTGAGGATTCTGGATCCTGCTGCGCCCCGCCGTGGAGCGCGCGAGTTCGCGCTCAGCCGAGCAGCGAGCGCACCACCACGTGGCCGCGCGCCGCGGACAGCCGAGTCCACGTCAGCGAGCGCGACAGTTGCACCGGGTCGTCCTCGCGCAGGAAGCCCATCGTCTCCGCCGCGAACGCCGCAGCGGCCGGGATCCCCGGCGCGATCTCGGCACCCCACACCGAGGCGCGCACCTTGTGCACCACCGCCTCGCCCGGGTCCGCCGGCAACAGTTCCGCGACGCGCGAGATCCCCTCGGCGGCGACGGTGGCGAGGGATCCGGCGTCGACGGTGCCGATCCGCGTCCACCCGGTGACGGGCGGCAGCACCCCGGCCCAGGCCGCCATCGCGGGAACGTCGGGCATGTCGAGCGCGAGGCCGACGATGCCCAGCCGTGCTATCCGGTCGAGCAGCGCACGCCCCAGCACCGTCTCGTCGAGATCAGCCGCCGGCGGTTCGGCCAGCGCAAAGCCGCGCATCACGAGCACCACGGGAACCGTATCGGTGATCCCGCGCGGCGCCTGCGTGCAGCCGTAGACCGCGAGCGTGGCACCCCGGGTCACGAGGCGCACCTCCGCTTGGCCCACCTTCTGCAGGCGTTCAAGGAAAATACGCAGATCATCTCGCGTCGCGTGATCCGCGAGCAGCAGTGTGGCAGCCATCCGCCCCAGCCTACCCGCCACCCCTGGCACCTTCCCGCGCCAGCGCCCCGCTGCCTCATAGACTGGGGACGCTGACCCGCACCAGTGTGACCGCCAGGAGGACCCATGACCGCCGCTGATCTGCTCCCGATGCTCTCGGTTCTCGATTCGGGTGCCCGCACCCGCGAGGACATATTCACGGGACCGGCGCTCCCCACCCCGCACGGCCGCTCATTCGGCGGCCAGGTCGTGGGGCAGGCGCTCGCAGCGGCGGGTGAGACCGTACCCGAGGATCGCGCGATCCACTCGATGCACGGCTACTTCCTGCGCCCCGGGAACAGCAACGAGCGTATGACCTTCGAGGTGAACCGCCTGCACGACGGGCGCTCGTTCTCCACGCGCCGCGTGCAGGCGTACCAGGACGGTCAGGTCCTGATGTCGCTGATCTCCTCGTTCCAGGAGCCCGACGAGGGCCTTGAGCACCAGGAGACCATCGATATGGCAGCGCTGCCGGATCCCGAGTCGCTCCCGACCGTCTGGGAGAAGTACGGTCACCTCGCCGGGAACGGGCAGGCCTCCTGGGTGCTGAACCGACCGTTCGACTTCCGCTACGTCGAGTCAGACATCATTCTGGAGGTCGCCGAGCGCACCAGCCGGCAGCGCGTGTGGATGCGCAGCCGCGACACGCTCGACGCCTCCCCGCTCATCCACGCCGCGGCACTCGCGTTCGCGAGCGATTACCTGCTGCTCGAGCCGATCGCCCGCACGCACGGAATCCCGTGGGCCACGCCGGGGATGCGCTTCGCGAGCCTCGACCACTCAATGTGGTTCCACCGTCCGTTCCGCGTCGACGAGTGGCTGCTCTACGAGCTCGACTCCCCCACGTCGCAGGGCGGCCGCGGGCTCACGCACGGCCGCTTCTACGACCGCAGCGGTGCCCTCGTCGCGAGCGTGGCGCAGGAGGGCATGATGCGGGTGCCGAGCCGCGACTAGGCGCGGCGCAGCTTGACCGGCTCGTCCATCCACGCCGCCACTGACTCGCGGCCGGCGTCGGAGAGCCGGATCGGGCGCATGGTGCGACCGTCGACGATCACAATGTGCGACACGGCTCGCGCGACAACGCTGCGCTCGGCAGCCGCCCCGTCGACGATCTCGTAGTGCACCTCGAGACTCGATCCACCGAGCTTCCCGATCCACAGCTCGACCGTAATTGGCTGCTCGCCGTATTCGAGGACACTCAGAAACTCGATCTGCTGGCTCGCCACCAGCATCTTCGGCCCGTTTGGGTCGTCGCCCCGAAAGTGGCGCTCCATGCCGGTCGCCTCGCGTCCGGAGCCGAGCCAGAAGGTGCGCACGCGCGCCTCCTCAAGAAACCTTGCGTAGGCGACGTTGTTCACGTGCCCGTAGGCGTCCTGGTCGCCCCAGCGCAGCTCAAGATCAATGTGTGTGCGTGCCATCCGCGCCCCCAGTTCTCAAAGTGTGTCGCTCAATAGAACGGGGCCCGGCTCCCGTAGTGAGCCGGACCCCGATCCGCTAGTCGCGCGTGAGCTTGCGGTACGTGACGCGCGACGGCTTCGCCGCGTCGGCCCCGAGCCGCTCGACCTTGTTCGCCTCGTATGCCTCGAAGTTGCCCTCGAACCAGTACCAGCTGGCGGGGTTCTCCTCGGTGCCCTCGTAGGCGAGGATGTGGGTCGCGATCCGGTCGAGGAACCACCGATCGTGCGTGATCACCACGGCGCAACCGGGGAACTCGAGCAGCGCGTTCTCGAGGCTCGACAGGGTCTCGACGTCGAGGTCGTTGGTGGGCTCGTCGAGGAGCAGCAGGTTGCCGCCCTGCTTGAGCGTGAGCGCCAGGTTGAGCCGGTTGCGCTCACCGCCCGAGAGCACGCCGGCCGGCTTCTGCTGGTCCGGGCCCTTGAACCCGAACGTCGACACGTAGGCGCGCGAGGGGATCTCGACGTTGCCGACCTTCATGTAGTCGAGGCCGTCGGAGACGACCTCCCACACCGTCTTCTTCGGGTCGATGCCGCCGCGCGTCTGATCGACGTAGCTGAGCTTGACCGTCTCGCCGATCTTCAGCTCGCCGCCGTCGAGCGGCTCGATGCCCACGATCGTCTTGAAGAGCGTGGTCTTGCCCACGCCGTTCGGGCCGATGATGCCCACGATACCGTTGCGTGGCAGCGAGAACGAGAGGCCGTCGATGAGCGTACGCCCGTCGAAGCCCTTGTTCAGGTTCTTCGCTTCGAGCACCACGTTGCCGAGGCGGGGGCCGGCGGGGATCTGAATCTCCTCGAAGTCGAGCTTCTTGGTGCGCTCGGCCTCGGTGGCCATCTCCTCGTAGCGGGCCAGACGAGCCTTCGACTTTGCCTGGCGCCCCTTCGTGTTCGAGCGGACCCACTCGAGCTCCTCCTTGAGGCGCTTCTGCAGCTTCTGGTCCTTCTTGCCCTGCACTTCGAGGCGGGCGGCCTTCTGCTCGAGGTAGGTCGAGTAGTTGCCCTCGTACGGGTACAGGCGACCGCGGTCGACCTCGCAGATCCAGGTGGCCACGTGATCGAGGAAGTACCGATCGTGCGTGACGGCCATCACGGCGCCCGGGTACTTTGCGAGGTGCTGCTCAAGCCACAGCACGCTCTCGGCGTCGAGGTGGTTGGTGGGCTCGTCGAGGAGGAGCAGATCGGGCTTCTCGAGCAGGAGCTTGCAGAGCGCAACGCGGCGCTTCTCGCCACCGGACAGGTTCGAGACGATCGCCTCGGGCGGCGGGCACCGCAGTGCATCCATCGCCTGCTCAAGCTGGTTGTCGAGATCCCAGCCGTCGACCGCGTCGATCGCTTCCTGGAGCTCGCCCATCTCGGGGAGCAGCTTGTCGTAGTCGGCGTCCGGGTTCGCCATCTCCGCGGAGATCTCGTTGAAGCGGTCGAGCTTCCCCTTGATCTCGGAGACGCCCTGCTGCACGTTCGCGAGCACCGTCTGGTCTTCGTCGAGCTCGGGCTCCTGCATGAGGATCCCGACCGTGTAGCCGGGGGTGAGGATCGCGTCGCCGTTCGACGGGGTGTCGAGCCCCGCCATGATCTTCAGGATCGTCGACTTACCGGCACCGTTGGGGCCAACGACACCGATCTTCGCGCCGGGCAGGAACGCCATCGTCACGTCATCGAGGATCACCTTGTCGCCGTGCGCCTTGCGCGCGCGAACCATCTGGTAAATGTACTCAGCCATATGTTTCCCGGGCACCCAGCGGCGCCCCGAACTCCCTGCTTGAAGGTCAACGTTTGATTTCCACAGTCTACCGTGCGCCCGCTCCCGGCCGCCCCAGCAATCCACGGTCGTGCGGCCCGCGTGCGCGGGCCCGACCGGAACGGGTGGCTGTGCCAGGATCGACCTCGCCGTGGCCGCGTGGGACATCGACGCCACCCACGGTCCCGGCTTCGACCACCTCGTGTCCGAGGGATACGGAATCGACCCGGATCCCGCGCGGATCGCGTACTACCGCCTACTGGACGTAAGCCAGCGCGCCGCGCCGCGCACGGTTAGCCCGCGATTGGTGCGGTATTGCCGATGAGGCAGATGTCGCCGTTGGGGCCGATGGCTGGCTCGGTCACCGCGACGAAGCTCCGGTCGTCGGCAACCACCTGGCCGATGAGGCAGGTGGCGTCGACGCGGACCGAGACGAAGATGTTGTCGGCTGCGAGGTTCGTCTTGGTCTGGTCGAAGCTCACCTGCATGAGCGCCGGATCGAAGCCGGCGTCGACGACGGCCGCCACGATCGGGGCGCCCTGCACGGGGCCGTCCCCCTTCGTGTACGTGCGCAGCACCTCAGTAAAGTAGGGCAGGTTTTCCTCTGCGGAGCCGCCCGGCACGAATTCTGGGGCAACCTCGGGCGCCGCGGGCGTCGCGCGCTTCGGGGTTTCCGGTGTGGGCCCCTCGAGCAGCGAGCAGCCAGCAAGCAGCGGGGCGATCACCGCGACGGCAACGATCGCCGCGGTCCGGGTACGGGGCCTGACTCGTGAGAACACGGCCCCAGTCTACGCAGCCGCGGGTGGGCGACCCCTGGTGGCACGCTGAGTATTTGTCAGCGTGCCGAGCATCGTCCACACACCGCATCTGCCGCACCCTCATGGTGACTTATCCACACTCCGCGGCTTCCGCCGCAGCGCAGCGTCCGGATCACGGATGGTTGAGGTGAGCGGGCGTCACGCACTCCGCACGGCACGGGGCGCCCGCTCACCACTGTCCCAGCGCGCGGCAGCGCGCACCCTCACCGCGAAGGAGCACCATGTCAATTACCGTCAGCGTCGTCGGCACGATCGGCACGATCCCGCGCCTCACGCGCACCACCGGCCAGGTCTCGATCTGCACGTTCCGGCTCGCACAGACCGCGCGCCGCTTTGATCGAGAACGCGGCCAGTGGGTCGATGGCGAGACGAGCTGGTACACCGTCAACTCGTTTCGCGGCCTCGCGGACCACGCGTCGCTCTCGCTCGCGCGCGGCGATCGTGTGGTGGTATCGGGCAAACTCCGCGTTCGCGCCTGGCAGCGTGAGGACCGCTCGGGCACCACCGCCGAGATCGAAGCGGACGGACTCGGGCACGATCTGCGGTGGGGCACCACACGCTTCATCCCGGATCCCGTGGCGCAGGAGGCTGGCCCGGATGCGGACGCGGAGTCCGGCCCGGCGGCATCCGCCGACGAGCGCGCGCCCGAGCCTTCGGCGTCCGCGGGCGTCCCGGAGTCAACCGCTGTCCCGGCGGCCGAGGCCGGGCACGCGGCCCAGTTCGTGCCCGGCGATACCGCCGCCGGGCAGCGCACGGAACCGGCTATCGCAGGTACTGCGTGAAGGCGGCGCGCACCTTGTTCACCTTTGGCACCGCCACCGCGAGGCAGTAGCCCTGCGTGGGGTTCTTCGCGAAAAAGTCCTGGTGCGCGTCCTCAGCGGGGGTCACCTCGCCGAGCGGTTCGATGGTGGTCACGAGCTCTCCCGGCCACCACTCGGCCGCGCGGGCGCGCGCCGCCTCGAACTGCGCAGTCTGCGCGGCGTCCGCGGGGAACATCGCCGAGCGGTACTGCGTACCGACGTCGTTTCCCTGGCGGTTCAGTTGCGTAGGGTCGTGCATCGTGAAGAACGCGTCGAGAATCACTCCGGCGGGAATCTGCTCCTCATCGAAGGTCACCGCAACTGCCTCGGCGTGCCCCGTCGCGCCGGTGCACACCTGCTCGTACGTGGGGTGCGCGGTGGTGCCGCCGGTGTAACAGGAGAGCACCTCCGTGACCCCCTGCAACTGCCGATATGCCGCATCGAGGCACCAGAAGCACCCGCCCGCGACTACAAAAGTGGTGCTCACGCTTCAGCCAGCCGTTCTGCGTCGCCCCGCCACCAGGTGTCCCCGGGGGCAACCGGCAAGCGGCGCTTGTGTTCGGTCGCCCGGTAGCGACGCTCAAGGTTTGCTGCGGCGGCGTCAGAAACGCGCTCGCCACGGAGGTAGCCGTCGATCTCGGGGTAGCTCACGCCCAGGCTCGACTCGTCCGACTGTCCCGGCTGGTCGTCGAGCAGGTCGGCCGTGGGCACCTTCTCCCAGAGCCGCTCGGGCGCGTCGAGGGCGCGCAGCATCTCGGCCCCCTGGCCCTTGGTCAGCCCGGACAGCGGGATCACGTCAGCGGCGCCGTCACCGAACTTCGTGAAGAACCCGGTGATCGCCTCGGCGGCGTGATCCGTGCCGAGCACGAGCAGGCTGCGGTCGCCAGCGATCGCGTACTGCGCCACCATCCGCATCCGAGCCTTCACGTTGCCGCGCGTAAAATCGGTCACGGGAGTCCCCATCGCCGCCGACACCTGGGCCACGAGCCCGTCCGTGCCCGGCCCAATATCGACCGTCACTGCCTGGTCAGGCTTGATGAAGGCGAGCGCGAGCTGCGCGTCGTCCTCGTCTCGCTGCACCGCATACGGCAGGCGCACCGCGACGAACTCCGCGTCGCGGCCCTCCGCGCGCAGGCGCTCGACCGCCAACTGGGCGAGCCGTCCCGCAAGCGATGAATCCTGCCCACCCGAAATGCCGAGCACGAAGCCCCGCACCCCGGGAATCGCGCGCGCGTACTCGACCAGGAACGCGACGCGGCGCTCCACCTCGGCCGCCGGGTCAATCGCCGGAACCGGCCGCAGTGCTCGAATGATTTCCTGTTGCATCTCGCTCACGCTCACACTCTACTCCGCTCATATTTCACGCGATGAGCTCCTCAACCGGCATCAGGCACCGCGGCCCGAGCAGCCCCTTCAACTCACCGAACAGGTCTGCCGAGACGCGCACCTGAAGCGGCAGCTCGAACACACGGATCGCCCCGGAGGTCATCAGGTTCAAGCGCACCTCGCTCTCACCGCGGTGCCGCAGCAGCGTGCGCTTCAGCTCGTCCATCAGTTCCTCGGTTGCCCGGGTGTCCGAGATGGTGAGCATGAGCGTCTCGGTGTCCTCCTGCACGGCCGCGTCGATCGGCTTCACCCCGTACGCGTGCATCGACATCCCGTCGTCGCGCGCGTTGAGCTTCCCCCGCAGCGCGACCACCGAGTCTGGCTGCAGCAGGCTGCCGAACTCCTGGTACGACTTCCCCATGAAGAGCGCCTGGATCTCGCCGGTGAAGTCCTCGATCGTGACCATGCCGTAGAGATTGCCCGACTTTGCGGTGCGGTGCTGCACGCTCGTGAGCAGCCCGGCCACCGTGACGATCTCGCCGTCAAAGCTCGAGGTCGCGTCCGGGTTGGTGATCTGCTGCACCGTCGCGCTGGCCTCCTTCGCGAGCGCGGAGTCGAGGCCACGGAGCGGGTGGTCGGAGACGTACAGCCCGAGCATTTCGCGCTCGAAGGAGAGCTTGTCCTTCTTCGTCCACTCGGGCCGGTCCGGCACCTGCGAGACCGTCTCGCCGGAAGCTCCGTCCGCCTCGGCGACCTCAGCGAAGAGGCTGTCGAAGTCGAAGCCGACGTTCCCGTTCTCCGCGTCGCGCTTCTCCTTGACCGCGCTCTCGATCGTCTGCTCATGGATCTCCACGAGCGCGCGCCGCGTTCCGCCCAGCCCGTCGAAGGCGCCGGCCTTGATGAGCGACTCGATCGTGCGCTTGTTCAGCGCCACGAGCGCGACCTTTTTGAGGAAGTCGTGGTACGTCTCGAAGTTGCCCTTGGTCTCGCGGGCCTCGCGGATCGCCTCGACCACGTTCGTGCCCACGTTGCGGATCGCGCCCAGACCGAACCGGATGTCCTCGCCAACGGCGGCGAAGTCGGCGAACGACTCGTTCACCGCGGGCGGCAGCACCTTGATGCCCATGCGGCGGCACTCGTTGAGGTAGATCGCGAGCTTGTCCTTCGAATCGCCGACGCTCGTGAGCAGTGCCGCCATGTACTCGGCCGGGTAGTGCGCCTTCAAGTAGGCCGTCCAGTAGCTCACCACGCCGTACGCCGCGGAGTGCGCCTTGTTGAACGCGTAGTCCGAGAACGGGAGCAGGATGTCCCAGAGCGCCTTCACCGCGGCGTCGGAGAAGCCGTTCGACTTCATCCCGCCCGAGAAGCCCTCGAACTGCTTATCGAGCTCGCTCTTCTTCTTCTTACCCATGGCGCGGCGCAAAATATCTGCCTGGCCCAGCGAGAAGTTTGCGACCTTCTGGGCGATCGACATCACCTGCTCCTGATAGATAATCAGGCCGAAGGTGCCGCCGAGCACCTCCTTGAGCGGTTCCTCGAGCTCTGGGTGGATCGGCGTGACCGGCTGCAGCCCGTTCTTTCGCAGCGCGTAGTTCGTGTGTGAGTCGGCGCCCATGGGGCCCGGGCGATACAGCGCCAACACGGCGGAAATATCCTCGAAGTTGTCCGGCTTCATGAGTCGGAGCAGGCCGCGCATTGGCCCGCCGTCGAGCTGGAACACCCCGAGCGTATCGCCGCGGGTGAGCAGCGCATACGATTCCTCGTCGTCGAGCTCGAGGCGCTCGAGATCGAGCTCCTCACCGCGGTTCAAGCGGATGTTCTCAAGCGCGTCGGAGATGATCGTGAGGTTGCGCAGCCCCAGGAAGTCCATCTTGATCAGGCCGAGGCCCTCACAGGTCGGGTAGTCGAACTGGGTGACGATCTGGCCATCCTGCTCGCGCTTCATGATCGGGATGATGTCAATGAGCGGGTCGCTCGACATGATCACGCCGGCCGCGTGCACACCCCACTGGCGTTTCAGCCCCTCCAGCCCCAGCGCGGTGTCGTACACCTGCTTCGCCTCGGGGTCCTCCTGCAGCACCGCACGGAACTCGGCGGCTTCCTTGTAGCGCGGGTGGTTCGGGTCGGTAATGCCGGCGAGCGGGATGTCCTTCGCCATGACCGCCGGCGGCATCGCCTTCGTCAGCTTCTCGCCCATGCCGAACGGGAAGCCGAGCACGCGCGACGCGTCCTTCAGTGCCTGCTTCGACTTGATCGTGCCGTAGGTCACGATCTGCGCCACGCGCTCGTCGCCGTACTTCTCGGTCACGTACTTGATGACCTCGCCGCGGCGACGATCATCGAAGTCGACGTCGAAGTCGGGCATCGACACGCGGTCGGGGTTGAGGAAGCGCTCGAAGATCAGGCCGTGCTGCAGCGGATCGAGGTCGGTGATGCGCATCGCGTACGCCGCCATCGATCCGGCGCCCGAACCACGGCCCGGGCCCACGCGGATCCCGTTGTCCTTCGACCAGTTGATGAAGTCGGCGACCACGAGGAAGTACCCGGGGAAGCCCATCTGCGTGATCACGCCGGTCTCATACTCGGCCTGCTTGCGCACGGCGTCGGGGATGCCGCCCGGGTAGCGGTAGTGCAGGCCCTTCTCGACTTCCTTGACGAACCAGCTCTCCTCGTTCTCCCCCTCGGGGACCGGGTAGCGCGGCATGTAGTTGGCCGAGGTGTTGAACTCCGAGCTGCAGCGCTCGGCGATGAGCAGCGTCGTGTCACACGCCTCGGGCATCTCCCGGAAGATGTGGCGCATCTCCGCGGCCGACTTCAGGTAGTACCCCGAGCCGCTGAACTGGAACCGGTTCGGGTCGTCGAGCCGCGACCCCGACTGCACGCAGAGCAGGGCCGAGTGGGACTCCGCGTCCTGTTCGTGCACGTAGTGGAGATCGTTCGTGGCGACGAGCGGGATCCCCAGGTCTTTCGCGATCGAGACGAGGTCTTTCTGAACCCGGCGCTCGATGTCGAGACCGTGGTCCATGATCTCGCAGAAGTAGTTCTCCTTGCCGAAGATGTCCTGGAACTCCGCGGCCGCCGCGCGCGCCTCGGCGTACTGCCCCAGGCGGAGACGGGTCTGGATCTCCCCCGACGGGCAGCCCGTCGTGGCGATGAGGCCCTTCGAGTACTGCTGCAGGATCTCGCGGTCCATACGCGGCTTGAAGTAGTAACCCTCAATCGACGCGTAGCTCGACAGCCGGAACAGGTTGTGCATGCCCTCGGTGGTCTCGGAGAGCAGCGTCATGTGCGTGTAGGCGCCGGCGCCCGATACGTCGTCGCCGCCGCCGTCGCCCCAACGCACACGCGTGCGGTCGCTGCGGTGCGTGCCCGGGGTCACGTAGGCCTCGATCCCGATGATCGGGTTGACGCCCGCGTCGCGCGCAGTTTTCCAGAAGTCGAACGCGCCAAACGTGTTGCCGTGGTCTGTCACGGCGATCGCGGGCATTCCCTGCGCGGCCGTCGCTTCAATGAGCGGTTTCACGCGAGCCGCTCCGTCGAGCATCGAGTACTCGCTGTGCACGTGTAGATGTACGAAACCGTCTTTTTCTGACACCGAATGGGCCCCTTTCACCGACGCTTCCAGGGTACCCCGAGTATTGCCGGGGAGGCTCCGGAGACGCCGAGTGCGGGCGGGTTACCCGGTGTGTCGTGAGCTCAGCGCACGTCCGCGTCGCACCAGGGGCACGAGTACGCGGCGTTCGGGTGCGACATCCGCTTGAACACGGTGTGCCACCGCCCGCAGATTGCGCGAAGCTCCCAGAGTTCGCTGCTCACCCGCGCCGCGACGGTCCGCGCCTGCGAGGCGAACGGCTGCGGCACTGCGACCTGCTCAAGCTGTGGTTCGTTGTCGTGCATGTTGATTCCTCGTTTCCCCCGGGAGTGACCACGCAGCGGACCGCGCAGACCATGCTGTGGTCTGAGTGAATCATGCTTCCGGTGCGACGCGCCAGTCCCTTGTGAGAATTCCTGCACGGCGTATATGATTCGCCTAAACGCTCCAGTTTTCCCTGGTGGGCGCGCAGAACAGCCCCACCTCGTAGTCGAGCCCGCGCGGTGAACCGAGACTGCGCACGGGACCGTCACGGCCGCTGGCCGGTGAGAGGTCGCGCGGCGTTGAGAAGCCGCGCGGCAACCGCTCCCCGGCGCAGCGCTCGGCAGTTCGAGCGGCGGTCGCTACTCGGCGCCGGGCTCGAAGCCGCCGAGCACGTCGAGCGCGCGCTGCAGATCTGCCGGGTACACCGAGGAGTACTCCACGGCCTCGCCGCTTCCCGGGTGCTTGAAGCCGAGTCGCATCGCGTGCAGCCACTGGCGGGTAAGCCCGAGCCGCGCAGACAGCGTCGGATCGGCTCCGTACATGCCGTCACCCACGCACGGGTGGCGCTGCGCAGACATGTGCACACGGATCTGGTGGGTGCGACCGGTCTCGAGTTCGATCTCGAGCAGGGTCGCGTATGGGAACGCCTCAAGCGTCTCGTAGTGCGTCACAGACGGCTTGCCGTCGCGCGTCACAGCGAACTTCCACTCGTGGCCGGGGTGGCGTCCGATCGGGCCCTCGATCGTCCCGGAGAAAGGATCCGGGTGCCCCTGCACCACCGCGTGGTAAATCTTCGAGACCTCGCGCTCCTTGAAGGCGCGCTTCAGGTCGCTGTAAGCGCGCTCACTCTTCGCCACCACCATGAGACCACTGGTTCCCGCGTCGAGGCGATGGACGATCCCCTGCCGCTCGGGTGGCCCCGACGTCGCGATGCGGTACCCAGCGCCGGCGAGGGCGCCCAGCACGGTCGGCCCCTCCCACCCCAGCGAGGGGTGAGCGGCGACACCCGCGGGCTTGTCGATCACCACGATGTCGTCGTCGTCGTGCACGATCCCCAGCTCGGGCAGGTGCACGGGCACGATCTCGGGGCCGCGCTTCTCGGCCCACGACACCTCGAGCCAAGCGCCCGCGGCGAGTCGGTCAGACTTGCCGAGGACCTGGCCGTCGAGGGATACCCCGCCCAGCTGAGCGATCTCGGCCGCAAAACTCCGGGAGAATCCGAGCAGCTTCGCGAGCGCGGCGTCGACGCGCTCGCCGGCGAGCCCGTCGGGCACGGGAAGGCTACGGTGCTGCATTCCCACGCTCCTCGCGAGTGTCTGGGTGGTCAGTCGCGGGGTCCGTGGGCGCCGCGCCCGGCAAGTCCTCGGGTGCAACCGCCGGAGTCGCGTCGGGCGCGTCCGGTGACCCGGCTGCCGGCGCCGCGTCACTCGCGGCGGCAGCGGCGAGCTCGTCTGCCTTCGCCTGCGCGCGAGATCGCCCGTCGATGGGGAGGCCCAGCAGGGTCACCAGCACAAAGATGATCATGCCCGACACAATGGCGATGTCGGCGATGTTGTAGATCGCCTCGGTGAAGCCGAGCCACAGCCACGGCGTCGAGATGAAGTCGATGACGTGCCCCTCCGGGAACCCCGGTTCGCGCGTCAGTCGATCCGTGAGGTTGCCGAGCACGCCACCCAGGAGCAGCCCAAGGAACAGCGCCCACGGGATGGAGCGCAGCCGGCGAATCTGCCACAGGATCACGACCACGACCACCGCGGCGAGGATCGTGAAGATCCAGGTCGAACCGCTGGCCATAGAGAACGCCGCGCCGGGGTTGCGCACAAAGTGCCAGCGCAAGAAGTCGCCGATCACCGGAACCGTCACGCCCTCGGTGAGGTGAGAGACCACCCAGTTTTTCACGAGCTGGTCGCAGATGAGCACCAGCACGGCAACGGCGAGCAGGATCGCCGGGACCCAGCGACGCCACGGCCGAGTGGCCGTGGCGTCGTAGGTCACGTCAGAGACGTCGTTCACGCTCCGTGTTACTGCAGGCCGTCGGGGGCACCGGCCGGCTCGGGCGAGCCGTCGAGACCGCGCAGCTGCGACTGGATGTACGAGCGGAGAGTGGAGCGGTACTCGCTCTCGAACTGGCGCAGGTCCTTGATCTTGAACTGGAGATCGCCGCGCTCTTCGCCCAGTTCGCGCAGCTCTTCAGCGCGCTGCTGCTGGGCTTCCTCGACGAGCTGCTTGGCGGTACGCTCTGCGTCCTGAATCATCTGATCGCGCTTGCCCTCGGCGTCGCTGATCAGCTGGTCACGAGTGGCTTCGCCCTCGTGCACGTGCTTGTCGTGCAGCTCGAGTGCGAGCTGGAGCATCGCGCTCGACTTGACGGCGTCGGGCTGGGTCCCACCAACAACCGCTGCGACCGGGGCCGGAGCCTCGACGGGCGCGGGCGCGGGTGCGTCGACAACGATGGTCTGTTCGGAGGCAGCGCCCTCGGGCCGAGCGCCCGACTCGCAGGCCTCAAGCTTCGCGGTGAGCTCGTCGATCTGCGCGCGCAGCTCCGACTTCTCCTGCTCGAACTGGCGCAGCTCCTCGACAATCGTGTCGAGGAAGTCATCGACCTGATCGAGATCGTAACCGTCGCGGAACTTGGTGATCGTGAATTTCTGATTCACGACGTCTTCGGGAGTCAGGGCCATCGTTTACGTCTCTTTCGATTCGGGACCACGGTGTGGTCTGTGACAACGCTCACAAGCACGTGGTCTAGAACCACGCTAGCAAACAAAGCCGGGTTCGCGCAGAACCCGGGCGCTATCACCCGGGAATTATCGCCAGGAGGATCCAGCAGGACAGCATGGTGAGCATCCAGCCCAGGTCAAGCGCCACCTGCCCGAGACGGATCGGGGGCAGGATTCGGCGGAACATCCTGATGGGCGGATCGGTAATCGTGTAGACGAGTTCGATCGCGACGGCCACGCCGCCGCGCGGCCGGAACCGACGATTCAGGACCGTGATCCAATCGAGCACGAACCTGACCCACAGCACAAAGGTATAGATCCGGAGCACAATCTTTGCGATGGCCCCGATGACGAACAGAATCTCCACGTGTTACGCCGTGGGCGGCACGAAGAAGGAGCCGCTGTCGTTCTGATGGGAATCCTCGCCGGCAGTCTCGATGTGCTCGGGCGAGAGCAGGAACACCTTGCTGGTGACGCGCTCGATCCGGCCGTGGAGCCCCATGGTGAGGCCGCTCGCGAAGTCGATGAGTCGCTTCGCATCGCCCTCGGCCATGCGCGAAAGGTTGATGATCACGGGAACACCCTCGCGGAAGCTCTCCGCGAGAATCTTCGCATCGCGATACTCAGTGGGGTGCACCGTGAGGATCTCGTTCAGCGGCTGCGCGACCGGCTGCTTCGTGGGGGTCACGCGGCGCAGCGGGGTCACGGCGGCGCGCTGCGGCGCCGGGCGGCTCGGCTCGGGCTTCGCAGCCGGCGCTGCCTGTGCGGCGGCGCGCGGCGCTGCCGGCGCCTGCTGCGCCGAGCTCTGCTCCTCGAGTTCCTCCTCAGCGAGGCCAAGGAACACCATGGTCTTCTTCAGCGGATTGCTCATTTTTTCTCCCAACGGTGCTGTGCTTCGAGACTATAGGGGCGCGGGCCGATTGCCGGTGATTGCGCTGCCGATTCGCAGGTGTGTCGCACCCGCGGCGATCGCCTCGGCGTAGTCGTGGGTCATCCCGGCCGAGATCGCACTTGCTTCGGGCGCGATCGCGCGCACCCGCTCGGAGTACCCCGCGAGCCGCTCGAACGCGCGTGCCGGGGGCTCGTCCAGCGGGGCGACCGCCATGACACCCCGCAGCACGAGCGACGGGTTGCCCAGCGCGCGCTCGGCGAGGGCCTCAAGGTCGGCCGGGGCCACGCCACCACGACCGAGGTCATCGGTCATGTTGACCTGCAGGAAGGCCTCAATCGGACGCTCCAGCTCGGTGAGCGAATCGACCAGCCGTTCGCGGTCAATCGAATGAATCGCGTGAGCGTAGCGGGCAGCCTGGCGCGCCTTCTTCGTCTGCAGCTGGCCCACGAAGTGCCAGTTGAGATCGAGCTCGGCAAGCGCCTCGGCCTTCGCCTGCGCCTCCTGGTGGCGGTTCTCCCCCACGTCGCGCACGCCAAGCTCCGCGAGCGCGGCGACGAGCTCAGCGGGGTGGAACTTGGTGACCACGATCAGCGTGATCTCCTCAGACGAGCGCCCCGCGGCGCGGCAGGCGTCGTCGACGCCCGCGCGCACGGAGGCGAGCCGGTCCGCGAGACCTGGATCGCTCCACTCGGACAACTGGGACACGACGCCTACTTCAGGAACTCTGGGATGTCGAGATCGTCGTCGTCGCCGTCGAACGCGGGGTCCTTCAGCTGCGCCTCAACCGGCGGGTTCGAGAGGACCTCACCGAACTGGCCCGTCGCGGGCGCAGCCTCGGAGGCCTTCTCCCCCGCGGCGTTGAATCCTGGGAACCCCAGGCCCGTGGCCTCGGTGGTCGAGGTGGTGGCTCGCGCCCCCGGAACCTGGTCGAGGCTCTCAACGTGGCTGCCGCGGCGGCCGCGCTCGGTCGTGGGGAGCGGGGCGACCTGGTCGTCGTCGAAGCCCGCAGCGATCACGGTGACCCGCACCTCGTCACCAAGCGTGTCATCGATGACGGTACCGAAGATAATGTTCGCCTCGGGGTGCACCACGTCCTGCACGAGGGTGGACGCCTCGTAGATCTCGCTCAGCGCGAGGTTCGATGAGCCCTGGATCGAGAGCAGCACGCCGTGCGCCCCCTCGACGGACGCTTCGAGCAGCGGGGAGGCTACGGCAAGCTCGGCAGCCTTGATGGCGCGGTCCGCGCCGCGCGCTGAGCCAATGCCCATCAGCGCGGCTCCCGCGCCCTGCATCACGGACTTCACGTCGGCGAAGTCGAGGTTGATGAGGCCGGGGGTGGTGATGAGGTCCGTAATCCCCGATACCCCGGCGAGGAGCACCTGGTCGGCCGCGGCGAATGCCTCGATCATGCTGATTCCGGGCTCGCTAATGTCAAGGAGGCGATCGTTCGGGACAACGATCAGGGTGTCGACTGCCTCGCGGAGCGTGCTCACGCCGGAGTCGGCCTGAGCCGCGCGGCGCTTGCCCTCGAAGCTGAACGGGCGGGTGACCACTCCGATCGTCAGGGCGCCGATCGACTTGGCGATGCGCGCCACGACGGGTGCGGCGCCGGTGCCGGTTCCGCCGCCCTCGCCCGCGGTCACGAAGACCATGTCGGCGCCCGTGAGCGCTTCCTCGATCTCCTCTGCGTGATCCTCCGCGGCGCGGCGCCCCACCTCGGGGTCGGCTCCAGCGCCGAGCCCTCGGGTCAGTTCACGCCCAACATCGAGCTTCACGTCGGCGTCGCTCAGCAGCAGCGCCTGCGCGTCGGTGTTGACGGCGATGAATTCGACGCCGCGGAGGCCGAGCTCGATCATGCGGTTGACCGCGTTGACACCGCCGCCCCCGACACCGACGACCTTGATTACCGCGAGGTAGTTCTGGTTCCCTGACACCTGGATCCTCCGCCCGTAACCCTCAACCTCTACCTGAAGTTCAAAGTTAGTATTGCTGAATACGTTTCTGAGGTCCACGCTACGGGCAGCGCGTGCCGCGCTGCCGCAGACACGCCGCAAACCTCGGCAGCGCGGCACCGCCACGCCGCGGCTGCGGCGTGGCGGTGCCGCCGGGAGCGACCCGGGCCGGAGCGCCGCCGGGCCGGAGCGCCGCGCTAACTGAAGACCGGGGCCTCAGACGAGGAGACGTCGATCTGCTCGATCGGACGGTCCCCCAGTGAGGCGAGCATCGCCGAGAGCACGGTCGCCTTGCGCCGCGTCTGCTCCGCGTCGCCCCAGAGCACCGCCACACCGGTGGTCAGCACGAACGTCACGTCCTGGCCGCTCGACGCCGTCACCGACACGATCTGCGCGCGCAGCTCAGCGGGCATGTCCCGCAGCGCGCGCGTTGCCGAGCGGAAGGCGGCCGAGCTCCGGTCGGTGAGTGCCCCCTCCCCGATCGGCACCCCCACCGGGGCCGTCTCGGCCGCACCGAGCAGCACTCCGGCGGCGTCAAACAGCTCGACGCCGCTGGCCGCGGGCAGCGACACGACCGGCACGCGCTCCTCGATGCGCACGGTCATCGTGTGCGGCGGCGTGCGCTCCACCGCGTAGCGCTGGATCAGGGCAAACGGTTCGAGCGCCCGGTGCACGTCGCCGTCGTCAACGAGCGCGAGCGGGACGCCCTCGAAGCGGGCGAGCGCCTGCGCCACGTCGTCCTCGTTCACGGCGGACGCGCCGACGATGGTGACCTCGCGCACCGCCATGAGCGGTGTGAACGCGCCGACCGCCACGAAGAGCGCGAGCGCGGCAACGGCGCTGAGCACGATCAGCCAGGTGCGCCTGCGACGGCGCGCGGCAGCGGTGAACCGGTGCCGTTCGCGGCGAAACCGCGCCTTGCGCTGCTTGCCCGCCGCGCGCAGATTCCGCTCGGCCGCCCGCACCGGGTCAGCCTCCCGCGCGTCCCGCGCCTCGCGCCAGCGGGCAACCACCGAGCGCGCGTCGGAGGAGCCGGAGCCGTCGCCGGCGCGCTCACTGTCGAGCGAGTCGTCCGCGGCGCGGGAACGCCGCACCGAGGAGAGGTCTATCGTGGGCGCGATCGCCTCCGCCGCGTCGACCACTCCGGCTGCCCGGCCTTGATCCGAATCGTGATCCTGACTCTGGTTCTGGTTCTGGTTCTGAGCCAAACTCTCGTCGGGGCCGAGACCCGGGTCAGCCGCGCGCTCGGCGACTGCGCTCTCGGCGACCGCGTCGACGTCGGGCGCGGAATCGCGCCCCGCCGCGGCCGCCTCGCGCGCGGTGCGCGTGCGCAGGCGGTCAAACAGTCCGGGCCGCGGCGCCGCCGCTTCCTCGCTCCCGGGCGCGGAATCGGGTGCGTCCCACTCCGAAGCGCGCGGAACGGGCGCGTCCGATTCCGGGCGCTCGGGCGCCCGGTCGAACCCGCTCGGCCGTTTCACTTCCCCGTGGCCTCGAAGCGGTCGCGCAGCGCGTCGACAACCTGGGGGATGATCCGGTACACGGTGCCGCAGCTCATCGTCACCATCACGTCGCCGGGCCGGGCGATCTCGGCGAGGTGCTCCGCCGCGCGCTGCCAGTCGTCAACGTAGGCAACGCGGTCCTGATCGGTGAAGTCGTTCGAGACGAGCGCGCCCGTCACCTCGGGGACCGGGTCCTCGCGTGCGCCGTCGACGGCGAGCACCACGGTGTAGTCGGCGCCCTGCTCAAGCACCTCCGCGAACTCGCGATGGAACATGCTCGTGCGGCTGTAGAGGTGCGGCTGGTGAATCGCAACGAGCCGCCCCTCGCCCACCACGGCGCGCGCCGAGTCGAGCAGCGCGGCGACCTCGGTGGGGTGGTGCGCGTAGTCGTCGTAGACGCGCACCCCACCCACCTCGGCGTGAAACTCGAAGCGGCGCTTGGTGCCGCCGAACTCGGCAATCGCGGCAAGCGCCGGCCCGGCCGGGAATCCGAGGCCGGTGAGCGACGCGAGCGCGCCCACGGCGTTGACCGCGTTGTGGCGCCCGAACACCCGGAGCTGCGCCGTGTGCTGCTCGCCGTCGACCTCCACGGTGAAGCGCACGGGCCCGGAATCGTCGATCGAGACAATGCGCACGTCGGCGTCGGCTGCCTCACCGAAGGTGCGGATGGCGGCCGCAGCGGCATCGGTGTCGGCGCGCAGGGCCGAGAGCACCTCAAGCGCGCCGGGGTCGTCGGCAGAGATCACGACGAGCTCGCGGGCGCCGCGGGCGAAGTCGACGAACGCCTGCATGAATGCCTCGCGCGAGCCGTAGAAGTCAAGGTGTTCGGGGTCAACGTTCGTGATGAGTGCGACCGCGGTGTCGTAGAGCAGGAACGACTTGTCCGACTCGTCGGCCTCGATCACGAAGAGCTCGTCGGAGCCGGCCCCCGAACTGACGCCGAGCGACTCGATGATGCCGCCGTTCACGAACGACGGATCAGCGCCGAGGCCGAGCAGCCCGGTGACGATCATGCCGGTCGAGGTGGTCTTGCCGTGTGCGCCGGCCACGGAGACCACGCGCTTGCCGCGCGCCAGCCAGGCGAGGGCCTGCGAGCGGTGCAGCACGGGCAGCCCCGCCGCGAGCGCGCGCTGGTACTCGGGGTTGTCTTGCCACAGCGCGCCGGTGACGACGAGCGTGTCGGCGTCGCCAACGTTCGCGGCGTCGTGCCCGATCGCGACGGGAATGCCGAGCTCCTCGAGCGCCACGGTCGAGTAGTTGGCGCTGCGGTCAGAGCCGGTGACGGGTACGCCCGCCTGGTGCATCATGCGCGCAATCCCGCTCATCCCGGACCCGCCAATGCCGACGAAGTGCACTCGGCCGAGGTCGGCGGGGATCTCAAGTTCGAGATCGGGATAGATCATGTGCACTCCTAGTGGCTCGGCTCGGCCCGCAACTCGGGTCGCGTCTCAAGCGTACCGCGCGCGCCCCCGGTCAGTTCTCGGCGCGCCCGCGCTCGCTCGCCTGCGGCACGAGCGGGACCGCGATCGCCGGGGCCAGGGCGGTCACCGCGATCGCGGCGGGGATCCCCACGAGCCCGATCAGCGCGCCAATTGCGGGCCCCACGGCCGCCGCGGCGAGAAACTGCCCAGTGTTCTGCACGCCGAGCGCCCGCCCGGCCCACCCGGGCCCGGCGATCTCCGCGACCGCGGTGAACGCGAGCCCGTTGTCCGCCACGCTCACGCACGTCGCGAGCAGGTAGGCGACCGCCGCGGGAACACTCAGATCGGCCCAGCCGAACGCGGCGGCGAGCAGCAGCACTCCGACCCCGGCAATGGCGACCAACCGCAGTGGGCGGAGCCTGGACATCGCTCGGTCGCTCCACACGCCCACCGCGATACGACCCGCCGCGCCCGCGAACTGGGCGGCAGCAACGAGCGCGCCGGCCGCGAGCGGGTCCCAGCCGAAGCCCACCGTAAACCACACGAGCCCGAACGTTGAAAGAGCGAACTGCGGCACCACGAGCAGCACGGAGACGAGGTGGATGCGCGCGAGCACGCCCGAGCCGCGGTACGGGTTCCCAAGCGGCACCGTGGAGCTTCGGATCGGCCGCGCCGGATCGCGCACCACGGCGGCGCAGAACCCGAGGCTCACGAGGACAAGCGCGCCGCCGAGCGCGAGCGCGAGCGGCACGCCGCCTGCCACGGCCAGGGCAGGCACGCCGATGGCGGCGATCGCCATGCCGAGCGGCTGGCAGGTCTGCCGGATCCCCATCGCGAGCCCCCGGCGCTCGGGCGGGAACCACCCGGTGATCAGCCGCCCACTCGCGCTGTTCGTGCACGCGGAGGCCGCACCGCACGCAATCAGCGCGATTCCGAGCGCGAGAAGCCCGTCGACGAGCATTGCCGCGGCAACGGTCGCGGCGGTGAGCGCGAGCCCGATCAGGATCACGCGGCGTTCGCCGTAGCGGTCGGTCGCGGCGCCCCAGGCGACGAGCGCAAGCACGAGCCCGAGGTTCGGCGCACCGGCGAGCAGCCCGGCAGTGGCGAGCGACAGGCCCTGCTGCTCGTGAAAATAGGGAATCAGGAACGCCGGCGCCGCGGCGACCACGGTGGTCGCCGCCTGCGCGAGCACCATCGCGGCGAGGATCACCCAGAGGCGGACGGGCACCCGGGCGACGGGCGGGGCGGTCACGCTGCCGCGCGAGCCGCGAGCGCCTCGCGGACGAGGTCGAGCAGGCGCTCGGTGCCGTCGAGCGTGCCGGCGCTGCTGGCGCGCCGGGACATGTCCGCGAGGCGTGCGTCGTCGGCGAGGAGCGGCAGCAGCGTGCCGCGCACCCACTCGGGCGTCAGCTCGCTGTCTTCAACGAGCAACGCACCGCCCGCCTCGACCACACCGGCGGCGTTGAAGCGCTGCTCGCCATTGCCCACCGCGTACGGCACGAACACCGCGGGCACGCCGAGCCCGGCGAGCTCGCTCACCGTGGTGGATCCGGCGCGCGATACCGCGAGGTCGCACGCAGCGAACGCGAGGTCCATCCGATCGCAGTAGGTGAACACGTGATACCCGGGCACGCCCGGGTCCTCAACCTCGGTGAGCCCACCCCACACGTGCAGCACCTGCACCCCGGCGTCGACGATCTCCCGCGCGGAGCCGGAGATCCCCCGGTTGATCGCGCGAGCCCCGAGGGAACCGCCGGTGACCAGCAGCGTGCGCCGCTCCGGGTCGAGTCCGAAGTGCTCGCGCGCCGAGACCCGGGTCGCCGCCCGGTCGAGGCTCGTGATCTCGGGGCGCAGCGGCATTCCCGTCACGCGGGCGTTGCGAATCGGCGTGCCCGCAAACGTCACGGCGACGTAGGGGGTGCTGCGCGCGCCGAGCGTGTTCGCCATGCCGGGCCGGGCGTTCGCCTCGTGCACCACGACGGGGATCCCCTCCTTGGCGCCGGCGCGGTAGGCAGGCGCCGAGGCGTAGCCGCCGAAGCCGACGACCACGTCGATCGAGCGCGTGCGGATCAGCTCGCGCACCTCGCGAACGGCGCGCGCGTAGCGGGCCGGGAACTTGAGCGCGGCCAGATTTGGGCGGCGCGGGAACGGGAGGCGCTCAATGAAGGCGAGCTCGTACCCGCGCTCTGGCACGAGCCGCGCCTCGAGGCCCTCCCGGGTGCCCAGCACCACGATTTCAGCGTCGGCCTCGGAGGCGCGGATCAGGTCCGCGAGCGCGAGCAGCGGGTTCACGTGGCCGGCGGTGCCGCCGCCCGCGAGTAGGTAGCGGGTCATCGAGTCCTCGAGTTCCTTCCGGGTGAGCCGGCGCCCGCTGCCGCGAGCTCGGCCTGATACTGCGCGCCGTCACGCGCGATTGAGATGACCACGCCGATCGCCGCAAGACAGGCGATCAACGCCGTACCTCCTGCACTGATCAGCGGGAGCGGGACACCGAGCACGGGGAAGATCCCAATCACCACCCCGATGTTGACGAATGCCTGGCCCACGATCCACACGAGGATGCCGCCCACCACCGCCTTGCCAAACCGATCGCGTGCGCGAGTGATCACGCGCAGCATCACCACGGTGAGGGCAATGAAGAGCCCGATCACGAGCAGCGCGCCAATGAGCCCGAGTTCCTCGCCGATGATCGCGAAGATGTAGTCGTTGTCGGCGGCCGGGAGCCACGACCACTTCGCTTTTGAGCCGCCGAGGCCAACGCCAAAGAGCCCGCCGCCCGCGAGGGCCCACAAGCCGTGCAGCGGCTGCCACCCGAGCCCGCTGTAGTCCTCGTTGCCGCTGGCGTGCCCGAACAATCGATCAAGACGGTTTTGGCTCGTGACGACGAAGAACACCACGGCAAGCAGGCCGCCCACGGCGATCACCGCCAGGCTCTTGCCGCTCACCCCGCCAAAGTACATCGCGCCGAACACCATCGCGGCCATGATCAGCACGGTGCCGAGGTCGCGGCCGAGCAGCACGACGCCGAGCGCGATGATCGCGCCCGGGACGATCACTGGAATGATCTCGTGCTTCATCTCGCCGAGCAGCGGTTCCTTGCGCAGCAGCACGGTGCCCACCCAGACCACGAGCGCGAGCTTGAGCGCCTCGGACGGCTGGGCGCTGAAGCTGCCGATCTGAATCCAGTTGCGGTTACCGTACACCTCGATCCCGAGCGGGGTGAACACGAGGAGCTGCATCAGGATGCCGAGGCCGAGCAGCCACCAGGCCCACTTCTTCCAGAACTGAATCGGGAGCGCCGCGGCGAGCAGCATGATCGGCAGCCCGATCACCGCGTACATGGTCTGGCGCCAGAAGCCTCCGAAGAAGCCCTGGTCGTTCAGGTACGAGGTGATCGACGACGATGACAGCACCATGATGAGGCCGAAGCCCACGAGGAGGAGCGTGATCGCGTAGAGCGCGATCACCGTGCGGTCGGTGCCGGGGCGCAGCAGTGCGCCCAGGCTGATCCGCGACTGTCCCGCCGCGCCCGTCCGGGCCCCCGCCTGCTCCTGAGCCATCCGAGCTACACCAGCTCGTGCACGGCGGCCTGGAAGCGCCGCCCGCGGTCAGCGTAGCTGTCGAACTGGTCCATCGACGCGGCGGCCGGAGACAGCAGCACGGTATCGCCGGGCTGCGCGATCGCGGCGGCTGCGGCGACCGCGGCGACCATGATCTCGCTCGGCGCATCGATCTCGGTGACGGGGCGCTCCCCCAGGTGCCGGCGCAGCGCGGCAAGCACGGGGGCCCGGTCCACGCCGATCACCACCGCTCCGCGCAGGCGGTGGGCGTGCGTGCTCACGAGTTCGTCAATGTCGACGCCCTTGAGCAGGCCGCCGACAATCCACACCACGTCTTGCAGTGCGCGGAGCGAGGCGTCGGCCGCGTGCGCGTTCGTGGCCTTCGAATCGTCGATCCACACGAGGCCGGCGTGCTCGCCCAGCCGCTGCGTGCGGTGCGGGTCCGGGACAAAGCTGACAATTGCGGTGGCGATATCGGCGGGCTCGACGCCGCGCGAGCGCGCGAGCGCCGCAGCAGCAAGCACGTTCTGCACCATGTGCGGCGCGGCGAGGTCGCGCTCAGCGAGCTCCGCGACCGTCACGAGCTCGTACGCCTCCGCGCGGCGCCCCACGTGGAAGCCGCGATCGACGAGGATGCCCTCGACGATCCCGAAGCCGCTCGGGGGCGGGGTGTCGAGGCCGAAGCTGATCGCCCGGGCGCCCTCCACCACGTCGGCCTCCTCGACCATCCGCTCCGTGGCGGGGTCGGCGCGGTTGTAGACACACGCGACCTGCGTGCCCGCGTAGACCTTCGCCTTCGCGGCCCAGTACGCGTCCGCGCCGCCGTGCCAGTCGAGGTGGTCGTCGGCGAAGTTGAGGCACGCGCTCGCGAACGGCGAGATCTCGCCGAGCCGCTCAAGCTGGAAGCTTGACAACTCCACCACGATCACGTCGTAGCCCTGCGGATCGCGAAGCGCGTCGAGGATCGGCGTGCCGATGTTGCCGGCCGGGGTGACCCGCAGCCCGCCCGCGGCGAGCATGTGCGCGGTCAGCTGCGTGGTCGTGGTCTTGCCGTTGGTCCCCGTGATGCAGATCCAGTCGGCGACGCGCTCCGTCTTGTCGCGCAGTCGCCAGCCGAGCTCGATGTCACCCCAGACGGTCACGCCGTGCGCGGCAGCCCAGGTGGTGAGCGGGTGATCCGGGCGGTAGCCGGGCGACACCACGACCAGCTCGGGGTCGAACGCCTCGAGGTCTGCGAGCTGCGCAGCATCGGCCTCGTCGCAGAAGCGCTCCGAACCGATCACGTCGAGCAACCGCTCGCGCTCGGGGTCGGGTGCGCCGTGGATCACGCGCACGCGCGCACCCAGCTCGACGAGCGTGTCGGCCACCGAGAATCCGGTCACCCCGAGCCCCAGCACGGCGACCCGCAGCCGGGACCAGTCGTGGTGCCAGCTCGTGAGCGCGCTCACGCGCTCGGCAACCATGCTCGCGTAGATGTTCGCGTCGGACACGCCATCCCCCGTTCGGTTCTCGGTCGTTTCTGCCGGCTCCGCCGCCGCACGGACCTGCTCGGTCCGATCCGGCGCGGACTGATTCCGCTCAGGCTGGTGCGTCATTGCTGGAGCAACCATTCACCGTAGAAGGCCCCCACACCGGCGACCACGAAGAGTCCGGCGATGATCCAGAAGCGCACCACCACCGTCACCTCAGCCCAGCCCTTGAGCTCGAAGTGGTGGTGGATGGGGCTCATGAGGAAGATCCGTTTGCCCTTGGTGACCTTGAAATAGATGCGCTGCAGGATCACTGAGCCGGTCTCGATGATGAAGAGGCCGCCGATGAGCAGCAGCAGGATCTCGGTGTGCGTGAGGATCGCGAGCGCGGCGATCGCGCCGCCGATGCCCATCGACCCGGTGTCGCCCATGAACACCTGCGCGGGGTTCGTGTTCCACCACAGGAAGCCGGCGAGCCCGCCGAGGAACGCCGCGGCAATCACGGCGAGGTCCATTGGATCGCGCACCTCGTAGCAGCCGGCCTCGTTGCCGGTCGCCACGCACGCCTGCGCCGACTGCCAGAACCCGATGATCAGGTACGCGCCGAACGCGAAGATCGAGGCACCGGCGGCCAGGCCGTCGAGGCCGTCGGTCACGTTCACGGCGTTCGTGGTCGCGGTCACGATCACCATGACCCAGATGATGAACAGAATGATCCCGGCGATCGGGCCGAGCACCATGAAATCAAACGGCAGGTCGCGGAACACCGAGATGTGGGTGGACACCGGCGTAAACCCGGCCTCGTTGGCAAACTGCAGCCCGAGCAGCGCGAAGGACACCGCGATGATGATCTGCCCGGCGATCTTCGCCCAGCCCCCCAGCCCGGCGGACTTCTGCTGCCGGGTCTTCATGAAATCGTCGATGAACCCGACGAGGCCGGCACCGACCGCCATGAGGATCACGAGCAGCGCCGACGGCGTGGGAGTCTCCCCCATCACCAGCTTGCCCACGAAATACGCGATCACAGAGCCCGAAAGGAAGATCAACCCGCCCATTGTGGGGGTGCCGCGCTTGACCTCGTGCTCTTTCGGGCCGTCAACGCGGATCGGCTGACCCCAGCGCAGCCGATTAAAGGCGCGCACAAAGAGCGGTGTGAGGAGCAACGAGTAGAGCAGCGAGAAGCCGCCGGCGATCAGAAGCGCGATCATGCGAAGGTTTCCCCCAGACGGTCGCCGAGGAAGCGCAGCCCCGCGGCGTTTGATGATTTCACGAGCACGGTATCGTTCGGCTGCAGCGTGCGCTGCAGGTACTCGAACGCGGCGTCCTGCTCTTCGAAGAAGACGCTCTCCCCGTCCCAGGAGCCCTCGTTGATCGCGCTGATGTGGAGGTTTCGTGCCTCAATACCGACGACCACGAGCTCCGAGATCCGCAGCCGCACCGCCTGCAGCCCGATCCGCAGGTGTTCCTCGATCGAGTACTCGCCCAGCTCGCTCATCGCGCCGAGCACCGCGACCGAGCGCCCCTCGGGCTTGGCGATCTGCGCGAGGGTGCGAAGGCCGGCGCTCATCGAGTCGGGGCTCGCGTTGTAGGCGTCGTTGATGATCGTGATGCCGTCGCGACCGCCCATGACCTCCATGCGCCACCGCGCGGCGCGCGTCGCGCCCTCAAGCGCCGCAACCACGTCGGCGAGCGGCAGCCCGAGCTCGAGCCCCACCGCCGCTGCGGCGAGGGCGTTGGTCACGTGGTGCTCACCGAGCACGCGGAAGACGACGGGCAGCGATTCCCCGTCGGCGTGCAGCGTGAATCGGGTGCCGGACGCGTCCGAGTCGATGTCGCTCGCGCGCACGTCTGCCTCGGGGTGTCGACCGAACCAGCGCACGCGGGCGCTCGTGAGCTCGCCCATGCGCGACACATACGCGTCGTCGCGGTTCAGCACCGCGACCGCCGACTCTGGCAGGTCGCGCACCATCTCGCTCTTCGTGCGGAAGGTGGTCTCGATCCCGCCGAACTCGCCCGCGTGGGCGAGCCCCACCGTGAGGACCACGCCGATGTGCGGCGGCGCCATTGCGGTGAGGCGGGCGATCTCGCCCTCGGCGCTCGCGCCCATCTCGGCCACGAGCGTGCGGGTGTCCTCCTCGACGCGCAGCATCGTCAGCGGGCCGCCGACCTCGTTGTTGAACGACTTCGCGGAGGCGACCGTTGGCCCCACCCGCTCCGCCATCGCGGCAACCAGATTCTTCGTCGTCGTCTTCCCGTTTGACCCGGTGATCCCGACGATCTTCAGTCCGCCCGCGGCGCGCACCCGGCGCACCACCTCGGTCGCGAGCGCGCCCAGCGCCTCCGTCGTGTCAGCAACGATGATCTGCGGCACGCGGTCGTCGGTCTCGCGCTCGGCGACGACGAGCGCCGCCCCCGCCGCAATCGCCTGCGGCACAAAGCGGTGACCGTCGGTCTCTTCTCCGCGCCGAGCGAAGAAGATCTGGCCGGGCCCCACCTCGCGGGAGTCGGTCTGGGATTCGCCGCGAACGCGATCCGTCGGTGCGGCACCGCTCGTGCCTGGCACGAGCTGCCCGCCGGTGGCGGCAGCAATCTCTGCGAGCGTCAGTTCAATCACGAAAGCAATCCTGCCTCGCGGAGCGCGCCGCGGACCTCATCACGCGCCGAGTAGGGAATGAACTGCCCGGCGACTTCCTGGTGGTCCTCGTGTCCGGGACCGGCATACAGAATAACGTCCCCCGGTTCAGCGAGCGAAATGGCGAGCCTCACGGCACGGCGCGGATCGCCCTCCTCGATCACCGTGGCGTGGTTCGCGCCGCGAGCGCCGTCGAGCAGCTGCGCGCGAATCGCCTCGGGTGGCTCAGACCGCGGGTGATAATCGCAGATGATCACGGTGTCGGCGCCGACGGCAGCAACGCGGCCCATCTCCTCGCGCTTGGTGGTGTCCCGGTCGCCGTCGGCGCCGAACATGAAAATGATCTTGCCGGGCGCAACCTCGCCGAGCGCATCGAGCATCGCCTCGAACGCACCGGCCGTGTGGCCGTAGTCGACGAAGAAGCGCGGGCCGGTGGAGCCGGGCTGCGTCATTTCCTCGAGCCGGCCGGGGATATAGGCCGGGATCCGGCCGCGGTCGAGGCCGGCGGCCACCCGCTCAAGCGGGATCCCCGCCTCGTGCATCATGATCAGCGCGAGCGCGGCGTTCTCGGCCATGAAGCTCCCGAACACGGGCACGCTGCCACGGAAGTGCGCGCCCTCGGGGCCCTGCAGCACGAACGAGACGCCGTCGAGCGTCTGCGAGGTGACCGCGAGGTGCCATTCCGCCTGCTGCCCGTAGGCGGTCGCGAGCCGGGTCACGGGGATCTGCGACTCGCGCGCAACGCGCTGGCCGTACGGGGAATCGACGACCACCACGCCGCGCGCGGCGCGCTCCGGCGTGAACAGTGCCAGCTTTGCGGCGAAGTATGACTCGAGGTCCCCAAACTCGTCGAGGTGGTCCTGCGAGAAGTTGTTGAACGCCACCACGTCGAAGTGCACGCCGTCGAGACGGTGCCGCACGACCGCCTGCGCGGAGACCTCGATCGCCACGGCCTCGACGCTGCGCTCGCGCATGCGGGCGAGGAGCCCATGGAGCTCGGACGCCTCGGGGCTCGTGAGGTTTGAGGGGATCACCTCGTCGCTCACCCGCCGCTCGGCGGTGGAGCTCAGCCCGGTGGTGATCCCGGCGGCGCGCAACAGCTCGGCGAGCAGGTAGACCACGCTCGTCTTGCCGTTCGTGCCGGTGACCCCGAACACCTTCGCGTCGTAGTCGCCCGTGCCGTACACGGCCGCCGACACGTCGCCCAGCAGCTCGCGCGGGTGCTGCGCCGAGACGAGCACGGGGATCGAGACGCCGGCCTCAGCCACCAGCTCGGCGCCCGCGGCGTCCGTGAGGATCGCGCGCGCGCCGAGGGCCACCGCCTGGGCGGCAAACGCGGCCCCGTGCCGCTTCGCGCCGGGCATCCCCACGTAGAGGTCGCCGGGGCGCACGTCGCGCGAGTCGAGCGAGACCCCGGTCACTGCGGTGTCGGCCGCGTGGCCGTCGCCCGGTCCAGCCACCGCCAGTCCAAAGCGCTCGGCGAGCTCGCTGAGCTGGATCTGGTTGGGGGTCTGCGGGCGAATGCTCAACGCATCTCCGGTACTCACGTGGGTGTGCCTCCTGCGGGCGTGTCTTTAATACTCCGTGGGGAGAGGTTCAAACTCTCCGGTGGACGGCGGGATATGGAACGTCCGGATGGTCGCCTCGGCCGCCTCGCGGAAACTCGTCAGCGCGGCCATGCTCCCATCCCCCGCCGTAGGGAACGCAATCGATGTTACCGCGACAAACTGCGGGTCGTCGGCCGGGAAGATCCCCGCGAACGAGTGCACGAAGTCGGTGCGGTAGCCGCCCTGGCCGTCGGCCTGCTCCGCCGTGCCCGTCTTTCCGGCGATCCGGTAGCCCGGGATCGAGATCACGTCCTTGAACCAGCCCTCGGTGGTCACCGTCTCGAGCATCTGCATCATCTGTGCGGCAGTGTCCTCGGAGACCGCGCGCACCTCGTCGCCGTGGTCAAGCAGATCTTCGGTGCCGTCGGCGTTGGCGCAGCCGCGCACCACGCTCGGGGGAACGCGCACCCCGCCGTTCGCGAGCGCCTGGTACACGCCCGCGGTCTGCACGATCGTCGACGAGAGGCCCTGCCCGAACATGGTGTTGTACGAGGTCTGCCGGTCCCAGTCCTCGACGGGGATCAGGCTCCCCGCGTCCTCCAGCGCCAGGCCGGCCTGTGTCGATTCGCCGATGCCAAACTTGCGCAGGTAATCGTAGCGCACCTCTGGGCTGAGCACGTTGCCGAGCGTCGCGGTTCCCACGTTCGACGACTGCGTGAGGATGCCCGTGAGCGTCCACTGCATCGGCGGGTGCGGGAATGCATCCCCGAAGCGCACGTTCGGCTCCGGCTCAAGATAGTCGGGGGTGAGGTTCTGGGTCAGCGGCGTCGCTGCCCCCTCCTCAATCAGCGCGGCCGCGGTGATCGCCTTGAACGTCGACCCCGGCTCGTAGGGCGACACGAAGGCGCGCGCCTCTCGCTTCAGCGGGTCCGAGGCGTCCACGTCGTTTGGATCGACCGAGCCGTCCTCCGCGACGGCGACCAGCTCGCCCGTCTTCACGTTCATGATGACGATGTAGCCGTACGCCGCTGCGGTCTCCTGCACCTGCGCGTTGATCGTCTGCTGGGCCTCCCACTGCAGGTCGCGGTCGAGTGTCAGCTCAACGGTCCCGCCGTCCTCAACCTTGCGCTCAACGACCACACTGCCCGGGAGCGCCACGCCGTCCGCGCTGCGCTCGTAGGTCTCGGAGCCGTCGACGCCGGTGAGGCACTCGTCCTGCGACAGTTCGACGCCCGACTGCGGCACGTCCTCAAACCCCGAGAAACCGATGATGTTGCCGGCCACCGCCCCGTTCGGGTACGTGCGCGTGTGGTGCGGCTCGAAGGTGAGCCAGGGAATCCCGAGATCCTTCAGGGCGTTCAACGCGGGCAGATCGATCGACCGCTTCACGTACGCGAAGTCTGACTTCGGATTGATTTCGAGCGCGTCGTCGACGATCTTCTGAATCTCTGCCGCGCTCTGCCCAGTGATCTCAGCGATCTCCGAGAACGCCTGCCTCGCGGTCACCTCAACCGTTGCGGCGCCGCCGCGCTCGGGGTCGGTCCGCCAGAACTTTCCGCCGTTCAGCTTCGTGTTCTTCGGCGACAGCTGCACGTCGTACCGCTCGTCGGTGGTGGCGAGCACCTCGCCGTTGCGGTCGACGATGTCGCCGCGGAGGCTCGGGATCGCCACGGGCACCGCCCGCTTGTCTTTCGCGTCCTCATTCAACGCGGCCGCCGAGACCACCTGCACGTCGATCAGACGGACCGTGAACGCGGCGGCGGCGACCACGACGATGCCGAGCGCGATGATTCGACGCAGCCACCCGGAGCGCTGATTCCGCATGCAGTTTCTCCCGTCCGACCCGGCCGGCTAGTGGGTGTTCGGGGCCGGCAGCTTGCCCTTCAACCGTACCGGCGCGGCAGTCTCCGCAGCCTGAGTGCTCGCGGCCTGTCCGGCGCGAGGTACCAGCAGACCCGCGGCGTCAACAACCGGCATGTCGCCGAGGGTCGCGTTCGCCAC
Organism: Leucobacter luti; assembly: GCF_004217175.1. Classification (GTDB taxonomy): domain Bacteria; phylum Actinomycetota; class Actinomycetes; order Actinomycetales; family Microbacteriaceae; genus Leucobacter; species Leucobacter luti. The sequence continues at coordinate 272,255 of NZ_SHKI01000007.1, forward strand.
CAGGTTGCCGCGCGCCTCCGAGGTCTCAGAATCGAGCGCGCCAAGCACCGCGCCGTCGCTCAGCCGAAGCGTCGCGGGCCGCGTGTTCTGCACCATGCCCAGGGCCGCCGCGTTCTCAGCGAGGTTTTGGGGCGAGGCGAGCTTGTCGACGTTCTGCGACAGCACCCGCTCCACGCGGCCGAGGTCGCGCTGCTCCACCTCAAGCGCGCGCGCCTCGTATGCGCCCTGCGAAATCGCGATGCTCAGCCCGAGCTGCACGGCGAGGATCACGAGGATCACGCCGACCGCGACGAGCGAGCCGAGCAGCGGGCTCAGGCCAGCGCGCCGGGCGGCGTCGGGGGCCTCCGGCGCGATGCGCAGGTGCCGCTCAGACGGGGACGCCGGATCGCCCTGGCGCGCCGGATCACCCGGGTTCGCCGGGTTCGCGACAAGCGCGGCGAGGTCGAAGTCGACCGGGACCGTGTTGTTCATCACACTTCCCTTGCTCGTTCAGCGGCGCGCAGCCGCACCGGGATGGCCCGCGGGTTGCGGGCGCGCTCGTCGTCTCCCGCGAGCTCTGCGCCGCGCGTGAGCAGGCGGAACTCGGGGCGGTGTTCGGGGAGCTCGACCGGCAGCCCTGCCGGCGCGGTCGAGCGGCTGCGGCGGGTCAGCTCGCGCTTCACGAGCCGATCCTCCAGCGACTGGTACGACATGATCACGGCGCGGCCGCCCAGGTTGAGCAGGTCGAGCGCCGCGGGGATCGCGCGTTCGAGCACCGACAGCTCGCCGTTCACCTCGATCCGCAGGGCCTGGAAGACGCGCTTCGCCGGGTGGCGCTGGTCGCGAACCGCGGCGGGCGTCGCCTGCTGCAGCACGTCAACCAGCTGACCGCTGCGCTCGATCGGAGCTTCGGCGCGGGCCGCGATGATCGCTCGCGCGTAGCGGCCGGCCAGCGGCTCCTCGCCGTAGCGTTCGAAGATTGCCCGCAGGCGCCCCTCCGGCGCGGTCTGCAGCACCTCCGCGGCGGTCTCGCCGCGGCTCTGGTCCATGCGCATGTCGAGCGGGGCGTCCTGCGCGTACGCAAAGCCCCGGTCGGCTTCGTCGAGCTGCAGCGAGGACACGCCCAGGTCGAACAGCACGCCGTCGATCCGGTCAAAGCCCGCACCGCGCACGGCGTCAGCGATCTCGTCGTACACGGCGTGGACGCGGATCGCGCGGTCGCCGAAGCGCGCGAGGCGCTTCCCGGCGAGCGCGAGCGCCTCCGTGTCGCGGTCGAGCCCGATGAGCGTCAGTCCCGGGTGCGCGTCGAGCAGCGCGGCGCTGTGCCCGCCCATGCCGAGCGTCGCGTCGACCACAACCGCGCCCTCGCGGCTCGCCGCGGGGGCGAGCAGTTCAAGGCAGCGGTCGAGCAGCACCGGCACGTGCAGGTCGCTGGGGTTGCGTGTGTCTTCAGTCATCGTGACGTCCGGGCTAGAACATGCCCGGAATCACCTCCCCATCGGTCTCAGAGAATGCGGCTTCCTGCTCGCGCAGGTAGGTCTCCCAGGCGGTTGCGTCCCAGATCTCGGCGCGCGAACCCGTGCCGATCACGGCGAGGTCGCGGTCGAGGCCGGCGTACTCGCGCAGCCCCTGCGGGATCGTGACGCGGTGCTGCTTGTCTGGCGTCTCAGGGTGTGCGCCGGAGAGGAACACGCGGAGGTAATCGCGCGCGTGCTTCGAGGTCATCGGCGCTTGGCTGATGCGCTCGTGCATGGCGGTGAACTCCTGCTCGCTGAAGACGTAGAGGCAGTGCTCCTGGCCTCGGGTGATGACGAGCCCGTCGGAGAGCGCGTCGCGAAATTTTGCGGGAAGGATGAGCCGTCCCTTGTCGTCGAGCTTGGGCGTGAAGGTTCCCAGGAACATTGGTTCCTCCCTCCACATGGATCGACTTACGCCCAGACTACTCCACTTTCCTCCACCGAGCCGGGTTTCCGCTCCACTTTATTCCCCGACGGCGCTGGCGTGTTGATATAGCGCGGGTTTTGGGCGAAGAGCGCCGGGCGATTTTCGGGCCCTGGAGCGGCCCACGCGCGGCAGATCGCGGCGATCTGGCCCGAACTCGGCTTTCTCGCGCATTTCGTGGAGGAAAGTGGAGTCACGTGGGCGCGGCGCGCGCTGCGGGCCCGCACCGCCGCCGCCCAGCACCCCACCCCTCCCCGCCCGCGCTCCTCACCCACGCACCCCACCCCACCCGCCCCAGCCCAGCCCAGCCCAGCCCACGAGCGTGCGGCTCCGCCACGAGCGTGCGGCTGCACACCCGCAGCGAAGCCGCACACTCGTGAAGGAGGGCTCCACTCGTCATCCTCGGGCCAGCAGGGCGGCCCCACACCGGCGCGGCGCCGGGAGGGGGCGGGCGCCGGGCGGCGGGGCGGGCGCGGGTGGCGGACGCAGCAGGCGCAGTCGCGCAGGCACCGGCGCAGCAAGCACTTGCCGCCGCGACCCAGCGCCACCACCCCCCACGCCCACGCCCCACAACCACACCCACACCCACACCCGCGAGCGTGCGGCTCCGCCACGAACGTGCGGCTTCACACCCGCAGCGAAGCCGCACACTCGCGGGGAAAGGCTCCACTCGTGGCCCTGCGGTAGACGGCGTGGGCAGCGCAGGCCCCCTGCGATAGGCGGCGTAGTCAGCGCTGGGTGCCCCCCACCCCGCGAGCAGAGGGCGCGGTCAGAGCAGGGCCACCCCACTCCGCGATAGACGGCGCGGTCAGCGCAGAGCGACCCCACCCCGCGAGCAGGAGGCGCGGCCCGGGCACGCAAAAGGGCCGCGGATCTCACGATCCGCGGCCCTTCGACAGCCGTGTTGCGTGCGTGCGGGCTAGCGCTCGCCCTCCATGCGCTCGTCCCAGCGGCGCTCGGCGCGCTCGCTCAGCGACTCGCGCGCAGCCCCGCCGCGCGGGGACTTGCCGCCATTCAAGACATCGTCGACGGTGACCGCGTCGGAACTGCGCGACAGCATGAGCGTCACGCCCCCGATCATCACTGCGAAGCCAATCAGGCCGAGCCACAGCAGCTGCGCGGCAACGCCTCCGATGAGCGCGCCAATGCCGACGATCACCACAATGATTCCCAGCACCAGCGACCTGTAGTTGACTCGACGGCGCACCACGGAGCCCGTCTGCATCACATCGGCTTCGCTCTGATAGAAACCACGTTCCATCTCGTCAAGCAGCCGCTGCTCGTGTTCTGACAGCGCCATGACGGTCCTCCCGACACTCAAACGATCTATGGAGTACAGTCTACGTCTCGCACCTGCGACTAGGCTAGTTGTGTGCAAGAAACGATGCGACTCGCAGGCCTCATTCAGGAGCGGATCAGCGATACGCTCGCCCGACACCGGGAGGAACTCACGGCGCTGGGACCCGATGCGCTGCCGCTGCTTGACGAGGCGCTCGGTTTCCTCACGGGCGGCAAGCGCTTCCGCGCGCAGTTCGCGGTGCTCGGATTCCGTGCGGCGCGTGAGCTTGACACGGCGGGCGACGTGACGGGCGAGCTCTCTCGCGTGCTCGATGCGGCGTGCGCCCTCGAGTTCTTCCACGCCGCCGCGCTGATCCACGACGACGTGATCGACCGCTCAGACACCCGGCGAGGCCGCCCCTCCGTGCACCGCCTCTTCGGCGCGATGCACCGGCAGCACGGCTGGCGCGGCAGCGCGGATCACTTTGGCTTGGCCGGCGCGATCCTGCTCGGCGATCTGCTGCAGTCCTGGGCCGACGAACTCATGCAGGCCGCCTGCGACGCGACGCCGGATCGGGACGCCGCGCGGCGCGCACGGGAACACTTCAACCGGATGCGCAGCGAGGTCGCCGTGGGCCAGTACCTCGACGTGCTGGAGGAGCAGCAGCCCGAGTTTGCCGGGCACGCCGAACAGCTTGAGCGCTCCACCCGCGTACTGGTGTTCAAGTCGGCGAAATACAGCGTCGAGGCCCCCATCCTCATTGGGGCCGCCCTCGCCGGCGCGAGCGCGGAGCTCGAGTCAGCGCTCGCCGACTTCGGCCTCCCAGTGGGGGTTGCCTTCCAGCTGCGCGACGACCAGCTCGGCGTGTTTGGCGACGAAGAACTCACGGGCAAGCCGATCGGCGACGACCTGATCGAGGGCAAGCGGACCGTGCTCGTCGCGCTCGCCCGCGAGAATCTTCCGGTGACGCAGCGTCGCATTTTCGACGACCTGCTCGGCACCGAGCTCGACGCGGAGCAGGTGGCGATCCTGCAGCGCACGATCCGCGAGAGCGGGGCGGTCGAGCGCGTCGAGGAGATGATCTCCCGGAATATCGAGCGCGCGACTGACGCGCTCACCGGCGCCCCGATTCGCGGGGACGCGGCTGCGCAGCTCACCGAGCTCGCCGAGCGGGCAGCCCGGCGCACGCACTAGCGGGCCGCGCCCGCTTTACCGTGCCCACTTGGGCACGCGACGGCGCGCGCACGACACGAGCGGGGCCGCGCCCACGAGCGGGGCCGCGCCTACCAGCGGCGCACGCCCAGGGGACTAGAAGGCGAGGGCCTGCGTGGCCCGGCGCACCGCGCTCTTCCGCCCGGCGAGGAGGGAGTCAATGGGGCGCTCCCCGAGCTCCTCGTTCTCCGTCATCAGCCACTCAACGGCCTCGTCGTCGGAGAACCCGGCGTCGAGCAGCACGAGCAGCGTGCCGCGCAGCGGGGGCAGCGGGTGGTCGTCCTGGACGAACTCGGTGGGGACACACAGCACCCCGTCAACGCGCACCGCAGCGAGCTGATGGTCCTCGATGAGGCGGCGGATCTTGCCCGGGGTGAGGGCAAACAGCTCCACCAGCTCGGGGATTGTGTAATAGGACGCGTCACGTGCGATGTTCTCGGCCACACCTTAACTGTGCCAGCGTGCGGGCCGAAGCGCAATCCGCGAGTATGCGGCGCGCGTCGGAGGTTGCGCTCCAAACTTCCGTAGACTTTCGTTGTGACATCTGCGCCAACCGACCCGTTGATCGGGCACACGCTCGACGAGCGCTACGCGATCCGATCGCGAATCGCCCGCGGCGGTATGGCGACCGTGTACCTCGCGACCGACCTGCGCCTGGAGCGCCGCGTCGCGGTGAAGGTGATGCACGAGCACCTTGCGGAGGACGAGAACTTCACGCGCCGCTTTGAGCAGGAGGCGCGGAGCGCGGCCCGGCTGGCGCATCCAAACCTGGTGAACGTGTTCGATCAGGGGCACGACGCGGGGCGCACCTACCTCGTGATGGAGTACCTGCCGAGCATCACGCTGCGCGATCTGCTCAAGCAGCAGAAGCGCCTCACGACCGAGCAGACGCTTGAGATCAGCGAGGCAGTGCTCTCGGGGCTTGCGGCGGCGCACCGCGCGGACATTGTGCACCGGGACCTCAAGCCCGAAAACGTGATGCTCGCGGACGACGGCCGGATCAAGCTCGGCGACTTCGGCCTCGCCCGCGCGGTGAGCGCGAACACCACCACGGGCCAGGCGCTGCTCGGAACGATCGCGTACCTCTCCCCCGAGCTCGTGACGCGCGGCGTCGCCGACGCCCGCAGCGACGTCTATGCCTTCGGCATCATGTTCTACGAGATGCTGACCGGGACGCAGCCGTTCACGGGCGAACAGCCCATGCAGATCGCATATCAGCACGCGCACTCGGAGGTACCGCTGCCGTCGCTGAAGAGCGACGAGGTGACCCCGGAGCTCGACCAGTTCGTGCGCTGGACCACGCAGCGCGAGCCAGAGGACAGGCCGCGCGACGCCGAGGAAGCGCTCGGCTATCTCACCGCGATGCAGTCGGGCCAGACCGCACCGATTGGCGCGACCCGAGTCCTCGATTTTGGGGGCGCGGCGCCAACGCCGTCCACCACCGTGCTCGACGAGGCGCAGCGCCAGGCGCTCGCCGGTGGCACGACCGTGCTGCCCGCCTCGCCGTTTGACACCGATTCTCAGGCGGTCGCGGAGCCCGAAACCCCGGCGACCGCGCTCGACCGCGCCGCCGCCGCAACCCGTCGGCGCGCCAAGCGCGGCCGCGTCCTGGCGCTCATCCTGGTCGTACTCGTGGTGCTCGCCGGCGGCGTGGGCTGGTGGTTTGGCCAGGGACCAGGGTCGCAGGTGACCGTCCCCGACGTTGCCGGAACTGAGCTTGCAGACGCGCAGGCGGCGCTTGAGCGGCAGGATCTGCTGGTCGATATCTTTGAGTGCTCAAGCCTGACCGTCCCCGTGGGACAGGCGGCCGCGACCGAGCCGAAGAGCGGATCGCGGCTCGACCGCGGCTCGACCGTGCGACTGTGCTCCTCCACGGGGCCCGCACTGAAGGACGTCCCCACGATCGTGGGGCTGTCGCTCGACGACGCGATGGCGGCGATCACGGCGGCCGGCTTCACGTTTGGGGAGGTGACCGACACGCGATTCGACGAGGCCGGCCCCGAGACCGTGCTCGCGGCGCTCGACCCCGAGGGCGAGCAGCTGGGCGAGCAGTATCCCGAGCAGGGGGCGATCAACCTGATCGTCTCGGCGGGCCCGCTCCCCAACGTTGCGGGCATGACCGCGGACGACGCGACCGCAGCCCTCACCGAGGCCGGGCTCACGGTTGACCCGGAGCTCGGCTCGGAGGCGCACAGCAGCGAGGTGGCAGAGGGCAGCGTGCTCGCGCTCACCACGTCGACCGACCCGGTGCGACCGGGCGATCCGGTTGGCCTGCAGGTGTCGCTCGGCCCCGAGCTGTTCGAGATCCCGGATGTCTCGGGCCTCGGCCTCCAGGAGGCGATGGACACGCTCACCGCGGCGGGATTCGTGCCGACGAGCCTCGTGCCCGAGGGGCCGCTGCGCGGCCTCGCGAAGGCCACCGGCACCGACCCGGCGGTGGGCGAGCGCGTCCAGGCGGGCACCGAGATTCGGGTCAAGAGCACGATCGCTCTCTAGCGCGGCGGGCCGCGCACCGTCCGGCTCCCGCAGAGACACCACTGCCCCCGCGGACGGATCCGCGGGGGCAGTGGTGTCTCAGAGCCGCCTAGCGGTTCGTTTGCTTGAGCTCCTCCGCCACCTGGAAGGCGAGCTCGAGGGACTGCATGTGGTTGAGGCGCGGGTCGCACAGCGACTCGTAGCGGGTCGCGAGCGTGGCCTCGTCGATGTTCTCCGAGCCGCCGAGGCACTCAGTCACGTCGTCGCCGGTGAGCTCGATGTGGATGCCGCCCGGCACGGTGCCGACCTCGCGGTGAGCTTCGAAGAAGCCGCGCAGCTCGTCCATCACGTCGTCGAACCGGCGGGTCTTGTACCCGGTCGCCGTGGTGATCCCGTTGCCGTGCATCGGGTCAGTGACCCAGAGCGGCGTTGCGCCGGCGTCGCGGACGCCAGCGAGCAGCCCGGGGAGCACGTCGCGAATCTTGCCGGCCCCCATGCGCGTGATGAACGTGAGCCGGCCCGGCTCGCGCTCGGGATCGAGCTTGTCGATGAGCCGCAGCGCGTCGTCCACGGTCGCGGTGGGTCCGAGCTTGACGCCGATCGGGTTGCGCACGTGAGAGAGGAACTCGACGTGCGCGCCGTCGATGTCGCGAGTGCGCTCGCCGATCCAGAGCATGTGGCCCGACGTGTCGTAGAGGTCGCCGGTGCGCGAGTCGACGCGGGTCAGCGGCCGCTCGTAGTCGAGCAGCAGTGCCTCGTGGCTCACGTAGAACTCGGTCTGCGTCAGCGCCGTGTGATCGACGCCGCACGCGTCCATGAACTTGAGCGCGCGATCGATCTCGGCGGCGAGCGACTCGTAGCGCTGGTTCGCCGGGTTCGACACGAAGCCCTTGTTCCACTCGTGCACGCGGCGCAGGTCGGCAAAGCCGCCCTGCGTGAATGCGCGAATCAGGTTGAGCGTCGACGCCGACACGTGGTATCCGCGGATCAGGCGCTCGGGGTCCACCGCGCGCGACTCCGGGGTGAAGTCGTAGCCGTTGACGATGTCGCCCCGGTATGCGGGCAGGGTGACGCCCTCGCGGGTCTCGGTGGTGCTGGAGCGGGGCTTCGCGAACTGCCCGGCCATGCGGCCCACCTTGATCACCGGCATTGCGGCGCCGTAGGTGAGCACGACCGCCATCTGCAGCAGCGTCTTCACCCGGTCCCGGATCTTGTCGGCCGTCGCGGCAGCGAAGGTCTCCGCGCAATCGCCGCCCTGGAGCAGGAACGCCTCGCCGCGCGCGGCAGCCGCGAGCCGCTCGCGCAGCAGGTCGGCCTCCCCGGCGAACACGAGCGGGGGCTGCGTTGCGAGCTCCGCTGAGGCGCGGGCCGCGGCCGCCGGATCCGGCCAGACCGGCTGCTGCTTCGCCTCAAGCGCGCGATAGGCATCAAGCCCCTCGAACGCTCGCGTTTCTGCAGTCTCAGTGGTCTGACTCATCATCGTGTTTCCCTTGGGTTCGGTCGGACGGGTACGCCTGACATCGGCGGAACGCCGGAAGTACTCAGCTTACTACTCGCGACTGGGCCGAAGCTGGCGTGTTACGCCCGCGCACGTACGCTTGACGCGTACACGTCGACGTACTCCTGGCCGCTGAGCTTCTGGATCTCGAGCATGATTTCGTCGGTGACGCTGCGCAGCACAAAGCGGTCCGCGCTCATCCCGGCAAAGCGGGTGAAGTCGAGGGGCTTCCCCACGACGGTGCCGATGCGCCGGATCTTGGGGATCTTTGCGCCGATCGGCATCGCCTTTTCAGTGTCGATCATCACGACCGGCACCACGGTGGCACCCGATTCGAGCACCATGCGCGCCACGCCCGTGCGCCCGCGATAGAGCCGCGCGTCTGGGCTGCGGGTGCCCTCGGGGTAGATCCCGAGTACCTCGCCCTGGTCGAGCACCCCGAGCGCAGTGTTCAGCGACGCCTCGGAGGCCTTGCCGCCCGAGCGGTCGATGGGGAGCTGCCCCACGGCGGTCATGAAGGTCTTCACGATCCAGCCCTTGAGCCCCTTGCCGGTGAAGTAGTCGCTCTTCGCGAGGAAGTACACACGCCGGTCGATCATGACCGGCAAAAAAAATGAGTCGACCACCGAGAGGTGATTTCCCACAAGAATTACGGGGCCGGTCGCCGGAATATTCTCGGCACCCTCCACCCACGGGCGATAGAGCGTTTTCAAAAACGGCCCGATGATCAGGTGTTTGAATATCCAGTAGAGCACAGTCGCAGGTTTCCTCTCGGCCGTGACCAGAATAGCCGACCCAGGGACCTCTCCGCGTATGCGTATAGGCTCTTTCTGAAGTTGCGGCGATTGCTGCCGCACACCGTGAAGACCTGTACGAGGTATCAAGGGAGCTGCCGTGAAACAGTCTCAAACGCCCATTCTCATCCCGCCCGTCCCCGAGGACAACATCTCCGACCTGCTGGAGCAGCGCGTTGCAGCGACCCCGGACCGGCCACTGTTTTCAGTGCCCGTGGGCGACGGGTGGCGCGACATCAGCGCAACGGAGTTCCGGGCGCAGGTGGTCGCACTTGCAAAGGGCTTCGCCGCCGCGGGGATCGAGCCCGGTGACCGGGTCGGGCTGATCTGCAAGACCAGCTACCCGTGGACGCTCATCGACTTCGCACTGCACTACGCCGGCGCCGTCATGGTGCCGGTGTACGAGACGTCCTCGCCGCTCCAGGTGCACTGGATCCTCGAGGATTCGGGAGCCCGGGCGGTCATCACCGAGACCGACGACCACGCCGGACGCGTCGCGGAGATCCGCAGCGATCTGTCGGCGCTCGAGCTCGACTGGCGCCTCGACGAGGACGCGATCGCCACCCTCACCGAGCGGGGCGCGGAGATCTCCGACGAGGAGATCGAGCGCCGCCGCAACATTGCGGTCGGCAGTGACATGGCCACGCTGATCTACACCTCGGGTTCGACCGGGCGCCCGCGCGGGTGCGTGCTCACCCACTCGAACTTCGTTGACCTGGCCCGCAACGCCGGCAGCGCGCTCGACCAGGTGGTGCAGCCGGGCGCGTCGACGCTGCTGTTCGTCACGCTCGCGCACGTGTTCGCCCGCTTCATCTCGGTGCTCGCGGTGCACGCGGGCGTGCGGGTGGGGCATCAGCCGGACACCACCCAGTTGCTCCCCTCGCTCGGCTCGTTCAAGCCGACCTTCCTGCTCGCTGTGCCCCGCGTGTTCGAGAAGGTGTACAACTCGGCCGAGCAGAGCACCGAGGCCGACGGCAAGGGCAACATCTTCCGCGCCGCCGCCAAGGTCGCGGTGCAGCACTCGGAGGCGCTCGACGCTGGCAAGGTGCCGTTCATGCTCGGGCTCAAGTTCAAGGTGTTCGATCGCCTCGTCTACGGCAAGCTGCGCGAGAAGCTCGGCGGCAACGTGCGCTTCGCGGTGTCGGGCTCCGCCCCGCTCAGCCACTACCTCGGGCACTTCTACCGCAGCCTCGGGGTCAAGATCCTCGAGGGGTACGGGCTCACGGAGACCACCGCCCCCGTCTCTGTCAACCTCCCGGATAAGTTCAAGATCGGCACCGTCGGTCCGGCGCTGCCCGGTCACACGATCCGGATCGCCGACGACGGCGAGGTCGAGATCCAGGGCATCGACGTGTTCAAGGAGTACTGGAAGAATCCGACGGCGACGCGCGCCGCGTTCACCGACGACGGCTTCTTCCGTACCGGGGACCTGGGCGAGCTCGACGACGACGGCTACCTCACGATCACCGGGCGCAAGAAGGAGATCATTGTCACCGCGGGCGGCAAGAACGTCTCCCCCGCGGCGCTCGAAGACCCGATCCGGTCAAACACGATCATCGGCCAGGTGGTCGTGGTGGGCGACCAGAAGCCGTTTATCTCGGCACTCGTGACGCTCGACCCGGAGATGCTGCCCGCCTGGCTCAACAACCAGGGCGAGGATCCGAACATGAGCCTCGACGAGGCCGCGCGCAACCCGAAGGTGCTCGCGGAGGTGCAGAGCGCGATCGACGGCGGCAACAAGTACGTGTCGCGCGCCGAGTCGATCCGCAAGTTCGTGATCCTGCCGCTCGAGTTCGTGGAGGCGAACGGCCATCTCACCCCCAAGATGAGCATTCGGCGAGACGCAATTCTCCGCGATTTCTCGAGCGAGATCACGAAGCTCTACGGCGATAACCCGCAGACGGAGATCGTCAGCACGCAGCACGCGTAGGGTGTGGCACCCCGGGCAGGCGCCCGGGGTGCGGCGCGCTGTGGGGCTCCCGCACCGTCTCCGATTCGGGACGGCGCGGGGGTTTTCGCGTGATGCGGCGCTGGTAGCCTGAGCAGCAGCGCGCGGCCGCCCCGCGACGCCGCGCACGTGACACGCTCACACACCGTACGCTCACACACCGCACGCACGAACACCGCACCGCACCGCACCGAGGAGAAGCCGAGATGACCGATCAGCCCCAGCCGCGCGGCCTCCCGGGCTGGGCGATCGCCCTCATCATCGCCGGCGGCGCGCTCGCGCTGACCACGCTGATCGGGGGCTTGCTCGCCATCAGCGCGCTCGGCACCTTCCTCGCGTCGGCGCGCGATGTGCCCGTCGCACCGCTTCCGCCGTCGGCCGAGGCCCCCGCGCTTCCCGACTCTCCGGAGTCCTCAGATTCGACGCCGCCCGGCTCCGCCGCGCAGGCACAGGAAGACACCGACGCGATCATCGAGCTGCACGAGAAGTACGGCGACGCGATCGCGGACGGCAGCATCACGGGCATGGTCCCGGGCGGCGACGCGGTCGATCCCGACTACATCGCCGCGTACCTTTACTCCCTCACCGATCTGCGCAGCGCGCTGCGATTCGTCCCGGCCTCGGCGGAGAACGCCGCGCAGCTGCGTGTGTACGCCGAGCAGGCCGAGGAGCTTGAGCGCCGCTTCCTCGCGGGCGAGGATCTCGACGTGCGGGTGCGGATCACGCGCGATGACGGCTCGGTCTTTGAGTCTGACGGGAAGTACCGCACGGTCACGCCGTAGGGGGCGCGGGAACGCCCCTAGAACCAGCTGGAGGTGCGGATCTGGCGCATCGCCTCGCCGCGCGACTCGCGGTCGAGCCGGGAGATGTAGAGCTTGCCGTCGAGGTGGTCGCACTCGTGCTGGAGGGCCTGCGCCAGCAGGCCCTCCCCCGAGATGACCAGCTCGTTCTCGTCGAGGTCGATCCCGCGCACGGTCGCCCGCGGGTATCGCAGCACCTCGAACCAGAGGTCGGGCACCGACAGGCAGCCCTCCCCGGTGAGCACCGGCTCCCCCTCGAGCGCCACAATCTCCGGGTTGAGCACGTAGCTCACCTGCCCGTCGATGTTGAGCGAGAACGCGCGCAGGTGATGCCCGATCTGGGTGGAGGCGAGCCCGGCGCGCCCGTCGAAGGCCACGGTGTCGCAGAGGTCTTCGACGAGCGCCCGTACCCCCTCGGTGATCTCCGTAATCGGGTCGCACACGGTGCGAAGGGCCGGGTCGCCGAACAGGCGAATGTCTCGTACTGCCACCCGGATATTCTAGACGATCACGACGATGAGGTCGCCAGCCTCGAGCCCGCGGGTACCCGCGAAGACGATCCGGTCGACGGTCCCGGCGGTCGGCGCCGTGATCGCGGCCTCCATCTTCATCGCCTCGATCGTGGCGACCGGCTGCCCCGCGGCGACCGTGTCGCCCACGGCCACCTTGACGGTGACGGTGCCGGAGAACGGCGCGGGCACCTGCCCGGGCACGGTGCGGTCCGCCTTCTCGGCAACCGGCGCGGAGACGGCCACGCTCTCGTCCTTGACGAACACCTGGCGGAGCTGGCCGTTAACGCGCACCATCACGGTGCGCACCCCCTTGTCGTCTGCCTCGCCGATCGCTTCGAGTCCCACGTAGAGTCGCACACCGCGCGCGAGGTCGATCGCGCGCTCCGTGCCGGCCTCGAGCCCGTAGAGGTAATCCGGGGTGTCGAGCACCGACAGGTCGCCGTACTGCGCGCGATCCTGCTCGTACTGCCGCGTGGGCGCGGGGAACAGCAGCCGGTTGAGCGTGCTCCGCCGGTCGCCGCTCTCGCCCTCGAGCAGGGCGGCGTCCTCGGCCGAGACGGGGGTCATCGAGATGTCGACGGTGCGCCCCGCCAGCACGCGACTGCGGAACGGCTCGGGCCACCCGCCCGGGATCTCGCCGAGCTCTCCCGCGAGGAAACCGACCACCGAGTCGGGGATGTCGTAGTTCTCGGGGTGTGCCTCGAAGTCGGCCGGGTCGGCATCTGCGGCGGCGAGGTGCAGGGCGAGGTCGCCGACCACCTTCGACGAGGGCGTCACCTTGGGGATTCGGCCGAGGATCCGGTCGGCCGCCGCGTACATGTCCTCGATCTTCTCGAAGTCGTTCGCGAGGCCGAGCGCGATCGCCTGCTGGCGCAGGTTCGAGAGCTGCCCGCCGGGGATCTCGTGCGTGTACACACGCCCCGTCGGCGACGGCAGGCCCGATTCGAACGGCTGGTACACCGAACGCACGGCGTCCCAGTAGGGTTCGAGGGAGAACACGGCGTCGGCGTCGAGACCGGTGTCGCGCTCGGTGTCAGCGAGGGCCGCGACGAGCGCGGACAGCGACGGCTGGCTCGTGGTGCCGGACATCGGAGCCGAGGCAACGTCGACCGCGTCGACGCCGGCCTGCGCGGCAGCGAGCAGCGTCGCGAGCTGCCCGCCCGGAGTGTCGTGCGTGTGCAGGTGCACGGGCAGGTCGAAACGCTCGCGCAGCGCGGTGACGAGCTTCGCGGCCGCGGCGGGGCGCAGCAGCCCGGCCATGTCTTTGATCGCGAGCACGTGCGCGCCGGCGTCGACGATCTGCTCGGCCAGGCCGAGGTAGTAGTCGAGCGTGTACTTGTCCTCGGAGGGCGAGAGCAGGTTGCCCGTGTACGCCATGGCGACCTCGGCGACGGTGGTGCCGGTCTCGCGCACCGCGTCGATCGCGACGCGCATCTGGTTCACGTCGTTGAGCGCGTCAAAGATGCGGAACACGTCGACGCCCGTGGCCGCGGCCTCGCGCACGAACGCGCGCGCAACGTTTGCGGGGTAGGGCGTGTAGCCCACGGTGTTCTGTCCGCGCAGCAGCATCTGGATGGGGATGTCGCCGAGCGATTCGCGCAGCGCGGCGAGCCGCTCCCAGGGGTCCTCGCCGAGGAAGCGCAGCGCGACGTCGTAGGTCGCCCCGCCCCAGGCCTCCACCGACCACAGCTGCGGGGTGAGCCGGGCGACGTGCGGGGCAACGCGCACGAGGTCCTTGGTGCGCACGCGGGTCGCGAGCAGCGACTGGTGCGCGTCGCGGAAGGTGGTCTCGGTCACCGCGAGCGCGGTCTGCTCGCGCAGCTGCTTCGCGAAGCCCTCGGGCCCGAGCTCAAGGAGCCGGGTCCGGGCGGCCGCGGGGGCCGGCTGCGAAAGGTCGACGGCGGGGAGCTTTGAAGCCGGATCGATGCCGGCCGGCCGCTGCCCGTTTGGCTGATTCACCGTCACGTTTGCCACGTGCTGCAGCAAGCGGGTCGCGCGGTCCTTCGGCTTGTTCATGTTGAGCAGCTCGGGCCGCTCCTCGATGAACGAGGTGGCCACGTCGCCGGCCTGGAACGCCGGGTCTGCGAGCACCGCCTGCAGGAACGGGATGTTCGTGGCCACCCCGCGGATCCGGAACTCCGCGAGGGCGCGGCGGGCGCGCACCACGGCGTCCTCGAAGGAACGGCCGCGGCAGGTGAGCTTCGCGAGCATCGAGTCGAAGTGGGGGCTGATCTGCGCGCCCGCGTTGATCGTGCCGCCGTCGAGGCGCACCCCGCCGCCGCCCGGCGAGCGGTACGCGGTGATGCGGCCAAGGTCTGGGCGGAATCCGTTCGCCGGGTCCTCGGTGGTGATGCGGCACTGCAGCGCGGCGCCGCGCAGCTGGATCTGATCCTGCGTGAGCCCCAGTTCCGCGAGCGTCGCGCCGGCGGCGATCCGCATCTGCGCGCGCACGAGGTCGACGTCGGTGACCTCCTCGGTGACCGTGTGCTCCACCTGGATCCGCGGGTTCATCTCGATGAACACGTGCTCGCCCGCTCGCTCCCCCTCGGTGTCGAGCAGGAACTCGACCGTGCCGGCGTTCTCGTAGCCGATCGAGCGCGCGAACGCGATCGCGTCGCGGGTCAGTTCGGCGCGCTTCTCCTCGGAGAGGTTCGGGGCCGGGGCGATCTCCACGACCTTCTGGTGCCGGCGCTGCACCGAGCAGTCGCGCTCGTACAGGTGCACGGTCGCGCCCGTCGCGTCCGCGAGCACCTGCACCTCGATGTGCCGCGGCCGAAGCACCGCCTGCTCAATGAACATCGTCGCGTCGCCAAACGCGGACTCGGCCTCGCGCATGGCGCTCTCGAGCGCGTCGCGCAGATCCTCGGGCCGCTCCACGCGGCGCATGCCGCGCCCGCCGCCGCCGGCGACCGCCTTCGCGAACACCGGGAAACCGATCTCGGCCGCCCCGGCGACCAGCGCCTCGATGTCCTGCGAGGGCGGGGTCGAGCGCAAGACGGGCACGCCCGCGGCGATCGCGTGCTCCTTCGCGGCGACCTTGTTGCCGGCCATCTCGAGCGCCTGCTTCCCCGGGCCGATGAAGCGGATCCCCGCGGCCGCGGCGGCGGCGGCGAGCTCCGGGTTCTCCGAGAGGAAGCCGTAGCCCGGGTAGATCGCGTCGGCGCCGCTCTCGAGCGCCACGCGCACGATTTCCGACACGTCGAGGTACGCGCGCACGGGGTGCCCCACGGTACCGATCAGGTACGCCTCGTCCGCTTTCAGCCGGTGCAGCGAGTTGCGATCCTCGTACGGAAACACGGCGACGGTCGACGCCCCGAGCTCGTGCGCGGCGCGGAATGCGCGGATAGCGATCTCACCGCGATTGGCAACCAAAACCTTCGTGAACATGCAGAAACACTCCTCTGTATCAGGTCGACGCCGGTTGCCCAGACCGCGCGAATCGTTCGATATCAAGATACATGGAAACGGTTCCCGGAGCGGAACATGCGCTCGCGCGCCCCTCCAGACCAGGCCTGGAGGGGTGCATACGCCAGGGTGACCCTGGGACTTCCGCACGAAACACTGCCCCATTACTGTTATCGCAACCTGTGTGAATCGTCACCGCTGACTCCGCAGGCGATGTTTCGTCCGTCCCTCCAATGCTGAAGGAACCTATGATCGCCACAAGACCGAGCGGTGGCGTGCGTACGCGCCGCCGCCTCGCCACCGCCACCACGCTCGCCCTCGCGGCAAGCATGCTCATGCTGCCGACGACCGCGGCGTTCGCCGATGACGCCATCGACGGCCCGCAGACCTCGAACGACAGCGTCTTCCCGAACGTCGGCAACGGCGGCTACGACGCCCTCAACTACGACGTCGCACTCGCCTGGTCACCGGACGCCGTGCAGACCGGCACGCTTGTCGACGGCAGCATCTCCGCCGCGACGACCACGATGACGGCGCGCGCGGCCCAGCCGCTGCGCACGTTCTCGCTCGACTTCGAGGGCATGGAGATCGACTCGATCACCGTGAACGGGCAGCCCGCCACCTGGACGCGCGATATCAACCCCGCTGCGATCAAGTACAAGCTCGTGATCACCCCGGCGACCCCGGTCTCGGGAGACTTCACCACCACGATCGCCTACCACGGCGTTCCCGTCACCCACATCGACCTCGACGGTGCTGCCGAGGGGTGGAGCCGCACGAACGACGGCGCGATGTTGCTCGGCCAGCCGATCGGCATGATGGCCGGCTACCCGCACAACAACACGCCGGCAGACAAGGCCACCTACACCTTCACGATCGACATTCCGTCGGTGCTCTCCGCCGCGAACGGCTCCAACCCGTCCGCCGCGGCCGCCGTCAGCAACGGCGAGCTCGCGTCACGCACCCCGTCCGCAGATGGCAGCCGCACCACGTGGGTGTGGCGCCAGGAGAAGCAGATGGCCTCGGAGCTGGCGATCATCGGGATCGGTCGCTACGACGTCATCGAGAGCTCGATCCAGCTCACCGACGGGCGCACGATCCCCAGCTGGTCGTTTGTTGACTCGACGCTCTCCACCGCGAACAAGACCACGGTCACGAACCGGCTGGCGCAGCTGCAGACCATCACGCAGAACCTCGAGAAGGTCTACGGCCCGTACCCCGGCAACAGCACGGGCGTGGTGGTCGACACGGTGCCGAGCGCGATCAACTACGCGCTCGAGACGCAGGACCGCTCGTTCTTCCCCTCCGCCAACAGCGTTGGCGGCAACACGCTCATCCACGAGCTCGTGCACCAGTGGTACGGCGACAACGTGGCTCCGACCACGTGGACCGACATCTGGATCGGCGAGGGCATGGCCACGTGGGGGCCGACCCACTACAACAGCGCGGCCGGGTTCGGCTCAGGCGCCACGACGGAGCAGACCTACTTCAACTCCTGGAACACGAAGGCAGCGAGCTCCGCGGACTGGGCGACGCCGCCCGGGCTGCAGACGAACTCCGGGACGCTCTACGGCTACCAGACCTACACGCGCAGCGCGCAGTTCTGGGAGGCGCTGAAGATCTCCATCGGCGACGAGGCGTTCTTCGCGACCGTGGCCCAGTGGCAGGCGCGCTACGGCGGCCTCAGCGTCTCCGGCACCGAGCTCAAGGCACTGGCCGAGGAGCTCTCGGGACGGGACCTTACCGAATTCTGGACCGCGTGGATCATGACGCCGGCCAAGCCGGCCTGGCCGGAGAAGCTCACCGTGAGCCTCACCACGCCGGAGCGCTCCGAGCCCGCGCAGCGCGGCGACGAGATCGTCTACTCGCTGAGTGCGGCGAACACCGGCAAGATCCCGCTCGCGGCCTCGGTGGTGACGGTCGACGCGACCTCGCTCCTCGAGAGCGCCACGCTGGCGAGCCCGCTGCCGGAGGGCGTCACGCTCGACGGAACGACGCTCACCTGGGCGGTCCCGGCGACCCCGCTCGCCGGGAGCAGCACCGTGAGCCTGCGGGCCACGGTCAGCGATTCCGCCTCGGGCGGCTCGATCGACGCGTCCGCACGCGTCGCGACGCTCGGCGGCACCTGCACGGACTGCAGCACGAGCTTCGAGGTTGCGGAGTACGAGCTGGCACCCGCACCGGCCCCGGCGATTTCGGGCGAGGCCCGCGTGGGCGAGAGCCTCACCGCCGAGACCACCGGCTGGCCGGAGGGCACCTCGTTCGCCTACGAGTGGGCCGTCGACGGCACCCCCGTCGCTGATGCCGCCGCTGACACCCTCGTGGTTCCGGCGAGCGCCGAGGGCAAGACCGTCACCGTGACGGTCACCGGCTCGAAGGAGCGGTTCCTGCCCGTGACGGTCACGAGCGAGCCGACCGCAGCGGTCGAGCCCGCGAAGGTCGACCCGGGCACCGAGCCGGGGACCGATCCCGGAACCGACCCCGGCACCGACCCCGGAACCGACCCCGGCACCGACCCCGGCACGGACCCCGGCACCGACCCCGGAACCGACCCAGGCACCGACCCCGGCACCGACCCCGGAACCGACCCCGGCACCGATCCGGGGACCGACCCCGGCACCGACCCGGGCACCGAGCCCGGCACGGATCCGGGATCCGGTTCGCCGAAGGCACCGTCAGAGGCGGACCTCACCGAGGCACTCAGAGGCGCGATCTCCTTCCCCGGCACCGTCACGCCGGGCCAGCGGATCAGCGTTGGCATCGGCGCTGACCACGCCGGCGAGTCGCTTGAGGCGTGGCTGTTCTCCACGCCGCGGCACCTCGTCACCGTGACCGTTGACGCGCAGGGCAACGCGGCGCTGACCATCCCCGCGGACGTGGAACTGGGCGACCACCGCCTGGTGATCGCGAACGCGGACGGCAGCGTCATTGGCTGGGGCCCGATCACGATCGAGCAGGCGGGCCTCGCCACGACCGGCGGCGCGCTGCCGATCGCCGGCGCCGCGCTCGGCGCGCTGCTCCTCGCGGGCGGGGCCCTGGTGCTCCTGACCCGACGCCGGCGGCTGAGCGCAGGGACGGAGGTCTAACTCAGGACACTCGGCGGGCGGGCCCCTCGGGGTCCGCCCGCGCCCAGGCGGTCGGTGCGGAGCACTCCGGATGCAATTCGGAGGAACGCGCCGACCGCTCTCGTTTGCCCCTCACCGCCTCAAATCTGCGCTTCGGCTTCCGTTCTGCGCGAACACTTCGGCCCGGGACTAGCAAGCCCCCGGCCCGAATCGACTAAACTTACGGTGTGCATGTATTGAGTGTGAGCTCCCTCAAGGGCGGCGTCGGCAAGACCACCGTGACTCTCGGCCTGGCATCGGCTGCGTTCTCGCGTGGCCTGCGGACCCTCGTCGTGGACTTCGACCCGCAGTCCGACGTTTCGACCGGTCTCGCGGTGAGCCCCGAGGGGTTCCTCAACGTCGCAGACGTCCTTGAGAGCCCCAAAGAGAAGACGGTGCGCGCCGCGATCGCGCACAGCGGCTGGAACGACTACCACGAGGGCGGCACGATCGACCTCATGGTCGGTAGCCCCTCCTCCATCAACTTCGACGGCCCGCACCCGTCGGCTCGCGACATCTGGAAGCTCGAAGAAGCGCTTGCGATCGTCGAGTCCGAGTACGATCTCGTGCTGATCGACTGCGCGCCGTCGCTCAACGCGCTCACCCGCACCGCCTGGGCCGCCAGCGACCGCGTGCTCGTGGTCGCCGAGCCGAGCCTCTTCGCGGTCGCCGCGACCGACCGCGCGCTGCGCGCGATCGAGGAGATCCGCCGCGGCGTGAGCCCGCGCCTCCAGCCGCTCGGGATCCTCATCAACCGCACCCAGCCGCAGTCGATGGAGCACCAGTTCCGCATCCGCGAGCTGCGCGAGATGTTCGGCCCGCTCGTGCTCACCCCGCAGCTGCCCGAGCGCCCGTCGCTGCAGCAGGCGCAGGGCGCTGCCAAGCCCGTGCACATGTGGCCGGGCGAGCCGTCGCAGGAGATGGCCGCAAACTTCGACACGATCCTGGATCGCGTGCTCCGCTCAGCCGGAATGGACGCCGAGCGCGGCACCGGCGGTCCGACCGCACAGGCGACCACCGTCACCGACTAGCGCGCACGCGAGAAAGCCCCGTCCCGAGCGCTTCGGGGCGGGGCTGTTTCGTGCGCGGGTCGCACCGGCTCACGCGGGCGCCGCGACTGCGATTATGAAATCTTGCGGCCCTTGCCGCGGCGGGCGGCGAGCTCGTCGACCTCGGTCGACGACTGCTCGCGGTGCTCGTCCATGTCCACGAGTGAGGTCTCAACCTCGCGCAGCACCTTCCCGACGGCGATACCGAACACGCCCTGGCCGCGGCTCACGAGGTCGATGACCTCGTCGTTCGACGTGCAGAGGTAGACGCTCGCGCCGTCGCTCATGAGCGTGGTCTGCGACAGATCGTGGACACCGGCCTCGTGGAGCTGCGCGACCGCGGTGCGGATCTGCTGCAGCGAGATGCCGGTGTCGAGGAGCCGCTTGACCAGCTTGAGGACGAGGATGTCGCGGAAGCCGTAGAGGCGCTGCGAGCCGGATCCGGCCGCGCCGCGCACGGTGGGCTCGACGAGCCCGGTGCGGGCCCAGTAGTCGAGCTGCCGGTAGCTGATCCCGGCCGCGCGAGCGGCCGTGGCGCCCTTGAAGCCGCCATCCTGATTCGGACGCGGCAGGCCGTCGTCGAAGAGCAGTTCAGCGTCGAGAGAATCACCAAAGGTCGGTGAAGCACCGTCGTCCCCGAGCGGGTGCTGCGTGTCCTTCATGGTGTTCCTTTCTCGGTGGCGCGGAGCGCCGAACTCCTCACAACGCTACCGACCGGACCCCACCCGTGCAACGACCGCCGAGGCCCAATTTCACCGTGTCGCCCTCAAGCTCAACTTGAGGGTTGAATTGACGCGGAAGTGCGCATCCGGGAGCCCCGAAATTAGGCGCCGGAAACACGCCGACGCAACACGCCGGAGCGCACCGTGTCGAGGTAGCCGGCAAACTCGAGCGCGTCCTCGGCCCCGGCCGGCGTGCCGCTCTTCAGGCCACGCGTGGATACCGCGTGCGTGATGAGCTCGGCCTCGCGTTCAGCGGCCACGCGCAGCGAGCGCAGGTGCCGCGGCGTGATCCCGCGCTCGGCCAGGCGGAGCAGGGCGGTGAGCTGCGCGACCGCGTCGTGCGGGAACACCTCGGCGGCCGGCAGCAGCCCCGCGGCAATCGCCTCGCCGAGGAAGCGCACACTCGCGCCGGTGGACCTGCACAGCTCGTCGCTGCTCAGCACCCGCTTTGGCGCGAGAATGCTCGACGCGCTGCGCGGCGCGGCGCCGGGGATGATCGGGTCGCGCCCCTGGTCGAGTTCGTCGAGCACCTCGGCGATGACCTTCAGCGGCAGATAGTGGTCGCGCTGCAGCGTGAGGATGAGACGCAGTCGCTCGATGTGCGCCTGCGAGAACTTCCGATAGCCAGACTTGGTGCGCTCGGGCGTGACGAGCCCCTGCTCCTCGAGGAAGCGCAGCTTCGACGGCGACAGATCGCTGAAGTCGTCCTGCAACCGCGCGAGCACCTGTCCGATACTCAGCAGACCGTTCGAGAGTGGTCGGGCCGCCGCGCCCGCCACGCTAGGCGCCTTCCGCCAGATCGAAGCGTGAGGCAAAGAACGTGAAGCGGAACTTGCCCACCTGGACTTCCACCCCGTCTTCCAGGGGGACCTCACCCGAGATGCGCGACCCGTCGCAGAACGTGCCGTTCAGCGAACCGAGGTCGGCGACCGTGAACGTGGTGCCCGAGCGGCGGAACTCCGCGTGACGTCGCGACACCGTCACATCGTCGAGGAAGATGTTGACCGCCGGGTGCCGGCCAGCAACGGTGACGTCCTGATCGAGCAGGAATCGCGCGCCCTGGTCGGGGCCGCGCCGCACCACGAGCAGCGCGGCACCAGACGGCAGCGCCTCAACCGCGTCGCGCTCGTCGATGGTGAGATCAGTTGCCCGGCTCCGAATCATTGCACCGAGGTCGTCACGGAACTGCTGTGTTGCGCGCACCTCTGTGTGGTCTGCGCGACGGGCGTGATTTTCAATATTCACGTGCTCACCCACTCCTGATCTCGGGGCCTCGGTGAGCCAACTGGCTCAGTCCCTCTACGCTATCGCAGCGGGGCATCGCCGCGCACCTCGGTGCAGCGATTCGAGTACCGTCTCAGCAGATTCATCACTTGACTCGCCACCCGAGGCCCCGAGCTGAGGGTTCACCGTGTGTTCGACCGAGACGATCGCCTACGCGCGCCGCTCGTTCTGCTCAAGGAACGCGTAGACCTCGTTCGCGTCAACCCCGGGAAAGGTGCCGGTGGGGAGCGCCGCGAGCAGGCTGGTGGGGGTCGCGGCTTCCGGCCACGCCGCGGCCGCCCACTTGGTGGTCAGCTCGCTCGACGCCTGACGGCAGCAGCGGTCGTCCGGGCAGAACGACCGCGAGCGATGCGGGGTCTCCCGGCCGCGGAACCACTTCACGTCGTCGAAGCGCACGCCCACGCTCACCGAGTAGAGCCCCTCCTTTGCCTTCTCCACGCGCGAGGTGCACCAGTAGGTCCCGCCCGCCGACATGTCGGTGTACTGGTACCAGGGGTTGAAGCGGTCCGACTGCCCAAAGACGGTGCGCGCGGTCCAGTTGCGGCACACCATCGCGCCCTCGAAGTTGCCGAGCGCGTCCGAGGGGAACCGCACGCCGTCGTTCTCGTACGCTTTGATGAGCGTGCCGGACTCGTGTGCCTTCATGAAGTGCACCTGCAAGCCGAGGCGCTCGGTCGCGAGGTTCGTGAAGCGGTGGGCCGCCATCTCATACGAGACGCCAAACGCATCGCGCAGATCCTCCATCGAAATCTGGCGCTGCTTCTTGCTCTCAACGAGCAGGTCCACTGCGGCGGCCTCCGGGAGCAGCACCGCGCCGGCCAGGTAGTTCGCCTCGACGCGCTGGCGCAAGAAGTCTGCGTAGTTGCGCGGCTCCTCGTGCCCGCACACGAGGCTCGCGAGCGCACGCAGGATCGGGGCTCGCGCATCCCGCGAGGGGAGGTTGCTCGACAGGTAGATGCGGCCGTTGCGCCGGTCGATCACCGAGCGCGTTGAGTGCGGCATGTCCGAGACATAGTGGAGGCTAAAGCCGAGCTTCTCAGCCACCCCCGCGGTGTGGCGCTGGGACACCGGGCCCCCCGTGTAGCCCACGCTGTCGAGCAGCTGCTGCGCGGCGCGCTCGAGGTCCGGGTAGTAGTTTCCGGCAACCCGCATCTCGGCACGCAGCTCGGTGTTCGCGCGGCGCGCCTCCTCGGGGGTCGCCGCGCGCTCGCGGTGCAGCCGCTCGACCTCCTGGTGCAGCCCGAGGATCGCTTTCAGGGTGTCGTCGCTGGTGGCCTTCGACACACGGATCGGCTGGATGCCGAGCGAGCCGAACACCGTGCCGCGCTGGGCGCGCTCCACCGCGATCTCAAGGGCGGCGCGCTCGCTGGGCGCCTCGTCGAGCAGCAGCTCGTCGACGGTCACGCCGAGCGCCGCGGCGAGAGCCCGCAGCAGCGGCAGGCGCGGCTCGCGTTTGCCGTTTTCGATCGCGGAAAGCTGGGAGGGCGCCCGGTCTACCGCGGCGGCAAGCTGCTCGAGCGTCATTCCGCGCAGCGCGCGCTGTTCGCGTACCCGGCGGCCGAGCGTGAGCGCGTCCCCCGCGTCGTCGCCGTCGTGGTCTGCATCGCCCCCGGGGGCCGGGGCGGAGGTCAGGAGCGTCATGCCCCCAGTCTGCCAGAGCCCAATTATTCCGACAAGCAGAAAAAGTCGAGAACTTCACCCTTCGAAACGCCCGCACACCCCCGCGTGGGAGGTCAAAGATGGAACTACACCGCAGTTATCGCCCCAGGGCTCGACCAAAGGACACATCATGACCACCACGCAGGCGGCCCCGCAGCAGTCGCAGACCGCCACCCCCTCAGCATTCGGCCCCCGCATCGAGGTCACCGGCCGCCCGTTCGCACGCAGCGAGGAGATCCTCACGCCAGCGGCGCTCGAGTTCGTCACCGAGCTGCACGCCCGCTTTGCGAGCACCCGCCACGAGCGGCTCGCGGACCGGCAGCGTCGCCGGTACGAGATCGGCAACGGCCGCGATCCGAAGTTCCGCGCGGACACCCGCCAGATCCGCGAAGACGCGGACTGGCGCGTCGCCGGCGCCGGCCCCGGACTTGAGGATCGTCGCGTGGAGATCACCGGGCCCACTGACCCGAAAATGACGATCAACGCGATGAACTCGGGGGCGCGCGTGTGGCTCGCCGACCAGGAGGACGCCACGAGCCCCACCTGGCACAACGTGATCGGCGGCCAGCTGTCCCTGTTCGACGCGATCCGCGGCCAGCTCGAATACACGAGCCCGGAGGGCAAGGAGTACCGCGTCACCGCCGAGCACACCCCCACGATCGTGATGCGGCCGCGCGGCTGGCACCTGGTCGAAAAGCACATGCGGTTCATCGACGGCCAGGGGCAGTCGGGGGCGGCGTCCGGCAGCCTCGTGGACTTCGGACTCTACGCGTTCCACAACGCCGCGGAACTCGTGGCGCGCGGCCGCGGACCCTACTTCTACATCGCCAAGCTCGAGTCGAGCGAGGAGGCGAAGCTCTGGGACGACATCTTCACCTACACCGAGCAGACGCTCGGCCTCCCCCACGGCACCATCCGCGCGACCGTGCTCATCGAAACGCTGCCCGCAGCGTTCGAGATGGAGGAGATCCTCTACGTCATGCGCGATCACATCGCGGGTCTCAACGCCGGGCGCTGGGACTACATCTTCTCGATCATCAAGAACTACCGCGGCCGCGGCGCGCGCTTCGTGCTCCCCGACCGCAGCGAGGTCACCATGACCGTGCCGTTCATGCGGGCGTACACCGAGCTCCTCGTGAAGACCTGCCACAAGCGCGGGGCGCACGCGATCGGCGGCATGAGCGCGTTCATCCCGAACCGCCGCGACGCAGAGGTCACCGCACGTGCCGAGGAGAAGGTGCGCGCGGACAAGCAGCGCGAGGCCGGCGACGGCTTCGACGGCACCTGGGTGGCCCACCCCGACCTCATCCCGGTGGCCCAGGCCGAGTTCGACGCGGTGCTCGGCGACCGCCCAAACCAGGTGGAGCGCCAGCGCGACGACGTGGAGGTCACCGCGGCGCAGCTGCTCGACGTGCACATCGGCCGCGACATCACCGAGGCGGGCGTGCGCGACAACGTCTCAATCGGCCTCCGCTACATCGAGGCCTGGCTTCGCGGGAACGGCGCGGTCGCCATCGACAATCTGATGGAGGATGCCGCGACCGCCGAGATCAGCCGCTCGCAGATCTGGCAGTGGATCCACCAGGATCAGTCGACCGCGGAGGGCACCCGCATCACACGCGAGTGGGTGGCCGAGCTGATGCGCGAGGCGATCGCCGGGTTCGAGCGCTTCGACGGGGACCGCTACGACGACGCCGCGGAGCTCTTCGCCGACGTTGCGCTCGGCGATGATTTCCCCACGTTCCTCACCGTCCCCGCCTACAGCCGGTACCTCGTCGACGCGTAGGTCGGCTGAGCGCGCTGGCCCCGGACCGCACGGTCCGGGGCCAGCGCGCGTTCCGGCACGGATTCCCCGGGCGGACACGCAAATCACCGCCCGCGGCGCGCGACCGCTCCCCCAGTGTGCGATCCTGCTCTGAGGCAATCAGACGAGAGGACCCGAGGCACATGAGCGAGTTTGAGAACGACATCACCCCCGCCTTTGGCGGACCGGACTGGCTCGCGCCGCTCTCGAAGGAGCGGGTGATGGCGGGCCTGGCACGCGAGGGCTGGGAGTACAGCGTCGACATCGACGGAGACATCGGCGGCGGCTGGGAGTACGGCTCCTTCTACTTCTTCATCAACGGCGAGCACGACGAACTCCTGTGCGTCCGGGGCGCGTGGCGCGGCCAGCTCGACGGGCAAGACCTCGGGCGCGCGCTCGAGGTGTGCAACGCGTGGAACGCGGAGAAGCTCTGGCCCAAGACGTACGCGCGCGCGGACGAGGAGGGCATGATCCGGATCCACACCGAGCACAACGTCGACTATGAGCAGGGCATCACCGACGCGCAGCTCTCGCAGCAGCTGATCTGCGCGGTCAACACGGGCATGTCGTTCTTCGAGCACCTCAACGAGCAGTTCCCGGCAGTGTGGGAGCAGTACCGGCCGCTCGCGTAGCGGCGCGCCCGTGGGGTGGCGGCTGCCCGCTGCCACTCCCACTCGTCGCGCTCCGCGAGCCGCGAGCGGCGAGCGGCGAGCCGCTCACTGCTAGCCGTAGAGCGTGTCGCTGCGCTCGATCGCGGGCCCGAGCTCGTCCACCACGAGCGAGTCGGCGTCGAGCTGCCCGGTACGGTACGCGGCGCGCCCCACCATGTGCGCGGCGACCGGCGCCGTGAGTGATTGGAACACAAAGACCGGGATCAGCGCGAGGAGCGTCGCAAACGAGCGCTGGTCGAGCGCAATCGCCGCGATCACTAGCAGCAACCCGAAGATCTGCGGTTTCGTCGCGGCGTGCAGCCGGCTCAGCGCGTCCGGGAAGCGCAGCAGGCCGATTCCCGCGGCAACCGACAGCACCGCGGCGAGGAAGACGCACACCACTGCGGCGAGGTCCATCAGCTGTTCCCACAGCGCGGCGTCAGACATGGCCCACCTCCGGTGTCGGTTCCTCTGGCATGGGCCGCTCCGCCCGCCGCTTCACAAACCGCGCCACGACAATCGTGGCGAAGGTGGCGGTCGCGGCGATCACGGTCATGAGCGGGATCGAATCGGTGTGCCCGCGCACCACCATGTCGGTGCCGACCGCGAGCATCAGCGTGGTCAATAGGACGTCCGAGGCGATCATGCGGTCGAGGATGGTGGGCCCTCGCACGATGCGCACGATCGCGGCAAGCGCCGTAATGGTGAGACCGATCCCGGCGCCAACGAGCAGCACGGTCATTGCGATACTCAATTCAACGCTCCGATCTCCTGCTTTGACCCGAGCGTCAGGATCAGCAGGCGTTCGATGTGGCGCACGTCGCGCCGCATCCGCGTGATTGAGCGCTGCGTCGGCGTGTTCAGCACGTGCAGGTACAGGGTCGATTCGAAGCGGTCAACCTCCGCCACCAGCGAGCCCGGGATCAGGGAGATCGTGAGTCCGACCATCGTGAGGATGAAGTCGTTGCGGGTGCGCAGGCGCACCGCGATGATCGACGTGGGCGGCGGTGGCCCCGGCCGCACGGCGAGCCACGCGACCTGCCACGACGCGAGCGCGAGGTTCCAGAGGAAGTACACCAGGTAGCGCAGCGCGTACCAGGGGTTGAAGCGGCCGGCGAGCTCGACCGGCGGGAGGTAGAAGACTCGCATCACGACGATTGCGAGCACGACCCCGCTGACGAGTGACAGCAGGGACACCTCGTGCCAGAGCATCATCCAGAGCAGCACCAGCCCCACGAGCAGCGGGAGCTCGTGCAGCCGCACGCCGAGCTCGAGGCGGCGGGCGGCGCGGGGCGTCGCAGACTCAGTCATCGTGCGCCTCCCCGTCCGGTTGCGTCGTGCCGCTGCCGCCGCCGAGCTGCCCCGGCGAGTCACCGAGGACGAGCTGCACCATACGGCCGGGCTCGGCCATGTTCTCTCCCGCACGATCAGCGTACGCGTAGAGCGGGCCCGCAAACACTGTCAGCGCCACGCTCACCACCACCATGCCGGCGGTCGCGGCGATCATGAGGCGCGGGATCTCCTTCTGTTCCTGGAGGGGAGACGCGTCGGGGGCATCGTGCAGTTGTTCGAACAGCGCCTCCTCGCGCTCGCGCAGCATCATCGCCTCCGTGCTCGGCGTCTTCCCGGTGCGGGCCTCGACGGCGTCGGCGCGCTTCCGCGGGCGCCAGAACGCGAACACCCAGGCCCGAGCGAGCGCGTACAGGGTGAGCAGCGACACGAGCGCGCCGATCCCCATCAGCCAGTACCCGGCGGGGGTTTGCAGCTCCGCCGCAACCGTGAACAGCCCGAGTTTCCCGATGAAGCCCGAGAACGGAGGTATCCCCCCGAGGTTGAGCATCGGGATGAAAAACAGCACGGCGATGACCGGGGCCGTGCGCAGCATTCCGCCGAGACCGGACAGCGAGGTGGTGCCGCCGTGCCGCTCGATCAGCCCCACCGCGAGGAACAGGGTGGTCTGCACAATAATGTGGTGCGCGATGTAGAAGATTGTCGCGCCGTAACCGGCCGCGTTTGCCATCCCGATGCCGAAGATCATGTAGCCGATATGACTGATCAGCGTAAACGAGAGCAGCCGCTTGATGTCGAGCTGCGACACGGCGCCGAGAATGCCGACCAGCAGCGTGAGGCCTGCGACGATCAGCAATAACAGGTCAACGCTTGAGACCGGGAACAGTAGCGTCTGGGTGCGGATAATCGCGTAGACGCCCACCTTCGTGAGCAAGCCGGCGAACACCGCCGTCACCGGCGCTGGCGCCGTGGGATACGAGTCCGGCAGCCAGAACGAGAGCGGGAACACCGCCGCCTTAATACCGAACGCGATCAGCAGCATCAGGTTGAGGATCAGCTGCACCTCGCTCGGCAGCTCTGCGATCCGGATCGTGAGCTGCGCCATGTTCACCGTGCCGGTGGCGCCATAGATCAACCCGATCGCGGCGAGGAACAGCACGGACGAGACCAGCGACACGATCACATAGGTGACGCCCGCGCGGATCCGCTGTGCCGTACCGCCCAGCGTGATCAGCACGTAGCTCGCCACAAGCAGGATCTCGAAGCCCACGTAGAGGTTGAACAGGTCGCCCGCGATGAACGCGTTGAACACGCCCGCCCCGAGCACGAGGTAGGTGGGGTAGTAGATCGAGACCGGGGTGTCCTCGTCGCCGTCGGCGAGGCCCTGGCCGATTGAGAACAGGAACACGCCGAGCAGCACGATCGAGGAGACCGTGAGCATGAGCGCCGAGACGCGGTCGACCACGAGCGCGATCCCGAAGGGCGCGGCCCAGCCGCCCACCTCCATGACCAGCGCGCCCTGCGCGTCCACGATCCACATGAGCGTGCCGCTGAGCACGAGCACGGCACTCAGCGCCACAAGCGTGATGCCCTGCTGCAGCCGGCGGTGGCCCGGCACGGCGAGGGCCAGGGCGGCGCTCGCGAGCGGGATCAGGACTACGAGGGGAACGAGGACGGTCATCGGCGGTCCTCCTCGGTCTGGGTGGGTGCTGGCAGATCAATGTCCTCGGGGGGCCGCACGTCGATGACGGGGAACCCGCCGCTCGGAGTGGAACCGGGCGCGGGAGCTTCCGCGGGGTCGTCGTCGGGGATGTCGTCGTCGTCCGAGTAGTCGGGCGTGCCCGCGAGCCCCTCCTCCGTGACCTCGTCGGAGCTGAGCTCGTCGGCGTCGGCAAGATCGAGATCCGAATCGTCGTCAACCACGGTGTCGTCACGATCCTGCGCGAGGCGCCAGGAGCGGTAGATGAGCGCGAGCAGGAACGCGCTCACCCCGAAGGTGATCACGATCGCGGTGAGGATGAACGCCTGCGGCAGCGGATCGCTCATGTCCTCGACCTCGCTCGACCCGTAGAGCGGGGCGTTGCCGAAGGAGCCAGACATCAGGAAGATCAGCAGGTTCGTCGCGTTGCCCACGAGGAGGAAGCCGAGCAGGATTCGCGTGAGCGTGCGATCGAGCATGAGATAGACGCCGGCGGCGTACATCACCACCATCACAGCGACAAGCACCAGAGGCATGGTCATGCGCGGTTCACCTCCTCCTCTTCAAACGCTGACGCGTCGGCTTCCTCGTGCTCATCGATCTCAGCGCCGAGACTGCGGAGCACGTCGAGAATGAGACCGAACACGACGAGGTACACGCCGATGTCAAACAGGGTGGAGGTGACGAGCGGGAGCGTGCCGAACGGGCCGAGGTCGACATCGACCCAGGCTGAGGCGAGCGCTGACTGCCCGAAGAACATGGGGAGGATCGCCATCGAGACCGCGAGGGCGAGTCCGGTGCCGAGCAGGCGCCCGGCGTCGATCGGCACGGTGGCGCCCAGCTCGTGACGTCCGCCCGCGAGATAGCGCGCGACGAGCGCGAGCCCGGCGACGAGTCCGCCCGCAAAGCCACCGCCCGGGGTGTTGTGCCCCGTGAGCAGCAGGTAGATCGAGAGGATGATGAGCCCGTGGAACAGCAGGCGCACAACCACCTCGAGGATGATCGAGCGGCGGGCAGGATTCAACTGGCGACCAGCGAGCACCCAGGTGACCCGGCTCGCGGGGTGCGAGGGATCGGCGACGTGCATGAGGTGCGTGCGCGCCTGACTGCGCGCGTCGCGGCGGCTCAGCTTTGGACGCAGGTCGGCGCGCGTGTTCAGGAACACGAGCGAGGCGACGCCGGTCGCGGCGGCGAGGATCACCGAGAGCTCGCCCATGGTGTCCCAGCCGCGGATATCAACGAGCATCACGTTGACGGTGTTCGTGCCGTGCCCGCCCGCGTAGGCCATCTCGGGCAGCTGCAGCGAGATCGGGTCCGCAATGCGCGAGCCGAGCGCGATCACCGCGACCGCACCGAGCACCAGGCCCACCGAGATCCCGATCAGCGCGCGGCCCCAGCGGACGCGCTTCGTTGGCGGGGAGCCGATCCGCTGCGGCAGGCGGCGGATCACGAGCACGAAGGCGATGAGCGTGACGGTCTCGACGAGTGCCTGGGTGAGCGCCAGATCGGGGGCGCCGTGCATCGCGAAGATCGCGGCCATGCCGTAGCCGGTAATCCCGACGAGCACCACTGACTGGAACCTGGTGCGAGCACGCAGCGAAGCGAGCGCGGCGACCACCATCACAATGGCGATCGGAATCTGCACCGGGGAGCTGACGAGCTCAAACTGATCCGGCCACTCGGCGGTCGACAGGGTGGTGCCACCCACGGCGAGCACCATGACGATGAGGATCACGGCGAGGTAGAACGGGAGCGAGCCGCGCTGGGTGAGCGAGGTGAGGCGCACGGCGAGCGTGTCGACCTTGTGGGTGATCACCCAGTACGCGTGCGCCGCGGAGAAGCGCTCGGGAATCACGGCGAGCGTGAAGCCTGGGCGCGAGATCCGCGCGCCGAGCGCGAGCCCGGCAATGAGCACGGCGATCGATGCCCACAGCGCCGGCGTGAAGCCGTGCCACAGTGCGAGGTGCTCGGGCGTCTCGGCTCCCACGATCGTCTGCTGCAGCAGCGGATCGACCAGGGGTGACACGAACCCGCCGACGGCGGCCAGCAGCACAAACGCGGCCGGGGCGATGAGGTCCACGGCACCGGGGCGGTGCGCGATCCCGCAGTCTGCGACGCCAGGCTTGCGGGCGAACGCACCCCAGAGGAAGCGCACCATGTAGGCGACCGTGAGCACACTGCCGAGCACCGCGGCCCAGAACGCGAACTGCGCGAGCGGCTCGGTCTTGCCGATCTCAAACAGCTCGGTGAACGCCGATTCCTTCGCTACGAAGCCGACGAGCGGCGGCACGCCAGCCATGGAGGCCGCTGCGATGACGGTGAGCACGGTGAGCGCGGGGAGCTGTCGCCCCAGGCCGCTGAGCCGGCGGAGATCGCGCGTCCCGGCCGCGTGGTCGATCACGCCGACCGAGAGGAAGAGCGGCGCTTTTGCGAGCGCGTGTGCAAACAGCAGGGCCAGACCGGCGAACGAGGCGCGCGGATCCCCCACGCCGAACACCATGACGAGCAGACCGAGCTGACTCACCGTGCCGTGCGCCACGATCAGCTTGATGTCGTACTGCTTCAGCGCGCGAATACCGCCGTTGAACATGGTGATCGCGCCCAGGATCACGAGCGTCTCGCGGTACCCGACCACGTCCTCGAAGCCGGGCGTGATGCGCGCGATCAGGTAGATGCCCGCCTTCACCATCGCCGCGGCGTGCAGGTAGGCGCTCACTGGCGTGGGCGCCGCCATTGCGCCCGGGAGCCAGAAATGGAACGGGAAAATTGCGGATTTCGAGAGCGCGCCGGCCAGCACCAGGAACACCGCGGTGGTCGCGACCGGCCCGCTCGGCGGCACCGCCACAATCTCCGAGAGCAGGGAGCTGCCGGCGGCGTGCGCGAGCAGCACGAAGCCGACCAGCATCGCGAGGCCGCCGAGCGTCGTGACGATCAGGGCCTGCAGCGCGGCGGAGTTCGAGGTGCGGAGTCGGGTGATGTGGCCGATGAGCAGGAAGGAGAACACCGTGGTGCCCTCCCAGAAGATGAAGAGGAGGTACACGTCGTCCGCGAGCACGAGGCCCAGCATCGACGTGGCAAACCCCATGAACACGGCGGCGAAGCGCGGGAGGCTCGCCTCGCCCTCGTCGAAGTAGCGCGCGCAGTACAGCAGCACGAGCGCTCCGGCGCCGGTGACAAGGAGCGCGAACAGGGTGGACAGCATGTCGAGCCTGAACGTGAGGGTCAGATTGAGCTGCGGCACCCACTGCACGGCCTCGGTGAGCACGTCTCCGGCAAAGACCGGCTGGGCGATCCCGAGCATCGCGACAAACGCGGCGCCGAGCACGGCGGCAAGCCCGAAGAACGCGTTGCGCCCGAAGCGCCGAACGAGCGGGTGAGCAAGGACAGCTACGAGAGCGAGGATGACAAGCACACCCGTCATCGCTCCCATTGGCGGCCCGCTTCCATCTTGTTCGGTCGTCGTGTGGTGTTCAGAAATATCTTAGCGGAAGCTGAACTGTGAGACTCCGGGAACGGGGCGTGCGACACGAAAATCCGCGGAGCGCGAAACCGACCACCACCACGCTTTTTGGCTGTTACGGAGCCTCCGGGCTTCCGTCGGGAATCTCCTCGGGCCGGTACCGCGGCAGCCGGGAGGCCGGGAGCGCCGCGATCGCGCTGATCCCCGCCAAGATGAGGAACCCGAGCTTGAGCGTGCGCAGGCGCTGCTCCTCGTTCAGCGCGACGGCGGACTCCACCTGCGCGGGCGTGGCCGTCGTGTCGTCGAGAATCGCGCGCAGATCGTCGTTGCTCACGAAGTTGACGTTGCTGAGGTCGACCTGCTCCGCGAGCGAGGCGGGAAGCTCGGGTCGCTCCTCCACCGCCTGGGTCACGCCGAAGCTCAGCGTGGTCACGAGCAGCGCGCCCATCACGGCGGTCCCCACTGCGGACGCGAGGTTCTGGGTGGTGCCGCGGATCGAGCCGACGTCGCCGGCGAGCTCCTTCGGCGCGGCAGTCACCAGCACGTTAAACACGAGCGTCACGAGCGCGCCCTGACCGACCCCGAAGGCGATCAGGCCGATGATGGTTGGGAAGGTCTCCCAGTTGTTGGTGACCACGAAGGCGAGCCAGAGCAGCGCCGCCGTGGTGAGCCCGAACGCGAACAGCGCGATCGTGCGCGGCGGGAAGCGGCGGTAGAACCGCACGATGAGGGTCGCCGTAATGAAGACGGTGAGGTTGAAGGGCATCATTGCGAGCGAGGTGTCAAACGGGGTCCGCCCCTGCACCACCTGAATGTAGGTGGGCACCGTGAAGTTCACGGCGGCCTCCATCGCCACGATCACGAACATCGCGTACACCGCCGCGCGCTCGGTCGGATGGCGCAGCACGTCGAGGTCGACGAGCGGTACGCGGCCCTGCGCCTTGCGCTGCCTGGTGCGCACGAAGAATAGTTGCCCCAGGATCACCCCGAGCACCACGAACACGGGTGCGGGAGAGAACCCGAGCAGCGAGAACGGGGCGGCGTCCTTCGCAAACAGGATCCCCCAGCCGTTCAGGTTGTTGAACCCAAGAGTGAGCAGCACGATCGCGGCTCCGATGAGGCCCGAAGCGAGCAGGTCGATCTTCACCGACGGGTCCCCGCGGTCGGACCGCAGCGTGAAGCTCAGGATGAACACCGCCGCGGCGATCGCGAGGGTGATCATAAAGATCGGGCGCCAGCCGACGAGGGTGCCCAGCGTGCCGCCGATCAGGAACGCACTCATTCCCGAAAATGCGCGGGCGGAGCCGAGCGACCCGACCGCAGTTGCCTGCTGTTCGCCCTTGTAGTTCTCCGCGATCAGCGCGACAAGCGCTGGGACGATGATCGCTGCCGCCGCGCCGGCGAGCACCTGGCCGCCGATGGCCCAGCCAACACTCGGCGAGAAGATCATCATGAGCGAGGACACCGCGAACACCACGACCACGACCCTGAAGATCGCGACCCAGCCCACCCGCTGCCCGAGCTTCGCGCCCGTCATCACGAGCGCGGCCACGGCCACGCCGTACATCACGATCGTGGAGCTCGCGACCGTCGGCGGCACGCCGAAGTCCTGGACCATCCCGCCCAGTGAGATCGGCAGGGCCGCCACGTTAAATGACATGAGGACCTGCGCGAGGAAGAGCCCCACCATGGGGCCCCAGGAGCGGCGCTCCGCGGTTGACTGAGCGTGGGCGACGGCGTTGGACATGGCTAGCCCGCCTTCCTGATCTGTGCTGCAGGGTGGAGATGCGGAGCGGCCCCCGGCGGCGGGCCGGGGAGCGGCACCGCTGCCGCGGCAACGGCGGGATCGGGGTGGGCGGCGTGCCACCCCCGCTGCGGTGTTGAGGCGAACAGGTTCAGGCCGAGGGCCCGAGAAAGGTAGGCGCAGGCGCGCTGGCTCCGGATGCTCGTTCCCGCGCTGTCGAGCGGGGGTGAGAACAGCCCGAGCGCCCCCTTCCCTGGAACCACGGCGACGATGCCGCCCGAGACCCCGGACTTCGCGGGGATGCCGATCTCGAACAGCCACTCCCCCGAGCGCTCGTACATTCCGCACCCGGCGAGCACCGCGAGCGTGTCGCGCGCGGCTCCTGCGGACACCACGCGTTCCCCCGTCACCGGGTGCACCCCGCCGGCGGCGAGCGTGGCTCCCATCACGGCGAGGTCAGAGGCGGTCACCGCGATCGCGCACTGCCGAGTGTAAATGTCGACTGTCTCGAGCGGGTCCCCCTCGAGGCGACCGTAGCTCTGGAGCAGGCCGGCGATCGCGCGGTTGCGGTGGTTCGTCTCTGACTCCGAGCGGTACACTTCCTCGTCGACGCCGAGCTCGCGCCCGGCGAAACGGGAGAGGCCGCTCCGCACACGTTCCCAGCGCTCCTCAGGGGTGGCGCCGGGCAACAGAGCGGTGGTCGCGATCGCGCCCGCGTTCACCATGGGGTTCATCGGGCTGCCGTCATTGAGCTCGATGGCCACCACCGAGTTGAACGCGAGGCCGGTGTTGTTGACGCCGATGCGCTCGTGCACGTACTCGTGGCCGCGCGCATCGCACGCGAGCGCGAACACGAATGCCTTGGAGATCGACTGGATCGAGAAGGTGATCTCGGTATCGCCGACGCTGTGCATCACGCCGTCGGCGCCGGCGAGGCTGATCCCGAACCAGGCCGGGTCGGCCTCGCTGAGGATCGGGATGTAGTCGGCCACGACGCCCTCGCCGTGGTCCCGGTAGCGCGCGTGCGCTGCGGCGATCAGCGAGTCGACCCGGGCGTCGCCGGGAAGCGCTCCAGTAAACGCTTCCTGCGTGATGTCTTGCACGTGTGCTTCGAACACGCGAGCCCCCATCCAGTGAGGCCGGCGGTGTCCCAGGGCAGGACGCCGTCATTGGCGGTGTAGTTAGCTTAAGAATGTCTGGTTTTGAAGCGAGAATCTAGTGCCCAGCGCCAAGTTGCGCGCTGGGACCCTCGCGCTTGCGCGTGCGCGCGTGGGTGTGTGTGTGTGTGTGTGTTTTTGGGTGCACAAATGCGGAAAGCCCCAGAACCCGCACCATCACTGGTGCGTGTTCTGAGGCTTCCCTAAAAGGTGTCCGGCGGTG
>NZ_SHKI01000008.1 GCF_004217175.1 Leucobacter luti
AAGCACACGACAGCGGCGACGAAGGCAAGGAAGCGAAACGGGAACACTCAACATCTTTCGATGTCGCGTGTTCCCGTAAGACACTTTGGGTGGGCGATACCAGACTCGAACTGATGACCTCTTCCGTGTGAAGGAAGCGCGCTACCAACTGCGCCAATCGCCCGTTGCTCGTGCCGTTTCCGGCGCCGTGCCAACCTGATCGATAGTACACGGATTCGGGGCTCCGCGTGACACAGGGCGGCGTTCCCGCGTATTCTCGCGCCCCGCGGCTCACTCGGTCGGGCGTGTCGTGACCGGCGCGAGATCGCTGTTCAACTGCTGATCGAGCTCGGAGCTGACCTCGCTCAGCGCGGTCAGCTGATCCCGCAGGGCGTTGTACCGGTCAATGTCGGCCTGCAACTGCTCAAGCGTCACCTCAAGCTCGCCGCGCCGCCACTCAAGGTCGGCCCGCACGCGCTCAAACTCGTCCGGGGAATCAGAGAACTCAAAGCGCTCATTCCGTGCGCTGAACTCCGCGGCGTCCGCGTTGAACTGATCCACCGCAGCGCCATAGTCGATCTTGCGCTGCTCCACGTCCGCGCGCAGCGTCGTCATCTCGGCGCGGATGTCCTCGGCCTGCTGCTGCAGGTCAACGAAGACCGCGTGGTAGGACGCAAACCCATCAACGATCGCGCCGCGATCCTTGAACCACTGTTCGTAGTGCCGCTCAAGCCACCCCGGCAGCTCCCGCACCTCGGTGCCCAGCACCGAGTGCAGCTCGTTTGCGAACGCGGTGTCAGACAGGTGCTCGTACACCGACATCCGCTCTTTCAGCTCGGGGTTCTCCTCGGCAAGCTCGTCATACTCCTGACGCAGCTTTGCGCTGAGAGCAGCCCGGTCCCCCTCGCCCAACCTGGCAAACGTCGCGTGCAACAGCTCGTGCGCCGCCGTCACCTCCACGATCCCCGTCACCCGATCATCGGACACGTCGAACAGGTGGATGCGATCGTGCGTGAAGCACCCGAGCACGTGCCCCTGCTCGGAATGGTCAACCTCGGCGCACTGCTCGTTGAAGTGCTGGCTGCCGTCAATCGTCGGATGCGTCGCGAGGAATACACGCTCCCCCGATTCAGAAAGCCGCAGCGAAGTGAGCACCTCAGACACCCGCGCGCTCGGCTCAAACGCGACCGCAGAGAAGTGATCCTTGATCTGCTGGCGGTTCATCACCGTGACCACAACCGCGCCGATCAGAACGATGAGAAACGCGATCCACAGGCCGCGCTTGAGCGGGGAGCGGGCGTTCTTCACCATGGGACCACAGTAACTGGCGACGCAAGGTTCCGGGGTGCCGAATCAGTGTTCACGACGAAAAATGGCGGAAAAACGCGGGACGCGGGGGCGGCGCGCCCGGGGTGCCCGCCCTAATTTGCGCGGTGCGCCAAAACCCCCCTATAGTAATCCAAGTACACGGCAACGTGAACATGCGGATGTAGCGCAGTGGTAGCGCATCACCTTGCCAAGGTGAGGGTCGCGAGTTCGAATCTCGTCATCCGCTCTGGAAATCGGCTTCAGCCGAACTCCTGTTAGTGAATTGAATAGGTGGCAACACCATACGGTGGCGTGGCCGAGAGGCGAGGCAGCGGCCTGCAAAGCCGTATACACGGGTTCGAATCCCGTCGCCACCTCTCTACAACAGAATAGCCTTGTATTAGGCGCGATTGGCGCAGCGGTAGCGCGCTTCCCTGACACGGAAGAGGTCACTGGTTCGATCCCAGTATCGCGCACTCCTGAAGACCCTTGAGAAATCAAGGGTCTTCTTCATTTTACACGTGGTCAACAGGCCGTTGGTCAATATCTGGTCAACATCGTTTCACCTTCTGATCAGCACATTCGGGCAGATTCCTGGTAGGCTGTGACTCGTAGCCGCAATGCACGCGGTGAGGACGGGAAACCGTAAGTTGGCAGGATCCGCTCATCTGAGCAGCGGAAGACCCCGGAGGGCCAGCACCGGGGAGCAGGTGCAGCAGACCTACTCCGCGAGGCCCCGATGACCAATAAGACCAGCACCCCCGCCCGCAAGACCGCCACCGGCGACGAGCTGCTGCGCGCCTACACGATCCCCGATGCTGCCGAGCGCCTGAGCATGGACGAGCGGACGTTCCGCCGCATGATCGAGCGCGGCGAGATCGAGGTGTTCTACCCGCGCGGCAAGAAGGGCCACAACAGCCCGGTGCGTATCTCCGAGCAGTCCCTGCGCGACGTCTTCGCGCGTACCGCCGTCTGACCCCGCAAGAGCCGTCTCAACAGAGAGACGACCCTCGCGGTATCCGGGCGTTGGTAGCGCATCGGGCGAGGGTCGTCGGAAAGAGTTCCGCATGCCCAAGAACACCAGTCCGAAGCGGGTCGCCCGCTATCGCGGACGCCGCCACCGCGCCTACAAGTTCGAGGTGCGCTCGGCCTTCGTGTCGCACCAGAGACTGCACGACGCCCTCTGCGTCTCCAGCACGCTCGAAGAGCATCTGTTCGTAGACCATCGCCGCGACGACGCCGAGAGGCATGTGCAGGGCTACCTGCGCACGACGCGAGGCTCGAAGCTCACCGAGCGCGAGGCGGTGGCTCGCATCGCCGCCGCAGGGATCCCTCCTGAGCTGATCCGCGTGGCGCCTCTGGTGGGGCGCAACGCAGTGGAGGCGTTCGCCCACTACCTGACGCACGTCAACGAGATGCTGAAGGCCCGGTATGACCGCGAGGAGTTCTTCGCGAGCGATCCCGAGGGCATCTGGGCGCGGGTCGATGCCTGGCTCGCCCGCAAGGCGCGTGCCGACGAGGCCAGCGACACCGAGGCACTGATCGAGCGCCTGCGCCAGCAGCTCATGGACGGCGAGATCGCGCTCTACGATGTCCAGCTCGACTACCCGAATCTGTGGCGCGCGTACCCCGGCAAGTTCAAGGGCATCGAGAACCTGCGCGAGAACGCCCGCAAGGAGCGCGAGTTCGCTGAGGAGCTGCGCGAACATCTGCGGCAGGAGCAGGCGCGCAGGGCACCCGCTGGCGAGTCCACCGTGCTCGCCGCGCCTGTCGATGTCGGAGCCCGCGAAGAGCGCGACCGTGAGCGTCGTGAGGCCGAGGATCGCGCTTTGGCCGAAGCTGCTGAGCGATTCGCTGCTGAGCGTGAGCGTGAGCACGTGCTCGACGTCGAGCAGGCCGAACGAGACAGCAAGTTCGACCGAGCCCGCGAGCTGCGGGGGCTCATGGATTCCCGCGAGGTCGAGCTGCGAAAGCAGGCCGACCTCGACGGGCTCGACGCCGAAGCCCTCGAAGACCTGCTGTTCGAGGACGAGACCTTGAACCAGTACGAGACCGAGCTGAGGGCACTCGTTCCCATGTAGACCCGAGCCGCCCGCGAGTGGCGGCTGCGAGCACCCGACCGGGTGCACGCCGACAACAACGACGAGGAGAGAACACCATGTCAATGCAGGACGAGATCGAGCAGGCCAAGGCCGCGCACGCGAAGCGCATGAAGCGCTTGCGCGAGCGCGAGGCCGCCGAGCAGAGGAAGGTCGACGCGAAGGTGCTTGCCGCGCTGCACGAGCGTCACGCGGAGATCGCCGCGCAGCTCGACGCAGCCGCGCGCGCCGAGCTGGACGCCGAGAAGCACGGGCGCGCTCAGCGGGCTCGTGCTGCCGCCGCTGAGCGGCAGGCGCATGCGGAGCCGGTGGCTGCGACCAGCAGCCACCGCGACGCCGATGCCCGCCGCTATGTGCACGGTCAGCAGGGCTGATCGTGCACGCGGAGGGGATTGCCCGGTCGGCAGAGTGCTCGAGTGCGAAGCGCACGAGCATGACGCCGGCCCGGG
Organism: Leucobacter luti; assembly: GCF_004217175.1. Taxonomy (GTDB): domain Bacteria; phylum Actinomycetota; class Actinomycetes; order Actinomycetales; family Microbacteriaceae; genus Leucobacter; species Leucobacter luti. The sequence goes on from NZ_SHKI01000008.1 coordinate 3,836, forward strand.
GTGAGGGGGTCCAGGGGGCGGGCGCAGCCCGGACCCCCTGGCAAGCGGCGCACTGGACGACGAGCGAAGCGATGTCGGACAGGGTGCCTGCTTGCGTTCGCAGGTACCTCCGAAGCGAAATGCTCACTACTGGAAGGAGAGAACATTGAGCGATGCAACAGCACAGGCAGCGCCTGCGAACAGGCCGCGCAAGCGAGACGTGCGGTTCAGCGAAGCTGAGCACGCACTGGTCGAGCGGTCGGCGACGAGCTACGGATTGACGCCCTCGGCGTTCATCCGGGGCGCTGCCGTCGATGCAGCGAGGGAGCAGCAGGGTCTGCCTCCCGAGCAGCGCGGCCAGGCTGCGGGGGCCACGCCGCCGCAGCTCACGGCGGATGCCGTCGCAGCGCTCAACGCGCTGCGCACCGAGGTGAAGCGGGCAGGGGTCAACCTGAACCAGCAGACCCGCCTCGTGCACCACGGGGTCATCGACCTGGGCCGTGTCGGCCCCACGGTCGAGGAGGTGGCCGCGCTGTGCGAGCAGGTGGTCTTCCTGCTCGGCGGCAGCTCGAAGGGGGTGGCGTCATGATCGCGCCGAAGGTCTCGCCCGTCTACGACCTCGGGGCGCGAGCTGACTACCTCAGTCACGGCACCGGCGACAAGAAGCGCAAGCATCTGCGCCAGGGCACCGACAGGATCGCGCCCGGCTTCTACTGCGATGCTGCGAGCATCGAGGAGTTCATCGCACTGGGCAACCGGCTCGCCGAGCAGCACGGCCGACGTGTCAAGGCGCAGAGCTACATAGTCTCCGCCGGGGCCGACGAGCTGGACAAGGCTAATCCGCTCGATCAGCAGTGCATGGGCGACTACGGGTTCATGCTCGCGAAGAGGATGCACCCGAACAGCCCGTGCATGGTCGTGGTGCACGACGACGGCGGCGTGCTGCACGCCCACGTGACCGTACTCAACCACGACGAGCTGACCGGGCTCGCGTTGCGCGACTACCGGGTGCACTGGCAGGTCAAGCGCGCAAACGACGAGCTTGCCCGCGAGATCGGCATGCGAGTGGTCGAGCCGCAGCAGCGCAAGCCTCTGGATGCCTGGGCGACCCGCCGCGCTGAGCTGTCGGAGTTCGACCAGCAGCTCGGTGATGCGGTCGCCGAGGCGCGTGCCGCCGCGCTGGCTCATTCGCAGCCGAGCATGGCCGTGTTCGTCGCCGAGGCGAACGCTCGCGGTATCGAGGTCGTCGAGCACGATCACGTCGCCAAGAGCGGCAATCGCACCGGCCACGCCGAGGGCGAGACGGCAACGGGCATCACCTATCGGATGCGCGACGAGACCACGCCCAAGCGCAGGATGCGCCGCCGCAAGGCATCAGCGCTCAGCGCGGAGTTCACGCATAACGCCCTGGTATCCGAGTTCGAGCCGCAGCCTGCGCCCGTGGCACCGGCTCCCGCGCCGCAGCAGGCGGCACCGTCGTTCAGCAGCGGACTCGCAGCGCTCCGCCGCCAGCGTGAAGAGGCGGAGCAGGAGGCGCAGCCGGTAGAGCGCGATGCGACCCCTGTGCGCCCGCCGGAGGGCGCGGAGGTGCCCGAGGTGAGCGCGGCACCCAAGGCTGTCATTGGGCCGCTGGTGAAGCCCCGGCGCAGGCCCGTGCCGTTCGTGGTCGAGACTGACCGCGAACGGCTGGTCAGGGAGATGCGAGAGGAACGGCAGCAACCTCGCCCGCACACCCCGGCCCAGCAGTACGGCTTCGGAGAGTGACCATTCTTCTGAGGGCAACGCGAGCAAAGCGAGGGGCGGCAGCCAGAAATGCTTGAGGGCTCACCAAGAAGCGTGTGCGTTTGCAGTTCGGGGCCGCCTCGACGGTCACTTCTTGAGCCTCACGGTCACGGGCGCGTTCATCACCGCCCGGGTCTTGTTGCCCTGATCGACCATCGTGCCGATCATCGCGCCCTGCATGCTCGCGTTGATGACGCCGTTGACCTGGGCCACGCGGGTCGCCCGCTGCTGTTCAGCGATCTGGGCGGCGTACATATCCAGGATCGCCTGGTGGCGTTGGTCTTCGATGAGCGCGTTCACGGCCTCCTGCAGAGTGGAGGCACGGCCATCATGAACGATCTGCCAGCAGACACCGACATCCATGGAGTTGCGGTACTTCTCAGGGAACCATCCGGTGTAGTTCTCGCGGTACTCCTTGCGGGCTGTGGCGAGCAGCGCGTCGATGGGCCTGACCTCGGGCGCGGCAAGCTCAGCGATTCGCTGCGCGGCAACCTGATTGGCGGTTTCGATCTGTGTGTTCTTCGCGGGCACCCGCCCGTTGCGGACTGCGACGAGCACACCGGCCAGAATCAAGGCCAGCGGCAACGGGGTGAGGAAGAGCGCGGCCACCCCGACCGGCGGCTGAGCACTGCTGTCACTCTGGTAGGTGTTGCTCCATGCCGACATCGCGCTGAAGAAGATCATCGCGACAATGACCGTCAGCGCGATGGCGCCGAGCAGTACCCACAGCCAGTACATTCCGGCGCGCCACTTCGACGTGTACGGGGTGTAGAGATGCGCGTGGCGCTGATAGGCTGCTTCCTTCTGCTGTTGCAGGCTTTCGAAGCGCTGCAACAGGTGGAACAGGCCAGCGATCCGCTGTTCGAGCTGAGTTCGTGCGCTGGCATCTTGCGGTGAGCTCACGTGCGCTACCCCTTCATCTCTTCGAGCAAGAGTTCGGCTCGCTCGGGGTTGTACTGCAACTCAGAGAAGAACTCATCGGCGGAGAGTCCGTTGTAGTTGCGTTCGAGGTATCCGGCGAACTCATCGGCGGTGATCCCGCTGTTCGCGAAGATGCTGTCTGCCCCGGAGAAGTCGCCCGACTGCCCGGCCTTCAGGAGCGCGGCGAGCGCCTTGTCGAATGCGGGTTTGATTTTCGCATCGGCCTCGGCCTGCTCGGCCTGGGCAGTTTCACGCTTTTCCTGTGCATCAGCCTTCTCAGCGCAAGTGTCCTCGCGCTCGGCCAACAGGGCATCGCCAGCGTCGGTGCCCGCCTTCGAGTAGGTGCCACCGCTCATGGTGATGACTGACCCATCTTCAGACTCGGTGAACGGGTCTGTGTTGCTGTACCGGCCTTCCTGCGTCCACGCGACGCTGGTACGGGTCTTGTCGAGCGTGCCGATGCTGGTATCGGAGTCGTCCATGTCGATCTCGCCGACGGTGTCGCAACCGAAGTCGCCCCAGGTCACGGTGTCGCCGTCAACAGTGATGATCGCCGGGTCGCTGCCCTTGCCGGTTTGACCGTAGTAGGTGCCTGAGGCTGTGCCGCTGCTCCCGGCGCAGCCGGGGAGCAGTAAGAGAACGGCCGATCCCAGGGCCAAAGCGGTTGTTACTTGCATCTTGGTGTTCGCCTGCATCGCGGCGCCTCTTTTCTGTTGTTGCGATCTGTCGCCGTCAGGTCGGGCCGTTCGGGGCTGGAGTCATCCGGCGCTGGCGAAGCGCGCGGGCGGGGATTCCCGTCTCTGCTCGACGGGCATCCTTTTTGCTCGTCTACGAGTTGATTCTAGTCAAATAAGAACGCTTCCGTACCTGGTACGTCTGCGTTCCGGTCGGGAGCGTTGTAAGCGTGACTGACTCTCTCAGAAAAAAGCTCGGGGCCGGGCTCCTAGCGCAGCGTCGACACTGGGGCCTCACGCAGGAGCAACTCGCCGAGAGGATCGGCGTCACTCCGCGATATCTCGCGGCGTTGGAACGCGGTGAGCGGAACGTAACGCTCGATACCTTCGGCGAATACGCGGGCTACTTCGGCTTAGACACGCAAGCGCTGCTGACGGGTGAGTTGCGGGATGAACTGCCACCGCAGAGGGCGAGGCCAGCCGACGCGAACCCAAAGGGGCGACGGAAAAAGTAGCTTGTCTCGCCCGAGTGCTACGGGAGGGCAGAAGGCTGGTCGGTGAACGGTAGTCGGTCCTCGGCGCTTCCCTCTATGATTGGTTACATACCCTAGAGGAAACTGCGGCGACATCTGGCTCCGCCAATGAGCGTCGCTAGGCACATCATTTTAGGAGTGGCGTATGACTGAAAGTCCTCGTGTCGATCCCGTTGTACAGGCGATTCAGCACATTCTTGAGGTTAGTGATGAGGATTTCGAGAAACTCATAAGGTGCCTGAGTGAAGCTCCGGTCTCTCAACGAGAATCCGAAGCTGAGGATCGTGTGCGAGAAGCCGTTCCCGCCCTTACCGATGAGAAGTTGACGGCTATCGTCGGGTTTTCAACAGCGTTTGCGGGCGCGCTCACACAGATGGTGGATCAGGAGCACTTCTTAGATTCGGTAGCTAATCGCGCCAAGGACGACCTACCATCTGACAAGAGTGAGAACCTGAAGTCTCGTCTCAAAGCGCTCTTCCAAGCGCCCTCGATCGCTTTCATCGGCGGAGGCAAGGCTGCGCTTCGCGATAACTTGAAGATGGTCGTCCGGTCGCAGATCAACACCGACATGAGGCCTATTCCGGTCTTTGGCAACGACGAAGCCAAGTATTTCTCAGTTCTTCATCGGTTGAAGTTTGATTATTCGGACGAAATTGGGGCGGAACCGGACAAGAATGTCGAACTCGTTCTCGACTTTGAGGACCTCAAAGAGCTGCGCGATCGCATCCAGAAAGCACTCGATGCGCAGTCTTCAATTCAGAGGGCCGCGGCAAGTCTCGGAGGTGCCGTGTATTTCCCTTACACGATCGAAGGTGATGGTGATGAGTAACGCTACTGACGAAGCTGCATTCCAAGAGATAGTTAAGTCCCTGAGTCCTGGACATAGGGGTCAGGGTACTGACCGGCCTTCAAATCTTGTGAACGTGCCGAACTGGGATCGTGCCATGGGGCAGCTGCGCAGTACCCGCGTGTTCGAGAAACCAGACGCGCATTGGCTTTTCTATGCGCAGGAACTGGAAGAAAGCGCACCTCGTACTCATCTCCGTCTTGTTGAAGACTCAACGAAACACTCGAATCACGTTGCCGAAATCACACCAGAGGCGGCGAAGCAACGCTCGGGTTTTTCGGTTTTCTACCGTTCCTTGTGGCTGCTATTGGGAGTGGTGGGGCTCGCCTGGGGGGTCGTTGTGGGAATGACTCTCGCTGGGGCCGGCATCGTTGGGCCAGCGACATTGGCGGCTGGAACTGTGATTGTCGTCGGCCTCATGGTGACGCTGGTGGTGGCCGGACGCAGAACTCAGATTGACGGATGAGCAAAACGCCTAGCGAGGGCCTGTTTCCAACAGTTGGTCGAATACTCAAGCAAATTGTCAAAGACGAGAAGAATACGCCTGAGGGCAAGACCAATACTTCAGCAATGGTGCTGGCATTTTTCGCTACCATCGCAGCTCCAATTGTCAGCGGCTCTTCGATCGAGATTGAGGGCAACGGCGACGGCTGGAGATTTCAACTGGCCATGGGAGACATGCTCGGCGCCTTAATTTGGCTTGTCTGCGGTGGATTGTTTTGCGTCGTGATCGTAGCTGGAACAAACTACTTTCGCAGAGGCGAAGGTGACGGCTCAGGTCTCTCGCGAGACTGAATCCACTGGCGATGGTTCCATGCGCTGCCGCAGACGTCAGAAAAGTGGCTGCGAAAATGTACCACTTTCACGGAACTTCAGGCGAGGGTCAGAAACTCGAGATTCGATCATAAGGGTGTACGCAGGCCGACCTTGACCGAAAGCCCGAGCAATCGACCGGGCGGGCGGTTCTCCTGGTTTACCAGCGTTCTGCGCACGCGCACGCACGCGAGTTAGTCGCGAGACCGCCGCAGCCAAGTACCAAGTGCGTACACCCTTTCGCTTCTTGCGTTTCAAAAGGGTGTACGCGCTCTCGGCAGCTCCGCGACGCCGTTCTACCGCATGATTCCGCTACTTCTGCCCGCTGACCCTCCGCCGAACCTGCGTACACCCTTTTGCATCGCCCCGAAGCAAAAGGGTGTACGCGCACCGGGGCAGCCCTGCGGCCCGTTCTGCCGCGTGATTCTGCGGATCTCAGCCGCCGAACCGCCCCGATTCCTGCGTACACCCTTTTGCGGAGCCCTTAACGCCCCGCCCGGCGCAGCACCGGCGACATGACGGTGCCCTGCGCCCGCGAAGCGGGGCAGGGCACATGTCACAGACCCGCGCCAGGGCCGCGCCGACCGCTCAGCTCGCGCGCTGCTGGGCCATGCGGCGGGCCAGCTCGTCGTCGCGGTTCCCGCTCGCCTGGTAGCGCATCGCGGCCTTCACTGAGGAATGCCCGAGGCGATCCATCGTCTCCTTCAGGGTCGCGCCGGTCTGCGCGTACCGGGTGCCCGCGAAGTGCCGAAGCCCGTGGAACGGCAGGTCGGGCCGCTCGGCGGCGACGACGGCCTTGTGCCAATGCCGCCAGAACGCGCTCTGCGGCAGCCAGCTGGTGCCGTCGTGGTTGGTGGTCAGCAGGGCGTTGCCGATCCTCCCGCGGGCCTGCTCTGCGATGATGCGGGCGGCCTCGCCGAAGACGGCCACGGTGCGCACGCTCGCGAGGGTCTTGACCGCGAACGCGTCGCGCTCCCGGCCGACGAGTTTGATGACCTGGCGCGAGACGCTGATGCGCACGCAATCGACCTCACCGGCCTTGTCGCTCTCGATGCTCAAGTCCTTCGCCCGCAGCTCGGTCGCCTCGCCGAAGCGGAGCCCGCCGCTGGCGGCGATGACGACAAGCGCCTTGTACCGCTTGTCGATGCTCGACAGGATCACGGCCAACTCCGCATCGGTCGGCGGCTCCACCTTCTTGCCGGTGGCGGCGGTCGAGCCGCCCCTGATCTGGCAGGGGTTCTTCTCGATGATGCCGTCATCGACGGCGGTCTTCAGCACCGACTTCATGAGGTCGTAGGCGCGGGAGGTCTGCGAGACGCGCCCGGTCTCGATCTGGGCGGCCCGCCAGTCGCGCACCATCTCGGGCGTGATCTCGCCGAGCTTGCGCACGACCATCTCGGCGAGCGGCCCGCCCGTGCCCGCCTTGTCCTTCTCGGTGGCCACGCCCGCCGGGCGCAGGTATCCCTCATAGTTCTCCACGGTGCGGGGCCGCAGCGGCTCGCCGCGGGAGTTCGTGCGCGTCTCGATCCACTTCGCCGCGTAGTCGCCCAGCGTCGTGTCACGGCGGGCCGCCTCCGCCGCCGCCCGCTCGGCCTGCGCCTCGCGCACTGCCGGGGGCTGCCAGGTCTCCTTGGCGATCTCGCCCTGACGCTCCGCCAACCAGTGACGGGCCTCGGTGATCGCAGCGAAGGTCGCAGGTGCCCAGTGCAGCTCGCCGTCGGGGCCGACGTACCCGGCGGTGTACCTGCCGTTGCTGCGCTTCCTGACGCGCCCGAACTTCTCGCGCAGCTTGCGCTTCTTCTCAGCCATCATGTTCTCCCGGTCAATATCTGGTCAATATCTTCTGCCCGAATGTGACCGTTTCGGTCCGATTCTGACCTAATGGTCTTGGGCTACATCCCTTGTTAATAAAGGGATCGGGAGTGATTTTGAGGTGCCTCTAGTCTATCGCAATAGCTATTCGATCCCAGTATCGCGCACAGCAAAGACCCGGCTTCGGCCGGGTCTTTTTTTGTGCGCTCCCCCCGGGATCTCACGCAGTGACCCCGGAAGAATTGCGAACGCTCCGCGTCCGCCCCGAAATTCTTCCGCTGGTTCGATCCCAGTATCGCGCACAAAGAAAACCCCGGTCATGCCGGGGGTTTTTGTTTTTCAGTAGTGGTTGTGGGACTTATGTGGGACTCTGGCCCACGGCCCACGGCCCACGGCCCACGGCCCACGGCCCACCGCCCAAATCTCAGGTCGTCACTTCTCATTTGAGGTCGTTGTCGGTGTGTTCAGTTGAGCACCGTCCTCAAATTTCGAGCGCGCGTAACGAACGAGCCACCCCTTGGAGCTCAAAGACACCGTGCGTCGTCGGCGGTCATCTTCGTCAATCTCTGCATCAATCAAATGAGCGCGCTCAATGTGCACTAGACAAGTTCGCATGGCCTGGAGCGAATTGAAACCGAAATCGGCAAAATCACCCGGGGCGCACGAGCCACCGGCGGCAGATAGGTCGTCGAACATTTTCCATTGACGAGGCTGTAGTCGAATTGACTCGTTTATTAACGCCGCTTCCTCCGCAAGCCAGGCCTCTAGGAGGGGCAGGAAGTCCTGACGGGGCCGGTCCAGTTCCCCTTGCATCGCTAGCCAGACAGTGAAATTCTGAGCATACTTCAGAGTGTCTCTGAGGTTGGCGTTCGTTACTGCGTAGAGGTGCGCAAACTCCGCAGCTTGCACTGGGACTCCGTTCGGATTCCCCGCCGAGTAATGAGCCAACCGAGCATTCACTAGGTCATCGATTTTGTCGTCAGGGATGGGCCCAAGCTCAATTGGAGACGCAATCTTCCCGGTGAGCCTTTGTGACGAGATAGAGGCGCGCACGATCCCTCGGGATCCACAAAGTACCCAGCGAATCCCTGTGAGACCCAAGACTCCGTCTCGTAGCCGCTCAAGTGCCGCTTGGGCCACTGAGCTCTTTCCCAGAAGTTCCATGTTGTCAAAGATTCCCACGAGAGCGCCCCTTGCGGATGTGGGGAAGAGCTCTGCAAGAGCCGTCTCTACGAGGAGCCTGAAACCTGACTCTTCAAATCCGGCTGAGGCATTGGCCTCGTTCGTCACGTTGAGCTGCAATCCACCGATACCTCCCCCGCCGGATCTCAGTATGGGGGTGTTCAGCCAGGAAGGTAGGGAATCAAGCGCTGGCGAATAGCGTCCACACTGTTGCAGGAAATCTCTGTGCAGGAGTAGCGATTGTGCAATTTCCTGGTAAACCGACCTTTCCAAAGCCGCGAAATCGCCATGAATCTCCAAAGGCTTCCGCATGGGCAGGAAAAGTTGATCTGACTCTCTGGCCTTGAATCTCTCCATCGCGAAGTAACAAGTAACAAATACGAGACTTGTCTTCCCGACGCCGTTTAGGCCCTCGACAGTCGGGTGAAGCGTTGTGTTTTCGAGCTGAAGAGTCAGTGCCGTAACCTCACGGTCTCGTCCTACCAGGAGGCTCGCGCCTTCAGCGGATGCCTGGAGGGCATCTGATCCGTACGGATTGTCGGTGAGGTTCAAGTCAGTCCAGATGCTCATGGCTTCATGCTAGCTAAGACCTATCTAGGTAGCGCTAGTTCGGACCATGCAGAATTAAGTTGGAAGTGCTCCGCGGGCTTTTTGGCCCGTTCCAGTAACTTCATATGCAACTCGACTTTGATCTCGTGTTCGGTTCTTAGTCCGTCCTCATGATTTGCGGACCTTGTTATCCCCGCGCGGTCAAGGATGGCCTCGACGGCACGGAGCTTCTCAGAAGTGTTGCCGGGCTTTAGCGCTTCCTCAACGCATCTACTAAGGGATCCACAAGAGCGACGAATCTGTGCTGAGCTGCTGCTTTAGCCTGCGGAGCAGCTCCCCCATGCGCCCGGCAAACTGGCTGCATCTCCATTGCTGGGCCTCGGCAAGGTTCCCCGTCGGTCCAGTGCGCGGTGCAGAGGCGTCGCCCCTGTTGATCGCTTCGTTGTCCCCCGGCTTTGATCACGGGTTTCATGGGTGGACGGGTTGCATGGGTCGTGTCCTTCATCGGGGTCCTCCGAGTTCGATCTCTGTGCGGAGCTGTGCGAGATCATGATGAGCCCAGGGCGTTGGGTTCGGGACAGGGTTCCCGGCAAGCGTTCCCCATGCTGCGACGCCAAGAAGGTAGTTCTCTACGCCGCGCTTCCCCCACAGCCCGGCACTCTTGAGTACGAGGCGGTCGAGGAGTGTAGGTCCCCACGATCCGAGCGACAGCTGTTCCTCGGCGCAAGTTCGGCACACGGCAGCTCGTACCGGCTCGACGCTGTGGCCTCCCAGAGGACCTGGCTGGAGGGTGACCGCTTTCCATGCATCCGCAGCCTGCGAGGGCAAGGCGACTATCTCTTCGATGCCGCAGTGATAGCAGGCCATCCCGAAAGGTGGTGGCGTGGGTTGAGCACGTTCTGTGCGTGCGCGGAGATAGTCCCCCAGCGTTGCGCGAGCGTTAGCGTTGGTCATCTTCAAGGACCTCGGAAGAATTGCGAACGCTTCGCGTCCGCCCGGAAATTCTTCCGCTAGTTCGATCCCAGTATCGCGCACTCACTCAGAACCCCTTGGCTGACGCCGAGGGGTTCTTGCGTTCCCGGCGACACACGGATCTCAGTCAGTCCGGCAGCGGGCGCAGCGCGTGAGGCGAGAACCGAAGCCGCCCCACTGGCCCTGGCTGGGCGCGTGAGTGAGTTCCCAGAGCGCCTCTGCGGAGGCCAGAAGCGTCGCGGGGCACACGGGCCTGTCCCAGCGGCGGCGCCGCGCAAGACCGGCTCACACGACCGCGGGCCGGGCTCCAGAGGAACCCGGCCCGCGCCACAGCAGCGTACGAGGCGTTACTCGTTGCCGATCTTCCCGTCGAGGTTGTCGCGCACCTCGGAGATCTTGTCCGCGTGGCTGCCGCCCGTGACCTTGTTTGCGAGGTCTGCGGCGCCGTCGAGGATCTTGTCGCTGATCGACTCGGCCTGCTCGCTCTTCAGCGCTTCCGAGACCTTGTCGGCGTTATCCTTTGCGAACTCCCCCACCTTGCCAGCAACCTCGGTCGCCTTCTTGCCCAGTTCTTCGATACCCATAATCAGTCCTTCGTGTCCTGAAGCGCCGCCGAACGGTTCGGCCTGCTGAGCCAATTATGCCGCGTTCACTGGGTTACGGAAAGGGTGCGCCCTGGATTCGCGTGACTGATGCACGGCGGGTTCAGATGCGCGGGGGCCTCACACCCCGGGGCGCGGCCGTAGCGGGCGCCGGGGCGCGGCTGTAGCGGGCGCCAGGGCACGGCGCTGCGCGCCGATTCTCGCCCCGGGGGTGACGAATCGGCGTCGAGCCGCAAGAATTGAGGCAGTATTCGCAGCGAGGAGAGGGACGCACATGAGTGAGAACGCACCGCTGGGGTCGCTCTACGGAGTGGTGTTCGAGTGCCCGGTTCCCGCGGAGCTCGCGGCCTTCTACCGCGCGGTGCTCGGCGGAGTGCTCGATCCAGACGACGACGAGTGGGTAGACCTGATCCTCCCGGGCGGCGGATTACGCCTGGGGTTTCAGCGCGTCCCCGCGTATGTGCCGCCGGAATGGCCGGGCGACTCGGGCGCGCAGCAAGCCCACCTCGACATCGCAGTGGGCGATCTTGACGCCGCTGAGCAGAGCCTGATCGCGCTCGGGGCGCGCCTCATGGACACCCAAGCGACCTTCCGGGTCTACGTCGACCCGGTGGGGCACCCATTCTGCACCGTGCACTAGCCCGAGCAGCCTGGCGTGCACCCCGGGGCGAGCGGCTCCGCCCCGCGCAGCCCGGTTAGTGAGAGCCCGTGACGCCGTGCGCGCGCAGCACAGCCGCAACAGCTGGATCGAACCGCTCACGGGGCAGTACGTTTCCCTCCCGACGCATCCCGTCGTGGGAGACGAGCAGGATCCGCTCGGGTGAGAGGAAGCTCTCGCGCCCCTTGCTGTCCCACGGCCCGCTCCCCACGGATACGAAGCCGCGGTGTTCCTTCGTGCTGAGGTAGCAGCCGGCGGTGGTCTCGGCGTCGATGCGCGCGATGATCAGGACCGGGCGGTCCTTTCCGCGACCGTCGTTCTCCACGTACGGCACCCAGGTCCACACGATCTCGCCGGGGTCCGGATCCCCGTCCGCTTCGGGCGCGTAGCTGGGGCGAAGCGCCTGAATCTCAGCGTGACTGAGCTCGCGCGTCGCACCGGGGCCGTACTGCCCCGGGCTTGCCTCGCCGTACTCGGCGCTGGTGCGGCCGTTTCCGGTCCGCTGTGACGGGGCGGGCCGCGTTGCTGTCGACTGCGTAGCCGGCGGCTTCGGCTTCGCGGACACGCCGCCGGCGCTGCCCGAGCTCTTCCGCGACGCTTTAAGGAACGCGTCAATGAACGAGCGGATGAACGCCGACCAGCGACCCGACGAGTCGCTCACGCGATGTCGCTCGCGGTCAGCGCGTTGAGGCGAGAGATGCAGCGCAGGTACTTCTTCCGGTACCCGCCGTCGATCATGCCGCCGCCAAAGATGGAGGTGAGCGGCACGCCGGTGGCACGGAGCGGGATCTGGGCGTCGTACACGCGGTCGATGAACGCGACGAAGCGGAGCGCGGCCGACTGGTCGGTGAGCTCGTGCACGTCCCGGAGACCGATGCACTGCACGCCGGTGAGCAGCCCCGAGTACGCCGAGGGGTGCACGGTTGCGAGATGTTCCGTGAGCTCGGTGAAATCGTCGTCGGTCATGCGCTCGCCGGAGGCCGCCACGTCCGCGAGCGCGAACCGGTACGCGTCCTCGCTGAGCACGCGCGCGTCGCCCTCGATGTCGCGCTGACGGTAGTCCACCCCGTCGATCCGGATCGTGCGGAAGCGATCCGACATTGCCTGGATCTCGCGCATGAAGTCTGAGGCCGCGAAGCGTCCCTCGCCGAGCGCGTTGGGCGGGGTGTTCGAGGTTGCGACGATACGCGATCCCGTGGAGGTGAGATCCCCGATCAGGCGCGTCATGAGCATCGTGTCGCCCGGATCATCGAGCTCGAACTCGTCGATGCAGATCAGCTTGGCGCCCTGCAGCACGCCGACGGCGCCCGCGTAGCCCAGCGCGCCCACTAGCGCGGTGTACTCGATGAACGTGCCGAAGTACTTGCGGCCCGAGGTCGCGTGCCAGGTGGCCGCCAGCAGGTGGGTCTTGCCCACGCCGAACCCGCCGTCGAGGTACACGCCGGGCTTCGCCGGCTCGGAGGGGGTCGTCTGCTTCTTCCGGCCGAAGCCGAAGAGGCCGCCACCGCCACCGCGCCCCAGCGTTGCCGGTGGGCCGGCGAAGGCTTGGAGGAGGTCGCGAGCTTCCGCCTGCGACGGGTAGTCCGCGTCGGGACGATACGACTCGAACGTGGCGTGGTCGAACTGCGGCGGCGGCACGAGCGTGGCTACAAGTTCGGTTCCGGAGATACTGGGGCGGCGGTCGACGAGGCGCGCGGCGCTGTGCTGCTTGTCAGTGGACATCGCGGATCAGTCTAGTCCCCCGAGGGGTCTGGCAGCTCCCCACGCCACCCCGGCCGCGGCAGCGCCCGCGCAAACTGTTCGGTCGCGGCCTCCCAGCCGTCCGGGTCGACGTTCCAGAGCTTCACGTGCTCGCCGACGTCGAGCAGGCGCAGCTGTACGAGGTCTGGGCGCGCGGCCGCCAGCGCCTCAGCGCCGGCGGAGGGGACGAAGCTATCGCCCCGACTCGCGTGAATCAGCACCGGCACCTGGAGCGCTGCCGCAACCGTGGCGGGGCTGAGGCTCGGAAAGTCGATCCCGCCGGGCTCTCCCCCGCGCACCAGTCCGCGCTGCAGCATGGCGATCCCGAGATCCGCGAGGGCGCGCGGCGCCGCAAACGTCGCCGCCTGGTGCCGCAGCAGGGCGGGCCAATCGACCGCGGGAGAGTCGAGGATCAGACCGTCCACGGCGGCAGCGTAGCGCCCGCTCGTAGCGGAGCGCAGCACCGCGGTGCCGCCCATCGACCAGCCGAACAGCGTCACCCGCTCCGCGCCCCGGCGCAGCGCCTCGGCGATCGCGGCGTCGACATCGCGGCTCTCGGCCACACCGATGCCGTAGCGCCCGTTGTCACCGGCGGGCGCGCCGGGATCATTGCGGTACGAGATCACGAGGCTCGTCACGCCAGCGTGCGCGAGCGGCGCGACCCCGCGCAGTGTCTCCTCCGGCAGCGCCCCGCGCCCGTGCACGTGCACCGCCCAGCGACCGCGCTCGCGACGCCGCACGCGATCCGGATGGATCAGCCACGCCTCGGCGGGCCCGAGCTCGGTCTCGTAGGTGATCCGCTCGGTCCGCAGGCCCACCGCCTCCGGCGACGCGTACCACCAGCCAGTCAGGCGGCCGCGCGTCCCGGGCTGGAGCGTGCCCCGGTCAAGCTGCACCAGGTCGCGCGCGACGGCGCCCGCGACGACCGCGTGCACCGGGCCGACCCGGGCATGCCCGGCCTCGCCGTCGAAGATGAACGAGTACTGCCCGGGGAGGTCAGCGTGCCGGCCCCGGAGCCAGAGCACGGTCCCCCCGTCGCCGCGCTCCACGCGCTCGAGCACCACCGGCTCTGCGCTCGCCCGCTCGGGCGTCACCACCCGGCGGGCAAGCGCAGTGCCCCCGGCGATCACGCCGACGGCCCCGAGTGCTGCCGCGCCAACCCCCACTGCTATCGCTCGACGAATCCGGTTCTCCCAGAACTGCATCGGATGCTCCCTTCCCGTCGGGATCCTGAGGATCACGGCGTGGCTTCGCGAGATGATTCACAGGAAACTCTAGTCTCACGGGTGTGATGGCAATGATCGGCGGGACCTCGATCGAGTTCAGCGTCGCCGCCGAACAGATCATGAATGCACGGCTACGGAGCGAACTCGTGTCGCAGGAGATCGCTGCGCCCGAGCGCATCGCGCCGCAAGCGGTGGCGCGCGCCGCTGGCGTGGCGCGCGGCCCGAAGCGGGAGCACGCCGCTGAGATCGCGCTCGACTCGGCCTACGGCGCGGGGCGCCTGGTCCTGATGCACGATCCCGACTCCGTCGAGGAGTGGGGCGGCCCGTTCCGGCTCGTCTGCTTTGCGCACGCCCCGCTCGAGCTCGACATTGGCGTGGATCAGTTCATTTCGGACGTGGCGTGGTCGTGGCTCGTGGACGCCCTCGATACTCGCGGTGCCCAGTACACGTACCTCTCCGGCACCGCAACGAAAACTCTCTCAACCGGGTTCGGTACGCTTGAGTCGAGGGGCGACGCCGCTCAAATTGAGCTGCGCGCCTCGTGGACGCCGCTCGGAGACGATTTCACCGCTCACGCGGAGGCCTGGTCTGAGCTGCTCTGCCTGCTCGCCGGACTCCCGCACGAGGAAGGAATCGACTCGCTCGCGGCGCGACGAGCGCGCCCGACATCTGAGGGAGCCTAGAAGTCTTGGTTGAACAGTCGGAACTTGAGACCGAGTGGTCGCTGATCGCCGACGACGCGGGGCTCGCCCGCGCCGCAGCCCTGCTCGCTGACGCGTCCGGGCCGATCGGTGTCGACGCGGAGCGCGCGTCCGGCTTCACCTACGGATCCGAGGCGTACCTCGTGCAGGTCTATCGGCGCGGCGTGGGCCCGTTCCTGTTCGACCCGACCGGAATCACTGACTTTTCGCCACTCGCCGCCGCGCTCGACGGCGAGGAATGGATCCTGCACGCTGCGAGCCAGGATATTCCCTGCCTCGACGAGCTGGGGCTCCACCCGGATCGACTCTTCGACACCGAGCTTGCTGCGCGGCTGCTCGGCTACGAGCGCGTGGGCCTCGGGGCGATCGTCGAGCAGCTGCTCGACATCCACCTCGATAAGGCGCACTCGGCGGCGGATTGGTCGCAGCGGCCGCTCCCGGAGTCGTGGCTTGAGTACGCGGCACTAGACGTCGCCCTGCTCCCCGACCTTCGCGACGCGGTCGCCGAGGACCTGGACGCCCAGGGCAAGTGGGAGTTTGCGCAGCAGGAGTTCGAAGCGGTGCGCACGCGCCCGGCGAAGGCGAAGAACCCGGAGCCCTGGCGCAAGCTCTCGGGCGGGCATTCACTGAAGTCGCCCCGCACCCTCGCGCTTGCCCGCGAGCTCTGGGAGTCCCGAGACGCGCTTGCGCGCGAGCGCGACGTCGCGCCAGGCCGCCTGATCCCCGATTCGTCCGTCGTTGCGGCGGCCGCGGCAAACCCGCGGTCGAAGAATGACCTTGCACGCCTCCCCAACTTCCGCGGTCGCGCGAGTCGCACCGAAATCGACCGCTGGTGGAAAGCGATCCTCGCGGGCAAGACCACCACGGACCTCCCCGGCGCCCGGCCGCGCGACCCCGACGCGATCCCGCACCACCGTGGGTGGGCGCAGCGCCACCCCGAGGCTGCCGAGCGGCTCGCGGCAGCCCGCGCGGCGATCGAGGCCGAGGCGGAGCGCCAGGGGATCCCGGTCGAGAACCTGCTGACCCCCGACCACCTGCGCCGTCTCGTGTGGCGCCCGCCGGCCGACACCTCGGCGGAGGGCATTGCACTCCGTCTCACCGAGCTCGGCGCCCGCGACTGGCAGGTTGGAATTGTGGCACCAATTATTGCTGCCGTTTTTGTAGACCTACGATAAGTTGCGCCCCGGAATTCCGGGAAGTTGCGATGAAGTCGCACGGGTTCTCGCCTCATTGAGACTCCGTCTCTAATATGGTTGAAGACAGATCACATACCTATGGAGGCGAAGTGGCCGCAATGAGAGATGTCGTGTTCGTGGACGGGGTACGCACCCCGTTTGGACGCGCTGGCGACAAGGGCATGTACGCGGGGACCCGCGCCGACGACCTGGCGGTCAAGGCGCTGCAGGGGCTGCTCGCCCGTAACGAGGCACTCCCCCTCGACCGCATCGACGACGTTGGCGTCGCGGCGACCACGCAGCAGGGGGATCAGGGGCTGACACTCGGTCGCACGGTGTCGATGCTCGCGGGGATCCCCGTCACCGTCCCGGGGTTCGCACTCGACCGCATGTGCGCTGGCGCGCTCACGGTCGCGTCGTTCATGGGCGCCGCGATCGGCGCCGGGCAGTACGACATCGCCGTTGCCGGCGGTGTGGAGCACATGGGCCGGCACCCGATCGGGCTCGACGCCGACCCGAATCCGCGCTTCGTCGCGGAGAAGCTGGTGAGCCCGGACGCGCTGAACATGGGGAACACGGCGGAGCGCCTGCACGACCGCTTCCCCGAGCTCACCAAGGAGCGCGCAGACCGCTTCGGCATGCTCAGCCAGCACAAGGTGCAGGCCGCGTACGATCGCGGGGACATCCAGCCCGACCTCATTCCCGTGGCCACCCGCTCCGCCGCGGGCTGGGGGCTCGCCACGGAAGACGAGGGCCGCCGCCCGGCAACCACCATGGAGGGTCTCGCGACGCTGAAGACGCCGTTCCGCCCCCACGGGCGCGTCACGGCCGGCAACGCCTCCCCGCTCACCGACGGTGCAACGATGTCGCTGATGGCCGGCGCCGACACCGCGCGCGAACTCGGACTGCAGGCAAAGATGCGCCTCGTGGGCTTCGCCTTCGCTGGCGTCGAACCCGAGGTCATGGGCCTGGGCCCCGTACCCTCCACGGAGAAGGCGCTGAAGCGCGCCGGGCTCACGATCGACGACATCGGCCTCTTCGAACTCAACGAGGCCTTCTCGGTGCAAGTGCTCTCGTTCCTCGACCACTTCGGCATCGCCGACGAGGATCCCCGCGTCAACCCGTGGGGCGGCGCGATCGCGCTGGGACACCCCCTCGCGGCCTCGGGCGTGCGCTTGATGATCCAGCTGGCCCGCCAGTTCGCCGAGCGTCCCGACGTGCGCTACGGCGTCACCGCGATGTGCGTGGGCCTCGGCCAGGGCGGCACCGCGATCTGGGAGAATCCTCACTTCGACGGCAAGAAGGGCAAGTAACCAGCCATGACCGACTACCGCAGCATTGACTTCGGCCCGCTCATCGCGGCATCCGCAGATGAGGTCGTCACCGAGTCCTTCGTCCGCGACGTAACGCTCCCCTCGGGTGCCACGCTCGCGCTGATCACGCTCGACAACGGGCGCGACCACACCAGGCCAAACACGCTCGGGCCCCGCACGCTCCAGGCACTCGGGGCGGTACTCGACCAGCTCACCGAGCGCGCCGCGGCCGGCGAGATCGCCGCCGTGGGCATCACCGGCAAGCAGTTCATCTTCGCCGCGGGCGCCGACCTGTCGAAGGTCTCGACGCTCGCGACCGCAGAGAACGCCCGCCTCATGGCGCAGTACGGCCACTTCGTGCTCGGCAAGCTCGGCACGATCGGGGTTCCGTCCTTCGCGTTCGTCAACGGGCTCGCGCTGGGCGGAGCGATGGAGATTGCGCTCCACTGCACCTACCGCACGCTCGACTCCTCGGCGGCGGCGCTTGCCTTCCCCGAGGTCTTCCTCGGCATCATCCCGGGCTGGGGCGGCGCCACGATCGTGCCGAACCTGATCGGGATCGAGAAGGCCCTCGAGATCATCGTCTCGAACCCGCTCAAGAACAACCGCATGCTCAAGCCGAAGCAGGCATACGAGATGGGCCTGTTCGACGCCATGTTCGGCGCCGCGAGCTTCCTCGAGCAGTCGATCTCGTGGGCGGACGGCGTACTCACCGGCGGCACCAAGGTTGAGCGGCCAAACGTGCCCGGGAAGCTCGAGCGCCTCACCAAGTGGCCGGCAGCGATCAAGATTGCCCGGGACACCCTGAAGGCCCGCGTTGGCACCGCGGCGAAGTCCCCGTACGTGGCGCTCGATTTGCTCAGCGCCGCAAAGGACAACGACCTGCCGCGCGGCTTCGAACGCGAGGACGACGCGCTCGCCGAGCTCATCTCGGGTGACCAGTTCGTCGCCTCGATCTACGCATTCGATCTCGTGCAGAAGCGGGCGAAGCGCCCGGCGGGCGCACCCGACAAGGCGCTCGCGAAGCCGGTGAAGAAGGTCGGCGTGATCGGTGCGGGACTCATGGCCAGCCAGTTCGCACTGCTGTTCGCGCGCAAGCTCCGTGTCCCCGTCGTGATCACCGACCTCGACCAGGCGCGGGTGGACAAGGGCGTGGCGTACATCCGTGGCGAGGTCGACGCCATGCGCGACAAGGGCCGTCTCTCCCCCGACGACGCCAACCAGGTGAAGGCGCTCGTCAGCGGCACCACCGACAAGACGCAGTTCGCCGACTGCGACTGGGTCATCGAGGCCGTGTTTGAGGAGCTGGGCGTCAAGCAGCAGGTCTTCGCCGAGATCGAGCCGATCGTGGCGGAGACGGCAGTGCTCGCAACCAACACCTCGTCGCTCTCCGTGGAGGAGATCGGCGCGAACCTCGCGCACCCGGAGCGGCTCGTCGGCTTCCACTTCTTCAACCCGGTCGCGGTGATGCCGCTGATCGAGGTCGTCAACACACCCGCCACCGACGACGCCACCCTCGCCACCGCGATGGGGATCGCGCGCAAGCTCGGCAAGAGCGCCGTCATCACGGCGGATCGTCCCGGCTTCGTGGTGAACCGTCTCCTCGCAAAAGTGATGGGCGAGGCGGCGCGCGCGCTCGACGAGGGCACGCCGTTGCCCGTGGTGGAGCGCTCGCTCGCGCCCATCGGCCTGCCGATGGGACCGTTCGAGCTCATCGACCTCGTCGGCTGGAAGGTCGCAGCCCACGTGCAAGACACAATGGTGGGAGCGTTCCCCGAGCGGTTCTACGCCTCACCAAACCTGCACGCGCTCGCCGAGATCGACGGCCCGCTCGTGAAGACGAAGCAGGGCAAAGTCGAGGACCTGTCGAAGGCCGCCAAGAAGGCGCTCACGCTCGGCTCGAACGCCGTCACCGAGGCCGAGATCCTCCGCCGCGTCGAGGACGAGCTCGCCGGTGAGATCAAGATCATGCTCGACGAGGGCGTGGTCGCGGCCGCAGAGGACATCGACCTTTGCCTCATCCTGGGGGCGGGCTGGCCGTTCCAGGCGGGCGGCGCGACGCCGTACCTGGACCGGGTGGGCGCGAGCGAGCGCGTGTTTGGCGCTGCGTTCCACGACCCCCGCATCGCCGCCGCGCGCTAGCGCGAACGAAACAGGCCCCCGGCCGTACCGAATCGGTACGGCCGGGGGCCTGCGGCGTGTGGGGCAGCGCTAGTCGTCGACCGAGATGCCGAGCCGGGCGGCGAACACGCGCGTCAGCTCGGCGGCCTGCGTTGAGCTGATGGTTGCGCCCCGCAAGCTCTGCGCGTCGCTGATCGTGCCGAGGATCGTGAGCCCGCGCAGATCAACGTGAGAGAGCCGCGCGGCGTCGATCTGCAGGGACTCGACCCGGCAGTTCTCGAACGAGACGCTCTCGAGCGTGGCGCCCGCGAGGTCGAGCTCGCTGAACACGCAGTCCCTGAATACGACCCGGCTGAGCTGCGCCGCTCGCAGGTTCACCCAGCCGAACTTGCAGCCCGCGATGAGCGTGGCCCGCACCTCGGCGTCGTGCAGTTCGAGCGCGCCGACGCGCGACTCGAGCAGCTCGGAGTCCCGGAGCAGGGCGCGGCCCCCGCGAAGCGTGGGCACGTTGAGGCCGGAGATCCGGGTCTCAAGAAAGCGTGCGCCGCGCAGTGACACCGCGTCCCCCGTGACGCCAGCGAGCTCGCACTCCGAGAAGCTCGCGCCGTCGAGGGAGTCGCTCTCGAGCGTCACACCCGAAAACCTCATGCCGTCGTAGCGACCGCGAGGCTCGGGAGCGCGGTCTCCCGCGTCATCGAGCTCGGGCAGCCGCAGCTCCTCGAGCACCGGAAAGCGCTGGGGCTTTCGAGCCGCCACCGTTACGCCTGCTGCTCTGGCCGGGCGATCGGGATCTTCACGCCCCGCACCTGGGCGGAGACGTCCGCGGCAATCTGGACGGCCGTGAGCCCGGCGTCTTCAAGGAGCTCGTCGCGGGAGGCGTGGCCGGGGAACTCGTCGGGCGTACCCAGCTCGCTCACCGCCGTGTCCACCGCTGCATCGCGGAGGGCCTGGCGAATTCGGGTCCCCACGCCGCCGACGCGGATCCCATCCTCGATGCTGATGAGCAGGCGGTGCGAGCGGGCGAGCTCGACGACCGAGTCTGCCACGGGCACCACCCAGCGCGGATCCACCACGCTCGACGTGATGCCCTGCTCGGCGAGCAGCGTCGAAGCCTCGAGCGCGATCGCGGCCATCGGGCCCACCGCAACGAACAGTACGTCGCGCTCGCTCGCCTCCGGCGGAACCTCGCGGAGCACGTCCACGCCGTCGGCCGTGCGGCGCAGCGCGGGGATGGCCGCAGCGACCGACCCCTTTGGGTAGCGGATCACGGTGGGGCCGTCATTGATTGCCACGGCCTCGCCCAGCAGTTCGCGCAGCGTGTTCTCATCGCGCGGCGCGGCGATCCGGATGCCCGGCACCACCTGCAGGGTGGCGAGATCCCAGACCCCGTTGTGGCTCGCGCCGTCCGGGCCCGTGAGTCCCGCGCGATCGAGCACGAATGTGACCCCGGCGCGGTGCAGCGCGACATCCATGAGCAGCTGATCGAAAGCGCGGTTCATGAACGTGGCATACACGGCGACGACGGGGTGCAGACCGCCATAGGCGAGACCCGCGGCGCTCGTCACCGCGTGCTGCTCGGCGATGCCGACGTCGTAGACCCGGCCCGGGTGCCGCTCAGCGAGGGCGTCAAGCCCGGTCGGGGCGAGCATCGCGGCCGTAATCGCCACGATCCGCTCATCGGCGTCGGCGAGCTCGACGATCCGTTCCCTGAACACGCTCGTCCAGCTGCGGCCGTGGGAGACCGAGAGGGGCTCGCCGTTGCCCGGGTTGATCTGCCCCACAGAGTGGAACTGATCGGCCTCGTCGTTTTCCGCCGGGGCATAGCCGCGGCCCTTCTCCGTGATCACGTGGACCAGTGTGGGCCGACCGTAGCCCTTGGCCTGGCGCAGCACCTCCTCGACCGCGGGAAGATCGTGTCCGTCGACGGGGCCGAGGTACTTGATGTCCAGGTTTGAGTACAGGTGATCGTTGTTGGAGGCGCGGCTCAGGAAGCCGTGGAGCGCGCCGCGGGCGCCGCGGTAGATCGTGCGTCCCGGCTTGCCGAGGCGGGAGAATAGCTTCTCACTGCCCTCCTGCAGATCTCGGTAGGTATCCTTCGACCGCACCGAGTTCAAGAAACGCGCCATGCCGCCAATTGTTGGCGCGTAGGATCGGCCGTTGTCGTTGACGATAATCACAAGGTTGCGATCGTTGTCGTCGGTGATGTTGTTGAGCGCTTCCCAGGTCATCCCGCCGGTGAGGGCGCCGTCACCGACCAGCGCGACCACGTGCCGGTCCTCCTGCCCGGTGCGGGCGAACGCGCGCGAGATGCCGTCGGCCCAGCTGAGCGAACTCGACGCGTGCGAGCTCTCTACGATGTCGTGCTCGGACTCCGAGCGCTGCGGGTACCCGGCGAGTCCGCCCCGGCGACGCAGCAGGGAGAAGTCGCGGCGCCCGGTCAGCATCTTGTGCACGTAACTCTGGTGCCCGGTGTCGAACACGATCGGATCACGCGGCGAGTCGAACACGCGGTGGATGGCGATCGTCAGCTCAACGACGCCGAGGTTTGGCCCGAGGTGTCCCCCGGTCTTCGCGACCTCGGCGATCAAGAACTCGCGAATCTCAGCCGCGAGGAGCTGGCACTCTTCCGGGGTGAGGGCGTCAAGGTCACGCGGACCTTCGATTCCGTCCAGGATCGCCACCCGATTACCTCCCCTTCGGCTCCGACCGAGAGTGCGGAGCATCCGACCAGTCTACTCGCGGAGTGCCACCCCCACGATTCAGCGCACCGCGGCGGGACACCGGACCGTCCCGTCGCCTGCGCACTCCGGCCGCGCAGAACTGCGTGATGAGGCAGGCAAACGGTTCACGCACTGCAGCGCGCGCACACGCGAGCCGCAACACTCAGAATGCACTCATTGATGTATGCATTAGGCTGAGGGGGTGGACACGGTGGATTTTTGGGAAGACCAGTCGGACTCAGCTCCGATCGCCTCACGCATCGCCGGGACGTTGGGGCGGCGCATCGCTCAGGGCGACATCCCCGCCGGGACGATACTGACCGAGGTCGATGTCGCCGCAGCGGAGGGAGTCTCACGCACCCCGGTTCGCGAGGCGATGGTGCGGCTGCAGTCCTGGGGCTTCGTCCGGCTGATGCCGAAGAAGGGGGCACTCGTCACGATCCCCACGGCGTCGGAGCAGCGCGATCTCCTCGAGGTTCGTGCGATGGTCGAGTGCGCTGCGGTGAAAGACGTAATCGCGGATCCTGATCAGCTCGAGCTGCTCTGCACCCAGCTCGAGGGCGCGCTGGCGGCGCAGGAGGCCGCACTGAATGACGAGAACGAGTTCGCCACCGCCGATTTCACCTTTCATGCGGCGATTGCCGGGAGTGCGCGGAACGCCGTGATGCGCGAGCTGGTCGTAAATTTGGCCCCGCGGCTGCTTCGGCTCACCTCCCTCGCGGTCCGGTCGCGACGGGGCCGCCTCGACGAGTTTCACGCAGAGCACCGAGAGCTCTATCGGGCGATCCGCCGTCGGGACCTTGCAGGATTCACCTCGGCAGTCCAGACGCACCTCAGCGACGGACACCGCGACTACTCTGTCGGACAGTGACCGGGGGCGGGTGGCGGGGTGTTGCCCCCGCAGTCTTCCTCATGGCGTGGGGTGGCAATCACTTCACTCCCCTGCTGCACGTGTACGAGACGGTCGGGGGGTACGCCCCCTGGCAAGCGAACCTGCTGCTCGGCATGTACGTCTTTGGCCTCATTCCCGGCCTGCTCATCGCGGCGGCCCTCTCGGACCGGTACGGGCGGCGCCCGGTGCTAGCCATCGGGGTCGGCTCGGCGGCCGCGGCCAGCCTGGTTCTCGCGGCCGCGACGGAGAACTTCATCGTGCTCTGCGCTGGCAGGGTCCTGGCTGGAATCGCAGTCGGGGTTGCAATGTCGGTGGGTTCAAGCTGGATCAAGGAGCTCTCGCCGGCCAAGGGCGCGCGTCGCTCAGCGCTGACCCTGACCCTCGGTTTCGCCGTTGGCGCCGGTGTCACGGGCATGCTCGCGCAGTGGGCGCCGGCTCCCACGCACCTGCCGTTTCTCGTCCACGCGGTGCTCTGCATCCCGGCGCTGACCCTCGCCCTGCGCGCGCCCGAGACGGTGACCCGGACGACGAGGTCGGTGGCGCCGTGGTGGCATGATCTGCGGGTTCCCGCAGCTGGGCACCGGATCTTTCGCTGGGTGGTCATCCCGGCGGCGCCCTGGGTGTTTGCCGCCGCGGGCGTCGCCTATGCAATCCTGCCGAGCGCCGTCGAGTCACAGCTCGGAGATCTGAACACCCTGTTCGCCACGGCCCTCACCGTGGCCACGCTCGGGATCGGCGCGGTCATGCAAGCCGCAGTACCCGCAATTGACCGCGCGACCCACGGACGATCCCTACAGGTGGGGCTCGCCGGCATGACGATCGGGATGCTGCTCGCGTCCCTCGCCGCCTGGCTCCGCAGCCCGGTACTCGTGATCCTCGTCGCCGCCGTGCTCGGCGCCTCATACGGAGTGTGCGTTGTTGCTGGCCTCGTCATCGCTCAGAGCCTTGCCACACCGAGCGATCTGGCAGGAGTGACCGGCCGGTACTACGCCCTCACCTACATCGGATTCCTGCTTCCGACAGTCCTCGCCGCGGTGCACCCGGTGCTCGAGTACCCCGCGAGCCTGGGGGTCGTTGCGGGCCTCTGCCTGCTGTCGCTGGCGATCGTCAGCATTGGGAAACTCCGGAGCACGTGACGCTGATCACGGCCGCACGAAGAAGCAGATCAGCGGATACCACATCAGGGAGTCCGCCTCGACGCACTGAGCGGAGACTTCGGCGCAGACGAAACCGCCGGTCACCCTCACCGGAATAGGCGCGACAAGGATGAGCGCCACGAGGACGAACAACACTCCCACCCCACGACCGCACTCCCAGTCTCCAGGGGTGTGGGGCCGCGGTCAACACTTCACACCACGCCTGTGGGAGAGCGCCGCGCCCAGGCGCGCAGTCGCGAAGGCCTCACACACGGTTCGGCGCACCGTGGTGGAATGAGAAACGGCCCGGGTGCGTGCGCACCCGGGCCGTCTCACATCGCGTGGTTAGACCAGCGAGCGCAGCACGTACTGCAGGATCCCACCGTTGCGGTAGTAGTCGGCCTCACCCGGGGTGTCGATGCGCACGATCGCATCGAAGGAGACGACGCTGCCGTCTGCCTTCGTCGCGGTCACAGCGACCGTCTTCGGGGTGACACCCTCGTTGAGCGCCACGACGCCGGCGATGTCGAAGGTCTCCGTGCCGTCCAGGCCGAGCGAGTCAGCGCTCTCCCCGGCCGGGAACTGCAGCGGCAGCACGCCCATGCCGATGAGATTTGAGCGGTGAATGCGCTCGAAGCTCTCGGTGATCACGGCCTTGACGCCGAGCAGGCTGGTTCCCTTTGCCGCCCAGTCGCGCGACGAGCCCGAGCCGTACTCCTTGCCGCCGAGCACCACGAGCGGGATGCCCGCTGCCTGGTAGTTCTGCGACGCATCGTAGATGTAGGACTTCGGTGCGCCCTCCTGCGTGAAGTCGCGGGTGAAGCCGCCCTCCACGTTGTCGAGGAGCTGGTTGCGGAGGCGAATGTTCGCGAACGTGCCGCGGATCATGACCTCGTGGTTGCCGCGACGCGAGCCGTAGGTGTTGAAGTCCTTCGGTGCGATCCCGTTCTCGACCAGGTACTGGCCAGCGGGCGTCTCCGCCTTGAAGCTGCCGGCCGGGCTGATGTGGTCGGTGGTGACCGAGTCGCCGAGCTTGGCGAGCACGCGTGCGCCCGAGATGTCGGTCACAGGGACCGTCTCGCGGGTCATCCCGTCGAAGTAGGGCGCCTTGCGCACGTAGGTCGACTTCTCGTCCCACGCGAAGGTGTTGCCGTCGGGAGTGGGCAGCGAGGTCCAGTGCTCGTCGCCATCGAAGACGGTGGCGTACTTCGACGTGAACATGTCGGAATCGATTGACGCGTCAGCGATCTGCTGCACCTCGGTCGGATCCGGCCAGATGTCGCGCAGGAACACGTCGTTGCCCGACTGGTCCTGTCCGAGCGCCTGCGTCTCGAAATCGAAGTCCATCGTGCCGGCAAGCGAGTACGCGATCACGAGCGGCGGGCTCGCGAGGTAGTTCATCTTGATGTCCGGGTTGATCCGGCCCTCGAAGTTGCGGTTACCCGAGAGCACGGCGGTCACGGCGAGGTCGTTGTCGTTCACGGCCTGCGAGATCTCATCGTTCAGCGGACCGGAGTTGCCGATGCACGTCACGCAGCCATAGCCAACGGTGTAGAAGCCGAGCGCCTCGAGGTCGCGGTTGAGACCGGACTTCTCGTAGTAGTCGGTCACGACCTTCGAGCCCGGTGCAAGCGTGGTCTTGACCCAGGGCTGCGCCTTGAGTCCCTTTGCCACGGCGTTGCGCGCGAGCACGCCCGCGGCAAGCATCACGGAGGGGTTCGACGTGTTGGTGCACGAGGTGATCGAGGCGAGGGTGACCGCACCGTGATCCAGCTCGAACTCGTTGCCGGCCTCGTCCTTGACCTTTGCGGGGTTTGCGGCCTGCGCGTAGTTCTTCAGGTCGGTCTCGAACTGGGTCTTTGCGGCGGTGAGCTCAATGCGATCCTGCGGCCGCTTCGGGCCCGCGATCGACGACACGACCGTGCCGAGATCGAGCTCAAGGTACTCGCTGAACTCGGGCTCGCGCGACGCGTCGTGCCACATGCCCTGCTCCTGCGTGTACGCCTTGATGAGCGCGATCTGCTCTTCGCTGCGGCCCGTGAGGCGCAGGTAGTCGAGCGTGACGTCGTCCACCGGGAACATCGCGGCGGTCGAGCCGAACTCGGGGCTCATGTTGCCGATCGTGGCGCGGTTGGCGAGCGGCACGGAGCCGACGCCCTCGCCGTAGAACTCCACGAACTTGCCGACCACGCCGTGCTTGCGCAGCATCTGCGTGATGGTGAGCACCACGTCGGTGGCGGTGACGCCGGCGGGGATCTTGCCGGAGAGCTTGAAGCCAACGACGCGCGGGATCAGCATGGAGATCGGCTGGCCAAGCATGGCAGCCTCCGCCTCGATGCCGCCGACGCCCCAGCCGAGCACGCCGAGGCCGTTCTCCATCGTGGTGTGCGAGTCGGTGCCCACGCAGGTGTCGGGGTACGCCTGCAGGGCGCCCTCGACAGTGCGGGTGAACGTGACGCGCGCCAGGTACTCAATGTTGACCTGGTGCACGATGCCGGTCCCGGGCGGAACGACCTTGAACTCATCGAACGCACCCTGGCCCCAGCGGAGGAACTGGTAGCGCTCGCCATTGCGCTGGTACTCGATCTCAACATTGCGCGCCGCCGCACCCGGGGTGCCGTAGACGTCGGAGATCACCGAGTGGTCAATGACCATCTCGGCGGGAGCCAGCGGGTTGATCTTGTCGGGGGTGCCGCCGAGGTCGACGACCGCCTCGCGCATCGTTGCGAGGTCGACCACACAGGGCACGCCCGTGAAGTCCTGCATGATCACGCGCGCCGGGGTGAACTGGATCTCGGTGTCGGGCTGCGCCGACGGATCCCAGCCACCGAGGGCCTCGATGTGCGCCTTGGTGACGTTCGCGCCGTCTTCGGTGCGGAGCAGGTTCTCCAGCAGCACCTTGAGGCTGTACGGCAAGCGTTCGTGGCCGGGGACGCGGTCGATCCGGTAGATCTCGTAGTCCTGCTCGCCGACGGCGAGGGTGCTCTTCGCGTCGAAGCTGTTGACGGCTCCCATGAGGCTCCTCCAATTTATCTCGATGTCAAGATAACTCTACACCGAAATTGAGGCTTCTCGACTCACTCCGGCGGGGCGATGTGCCCTGTGCTCCCAACGATATCGGGCTTCGATTCATCTGATGATTTGGCGACACGCCGCACCCCGAACCAGGTGACAATGATTACCGCGGCGAACAGCGGCGTCCCCATCACGATTCGAGCCGTACCGAGTGCAGCGACCTGCTCCGAGAGGTACATCGGGAGCTGCACGGCGAGTCGCGCAATGAACATCGCGAGCCACAGCAGCGTGAGCAGCGTGCCCGCGCGCTTCAGGCGGAGATCGCGGCGCCACCCCTTCAGATCACCGCGCACGAAACCGATTACGAGGCCAATCGCGGGCCAGCCGACCAGCAGCGATATGAGCAGGCCGAGCGACCACACCGCGTTGATCACAAAGCCCCAGAGGAAGTAGTCAACGCCCCGCCCGGTGACGAGCGTGATCAGCACCGCGATGCCGACGCCCAGCATGCCCGAGAGCGCTGAGACGGGGGTCTCGCGCCGCACCAGACGAATCACGAAGAGGAGCACCGCGAGCACGCCCGGCACGATCGCGGCGAGGCGCGCGTCCTGGGTGGGGACGAAGATCCCGAGGAAGATGAGGCTCGGCAGGAGCGTCTCCGCGACACCACGCCAGCCGCCGATCGCGGCGAGCACGCTCTGCGCGTTGAGCTCCTCGCCGGCGGCGCCCGCCTGCACGGCGCGGGCCATCCCCCCGAGCCGCTTGACCGCGCCCTCGGGGATCCCGGCCTCCGCGCCATCGGGCACTACGGCGTCCCCGGACTGGGTGTGGGCGGGCCCGGTCGCGGGGACCGCACCCTCGGGTGTCGCCGTTGGAGTCTCTCCCGGAGTGCCGCTCCCGGCGCCGGCCGGGGTGCTCGGCTCCACCGGCTCACCCGCGCCGCTCACGCCGGCTGCGCCCCGCCCTGAGCGTCCTTGCGCTCCGCCTGCACACCGGCGGGCACGCGCAGCGGCAGCAGCTCGCTCGGCGGCATCGGCTGATCGCCGCGCACCACGACGAGCTCGCGGAACACGTCAAATACCCGCTCGCGCACGGCCGCGTCAGTCACGGCCTTGCCCATCACCACGCCGCGCAGCATCCAGCGCGGCCCGTCAACGGCGACGAATCGCACCGTGCGCGAGCCGCCCTGCTCCGCCGGAGCGGTCGTGACCACGAGCAGCTCCGGGCCGAGCGGCCCGTCCTCCTCCGTCACGGATGCACCCTGCGACGTCATCTGCTGGGCGAGCTCACCGCGCACCCCGTGCCAGAGTCCCGTGGTCTTCGGCGCCGCAAATGCCTGCACCTGCAGCAGCGACTCCGCGTACTCGAGCGAGACGGCGACCACGCGGTTTGCGCGCTCGTCCACCTCGAGGCGGAGCTGGAGCCCCTCGCGCGGCGCGACCTTGATGCCGCCGAGATCAACGTACGGCCGCATCGCGGGAACCTCTGCGGCGTCGAACGGACCGGAGACCTCGCGGTCGGCCGGCCCGGACTTCGAGTCGTCTACCTCGGGCTCCTCGGCCTCGCGCAGTTCAACCTCATCGGCGGTGCGCAGCGGCTCTGCCGCCTGTTCGCCCTGTTCGTCGCTCATACTCGTCCTACTCCTTGCTCACGCCCCGCGGTGCGGGGCCTCACTCATCCAGCCGCGCGGCCGTGCTGGCCGCGCGCCAAAAACTAGCTGCGGACCCCGGTCGATCCGAAGCCACCCGTGCCCCGCACGCTCTCCGGCAGCTCGGCGACCGGCACAAACACCGCGCGAGACACCGGCATGATGATCAGCTGGGCGATCCGGTCGCCCGCCTCAACCACGAACTCCGCCTCGCGATCAGTGTTCAACAGCGTCACCTTGATCTCGCCCCGGTACCCCGCATCGATGGTGCCCGGAGAGTTCACCACGGTGATGCCGTGCTTCGCGGCCAGGCCGCTACGCGGCACCACGAAGCCGGCGTACCCCTCGGGAAGCGCAATCGCCACACCGGTGCCAACGAGGGCGCGCTCGCCCGGAGCGAGCGTGACCGCCTCGGCGGCCATGAGGTCGGCTCCCGCGTCGTCGGCGTGGGCGTAGCGGGGTGCGCGCTCTGCGCGGATCTGGATCTCTACAACGTCTGTCACTCGGCCAGAGTATCGGATCAACCCGTGGTTCCTCCGCAACACTTTCGGCCGGGTCGCGGCACACACCCGAGGCGCAGGGAGACATCGGCGATAATGGATGCATGACGAGCGACGTTCCCGCCTCCTCGGCGGCCCCCGCATCCCCCGCAACTCCGGCCTACCGAGAGCGGTTGGTGCCGGGCCCGGGCCTGTTTCTTGCACTGCTCCTGCTCGTGCCCGCCGTGGCTCTGATCACCACCCCGATCAATGCGGCCCTCGCAATCCCCGTGGGCGTACTCGTATTCCTGATCGCCGCGATCACGCTGCTGCTCCTCGCCCCCACGGTTCGCGTGGTGGGCGACCGGCTTGTGGCCGGCCACGCGGAGATTCCCGTCGCGCAGCTCGGTGACATGCAGCTGCTCGGCAGCGAGGCGCTGCGTGCCGCCATCGGCCCCGGGCTCGACGCGCGCAGCTTTCTGCTCGTGCGCGGCTGGATTCACCGCGGCGTGAAGATCGACAACATCGATCCGGCAGATCCGGCACCGTACTGGATCATCACGACCCGCCACCCGCAGAAGCTCGCCGACGCGATTCGCGCGGCGCGCTCCTAGCTGAACGCGCAACAGGCCCGTGTGCCTCGATCAGTGATCGGGGCCCACGGGCCTGTTTCGTTGCGGGGTGCGCCCCGTCACCGCCGGAGCGGAGCGGAGCCGGTGCGAGGCGATGCCTCGCGCGTGGCGGTCGTTAGGCCGCACACTCCGCGCAAATCGGACCGAGGTCCGTCTGGTGATCCATCTGCGAGCGGTGGCGCACCAGGAAGCAGCTCACGCAGGTGAACTCGTCGTCCTGCTGCGGAAGCACGACCACATCGAGTTCAACATCTGACAGATCCGATCCGCCAAGATCGAAACTGGGGTTGTCGGCGTCCTCCGAGTCGAGGCCGGAGGCACCCTTTGCGGGGCCGCGCTCTTTCAGCGCCTCAATGGAGTCGGCTTCTTCTTCGGACTTCCTGGGGGCGTCGTAATCAGTTGCCATAATCTCCTGCATTCCTGTGCCGCGCTTCGGCACCTCAACCATCGAGCGGCCATAGTCTGCCGTACGACTCGCCTCTGATGCAACTCTGCAGCTCCGAGTTCTCTGTACGCGAACCGTCAGTGCGCGAAGTTTCCTACGCGCCGCGTCAATACTGCCCCCGGCGGGCGAGATGTGTCACCCTAGTTCGCGAGCCAGGAAGGATGCGCCAATGGATGAATTGCGCTTTGTGCGACGTGAGGATCAGACCCTCGTCGTCGCGAACGATGCCGGCCAAGAATTCACTCTCGTCGTCGACGACGCGGTGCTCAGCGAGCTTCGCAGCCTGAGCCGACGCGAGCGAGACACCGGAAAGGTGCGACCCCGCGAGATTCAGTCGCTGATCCGCGCGGGCAAGACCCGCGCCGAGATCATGGCGCAGACGGGCCTTGAAGAGTCGGACATCGAACGCTACGAGGAACCGGTGCTGGCCGAGCGCCGCTACGTGCTGGAGCGCGCGCACGCGGTCCCCGTGCGGGCCGAGGCTCACGCCGACGCGGACCAGCGCTTCGGCGCCGTAATCCAGGAGCGCCTCATCTCGCTCGGCGCAGACGCGAGCGAGTGGGCGTCGTGGCGCGACGAGGAGACCGGCTGGATGATCAGCCTGGAATTCATCTCGCACGATGTCGCCCACCGCGCCGTGTGGGCCTTTGAGCACCGCAAGGGCGCGCTCTCCCCCATCACCCCGGACGCCGTGAACCTCTCCAAGCAGGGCGAGGTCGGCGACCGCCTGATTCCTAAGCTTCGCGCCGTTGACAGCGGTGACGGGTCGGCGCGATTCGATTCCGGCGCGTTCGACACCGTCGAACTCGCCCAGCCCCACGAGCCCGCGGACGCGACGCGCGCCGAGTCGGCTCAGGCGGAGCCGGAGGAGGAGATCACTCCGGAACGCGCGGAGGCTGACTACGAGCGCAAGCGCGAGATCGACCAGCGCGCGATCAAGACAAACGAGACGCAGCCCGTCGACCTCAGCCAGACCGCCGACCTGCTCGACGCGCTGCGCCGTCGTCGCGGCGAACGAGACGAGGCGAACCGCGCCGCGGCGCTCGCCGAGGTGGTTGATGCCGCACACGCGCCAGCCCCCGGAGCCGAGGAGCCGAGCGACACCACCGCCCAGCTCGAGCTCCCGGACCCAACCCCGCAGCCCTCGGAGGCTCGCGCCCGCAGCATCTGGGGCGCAAACGGTGTCAGCGGATCCCCCGCACCGGCCGGATCGCGCGGAGACGGCGGCAAGCTGGCCCCGGCCGCGCCGCAGACCGCGACCCCGGCGCCCACTGCGCCCCCACGGCTGCCCGCGGCCCCGGCGGTTCCCACGGCTCCCTCGTCGCCCACGGCCGGGGACGCCGGTGAAGCCCCGGAGGCTCCGGAGAAGCTCCCGAAGAAGGGGCGCGCGTCGATCCCCAGCTGGGACGACATCCTCTTCGGCACCCGCAGCGACGAAGACCCGAACTAGCTGCGAGGGTCGGCCGCTCCGGTGGCCGGCCGCTCCCGGGCACCGCGCTGCGGGCGGCCTTCGCGCGAGCCCGAAGCGCTGACCGCGGGGCACCCCACTCCCTGGCACCGCGCTGCGGGCCCGGGCGTGCTGCTCAGTCGTTGACGCTGGCGACTTCGTTGGCGACGGCGCCCACGCGGCTGCGCGCAGCGACTGCCGTGACCAACGCCCCGAATCCGGTTCCCGCGAGCGCGCCGCCGAGCGCGAGCGGCACCCCCCGCTCCTCATCGCTGAACGATCCGTGCTGCCCCACCATCGCGTGCACGCCCGGGTCGTCGGTGCTGAGCGTGTAGGCCACGCGCTTTCGAGCGGCGATGAGCACGTCGCCCAGGCGCTCCGCGACGCCCGGCGCGACCGGTCCGAACACGCCGCTCGCGATCGCCTCGTCGCGGGTACTCACCCACGCGCGGTCCCCCTCAGCGGCGGCCCAGCGCCGCTGCACCTCGGCGGGGTCAATGCCGGGCTCAAGGTAGAGCGAGCGGAACCGCGGTTCGCCACCGACCATCCCGACACCGGCGAGCAGTTCGGGGTCCGAGTCGAGCAGCACCTGCTGCTGCGGCGCGACGTCTACGATGCCGTGGTCTGCCGTGACCACGACTCCGGTGTCGCCGGGCAGTGTCCGCAGGAAGTCTGCGAGTGCTGCGTCGAGCTGCTCAAGCCGCCGCACCCACTCGGCGCTCTCCACGCCGAACTCGTGCGCGGCCCGGTCAAGCTCATCGACGTAGAGATACATGACCGTCGGCTCGCCGCGCCGCAGCGCCTGGGAGCCAAGCGCAAAGCGATCCTCGATCCGTTGCCCGGGGAGGTAGTCCGCGCCCGTCAGAATCGCTTCGGTGAGGCCGCCGGAGGCGTGCGCCGGCCGTCCGATCACCACTGGGCGAGCTCCGAGAGCGGCGGCGTTCGCGAACAGCGGATCCGCGAGCTGCCACGAGCGCCGATCCGGAATCCCATCCCACTCGCTGAGGGTCGTCACGAGGCCGAGCTCCGGGTGCCGGATCCGGTATCCGATGAGACCGTGGGCGCCGGGGAGGCGCCCGGTGGTGATCGTGGTGAGCGCCGCCCCGGTCGTCGACGGAGCGACAGTCTCGATCCTGCGCTGCGGCAGCCCCGAGAGCGTCGGCGCGTGGCCGCGGCGTGCGCGCAGATTGGCGTGACCGAGCCCGTCGACCACGATGAGCACGAGCGAGCGCAGCTTGGGCACCAGCCCAAGATCGAGGTCTTTGAAGCCGTCAGATCCGGCCCCGGGGTAGATCTCGGAGAGCGTGTCGCGCGGGTCGCGGCCAAGCCCTGAGGCGACGGCGGCAATTCCGCTTGGCAGAATCGCGGCAAGCCTCGCGCCGTTGTCGGCAGCTGTCGGTAGCATGATCTCCATTATGACCGAATCGCCCGGAGCCCCCCACGAGATCGCCGGCGAACGCATCGAGGACATCGACATCTCGGAGGAGATGGAGGGTTCGTTCCTCGAGTACGCCTACTCAGTGATCTACTCGCGCGCCCTGCCTGATGCCCGTGACGGCCTCAAGCCTGTGCAGCGCCGCATCCTGTTCATGATGGACGACATGGGGCTGCGCCCCGAGAAGGGCCACGTCAAGTCGGCCCGCGTCGTGGGCGAGGTGATGGGCAAGCTCCACCCGCACGGCGATTCATCCATCTACGATGCGCTCGTGCGGCTCGCGCAGAGCTTCAACATGCGCCTCCCGCTCATCGACGGCCACGGCAACTTTGGCTCACTCGACGACGGCCCGGCCGCCTCGCGGTACACCGAGGCGAGGCTCGCGGGCGCGGCGCTCGCGATGACCGACTCGCTCGACGAGGACGTCGTAGATTTTGTCCCCAACTACGACAACCAGATCATGCAACCCGACGTGCTTCCGTCGGCGATCCCCAACCTCCTCGTCAACGGCGCCAGCGGCATCGCGGTCGGCATGGCCACTAACCTGGCCCCGCACAACCTGATCGAGGTCGTCGACGGTGCAAAACACCTGCTCTTCAACCCCGACGCCACCGTTGACGAGCTGATGGAGTACATCCCCGGCCCGGATCTCCCGGGCGGCGGCACCATCGTGGGCCTCGACGGGGTCAAGGACGCCTACCGCACGGGTCGCGGCGCGTTCCGCACGCGCGCGAAGGTCGCCGTCGAGCAGCTCGGGCCACGGCGCACCGGGCTCGTCGTCACGGAGCTGCCCTACCTCGTGGGCCCCGAGCGCGTCATCGAGAAGATCAAGCAGGGCGTCGAAGCGAAGAAGCTCTCCGGAATCTCGGACCTGGCGGATCTCACCGACCGCAAGAACGGGCTCCGCCTGGTCATCACGCTGAAGACCGGATTCGCTCCGGAGGCGGTGCTTGAGCAGCTGTACCGCTACACGCCGCTCGAAGACTCGTTCAGCATCAACTCGGTCGCCCTGGTCAAGGGGCAGCCGCAGACGCTCGGGCTTCGCGAGATGCTGCGCGTATTCCTCGATCACCGCATTTCCGTGATCACCCGGCGCACCGAGCACCGCCTCGCGAAGCGGCGCGACCGCCTGCACCTCGTGGCCGGCCTGCTGATCGCGATCCTCGACATCGACGAGGTCATCCAGCTCATCCGCACGAGCGACGATTCCGAGACCGCCCGCACTCGACTGATGCAGGTGTTCGACCTCACTGAGGTGCAGGCGGAGTACATTCTCGAGCTACGGCTGCGCCGCCTCACCAAGTTCTCGCGCGTGGAGCTCGAGGCCGAGCGCGACGAGCTCAACGCCGAGATTGAGCGCCTCCTCGAGATTCTTGGGAGCGACGACCGCCTGCGCGGCGTTGTCGCTGAGGAACTCGACGCCGCTGCCACCGCGTGGGGCACGCCGCGCCGCACGCTCCTCACCGGCGCGGTGATCCGGCCCACGCGCACCGCGGCCGCGTCGGCGTCGCTCGAGGTCGCAGACACGCCCTGCTCAGTGCTGCTCTCGGTCACCGGACGCGCGCTGCGTGTCGATCGCGATCCCGAATCACCTGAATCAACCCGCGGGGCGCCGCGCGCCACCAAGCACGGCGCGGTGCGCTCGAGCGCGGAGGGTACGGTGCGCGGCGAGTTCGGCGCGCTGCTCTCTGATGGCACCCTGCACCGCTTCACCCCGGTCGACCTGCCGCTCGTGCCCGCCGCGAGCATCGCGTTCTCCGCAGGCGCCAAGCTGCTCGACTACCTCGGCGTCACCGACAAGAAGCTCAGCGTGGTGGGGATCACGGCACTCGACCAGGACACCCCGCTCGGGCTGTGTACCCTGCAGGGCACGGTGAAGCGCGTAGTGCTCACCGATCTGCCGGCAAAGCCGTCCTTCGAGGTCATCGGGCTCAAGGGCGACGATCAGCTCGTGGGCGCGTTCCCGGCGCCCGACGGCTCCGAGTTCGCGATCGTTACCAGCGATGCGCAGCTGCTCCGCTTCGACGCCGCCGCGGTGCGGCCGCAGGGGCGTCCGGCGAGCGGAATGGCCGGCATGCGTCTGGGGGCCGACGCGCGCGTGGTCTTCGCCGGCGCCGTCCCGGCCGGCGCCGAGGCGCGGGTGGTCACGATCGCCGACAGCTCGATCACCCTGCCGGGCACCGACGTGGCCACGGCGAAGATCACCGACTGGGCCGAGATCCCGCCAAAGGGCCGCGCCACCGGTGGTGTGCGCATCCAGCGCTTCCTCAAGTGGGAAGACCAGATTGCGTGCGCCTGGGTGGGCACGGGCGAGCCGCGCGCGCTCGCGGCCGACGGGTCCGCGCGCAAGCTCCCCACCGAGCTTGGCAAGCGCGACGGCTCGGGTCAGCCAATCGACGGCGCCGCGGCGTTCGTCGGCGAGGCACCCTGACCCGGGTGCCGCCGGCCGCCCAGGCTTCGTCCTAACCGCCCGCGACCTCCCGGTCATCGTAGGCGGCGCGGTTTGCCACGACCGCGATCTGGTTCGCGGCCGCCCACTGCATGAGGCCCCGCACCGGCTCGTTGAGCGTGAGCCCGAGCTGGGTCATTGAGTACTCCACCCGGGGTGGGATCTCGGCGAAGGCCTCACGGGTGATCAGGCCGTCTCGCTCGAGGTTGCGGAGGGTCAGCGTCAGCATGCGCCGGGAAATCCCCGGCGTGGCGCGCAGCAGCTCCGTAAAGCGCGCGGGCCCGTCTTGGAGCGTGCGAATGAGCAGCAGGCTCCACTTGTCGCCGATGCGCTCGATCACCGAACGCATCACGTCCGGCCCATCAGCCTCGCAGAGCGCGTCCTCGCCGCACGTCGTGCTCACTCCGTCACCCATGGTGCTCCCTCGGTTACTCGCGTGTCACTCAGGCACGTTGCTGTACCGGGCTCCCGCACGGTAGAAAGTAACTCATCGTAACCACAGTAACTTGAAGGAACTCTTACAACTCATGAGCATTGCCGTCTGGATCGTTTCCGGCCTCCTCGCCCTCGCCTACCTCGCCGCGGGCGGGATGAAGCTCGTCCGCTCGAAAGCCGAGCTCCGCCCCACGATGGCGTGGGTGGAGGGCTTCTCCCCCGCCGCCATCAAGGTGATCGCCGCGCTTGAGGTGCTCGGCGGGATTGGCCTGATCCTGCCGCCGCTCACAGGGGTCGCGCCGTGGCTCGCGGTGGTCGCCGCGTTCGGCCTGGTCGCCGTGCAGATCGGGGCGATCGCGGTGCACATTCGCTACCGCGACCCGGCCGCGAAGCTGGTCCCCAACTTCGTCCTGCTGCTGCTCGCGCTCTTCGTCGCGGTCGGGCTGCTCCTCTAGCGGCGCGGTGCCCGCGGGCTGGGGGCTCGGGGCAGGGGTGCTGGGCCCTGAGCGCTGGGCCCTGGGCGCTGGGCTCTTGGCGCTGGGTTCTTGGCCCCGCCGCAAATCCGACCCCTTACTTCAGATCCGACCCGGCCTATCGGCCCAATGCGCCGGTGGACCGGGTCGGAACTGCGTGGACGGGGCGGTTCCGTGCGAGCGGGCGGCGCTGTGCGAGCGGGCGAGCCGCGGCCGCGGGCCGGGCCAGCCGGACGGCCGGGAGTACCCCGCCGCAGTTCAGTCGGTCTCGCAACCTCCCCGGTCGCGTGACCGTCTGCAGGACTGGTCGCAAATCCGACCCATTGCTTCAGATCCGACCCGGTTCAACAGGGCAACGGGCTGGTGGACCGGGTCGGTTCTGAGCAAGCGGGGCGGGTCTGCGCGATCGGGCGGTTCCGCGCGAGCGTGCGATCCCCCGGCTTCGAGGCGGGCCAGCTGGACCGCCGCGTACACCCCGCCGCCGTCCAGCCGCCCAACCGCTTCCTCGTCCGGAGGCACGGCCGCATGACAGGCCGCGGGACCGCTCGCAAATCCGACCCATTACTTCAGATCCGACCCGGTCTATCGGCCCCACGCGCCGGTGGACCGGGTCGGATCTGCGTGGACGGGGCGGATCTGTGCGAGCGGGCGGTTCCGTGCGAGCACTTCGGGTCTGCGCGATCGGGCGGTTCCGCGCGAGCGGGCGAGCCCCCGGCTTCGAGGCGGACCAGCTGGACCGCCGCGTACACCCCGCCGCCGTCCAGCCGCCCAACCGCTTCCTCGTCCGGAGGCACGGCCGCATGACAGGCCGCGGGACCGCTCGCAAATCCGACCCATTACTTCAGATCCGACCCGGTTCATCAGGGCCGCGGGCTGGTGAAGCGGGTCGGATCTGCGTGAGCGGGTCGGATCTGCGTGAGCGGGTCGGATCTGCGTGAGCGGGTCGGATCTGCGTGAGCGGGTCGGATCTGCGCGAGGGGGTCGGATCTGCGCCAGCGGGGCGAATTTAGGCGGCCGGGTCGGACCTGGTCGGGCGAACTGCGGGTGGGCACGCTCGGCCGCGCAAGGGGCGGCCAGCGAGTGACTGAGATGGCTCCGAGGCTGAGATCATGCGCCACGCCGCGCACACGGCGCCCGCAGAGCAGCGGGATCGTCACGGGGCCAGCCCATCAGCACCCCAAACAGGCGCGTGCGCCCGCGCCACGGGGCGCCGAGGCGACGGCGGAGCACAGGCACCCGCTCCGGGCGGGCCAACAGCCCACTGCAGGGCCAGGCAAGCCGCGGCGAGTCAGGTCATCCCACGGCAGGTCCGGACACGGCAGCACAGGCTAGGCAAGGCCAGGCCTGGACAAGGCAGGGACAAAACCAACCCAGCCCAACCAGAACCAGAATCAGCCAGGCGGCTACGCGTCGATGCGGTCCCGGTCGAGGTCGTCGGCGTTCTCGATGATGAACTCCTTGCGGGGCGCCACCTCGTTGCCCATGAGCAGCTCGAACACCTGGGACGCCGCGTGGGCGTCTTCCACGCGGACGCGCCGCAGCGTGCGGTGCTCCCGGTCCATGGTGGTCTCCGCGAGCTGATCGGCGTCCATCTCGCCGAGCCCCTTGTACCGCTGGATGGGCTCCTGGTACTTCTTGCCGCGCTTGCGCAGGTCTGCAAGCAGCGTGTTGAGCTCGCGCTCGCTGTACGTGTAGATCACGTCGTTGGGCTTGCGCCCGGCGTTCTGCACGATCACGCGGTGCAGCGGCGGCACAGCCGCGTACACGCGCCCGGCCTCCACCATGGGCCGCATGTATCGGAAGAAGAGCGTGAGCAGCAGGGTGCGGATGTGCGCGCCGTCGACGTCGGCGTCGCTCATGAGGATCACCTTGCCGTAGCGCGCCGAGTCGATGTCGAAGTCGCGCCCCGACCCCGCGCCGATCACCTTGATGATCGCGCCGCACTCGGCGTTGCTGAGCATCTCGGCGACGGACGCCTTCTGCACGTTGAGGATCTTGCCTCGAATCGGGAGCAGCGCCTGAAACTCGCTGTCGCGAGCCGGCCGCGCCGTGCCGAGCGCGCTGTCGCCCTCGACGATGAAGATTTCGGTGTCGGCCACGTTCTTGGAGCGGCAGTCGATCAGTTTCGCGGGAAGCGAGGAGCTCTCGAGCGAGCTCTTGCGCCGGGCCGTGTCGCGCTGAGCGCGGAGGGCGATCCGCGCTTTCATCTCGGAGACCATCTTCTCGAGCAGGGCACCGGTCTGCGCCTTGTCCTGCTTCTTCGTGGACTCGTAGCGCTCGGTGAGGCCCTTGACGATGGCGCGGGACACGATCTGGCGCACGGCGGCCGTGCCGAGCACCTCCTTCGTCTGCCCCTCGAACTGCGGCTCGGGGACGCGCACCGTGACCACCGCGGTGAGCCCGGTGAGGATGTCGTCCTTCTCGGGCTTGTCGCTGCCAGCCTTGAGCTTGCGCGCGTTCGTCTCGATCTGTTTGCGGAAGAACTTGGTGAGGCCCTGCTCGAAGCCGCTCATGTGCGTGCCGCCCTTGGGCGTCGAGATGATGTTCACGAAGCTCTGCACGGAGGTGTCGTAGCCGGTCCCCCAGCGGAGCGCGATATCGACCTCGCACGTGCGCTCAACCTCGCGCGACACCAGGTGCCCGGTTTCCTCGTCCATCACGGGCACGGTCTCAGTGAAGGTGCCGGAGTCGGTGACGCGCCACGTCTCGGTGAGCGGCGCGTCGACCGCGAGGTAGTCGACGAACTCGGAGAGGCCGCCCTCGTACTCGAAGCGGTGCACCTGCGGCGCGCCGGACTCGTCGAGCGACTCGGGCCGCTCATCGGTGATCTCGATCGCGAGGCCGGGGACGAGGAACGCGGTCTGTCGGGCGCGCGCCACGAGCGACTCGGGCTCGAACTTGGCGGAGGCGAGGAAGATCTGCGGATCGGCCCAGTACCGCACCCGCGTGCCCGTGACGCCCTTCTTGACCTTGCCGAGGACGCGCAGCTCAGATGAGTTCTCGAACGGCGTGAACGCGCTGTCTGGGCCGTCACCCGCGAAGATGCCGGGTTCGCCGTGCTTGAACGACATGCCCCAGGTCTTGCCATCGCGATCCACCTCGACGTCGAGCCGGGAGGAGAGCGCGTTGACCACGGAAGCACCGACGCCGTGCAGGCCGCCGGAGGAGGCGTATCCCCCGCCACCGAACTTGCCGCCCGCGTGCAGCTTGGTGAACACGAGCTCGACGCCGGAGAGCCCGCTCTTGGGCTCAATATCGACGGGGACGCCGCGGCCGGTGTCCGTGACGGTGACGCTGCCGTCGGCGTGGAGCGTGATGCCGATCTGGTCCCCGTGCCCGGCGAGCGCCTCGTCGACCGAGTTGTCGATGATCTCCCAGAGGCAGTGCATGAGACCGCGCGAGTCGGTGGTGCCGATGTACATGCCTGGGCGCTTGCGGACGGCCTCGAGCCCCTCCAGCACCGTGAGATGGCGTGCGGAGTAGTTCGACTCCGTCGACTGCCCTGCTGATCGCTGCGTCGCCACTACGTGGATCTCCTCTGTTTTGATGACTCCCCTACCCTAGGCCAGACCTCCGACACCGGCGTGCAGCCGTCCCGGCGAGTGCGGAAGCGGTGACACGGCTACGCGGTCAGCGAACCCGAGGGTTCCCCGTGGCAATTCACACGCTGAACGTGTTTTGATAGACCTGTAACTGATTCACGAACGGACGGGAGGTCGCCATGACGACAATCGAGCAGGATCGTGCTGACACGATCGATGCCGCGGATCGCCCGCTCAGCGCACTCGACCGCTGCGATAGCTGCGGTGCGCAGGCGTATGTGCGCGCAGGTCTCGGCGGCAGCGAGTT
This sequence comes from Leucobacter luti, assembly GCF_004217175.1. Classification (GTDB taxonomy): domain Bacteria; phylum Actinomycetota; class Actinomycetes; order Actinomycetales; family Microbacteriaceae; genus Leucobacter; species Leucobacter luti. Next base: position 44,491 of record NZ_SHKI01000008.1, read on the forward strand.
GCTGTTCTGCGCACACCACGCACACAAGCATGAGGGAAAGCTGCGCCCGATGGCGGAGTTCTGGCACGACGAGAGCCACAAGCTCACCCCGTAATTCGGGATGCCCAACACCCTCTGGCGGTTTTTCGCCGGAGGGTGTTGTCGTTTCTCGGGCCGGTATCCCGGTGCGGCGACCGCGCACAACCGCGCAGCCGCGGGCAATCGCGGAGCCACGTAACCGCACAGCCGCGCAGGCGCCCCGGCGGCGCGTCAGCACCCCAGCTCCCCAACGCCCCGGCGCCCCAGACACAGCTGTGTCCCCTGGTGAGCGTTCACCAGGGGACACAGTCGCACGGGCACGGCCAGTGCCGCCCGCGGCCTACTCGAGGTAGTCGCGCAGCTGCTGGCTCCGCGAGGGGTGGCGCAGCTTCGCCATCGTCTTCGACTCGATCTGGCGGATCCGCTCACGCGTCACCCCGAAGGTGTCACCGATCTGGTCGAGCGTCTTCGGCATCCCGTCACCGAGGCCGAAGCGCATGCGAATCACGCCAGCCTCGCGCTCGGAGAGCGAGTCGAGCAGCTGTTCGAGCTGCTGCTGCAGCATGGTGAAGCCCACAGCGTCGGCGGGGACAACCGCCTCGGTGTCCTCGATGAGGTCGCCAAACTCGCTGTCGCCGTCCTCGCCCAGTGGGGTGTGGAGGGAGATGGGCTCGCGGCCGTACTTCTGCACCTCGATGACCTTCTCAGGGGTCATGTCGAGCTCGCGGCTCAGCTCCTCGGGCGTGGGCTCACGGCCGAGGTCCTGCAGCATCTGGCGCTGCACTCGGGCGAGCTTGTTAATGACCTCGACCATGTGGACCGGGATACGGATCGTACGCGCCTGATCTGCCATCGCGCGCGTGATCGCCTGACGGATCCACCAGGTTGCGTACGTGGAGAACTTGAAGCCCTTGGTGTAGTCGAACTTCTCGACAGCGCGGATCAGACCGAGGTTGCCCTCCTGGATCAGATCGAGGAACTGCATCCCGCGACCCGTGTAGCGCTTTGCGAGCGAGACCACGAGACGAAGGTTGGCGCCGAGCAGGTGACTCTTCGCGCGCTGGCCGTCGCGGGCAACCCACTTGAGCTCGCGCTCAAGCTTCTTCGGGAGGCCCTTCTCGGTCGCGAGCTTCTCCTCGGCAAAGAGGCCAGCCTCGATGCGCATGGCGAGCTCGACCTCTTCGGCGGCGTTCAACAGCGCCACCTTACCGATCTGCTTCAGGTAATCCTTCACCGGGTCCGCGGTTGCACCGGGGATCGCGGTGGTGACGGTGGGGACGTCCTCTTCCTCGCTCGCCTTCAGCACGATCGCGCCGGTGGGCAGTGGCTCGGTGACGGCGGGCGCCGGCTTCTCATCTTCGACGGGCTCAATCGCCTCGTCGTCGACTTCATCAACCTCTTCGACGTCGGCCGCAGCCTTCTTCGTGGTTGCGCGCTTAGTCGCGGGCTTCTTAGCGGCCGGCTTGGTCGCGGGAGCCTTCTTGACGGCCGTCTTCTTGGCAGCCGGCTTCTTTGCCGGAGCGGTGGTATCGGCCTCTGAAACGGTGGACACCTCGGGCTCCTCCGCGGAAGCGACGACAGCCTTCTTCGTCGTCTTCGCGGTGGTCGCACGAGTCTTGGGGGTGGATGCAGTTGCCACGCAGCCGCCTCTCTCTATCGATTGCCGCGCTGTGTCGCTGGCGTATCGCCAACGAGTGCTCACAGCATGAAAACCCATGTCAAGCCCGAATGATTCCCGACGCGCGGAAATACCCTCGGATTGAATGGGTTGGTCTCCCCTATTATTGCACGATCCCAGCGGGAATCTGACATGCGCCGACGCCGCGGCGCGGCGTTCCGCCCACGGCGTATCGACGCTGCTGCCACCGCTGACACGGCCCGCCCTGGACGCTACGGGCGGGGGAACTCGTCGGTCTCGGGGTCCCCGGAACCGGGGCCCTGCTGCTGCGCTAGAAATCGCTCAAGCTCGCTAGCGATCTGATCCGCCGTCGGAATTGACCCGTCCTCACTCACGAGCGGCGAGCGCGTGGTCTGGTCCTCCATATATGCGTCGTAGCGCTGCTCCAGGGTGCGCACCATGTCGAGCGACTCTTCGTTCTCCGCGAGCTGCGAATCGAGCTGCGCCGTGAAGCGGCGCCCGGCCTCGCGCACCTCGTCGGTGGACAGGATCAGTCCCGTGGCGGCCATGATGCCTTCGAGCGCGCCCTGCAGTGCCGCCGGGTACTCAGTGTTCGCGAGATAGTGCGGGATCAGCAGCGCAAATCCGGCAACCTCCTCGCCGACGCTGTGGAGGCGATACTCCAGCACGTGAGCGGCCGATGCGGACAGCTTGGTGGTGGGTCGCCAAATCGAACGCGCTTCGATTAGGTCGTCCCGAGAGCCACTGACGGTCACAGAGAGTGGGCGTGTGTGCGGCACTGGCATGGGGATCGCGTGCGCCCAGACCGTGATCGACACCTCGAACTCGTGCACAAGCAGCAGCATCGTGTCGATGAACTGCTCCCACCTGAAGTCTGGCTCGTAGCCGCTCAGCAGCAGGAACGGCGCCCCGAACTCGTCGTGCGCCAGGCTCAGGCTGAGCTCCTCGGGCGAGTAATCGACGAAGTGGTCTTCCGCGAACGTGATGAGCGGGCGCCGGGCGCGGTAGTCAAGCAGCATGTCGGCGTTGAAGCGGAGCACTTCCTCTGGCTCGTACTTACGCCACAGGTACTCCTCGAGCTGCGACACTGCGTTTCCCGCGTCACTCAGCCCCTGCATGGCCACAATGAGCGGCAGCCCGCGCGGAACGCTCGCACGGCGCTCGGCGTACTCTGCGGAGAAGATTGATTCGGTCACACCCCCATCCTACGAAGCGCACGTGAAAGTTGGGCGGTTTTGGTGACGCCGTCAGCGAAACCCCTATTCCCCGAAAGGAGTTCCGGGAGCGCCACCTGCACCGGGCTCGGTGTCGGGTTGCTGCCCCGCCCGCGGGCATCACGCAGGTGTAGGCTTGACACCGTACGTCCGCTCACGCGCGGACGCCCACCCCTATTGCGCAAACACCGAGGGAGATCCCACTTGGCCGATCAGCAGTTTGACATTGTCGTCCTGGGCGGCGGAAGCGCCGGTTACGCGGTAGCGATCCGCGCTATGCAGCTTGGACTCACCGCCGCAGTCATTGAGAAAGACAAGCTCGGCGGTACGTGTTTGCATCGGGGGTGCGTTCCCACCAAGGCCCTCCTGCACGCCGCTGAAATCGCAGACGTTGCGCGCTCCGGCGAGGCATACGGCATCAACTCGAGCGTCGCCGGCATCGACATCGCCAAGGTCAACAGCTACCGCGAGAATCTCGTCGCCGGGAAGCATAAGGGCCTCCAGGGCCTCTTGAAGGCGAACAAGATCCCCGTGATCGCGGGCGAGGGCCGCCTCGTTGCGCCGAACACGGTGCAGGTGGGCGCGGATCGCATCATCGGCAAGCACGTCGTGCTCGCTACCGGCTCCTACTCGCGCTCGCTGCCCGGCCTGGAGATCTCCGGCCGCGTGATCACGAGCGAGCAGGCGCTCGAACTGCAGGAGGTCCCGGCGCGCGTCGCGATCCTCGGCGGCGGCGTCATCGGCGTCGAGTTCGCGAGCGTCTGGCGCTCGTTCGGTGCCGAGGTCACGATCATCGAGGGCCTGCCCCACCTCGTCCCGAACGAGGAAGAGTCGATCTCCAAGCAGCTTGAGCGCGCGTTCCGCAAGCGCGGCATCGACTACAAGCTGGGCGTTCGTTTCCAGTCGGTCACCCAAGACGCCTCGAGCGTCACGGTGAACCTCGAAGACGGCACCGTGGTCAACGCGGACTACCTGCTCGTCGCAGTGGGCCGTGGCCCGTCGACGCAGGGGCTCGGCTATGAAGAGGTCGGGATTGAAATGGATCGCGGCTTCGTGCTCACCAATGAGCGCCTCGCGACGAACGTCCCCGGCGTGTACGCGGTGGGCGACATCGTCCCCGGCCTGCAGCTCGCGCACCGCGGCTACCAGCAGGGCATCTTCGTCGCGGAGGAGATCGCTGGGCTCAACCCGGTGGTCGTCGCCGACGTCAACATCCCGAAGGTCACGTACTGCGACCCCGAGATCGCGTCCGTCGGCCTCACCGAGGCGAAGGCGAAGGAGCAGTACGGCGACGCGAACGTGACCAGCTACGAGTACAACCTCGCTGGCAACGCAAAGAGCTCGATCCTCGGCACCGCTGGATCGGTCAAGGCGGTTCGCGTGGTCGACGGCCCCGTGGTCGGCGTGCACATGATTGGTGCGCGCGTCGGCGAGCTCGTCGGTGAGGCGCAGCTCATCGTGAACTGGGAAGCGTACCCCGAGGACGTTGCACCGTTTATCCATGGCCACCCGACGCAGAACGAGACCATCGGTGAGACGATGCTCAAGCTCGCCGGCAAGCCGCTGCACGCCATCTAAGCGCGCCCAACAGACATACGTAACGAAACGGAGAAATGCACGATGAGTGAATCGGTGGTCCTCCCAGCACTGGGCGAGAGCGTAACCGAGGGGACGGTGACCCGCTGGCTCAAGAACGTTGGTGACACCGTCGAGATCGACGAGCCGCTGCTCGAGGTGTCGACCGACAAGGTCGACACTGAGATCCCCTCGCCCGTAGCAGGCGTACTCCAGGAGATCCTGGTCCAGGAAGACGAGACGGCAGAGGTGGGCGCCGTGCTCGCAGTGGTTGGCGACGGCGCTGCGGCCCCCGCGGCTGCTGCCCCGGCGGCTCCCGCACAGGCCGAGGCGCCGGCGGCTCCGGCAGCCGAGGCACCCGCTGCGCCCGCGGCACCGGCTGAGGTCCCCGTAGCCGCCGCGCCCGCAGCCGAGGCTCCCGCCGCCGGTGGCGACGGCCAGGACGTGGTGTTGCCCTCCCTGGGTGAGAGCATCACCGAGGGCACGGTGACGCGCTGGCTGAAGAACGTCGGCGACACCGTCGAGGTGGACGAGCCGCTGCTTGAGGTGTCGACGGACAAGGTCGACACCGAGGTACCCTCGCCGATCGCGGGTGTGCTGCAGGCAATCCTCGCGCAGGAAGACGAGACCGTCGAGGTGGGCGCAGCACTCGCCCGCATCGGCTCGGGTGCGGCGCCCGCGGCGGCAGCTCCGGCGCCCGCAGCAGCGGCTCCCGCAGCAGCGGCTCCCGAGGCTCCGGCTCCGGCAGCAGCACCCGCACCCGCAGCAGCACCGGCTCCGGCAGCAGCACCGGCTCCCGCGGCACCGGCCCCCGCACCCGCGGCTCCGGCGCCCGCAGCAGCACCGGCGCCCGCGGCCGCAGCAGCTCCCGCCACCGATTCCGCCGCCGGCTACGTCACGCCGATCGTGCGCAAGCTCGCGAACGAGCGCGGTGTTGACCTCGCGCGCGTGACCGGCACGGGCGTGGGCGGCCGAATCCGCAAGGAAGACGTGCTCGCCGCAGCCGCAGCCGCAGCCGCTCCCGCGGCAGCCGCACCGGCAGCTTCGGCCGCCGCGGCACCGGTCGTTGAGGTGTCGGAGCTTCGTGGCACCACGCAGAAGATGAGCCGCCTCCGCAAGGTCATCGCCGAGCGCGCCGTCGCATCCCTGCAGGGCACCGCTCAGCTGACCACCGTGGTCGAGGTCGACGTGACCCGCGTTGCCCAGCTGCGCCAGGCGCACAAGGACGAGTTCCTTGCGAAGACCGGTTCGAAGCTCTCGTTCCTGCCGTTCTTCGCGCTCGCCGCGGCTGAGGCACTGCGCACCTACCCGATCATCAATGCGACGGTTGAGGGCGACTCCATCGTCTACCCCGACACCGAGAACATCAGCATTGCGGTCGACACCGAGCGCGGGCTGCTCACCCCCGTGCTGCGCGCGGCGGGCGAGAAGAGCCTGGCCGAGATCTCCGGCGAAATCGCCGACCTCGCCCAGCGCACCCGCGACAACAAGCTCACGCCCGACGAGCTGAGCGGGGGCACGTTCACGCTCACCAACACGGGTTCGCGCGGCGCACTGTTCGACACCCCGCTCGTGTTCCTGCCGCAGGTCGCGATTCTGGGCACTGGCGCGGTCGTGAAGAAGCCCGCAGTGATCTCGGGGCCCGAGGGCGACTCGATTGCAATTCGCTCCACGGTGTACCTGGCCCTGTCGTACGATCACCGCATCGTCGACGGTGCGGACGCCGCTCGCTTCCTCACGCAGGTGCGCCTGCGTCTTGAAGCTGGCGATTTCGCGGGCAACTTCGGGTACTAGCCCGCGTTCCCGGCTGCAGGCCGCGGCTGCTCCTCGGAGCGGTCGCGGCCTTCGCGCGTTTCAGCGAGTGTGGGTGACCTCGTGCGAGGCGCCGTCGTGCGGGGTGATTCTCACCCGAATCGCGGCGCTCACGGCCTCGGCGGCGCTCGACGCACTCCACGCGTCGCCCCAGTCAACGATCTCGCTCACCGCGGCGGTGAGTGCCTCGTCGAGGAGCGCTGCAGCCCCCGCGTGATCGGCGGCCTTGAGAAAGCGGCGAAGCCCGCGCAGCGGCACGCCGAGCGTCCGGCAGCCCGCGTCGTGCCCACCCCGAGAGTGCCGGCGCTCCCCCATCAGCATCCCAACACAGCTGCCGCGTGCGCGGAGCTCGATGGCGGCGTGACACCGCCGTTCAAGCTCGGCCGCCAGTCGCCCAGCGGCCCCCGGCCGCAGCGGGCCGCGCGCTCCCCGGGGTCCCGGGGAACCTCGTGTCTGCGCGTTCCGACGCGCTTCGAACCCGATACCTGCCGTCATGCGGAGCTCCGTTCATTTCGTCGGTGCAGACACGAACACTGCCTCCAGTCTGACCGCGAACCGCCCACACCCACGCGGCTCGTCCACAGGCGGAATCCCCGCTGTAAGCGAACAGCGCCCCCGCCCGCGAGCGCTTCGGTCCGTGAGACACCGGAGAACCGGTATCCTGGTTCACATGGCAGCAGAAAAGGCGAAGCGCGACGGCCGCATCAAGCAGATGATCGAGGTCTATCGGACCACGAAGGTCACGGACCGCAATCTGCCGTGGATTCTGCTGCTCGTGTTTATCGCGCCGATCCTCGTATCGGTCGCCCTCGCCTGGCTCCTGCCCGGGAGCTGGCTCTCCTGGGTCGTCTGGCCGCTCTCCGGCATCCTTGTCGGCCTGCTGCTCGCGATGATCGTGCTCGGTCGGCGCGCCGAGAAGACGGCATACCAGCAGATCGAGGGCCGCCCGGGCGCAGTGGGCGCCGTGGTGCAGGGCGCGCTGCGTCGCTCGTGGCGCGGGTCCGAGGTTCCGATCGCCATGAACCGCAACCAGGACGCCGTCTATCGCGTCGTGGGCCGCGGCGGCGTGGTGCTCATCTCCGAGGGTTCACGCAGTCGCACGGAGCGCATGGCGGCCGACGAGGAGCGCAAGGTGAAGCGCGCGCTCCGCAACGTCGAGGTGGTGCACCTCTACGTGGGCCCCGACGGCGACGGCGTGCCGCTGGCGAAGCTCTCGAAGACGCTCGTCAAGCTCAAGCCGAAGCTCAACCGCAACGAGGTTGCCGCGGTCTACAACCGCCTGTCGTCGCTGCAGGCCGCGCCGGTGGGCATCCCCAAGGGGATGGACCCCAACCGCGTCCGTTCGCAGCGTCCCCGCTAGGGCCATGCAGAACTCCTCGCCGCAGCGTTTCGGTGATCTTGAGCCCAGCAAGTGGCCCGGTGAACGGCTCGGCCTGCCCGAGTCTGGACCGCGCTCGGTTGCCCGCGTGGGCAGCCGCATCATGGCGATCATCATCGACTGGGGCCTCGCAGCGCTCCCGGCGTTCTTCTTGATCGGCGGCCCCAACGCCACGGTGTGGAACCTGCTGTTCTTTGCGCTGATCCAGATCGTGTTTATCCCCACGATCGGCGGCTCACTCGGGCATCGCGTGCTCGGGCTGCGCGTCGTGTCGATTGCGGGCGGCTGGGTGGGCGTCTGGCGCCCAATCGTGCGCACCGTGCTGCTGTGCCTCGTGATCCCCGTCCTCGTGTGGGATTCGGACCAGCGGGGCTTCCACGACAAGATCGCGGGCACCGTATTGATTCGCTCACCAGAGCGTTCGTAACATCCGCGTAACACTGGACTCACGGTTTTGAAACCCGGCGGGCATAGTCTTGTCATAAGCGAACGATGCCGATGAGGCGCACGAGCAACGAGGAGCAGTATGTTCAAGACCCCGCAGGAAGTCATCGACTTCATTAAGGAGACGGACGTCAAGTTCGTCGACATCCGGTTCACTGATCTCCCCGGAGTGCAGCAGCACTTCAACATCCCCGCTGCGACGGTGGACGAGGATTTCTTTGAGGTCGGGCAGATGTTCGATGGTTCCTCGATCCGCGGCTTCGCCGGGATCGCCGAGTCAGACATGCAGCTCATCCCCGATGTCACCACCGCGTACGTCGACCAGTTCCGCCTGGAGCGCACGCTGATCGTCGTCTGCGACATCTTCAACCCGCGCACCGGCGAGATCTACTCGAAGGATCCGCGTCAGGTGGCCAAGAAGGCCGAGCAGTACCTGATTTCGACCGGGATCGCCGACACCGCGTTCTTCGCTCCCGAGGCCGAGTTCTACATCCTCGACTCGGTGCGCTACGAGACGACGCCGCAGCGCACCTTCTACGAGATCGACTCGGAGGAGGCGCACTGGAACTCGGGCCGCAAGGTCGAGGGCGGCAACCTGGGCAACACCACCCCCGCAAAGGGCGGCTACTTCCCCGTCTCCCCCGTCGACAAGCAGGCTGATCTGCGCGACGACATCTCGCTTCGCCTCATCGAGGCGGGCCTGCAGCTTGAGCGCTCCCACCACGAGGTTGGCGCTCCTGGCCAGGCCGAGATCAACTACCGCTTCGACACGCTGGTGAACGCCGCGGACGACGTGCTCAAGTTCAAGTACGTGGTCAAGAACACGGCCGAGCTGTGGGGCAAGACCGCCACGTTCATGCCGAAGCCGGTCTTTGGCGACAACGGCTCGGGCATGCACACGCACATGTCGCTCTGGAAGGGCGGCGATCCGCTGTTCTACGACGAGAACGGCTACGCCGGGCTGTCAGACCTTGCGCGCTGGTACATCGGCGGTATCCTGCACCACGCCCCCGCGCTGCTCGCGTTCACGAACCCGACGATCAACAGCTACCGTCGTCTCGTCAAGGGCTACGAGGCCCCCGTGAACCTCGCCTACTCGGCCGGCAACCGCTCAGCAGCGGTCCGCATTCCGCTCACGGGCTCGAACCCGAAGGCAAAGCGCATTGAGTTCCGTGCACCGGACGCCTCGGGCAACCCCTACCTCGCCTTTGCCGCGCAGCTCATGGCGGGCCTGGACGGGATCCGCAACCGCATCGAGCCGATGGACCCCATCGACAAGGACCTGTACGAGCTGCCCCCCGAGGAAGCGAAGAACATCCCGCAGGTGCCCGGCTCGCTCGAGGAGGCCCTCGCCGCACTCGAGGCGGATCACGACTTCCTGCTCGAGGGCGGGGTCTTCACGGAGGAGCTGATCCAGACCTGGATCTCGCTGAAGCACGAGGCCGAGATCACGCCGATGGCGCTCCGGCCGCACCCGTTCGAGTTCGAGCTCTACTACGGCGTGTAACCACCGCACACGCGAAAGCCCCCGGCCGCATCCGAGAGGATGCGGCCGGGGGCTTTCGTGATCTGGGGCGAGAGATTCTCACCCGGTAGCAACGTCGCTGTTGCGGCGCTGGGTGGCGCTAGGATTCGAGTTCATCCTCGAACTCAGCCCCGTCTTCTGCGAGCAGGGCCTCCAGGAGTGTTTGTAAGTACTGCATAACGATCAGATTACGCTTGGATAACGAATTTCGCTAGCCTTTTCTGTGAACGAGTGCTGAACGTTGCGGAACACTACGGAAGCGCCCGGCGCTACGGGAGCTCGGGGAACTCCTGCTCATCGACGTATCCGAAGAACTCTCGCTCAACGACACCGCGTGCCCGCCGCGAGACGGCGAACCAGCGCTCCTCAAGCTCGGACGTGCGGCGGCGCGGCATCCCGAGCACATTCGCGATCCCCTCGAGCTCGTTGCGGTCGGTGGGGAGCGCGTCCGAGGAGCGGCCGTTCCAGAGCTTCAGTGCCGAGCGCACACTGCTCGCGAAGCGCCACGACTCCGCGAGGTGCTCAGCGTCGTCGGGCGCGATCAGCTCACGGTCCACGGCGGCCGCAAGCGCGGTGAGGGTGGCAACGGTGCGCAGCTCGGGGTGCGCGGCGCCGTGCCGCAGCTGCAGCAGCTGCACCAGCCACTCCACGTCGCTCACTCCCCCCGGCCCAAGCTTGAGGTGGCGGGTGGGGTCGGCGCCGCGCGGCAGCCGCTCGGCCTCGACGCGCGCCTTCATGCGGCGCACCTCGCGGGTCTGCGTCTCTGTGAAGTTCGCGGGGTACCGGATCTCGTCGGCGAGCTCGATGAACGCGGCGCCCAGCGCCGGATCCCCCGCCACGGGGCGCGCGCGCAGCAGCGCCTGCGCCTCCCACGTGACCGACCAGCGCTCGTAGTAGGCGCGCGACGCGTCGAGACTGCGCGCGAGCGGCCCGTTCTTGCCCTCCGGCCGCAGATCGAAGTCGAGGTCCACGGCGAAGCGCGGGTCGGAGACGAGGCGTCGCAGCTCGGACACCCGCTTGATCGCCTCGCGCGCCGCCGCGTCGGGTGCGACGTCGGTGAGCGGGCGGTACACGGCGATGAGGTCGATATCCGAGGCAAAGCCCATCTCACCCCCGCCGTAACGTCCCATGCCGATCAGGGCCAGCGCGACGTTCGGGGTGACGCCCGCGGCCGCCTCCGCGCGTCCAAGCGCGAGCAGCAGGCCGTCAAGAAGCGCCGTGTGCGCGGAGTCGAGACCGACGGCCACCTCGGGGTCGTCAATCACGCCGGTGATGCGCCCCATCGCGAGCCTGAGGACTTCCCGCCGGTGCACCGTGCGCAGCGCGGCGGCCGCTTCGTCGAGCGTGGCCCGGCGCGACGCGAGCGCGCGCATCTCCTCAAGCAGCGTCGTGAGGCCGATGGGGCGCAGCAGCGCATCGCGCTCCAGCCACGCCACGGCGTCCGGAATCGTCTCGAGCAGCTCTGCGGCGAAGCGTGAGGACGACAGCACACGCGTGAGGCGCTCTGCGGCCTCGGTGCCGTCGCGCAGCAGCCGCAGGTACCAGGGCGCCTCGCTGTTCGCCTCGCTCACGCGCCTGAACGCGATGAGCCCGTAGTCGGGGTCGGTCCCGTCGGCGAGCCACTGCAAGAGCACGGGCAGCAGGTTGCGGTGGATGCGGGCGCGACGCTTGGTGCCGCGCGTAAGCGCCGTGAGGTGCCGCATCGCGCCGTCCGGGTCCCGGAAGCCGATGCTCGCGAGCCGGGCGCGCGCCTCGTCGCTGCCGAGCACCAGCTCTTCTTCCGGGAGGGCAGCGACCGCGCTGAGCAGCGGCGCGTAGAAGATCTTCAGGTGCAGCTCGCGCACCTCGCGCTTGGTGCGCCCCCAGGCCGCAAGGAGCTCGTCGCCCGTGGCGGCGAGCCCGCTCGCACGCGCAAGCACGCGCAGCCCCTCCGGATCGAGCGGCATGATCGCGGTGCGACGCAGTTCGCGCAGCTGCAACCGGTGCTCGAGCACGCGCAAGAACTGGTAGTCGGCGATGAGTCGCTCGCCGTCGCTCCGGGCGACGTACCCGCCGTCGACGAGCGCGCGCAGGGCGGGTAGGGTGCCGCGCAGGTGCAATCGCTCGGTGTACTGGCCGTGAACGAGCTGCAGCAGCTGCACGCTGAACTCGATGTCGCGCAGGCCGCCCGGCCCGAGCTTGAGCTGCACCTCAAGGTCGTCGTCGGCGATGTGCTCGGTGACGCGCTCGCGCATCCGCTGCACGGATCCGACGAAGTCTTCGCGGGACGAAGAGGACCAGACGAGATCGCGGGTGCCGGCCACAAACTCGGCGCCGAGCGCCAGGTCGCCGGCGAGCGGACGGGCTTTCAGGAGCGCCTGAAACTCCCAGCCCTTGGCCCAGCGATCGTAGTACGCGAGCATCGAGCCGAGCGTGCGCACGAGTGCGCCGTGCCGTCCCTCGGGGCGAAGGTTGGCATCGAGCTGCCACAGCGGCGGCTCGATGCCGGGATCGTGAATCCCCCGCATGGTCTCGGTGGCGAGCCGCGTGGCGATCCGGATCATGCCGTCCGTGTCGAGCTCGGAATCCTCCTCGCACTCGGCAATGAAGACGACGTCAACGTCGGAGACCACGTTGAGTTCTTCGGCGCCGCACTTGCCCATCGCGACCACGGCGAGGCGCGTCGCCGCGAGACGCTCGGCCCGCACCGGCGGGCCGCTCAGTCCCGCGGCGAGGGTTGCCCGCGCCACCGTGAGGGATGCCTCAACGGCTGCCGCCGCGAGCACGGAGAGCGAGGCGGCCACGGCCTCGAAGCTCTCGAGCGCGCGACCCTCCGCCGCCCGTTCGAGGTCAAACAGCATCACGCGCGCGAGCTGGCGCCGATACGCGACCCGCAGCGCGGTCCAGCCAGCCTCGGCAGGAACCGCGCCCCCGGCGTGCTCGGCCCCGGCCACGGCATCGAGCAGGGCCGCCTGGGCCTCGCCCGCATCCACGAGCGCCCCACCCTCACCCAGCAGCTCGGCCAGCCCAGCCGGATGCCGCACAAAGAAGTCGCCGAGGGCGGGGGACGCACCCACGAGGAGGCAGAGCCTGCGCAGCGTCTCCGCGCCGAGGTCTGCGGCGATCGCGGGGTGGCGCTCAAGCAGGTCCCTGACACGGATCAGCGCCGCGTCGGAGTCCGCCGCCGCGCTGAAGGCGCGCAGGAGCTCGTCCTGACTCACCGGGAGATCGGGCAGCAGCGCGGCCAGGCCGTCTCGGGAGCCCGTGAGCTCCTGGAAGCCAGCCCGTGCGACCTCGGCGAGTTTGAGCCCGCGGGGTTCGTCAGCCATCGGACCTCGCCGCGTCACACCGTGTCGAGCATCGATGACAGCTCGTAGGGCGTCACCTGGCTGCGGTACTCGGCCACCTCGCGCCGCTTGTCGCGGAGGAAGTAGGCGAACACTTGCTCACCGAGGGTCTCCGCGACCAGCTCTGAGCGCTCCATGACCGCGAGCGCGTGGTCGAGGCTCGTGGGCAGCGGGTCGAACCCCATGGCCCGACGCTCGCCATCGCTGAGCGCCCAGACGTTGTTCTCAGCCTCGGGCGGCAGCTCGTACTCCTCGCTGATGCCCTTCAAACCGGCAGCAAGCAGCACCGAGAGCCCCAGGTACGGGTTGACCGCGCTATCGAGGCCGCGGTACTCCACCCGCGCCGCGCCGCCCTTGCCGGGCTTGTACATCGGAACGCGCACGAGCGCCGAGCGGTTGTTGTGGCCCCAGCTCACGAATGAGGGGGCCTCGTCGCCGCCCCAGAGCCGCTTGTACGAGTTGATGTACTGGTTCGTGATCGCCGTGATCTCGGGGGCGTGCTTGAGCAGCCCGGCTACGAAGCGGCGGCCCGTCTGCGAGAGCTGGTACTTGGCTGCCGGATCGTAGAACGCGTTCGTGTCGCCCTCGAAGAGCGAGAGGTGCGTGTGCATGCCCGAGCCGGGGTGCCCGGCGAGCGGCTTCGGCATGAACGTGGCGTGCACGCCCTGCGAGATCGCCACCTCCTTGATGACCGTGCGGAACGTCATCAGGTTGTCGGCGGTGGTGAGCGCGTCTGCGTACCGAAGGTCGATCTCATTCTGCCCGGGCCCGGCCTCGTGGTGGCTGAACTCGACCGAGATACCGAGGTCTTCGAGCATCGCGACGCTCTCGCGACGGAAGTCGTGGGCCGTGCCGCCGGGCACGTTGTCGAAGTAGCCGGCGCGGTCAACGGGCACGGGTCCCTTGCGGCCGAAGTCCTTCGACTTCAGCAGGTAGAACTCCACCTCGGGGTGCGTGTAGAACGTGAAGCCCTGCTCGGCGGCGTGCGCGAGCGTGCGCTTGAGCACGTTGCGCGGATCCGCCACCGCTGGCTCGCCGTTTGGCGTGCTGATGTCGCAGAACATGCGCGCCGTGGGCGCCTCCTTGCTGCGCCAGGGCAGCAGCTGGAAGGTGCTCGGATCGGGTACCGCGAGCAGATCGGACTCGTACGCGCGAGTCATACCCTCAATCGCTGAGCCATCGAAGCCGATGCCCTCGCTGAATGCGCCCTCCACCTCGGCGGGGGCGAGCGCAACGGATTTCAGCGTGCCAGACACATCGCTAAACCAGAGGCGCACGAACTTTACGCCGCGCTCCTCGATCGTACGAAGGACGAAATCACGCTGTTTGCTCACACCGGCTCCGTTTCATTGGGGCGTTTCAGCTTCCGCGTGTAACACGCGGTTGCTGCGTCGGGTTCAGACTACAACGCCCCCGTGACAGTCGTGTTACAGAACGCCTGCACGGGGGCGAGAACACTAGCGCAGGCGGTCGTCTGCGTCGTCCTCCTCGCGCCACACCCGCGCGCGCTCCGCGATAATCGACTGCGCGTGGAGCGCTTCCTCGCGCGTGGTGAACGGCCCGATGCGATCGATGGACAGAGACTGGGGCCCGTCTTCGACCAGCCCGGTGTGCGTGTTGAACCAGTAGGTCTCTTCGGGATCGTCGATCCCCCACTCGCGCTTACTCATGAGCGTGTTCCCTTCGCTTTTGCCTTCGCGCGCGGTGAGCACCGCGTGTACTTCATAGACTAGATGCATGCCCTTCGACACACACGGAAATTTGATCCCCGGCACGCGACCGGCCGCGCGACAGGTCCCGGCGAGCATCGCTCGTCCCCCCTACGTGGGTCTGGTCGCTCCCCCGGCGCACGTGGGCGACAACACCTACACGGAGGATGAGATCGCGCGTATCCGCGCGGCCGGGCGGATCGCGTCCCGGGCGCTCGACGCCGTGGCGGCTGTGGTGCGGCCGGGCGTCACCACGGCAGAGCTTGACCGCGTGGCACACGAGTACGTTGTCGGCGCGGGCGCGTACCCGTCAACGCTCGGGTACCGTGGCTTCCCCGCGTCCTCCTGCACGTCGGTGAACGAGGTGATCTGCCACGGTATCCCCGACGACACGGTGCTGCGCGAAGGAGACATCGTCAACGTCGATGTGACCGCGTACCTCGACGGGGTGCACGGCGACACCAACCGCACCTTCCGCGTGGGCGAGGTGACGGAGGAGATCGACCTGCTCGTGGAGCGCACACACGAGGCAATGATGCGCGGGATCAAGGCGGCAAAGCCCGGCCGGGCCGTCAACGTGATCGGCCGCGTCATCGAGACCTACGCCAAGCGCTTCGGCTACGGGGTGGTGCGTGATTTCACCGGCCACGGCGTGGGCACGTCGTTCCACACGGGGCTCATCATCCCCCACTATGATTCAGCGCCCACCTACGGCGACATCATCGTGCCGGGCATGGTCTTCACCGTTGAACCGATGCTGACGCTCGGCACACACGAGTGGGATCAGTGGAGCGACGGCTGGACGGTCACCACCCGCGACAAGAGTGTCACCGCACAGTTTGAGCACACCATCGTGGTGCGCGAGGACGGCTTCGAGCTCCTCACCGTTTCCGACTAGGCGGTCGCCCCCCCAACGAACACAGCCCCGGCGCAGTGCGCCGGGGCTGTGTGTGGAATGGGCCGGATCATACGCCGGGTTCTGTCGCGCTGAACGAGTTCAGCGGTGACGGTCATCTCTCTCGGGGCACTGTTGCCAGTACCCTCTAGCGGCCTACCCGAGGACTCGGCGGGGCGCGTCATCATCCTCTGTCTGGCCTTGCTCCGAACGAGGTTTACCTGGCCGCCCGTGTCACCACGAGCGCCGGTGGTCTCTTACACCACCCTTTCAGCCTTACCCGGCGCGGCAAGCCTCGCCGGGCGGTCTACTCTCTGTTGCACTTTCTCGCGGGTTACCCCGGGTGGGCGTTACCCACCGTTCTCCCCTGCGGAGCCCGGACGTTCCTCGGCGCGTGCACTCTCGTGCCGCGACGCGACCGCCTCACCGACCCATTCCGCACCCCAGTCTAGCGACTGCGCGGAACAGCGCCGAAATCGCACCGCGAGACGACCCAGCGGCGTCACCGGTTCAGCAAGCTCGCCCGCTGCCGCCACCCGGTCAGCCGATCGGTGGCACCCGGCCAGCCAAGCGGTGGCACCCGGCTGACTACTCCTCGTCGACGCGGACGAGGATCGCGCCGGTGCCGGGGCAGTACACGAGCTCGTCGGGCGCGGCGGCGCGGATGTCACTGAGCTCAGCGGGCGCGAGGGCCATGTTGCTCGCCTCGGACACGTTGCCGCGCAGGCGGGCCGCGCCGATCCCGATCCGCGCACGGAGCGCCTCGTACTCGGCGAGCACGTCGCGCTGCACCTCGGCCGCGAGCCCGGCCCGCTCCTCGGCGTTCGATGCCAGCTCGCGGTCGATCGCGGCCTCGGCAGCGTCAATTGCGTCCTGGAGTTCTGCCCGGCGCGCGTCAACGCCGCCGAGCACGCGCTCGGCCTCGGCGAACGCGGCCTGAGCCTGCTCCTGCAGCTCCATGATCTCAAGCTGGCGCTCCTCGAGCTCGCTCATGCGCCGCGCGAGCGTGTCGAGCTCGCTCTGCAGCGCTTGCGCCTCCTTCGAGGAGGTACTCACGGCGATGAGCTCCTCGTCGCGGGTGCGGCGCTGACGCACGAGCGTCACGTCTGCCTCAACGCGCTCGATCTCGGCGGTGTGCGTGTCGAGCTCGCGCTGCGCGGCCATGTAGCTCTCGCGAGCCGCTCCAATCTCGTCGCTCAGCCCGTCGAGCGCCGCGCGCTCCGGCAGGGTGGCGCGCCTGCGGCGCAACCGTGCGATGGTGGTGTCGAGATCTTGCAGTTCGAGCAGGAGTCGCTGCTGGCGAGGGCTGGCCTTCATACCCTTAGCCTAGCGGTGAGTCAGCCCGCCGCCCCCACCGAAAAGTCCCACGGGTCGGTGCGCAGCTCGCTCACTCGGAACTCCACGCCGGGCAGCCGCGCGGCGAGCCGCTCCGCCGCGCCAGCGAGCCACAGCGACTCGCTCGCCCAGTGCGCCACATCAACGAGCGCGGGCCCGCCCACCGCGGACGAGAGCTCAAGCGACTCCTGGGCGGGGTGGTGGCGAAGGTCCGAGGTCACATAGACGTCTGCGCCGCGCACCTCCGGGTGGTCGAGCAGGCTGTCCCCGGCTCCGCCGAGGAGGGCGACCCGGGAGATCATGCGCTCCGGGTCGCCGGCAACCCGCACCCCCGTCACGGTCCGCGGCAGTTCGGCGGCGACCCGCCCGGCGAAGGCGCGGAGCGTGAGCGGCGCGGCGAGATCGCCGACGCGGCCAATCCCGGCAGCGGGATCGGCCCCGGGGACGATCGGGCGCGCGTGCAGGAGGCCGAGCCTGCGCGCGATCACGTCGGAGACGCCCCCCTCGGGCGCGTCAGCGTTCGTGTGCGCCGCGAGCAGGGCGCACTCGCCCCGAATGAGCCGCGCGAGCAGCGCGCCCTTTGCCGTGTCCTCGGCGAGCGTGTGAATGCCACGCAGCAACAGCGGGTGGTGGGTGAGCAGCGCGTCGGCGCGCCAGTCGAGCGCCTCCGAAACCGTGGCATCGACCGCGTCGACCGCGAGCAGGACGCGGCGGAGCGGAGCCCCGTCGGCGCCGGATACGAGGCCGACTCGGTCCCAGCTCTCGGCGGTCGCGGCCGGCCACATCTCCTCGGCGACGCGGCGCAGATCGGCGATGGTGTGAGCTGGGACGGTGGACACGGGCTACCTCCGAAGGAGTTTGCGGGCGATGACGTTGCCGAGCAGCTGGACGAGCTGCACGATCAGAATGATGATGAGCACCGCGGACCAGGTGACCCACGGGTTGAACTGACGATACCCGTACTGCAGGGCGAGGTTGCCGAGCCCGCCGCCGCCAACCACGCCGGCCATTGCGGTCATATCGACCACCGCGATGAACGCAAAGGTGTAGCCGAGCACGAGCGGGCCGAGCCCCTCGGGGATCAGTACCGTGAAGATGGTGCGCAGCGGACCGGCCCCCATCGCGCGGGACGCCTCAATCACGCCGGGCGAGACCGTCAGGAGGTTTTGCTCGACGAGGCGCGCAATGCCGAACGTGGCCGCGAACACGAGCACGAACATGAGGGCGCGATCCCCGATCCCCGTACCGACCACGAGTCGCGCCACCGGAGTGAGCGCCGCAATCAGAATCACGAACGGGATCGGGCGGAAGAAATTGACGAGGAAGTTTAGGATCACGAACACGCCGCGGTTCTGCAGCAGTCCCCCGCGCCGGGTGACCGTGAGCGCCACGCCCACGACGAGCCCGATGGCCCCGCCGATGCCCATGGCGACGACCACGTACATGAGGGTCTGCAGCGTGGCCTCAAGGAACTTGCCGCTCGCGAGCAGGTCAAGAAGTCGGTCCATTAGGCGAGCACCTCCAGCTCGGTTTCCTGCGCGAGCGCTGCAACGGCGTGTTCCACGCGCAGTTCGTCTCCGATGAGCTCAAGCGTGAGCTTGCCGAAGCTTCTCCCGCCGACGTCCGTGATCCCGCCGTGGACGATACTCACTCCCACGCCGCGCTCGGCGAGCGTGCGGAACACGACAGGCTGGTCAACGTCCCCGTCTCGGAACGTGAGGCTCACCAGCCGCCCGCGGTGCCGCTCGCGCAGCTTCTCCAGGTGGTCGGCCGCGGGCTGGCTCGGCAGCGCGGTGGCCACAAACTTGCGAGTGGTATCGCTCTCGGGCGCCGAGAACACCTCGAACACGTCGCCCTGCTCCACCGTGCGGCCCCCGTCAATCACGGTGACCCGGTCGGCGATCTCGCGCACCACCTCCATCTCGTGGGTGATGAGAATGATCGTGATCCCAAGCTCGTCGTTGACGCGCTTGAGCAGCGCGAGTACCTCGCGCGAGGTTTCGGGGTCGAGCGCGCTCGTCGCCTCGTCCGCGAGGAGCACGCCGGGGGACGTCGCGAGCGCGCGGGCGATCCCGACGCGCTGCTTCTGCCCGCCAGAGAGCTGGTCCACGTACGCGCCGGCCCGATCCTGCAGCCCGACGAAGTCGAGCAGTTCCGCCACGCGCGCGGCGCGCTCCGGGCCGGGCACGCCGGCGACCACGAGGGGGTACTCGACGTTCTTTGCCACCGTCTTCGAGTGGAACAGGTTGAACTGCTGAAAGATCATGCCGATCTGTGAGCGGATGGGGCGGAGCTGCCGCTCGGTGAGACCCGTCAGCTCGTCATCGCCGACGCGGATCGTTCCGCTCGTCGCGCGCTCAAGCCCGTTGATGAGGCGCAGGAGCGTGCTCTTGCCGGCGCCGGAGTAGCCGATAATCGCGTGGATCTCCCCCGACGCGACCGAGATCGAGACGTCGTCGACCGCGACGATCTCGGGATCGCCCTTCCCGCGGCCCGGGTAGCGCTTGCCAACGCCGCTCAGTTGCACCCGTGTCACCGTGTGGTCCTCTCAATCGGTGTGTCTGCGGCGGCGCGAGGTCGCGCCAGCAGAACTCTATTCTCCGACCTGGGCCGGATACGACCGAATCGGGACGGCGCGTGGTGCTCGCCGCCCCGATCCGGGCTAGTGCTGTGCGGGTCGTTACTTCGACTGTGCGCGGTAGTCGTCCTCAGCCTGCTTCAGGATGTCCTTGAGCTCCGAGACGGGGGTCTTGAGCAGCACCGCGCCGTCGCCGACGTAGTCCTTCACTGCCGCCTGCACATCGGTGTTGTTCTGGTAGATGTCGACGAGCTTCAGGTAGGTCTCGTTGTCAGCGTCGTCTGCACGGGCCGCGAAGATGTTCGTGTAGGGCGCCGCGGCTGCGTCGTCCGCGCTGTCGGATCCCAGCGAGTCGTCGAAGCTCAGGCCGGCCGGCTCCACGAAGTCGTTGTTCACCACGCCGCCGTCGACGTCGGGCAGCGCGCCCGGGATGCCGGCCGCGTCGAGCTCGGTGACGGTCACCTTCGACTTGTCGGCAATGATGTCGTCGAGCGTCGAGCTCGAGTTGCCGCCGTCCGCGAGCTCGATGAGGCCGAGCTTCTGGAGCACGAGCAGCGCGCGGGCACGGTTCGACTCGTCGTTCGGCACCGCGATCGTGCCGCCCTCGGGGATGTCTTCGATCGAGTCGTACTTCGCCGAGAACAGGTTCATCGGGTAGATCACGGTGGCGCCGAGCGGCACCAGGTCGTCGTCTGCATCGACGTTGTGCGCCGCGAGGAACGCGATGTGCTGGAACTGGTTGAGATCGAGCTCACCCTCGCTCAGCAGCGGGTTCGGCTGGGGGTACTCGGCGAAATCGACGATCTCGACCGTGATGCCTTCCTCGGCCGCCGCGTCAACGAACGTGTCCCAGTAGGGCTGCCCGCCCGGGACGACGCCGATCTTGACGGTCGTGTCCTCGGCGGCCGGCGCGCACCCCGCGAGGGCGGTGGTTGCCGCGAGCGCGAGTGCGGTGATCGAGGCGGCGAGGATGCCGCGCTTCCTGATCGTCATGAGGTCCTCATTATTCGTGGAGAGCTGGGCGCGGGCGGTGGCCCGCGCGGAACTCCCCTAGCTTCTCCGATCTCCCCGCCACGCGGTAATCACGGTGTCACACTCCGTCATCCGCGTGGGATACTAGAGGTGACGCGACAGCGTCCCGGCGGGCAGGCCGAACCCTCTTCAGAACCGTTTGGAAGGACCCTCCGTTCACATGAACCAGCGCGCAGATGCTCACCTGGAAGCTTGGAAAGCGAAGCAGGAACTCGCAGAGCGGATGATCCCGCTCATCGGGCAGCTCTACCGCGACCACGACGTGGTCATGTCCGTTCATGGCCGCAGCCTCGTGGGCCGCTCGTCAATTGACATCATCCGCGCGCACCGCTCCGCCCGCAAGATTGACGAGGTCGAGCTGCCGCTCGAGGAGTCCTCCGCGATCGTCGCGGCCCTCGCGAAGCTCCAGCCCGGTCCGGTGTCGGTCGACCTCGCGCTGCTCGCGAACGGGTTCCGCGCCGCCGCCGGCGACGATCTGGAGGCGTACCTCCGCGAGGTGCTGGCTCCCGCGTTCGACGCGCAGCCGGGCCGCGGCACCGACGTGGTGCTCTACGGCTTCGGGCGCATCGGACGGCTCCTCGCCCGCATCATCATCGACCACTCGGGCTCGGGCAACGGCCTGAACCTGCGCGCGATCGTGGTGCGCCGCGGTTCAGAGAACGACCTGGTGAAGCGCGCCAACCTGCTGCGCCGCGACTCGGTGCACGGTCCGTTCAACGGCACGATCACCGTGCTCGAGGACGAGGACGCGATCCTCGCCAACGGCGTCCGCATCCAGGTCATCTACTCGAACGATCCCGCGAGCGTTGACTACACGCAGTACGGCATCGAGGATGCCATCCTCGTGGACAACACGGGCCGCTGGCGCGATGCCGAGGGCCTCGGACAGCACCTCAAGAACCAGGGCATCGCCCGCGTGCTGCTGACCGCCCCGGGCAAGGGTGACATGCTCAACGTGGTCTACGGCGTGAACAACGACAAGATCACCGACGCGGATACCATCGTCTCGGCAGCCTCGTGCACCACGAACGCGATCACGCCGGTGCTCAAGGTCATGAACGACGAGTTCGGGGTGAAGCGCGGTCACGTTGAGACCGTGCATTCGTACACCAACGATCAGAACCTCATCGACAACTTCCACAAGGGCGACCGCCGCGGCCGCTCGGCAGCCCTCAACATGGTGCTCACCGAGACCGGAGCCGCGAAGGCCGTGTCGAAGGCGCTCCCCGAGTTCGAGGGCAAGCTCACCGGCAACGCGATCCGCGTTCCCACGCCGGACGTGTCGATGGCGGTGCTCAACCTGCAGCTCGAGCGCGAGACCACGGTCGAGGAGATCAACTCCCTGCTTGAGCAGGTGTCGCTCACCGGCGCCCTGCGCACGCAGATCGAGTACGTCGAGTCGCCCGAGATCGTGTCGACCGACTTCGTCGGCTCCAACCGCGCCGGCATCGTCGACGGGCTCGCCACGATCGTGACCGGCGATACCGCCGTGCTGTACGTCTGGTACGACAACGAGTACGGTTACAGCTGCCAGGTCGTTCGCGTGATCGAGCAGCTCGCCGGGAGCCACCCGGCGCACCTCCCCGCCCGCACCGCCTAGCCACCGACGCGTCACCGCGCCAGGACCCGCCCCAGAGAAAGGACCTGCAAGATGTCTGAAAAGTACCTCATCGGAGTCGACGGATCTGAACAGAGCCGCGTGGCGCTCGCCTGGGGGCTCGCCCGAGCCACCGAGCGCGGCGCAACCGTGCAGCTGCTGCACGTCGCCGACGATTCGTTCCTTTCCGAGAGCGTTGCATTCCTCTCTGAGGCGCAGAAGGCGTCCGAGCAGATGCTCGAGGCCGAGGTCGCCTACGCCCGAAGCCTCGGCTTCACCGGCGAGATCTCGGGTTCCGCGGTCGTGGGACACCCCATCGCCGAGGTCGAGGAGGCCTCGAAGAGCGCCGACCTGCTCATCCTGGGCCAGCACAGCGGCACCCGCTTTGCCGGCTCGTTCTTCGGCACGCGCGCCGTCAAGGTCGCCGCGACGGCGCACTGCCCCGTCGCGGTGATCCCGACGGTCGACGCAACCCCAAACGCCGGCGTGGTGGTGGGCATCGACGGGTCCGAGGCCTCGCAGCGCGCGATCGCCTACGCGGCCGAGGAGGCGTCGTTCCGCGGCGCCCCGCTCATTGCGGTCTACGCCTGGATGCCGCCGCTCACCCCCGGGCTCGAGTATCTCTGGAGCGAAGAGCTCGTCGAGTCGCAGCGCAGCGCCGCCGAGGAAGCAATCGCGATCGGCGTTGCCGGCCTCGCCGAGCGATACCCGGACCTCGAGGTGCGCCGCGAGATCATCCAGGCGCCGCCCGTCGCGGCGCTGGTGCAGGCCGCGGAGGGCGCTCAGCTCCTCGTCGTCGGCAGCCGCGGCCGCGGTGGGATCTCCCGGCTCCTGCTCGGCTCCGTGAGCCACGGCGTGCTGCAGGCGCTGCCCTGCCCGGTCATCGTGACCCGCGCGTAACGCCACCCGTACACCACAGAACCATCGAGAGGGGCGGCAGTGTCCGACGTCACCGTTGAGCGAATCATCACCAGCGGCGCCATCGGCGCTGGCCGCCCCGGTCTCCCGCCCGACGGGATCTTCCTCGAGAACAACGTGTGGCTGGTGGGCGACCACGAGCGAGTGCTGGTGATCGACGCCGCGCACGACGCGCGCGCGATCGCCGCAGCGGTCGGAGATCGCGAGCCGCTCGGGATCCTGCTCACGCACGGGCACGAGGACCACGTGAACGCGGCGCTCGACACCGCGGCGCTGCTCGACACGCACCTGTATTTGCACCCGGCCGATCTCTTCATCTGGCGGGAGACCCACGGCGACGCGGTTCCAGACTTCGAGCTGGCGGATGGCGCGGCGTTCCAGGTCGCCGGGGTGGAGCTCATCACCCGGCACACGCCCGGCCACACGCCGGGCTCCGTGTGCTTCGTTGCCCCGGCCCTCGGCACGGTCTTCTCTGGGGACACGCTCTTCAACGGCGGCCCCGGTGCCACGCGCTGGGAGTACTCGAGCTTTCCGCAGATCATCGATTCAATCCAGACCTCGCTCTTTTCGCTCCCGCCAACCACGATTGTGCAGCCGGGGCACGGCGAGTTCACGGAGATCGCCGCCGAGCAGCCCGCGCTCGCCGCCTGGCTCGCTCGGGGCCAGTAACCTTCCTGTTACGCACTGCCACTACGCTTACTGAGTCGCGCTGTCGCGGCAGCCGCCGCAGCCTGCGGTGTGCTCAGCTCGCATTGAAAGGCAGCACATGACCCAGCTCACCCCGCTTCGCCGCGGATTCGCACTGTTCGCACTCGCGCTCGGCGGCTTCGGGATCGGCGTGACTGAGTTCGCAACGATGGGCCTCCTGCCAGACATCGGGCGCGATCTGATCCCGGGTTTCGAGGCGGAGCCGACGGCGGGCATTGCGCACGCTGGGATTCTCATCACCGCCTATGCCCTGGGCGTCGTCGTGGGGGCACCCACCTTCGCGGTGCTTGCGGCGCGCGTCTCCCAGACAAAGCTCGCGTTCTGGCTCCTGGTGCTCTTCATTGTGGGGACGATCGCCTCGGCGTGTATGCCGACGTTTGGCTCGCTCGCGGTGTTCAGGTTCGTCGCGGCGCTCCCCCACGGCGCGTACTTCGGCGTCGCGTCGCTCCTTGCCGCCCGCATTATGGGGCCGGGGAAGCAGGGCCAGGGCATTGCGCTAGCGCTCTCGGGCCTCACGATAGCGAACGTGATCGGCGTGCCGCTCGCCACCTGGCTCGGCCAGTTCGCCGGCTGGCGCTGGGCGTACGTGCTCGTCGCGGTCATCTTCACCACCACGCTGCTCCTGGCGCTCGCGTTCCTGCCGCGCTTCCCCGGAAACCCGCAGCGCAGTCCCGTGCAAGAGCTCGCCGCGCTGCGCAACCCGCGGATCTGGATCATGATCGCGGTGGGCTCGGTGGGCTTCGGCGGGTTCTTCGCTGTCTACTCCTACATTGCCGAGGTGACCACGCGCGAGGCAGGGCTGCCGGCCGGCGCGGTGCCGTGGGTGCTCGCCTGCGTGGGCGTGGGCATGACGATCGGCAACATCCTCGGCGGGTGGGCGAGCGACCGCGACCTCACCCGCACGATCATCGTGGGGTTCAGCCTGTTCATTGTCTCGCTCGTGGGCTACTCGCTCTTCGCCGCGGGCCCCGTCGCGCTGTTCGGCTTCGCGTTTGCGGTCGGCCTCACCTCGTCGATCCTCGTCCCGTCGATCCAGTCACGACTGATCCGCATCTCGGACGAGGCGGCGCTCCTGGGCGCGGCGCTCAACCACGCGGCGTTCAACGTGGGCAACAGCCTGGGGGCGTGGCTCGGCGGCCTGGTGATCGCTGCCGGGCTCGGCTACCTGGTGCCCGGCTGGGTGGGCGCGATCCTCGCGGGCACGGGCCTCCTGCTCGCACTCGTGAGTCTCGCTGTGGAGCGGCGCGACAAGGCCCGCAACCTCAACACCGTGGGGGTTCGAGTGGTCGAGTACGCCCACGCACGCTAGGAGATCACGTCACCCAGCTCCCGGAACTTGCGCTCGACGTGGACCATCGGCTCCGCTGCCTCACCGAAGACTGCGCCCAGCACCTCGGCGACAACAATCACCGAGGACCCCACGCCGAGCGAGTGGAGCGTGCGGCAGCGCAGCGCCACGCGCGTGTCGGGCATGTACGGCTCGCCCGTCAGCAGCTCACTCCACCCCTGCGCTTCGGTGAATCGCTCCGTACCAGACACCGCGAAGGTCGCGGCGAGGGCCGCGTGCCGCGCGTCGAGCAGGTGCACCAGGTAGGTGTCGGCACGGAGGATGCCGCCGGCGCTCCCCGTCGCCCGGGTCACCGAGAATGAGAGTGCGGGCGGATCGATGCCGACGGAGGCGACGCTCGACGCGGTGAGTCCCACCGACCCCTCCGGCGTGTGCGCCGTGATCAGCGACACTCCCGCCGGGTGTTGCCTGAACGCGTCTTTCAGCGCATCGAGACCGCTGACCTCCGTCGCGTCATATCCCGTCGGTGCCACTCGCCCGGTATCGCTCACTCGGCGCTCCATCCCTGTACTGTGCGGTCGTCTTCGCACCGCGGACAGCCGCGGAGCTTCAACGTTTCCAACGCGCCGAGCTCTGAGCGCATTCCCGGCCCGTCGCGCCGGTCGCGCGCGTACGCTGGGGGTATGCGACTCAGAGACATTCCCCTCACCACGATCGACGGCGATCCGACCTCCCTCGCCGACTACGCCGACCAGGCCGTGCTCATTGTCAATGTGGCCTCGAAGTGCGGCATGACCCCGCAGTACGCGAAGCTCGAAGAGCTGCAGCGGGAGTACGGCCCCCGCGGCTTCACGGTGCTCGGCGTGCCGTGCAACCAGTTCCTCGGACAGGAGCCGGGCACGGCCGAGGACATCAAGACCTTCTGCGCCATGAACTACGGCGTCACCTTCCCGCTCCTTGAGAAGGCCAAGGTGAACGGGCGACACTCGCACCCGCTGTATCGGATCCTGCGCGAGACCCGCGACGCGAGCGGGCGCAGCGGGCGCGTGCAGTGGAACTTCGAGAAGTTCCTCGTCGCCCCGAACGGCGAGGTCTCGCGGTTCCGCCCCAGCACCGAACCAGACGACCCGGCAGTGGTGTCCGCGATCGAGTCAGCGCTCCCCGCTGCCGCGTAGCCCCGGCGGGGCGTATCATCGTGCGGTGACCATTCTGATCGATTCCCCGCGGTGGCCGGCGCACGGCCGTCTCTGGGCGCACCTGGTAAGCGACGTCTCGCTCGCGGAGCTCCACGCGTTCGCCGCCGCAAACCAGATCCCCGAACGGGGATTCGACCGCGACCACTACGACGTGCCCGAGGAGCTCCACGATCGCCTCGTCGCTGCCGGGGCGGTCTCCGTGAGCGGCCATGAGCTCGTGCGCCGGCTCATCGCGTCGGGGCTCCGGGTGCGGGCCCGGGACCGTCGGCCCGCCCCGGGCCCGGATCTGGCGCGGTAGCGCAGCGTCAGCGCCGGGCGCGCCCGAGCGCGGGGAGATCGGCGAGGTCGAGCAGACTCGCCAGCGACACCGCACGGTCTGGCCCGCGGTCGAGCAGCGCCACGACGCCCAGCGCGGTGAGCACCCCGGTCGCCCGCGACTGCCCTTCCCCGGCTGCCGCTACTGCGACCCCGGTACGCCGGTTCACCGCGGTGAGGCTCCACCGGGCACTGCCGAGTTGGGGCGCCCGCGCCATGAGCGGGGCGAGCCGCGGACTCCGCCCCACGAGCCCGAGCGCGGCGGTGGTGGCACGGTCCCCCACCGCGAGGTAGCTGCGCACTCGGATCCCACGGGCACCATCAGCGAGCACGTGGTCTGGGAAATCGGCCCGGAGGTAGCTGCGCGTGCCGTCCGGGGCTGGCAGCGTGCGTCGCTCGCGCAGGTTGACCACCACGCCGCCCTCCGGCGGCGCAAAGACCGGCTGCCCAGCAAGGTCCGCAGTCCACGAGACCGCGGCTGGCCCGTGCCGCTCTCCCGTGCCCAGGATGACACCGAGGTCCACGTCGTCGCCGGGGCGGGTGGGAAGCGCTGCGACGAGCATGGTGCTGAGCCCCGGGGCAAGACCGGCCCCGAGCAGCACGCGCTGGCCGGGTCGCGCTGCCTCCGAGATCCCCACGAGCGTGCGAGCCGTGGCGGAGATGTCGACGTACGCGGCGGGGGCCGCGGCAACGACCAGGCGGGGATCCTCCACGCCGGAGGCGTTCACGACCACGTCGTACCGCGCGGCGTGCTCGGCGAGCGCGTCGAGCCCGTGCGGGCCCGCAAGATCGATCCGCGCGTTCGCGCTGCTGCGACTCGCCGCGGTCACCTCGACCCCGAGCCGAACGAGCTCGTCGACGAGGACCCGGCCGACCGCGCCGCCCCCGCCCAGCACCAGGGCCCTCACCGCGCACCCCCGCGGGCGCCGGCGCACTGCGCGCGGCCGGCTCGACTCGGCGCGTGCGCGGGGTGGGTGTAGGGGGGCCTCGCGGGGCACATCGGCAGCGTCATATTTCTCCAAACGATTGTTTGGAGAAACCGTATCGCGCGGAAGCGAAATTCACAAACAGACGTTTGGAGTCGGGTAGACTGCCGCTATGGCATGGGATACAGCGGGTACGAAGCAGCGGCTCCTCGATGCGGGCGCGCGCCAGTTCGCAGCGCATGGCTTTGCCGGAGCACGGATGGACGCGATCGGCGCCGACGCCGAGGTAAACAAGGAGCGCGTGTACCAGTACTTCGGCAACAAGCGCGGGCTGTTTGACGCGGTGCTCGCCGACCGACTCCGCGGCCTGCTCACCGCTGCGGGCGCGCCGGGGAACGGCCCCGACGGCGTGGGGGCGTACGCCGGTGCGCTGTTCGATCACTTTGCCGCCCGTCCAGAACTCGCCCGCCTCCTCGCGTGGGAGAGCCTCGAGTTTGGTGAGGCAGCCGGCGCACCGGATCGCGCCGACACGTGCGCCACACAGGTGCAGCTGCTCTCGCGCGCGCTACCCGGGTTGTCTGCGCTCGGGGCCGCGCAGTTGCTACTCAGTCTCGTCTCACTGTGTGCGGGGTGGTGGACACTCTCGCACGCTACAGCCATGATCGCGCCAGATGCCACGACCGCGGACCGCCGGCTGGAGCTCATCGCACAGGGGCGAGCGCTCGCGCTCGGCGCAATTGCCTCGGCCGACGCGGCGGAAGCGTCCCGCTCGGCGGCTCAGAACTCGGCCGTCAGGTAGCGGTCAATCGTGGGGCCGACGAGCCGGGCGAACTCCCGGGGATCGAGCTCAACGAGGTGTGGGATCCTGAGCACGTAGCGCGCCATCACTACGCCGAGCAGTTGCGAGCCCGCGAGCGCGACCCGAAGCGGGGCAGCGTCTGTGGACAGGGTGGGCACCACGCGCGCAATCAGCTCCCCCTCAATGAAGCGCGTGAAGATGCGGCGAGACTCATCGTGCGTCCCGAGGCCACGCACGATCCCGATGAAGGCGGGCCCGAGCCCCGGATCGTCCAGCGCCGTGATCACTCCGAGCAGGTACTTGGTGCCCGGGGACGGCTCACCGGCGTCAAGCAGCCCCGTCAAGAGATCCGGCAGTCCGCGAGCCCGGAAGACCTCACTGATCACAGCACCAAACAGGTCTTCCTTGGAGCCGAAGTAATAGTGCACCAGCTTCGGGTCAACGCCGGCGAGCTCCCCGATCATCCGCATCGTCGCGGCCTGGTAGCCGTGCGCACCAAAAAGCGTCGTTGCCGCGGTGAGGATCTCCTCACGCACGATCACGGCGCCCGGGCGACGGCCGCGCCGCGATGAACTCGCCTGACCCACCGCGCCTCCGTCCGTTCGCCGCGCGCCGCCGCTGCCGCGCGCCACAGGATCCTCAGCGTAGCAACTGTGAAAACAGATTCACCACGCCCGGAAAATGAGTTACCCTGATTTCGTCACGCGATGAATTCCGAGGGAGGCCTCATGCGCGCCGTGATCATGAAGGAGTTCCGCGAGCTTGCCCGGGACCGCCGGACGCTCGCGATGCTGGTGGTGTTCCCGGTGATTCTGCTCATCGTCTTCGGCTACGCCGCAAACTTCGCTGTCGACCGAGTCTCCGTCGTCATCGTGGGCGCAGACGCGCAGGCGCTTGCGGACTCGCTTGCGGAGTCGAGCGTCGCGGACGACGAACTCGACGTCCTGCGCGTGGCACCCGAGCTCACTGCCGGCGACGGCGCCGCGCTGCTGCGCGCCCAGGAGGCGAACGCGGTCCTCGTCGCGAAGCCCGGGGCAGCACCCGATGCGGCCCTCGCCGACCGCATGCACACCCTGATCGACGGCAGCAGTCTGTTCACCGCGCAGGCCGCGCAGGGCGTGGTGGTCAAGCTCGCCGCGGAGGACGCCGCCGAGCGCATGACGGACGTGCGCGCTGAGGTGGCGGCATCACTCTCGGAGCTCGAAGCGACTGTCGCGGAGCTTGAGGCGGCGCTCACGCGGCCGCCCGGATCCGGCGCGCCGCCGACGCTCCCCACGTTCGAGGCCCCCGAGATCGACGCCCCCACGATCGAGGCCCCCGAGATCGACGCCGACGAGATGGTCACGGTGCTGTTCAACCCGGATCTCAAGACGTCCTGGGTGCTGGTGCCCGGCCTGATCGGGCTGATCCTGCTGTTCATCGGCGCCATGATCACCAGCATCGGCCTGGTCCGCGAGCGCGAAACCGGCACGCTTGAGCAGCTCGCCGTCATGCCGCTGCGGCCCTCCGCGATCATCATGGGCAAGATTACGCCGTACTTTGTGCTCGCGCTGCTCGACATGGCCGTGGTGACGCTCCTGGGAATGTGGTTGTTCGCGTTGCCGTTCGAGGGCAGCGTGCTGCTCTTCGGCGCAGCCTCCGTGATTTTCCTCTTCGTGGTACTCGGCATCGGCGTGTTCATCTCCTCGGTCTCGCAAAGCACTGGGCAGGCGATCCAGATCGCGATCCTCTTCGTGGTGCCGCAGGTGCTCCTCTCCGGACTGATCTTCCCGCTTGAGTCGATGCCCCTCGGGGTGCGCTGGATCGGGTACGCGCTGCCACTCACCTGGTTCCGCGACATCTCCCAGGGCGTCATGCTGCGCGGCGCAGACCTCGAGAGTCTCTGGCTCCCGCTCACCGTGCTGACCGGAATGGCGGTGCTCGCGTTCGGGGCCGCCACCGCGCGCATGCGGTACTCGCTCACCCACGGCGGGACGCGCTGATGGCCGCGCTCGGAACCGCACCCGGCGCTCGCGCGGCCGCCACCGCGAGTGCCCCCACGATCGTGCTCGACCGGGCAACCGTGCGCCACGGCCGGTCCGTCTTGCTCACCGGGTTCTCGGGCACCTTTGCGCCGGGGACCGTCACCGCCCTCGTCGGCGGCGACGGTGCCGGGAAGACCACGCTGCTCAAACTGCTCGCCGGGCGCCTCACCGCAGCGCACCTCGGCGGCTCGGGGCTGCCGCTCCCCCGTCACGCCATCGGGTATCAACCCGCGGACGCGGGCGTCTGGCGCAACCTCTCCGTCGCCGAGAATCTCGAGTTCGTGCGCGGCGCGTACGGGCTCGACCGGGCGCGTGCCCGAGGCCGCGGCGCCGAGCTCCTTGAGCGAGCGGGGCTCTCCGAGTTCCGACACCGTGTGGCCGGGCGCCTCTCTGGCGGGATGCGGCAGAAGCTCGGGGTGGTGCTCGCGACGCTGCACCAGCCGGGGCTCGTGCTCCTCGACGAGCCGACCACCGGAGTGGACCCCATTAGTCGCGCCGAGCTCTGGACGCTCATCGCGGCGTCCGCGGCGGAGGGTGCCACGGTGGTGTTTGCGACCACGTACCTCGACGAGGCGGAGCGTGCCACGCGGCTCGAACTGCTCGCGGACGGCGAGCAGCTCGCCTCCGGAACACCCGACGAGATCGTGGCGCAGACGCCGGGCCGGATCGTGCGGGCGCCCGCCGATTCGGTTGCGGGCGCGCAGCTCCTCGCCGCTCCGCATTCCTGGCGCCGCGCAGAGACCGTGTATTCGTGGTCGCCCCCGCCCGATCCAGGATCAGCACCGGCGTTACCGGCGTCGGCATCGGCGTCGGCGTCGACGCCGACAGCGGTACTGCCAGAGCCTGCCGCACCCGATCTTGAGAACTCCTGCGTGGCGCTGCTCCTCGCCCACTCGCACGCCGAGCGGCACGCGCCCCCCGTCTGGCCCAGCGCCCGAACCACAGCCCCGGGCCGCGCCCGCCGCGGCCGCCCCGCGCCCGCCCGCGAGCGCCGAGCGGGCGTCAGTCGTCGAACGCACCCAGGCACGCGACCCACTCGCCGAGGCGGGCAGCGTCACCCGGCGCTACGGGGCGTTCACCGCGCTCGACGATGTCTCGCTTGAGGTGCGGCCCGGGGAGGTTGTCGGCCTGCTCGGCGGCAACGGGGCCGGGAAGACGACGCTGATCCGGGTACTCCTCGGCCTTGAACGCGCGAGCAGCGGCCGCGCCTCGGTGTTTGGCGCGCCGCCAAGCCTCACCACCCGGCACCGCATCGGCTACGTTGCGCAGGGGCTCGGCCTGTACCCCACGCTCTCCGCGATCGAGAACCTTGAGTTCGCCGCCTCCGTGCACGGGATTCGAGTGCCGGCCGGGGCGCGGGCCGCGGCCGCGGAGTTTGGACGGGCCCCGGTTGGTGCGCTCCCGCTCGGAGCGAAGCGCCGACTCGCGTTCCTCGCGGCCGCGCTCCACGACCCGGCCCTCCTCATCCTCGACGAACCATCCTCCGGCATGGACGCGCTCGGCCGTGCACGACTGTGGGAGCTGATGCGCGAGCACGCCGATGCGGGCGCCGGAGTGCTCGTCACCACGCACTACATGCAGGAAGCGGCGCAGTGCGATCGGCTCGTCATCCTCACTGCGGGCAGAGTGACGGCCACCGGAACTCTTGCGGCCATCACCGCGGCCCACACGTCCCTCGTCGTCGAGACCCCCAACTGGGAGGGGGCGTTCACACTGCTCCGAGATGCCGGGATCCCCGTGCTGCTCGCCGGACGCCTGCTGCGCGTGCCCGGCGTGTCGCGGGAGCGCGTCGCCGCCGCACTCGCCGAGCTCCCCGACCGCGTCACGCTCCACCCCGCTCCGGCGACGCTGGCGGAGACGATGCTGTTGGCGACGCGGGAGGCCGCCAGAGCGGGCGCGAGCTGAGTACCCACGGCCGCGGCTCCCCCGCGACGCACACTTGCCGTATCCGCACGCTCTGCCGCGTCCTCGGCGGCTCCGGTGTCTGGGGTGTGCGCCATCTTTGAGATATGAGCGATGACCCGATGATCCTCCCCGACGCGGCCGCGTGGCGAGCCTGGCTCGACGCGCATGAGCACACATCAGACGGGATCTGGCTCGTGCTCGCCAAAACCGGGCGCGAACAGCCCACGTCGCTGAGCTACGCGCAGGCACTCGAGGAGGCGCTCTGCAGCGGCTGGATCGACGGACAACGCCGCGCGCGCGACGGCGACACCTTCCGCCAACGGTTCACGCCGCGACGCCGCGCGTCGATCTGGTCACTGCGCAACGTCGGGATTGTCGAGGACCTGATCGCGCAGCAGCGGATGCGCGACCGCGGCCACGCCGAGATCGACCGCGCCAAAAACGACGGCCGGTGGGAGCGCGCGTACCCCGGGGCTGCCAGCCTGGAGCTGCCGGACGACGTGCGCGCGGCGCTCGCCGCAGTGCCCGGCGGAGCGGAGCGATTCGACGCGCTCAGCGCTGCCGAGCGATACCCGGTGTTGCTGCAGATCATCAGCGCCCCGCCCGCGTTGCGCGCACGGCGGATCGCAGCGCTCGCGCGGCGCCTCGGCGGCTAGCACGACCGCGCGCCACCGCCCCCTTGAACGCAGAACACCCCACCCGGAGAACCCGGGTGGGGTGTGTTGGTGGACCTTCCCAAGCGATTCTCAAACACGCGTCCGGCCCTGAAATCGTTGATTCGCCGTGTTCTCAAGGGTTCTGAGGGGCGTGGGCCGCGCAGTCGGAACTCGGGAAGACGCGATGCTCGGGGTCCGGTCGTGAAAAATCCGGCGAAGTCTCAAACACGTTTGACCCCCGAGCGGCGTGCGGCACTGGTTTTCGACTACGAGGCGGGGATGCCCGTCAAGGCGATCAGCGCGAATTATGGCGTCCACCGCAGCACGATCCCGGCGCTCGTTCGTCGCGCAGGGGCCGAGGTTCGAGTCGCGGGCCTGGATGCCGAAGAACGGGCACGAGCGTCAGCGCTTTACGGGAGCGGGATGACGCTCGTGCAGGTTGCCCGGCACATGGGTATCGGTGATGAAGCGGTGCGTCAGGCGGTGCTGGACGAGGGCGGTCAGCTTCGAGCTAGAGGGCGTCGTCCGCGAAAGAACACACACTGAATGAAAAGCGGGCCGACGCCGTTGCTTGCAACCATACTTAAATCCAGGAAGTCGAGGTCGGCAAGGGGCCGGGGTACTTCTTAAGTTCGGGACGAAGGAGTACCCACGTGACGACGATTGAGCACTACGACATCGACGGTAACGAGCTGTGGTGGCTCAGTGACGGTCCGGGAGCGCACACCGACGAACCGCAGGACAGCGAAGTCGTGGAGACCTCTCTCAAGGGGCGGTTTCGGTTCGCAGCAGAGAGCGAAACAGAAGACGGGCTCCGCCGGCCGCAACTCGGTGCCCTGCACGCGATCTTGGCATACCGCTCCACGGAAGAGCACGAACCGATCACAGTGGTGATGCCGACGGGGACAGGCAAGACCGAAACGATGCTTGCAGCGTACTGTCACTCGCCGGCCCAGACTCTCGTCGTTGTGCCGTCGGACGCACTGCGCACCCAGATCGCGGAAAAGTTCGTGACCCTCGGGATACTGCCTCGCGTCCGGGCCGTCGTCGGAGATTTCTTGTGTCCCGCCGTTCTCGTGCTCAAGAGCGGACTCCAAACTGTCGACCAAGTTCGACAGGTCCTGGCCCGATCAAACGTGGTCGTGGCGACCGCGCAGGTGTTGGATGCATGTTCGGAGGAGGCGCGTTTGCACCTGGCGAAGTCGTGCCGACGTCTGTTCGTCGACGAAGCGCATCACTTGGGCGCCCGGACGTGGAGGCAGGTCGTCGAGCTGTTCGATGGACGGGAAGTTGTCCAGTTCACGGCGACTCCGTATCGGGAGGACGGTCGCCACCTCGGCGGTCGCATCGCGTACGCCTACCCGCTGCGCCTGGCCCAGGAACACGGCTACTTCGCCAGGATCAACTACCGCTCAGTGATTGACCTCGCCGATCCCGACCGTGCAGTAGCCATCGCTGCTGTCAGGCAACTCCGGGCCGATGTAGAAGCGGGACTAGATCACCTTCTGATGGCGCGTGTCCGCTCCGTGGAGCGGGCCAAGGAGATCATCAAGCTCTACGAGGAACTCGGCTCAGAGTTCGCCCCAATCCGCATCGACACCGGAATGGCCGAGTCAACCCGCAGCAAGCACCGCAACAGACTCTTCAACCGCGAGAGCCGGATCGTGGTGTGCGTCAACATGCTCGGCGAAGGCTTCGATCTCTCGGCGCTGAAGATCGCGGCGATCCATGACCCGCAGAAGAGCCTTGCCGTCACACTGCAGTTCGTCGGTCGCTTCACCCGTGTGGGCAACGAGTCTCTTGGAGAAGCCTCCGCATTCGTCCCCCTTCAAGTCGCTGGCGTTGACGAGCGACTTCGCAAGCTCTACGGCGAGGACGCAGACTGGAATGAAGTCATCCGCGATCTGACCGAGCACGGCGTCGGACAGGAGAAGGACCGAACAGACTTCGAGCTTGCGTTTGGATCGGTCCCCCGCGAAGTCGCCATGCGCAGCATCCATCCGAAGATGAGCACCGTCACCTACCAGTCCAACAAGTTGCTGAGCTGGAACCCCGAGAGCATCTACGACCTGTTCGATGATCGATTGCTGACGACGCGCATCGGCATCAACAACAAGGAGAAGGTCGCTTGGTGGGTCTCGCGAGAGGCAACACCCGTCAGATGGGGCGACTTTTCCAGCTTCAATGAACTTGTCCACCACCTTCACGTCGTGCATGTCGACGAGGCCGCGGGGTTCCTGTACATCAACAGCACCAACAACGACTCGATGCATGAAGATATCGCCCAAGCTATCGGCGGCGACGATGTCACCTTGGTCAAAGGCGAAGCGGTGTACCGAATTCTCTCCAAGGTCAAACGCCGCGTGCCGACCAACGTCGGCCTCCTCGACTCGGTGAGCCGCAACAGGCGCTTTTCCATGCACGTTGGTCAAGACGTACTCCACGCATGGCGCGGAGAGGGAGGCACGAAGATGAAGACCAACATCTTCGCCCACGGCTTTGCCGACAGCAGAGCTGTGAGCTTCGGTGCATCCCGCAAGGGGCGTGTATGGAGCCACGAACAAGCTCGCGACATCCACGACTGGGTCCGCTGGGTGACCCAGATCGGACCGACCATCACGGACACCTCCATCTCCCTGGAGTCTGTCATGTCGGGGTTCCTGCTCCCCGAGCCCGCCCGGGAGCGCCCGCCGTACGTGCCGCTGTCGATCGAATGGCCGTATCAACTAGTCGCGACGTTCAGCGAGCGACGCAAAGTGAGTTACAAAGATCAGTCGTTCTCCCTGCTCGACACCGAACTCTCCCTGAGCAATCACACGGCAGACCAGCCGCTCCGGTTCAAGCTCAAGACGCCAGGATGGGAGCTCGAGTTCGAGTTCGACTTCCATGAAGACGATCCACCCACGATCCGCCCTGTCGCAGAGGACGGGCAGATCGTCACCCCAGCGGGCACAGGGAGCCTCGCGGCCTTCCTCACTGCTAACGGACTGCTCATCACCTTCGAGGGTGAGACGGTCCTCGTCGAACAAGGATTCTTGCTGCGGCCCGACCGCGAGCGACGACTCTTCCCGATCGACGCAATCGAGACGATCGACTGGTCCAACGTCGACATCAAGCGCGAGTCGCAAGGCGCTGATCGCGACCCTGCCACCATCCAGCATCGCGCGATCCAAGCACTCTCAGCAGAGGACGAGTGGGAGGTAGTCATCGATGATGACGGTCCAGGTGAACTGGCCGACATCGTTCTCTTGAAGAGGACCGAGGATGCCCTCGAAGTCTTGATAGCGCATTGCAAGTACTCATCCGGTGACAAGCCAGGCGCTCGAATCGATGACCTGTACGACGTCTGCGGACAGGCAATGAAGATGAATCGCGCAAAGGCGATCCCGGAACTGCTCACCAAACGGCTCTTCCGCAGAGAGAAACAGCGCCAGAGTTCCGGAAAGACCGGCCTGATCGCTGGTGAAATCGCAACCCTGGCCTCCATCGTCCGCGAGG
This sequence comes from Leucobacter luti, assembly GCF_004217175.1. Lineage (GTDB taxonomy): Bacteria > Actinomycetota > Actinomycetes > Actinomycetales > Microbacteriaceae > Leucobacter > Leucobacter luti. The sequence continues at coordinate 80,801 of NZ_SHKI01000008.1, forward strand.
CGCGTTACCGAACGCTCAACGTTTCCGTTGCGATCGTTCAGCCGGGGATGTCCAAGTCACTTGCGAGCGAGGACATGCGCGCCCTGCTCGGCGGAACCGAACGGTTCCTCGTTGAGACGCACGGAATGAGGCTGCGTGTCATCGCAAATTCGTGACAGACGCTGCGGCCGTCGGTAGGCTGGTGAGAGCGTGAGCAGAGCGTCTGACACCCATATAAGGGGTGCTCGAATATCGGAGCCCTTCGCTCGTGTGAGCGAACGTAAGGCAATCGAGGAGGAAACGTGAAGCTTGTCGCGATCACCGTTCAGAAGTTCCGCAACTTCGTGGAACCGCAGCGCATCGAGATCGAGCCCGATGTGACTGCACTGGTCGGCAAGAACGAGTCAGGTAAGACGACCATCCTCAAGGCCCTGCATCGCCTCAAGCCCGCGAATGGCGATGCGCGGAAATTTGACCTAGTCACGGAGTACCCGCGTTGGCGGTTGGCGCGCGATCGTCGGAACGACGCGAGTATCGAGGACACACGACCTGTCTCGGCGGAGTTCGCCGCTGAGCAGACCGACATCGACGCTCTCAGTGGAGTTCTTCCTTCGCCGCTGCTTCCTACTAGCAAGGTCGTCGCAGCGCGCACGTACTCAAACAAGTACGACGTGTGGGTAGAGACGGGCTTGAAGGACGTCATCGCCGCTGCTTCTACGGACGCTTCGGTTGCCGACGAGGATGCGGCGGAACTTGCGAAGGAGTCGGACCTCGACGCTGCTATTGCGAAGGCGAAGGAACTCGCGAAGACACTCAAGGAATCTGAGCCTGCCAGGGCGAAGGTGGTCGGCGGATTCCCGAGCGCCGCCGAGAAGTACCGGTATCACTTTGGTCCTGGTGCTCCAATCGAGACGGAACAGCGCGACGCGATCGCCGCGCGAGTGCCGCAGTTCTTCTACTTCTCGAACTACAGTGTGCTGCCTGGCGAGACAGACCTAACCGAGCTCGCGCGGAAGAGCGAGGCGGGCGAGGGCCTAGATGAGCAGGAGCAAACTGTAGTCTCACTCCTCGCCCACGCAGGCGTGAAGCCAGCGGATTTCCTCGACACGAACTACGACAGCCGCAAGGCCGAGCTCCAGGCCGCCGCCGTCGACCTCAGCCGTGAGGTCTTCAAATACTGGCGCGCCAACACCGACCTTGAAGTCGTATTCGGCGACGACAATGTCCCCGTGATCGAAGCACCGAACACCCCCGCTGTGAACCACCGCTTCCTGAAAATCGAGTTACGAGATGGACGGCACGGGAACGTCGAGACGAACTTCGCCACCCGCTCGACCGGGTTCCAGTGGTTCTTCTCCTTCTTCGCAGCCTTCAGCGAATATCTACACACGGACAAGCCGGTGGTGGTCCTGCTGGACGAACCCGGGACGAGCCTGCACGGAGAGGCTCAAAAGGACTTCGTCAACTACATCTTCAACGAGCTCGGGGCCTCCAAGCAGACCCTCTACACGACTCACTCGCAGTTCATGGTCGACCCCACCGTTTATGAGAAGCTCCGCACTGTCCACGACAAGGCCACTCGTGAGGACCAAGAAGCCGGCGTCGAGGTCAGCAAGGTCAATCTCAAGGCCGACCGTGACACCGTATTGCCCGTCGAGTCGGCGCTTGGGTACTCGATCAGCCAGCATCTCTTCATCGGGTCGGGCCAGCACCTTCTCGTCGAAGGCAGTAGCGACTTCATTTACCTTATGCGCATGAGCGCCTACATGGAGTCGCATACGAAGCCAATTCTGAGCCCGAAACTGGCCATGATCCCCGTCGGCGGCATTACCAATATGCCTGCCTTTGTCGCTTTGATGGGTCGCAGGCTTGAGGTCTCCGTCCTGGTGGACGGTGAGAAGTCGAGCTCGGTTCTTGACCGAACCAGACGTGCGGCGCAGGAGAACGACGTCCCCGCAAATCGCATCATCTCGGTCGGGGAGGTCGATCCGTCACTGCCAAGGGACGGTGATATCGAAGACCTCTTTGCCGTCAACGACTACCTCAAGCTCTACAACTGGGCGTTCAAGAAGGCACTCACCGAAGCAGACCTGAGCGGCAGCACGGGCCGCATCCTCGGTCGTATTGAGTCTATCGAGGGCAAGTTCAACCATGCGCTCCCAGCCCACGCGCTGACGGACAACCAGGACGAGTTCTTTGCAACTCTCGATCCTGTATCTGTCGCAAACTTCGAGAAGCTGTTCGAGAAATTGAACACCGGCCTCGCTTAGCGAACCTCTCGAAGGCTGTGGCGGACAGGCACTTTCTGCTCTGCTTCGCGCTTATTTTGAGCACGGTGGACGACTCCAGATTCTCGGCGCTGGCAGCGGCGGGCTATGGCTTCTCTCAGGCAGACGCGGATCAGTAGCACGAGGCTGATCGGTCCCATGAGCGCGAACTTCATCGTGTTCCACAGGCACAGGAGGACGAGGAGGTTGAGCCATCCGGGTCCGCCGTTTGCGATGAGGGTGGTGAAGGTGCTCGCCGCGAGGAGGTAGGGCACGGCGAGGAGCATCGCCGGGAGGACGCCCCATTTGAGTCCTCGCCGGGTGCGGATGGCGTCGAGGAGGATGTTGGTGGGCATGTAGCGGCGCAGGAATGCGCGGGTGTGGACGCTGAGGGTCCAGAGCTGGCGGATCATGACGGGGTTTCCTCTCACATGCACGACGGATCGTCGGAGGCGGTGCGTGTGTGAGTGGCTTTGCGGCCTGCCCCGAGGAGCGTCATATCAAGGAGAAATCCGCCTCACCTACAAAGATACGACGCACAGGTGAGATTCGGAAGGGCACTCCGGTCATAGGCCCCGGCTTGCGCCCTCCCGCCGAACGGTCCGGGATGGATCGTCATGTCCTTCTGTACTCGCGAGGTCGCGGAGTCGCGTGAGCGCGGCTTTCGCGCGGGCGGCGTCGATCTTCTGCACGTCGCTGTCGGGTGCCGGGCCGAGCGGTGTGCGGGTGGTGATGCCGTAGCGGTCGCGGTATGCGGCCACTGTCTGTGCTTGCCGCCGCCACGCTGTTGCGGTTTTCGCCTCGGTGGGTGCGTCTCCGAGTGCTAGCGCCCATTCCTTCCGCTCGCTGAGGGCTTGGTCGAGGACGGCTTCGGCGCGCTGCTGGATCAGTTCGCGACGTTCCGTGAGCGCTTTCTTCATTTCGGTGTTGATTGGGCCGGTGGCTTCTGGGACGAGGCCGGCGATCAGACGTGGAGTCTTGCGGGTGCGGCCGGAACCGGCGGGGCGTGTGGTTGCTCGGGCGAGGCGGTGGTGCAGGACGGAGGCGATGTCGTCGGCGTCCTCGAAGCCGCGGGTCGCGACCAGGCGCGGCATGAGGGCGTCGATGTTGTGGTGGTTCGCCTCTGCCCGTCGCAGCTCGGCAGCGAGTGCCCCGAAGGTGTCGGACTGGATCGTGTCTTCCGCTTCGTCCGGGGTGAGGCCGGATTGGCGAATGAGAATGGCGAAGCGGTCATGTTGGGCAGCTTGCGCGATCGTCTCGTACTCTGCCGCGAGTTGCGCGACAGACCCCCATGCTTCCTGTTCGGCGGTGATGGTTTCGTGAGCGGAGAGCTCAGCGCCGACGTGCTGAAGGACCCCGTAGAGCACGCTCCTTGCGGTGGCATCCGGGTCGTCGGCGGGGTGTGGGGTGGTGTGGTTGTCGTCGGGGCGGTCGATGGCGACGTAGACGAGGTTCTCGTGCCTGCCGCGGGTCATCGCGACATACAGGTTATCCCTGGTCGTAGAGGGATCGACAAGCACATGAGAGGTGTCGGTCGTGATGCCCTGCGCCCTATGCGCCGTCACTGCGTAACCCAGGTCAACGTGATCGGAGACGTAGTCAGCTGGGAGGGTCACGGTGCCGCGGCTGTTCGCGCGGCGTGCGGTGAGTGATCCATCGTCTTGAATGTCTGTGACCTTCCAGCGGTCGCCGTTGCGCACCCATCCTCGCGGGGTGCGGAGGCGTCGGTCGTTCTTGCGGGTGATGATCGTGTCACCTACCCCGGCACGGGCATCGCTTTGGAGGGCGACTTCTCGGCGGGCATCCACGGTGCCGTCGAGGATGAGGTTGGCGCGGGCTCGCTGGTTCAGCGCGTGGACGGAGTCGTTCGAGTCAGTGATCAGCACCGTCGAAACACCGTTGAGGGTATCATTGCGCCAGGCGGTGTAGGCGGCGTCGATCATCGTCTCGGTGTCGCCGCCGGTGATGCGGTCATGTTCGGCGTAGGTGTCGATGACCTCGGGGTGCCCATGGCGGAGATCAAGAGAGGCGGTCTTCTCCCATGCGTTGACGAAGCGGTGCACGTCGACCAGTTCTGGTGCGTCGGTGCGGTCGTGAACGAGGAGGGAGAATGCGCCGCCGGCGGTGACGGATTGCAGTTGCGCCCAATCACCGACAAGCAGCACCTTCGCCCTGACCTCAGCTGCGTGCTCGGTGATGCGGTCCAGGGATAGCGTGCCGGCGAGGGAGGCTTCGTCCACGATGACAAGCTGCCCCTTGCGGAACGATGTACCCGTGTTCTGGTGGTCTTGCCACCACTTCGCGGTGTTCTCCGTTCGGATGCCAAGGTCATCGGCGAGGACTTGAGCGGCGACCGCGGACGGTGCGAGGCCGACGACGCTGCCACGCCCGTGCTCCCGCTCCCACGCAGTACGCAGAGCTCGCATTGCTGTCGTCTTTCCTGCCCCGGCGGGGCCAACCAGCACATCGACTGCGCGGCCTGTGGCAGCGACGGCAGTGAGTGCTGCTGTTTGATCGTCGGCGAGGAGCCTACCTTCGCGATCTGGGCGGCGGGTGACCTTCTCGATCACTTCGACTGGCACCTTGGGTGCGGTCATGGTGCGGGCGCGCTCGAGAAGCCGATCTTCTGCCGCGAGAATATCCGGTGACGAGTACACCGTCGACGCGATCGGCCGAAACCTACTGTCATTAGAGCGGCGATACACGGCAGGGCTCGACGCAAGCTCAGGCGGAGTCAGCCGAAGGGAGGCACGCTCTGCGGCATCGACGACCATCCCCACGACAGCTTCACGATCCCTCGTGGTCGCAAACCGGTAAGGCATCGTTTGGCGGGCGGCTTCGGCGGTGAGGTTCCACCTGCGCCAGGTCGACCGCTTCTCACCGACCGCCTCGACCACACTCCGGCCTAACGAGGCGATCACATCCAGCGGCACATCATCAGCGCGCAGCAGCAGCAGTGCATCGTTCGCGGTGACGGTGCGGGCCCAGCGGGTGGCGTCTTCACCGAGGAGGTGCGACGCACGTTCCCGCCACTCACCGGTGAGGTCAGCGAGCGAGTGAACTTGCTTCTCCGGTCTGGTCGCCAATGTCGCTTGTGCGCGGAGCTTGATGACCGTCGCAAGCGACGGTTGCCTGCCATGACGGGCAACGTACTCGGCGATGAGACGGTTCTTCTCCTGATCAATCTGCCGTGACCTAGACGAGAACTCCGCAACCAACCTCTCCGGCACCGTGCTGATCGCCCAGGCAGGGTTGCGGTCGCGCCCCATGTCGCGGGATTCCCACTCGACGCCGAATGTGCGGGTGAGGTGGTCAGCGAACACGGCTTCGTGGAGTTCGGAGAGCGCGACGGTAGCGGCGTGAAGGGGGCGGCCGTCGAGGGAGCGCCATTTGCCGTCGTGGACGGTCTGCACCTTGTTCGAGATCACCACATGCGTATGCAGATGCGGGTCACCAGCACGGGAGTCGTAGTGATCGAACGCGGTCGCGATCACCCCAGACACATCGGCTTGCGCAACCGCCCCGTTGCGTCCTGCTGCGCCGATGCGGGTTGCAGCGAGTTCGCGTTCGATGAACGCAACCATCTCCGCAACCGCCGCATGGTGCGCGTCCGCAATCAGCGATTGCGTGCCCGCATCCGATACCGCCCACAGCACCGATGCCGACTTCGGAATCGAGAACGTGAAATCGAACCCCGCAACCGCCTTCCGTGCGCCCCGTGCGCTCTCCTCAGCCTCGATCGCGGCAACGGCCTCCGCGCGTGCGGTCACGGGGAGACCAGCGTCGAGACGTGCAGTGCGGTACTCGATGCGCTCGGTCACGGTCTGGTATTTCCGGTACGGCCTGCCAAGCGCCTGACCGGTCACCGGGTCAAGGCCTTGCCCGATCAGACGTTGAAGCTGCTCCTCAGACACCTCATCTCCGACAATGATGGTTCCGTTGCCGAGCGCGGTGACCGCTGACCCCATCCACCGCCCGGGCGGGGTACCTTCATCCGTGTAGTACCTCGTCAGCGGCGTCGAGAGAGCACGGTCACCGTCACCGGACGCGACGGTGCGCAGGAGGTACTTATAGCCGTCGCCGGCGGACATCACCCGCATCGAAACCGTCACCTGCCGCCGCCTCTCCTCACCCCGAAGGTGAGCCACACCAACCGCTGTCGCTGTGACTTCTGAGGTCACGTTCGGACGGTGGCGCTCCTCGCTTGCAAGACGCGTGACAACCCGTTCGAGCGAACCGCGAGGGATCGGCAGCGCTGGGCGCCGACGGTGCTGGAGCGAGGTGGGAGGCGTCGGCTGAGCGGCGGCGCGTGGGCGGTTCGTGCACCTGGTTGGTGACCAGCTCGGAGTAGCAGCACGGCTCCGGGATCACCACTCTAGGAGAGTTTACCCGTGGCCGACCAGACACTCACCGACCGGGTCGCTCTGCTGCGTGTCGGGTCGCTGTTCTCCGGCTACGGCGGACTCGATCTCGCTGTCGAAGAAGTCTTCAATGCCAGAACGATCTGGTTCTCCGAGATCAACGAGCCCGTCGCCCGCATCTTCTCCCACCACTGGCCCGAGGCCCCGAACCTTGGTGATATCACCGCCATCGACTGGAGAACCGTGCCGCCAGTGGACATCCTCTGTGGCGGGTTTCTCTGCCAGGACGTATCGACCGTCGGGAAGATGGCCGGTCTGAAGCCCGGCACCCGTTCCGGCCTCTGGGCACATATGGCGGCAGCGATCGACGCGCTGCAACCCGACTGGGTCGTGATCGAGAATGTCCGCGGGCTGCTTTCTGCACCAGCTATACGCGCAAACTTCGAAGGAGTCCACGATGAGCAACGCAACATCGCAAATGCAGCCCCCGACGGTGCAACCCCTCGCGATATGGAACGCGACCCGTGGCATCTGGGAGAAACCACAGCTCGACCTCTTCGAGTAGCAGGAGCAGTTTTGGGAGACCTGGCCGACCTCCGGTATGACGCGCAATGGATCGGTCTACCCGCTTCCGCGGTCGGCGCACCCCACCCCCGATACCGGGTCTTCATCCTTGCCCACCGCACTGTTTCGCACTCCACTGGCATCCGACGCAGCTCGCGGGGGCGAGAGCTTGCAACAGGTGAAAGCACGCCGCGGCACGATTGCGCTCAGCCACCAGATCATCGACCTTGCCTTGCACGGCCCGAATGGGTACCCAGGTTCCGAGGAGTCAGAGAGCCTGTGGAGGTTGATCGAGGAATTCTTCGACGATGGGGACGTTACGCCGTGCCAGTGACTTACTGGACGCAGATCATCGGTCGGCCCGCACCGGCGCCCGCAATCCTGACCGACGCGACTGGCCCGCGGCCCGCACCGGCATTCGTGGAATGGTTGATGGGTTTACCGTCTGGTTGGGTGACTGATGCGCGTCACGAACTCACCACGAATAGTCAGATCACGGCGCTCGGGAACGGAGTCGTCCCCAGGCAAGCGGTTTCGGCCATCTCCAGTTTGTTAAACACCTGGCTGGAGGAGCATCGACCGAGGTCATCCGATCGAGCGGTAAACCCATATCAAGCTGTAGTAGATAGAACCGGGGTGGAGACGGGGGTAGCCGGGAGTTGAGTTAGGGTTCGGCCCGGTTCTGGGACCGACGCAATCAGCGAGCGAGTGTACGGGTGTTGGGGATTTCCCAAGACTTGTGAGCTGGGTCCTTGCTCGCACGCCTCACCGCGGTACAGCACCAATACACTCTCGCAGAGCGAACGCACCACGCTGAGATCGTGCGAGACGAACATCAGTGCCGTTCCGTGCTCCAAGGTGCTGCGATGCAGCAGGTTGATGATCCCAGCCTGTACCGAGACATCCAGCCCCGAAACTGGTTCGTCGGCGATGAGTAGCGCAGGTCGGGCGAGCAACGCCCGAGCGATCGCGACGCGCTGAGCCTAACCTCCACTAAGCTGGCGTGCGCGCCGCCCACCGAAGATGTCAGGTTCTAAACCCACATCCGCCAGAGCTTGTGCGGCAAGTTTTCGGGCATGTTGCCGCGAAGTTCGTGTGATTGCTAGAGGTTCAGCAACGATGTCCCGCATCAGTCGATGCGGGTTCAGCGACGCGATCGGGTCCTGGAAGATCATCTGCACGCCCCCAGGCCCTGGGCGGTGGTGAACTGATCCGCCCTGGTATCGGACAGACCCTTGAGCTATCGGTACGAGTCCCGCGATGGCTTTGGCGGTCGTGGACTTACCTGAACCGGATTCACCGACGATGCCAATGGTGGTGCCGGCCTCCAGCGTGAAGGTGACTCCGCGTACTGCATGGACGGGGTCCCGTGGCGAGCCGAATCGTACGTGGAGGTCATCGACTTCGAGCACTGTGGCATTCATGCGACACCCGCCGCGAGAAGCGCACTGTCCCGGCGAGTCGGGTCATCTGGTGTGGAAGCGGTAAACGGTTGCCAACAGGCCACCGTGTGATCAGGATCGGAGCTGACGGGTGCCACGGGTGGGCGAGTTGTGTGGCACACCTCGCTTACCCGTGAGCAGCGCGACGCGAACGGGCAGCCTTGGCGGGGTACAGACATGTCCGGTAGGACGCCAGGGATCGTGGGTAGTGGTAGAGGCACCGGCGTGCTCAGTTTCGGAGTGATGTCCAAGAGCGCGCGGGCGTATGGGTGTGCCGGCGCAGAGAGCATCCGTGCAGAAGGACCCGATTCAACGATCCGCCCAGCGTACATAACAGCGATACGGTCGGTGCGGTCCGTGAGTACGCCAAGATCATGGGTGATGTGAATGAGGCTCATCCTTCTTTCGGTGCGCAGTCTGTCGATGAGGTCAAGGACGGTGCGTTGCATCGTCACGTCCAATGCCGTGGTGGGCTCATCCGCCAGCAGAAGTCGTGGGTTGGATGCCAGCGCCGCAGCGATTCCGATGCGCTGACGCTGCCCCCCGGAAAGGGCAGCAGGAAAACTACGAGCGATGCGCGCTGCGTCGCTGAGTCCTACAGCTTCCAACAGTTCGTGCAGGTAGGCGCGGCGAGAGGCTCGGGTGCGACTGCTGTGCTGTGTCGCTCCTTCGAGTACCTGCTTACCTACGCGTACTAACGGATTAAGTGTGGACGAGGGGTCCTGGAAGATCATCGCCATTTGCGCGGCGGTGGTTCCGCGCCGCTCTCGGGGGGAGCGTCCTAGGATGTCGCGGCCTTCAAAACGGATACTGCCGTTCGACTGGGTTGTGACACCCTGCGGCTGCACCCCGACGATGGCGCGAGCCAGCACTGACTTGCCCGATCCAGATTCGCCAATGATGCCGAGGCTCTCGCCTGGCGCGACCGACAGCGATAGATCCTCAAGCACATGGGAGTGACCAGAGGCCGACGTGAGGCTCATCTGGAGGTCTCGGACCTCTAGCAGTGCTTCCTTCTGGGTGGACATTATGTGTCCTTTCTGGTGAATCGCTCGCCGAGAATGTTGACGGCGAGTACGGTGAGGCACATCACGATTGCGGGGGCGAGCATGATCCATGGGGCACCGGCCAGATGTGTTCGACCTTCCGCGATGAGGCTTCCCCATGACGGGGTGGGTGGCTGTAGCCCGTAGCCGAGGAAGCTCAGGGAGCCTTCCGCGACGATCGCGACGGTGATGGCAGTGAAGGAGTATGCGAGCACCGAGGGGAGCACGGTACGCGCGATTTCCTGGGTCATGAGGCGCACCCGGCTCGCGCCCAGCAGCCGGGCGGCCTGGACGAACTCACGCTCGCGCACACTCAATGTCGCAGAGCGCGCGATTCGCGCGAAGATCGGAATCGTGAGCGTCCCAATCAGAAGCCCAATCGTCCAGTAGTCCGAGCCGACAAGAGACACGACAACCATGATCAGTATCAGTCCTGGAAGTGCGAGCATCAGATCGATAACTGTTCCAATGATCTCGTCGACAATCCGGCCGAAGAATCCCGCGACAATGCCGATGAACGAGCCCACCACGAGCCCTACTGCCAGCGTTAGGGCCGCCACGACGAGCGAGGACAAACCTCCGGCCATTGTCCGAGCAAATATATCGCGACCCGTCGCATCCGTCCCGAACCAGTGGGCAGGACTTGGTGGCTGCATGGCCGCACTGAAATCAGCCCGGAGTGGATCAAACTGCGGGATGAGCATCGACGCGACTGCGCCACCGATCACAATAGTGAGAACTACGGCAGCGAAGATGATCGAGCCGCGCGAGTCCAAACGCATGCCTGGCGTTCTTACCCGGGAGCGGCTATTGCTGAGTGCCGGGCGGGTGTCAGCTTCTTGCGTGAGCACGGCGTGTCCTTGGATCGACGAAGGTGTACAAGATGTCTACGGCTAGCGCGGCGAGGAAAACCGCGATTCCAGAGAAAATGACGATCATTTCAATCACTGGGAAATCGCGTGCGCCTATCGCTGTCACCGCCAGGCGACCCATTCCAGGGATAGCGAAGACTGTCTCGATGAGCGCCGAGCCACCGAAAAGTGCCCCGAACCCCAAACCGACCAGCGTCATGGTGGTGAGCGATGAAGGGCGCAGCACACGCGTGATCATCAATCGCGCGGTTCCCATGCCGCGGGAGCGCGATGCGAGCACATAGGGTTCGCGCATGGTCGTGATGAGATCCGCCCTTAGCACTCGGACCAGGACAGCCGCCTCCGCGAGGCCGATTGTGAGCACCGGGAGTACGAGGTGACGGAGATGTCCTATGGGGTCGATTCCGAACGGCACCCATCCAGTTGCAGGCAGTAGCCCTAGCATCACCGAGAACAACATGATGCCCAGCAGTCCGAACACGAATGTCGGGACGGAGAGGAGGACGAACGCTGTGACAGTCGCGATGCGGTCTAAGAGTCCACCGGGCCGCCAGGCTGAGGCCATTGCCACGGGCAAGGTGAGCGCGAGCGCGACGACCTGCCCGAGGAGCAGCAGTTCGATGGTGATCGGCAGTCGAGCGGCCAGTTCATCGGTTAAAGACCGTCCTGTTACTAGTGACGCTCCGAGGTCGCCACCAGCAGCATTTGATAGCCACTCCCACAGACGCTCCGGCGCGGGTCGGTCGAGGTTGAGAGAAGCCATGAAGGCCGCGATCTGATCCGGGGAGGCGTTCACTCCCAGAACGGCAAGGGCCGGCGTTCCCGTCATCAATGCGGGCAGACTCATCGTGAGCAGACCGAGGAGCGTGAGGACGATGAGTCCTCGCACTCCCCGGTGCACCCACGCACGGATTTCTATTTGATCCACCATTCTCCAGGTGAGACAGAGATGACATTGCGGTCGCTGACATCGGGGAGTCCGCCGATCTTCGGGCTTGCGATGAAGCCGCTGGGGCTCTCAGTGAAGAAGAGCACTGCTGCCTCAGCTACGATCAGCTCGCTGGCCGCGTTGTACAAGTCGCTACGTTCCTGGGGTGTGGTCGCGGAACGGGCCTGATCGATCAGAGCGCTGACTTCGGCATTGGCGTATCCGCCGAAGTTGGAGAAGGAGTCGGCTTCGAACATCGTCATTGCGGAACCCGTATCGCCGTAGCCGCTGGTTACGAACTCGATCACGTGGAAATCTTTCGCAAAGAGCTTGCTCGCCCAGGTCGCGGCATCCGCCACATCGATCTCCATCTCGATACCCACGTCACCGAGCATCTGCTGGATCGCGGTCGCTCGCGCCATCGCCTCGGGCTGCGCGTCTGTGGTGTATGCGAAGGCGAGCGGCTGCCCGTACTGCTCCAGCAGTGCGCGCGCGGCATCCGGGTCGAACTCTGGATAGGTGGAACCAGTCTGATATTCGCTTTGCGACGAGATTGGTCCGTGAGAGAGCGCGCCCTGTCCTTGGTTGGTCACCTGTAGCAATGCGTCCCGGTCGATAGCTGTCTGAACGGCTCGTCGCGCGAGGGGATCATTGAAGGGTGCCTGCTCGGTATTGAAAATTGCCGTGGCCGTTGTTGCATTCGCCAAGGCCAGCTGCAAACCGTCTGTCTCAGCCTGAGTCATCAAACTTGGCGTCTCGATCCATACGACATCGACGGTCCCCGCTGCGAGGGTCTGGTAACGGGAGTCGGTATCGGGCAGGAACTGGAAGACGATCTCATCGGCGTAGGCGGGTGTGTTCCCGGCATATTCCGGATTGCGCTCGACGGTCAACGAGGATCCTGCCGACAGCGAAACCAGTCGGTAAGGTCCAGCGCCCAAGGGGCTGCCCTCGGGGTCGGTCGCTGTGGTGCTGCCAATCATGCCGAGGTTGCGTGCGAAGTACCGCGGGAAGGTCGCGTTCGCTTCGGCTAGCGTCATCTCGACCGTTGTTTCGTCGACCTCGGCTATTTCAATGATCTCCTGCGCACCTTGCGCTACCGCGGACTCGGAGTTCTGTGCCCGCTCGATATGAGCGATCACCGCGGCAGCATCTAATGCCGTGCCGTCAGAGAACGTCAGATCTGGGCGAAGAATCAGCGTCCAATCAATCAGGTCGTCGCTTTCGAGCGACTCGGCCAGCACCGGAACCAACTCGCCGCGCGGGCCATCCATGAGCAGCGGCTCATAGATTGCATTCGCCAGCACCAGGCTTGACTGCTGGCCGATGTCGTTGCCGATCGGGTCGACCGAAGAGACCTCAATGTCAAGTCCGACACGGATAGTACCGCCGGAAACGGCAGACTCATCACCCTGCGAGGTGCCGGGGTCCGCGGAACATGCCACGAGTGCTGTGGCCATTGTCACGGCGAGAACTACCGTGCCAAGGGTCTTGCGTTTCATGCTGTTACTTCCTTCTGTGAGGGGGTGGTGAGCGGAAGCGAAGAGTCTGAAGGATCGGGGTCCACGCCCAGGCGGATGCGGATGCTCGCGACCAGCCGGTCATAGTCCTCATCGGGGAGGTGGCTGCTCAGGTACTCCCGAACACCGCCGAGAGAAGCGAGGTAATCGATCGCTTGGGCGATGTCTTCCCTGCGACAGACGAGATCGAGTGCGGCGAACAACTCCTGCGTTTGCTCACCTCCGGGCTGACGTTGAAGATTCTCGTGCAGATCGTCATTGGTGCGGATGTAGTCGCCAACTGCAATGTGGGGGTCTGCCCCCGCTGCTAGTAGGAGGATCGCTGAGATGAGCCCAGTGCGGTCCCGTCCCCCTTGGCAGCCGATCACGATCGGCCCCGAAGTTTCCCCGATCGTCCGCAGTACCTGGGCGATGTTCGCAACGGCAACGTCCAGCATGCGACAGTAGTGATCGCCGAAGGTGGCACTCCCGTCAATCAAGCCGTCGAGAGCTTGGGCTTCTTGGCCGGCCTGAACATCCAGTTCCATGAAGGGGGCATGCACATGCTGCCACGTCGTTGGCAAGTGTTCCCGACTTTCCTGCTCAAGCTCGCCGCGGGTGCGCAGATCGAGCCATGTCAGCTCATCTGGACACTGTGCGAGTTCAGCGCGGGTGGCATGGCTGAGCGCCGCAGCGCGATACAACCCGTTGTTGGGAGAGACATGCGGGCCGAGAAGAGGAAGTGGTCGCCAGTTCGGCGGGGCAAGAGCGGTCATGTGATCCATCATGCATAAGTGGCACATATGCCAGTTTGCGTGAGGGTGAACAAGGGATGAACATGCCCCATGGCGGCCATAATGGAGGCGATGACGAACCAAACCGGAGCGCGTGCGCGACACAAGACCACTACGCGCCGCGCGATCCAGACAGCGGCGATTGAGCTGTATGAAGAACGCGGGTACGACGAAACGAAGGTCGAAGACATCGTTGAACGCGCAGGAGTATCTCAGCGAAGCTTTTTCCGCTATTTCCCTTACAAAGAACTCACACTCTTCAGCGACGATCACACAGAGCATCTCGCTGAGCTTGTACTTACAGCGCCTTCACACTTCAACGCGATCGAGACGCTTGACTGGGCGACTGCGCAACTCTTCTTGATCCCGACGACCGAACTGGACAGGCGACGACAGGCGATTCGCAATCAGCTTGGCGACGATGCGCGCGTTCAGCGCCAACTCGCCTACCTCCATGAGTCACTTAGCATCCGGCTGCGCGATGCCTACGTTCGCCGCCTCGGCATAGACCCCGCCGACACATCTGACTTGCGTCCACAGATTCTCGTGGGGCTTTACCTCTCTCTCGCTACTGAGGTGTCGGGCCGGTCACAATCACCGGAAGAGACGCGCCAGCGGTGGCTTGCGTCGCTTCGCAGTCTGCTTTGAGAGGTCGGCACTGCTATCGACATTTACATGCTTGGTTGCGGAGGTGGGGACTGAGCGTTGCCGACCTTATGTGGTACGCTGGAAGCATGCATTTGTATTTCCTGTGACGGTTGAGTAGGCCTACCGCGCTCGTTGAGCAAATCCGAGCTAGCGACGGCCGCTCGTTCTGACCCTGGAAGGGTCCCCGTCATTTGCGTGCCCGCTGGCTGTTTGGCTCGTCGCGGTGCGCCTTGCTGAAGGATTTGAATGCTTACCCCTACTAACCGTCATCCGGCGCGCCATCGCGCGCAACTCACCGCTTCCGACGTCTCCGTAATGCGAGGCGTAACCCCGGTGCTCAACCATGTCGATCTCGTCGTCACTCCCGCGTCCCGTGTGGCGATCGTCGGAGAGAACGGGCGCGGAAAGACCACACTTCTGCACGCGCTCGCGGGCACGCTGGTACCTGATAGTGGAACGATCCAGCGCATCGGCACGCTCGGGCTCGCTGAACAAGAGATGGACTCCACCGACAACCGAACCGTTGGGCAGGCCGTCGCGGAGGCCATCGCCGAACCGCTCGCAGCGCTGGCCACACTCGACGACGCCGCTGCCGCTCTCGCGGAAGGGAGTAGCGAGGCCGCAGAGCAGTACGCTGCGGCCTTGGAAGATGCGGAAGCGCTCGACGCTTGGGATGCCGAGCGCCGGGTACAAATCGCGCTCGAAGCACTCGACGCCGAAACCGACATGACGCGGTTGCTCGCTGATCTGTCGGTGGGGCAGCGATATCGAGTGCGGTTGGCCTGCCTGTTGGGGGCTGAAGATGATTTCTTACTGCTGGACGAGCCCACCAATCACCTCGACCGCAGCGGACTTGATTTCTTGACCATGCAACTCCGCACGCGCAACGGTGGTGTCGTCATCGTCAGCCACGATCGCGCGCTGCTCTCTGACATTGCGGAGACGGTGGTCGACCTCGATCCGACACCTGATGATCGCCCCCGCATCTACGGCAACGGGTACGCGGGATACCGAGAAGGGCGCGTGGCCGAGCGGGAACGCTGGGATCAGGAGTACGACCGCCAGCAGCAGGAGCAAGCCCGGCTGCAGGACAGTCTCAGCGCTGCACAGAACCGACTCGTATCGGGTTGGCGACCGGAGAAGGGGTCACCGAAGCACGGCCGCGCGACGCGCGCGGGCGGGCTGGTGCAGAGCGTGCACCGACGCCAGGAAGCACTCGAAGCACACGCGGTGACGGTACCTGAACCACCGCAGCTATTCCAGTTCCCCGACCTGCCCACACGAAAAGGGGCGGTGCTACTAAACGTCGACAACGTGAGCCTTGCCGGGCGGTTAGCGCAGCCAGTGTCGTTCGAACTCTCGCACCGCGGCAGGCTCGTGATCACCGGCTCGAACGGGGCCGGAAAGTCGACGCTCCTGAGTATCGCGGCGGGCGAACTACTGCCAGATACGGGAACAGTGCGGACATCCCCTGGCACGCGTTTGGGTTTTCTTCGTCAGGAGACGATGCTGCCGCCTGATCGCCGGGCGAACGAGGTATACGCCCGACACCTCGACGAACTCGTCGGTCAAGGAACGCTTCAATCATCTGAGGCGGTCGGTCTCGGTCAACTTGGACTGCTGCGATCGCGCGAGGCAGGCAAACGAGTGGGTGAACTGTCGATGGGTCAACAACGACGCCTCGATCTGGCGCTCGTACTCGCGGCACGCCCGCACGTGCTACTACTAGACGAGCCCACCAACCACCTCTCCATCGCGCTCGTTGACGAACTCACCGAGGCACTCGGGGCTACCCAAGCGGCCGTCGTACTGTCGACCCACGATCGGCAACTCCTGCGCGATGTCGCCCAATGGCCTCATGTACATCTGATGGCGATGGCTGAAGGCGAGGCACTGGTATGAGCAACACCATCAAGCTACGCGCACTCCGCCCATTGGCATCACGTGATTACCGTCTCCTGTTTGCCGCCGTCGGCATCGAGGTATTCGGGACCGGTATGTGGACGATCGTCATGGTCTTCCAAGTACTCGCACTCGATGACAGCCCACTTGCCTTGTCGGCGGTTGCAACCGGAATGAGTCTTGGCCTGTTTGCGTTCTCCGTTCTCGGTGGGGTTGTCGCAGACCGGTTCTCCAAACGGCGGATTCTCATTACAGTGCAGGGCTCAACGGCCGCGATCATGACCGCCGTGGCGGTCCTGTCGCTCACCGGGAATATCGAACTTTGGCACGTCGCCGCAGCCTCGTTCGCGATGGGTGCCGGGAGCGCCTTTTTCTACCCTGCGTACAGCGCTTACCTACCTGTGGTCCTTCCGCCGGAGCAACTCCTGGCCGCGAATGGGCTCGAAGGGGCGCTCCGTCCATCGATGGGGCAAGGGCTGGGCCCGGCCCTCGGTGGAGTCATCGTCGGTATGTTCTTCCCCGCTATCGGAGCGGTCATCGTCGCGGCTTCGTACGCGATTGCTTTCGTCATCACGTTGTTTCTTAGCCGTCGTGACGAACACACTGAGCCCACTCCTCCCGAGGATCGCCCGAGCGTCTGGGGTGACCTTCGTGCGGGGGTTGCCTACGTGGCTCGTACACGCTGGTTGCTTTGGACGCTGATCTTCGGGTCTTCGCTTGCGCTCATTGTCCAAGGCCCGATCGAAGTTCTCCTCCCGTTCCTCACCCGCGACCGATTCGAGGATGCTGAAGCTACTTTCGGGTTCCTTCTGGCCGCCTATGGGATAGGTGGGGCTGTCGGTTCGCTGATCGTGTCGTCGTTGAAGCTTCCTCGTCGGTACTTGACGTTTATGATCCTGTGCTGGGGTGGAGGAACACTACCTCTTGTGGTCATTGGCGTTGCCGACAATTTGATCCTCATGCTCTCCGCGCTCTTTGTCGTCGGTGCACTCACCGGGGCTGGCGTTGTCGTGTGGGGAACATTGCTGCAACGGTTGGTGCCGCTCGACATGATCGGCCGAGTCGCCAGCCTCGACTTCTTCGTTTCGATCGCGTTCATGCCGGTCTCGATCGCCATCGCAGGGCCGCTCTCACTGTTGGTTCCCATCCCCATCATCTTTGTGATTGCGGGAGTCATTCCGCCAGCTCTCGCGTTGATCGCATTGCTGGCCGGGCGCATGCGCCAGACCGAGGACAGTCAACCACTAGACGCAGACTGACCTCGATGGCTCTGGGAATATCCCGGACGTTCGGCTTCGAGCCTTTAGTGGCTCGAAGCCGAACTTTTCGTACCGCTGGCCCGATCTCCGCAGAAGACTGCGCGAGGCTGATCTTCGTGCGTGCCGGATCGGTTCTGTTGCACAACGAGCTGGGTGTGCAACAGGCGAACGTTGGAGACGTCATCACATTGGGGTCAAATGCCATGTTCGGCTATGAACCGGAAGGCTTCGTGACCGTGACAACGATCTGCCTTGATCTCGACTACGTTATCGACCAAGTGTTCTGGCAACATGCCGCCAAGTTCACCGACCGGCTGGAGGCAAGAACCTTTTACGAACTGGAGTATGTCAAGCCTGCTCAACTTCTTCGGATTGGCGAACATCGAACGGAAATGCTCGCGCCTTGGCTGGACAACCTTGTTGCGTTGAGTCTCGACGGGTTGTCGTCAGACCGCTTTCACCGGGCGCAATCGTTGCTTTCCGCAATCCTCGACGTCGTCTTTACTTACCACAACATGGAGACTGAACCTGTCGGCGCCGTCCGGCCTGCGCGTCGCGAAGCCCTACATGTTTCGGGCCTACTCGCCTCTGATCTCTCGCGCCGCTGGTTAGCCTCTGAACTTGCTGAGGCGGTGTACCTCTCAGAATCACAGCTGCGACGGGTGTTTTCAGAAGCCTTTGGGAAACCACCGCTTGCATACTTGACGACACTCCGAACGCTCAGAATGGCGCAGCTGCTGAGAGACACGGCTATGCCGATCGCAGAGATTTCTTTCACGGTGGGGTGGAGTGATCCTGACTTCGCTGCCCGTCAGTTTCGTCGGTATGTTGGGCGTTCACCAAGTGAGTACCGACGATTCGAGCAGAGCCGAAACTCGCAACCGTACCCGGAGTGAACACGCAATCCCGCACGGCGAAACGATCGTACTTACAGAGTGGCTCAGTGGGATCACCGCTTATGCGATAGACCAAGTCTGACCACGTCGGGTTCAGTGATGCACCTGGCGGTCGCACACTTTAATGTCCGTCGTCCGTCTCGATTTCGTTTCCTGAGCTCCTTCGCGCACCTTCTGGTCGCAGAGGTCACCCGTCGTGTGTGGGTGTCTGCGGGAGGAGGATGCAATGACAACGGTCGAGGAGGCGCGGGCGGCGCGGGATGCGAAACTCGACGCCCTGCACGAACAGCTCACTGGCGCGGTGGAGTCGTTGGTATCGGGCGAGGATTGGAAACGAGCGTTGGAGTTCGCGGCTCGGTTCCGTGCCCGGTCGTTCAACAACACGCTGCTGATCTTCGTGCAGCATCAGGCGGCGTTCGAGTCGGGCCGGGTGCCGGAACCGGTGCCGTCATATGCGGCGGGCTTCAAGCAGTGGCAGGCACTTGGCCGGCAAGTCTCAAGGGGCCAGTCGGGGTACATGATCCTCGCCCCTGTGACGGGCCGGTTCGCGTCGTTCACGCCGAAGGTGGCGGAGTCGTGGCGCAGGCTCGGCCGGTTCGAGAAACCGAAACCGGGTGAGGCAGTGCGCTCCCGCATGGTCGGCGTCCGCCCCGCCTACGTCTGGGATGTCTCCCAAACTGCCGGCGACCCGATTCCCGCGCCGCCATCACCGCGGCTGCTGGAAGGCGAAGCGCCCGACGGGCTGTGGGAGGGCATCGCACGTCTCGTGGAGGCGGAGGGTTTCAGCGTGTTGCGGGTGCCGCATGAGGGCATGATCCACGGTGCAAACGGTCTCACTGACTTCGGTGCGCGGTCGGTGGCGGTTCGGGAGAACATGCCCGAGGCGGCACAGGTGAAGACTCTCGTGCACGAGCTCGCCCATGTGCTGCTGCACGGGCCGGACAACGTGGATGCGACGGGGCATCGCGGGATTGGTGAGGTGGAGGCGGATTCGGTGGCGTTGATGGTCGCCGCAGCGCACGGCATGGACACCAGCGACTACACGGTCCCGTATGTGTCGGGGTGGGCGGCGACAGTGCCGGAGAAGTCTCCGGTCGAAGTCGTCCAGGCCACCGGCGAACGAGTCCGAAAAACCGCAGCTAGCATTCTTGATCAGCTCCCCACCGTGCAGATCGGCAACGGTGACCCTCCTGGCCTCACCCGGGACGCCCCAGCGAACAAACGCTCCGATCCGGTGGTCGAGGCGACTGCTGATCCGTTGGCGGAGGGACCGCGCCGCGCGGTGGCGTCGTCGGTGAGGAGCCTGTGATGGGTGCCGCCGATCTGTTCACCGAAGTCGGCGGGATGCCGCTCTCGGAGGCAGCGGCGCGGTTCGCTGCGGCGGGGGTGCCGGTGTTTCCATGCTTGCCCGGTGAGAAACGCCCTTTGGTGCTCCGCGGGTTTCATGATGCCACCGCTGATCCGGCGCAAGTCGCGGAATGGTGGTCAAGGTGGCCGTCCGCGAACATCGGCATCCCCACCGGTGCCGTGTCCGGGGTGGAGGTTGTCGATGTCGACGTGCATCCGACTGGCACCGGATTTCCTGCTTTCCGCGAAGCGCACCGTCAAGGCCATGCCGCGGGGTGGGCTGCGCTCGTGCGCACCCCCTCCGGTGGCCTCCACGCTTACTACCCGGTGAACCCTGACCGTGCGCAGTCGTCCTGGCAGGCCGCGCGGGCGCATGTTGATTTCCGTGGTGACGGCGGCTACATCATCGCGCCGCCGTCGAAGGTGCTGCGCCCCGGCGGGGTGCGGGCAGCGTACCGGCTCATCGTCGCATCAGGTGATACCCCGGTGCCAGTGGATGCGGTGCGGCTGCGCGAGTTTCTGGACCCGCGCACTCCGATCTCTATCGACCGTGTGCGTGCTGCTCGGTTTGAGCGGCGGGGGTCGGATGCGAAGGTGCTCGCCGGCTGGGTGGCGGGGCGTGGTGAGGGTGAGCGGAACCGGGGCCTGTTCTGGGCCGCGTGCCGACTCGCAGAATCCGGCACCCCACTCGACGCAACCCTCGACGCCCTGGGCCCTGCGGCGGAGCACGCGGGACTGGGGCCGCGGGAGATCATGGCGACGATCCGATCCGCCTACCGCACCACCCACCCCACACCGCATACGTCTGTAGAGCCCGGAGCGGACGAGCGGCGTGTGGTGCGCGGATCACCAGGGCGGGTGATCTTATGAACACCACCGAGGCTGTTTCGCCGCGGGGTCGCCGGTTGGCGGTGGTGACGGCGATCACGGGCACGGTGTTCATCGCAGCCGGCGCGTTCTGGCTCAGCTTTACGGCGCTTGCCGACCTTGCCCGCCGGTCTGGGATCGATGCGGGGCAGGCGTGGGCGTGGCCGTTGATCGTGGACGGCATCATCGTCGTCGCAACTGTCGCCGTCGTCGCCCTCGCCAGCCAGTCCCGCCCGACCTGGTACCCCTGGACGCTTCTCGCCGCCGGCGCCGTCGTGTCGGTGACGGCGAATGCGATCCACGCGATCATCGCCTCAGACACCGACGTCCCGCCGGTGCTTGCCGCATCGGTCGCGGCGATCCCGCCGCTGGTGCTGCTGTCGATCACACACCTCACCGTCTTCCTCACCCGCCCCACCACCACACCGGGCGCAGACGTGATCGAGGCCGCTCCTGCCGAGACGGTCGCCCCGTCTCAAACGGTCGCCGTACGAGAAATGGAGCCGAAATCGGCAATGGAGTTTCCGGTGGTATCGGTGAGTGAGCGGCGGGCGGAGGCGACGCAATTGCGGGACGTGGAGGGGTGGTCGAACAAGCAGATCGCCCGGCACCTGGGCGTGCACCCCTCCACCGTCGGCCGCTGGTTCACCCCAGCCATCAGCAAGGAGGAAACCCCATGAACGACCACACAGAGACACACCGCACTGAGCTACCGGAGACGCGGCCAGAAATGGTCGAGGGTGCGGAGGCGGAGCGGTCTGCGTTCGCCGTGCACCGCGACCCCTCACTCACCAAAGTAGGCGCTGATCCTGGTTCGCGGGTGGGGCGCGGGATCGCGTGGGTGCGTCCGACTGATCTGATCGCGTCGAGCACCGCCAGGATCGCGGGCCGCGGCATCAACTTTCAGACCGCCCTCGCGCACCGTGCCCGCCGCGCGCCAGGTCACGCCTACCGTGCGACCCGGGATCATGCGCGCGACATTCGGGATCGCCGAGCCGAACGAGCGGCACCCGCGGGGCCGGCAGTATTCGAGTCATTCGATGTGTTCGAGCCACAGGATCGTCCGCGCTCGTCGTCGTGGGTGCGGCCGTCCGGGATCGGGCTGGGGTGAACGGCTATGCGCAGAAGACGGTGGTGGGGTGGCGGTGGGGAGCCGGTGCGCACCTGCCTGTCAGGAGGTGCCACCATGCCACAACGAAACACTCCACGTCGCGATGGTCGCGGGCGTGGGTTCGAGAACTCAGAACGACTCCGCGAACTCCTCACCCGCCTCGACGCTGAGGGGCCGGACGCCTGGCGGAATGACCCGGTCGCTACCGAACTCATGCGGTACGCGGCCGACAAGTACGCCGCGCTCGCGCGCAAGCACGGTCTTGATCCGTGGGAGGCGGCGACCGCGGCGTTCGAGGCGATGCGTGCGCCCTCGGTGCGGCGGGCGGATGATCCGTGGGCGGTCATCACCCGTGCCGTGCAGATCACCTGCATCGCAGAAAACCGCGCCAACGGACTCCTGTGCTCCGTGCACCAGGCACGCAGACCCAGATACTCGAGTTTCCATGACGCCGAACGCTTCTCCGACCGCGAAAACCTCCTCACCGACTACCACCCCGCATTCCGCGCCGACCCCTTCACTGACGACGACGAAGACGACGCTGACGACGAGGTGGAAGCGTCAGGGGCGACGGGAGTGGAGTCAGCGGTCGAAGACACAATCGCACTGCTGTGCTGGTACGGGTGGGAACCAGTGGTCGCCCGCGCGGCGATCGAGTGCATCTGCGCACGCCTCGCAGAATCCGTCTCACGAGCGGGAGCATATGAATCGCTGCGGCGTGATCGTCACGCCCGGGCACTCCTCGATATCCCCGCACCGTCCTGGTATCGGCTGCTGCGCATCGTCCTCGGATCACCAGACGCAAGCCTGACCGGTACGAATGCGAGCCGTGGCGTGCTGCTGCGGCTCCTAATTGGCGAATCACTCCGGCATCTCCTCACTGATGTTGACCTCGCGGTCGCCGTCACGGTTGCCGCGCCCGGGGTGATGCGAGGCCGGCCATGACCACGCCGGGGCATATCGAGCTGGAGCGGGCCGTCGAGTCGATCTGGTCCGGCCGCCGCCACCGCGAGGACTACGGCGACATCGACGCGCTGGTGGAGTCGATCACGCGGGATGGGCTGTTGCAGCCGATCACGATCACCCCGGACGGGATGCTGATTTGCGGTGCCCGCCGTTTGGCTGCGATCCGCAGGCTCGGGTGGAAGACGGTGAACGTGTGGGTGCGCTCCGGTATCTCCACCACCCTCGGGCAGCTCCTCGCCGAACAGGACGACAATCTCCTGCATAAGCCCCTCACCCGTACCGAGGAAGCCGCTCTCTATGCCGAATTGAAAGCGCTCATGGTCGAGGATGCGACGGGCCGACAGGAAGCGTCACGGTTCACCTCGAAACAAGAAAACCCCAGGTCACACGGTGGGGCCACGGTGGCCCCACCGTCGGCCGGGAGTATCGGGAAGACCCGCGAGCAGGCCGCGCTCATGGTCACCGGCCGCAACGCCTATACCTCGCTCGAACGCATCAACGAGTTGCAGAACCTTGCCGCTGACCCGGCACAGACCGACGACGTACAGCAGCGGGCACGGGAGGAACTTGACCGGATCGACGCGGGCGGGTCGATCACCGGAGCGCAGCATCGCATCAAAGCCGCGCAAGCCCTCGCCGAACTCGACACCCTCGCGGGCGACCTCGCACAACCGGCAGGCATCCGCGACACCGCAGCCGCAGGCGCGACCCGGATCCGGGAGCTCGAAGACACGGCACGGCCGGCCGATCTGGAACGGCTCGCGGTACTCGCTGTCGAGCGTGCGAGGACTGCGACGAAGAAGCGCCCCTCCCAGCTCGCATCCGCACGCCTTCACGCGGTTGAGGAGCAGCCGCGGGAGTTCCTGCCGGTGCGGTCGTTCGTCTACCTCTGGGATGAACTCTCCACCTGGACCGAACGCTACGACCCCGAAACCATCGGCCCAGCCCTGTCTGGTGAGCAGTGGGCGATGTTCGAGAACGCCGTCACTGCAACCGTCGCGTTCCTGGATGCCGCCCGCACTGCACGAAACGTGCGCCGCGAAACCGCCTGACCCTCCGCCGCCTCCCTGCCCTGAATGCTGTGGTGCACCTGTCTGGTGATCCGAATCTCGTCGGGAAGGACACCAGGATGGACCCCACCGCTCGCCGCCGCCGCACCGTGCTCATCGCCGCCACAGCTGTCGGCCTGATCCTGCTCCTCCTCATCGGCGTCGGGGTCTACGGACTCACCCGCGGCCCCCAGACCACCGAACCCGCCCGTCCCGATGGGCCGACGGCAACGAACCCGGCACACGTCCCGGCAGAACCGGAAGCCGTGGTCACCCTCGGTGGGTCGGAAAAGTTCGCAGGCGCGGTTGCGGAAGCGCTGTTTACCTGGGATACGACCAGTGGGTATGGGCCTGCCGATTACGCGCAGATGCTCGCCGATGTAACCGCCGACACGGAAGCCGACGCGGCTGCATCCGATGTCCGTTCCTATCTGCCGACCCAGGAGGCATGGACGCAGCTCCGCACGCATCAGACGCGGCAGTGGCTCACCATCGACACGATCGAGATCCCTGCCGCGTGGGAGGATGCGGTGGTGCAGGCGGCGCCGGGGCAGATTCCTGACGGTGCGGTCGCGTATACGATCACCGGCACCCGCCACCGCACCGGCTACTGGGGCACCGACCCGGTCACGACAACGCACCCGGTCGCGTTCACCGTGTTCCTCACCTGCACACCCGAACGCACCTCCGCACCGGCGCCTGCCGCTCCAATCACTGAAACGTGCGCGGTGTTGCGGTTGTCGCAGCTCGACAACCCGCTGCGGTGACCGGCCATGCTCAAGAAACTCCTCGCCGCCCTCACCGTCGCCGCCGTCTGTTTCGGCCCCGCGACCGTGCTCCTGTCCGTCGCTGTCCTCGTCAATCCTGCTGTCGCTGCGTGCGCGCCGGGGTCGTTGATCGTCGGGCCGATCCCGGACTCGCTCACTGCGACGACGCGCAATGGTGAGACGGTGACGTTGAATCGTCAGCAGCTCACCCACGCTGCGACCGTCATCACGGTTGGTGGGCAGACGGATGGGGTGGGGCGTCCGGGGGTGGTGATCGCGTTGATGGCGGCGCTCACGGAGTCGCACCTGCGGATGCTCGCCAACACCGGCACCTACCCAGAATCCGCGAACTACCCCAACGACGGGGATGCGTCCGATCACGACTCTCTCGGTCTGTTTCAGATGCGCCCGCAAGCAGGGTGGGGCTCTGTCGCGGAACTCATGGACCCGAACTATCAAGCCCGCGCCTTCTACGGCGGACCCACCGGACCCAACTACCCCTCACCGCGCGGGCTGCTCGACATTCCGGGGTGGCAGCAGCTCGACCCAGGCGAAGCGGCGCAGGCCGTTGAGGTGTCGGCGTTCCCGGACCGGTATCAGAACTATCAGCCCGTCGCCGAAGCGATCCTCACCGCACTCACCCGCCCCGCGCCATCAACCGGCGGCGGTGGAGGCGGTGAGGTGGTGGTGCCGGAGACCACCAGGGTCGTGTTCCCGTTGCCGGAGGGCTCCTGGGTGCGGACCAGCCCGTTCGGGTGGCGCACCGACCCGATCACCTTCGAGACCGCGTTCCACTCGGGCAGCGACTTCGCCGCGCCTGACGGCACCCCGATCTACGCTGTCGCCGATGGGATCGTCACCCAAGCCGGATACACCGGCTCCTGGGGTGGGCTCATCATCGTGGAGCACACCGTCGGCGGAGAGCGGGTCGCGTCCTATTACGCGCATATGTGGGAGCACGGCATCCACGTCACCGAAGGCATGACCGTCACCGCCGGGCAACACATCGGCGATGTCGGCTCCTCCGGAAAATCCACCGGGCCCCACCTCCACCTCGAAATCCGGCCCGGAGGTCAAGGGCAGCCCGCGATCGACTCCGACCAATGGCTCACCGACCACGACGCCGAAGGCATCACCGGCGGCAACACCTCCCGTGCATCCTGCACCCTGAACGGAGGTGGGCGCTGATGGACGTGTTCCCTGACTTCGGCGGCGTCGGCGCAGCCGACGACCTCCGCACGGTGATCGGTGCGCTACTGATGTTCGTACTCATCATCGCCGTACTGATGCTGATTATCTCCGCGATCATCTGGGCCATCTCATCTTCGACCGGTAACCCGCACACCGCCACAAAAGCCCGGCTCGGGGTCTGGGTGGCACTCGGCACGGCAGCCCTCGCCGGAGCCGGTGTCGCCTGGGTCAACTTCCTCCTGGGCGTCGGCGACCGCTTGTAGGCGTGTCGGTGACAGGAGGTTGCGAGGTACCAGTCTTCCTAGAACGGGAGTGCGGGCGAGGATGCATCTGAAGCGGTCTGTGCTCGTTCGTCTTCGGTGTCGTTCTGCCACTCAGTTTTGATCGCGATGATGAGTTCACGGTCGGAGCCCAGTTTTGCCATTGCCTTCTTGAACGCCTGAGAACGCGTGCTTGCTGTTCCGATGAATCCGCGTGAGATGAGCTGGGTGAAGGCCCCTCGCCCGAGGTACTTGGTGTTGTTGTAGGTCACTCGGAAGCCAGATCGTGGGCCGGCTTTGAACGTCGAATCAGTCATGGCGAGCCGCATCCAGTCAGCGGAGACATACATGCCTTTGAGCGTCTTCCCGTCGAGTTTTCGACCAGCGTCTCCGCGCACGAACTTGAACCAAAATGGGGTATCGAAAGCTCGCCAGTCGATGGTCTTCCTCGGGACTTCACGGCCTTTCGGCATGAGATTGAGTTGTTTCTCTATCTCGTTCTTACGTCGATAAACCCACTCGTAGCTGCCGCTCCCGTCGCCGCTGTCAGCTCGTTCCAGTCTCTTGTATTGAACGAAGGTGAAAGCGTCGTGAACCTGATCCCAGTAGAGAAGGTCGACACCAAGCTCTTCCTCTATGGGTTTCTTGTTGACAGACATGACGAGGAGCTTCCGTTGGCCGCTGCGATCCTCGAACACGGCGAGGCTGGCCGCCCGTTGATCGGCGATCAGCTTGCCATCGAAACGTTGAAGATCGAGCGGCAGAAGCTCCTCCTCCATATCTCGCTCATACCCAGCGTTTAGCACGGTATCGAGAAGTGTCTCTTTTTCCTCGACGCTGGGCGGCTCGCTGAAAGCATCCGCGGGCAACGGAATCTCAGCAATCTGCGAAGCCAGCAAGACCGCATCACGCGCTTCAACTCTCGATTGCTGCACCTCGTCATCGAAGGTGCGCGGCGATCTGAATACGGAATCCAGCCACGGTCCGACCGTTGGGTCAACCTGTCTGAGATGTTCGAGGAGAGCTCTTGCTGTAGGACTATCGAGTCGACGTGCGTAGAAGCGCTGCGGCATTGACGGCATCGAGACTGCCTGTTCTCTCAGTTCTCCGAACTCAAGAGGCGCGAGCAGACGAAGGATCGGCGACAAGGTCGCGCGTAGCGTTCCGCTCGCAATGCCGGCGACGCCGCGCGTGACAGCCAACCCGATCAGATAGTCCCCGGTGCCGAGTTCTTCATCTCCTTCGCGCACGATGGCGCAGAGGGAACCGAAGGTCGGGGTGGATTCTTTGTCGAACGCTTCGCTGATTTTCTCGACGCTCAGATAGCTGATCCGGTTCGCGCCCTTCGCGTGGACGACGTACATCACTAAAGGCGGCATCGTCTCGGTGCGTCCGGTCATCTCCTCATTTTAGGTGAGCTCCCAGATGCGCGATGGGGGCGCGGGTGCACCTGGCTGGCAAGTTCGCCATTCCCTGGCGTTTGTGAGCTGAAGGAGCATCCCTGTGATTGATATTGACCCGAACGGTACCGGGCTTCCCGGTATCGAGCAGTTGCGCATCATCGTCGGCGCGGTGATGACCGTCGGCCTGATCCTCTCCGTCCTCGCCCTGATCGTCTCCGCGATCGTATGGGGCTTCGGCGCGAACAGCAGCAACCCGCATCTCGCTTCGCGCGGGAAGGTCGGCGTGCTCGTGTCCTGCGGCGCGGCGATCATCTGCGGCGCGTCGGTGACGCTCATCAACTTCTTCTGGGGCGTCGGCCAAGCCGTCTAACCCCACCACGGACGAGGGAAGGAGGATGCGGTGAGTGTGTGTGATGTGCCGGTGATCTCGGCCGTATGCGACACCGTCGGGCAAGGAGCAGCGACGTTGATCGCGGCCCCGTTCGACTGGCTCGCCCAGGCAATGGGCGGGGCGGCGGCGTGGCTGTTCGAGGCGGTCTGGACGGTATTCGACACCACTACCCTCGTCGACGTCACCGACGAAGGCTACGTCGGAGTC
The DNA here is from genome assembly GCF_004217175.1 of Leucobacter luti. Classification (GTDB taxonomy): domain Bacteria; phylum Actinomycetota; class Actinomycetes; order Actinomycetales; family Microbacteriaceae; genus Leucobacter; species Leucobacter luti. The sequence goes on from NZ_SHKI01000008.1 coordinate 108,817, forward strand.
TACAACATCCTCTTCGGGGTCGCAGTGTTCGTGGTGCTGATCTTCTTCTGCCTGCAACTGATCACCGGCCTCGTCCACCGCGACCCCACCGCCCTCACCCGCGCCGCCCTGGGAGCTGCGAAAAGCATCCTCGGCTCGTTCGTCGCGATCGGTCTCACGGGGCTGTTGTTGGAGATCACGGATCAGCTCGCGGTCGGGATCGTGCAGGCCACGGGGAACACGATGGAATCTATCGGCGACCGCATCACCCTCCTCGCGGCAGGGTTCGCGGGGATCAACATCGCCGCCCCCGGTGTCGGGGCGATCGTCACGATCTTCCTCGCAGGACTCGCCATCAGTGCGGCTGCGATCGTGTGGTTCTCCCTCCTGATCCGCAAAGCCCTCCTCCTGGTCGCGATCGTATTCGCCCCGATCGCTCTCGCGGGGTTCTCGTGGGATGCGACCAAGGGGTGGTTCGGGAAATGGGCGACGTTCGTGATCGCGTTGATCTTGTCGAAGCTCGTGCTGGTGGTGATCTTCCTCGTCGCGATCACCCAAGTGTCTGCGCCGATTGAGCTTGATCTGGCGTCGATCAGTGATCCCATCGCAGGTGTGGTGTTGATGTTCATCGCTGCGTTCGCCCCATACATGACGTACAAGTTCGTCACGTTCATCGGCTTCGATATGTATCACTCGATGAGCGCCGAACAAGAAGCCAAATCCGCCCTCAACCGCCCCATCCCCGTCCCGTCAGCACCGAAGGCGGACGGGACGAAGAAGGTACTCGACGGCGCCGACAACGGCGGTGGTGCGGCACCACCCAGTGAAGGCACCCCACCCGCAACGACGGCCACTCCCGCTACAGGAGGGGGCGCAGCGGGTGGTTCTGGTGCCGCAGCTGGTGCGGGGGCTGGGAGTGCGGGCGGCGGTGCTGGCGCAGCTGGTGCCGGGGCCGGCGGGGCTGCTGCTGCGGGGCCTGCGGCGGCGGTCGTTGTCGGGGCTCAGGTGGTCGGTGCGGCAGCGACCGCGGGGCCGAAGCTCGGTGGCAAGGTCGGCGGTGCTGCGGAAGGGCACGCGGCCGGGGCCGGTGAGACCGTGCAACCCGCACCACCACCTGCGCCGAATCACACACCGACCGCACCACCGGCACGACCTACACCCTCGACGCCGCCGCCTGTGCCGTCACCGAAGCCGTCTGCCGGGAAGGAATAATCGATGTCGACTCAGCAGAACACGAGCAGTGCAGGGTTTGGGCTGCGGGCGGTGCAGTTCTCCCGCCTCACCCGCCGCGGCATCCTCCTCGGCCTCTCCCTCCCGCAACTCATCGCCCTCGCCACAGGCGTCCTCTCCATCGTCGGCGCCCTCTACGCCGGCGGCGGGATACTGCTGGCCTGGACCGCACCCATCTGGCTCCTCTCCGCCGTCCTCGCCTGGACCCCGGTCGGGGGCCGGAAACTCATCGAATGGGTGCCCGTCACCTTCCGGTGGGTTGCCCGCACGCAGGCACGGCAGACGGTGTTCCGGCGGCGGGTCGTGAAACCGCGTCCTGCGGGGACGCTCGCTCTTCCAGGTGATGCGGCGTCGCTTCGGGAGTGGGAGGACCCGGAGACCGGGGCGGCGATGATCCACGACCCCCATCACCAGACCCTCACCGCGATCGTCGGCGTCTCACATCCCGCGTTCGTGCTCCTCGACCCCGGAGAGCAGGAACGCCGCGTCGCCACCTGGGGGCGCGTGCTCGCCACCACCTGCCGGTCCGGGCGGATCGCCCGCCTGCAAGTGTGCGAACGCACCCTCCCCGATGGGGGTTCCGGGCTGGTCGAATGGTGGCAACGCCACGGCACCGATGACGGTTCCTGGACCTCCACCGTGTACCGGGAACTCATCGACCGTGCCGGTCCCGCCGGGGAACGCCACGCCACCACCATCAGCCTTGCCCTCGACCTCAAAGCCTCAGCCCGACAGGTACGCACCAACGGCGGCGGAATCAAAGGTGCCGCCGCCGTCCTTCGCCAAGAGATGACAACGCTCGTGACCGCGTTTCGGGCGGCGGAGCTCACGATCACCGGGTGGCTCACCCCCGCTCAGGTCGCGGTGATCCTCCGCTCCGCCTACGACCCCGCTACCGCGGCGATCCTCGAACGGAACACCGACATCGGGCGTTCCCTTGCGACTGCGGGGCCGGTCGCGGTCACCGAGTCGTGGGATCGCCTGCGGTCGGATTCCGCGCACCATGCGGTGCTGTGGGTGTCGGAGTGGCCGAGGTCGCAGGTGTATCCGGGGTTTCTCGCCCCGGTGTTGTTGTCGTCGGGGATTCAACGTTCGTTCTCGCTGGTGTGCACGCCGATCCGGTCGGATCAAGCAGCCCGTGACATCAGGAAGAAGAAGACCGAACTGATCTCAGATGCGGCGCAGCGGCAGAAAATGGGGCAGATCGAAGACGCCTCTCAAACCGCCGAATACGGTGATGTCCTCCAACAAGAAGCCGACCTCACCGCCGGCCACGGTGTGCTCCGCTACACCGGCCTCATCAGCGTCAGCGCGCCGTCCCCGGAAGAACTCGACACCGCGGTCGCGGCGATCGAACAGGCCGCGATCCAAGCGTCTTGTGAGACCCGCCGTCTTGTTGGGCAGCAGGCGCAAGCCTTCACGGTCGCAGCGTTGCCGCTGTGCCGCACCGTCTGAGAGCAAGTAGGAGCCCGTCATGCCGACCTTCCAGAACCCGACCGCCGACGCCGCGGAAGCGTCCGAAGCGCTCCGCGGCCTCGCACATGCGACCCGTACGTTTGAGAACCCCGCCGACACCTACACTGTGCTCGGTGATCTCCTTGCCGGGGTGCGATCCCTCCGGCAAGTGCTCGACCAGCTCGCCACCGCCCACTCCACGAACCAAGTGCGCGCTTATGACGACGCCGGGAACCAAGGTGTCGGCGCAAGTCACGCTTTCACCGCGGCCGCCGAACTGCGGCAGGCCGCGGCGTTGCTCGATGGGGTGCACGACCAGGTGGATGCCGCCATGGGCGCCTCGGGGCGTATCGCATGGCGCCCCGCCCCTTCAGACTCTGTCCCTGCCCGGCGGGTGGGGATCGTGTTCCTGCAAGGACAGGACGCCGACGAGGTGCTGGCCATCATCGACCGTGACGGCACTGATGCGGCGATCGAGCACCTGGCCGGGTTCGACATGGGCGAAGAGACCACACAGGCGGCGCTCGTCAACGGATACGTCTACGACACCATCCCCGCCGGCCCGCTCGACCGCACCACCACCGCAGGCATCTACACGCTGACGTACAACCATGACCACGGGCACGTCTCCCTCCTCCGCACGCACCCGGAGACACGAGAACCGGATGCCGGAGCTCCGGCGACGCGGACTGCGCCGAGCCATCCACAGCCACGCCGCCAAGCGCCCGTGGTCGAAGACGAGGATGACTGGTTCGCACCGTCGCAGTCCTCCTCGGTGTCTCGGGGGCGAGCGCTGTGACCGATCGGCAGAAGCTCCATACCGCGGCGTTGGTCGAACCGGCCGGGGAACGCCGCCGGCAGCGGAAAGCACGCAAGCACGCGGCCACGAAGATCGAGACCAACGCACGCCGCACTGAGCAGTCGGCAGAGCGTGAACGGGTGGCCGCTGAGCGTGCCGAACGCCGAAACACCACCTACCTGCCCGCCGCAGGCGAACCAGGGGCAGCGGCGTTACGGACGCCGGGCAGGTTGCGATTGCCGCGGCATCAGGACACGTCCGCGACGCTCGCGGGCGCCTACCCGTTCCTCGCCGAAGGTGGCCTCGGTGCTGACGGCGTGTTCATCGGCCAGGACCTGTACTCGGGTGGCTCGTTCGTCTACGATCCCTGGACTCTGTACGCCCGCGGGGTCATCACCGCACCCAACATTGTCCTCGCTGGCATCGTCGGGTCCGGTAAATCCTCACTCGCGAAATCGCTCTATGCGCGGTCGATCCCGTTTGGTCGCCGTGTGTATGTGCCCGGCGATCCGAAGGGTGAGCATACGGCGGTGGCGGAGGCTGTTGGTGGGCGAGCGATCGTGCTCGGGCATGGGCTTCGCAACCGGCTCAACCCGCTCGATGAGGGCCACCGCCCGTCCGGGGTGAGCGATGCGGAATGGGCGGCGCAAGTCGCGTCCCGCCGCCGGGAACTCATCGGCGCGCTCGCAGAAACCGTGCTGGATCGGGTGCTGTCGCCGTTGGAGCACACCGCGATCGACCTCGCTCTCCAAGACAGCGTCCGCACCGCTGACGTGCCGATCCTGCCTATGGTGGTCGACCGCATCCTGAGCCCCGATCCTGCGACCGACACGGATGGCCGGCTGGCAGAAGACGGCAGGCTCGTCGGCCACGCCCTCCGCCGCCTCGTGGCGGGCGATCTTGCCGGATTGTTCGATGGGCCATCGACGGTCAGGTTCGACCCATCGCTCCCGATGGTGAGCTTGGACCTGTCCCGCGTCGCGGAGAACTCGACGCTGATCTCCGTGCTGATGACCTGCTCCAGCGCGTGGATGGAGTCGGCGTTGATGGACCCGAACGGCGGGCACCGGTGGGTGATCTACGACGAAGCCTGGCGACTCATGGCCTACCCAGCTCTCCTGCGCCGTATGGACGCGCAATGGCGGCTCGCCAGGCATTACGGGATCGCGAACATGCTGATCTTCCACAAACTCACCGACCTCGACAACGTCGGCGACCAAGGCTCCGCGATGCGCGCCCTCGCCAACAGCCTGTTGGCGAATGCGGAGACCAGGATCATCTACCGGCAAGAACCCGACCAGCTCGGAGCCACCGCCGCAGCCCTCGGACTCACCGGCACCGAACAGAAACTCCTCCCAGGACTCGGCACCGGGCAAGGACTCTGGCGCATCAAAGAACGCTCCTTCGTCGTCCAGCACCAACTTCACCCGGCCGAGCTCGCCGCGTTCGACACCACCGCGAGGATGAAGGGCTAAATGCTCAGGTTCAGGATTTCTGAACTCTGATTCCGCGTGATTCTGCGGGTTTTGGCCGATCTGTGGGGTGTTGTGAGGGTGCAAGTTCCCGCGCCCACCGATCCTCTCGTAATGACTGTTTCGGCGTGCCGGTTCGCACCTATCCCTCGATTGACACGCCATGACCGAGGGAGCAGCACTGATGGACACGATCAACGAACTGGCAGCAGATGAGAGCACCGCGAGGATCATCCTCGCTATCGCGTCCGAACCAGGAGATGCGGTGACGGGGCGGATGATTCGCACCGTCGGCGCATCCGAAACGGTCGCCCGCGTCCTCGCCGATGAAGTCCCGGCAGGGCCCGACGGTGACACCTGGCAGCGCCGCCTCGCACCACGCCTCGACGCCGCACAAATCCAGCGGGTGCTTGCTGAGACGGAGCGGCACGGGATGCGGGTGCTGATCCCCGGCGATGCTGAATGGCCTGCCGGGATCGACGCGCTCGGTGATGGCGCGCCGGTGGCGTTGTGGGCGAAAGGCAACCCAGGGCTGCTGACCGGACCGATGTGGGATCGCCTCACCATCACCGGAGCCAGGGCGTCCACCGCCTACGGGGAACACGTCACCACGGAGCTGGTGCAGTCGGCGGTCGCCGACTCCCGTGTGGTGTTTTCGGGCGGCGCGTATGGGATCGATGGTGCCGCGCACCGTGCCGCACTCGCCTCGAATGGCTCAACGGTCGCCGTGCTCGCAGGCGGCTTGGATCGGCTGTATCCGGCAGGGCACACTGATCTGCTGACCCGTGTCGGCAAGGACGGCCTGTTGCTGTCGGAGTTGCCGCCGGGTGCGGCGCCGACGAAGTGGAGGTTCCTGCAACGAGGCAGGCTCCTCGCCGCGCTCTCCGGCACCGTCCTCATCGCCGAGGCCGGGTACCGTTCCGGCACCCTCCACACCGCCGCCCGCGCCGCCGAACTCGGCCGCCCGGTCGGGGCTATCCCCGGGCCGATCACGAGCGCCACCTCTACGGGCTGTCATCGGTTGCTGCGTGACGGCCTCGCCACGGTGGTGACTGGCTATGAAGATGTGCGCGAGTTGCTGCATGGGGTTCGTGACCGGGCTCACCGTGCCGTGCGGGAGCGTGCGGGACTCGAGTCCGACCCGCTCGAGGCTGGGCCGTCGGCGCAGGGGCGGGATTTGAGGGGGCCGGTGTTGTGAGGCGGGTGGTGCACCTGGTGTGAAGGCGGCCGGCTCTGGTCGCTGATGAACACACACCAGGAGGTATCTCGTGTCAGGATCACTCGCCCACATCACGCAGCCGGAGGCTGCGCCACCCAGAACGGGGGTGCGGCGCTGGCTGTCAGCGCTGCTCGCGCTCCTGGTCATCGCGGGTTCGTTCGCGCTTGGCTCCCAGGCTGCCCATGCGGGCAGTGAAGGGGTCGGGTACTGGTCAGATGGTGCGTTCCTCGGCGCGTACAACACGGATGTGGACGGCCGGCAGGCGTATTGCGCGGACCTGGACGCGGACCCGCCCTACGGCAACACATCGGGGCCGGAACGGATCACGGCGTTGGATTCGCTGTCGCGGCAGCAGCTTGCCGAGTTGAACTATGTGATGGACCGGTGGGGGCAGTCGGGCGATCCGAACGTCACCGCCGCGGTCGCGCTGCATGTGTGGTCGGTGGCGAGCCCTGGCCGGTATAACTCGCACGGCATGTCCGGTGACGACTACTACGTTGCCCGAGCCCCCGCGTCGGAGCGGGGAACGATCCTCGCGAACCTCGCCGCGATGCGGCAGGAGGCCGCAGCAAACGCGGTCACCGACCCGTCACTGTCGCTATCGCTTGAGATGTCGGATCAGTACGCGGGCACGCTCACCGTCGCCACCCACCCCGCAGGCCTCACCGGTGCTGCGACCTTGTCGGATGCGGTCTTCGCTAACGGTTCCTCGGCGCGCACGATCGGCTCCGGGGCGCACCCGATCACCGGCACCCCCGCAGTCGGTGTGCCGTCCTACCGGGTTGGCGCGTCGATGAGCATCGATGCGGCCGGGTATGGTGCGGCGCTTGATCTCTACACGACTCCTGGGAAGCAGCGTTTGATCGCCGCCGTCGCAGGGTCATCCACCGGGTTGTCGGCGTCGGTGGAGTCGCCGGTGATTGAACTGGATTTCCAGCCGGAGATCACCACCCAGGTCGCCTCCCGCTACGTCGCGGAGGGTGATGCGTTCGTGGATGGGCTCACGGTGTCGGTGTCGAAGGGTACCTGGATTCACCTGGACGGCAACCCGATTGAGGTGACCGCGACCGGCACCTTGTATGGGCCGTTCGATGAGCAGCCTGCCGAAGCCGACACCCCACCTGCCGGAGCCCTCGTCGCAGGCGTCGAGACGGTGACGTTGACGGGTGCGGGGTCGTATACATCGCCGGGCACGATCGTTGCGCCGGAGTCGGGGTTCTACACGTGGGTGTGGAGCATCGACAAGACCGCGCACGGTGAGAACGCGAAGTACCTCACCGACTCGTTCACCGACCGCTTCGGCCAAGTCACTGAGACGTCGGTGGTGCCGTTCCAGCCCGAAGCTGTCTCCAAGGCGGATCAGCGTCTCGCTGTCCCCGGTGATGCACTCACGGACACGATCACCGTTAGTAGCAGTAATGGTGCGTGGTTGAAGAAGGACGGCGCGCACATTCCGGTGGTGTTCGAGGGCACCGCCTACCAGGTGCCCGGCACGCTGCCCCCGGCGCAGAACGCCGCGATCGACCCGAACGCGGTGCCGCTCGGTACCGTGACGGTCACCGCAGACGGCCCCGGCGTCTACACGTCCCCGTCGGTGGTCGCGCCGACGGGCGGGTTTGTGACCTGGGTGTGGGAGGTTCGGAAGACTACGCAGCCGGAGTGGGTGCGCGACTACCTCGCGAACGACTGGCAGGACGAGTACGGGATCACGGTGGAGACGACGTCGGTGCGGTGGCCGGTCACGGTGACCTCGCTGATGCGGGAGTACAACGTGCACCCCGGCGGACGCGCCTTCGATGTGATCACCGTCACCGGGTTCCCGGCGAACCACGGCGATTTCACCGGCGACGGCTACTGGAACGCCGATGTCGATGAACTGCATCACACCGTCTACGGCCCCTTCGCGTCAGATACGGAACTCACCGACGATCTCGACCTCACCAGCGCGCCGGTGCTGGCGGAACTGATGACGCCGGCACGCAATGGGGTCTACAAGCTCGGGTACACGGATGACGACAAGATCGTGCCGACCGAGCCCGGCTTCTACGTCCTCGTCACCACCTTCACCGGCGACGACCGCGTGCAGCCTTACTCCTCGTCTCCGGTGGACGTGCTGGAACGCTTCTACGTCCCACCCACCGGCAGAGAGGTGCCTGTGTCCGTGGTGACGCAGGCGACACCGGAAGCGTTCGTCGGCGAGCCGTTCTCGGATACCGCGCTCGTGCAGGGCACGAAGATTCCCGACGGTTCCTACCTGGTGTTCCGTGCCTACGGACCCCACCTGGCAGACGCGGAAGCCCTGTGTGAGGCGCCGTTCTACGAGAGCGAGGAGATCCCGGTCACCCAGGCCGGTGTCTACCGTTCCGGCACCACCACCGTCGATACCGCGGGGAACGTGTACTGGGTCGAATCCCTCTACAACGCCGACGGCGAGATCATCGCCGAGGGTCTTTGTGGGGCGTCGGGTGAGACGACGGTGGTGAAGGAGCAGCCGGAGGAGCTGATCGTGAAGACGAACGCCATGGCGAACGTGAAGCTGGGTGATCCGGCGCATGATGTTGCGACCGTCACCGGCACCGTCCCCGACGGGGCACGCCTGATCTTCGAGGCGTACCGGCAGGACAGTGACACCGCGACCTGCACCCCGGAAGAACTCGTCTTCACCTCCACCACGATTGATCTCGATGGGCCAGGTGAGTATCGCTCCGACGAGGTGATCTTCGACACGGTCGGCATCTACTACTGGGTGGAGACCGTCACCGATGAGGACGGCACGATCCTGCACCGTGGGGTCTGCGGTGCACCGGATGAGACCACCACCGTCACCGACACCCCAGACGTAGCAGGCACGCCGGGTGAGCTCGCGCACACCGGCGGCGGTGACTGGTGGCCGATCGGTCTCGCTGGTGGGCTGATCGCTGCGGTTACCGGTGGGGTGTTGCTGTTCGGGCGTCGCCTCGCGATCACGCGCGACCGCGCCGGGTACGTCCGTGACGAGGACCTGTCGTTCGAGGAGTTCAAGGCCCAGTTCGAGGGAGCAAAGGAGGACTAACCACAGGCTGCCGACCCTCCGGCACCCCCACCCCAGGGCGGGTCGGTATGGGAGGGCACGAACCACCCCAGGTTCGTGCCCTCCCACCTGCGTTTCGGGGGCGGTGCTAGTGCACCTGCCTGGCGACACCCCTGCACTCCACGGAGAGGAACCCTGTGACGCCGAAGCCTCGCTACCGCCGCACCCACCCCGACCACCAACCCCCGAAAGCGCCGAAGCCACCGAAGACTGAGCCCGGTGGACCGGTCGTCGTGCCGGTGGTGGAGTTCACCATCACCGCTGATGGTGCGATGACGGTCACGGTCGACGGGCGCCCGTATCTCCCGGAGCCGTTCGCTCCGGGATGGCGGCGCGAAGCGTTCCCGACCATCCTCGACGCCCTCACCGCCCAGTACCGGTCGCCGCTGCGCGTGCAGGTACACGAGGCCGACGGGTCAACGTTCACCGACATCATCACCCCGCCCCGCGAACGCACCACCCCAAAGCCCTGGGAAGCATCAGCACCGGCACCGGTGGCTGTGGTGTCGCCTCCGGTGCCAGCCGCGCAGCCGGTGCTGCATCAGGTGGCAGGGGCAGGGTTCGTTGCGGGTGAGGATGTCGCCGTCGCGATCATCCACGCCCACACCGACGCCAGCAGCGACGGCACCGCCCGCACCCTCCTCACCGCAGAGCAAACCGCGCTTGCGGTGACGGGTGAAGTGATCCTCCTCGGCCGCATCTCCGGCACCCTCACGGTCGGGAGAATCCAATGAGCACCCCGCGGCAGGGTGGGGCGCTTGGGGATGAGCTGGCGAACCTCGGAATCATCGCCCTCATCGCCGCCGCCGTCCTCGCCGTCATCCTCCGCGTTGCGGGAACGATCACCGCGTGGGTTACCGGGATTGCGCAGCCGCCGGGCGGGATCGAAGCCGGCCTCGGCGTGCTCCTGCACCCCTCCGACCCCGGTAGCGCACTCGCTGCCGACGAGCTGAACCCGGTCGCGTACTGGATCGTCACCGGCATCCTCATCGTCGCGGTCGGGAGTGCGGGGTGGTGGGTGTGGCGGTTCTTCCGCGAGCACGCACGACAGACGAAGGTCGACCCGTACCGGATCGTCGGGATCGCCACCCGCACCGACGTCACCACCGCCGCATCAGAGAAAGCACTGCTGCGTCGGGCCGGGCAACTCCGCCCCTCCATCCAGCAGCCTGCGGTCACCGATGTCGGATACCTCCTCGGCGCATCGAGGAACGTAAACGTGTGGGCGAGTGTGGAGGATTCGATCCTGCTGATCGGGCCACCACGATCGGGGAAGGGGTTGCATGTGGTCATCAACGCGATCCTCGACGCCCCAGGCGCCGTCGTCACGACCTCCACCCGCCCCGACAACCTCACTGCCACTCTCACAGCACGCCGTGCGGAGGGGCGGCCAGTGGCGGTGTTCGATCCGCAGCACCTCGCCGAAGGCGTCCCCGCAGGCTTGCGGTGGTCACCGATCCGGGGATGCGAAGACCCGCTGACTGCGATGATCCGCGCCACCGGCCTCGCCGCAGGCACCGGCCTGTCCGCTGGCGGTGTCGAGGGCGGGGATTTCTGGGAAGGGAAAACCCGCACCGCCCTCCAAGCACTCCTCCATGCCGCAGCCCTGGACCAGCGTGCGCCTGCCGAGTTGTTCCGGTGGACCCTGGACCCGGCTGCGGCGTCCGATGCGGTCGCGATCCTTACCGCGAACCCTCGGGCGGCGACGGGGTGGGCGGATTCGTTGCAGGCGATGATCGACTCAGACCCCAGAACCCGCGACTCCATCTGGCAAGGCGTGTCCCTGTCTCTTGCCGCGCTCGCAGATCCCCGCGTCCTCGACGCGGTCAGCCCAGGCCCGGAGGAGCGGTTCGATCCGGAGGAGTTTCTGCGCAAGCGCGGCACCGTGTATCTGCTCGCGACAGGCGCCGGGGCGAACAACAGTGCCGCACTGGTGTCAGCGTTCGTGGAAGACCTCGTCGAAGCCGCCCGTCGCCTCGCCGCACGCTCACCGTCAGCACGTCTCGACCCGCCGCTGCTGCTGGCGCTGGATGAGATCGGAAACCTCGCCCCACTGCCATCGCTCCCGACGTTGATGGCAGAAGGCGGAGGTACCGGGATCACGACCATGCCGGTACTGCAATCCCTCGCACAGGCACGCGAGAAGTGGTCGGATAACGCTGCCGGCGCGATCTGGGACGCATCGATTGTGAAGATCATCCTCGGTGGCGCATCCAACTCCCGTGACCTTCAAGACCTCACCACCCTCATCGGTGAACGCGACGAGATCACCGACTCCACCACCATCGGCGACCACGGCTCCCGCACCGCACAACGCTCCATCCGCCGGGTAGCGATCATGCCTCCCGACGTGATCCGCACCCTCCCATTCGGTACCGGACTGATCCTGCTACGCGCCGCGCCACCGATCGTCGCGAAACTGCGTGCTTGGACGCGCCGCAAGGGCGCGAGCGACCTGCAGGGTCAGCGGCGCGTGGTGGAGAAGCTGCTACAAACCGGTTCTCCGGCATCCGCGGGTGATGAGGGGCCGGTGGGCGCACCTGAGTGACAGAGCACCCTGACCGGGGGTGCCGCTGTCACAAGGAGTGTCCAATGGCTATCCACACACAAGAGTCCCTGTCCGGGTTCATCGCTTCCGAACCGCACCTGTCGTTCACCGAGAAAGGTGACGCACGACTGTTCGTGAAGATCGGGCAAGAACACTACCGCCGCGAAGACGATGGCTCGTTCACGCAGACCGAGACCACCTTCCACGACCTCGTCGCGTTCCGGAAGACCGCCGAACGCGCCCACCAGCGCTTCGCGAAAGGCGACAAGTTCGTCGCCGAGGGCTACACCCACCACTACGACCGCACCGACGACACCGGGCAGACCGTCAAGGCAGAAGAGTTCATCGCGAAGAAAATCGGGCACGACCTCGCCCGCACCCGCTACACAGTCGACCGTCCCCGACGCACACAAGCAACCGACTCATTGGATGCCGGACTCGAGGACGCTGCACTGTCACCCGGCGCACCACGCCGCGCGCCCGCTGGTGCAACCGCGGTCGGAAGGTGAGGACGGATCATGGTCGATGAACTGCCCGACACGGGCGAAGTTGATCCGGGCGAAGTGGCGGAGGACGAGTTCGATGAGAGCTACGACCCCGACACCGAACCCTCCACCGCGGAGGATGAGGGGATGGCGGGTCCGCCGGGGCCGGTGAACTGGAATCTCCTCACCGCCGACGCCGCAGAAGAAGAATGGCTCGCGCTCAACGAATGGGTGCACTGGCTTCGCCACACCTACGGCCTCTCTGTCGCCGTCTGCCCGCCGTTCTGGCACCGCCACCCGGCACTGGTGTGGGAACTGTCCGCGTTGCACATCCACTGGCTGTGCGCGATCCACCCCGAAGCCAAGGGCTCCGCCATGCTCATCTGGCATCGCGACTTCACCGAAGCCCAAGAACGCCTCCGGCACTGGACCGCAGCCTGCGGCACGCGCCTGACCACCGACCGCCCCACCCGCCGCATCGCCTGGCCCGGAGAATCCGACACCGACACCATCGATGACATCGTGATCCCGAACCGCGAGGAAGACTTCGTGGAATACATGCACGCTGATGTGGAAGCGCGGCGACGTGCCGAGGACCAGTTCATCGCAGGTCTCGTCCTGAGCACGGGAGAAGTACCATGAACCGGCGTGAGCGCAGGCGGGGTGAGGATCGACGCTTCACCGTCAAAGCAGTGCCACGCAGTCAACCTGACCTGCACAAGCTCGCGCAGGTGTTCCTCGGCATGGCGGTCAGCAGATCGAAGGCGAACGACGCGCCCACGCCGGATGACGCCGATCCTGGGCGTTCTGAGCCCGACAAGGTAGAATAGAACCCGACGCCGCGGCCTTACCGGGCCGGGTGCGCAGTCTCTTTGCCCTTGTGGCTTACCCCGGTTCCTTTCCGGCGGACGTGTTTCCCGTTTACGAGTCGCACCGCGTGACGCTTCGCCGTCGCGTTGGCTCCCACCCTTCCGGTGAGAGGAAACAAGACTCATGACTCTGGCACCCCCAGCGCCACCCACCAGCATCGACCGACTCGGTGAGACCACCACCCTCGCCGTCTCCTACCTCCGCGTCTCCACCAAGGAGCAGGCAGAGCGCGGCGGCCGCGACGAGGGATTCTCGATCCCCGCGCAACGCGACGCGAACCTCCGCAAGGCCCGTGATCTGAACGCGATCGTCGTGGAGGAGTTCATCGACGCAGGCGAGTCCGCACGCAAGGCCGACCGGCCAGAACTGATGCGGATGATCGAGTACGTCAAGACCCACCAGGTCGCGTACTGCATCGTCCACAAAGTCGACCGGCTCGCCCGCAACCGTGCCGACGACGTAGCGATCCACCTCGCGCTTAAAGACGCCGGCGTGATCCTCGTGTCCGCGACGGAGAACATTGACGAGACCCCGTCAGGGATGCTGCTGCACGGCATCATGTCCACGATCGCGGAGTTCTACTCCCGCAACCTCGCCAACGAGGTCGCCAAGGGCATGACCCAGAAAGCCGCCATCGGCGGCACCGTCGGTCGCGCCCCCATCGGCTACCTCAACGTCCACAAGCGCGACGAACTCGGGCGCGACATCCCCACCGTGATCCCTGACCCCGACCGCGCTGCTTTGGTGCGGTGGGCGTTCGAGGCGTACGCGACGGGGAACTACTCGACCTCGATGCTGCACAGAGAACTTGTCGACCGTGGCCTCACGACCGTGCCGACCCCGAAACGGCCTGCGAAGGCTCCGGGACTGTCCACGATCCAGCAGATGCTCTCCAACCCGTACTACAAGGGCGACGTGATCTTCCGTGGCGCCCGCTACGACGGACTCCACGAACCGCTGGTGAGCGCGGAGCTCTGGTACCGGGTGCAGAACGTCCTCACCGCGCACCAGGTGTCCGGGGAGAAGACGCAAACCCACGAGCACTACTTGAAAGGCTCGGTGTACTGCGGCGATTGCGGCTCCCGTCTGATGGTCACCCACGCGAAAAACGGCAAAGGCATCGTCTACCCATACTTCATCTGCGCAGGCCGGCACTCCAAGCGCACGAACTGTGTCCGCCAGGCCATGCCGATCGAGCACATCGAACGACAGGTCGAGGACTACTACCGGCGCGTGCAGATACCCGAGCACATCGTCACCGCGCTGCGGCACATGCTCGTGCGCCAGTTCGATGACCTCCACGCCGCGAACAAAGCAGAACGGCACACCCACGCCGTCGAGCGCGACTGGCTCCGTGACGAACGCCGCAGCCTGCTCCACGCCCACCACGCCGGAGCCGTCCCGCTGGACCTCCTCAAAGAAGAACAAGACCGCATCGCACGCCGGCTCGCGTTCCTCGACGCGCAGATCGATGCAGGGCAGATCGAGTACGATCAGGCCAAAGCACACCTCGAAGACTGCCTCGCTCTGGCCGGTGACATGCACGCGATCTACATGAGCATCGATGACTCACTCCGGCGCATCTGCAACCAAGCGTTCTTCGAGCGCATCCATGTCTACGAGGTCGAGAACGCCGATCGGGTGGAAACGGAGCCGGGTGAGCCGTTCGACACGCTGCTCGATCCGGCAGTCCACGCGGCAGCGCTGGCCTATGAGGCCAGCGTGCGCGCGGGGAAGGATGTCAAACCTGCGGATGTCGCATGTTTGAACATCGACACTTGGGTGGACGCAATGGAGCGTTGCGGGAACAGACGACCACGGGTTCAGAAGCTCGTTTCCGCATGGAATCAAGGCATCCGCACCGATTCCGAGAACGGAGCCGATGACCCGTTGATCGGCGCGGCGTCGGAACCAAGTAAACGACCTCGAACACGGCTCACGGACAAGGAAGTGGGCGCTATGCGAACAGCCCGCGCGCAGGGTGTGAGCGTGAACGCGCTGGCACGCCAGTTCGGGGTTCACCGGGGCACCGTGTGGGCGAAGACGCGGTGACCACCCCTCCGCCACATCTTCTGAGTGGGCGCTGCTTGGCGGGATGCCTAGAAGGTCTCCCGCGCGAGGGTGAGATAGTCCGCAACGTGCTTT
Source organism: Leucobacter luti (assembly GCF_004217175.1). GTDB lineage: Bacteria > Actinomycetota > Actinomycetes > Actinomycetales > Microbacteriaceae > Leucobacter > Leucobacter luti. Next base: position 124,089 of record NZ_SHKI01000008.1, read on the forward strand.
GATCCAATCTCGGCGACGCTGCTCAGGCGAACGTGCTTACGGCCTGACTTGCCGCCCCTGCCCTCAAGATGCCCGTAAATATCCTCGATATACGCGCCGCCGTTGATCTCGACGGAGACATGGTTCTTGTAGGCGTATATCCCGGCAAAGGGTGCTGAGCCGAAGGTGTAGTGCAGGCCACCGTATTTGAAAAGTTCGTCAGCGTCGGGGAACCCGCTTGTGACTAGCTCGCGGAGCTGAGCAACAATTTCGTAATGCCCATCTGCCTGTTCCTCAAGATCCGCGAGAAATCTATCGATCCTGTCGATCATGCCTCGACCGACACCCAGACCGATAGCTCGTTTCCGCCTGGCTCACGGAACTGGAAGCGTCGGCCACCGGGGAAATCGAACGGTTCCACGGTGACGATTCCACCAGCGGCAATGACGGATGAAAGCGCGTCATCAAGGTCTGTAACCTGGAAAATCGCCAACGGCGGCGGTGCTGCTTCTGTGGAAGTTGTCTCGAACGCTATGGTGAAGCCGTCTCCGGCATGAACGTCCACATAAGAGTCCCCGTAGAACGTGTTCTCGTACTGGAACACCTCTGCCATGAACGCAGCCGAGGCTGCCGCGTCGGATGAGTACAACTCTACGGTGGTGAACTTCGCCATACCTTTGAGGATAGTCGCACCGAACTGACACCACCCTGCTCAGAGCACAGGCCACCAGTGAATGATCGACTGCCCGGCTGCTGGTGTCCTGATCACCGGCCCAAGGTTCGCCCATCTTGGTGCGGGCCGCTGTCGTGTGTGTGTGGCTCGGTGTGGAGTTGGAGACGGCGTTCCGCGAGAGCGCGTTCAAAAGAGCTTTCAGCGCTGGGCAGTCAACCATCGCAGCAATCGCAGCAGGGCTCCTGGTCTCCCTCGCCGGCGCAGTGACGTGGGCGGCACGCCGCCATGCGAGACGCGAGAACTCCGACGCTGCGACTCCGGCCACGGAAGCACTGTGAGCATCAACCCTCAGCAATCCCGTCGAGACGGAGAGACCAATGGTGAACCTGCCCTCTGGACGTGCCACCCACCATGACTGCAAGCATGAGTACCCAAGGCTCGCCGAGCCCTACGAAACGACAAAGTCGAACCCCGTCTGGAGTTCGACGACGTCTGAAATTGTGGACCCTAACTCGTACACAACATCACTCGCGTTCGCAGCGGCAGAGGTGGACGGTGTCGCTCAGCCTGCTTCGGCGTCCGTGGACTGGTCGAGGATGTAGAGAACGGCACCGCCCGGCTCCTGATAGGTAGCCATTGCACCACCTGGGATGTCCGCGGGCTCCTCGATCACGCTCAGCGCCTCAGGCCGCTTCGCGTGGAAGTCGGTGACGCTCTCGACTACGAAGATCGGGCCAGCGGGCGCCTGGGGGTCGTTCGCGTCGAGCATAACCTGCACCTCACTCCCGGGCAGGGTCAGCGCGACGGTGGCGTCACCCTCGCGCCATAGCTCGGTGAAACCGAGTCCGTCGCGGTAGAGCGCAAGCGAGGCGTTGAGGTCCGAGGTCGGGATGAACAGGAACTCGAGTTTCATGGCGGGCCTTTCGGTGTCATAACAAGATTTCTTTATAGCGTAACAGTATTATGGTGCCATGCGCGAGTGGGTTCCGGTGTCGTCGTCCCCGAAGGGCCGACTCGTCCTCGCGGCGGTGACTGCCTTCGGAGCACGCGCCTTTGATGAGGTCACAGTCGGCGAACTGTCGGCAGCGGCCGAGGTGACTACTGGCGCGCTCTATCACCACTTCGGCAGCAAGCTCGGGCTGTACGAGTTCGTCCGAGCCGATGTAGAGCGCCGATTGCTGGATCGAATGGAAGGCGCTGCCGCGGCCAGCGGGGCGGATCACGCGACCGCCGTGCGGGCGGCGCTCCTGGTCGGGTTCGACTTCGCCGTCGGCGAGCGATTCCTACGCATTCTGGGAGCGCCTCCGGCCGGATCAGACGGCGATCGCCTCGCTGAAGTGCTCGGCTCGGCCACTGACTCTCCTGTGCTCGGGCGAGTGCTCGCCGCCGCCTGGAGAGCTGCCCTGGCGGCTATTGCTGAGGGCACCGACGCGCAGGAGGCGCGCGCCGCCATCGAAGCGTTTGAGATTCGACTATCGCCATAAGGTTGGACAGTCCCCTCATGGCTTTGCCCCGTATCCACCCACGCCGAGTAGACGTGTGCCGCCGACGGCCGGGCCCACTGCCTGGCTGTAGGTGCGGTCACCAGCCCAGGGACGGGCCGTCAGAGCGCGGGCCACTGTCAAGTGTGTGACGGTGGACATCGACCTGTCGTCGGCGCTCTTTCAGAGCAAAGTCGGCGGCCTCACGTTGTGCTTGCTCGTTGGCGCGGATCTGCTTGATCCGCGCGACGGCCTCAGCGAGGGTGAGGGCGCGTAGTGCCTCGATTTCGGCGCGGGCCTGCTGCGCGGTGCGGGCCTGGTTCTCAGCGTTGGTGCGGGGTCGGGCGTCGAGGTACGCGGCGCGGTTCTTCACCACTGTGTCGGTGCCGAAGATGCGGGCGTAGATGCGCAAGCGCGGCAGGTCGTCCGGTTCCAACGTCTTGCGCACGGCTTTCGCCGCTGTCTCCTGCTGCCCGGCGGCTTCAGTCACGCGGGGATCGGTGTCGATCCGGGGTCGGGTGACGCGCTCGACCCACGATGCGCTGTCCTCGTTCCAGCGGGGCGGCTCACCCCACGCCCTTGTCAGCCGCTGCTCGGCGTGGCGGGCAAGGGTCTGCGCGGTGCGGTGTTCTCTGGTGGCGCGGCGCTTGCCGAACCTGCCGACCGTGCCCAGACAATCGCGCGCGATCTGCTGTGCGGTGTCGGCCTCCTGCCATTCGGCCAACGCCGCCGATGCCTGCTTGGTGAGCGGGGCGGCGACTTCGGCGCGCACCCGTTCGAGCTGCTGGGTTGCGGTGTCCCTGGCCTGGCGTGCGTGGTCGCGTTCGTCGCGCTGCTGCGCGTCCAGGTCGGTGAGCGCATCGGCGGCCCGCCGCCACAGTGCCGCTCGTCGTTCCGCTCGTTCGGCCTGCTGGGTGCGGGCAGCTATCTCGGTGCTGACGAGCTTGACGGGGCCATCGTCGACCAGACCCCGCACCGCTTCTGCTGCGCGCTGGGTGGCGTCGGCCAGGCCTCGATCGGCGCGGTCGCGCTCTACGGCGTCGATGAACTGCTGCCGCGCATCGGCCGTATTCTCGGCGATGACGTGTAACTGGTTCTCCTGCTTGCCTCGGGTCATACCGACGTACACGGCGGCGCCGCTCATCGCGTCGCTGAGGATCGTGTGCGACCCCTTGGCGGTGACGCCCTGCACCCCGTAAGCGGTCGAGGCATAGGCAAGGTGAGCGTGCTCGATGACGTAGGCGGCAGGCAGGTGGACGGTGTGCTCGCGCTTCCGGTCGTTGCGTGCCTCAACCGCCCATATCGCCCCATCGTCTGCAACGTGTTGCACGATCCACAGTTGCCGGTTCGCCACACCCAGGCCGGTGTCGTTCTTCCGCGTTTGGATCAGGTCACCGCGCCCGATGGGAAGCCCATCCGATCCCGTGGCGGTCACCTGATCGTCTACGGCTGCGGTGTGGGTGCGGTGGTCGCGGATGCGCTCGTTCAGGCGGGCGGCCTCGTCGTTGGTGGCGACTGTGACCGTCTCCCCCTCCTCCCTGCGCTGGGCAATGTGCTCGCGCAGACCATCGGCATCGGTGTGCAGCCGGATCAGTCCGAGTGCCGTGAGCTGATCGAAGATCGCGCCGGGATCGGCCCGGTCGCGCAACCGCACCGATAGTTCCGCGTAGGCGGGGTCGGTGAAGCGGTGGACTTCTGCCATGTCGATGGTGCGGCCCCGGATCGTTGCGGCCATGTCGAGCCCCCCGCCCCTGCCGACTGCGGGGAGTTGCGCCCGGTCGCCGACGAGCGCGAGGGTCGCGCCGTGCTCGGCAGCGACGGCGAACAGGGCGAGCGCGGTGTCTTGGTCAAGCATCCCCGCCTCGTCCACGATCACCCGCTCACCTGGTGCGAGCTGCGAGGCTTTCGGCACTCCGGCATAGGGGCGCCCGGTCTCGGAGTCGGTGTCGCCGGGTGCGAGGCGCGTCCATACGCCGTCGCGGTTCCAGCGCCAGCCGTGGGCGTGGACGAGTGCCGCAACGCTCGCGGTGGGGGTGCCGAGTTCTTGTTGCGCAACATCAGCGGCTTTCTTCGTCGGCGTCACCACCCGCGACGCCCTGCCCTGATCGGCCGCGGCCTCGATAGCAACACCCAGCATCGTCGTCTTCCCGCTGCCCGCTGCACCCTCCACGATTACCAGCGGGTCGGTGGAGGCAAGGGCTGCGGCGGCCCCGGCCTGGTCCGCGTCGAGGCAGGCGGCCTGCACCACCCCCTGCACATTCGGCACCGCCGGCTCAGTCTCGGGTACTCGTGCGGCGATGAGGTCGCGGAGCTCGGTTTCGGCCTGCATGACGCGCACACTCGTCAGATGCGCCACATGCTCAAGCGCCGGTGCGTCTGGTGGCAGGATCGTGAAGCAGTCCTCCAACGCCAACCGCGACGCGGCCGTGATGAAGTCGCGTATCTCGGCGGGTGTCGCTTGCACGCCGTGCTCGGTCATGATCCGGGTCGCGTGCTCGGTCACAGTGTGGGCCGACCATGCGGACTCGGCAGCGGCGCAACGATCCAGCGTGCGCGATGCAACCTCCTGCACGGACAGATCATCGAGCGACACCGAGGCGATAGGCTCGGGCCGCTGCCAGGTGTCGGGGGCGTATCCGGCCTCGCGTAGCTCTGTCACCCATGCGGCTTCGTCGCCCAGAGTGGTGGGCTTCTTCGCGGGCCGCTCATACGCCCACGCCTCGGCTCGCAGGCGCGAGGCGACGACTGGCCCGATGCTCTCGCCGGGGTGCGCTTCGTTCCATGCGGCTTCGAGGCGGTCGAGGTTCCGGCGCACCTGTACGCCACGCTTGCTCATCACGCCGTTGTAGGGCTGCAATTCGGTGACTTCGCCGGTTGCGGGGTCGAGGGTCAGGCCGTGCCGGTCGAGCACATCGGCAAGCTCCGGGCTGGCAGCAATCACGGCAGTACCGAGGGCACGGATCGCGCCTTGCTGCCGGAACAGCGCAGCGGTGAACAGACCACGCCACTTCCCCGCCGCGAACACGCGGGTGCCGATCTGCATGTGAATGTGCCGGTGCGGATCACCCGCCCGACTCGTGCGGTGCGTGATCCCGACGACGTGCATCTGCTCCATGGGTACGACCTCCTGCGCCCCCAGCGACCCCACGCGGGTCACGGAGTGCTGGGCGAGCCAGCGCCGAATCTCCGAGAGCGCGTCCTGCTGGGCCGCGTCGAGGGCTTCGGAGACCTCCGGGTGCAGCGCAGCGGCGATCGACAGCGACTTGGGCGTGTTGATGACCATCTCCATGAACCGGGGCGAGGCCTGCCGATCCAACCCCGCCCGGCGCGGCTTGCCCATCGACTCGCCCGTGAGCGGGTTCGTCCAGTCCACCCACCCCGCATACGCCACAGGGTCAAGGGCCAGCTCAGCAGTCACCGCGCCCGCCCCGTCCAGCGCCGCGAACTGCGAAACGGTCGTCTCCGCGCCCAGGTAGTAGTCGTCAGCGCGTGAACGGTCGGACTCGACATAGCGCAGCGCATCGGCCCCGGTGCCCCGGAACGGGATCACGCCGCCATGCATCTCGACCACCTTCAATCCGCCGCTTCGCTCAACTAGCGTATCAGCAACTACGGCACTTAGGATACGTTCATTCTCTGAGATTGGGGCGAGAGAAAGGGTGCGCTGGGGTGGAAGGCGGGGCGCGTCAGTGGCGTGTGCGGAGCGTGCTCGGCGAGGTCGGCGGTACGGAGTCAGGTGGCGCTGGTATGACAGGGGCGACTGTCCTGAGAGAATGGGGGCATGCCGAGTTCCGTTCAGTTGATCCGCGCTTCCGACCTCTCAGACGTCGCCGAGTACGCGTATGCGGCCACAGCACCGAAGGACTCTCGGTTGATCTTCCTCGCCGGATCGTGCCCGCTGGACGAGCACGGCACCACCATCGCGGTCGGCGATTACGCGGGCCAGGCTGCCGCATGTATCGAAACGATGAAGCGTGCTCTCGCCGCTTCTGGCGCGACGATCCAGGATGTCATCAGCACTCGCGTGCTGGTCGCATCCTCTTCACAGAGCGATCTTGTCACGGCCTGGGAGGTCGTGCGCGATACCTTCGGAGAACACGACGTGCCGAGCACGTTGATGGGCGTGACGGTGCTGGGCTACGACGACCAACTGGTTGAGATCGAAGCGATTGCCGCCGTCATCGACTGACTGCGAAGCCCCGCCGGTAGGTGGCGAAAAGCTTGCGTCAGAGTTCCATGAGCAGGCAGCCCGGCACACCATTCGGGGCAGGTCGGAAGCCGTGCCGGGCGTAGAGTCTCGCGGCGGGGTTGCCGTCCTCGACGGAAAGGCTAATCGCCGTGACGCCACGGGATCGAGCTGCCTCGGAGATTCGATGCAGGAGTAGTCCACCGATACCTTGGCCTCGGTACTCGGCGCTGACCCAGATGCTCAGCTCCGGGATGGTGTCCGCGACGAACCCGTAGCCGGGGTCTTGGGCGGTGAAGTAACGTAGCCAGACCACTGCGGCGACCATTCTGTCGGCGTCCTCAGCGACGAGACCTAAGTCCTCATCTCTTGGCCAATCGTCGTAGTAGTGGCGGAAATGCGGGGTGTCCTCGACCTCACGCATGGTGAAGCGCTGGCCGTTCCAGTTCAGGTTGTCGAGCGTCGCCCGCGCAAGCAGCCCACGATCTGCCGCCGTCGCTTCTCTCACGAAATCAAAGGTCATGCTCTGCGTTTCGTCCAACTATCCCGCGCGTCCGCGTCGTCCAGGCGGGAGCAACCCCTTCGAGCGGGCGCGGGCGACCCAGCCTTGTGCGGTGGAGAGGGGTACGCGGCTGATTTCTGCCATCTTCGCGGTCGGGTTCGTCTCCCCGTCGTCTACGAGGCGGGTGTGTTGGAGGGCGACGACTTCGTAGAAGTCCGCGATCCGCTTCGGGTTCCCCAACGGCTGCATGACCTCTGAGGAGTGGAGAATGCGACCCGAGGGCATGGTGAGTGTGCCGCCCTCGAAGCGGGTGGCTCCGGTGACGGTGAACTGGCGGCGGTTGATCGCCGCCTCAATCCGAGAGGTCGGCAAGTTCCGAAGCATCGGACTGGCCACCGGGTCGCCCGCCAGCTCGGGCAGGTAGACGATCCCCGTGATCCGTACTTCACCCATTGGCTCTTGGTGCATGAGGTACTGGCGTTGCAGCCGTAGAAGCACGCGGGTATGGGACTGGATGTGCTCGATGAGGAACCAGCGACCGTCGCGACCATCGTTATACCCGCCCAGGTTCCCGTCCGGCCCCGGCGTGGGGTACGTCCGCTTGTCATACTTGAGCGCGGCATCGATCGCTACCGAGTCGGCGGAAGAGGCGATCACGGGAGGATCAGGCATCACCCAGCCCGCTGGCAGGTCTTCGGGAACCAGCAGCGGCATGTCCTCCACGTCTTGACTCATGCCTCTGATCGTAATGGAACCACCACTTCATCTCAAACAATGGCCGTTACGCGAGGAGTGTGCTATCTTAGGTCTGGCGTATCTGCTTTTGTGTGAGATTGGTGGTGAGTGGCCTGACCCCAGCCCCGACCCGTGAGCGCCCACCACACGCGGCGCAAAGCCGAGCTGCGCTCGGGGCAGGGGCGGGGAGCGATCCGGGGCGGCTCCGTCTCCGCACGATCCGCCGTGCCGAACCCGACATGGGGAAGCTCGTGGAGTGGGTGCTGAACATCACCCAGGCGCGCTGGGAGGCTTACCGAGCGGGGGAACCCGACCCCTACGGTCTCCCGACGCCTGCGAATCTGAGCCTGATGTCAGATGCGCGAGGCAGAGTAGAAGAGCATGAAGAACCCGAGCTGTTGCACCGACGAAGGAGCACCGCATGACCACCACCGCTCCCACCCTCACCGCGCTTGACCCGGAGGCTGACGGCAAGCCGATGCTGCTGGCCGTCTCCTACTTGCGGGTCTCCACTCGTGAGCAGGCCGAGCGCGGTGGCACCGAGGAGGGCTTCTCGATCCCCGCGCAGCGCGAGGCGAACCACCGGAAGGCCGACGAACTCGGCGCGCGGGTTGTGCGGGAGTTCGTGGATGCGGGCGAGTCCGCGAGGTCTGCGGATCGTGACGGGTTGCAGGAGATGTTGGCGTTCATCGCCGCGACCCGGGTCACGTTCTGCATCGTCCATAAGCTCGACCGCCTCGCCCGCAACCGTGCCGACGACGTGAAGATCCACGAAGCCCTCATCAGCGCCGGGGTCACCCTCGTCTCCGCTACCGAGTCCATCGACCAGACGCCATCGGGGATGCTCGTGCACGGCATCATGTCGAGTATTGCCGAGTTCTACAGCCGCAACCTCGCCACGGAGGTCACGAAAGGGTTGACGCAGAAAGTCGCACAGGGCGGCACACCCATGCGCGCGCCCATCGGCTACCTCAACGTCCGCAAGACAGATGAGAACGGGCGTGAGATTCGCACGGTTGAGGTTGACCCCGACCGTGCCCCGCTGATTCGGTGGGCGTTCGAGCACTACGCCGAGGGCGAGACCTCCGTCACCGGCCTGCTCCGCGACCTCACAGCACGGGGCCTGCTGACGGTGCCGACACCGAAACGCCCCTCAAAGCCCCTGGGGAAGAACACCCTCTACAAGCTCCTGACGAACCCTTACTACGCGGGCGTGATCCGCTACAAGGGTGCCCTGTATCCCGGTGCGCACGACCCCATCGTGGAACCCGTCCTGTTCGACAAAGTGCAATCGCTACTCAAAGCGCGGACGGCGAAGATGACTCGCCACGTCCAGCACGCCCACCACCTCAAAGGCCTGCTGCACTGCGGCACCTGCGGGTCACGGATGCTGCTGGACTTCGCGACCAACCCGCGCGGGGTCACCTACGCCTACTTCATCTGCTCCGGCCGTGCCGCCAAGAAAACCACCTGCACCAGGCGAGCCGTGCCCGTCGCGGTCGCGGAACGACTTGTCGCGGACTCCTACGCGAACATCACGATCAACGACACCGCCTACCAACGAATCGCGGCCGACGTTGATGCGGCATTCGACAAGCGCAACACCGGCCAAGACCAGGAACTTGCCGATCTGACGGCGAACCGAGCCAGGTTGGAATCCGAGTCCGACAAGCTCCTCGCGGCACACTTCGCCGACGCCATCGACCTCGACACACTCAAACGCCACCAAGACCGCATCCGCGCAGGCCTGGCCGACGTGAACCGCCGCCTCTCCGAGCACAGCGAACACCACACCGGCGGACGGGCATTCCTCCACGACTCGCTACGACTGCTGACCGACGCGCACCACGCATACAAGTACTCCGGCGACACCGACCGCAGGATTGCGAACCAGGCGTTCTACACGCGCCTGGACATCACCGACGACGAACAACTCCGCCCCACGCTCGCGGAGCCGTTCGCCACCATCTTTCGCGAAGCACACGACAGCGGCGACGAAGGCAAGGAAGCGAAACGGGAACACTCAACATCTTTCGATGTCGCGTGTTCCCGTAAGACACTTTGGGTGGGC
>NZ_SHKI01000009.1 GCF_004217175.1 Leucobacter luti
ATTACGCAGAAACCAGCCCAACAGCAAGCCCAACCAGAATCTCGGGCGCGTCCCCGCATAAAACCGCCAATGTTGCCGCAGCGACCCCCGACCACCAACTCTGGGCGGCGGCGTCACACCGAAGCAAAACCCGCCAAACATCCCTCACGCCCCCACATCCCGGGCGCGGCGAACCCACACGGCGCCTCGTTCACTCAGACCCGGGCGACCGCTCGCACCGGCGCCCCGTCGCCGCCCGCCACCGCGATCGGCAAGAGCGACAGTTCCGGCTCCCGGTCCAGGCGGTGCAGGCCGCGCAGGTTCTCAACGATCGCCCCGCCGCCGCCCAACCAGAACCGGTGCACCGGCAGCACGGATCCCTCCCCCGGCGCTCCCGCCGCGCGCGGTTCGAGGAGCTCGGTCGGATCCGGGCTCAGCGTGTCAACCCCCAGCACCCTGGCGCCGCGCTGCCACAGCACCTTGGCAAGCCCCGAGCAGAGGAAGGGGTGCCGCAGCATCGCGGGTTGTCCGTAGTGCCGATCCCACCCGGTCTCGACACAGACGATCGTGGGGAGCACCGGCGGGATCTCGCCCTCGATGGCAGCGGCGTCAATCCGCGTCGCCGGCCCAGCACCGAGCGCGCGCAGGATCACCGCTGGCCCCACCAGCCAGTCAAGCGGAACCTGATCCACCGTGCGGCCGCCGGGAATCACGTGCGCTGGCGCGTCAAGATGAGTGCCGGTGTGGGATCCGAGCGCGAGCTCGGCGACTGCTACCCCGTCGCGGGCGATGGTGAGTGCGGGCCGCGCCGACACAGCCGGATCCCCCGGGTACACGGGCATGCCGTCGTGGATCGGCTGGCTCAGATCAATGAGGCTCATTCCCCCACGCTATTGCGCGGGGCGCCCGCCGGCCAGAACCACAAGTGGGGGCGTGCCCGGGTCTCCCCCGGACACGCCCCCACTCGGGTGCGGCGTCGCGCGCTAGTCGTGCGTTAGCCGCGCGCGGCCATTGCGCTCACGAGCTCGTACACAACGTGGCTCGCGGCGACCGCCGTGATCTGCGCGTGGTCGTACGCGGGTGCGACCTCGACCACGTCGGCGCCGACGATCTGCAGATCCGCGAGCCCGCGGATCAGACGGAGCATCTCACGGCTCGTGAGCCCGCCGGCCTCGGGCGTGCCGGTGCCCGGGGCGTGCGCCGGGTCGAGTACGTCGATGTCGATGGAGATGTAGAGCGGCTTGTCGCCCACGCGCGCGCGGATCTTCTCGAGCGCCGCGGGGATCCCGTGCTCCTCGATGAACTCGCTCGTCACGATCTGGAAGCCGAGCATCGCGTCGTCCTCAAGGTCCTGCTTGCCGTAGAGCGGGCCGCGGGTGCCGCCGTGCATGCTGGCGGTGAGGTCGATGAGCCCCTCCTCCGAGGCGCGGCGGAACGGAGTGCCGTGCGTGGTGGGCGCGCCGAAGTAGGTGTCCCACGTGTCGAGGTGCGCGTCGAAGTGCAGCACCGCGACCGGGCCGTGCTTCTTGTTGATGGCGCGCAGCAGCGGCAGCGCGATCGTGTGGTCGCCGCCGACCGTCACGATCTTGTCCACCTTCTCCCCGAGCTCGGTTGCTGCGGCCTCCACCTGCGCGACGGCCTCGTCGAGGTTGAAGGGGTTCGCCACGATATCGCCGGCGTCGACGACCTGCTTCACATTGAACGGGGAGACGTCTTGCGCCGGGTTGTAGGGGCGCAGGAGGCGCGATGCCTCACGAACGTGCGAGGGGCCGAAGCGCGCGCCCGGGCGGAAGCTCACGCCGGTGTCGAACGGAACGCCCACGACGGCGATGTCGGCCGAGGGGACGTCCTCGATGCGCGGGAGCTTGGCGAACGTCGCGATTCCCGCGTAGCGCGGGGTGAGGCTGGCGTCGACCGGCCCCTGGGGAGTGTGATCTGTCACGGTTCCACGTACCTTTCGGATTCGCTCACAGCAAGTTGCCTGTGAGTAAACTTGTGAGTTCTAGAAGTGAACTTCACTTCACTATAGGCTGGACCGCGCGGTCTGGTCAACGCGGTTCCCGCGGCGGGCCGCACCAGAGAAAGGCACACAGTGCGAGCGATCCACCTCAGCGCCGGCGACGATCCAGTGCGGATCGGAGCGAAGCTCCGCGCCTCACGCGCGGCCCAGGGCCTCACGCTCGAGCAGCTCGCGCAGGCATCGGGCCTCACGAAGGGCTTCCTCAGCCGCATCGAGCGCGACGACACCATGCCGAGCGTGCCCACCCTCGTGCAGATCTGCCATGCGCTGTCGCTGCCGGTCGGTGCGCTCTTCGAGGAGCCCGACGTGCAGCACATCGCCCTCGCTGACGCGCCACGCATCAACATGGGCGGCCTCGGCACCGACGAGCGGCTGGTCACGCCCCGCGCCGAGGAGCGCGTGCAGCTGCTCCGCTCGACGGTTGAGCCGCACGGCTCGGGCGGCGACGAGCTCTACACCGTGAGCTGCACGGTTGAATCGTTGCACCTTATCTCCGGGGAGGTCACGGTGCGCTTCGCGGATCGCGAGACCCAGCTCGCCGCCGGCGACACGCTCACGTTCCCCGGGCTCACGCCGCACACCTGGCGCGCGGGCGCGGCGGGCGCCGAGCTCGTGTGGGTGCTGGTGCCCGCCGCGTGGAGCGGATCGAGCTAGCCGGGCCTTCGGCTGCTGCGCGGCGGGCCTCCGCGCCGGCCTCTCCCTGGCGGGTGGGGCGGTGCCGCCGGTGCGGGTGTGGGCGGGTGTGGGTGCAGGCCGCGGCCGCTGGTCCGTGCACGAGTGGAGGATCCGCGCACGAGCGGAGGATCCGCGCACGAGCGTGCGGCTCCACTGCCGGCGCGAAGCCGCACACTCGCAACCAAGCCGCACACTCGCGGAATAGCGGGGTCCGGCCCCAGCGCCAAGCCGCACACTCACGGAATAGCAGCGCGCACTCCGCGCTCGCGGCCGCTGGCCCGCGCACGAGTGGAGGATCCGCGCACGAGCGTGCGGCCCCACTGCCGGCGCAAAGCCGCACACTCGCAACCAAGCCGCACACTCGCGGATTGGCCGGGTCCGGCCTCAGCACGAAGCCGCACGCTCGTGGAATGGCGGGGTCCGGCCTCAGCGCGAAGCCGCACGCTCGCGGGGACAGCCGCGCCAGGCCCGGCCAGGCGGCCGAGCCGGCCCGCCCGGCCCGGCCCGGGGCGACTAGGCGGCGTCCTCGAACACGATCACGGTGCGCGTGCGCTCCCCGCGCCGCATCGCGTCGAACGCCTCGTTCACCTCGTCGAGACTCACGCGGGTGCTGATGAGCTCGTCGAGCGGCAGCTCGCCGGCGAGGTAGGCGGCGGCCACCCTGGGGAAGTCGCGCGCGGGCACGAGCCCGCCGTAGTTCGATCCGATCAGGGTCTTTCCGTCGTAGGCAAGCTGCAGCCCGTCGATCCGGAGCTCCTGCCCCTCGGGCGGCAGGCCCACGAACACCGCGCGGCCGCCCGGCCGGATGAGCCCGGGCAGCTGCTCCATGGTGGCCACCCGCCCGATCGCCTCGAACGCCGCGTCCGCGCCGCCGCCGGTCAGCTCGGCCACGCGCTCGGCGAGGTCGTCGCCCCCGATGAGGCCGTGCGTCGCGCCGGCTCGCTTGGCCTCGGCGAGCTTCGCCTCCGACACGTCGACGGCAATGATTGGAGTGGCTCCCGCGAGGCGCAGCGCGGAAATGATCGACATGCCGACGCCGCCGGCGCCCACCACCACGGCCGATTCGCCGGCCACCACGCGCGCGTTGTTCACCACGGCGCCGTAGCCAGTGCCGACCGAGCAGCCAATGAGGCTGGCCACGTCAAAGGGCACGCGCGGATCCACCCGGATCGCCGCGAAGTCTGGCACCACGATCCGCTCGCTCATCGCCCCGACCGCGAGGTACGGCCAGGCTTCGGCACCGGCAGCGTCGTGCCACCGGGTGGTGCCGTCCGGCAGCAGGGAGTCGTTCGAGAGCACGCGGGTGCAGGCCCACGGCTTGCCGCCCGTGCACTCGGCGCAGCGCTGGCACGCCTGGTGCCAGGCGACAATCACGTGATCGCCCACCGCGAGCTCGCGCACGCCGGCGCCCACGGCCTCGACCACGCCGGCGGCCTCGTGCCCCATCACGGCGGGCAGGGGCACGTGCCACTCACCATCGATCACGTGCCGGTCTGAGCCGCACACCCCGGCGGCGCGCACGCGCACCATGACCTCGCCGTGGGCGGGGGCGTCGAGCTGCAGCCGCTCGATCGCGAGTCGGTCACCGTTGTCGCCATGGTAGACCGCTGCCCGCACCTCGATGGATCCTGTCATGCTTATTTCCTTCCGGCGGCCGCGAAGAGATCTGGTTCGCCGTACGCGCCGCGGCCGCGGCGCACGTAGAGCAGGTGGCTCAGGATCACGTGTGAGACCATCGCGATCAGCACCGCCGGCACGGTCGCCGTGCCGAAGCTGAAGAGGGCCTGCGTGTCGAGGGTGATCGGGTTGTACACCCAGAGGTAGAAGACCGACGCGATCGCCACGGAGGCGAGGGCCGCGATGTTGACGCCGCCGGTGAAGCGCAGCGGGTCGTCCGGCCCGCTCGCGTACAGCGCGCGCAGCGGCACAACCTGCCGGCGCAGGATGAAGTAGTCGGCGATGATGACGCCGCAGAGCGCCGCGATAAATGCGCCGCTGATCACCACGAACGTCATGAACTGCTCGTACATGAAGCCGGGGAAGAAGCTCAGGATCGCGGGGAGCGCGAGGAACGCCGCCGCGAGCGCCGGCCACCGCAGTTTTGCGAGCGCCTTGCCACTCGACTGCTTCACCGCGAGTACCGTCGAGTAGGCGATCGAGGCCATGCTCGTCACGTTCGCGAATCCGACAAAGAGGAGCGTGAGCACGCCGAGGATCGGGCCGCCCAGCGGCACCATCCAGGAGGTCGGATCCGCCTGGCCGAACAGCAGGCCGGCGGCCATGCCGACGAGCTGCGCGACGACCGTGCCGACGAGGATCCCGGCGTACGCCGGCCAGACCGCGGCGCGCGGCCCCCGGGTGAGACGCGAGAGCGTGCCCATGACGGGCCACCAGGAGAGGCCGGCGCCAAGGTTGAACTCGACGGCCATCATGAAGTTGAGCTGCTCGTCCGGGAACGGCGCGATGGGCTCCGCGGCGAGGAGCTCGCCCCACGAATAGTTCGACATGAGCAGCACCATCATGAGCGCGACCACCACGAGCAGGCCGGGCGCGACGAAGCGGTTGAGCTTGCTGATGGTCACGGGCCCGCGCGACAGGATGATCCAGCCGACGAAGATCGCGACGAGCGCGAAGACGGTGACGAGCGGCCCGAACTGCTCAAACTCTGTGCCAAACGCCTGGTTTGAGATCTCGCTGAACGCGCGCCCAAACATCACGCCGAGCAGCGAGGTCCACCCCATCTCGGTGAGGAGCACCACGACGAAGACGACGATCCCGACGCCGACGATCCCGAACACCGACTTCAGCGCGCGGTACTGCTCGACCCCGAGCCGCTGGCTCAGCACCACACTGCCGAGCACCATGATCGCGAGGCCGATGCTGTTGCCGATCAGCATCGCGGCGATGCCGTCGGTGAACCCGACGAGCAGCACCGTGGAGCCGCCGGTGAGGAACGCCCAGGTGGCGATCGCGAGGCTAAGCGTGACCCAGCTAAAGTCGCCAGCGCTCCAGCTGCGCTCCTGCTTCAGGAGGGGAAGCGAACCGTAGGTCGCCTCCTGCGCCACCTCGGCGTCGACCGCAGCGCGGCCGGTGCCCCGGCTCACAGCGCGACCCCGATCACGATCGCGAGGCCCACGATCACGGCGGCGACGCCGAGAAAGATCGTCAGGCTGCGGCCGCTGAGTGCGGCGTGCACCGGGTCGTCGAGCTCCTCGGTCTCAATGATGGCGAGGCGCCGTTCAAGTTCTTGTTCGAGCAGTGTTCCTTCAGACATCTGGGTCTGACCTCCTTGTGTGTCCCACGTCGCTATGGGGCAATTCCATGACAGCCTAGGCACTTGCCGGTCGCGCACCAAACACATGAGCACGCTCAGCGGCTCAATTCTGCGCTATTGCACCAAACTGGTGCGAACGTGGAACTTCTCCCCCGTTTTTGCGGTTACGTGGTGCAGAATTGAACCGACGATTCCGAACGCTTGGGAGACAAAATGCCGCAGTCAATCACGGCGGAGGAGCTCCGCTCGCGGGTGCTCCGAGAACTGCGCGACGACGGGCGCACCAGCTATGCCAGGATCGCCGAGCGGCACGGCACTACCCGGCGGCACGTGACGCAGATCGTGCAGCAGGAGATCGCCGGGGGCCGCCTCCGGATCACCGCCTCGATCAGCCCCGACCTGCTGGGGCACGAGCGCTTCGCCTACCTGCAGATCGCGGTCGACGGCCCCATCACCCCGATCCGCGAGGCGCTCGTGGCAATGCCCGAGACAACCTTCGTGGCCGAGATCAGCGGCAACTACGCGATCGACGCCGAGATCCGGGTCGGCGCCGATCCGCACCTGCGCGAGGCGGTCGACCGCATCCGCGCGCTCCCGCGCGTGCGGGAGATCCGGCTGCACCTCTACGAGAGCATCGAGATCAACCTGTTCTCCCCGATCCGCACGGGCGGGGCCGGGCTGGAGATCGACAGCGCGGATCGGGCGATCGTGCAGCACCTGCAGCGCGACGGTCGCGCCTCGTTTCGCGAGCTCGGGGACGCCGCGGGGGTGTCGCCGAGCGGTGCCCGGCTTCGGCTCAAGCGACTCATGGCGCGCGGCGCCGTGAAGGTGGTGGGGATCCCGGTGCGGGGCGAGCTCCCGGAAGCCCCCACGCTGGGGGTCGGGATCCAGGTCACCGGGCCGGTCACCGATGCGCTGGCTCGGGTGCGCGAGCTCGACCCGGAGTTTCTTGCGATCGCCGTGGGCGGCTACGACCTGATCGCCACGCTCTCCGGCGAGAGCAACGACGAGGTGCTCGTGCTCGTGGACCGGCTGCGATCGTTCCCCGAGATCGCCCGGATCGAGTCGTGGGCGAACCTGCGGATCGTGAAGGAGCAGTACGGGGAGGGCGATCGGATCATCGCCAGCCCGCCCGACCAGGGTGAGCACCAGCACCACCGCGGGTAGCGGCCCACACGACCGCGGGTAGCGGCCCACACGACCGCGGGCCAGAGTCCCGCGGGCCCGGGGTTAGCGGCCCGAGTTCCAGCTCGCGTAGAGCTCCGGCCGGCGATCGGCGAGGTAGTCCGCCTGGCCCGACCTGATCGGGCCAACCTCGGGCAGCTCGGCGAAGAGCAGCTCGGCCGCCGCACCGGCTGCCGCAAGCACGCGCCCCTCGCGGCCCGCCACCGTGCTGAGCCCCGCGAACGAATCGGCCGGATCCGCACCGTCCGCGGCGCTTGCGGGGTGATCCGCGTACGCAACCACGAGCGCGTTCTCGGCCGCGCGCGCCCGAATCAGCAGTTCGGGAACGTAGCTGGAAGTGCCGTCGATCGCGGTCGGCACGAGCAGCAGATCGGCGCCCCGGGCCGCGAGCGTGCGCGCCGGCTCGGGGAACTCGATGTCGTAACAGATCTGGAACCCGACCTGGCGGCCGCTCCACTCCGCGACGCCCGGCGCCGCGGCGCCCGGGGTGAACGCGAGTCGCTCGTCGCTGCCCCACAGGTGCACCTTCTCGTAGCGCAGCACCTCGGTGCCCGCCGCGTCCCACAGCCCGGCCGCGATCGCGAAGGTACCGTCGGCGCGCGCCAGCGGGAAGCTCGCGGCGACCGCGATCCCGGTGTCGCGGGCGATCCCGGCAACGTCGGCCGGGATGCCCGCAACCCGCTCGGGCGTGAGCCACTCGGCGAGCTCGCGAGGCGCGTACCCGCTCACGAAGAGCTCGGGAGTGAGGATCAGCGCGGCGCCCTCGTCTCGCGCAGTCGCGGCGCTCTCGCGCAGGGTCGCGAGGTTGGCCGCGACGTCGAGCGGGGTGGCGGCGGCCTGCAGCAGCGCGATCCTCATGGGTGAAACTCCTCGGTGCGTGGGGTGAACCGGTGCGTGGGGTGGGCCGGCGTCCGCGCTAGGCGGTGACCCCGGCGAGCGTCTTCTTGCCGCGCCGCAGCACGGCGAACGCGCCGTGCAGCAGGTCGTCGGCGGTGAGCGCCTGATCCTCGGCGGCCACGGCGACGTTGTTGATGTAGACGCCGCCCTGCGCGATTGCTCGGCGCGCCTCGCCCAGGCTCTTCACCAGCTCAGCGTCGACCATCAGCTGCGCCACCGACGACCCCACCGCGCCGGCCGCCTGCGGCAGCGCCTCGATCGCGGCGCCGAGCGTCCCGGCGTCGAGCGCGGCGAGGTCGCCGCGGCCGAACAGGGCCTCGGACGCGTCGATCGCTGCCTGCGTGGCCTCGGCCCCGTGCACGAGCGTGGTGACCTCGAGCGCGAGATGCTTCTGCGCGGCCCGCTTGAACGGCTCCTCCGCGACCTGGCGCTCAAACTCGGCGATCTCCGCGCGCGACAGGAACGTGAACACGCGCAGGCGGTCGATCACGTCGGCGTCCGCCTGGTTGAGCCAGAACTGGTAGAAGGTGTACGGCGAGCACATCTCCGGGTTGAGCCAGATGGCGTTGCCCTCGCTCTTGCCAAACTTGGTGCCGTCGGCGTTGGTGATCAGTGGGGTGCCGATCGCGTGCGCGGTACCGCCGACCGCCTTGCGGATCAGCTCGGTGCCGCTCGTGAGGTTGCCCCACTGGTCGCTGCCGCCCGACTGCAGCTTGCAGTCATACTGCTTGTAAAGCTCGAGGAAGTCGAGGCCCTGCAGGATCTGGTAGCTGAACTCCGTGTAGCTGATCCCCTCGTCCGAGTTCAGGCGCTTCGCGACGATGTCCTTCTTGATCATCGTGCCCACGCGGAAGTGCTTGCCCACCTCGCGCAGGAAGTCGATCGCCGACAGGGGCGCCGTCCAGTCGAGGTTGTTGACGAAGCGCGCGGCGTTGTCGCCGTCGAAGCTGAGGTAGCGGGAGATCTGCTCGCGCAGCGACTCGACCCACTGCGCCACGGTCTCGCGCGAGTTCAGGGTGCGCTCGGCCGTGGGGCGCGGATCACCGATCAGGCCGGTGGAGCCGCCGACCAGTCCGAGGGGCAAGTGGCCCTTCAACTGCAGGCGGCGCATGAGCAGCAGCTGCACGAGGTGGCCGAGGTGCAGGCTCGGCGCGGTCGGGTCGAAGCCGCAGTAATACGCGAACGGCTCGCCCTCGATCAGTTCAGACAGCGCCGTGGCGTCCGTCGAAACGTGGATCAGTCCGCGCCACTCCAGCTCGTCCCACAGGGTGGGAAAGCTGTCGTCGTTGCGCTGGGCTGCCAGGATCTGGGTGCGAGCATTCGTTTCAGACACGCCTCACATCGTACCCGGGTTCGCGGGACGCGGCGTTCGCGCCGCACCAGCCGGGGCGACGCACACGCCGGGGCGCCGAGTGTTCCGGCGCCCCGAGCGCTAGGCGCGGAACTCTGCGATGCGCTGCGCGAGGCGCGCGAGCTGCTCGTCGACGCGCACGCGCGCCGTGCCGCCGGCGCCCACGCGCGAGTTCACCGAGCCCTCGATGGTGAGCACGTCGCGTACCGCCGGGGTGAGGTGCTCGGACACGCTCGCCAGCTCCGCGTCGCTCGGCTCGTGCAGCTCCAGGCCGCGCTCCTCGCAGTAGCGGACCAGCTCGCCCGAGATCTCGTGCGCGTCGCGGAAGATCACGCCCTGCTTCACGAGCCACTCGGCCACGTCGGTCGCGAGCGAGAAGCCCTGCGGCGCGAGCTCGGCCATGCGCTCGGTGTTCAGCGTCATCGTCGCGATCATCCCGGCGAATGCTGGCAGCAGCACCTCCAGCTGGGAGATCGAGTCGAAGACCGGCTCCTTGTCCTCCTGCAGGTCGCGGTTGTACGCGAGCGGCATCGCCTTGAGCGTGGCGAGCAGGCCCGTCAGGTTGCCGATGAGGCGGCCAGACTTGCCACGCGCGAGCTCGGCGATGTCCGGGTTCTTCTTCTGCGGCATGATCGACGAGCCCGTCGAGTACCCGTCGTGCAGGCGCACGAAGCCAAACTCCTTCGTGTTCCAGAGGATGATCTCCTCGCTGAGGCGCGAGAGGTCGATCCCGATCTGCGCGCAGATGAAGGCGAACTCCGCCACCACGTCGCGGGCGGCGGTGCCGTCGATCGAGTTCTCAAGCGGCTCACCCAGACCGAGCTCGGCGGACACGAGGCGCGGGTCGAGGCCGAGCGACGATCCGGCGAGGGCTCCCCCACCGTAGGGCGAGGCGCTCGCGCGCACCGACCAGTCGCGCAGGCGCTCAAGGTCGCGCACGATCGGCCACGCGTGCGCGGCGAGCTGGTGCGCCAGCAGCACGGGCTGCGCGTGCTGCAGGTGGGTGCGGCCGGGCAGGATCGCACCCGGGTGCTTCGCCGCCTGCTCGGCGATCGCGTCGAGCAGATCGAGCAGCATGCCACGGATCACCGCGGTGTGATCGAGCAGGTAGAGGCGCACGAGCGTGGCGATCTGGTCGTTGCGGCTGCGGCCGGCGCGGAGCTTGCCGCCGAGCTGCACGCCCACGATCTCGATGAGCAGGCGCTCGAGCGCCGAGTGCACATCTTCGTCGTCGTCGCCGGGCACCGCGCGCCCGTCGGCAACGCGCACCGCGAGCTCGTCGAGCCCCGCGCGCATGTCGGCGAGCTCCTGCGCGTCGAGGTAGCCGGCCGCCGCGAGCGCCGTGGCGTGCGCCTTCGAGCCGCGGATGTCGTACTCGGCGAGCACCCAGTCGAACTGCGTCGACTTCGAGAGCGCGGCGAGTGCGGGCGACGGCCCGCTCGCGAATCGGCCGCCCCACAGCGATCCGGCCTCTGCGGCGCGGTTGCTCGTGTCCGCGGCTGCCGCGGCTGGCGTGGTGTTCTCGGTGCTCATGGTGTCCTTCTCGCTCATTCGGTGTGCTCGCGCGGCGTGTGCCTCGCGGCAGCCGTCGCTTCGTGTCTCAGTGCGCGGCGCTCAGGCCTGCGCCAGCAGCCAGGCCATCAGGGCCTTCTGCGCGTGTACGCGGTTCTCGGCCTCGTCCCACACCACGCTCTGCGGGCCGTCGATGACCTCGGGGGCCACCTCGAACTCGCGGTAGGCGGGGAGGCAGTGCAAGAAGATCGCGTCGGGCTGCGCGTGCGCCATCAGCTCCGGTGTGATCCGGTAGGCGCCGAACGTGGCGAGGCGCTCGGCCTTCTCGTCTTCCTGCCCCATCGACACCCAGGTGTCGGTGATCACAGCGTCTGCGCCGGCCACGGCGGCGACCGGATCGGTGAGCACGGTCACGCTGCCGCCGGTCTCCGCGGCGATCCGCTCCGCGTCGGCGACGATGTCGGCGCGCGGGTGGAAGCCCGCGGGCCCGGCCACGCGGATGTGCATGCCGGCGGTTGCGAAGCCGAGCAGGTACGAGTGCCCCATGTTGTTCGCGGCGTCGCCGACGTAGGTCGCGGTGAGTCCCGCGAGCTCGCCCTTGCGCTCCTGGATCGTCTGCAGGTCCGCGAGGATCTGGCACGGGTGGAAGTCGTCGGAGAGCGAGTTGATGACCGGCACGGAGGCGTGCGCCGCCATCTCTTCAAGCCCGGCGTGCGCGAACGTGCGCCACACGATGAGCGACACCATGCGCGAGAGCACCTTCGACGTGTCGGCGATCGTCTCTTTTACGCCGAGCTGGGCCTCGCCCGGGTTCACGATGATCGGCGAACCGCCGAGCTCGGAGATCCCGGCGGCGAAGCTGAAGCGCGTGCGCGTCGACGTCTTGTCGAAGAACACGGCCGCTGACTGCGGCCCCTCGAGCGGACGCTCGGAGAACGGCGCTCGCTTGAGACGCGCGGCGAGGTCGAGGACCTCGCGCTGCTCGGCCGGGCTCAGATCGTCATCACGCAGGAAATGTCGGGTCACCTCCTCAGTCTACGGGAGCGCTCGGGGGCTCAAGGCTCGCCCCAAACCGCTGTGGGAGAATCGAGCAATGCCCACGCTGCCTCGCCTCATTGCATTCGACCTCGACGATACGCTCGCGCCGTCCAAATCGCCGGTCGAACCGCGCATGCTCAGCGCCTTCGCCGGGCTGCTCGCCCGCACCAGCGTGGCAGTGATCTCGGGCGGCAACTTTGAGCAGTTCGAGGCCCAGTTGCTCGCGCGGCTCGCCTCAGACGCCGGCATCCCGGAAACCGCGCTCGCGCGCCTGCACCTGCTCCCCACCTGCGGCACCCGCTACGAGCGGCGCGAGGCGGGTGCCTGGACCACGGTGTACCGCGAACACCTCACGGACGGCGAACGCGACGCAGCCCTCGCAGCGCTGCGCGAGGAGGCAGAGCGGCTCGGACTCTGGGAGGCTGAGCCGTGGGGTGAGATCCTCGAGGATCGCGGCTCCCAGGTCACGTTCTCGGCGCTCGGCCAGCGTGCTCCCGTCGCCGCGAAGCACGCGTGGGACGCGGACGGGGCGAAGAAGAATGCGCTGCGCGCCGCGGTCGCCGCGCGCCTGCCGGAGCTCGAGGTGCGCAGCGGCGGCTCTACGTCGGTGGACATCACCCGGCGCGGCATCGACAAGGCGTACGGGATGCGCAAGCTTGAGGAACACACCGGGATCCCGCTCGACGACATGCTGTTCGTGGGCGATCGACTCGACCCAGACGGCAACGACTACCCCGTGCTCGCGCTCGGCGTCACCTGCCACGCGGTGACCGGGTGGGAAGACACAGCGGAGTTCATCGAGGGGCTGCTCGCGCGCTAGGAGCGGACTCATTCCGGAGTGCGCGCCGCAGCGCCCCGACCCCACAACGCCGCAGGGCGGGCACCCCCGAGGGAGTGCCCGCCCTGCGGCGTTGGAGCGGAGGCTAGGCCTGCTCGGCCGCGCTCGCGGTGTCAACCGCTGCCGCGTCGGGGATCAGCCCGAGCACGCGGCCGGTCTCGGCGAGCGAGGCGGCGGCGGCCGCGGCATCACCGTTCAGGCCGTCGGTCGCGAGGACCGGGATCTGCTCCGTAAAGACGCGCTCCCACTCGTTCGTGTACTGCTCGGGGAAGCACTTGCGCAGCACCCCGAGCATCGCGTACACCGCGGTGGAGGCTCCGGGCGATGCCCCGAGGAGACCGGCGATGGAGCCCTCGGCGCCGGTGATGACCTCGGTGCCGAACTGCAGGATGCCGCCCTTGACGGGATCCTTCTTCATGACCTGCACGCGCTGACCGGCGGTGATCATCTCCCAGTCGGAGGTGCGCGCGGCCGGCATGTACTCGCGGAGCGTGTCCATCTGCTTCTCGCGGCTCGCCATCAGCTCACCGAGCAGGTACTTCTCAAGCCCCCACTGCGTGAGGCCGACCTTGATCATGGGGCCCAGGTTGTGGAGCCGGATCGAGCCGGGCAGGTCCCACCAGGAGCCCTTCTTTAGGAAGTTGGGGCTGAACCCGGCGTACGGCCCGAAGAGGATGCTCTCCTTGCCGTCGACGATGCGGGTGTCGAGGTGCGGTACCGACATGGGGGGCGCGCCGACCGCGGCCTTGCCGTACACCTTGGCGCGGTGGTGGGCCACGATCTCGGGGTCGGAGGTCTTGAGGAACTTGCCGCTGATCGGGAAGCCGCCGAAGCCGCGGATCTCGGGGATCTTCGACGACTGCAGCAGCTGAAGAGCGCCGCCGCCGGCGCCGACGAACACGAACTTGGCGTTCACCACGCTGCTGCCGTAACCGGAGCGGTTGCGGGCGTAGACGTTCCAGGTGCCGTCTGCCTGGCGCTTCACCTTGCGGATCTGGTGGTTGAGGTGCAGCTTGGCGCCCTGCTCGACGAGGTAGTCGAACAGCTGGTGGCTCACCGCGCCGAAGTCGACGTCGGTGCCACTCTCGGAGCGGGTCGCGGCGAACACCTCGTCCTTGGCGCGGCGGTCAACGAGGAGCGGGGCCCACTCGGCGATCTGCTCGGGATCCTCGCTGAACTCCATGTCGGAGAACAGCGGCTGCTCCTTGAGGAGTTCGTAGCGGCGGCGCAGGTAGTCGACGTTCGCCTCGCCGCGCACGAAGGTCATGTGCGGGGTGGGGTTAATGAACGACGACGGCGTGCCGAGGATGCCCTTCTGCACGAGCGTCGACCACCACTGACGAGACAGCTGGAACTGCTCGTTGATGTCGATCGCCTTGTCAGCGGAGAGGCTGCCGTCGGCGCCCTCCGGCATGTAGTTCAGCTCGCACAGCGCGGCGTGACCGGTGCCCGCGTTGTTCCACGCATTGGTGCTCTCGGTCGCTACCTCGGACTGGGACTCGAAGATCTCGATCGACCAATCGGGCTGCACCTGCTTGATCAGGGTGCCCAGGGTGGCGCTCATGATGCCCCCACCAACGAGGACGACGTCTACCGTGTTCTTACTCACGAGGGCTAAGTCTACTCCGCGATTCGTCGGACTACATCCCAGCCGTCTTTCGGGCCTGGTCGAGCGTCTCGGCTGCGGCGTCGATGAGGCGCGCGTAGCCCAGGCGTGTCGCTTCTTGCGCGCGCTGCGCACCCGATGCGACGGGCCGGATTTCGCCGGCGAGGCTGATCTCGCCGAACGCCGCGAGATCGTGCGGGAGCGGCCGATCCGTGACCGCGGAGAGCACGGCGAGCGCGATCGCGAGGTCCGCGGCGGGCTCTCCGAGTTTGACCCCGCCGACCGTGGACACGTAGACGTCTTGGTCGTGAAGCCGCGCGCCGACGCGCCGCTCGAGCACCGCGAGGATCATCGCGACGCGCGCCGGGTCGACGCCGCTCGTGACGCGCCGCGGGTTGGGGGTCGCGCTCTTCGCGACGAGCGCCTGCACCTCGACGGGGAGCGCGCGACGTCCCTCCATGGCGACGGTGGCGCAGGTGCCGCTCACGGGAGCCGGCGCGCGGCTCAGGAAGAGGCCACTCGGATCCGGCACCTCGCGGATCCCCTCCCCTGTCATTTCGAAGCAGCCCACCTCGTCGGTGGGCCCGAAGCGGTTTTTCAGCGTGCGCAGGAACCTGAGCGAGGTCTGGCGATCGCCCTCGAAGTGGCACACCACGTCGACGAGGTGTTCGAGCAGCCGGGGGCCGGCCACCGAGCCATCCTTGGTGACGTGGCCCACGAGGATCACGGGGGTGCCGCGGCCCTTCGCGACGCGGATCAGCGCGGCGGCGACCTCGCGCACCTGCGACGGGCCGCCCGCGCTGCCATCGATCTGGTCGCTCGCCATGGTCTGCACCGAGTCGATGATCACGAGGGCCGGGTCCACCGCCTCGATGTGCCCCAGCACGGTCGCCAGGTCCGTCTCGCTCGCGAGATACAGCGTGTCGTGCATGGCCCCGGTGCGTTCGGCGCGCATGCGGATCTGCCCGGTCGATTCCTCGCCGCTCGCGTAGAGGATTCGCTCGCCGCGCGCGGCGGCACGCGCGGCCGTGTCGAGGAGCAGCGTCGACTTGCCCACGCCCGGCTCCCCGGAGAACAGGATCGCGGCGCCCGGCACCACGCCGCCGCCGAGCACGCGATCGAGCTCGCCGATCCCGGTGGAGCGGTGCCGCACGGTGTCGCCGGAGAGCTCGGTGATGGGGCGCGCCTCGCGGCCCGCCATCGGCTGGGCGGCGCGCGTCGTCTTCGCGAGGCTCGCCCCCTCCCGAGCACGCTCGACCACGGTGCCCCACTGCTGGCACTCGCCGCAGCGGCCCACCCACTTTGAGGCCTGCCAGCCGCACTCGGTGCAGGTGTACGCGCCACTCGTTTTCGCCATGAGGCGAGACTACCGACCACCCCCGACACCGGGCCGTTGGCGCGTCCGCGCCGGCCGCGCGCACACCCGACTCGCCCGAGCTGCCGCGCACGATTTCCTTTTCACCCCCGGAGTCCCGTATGCTTTTCCGCGGTGACGTGTCCGAGCGGCCGAAGGTGCGACTCTCGAAAAGTCGTGTAGGGTAACCCCCTACCGTGGGTTCAAATCCCACCGTCACCGCCAGATAACCGCGCAAAACCCGCCAGATGTCAAATCTGGCGGGTTTTCGCCTTTCCAGCGTGGTGTCACACCATTGCGCGAGTTGACTTTGTGAGTTGACCTCGCGATGATCTGCGTCATGTATGAGTTCGACGAGGACGATGTCGAGAGCCTCGACGCTCTGGCCCGGAAGAAGCACGGGCCCAAGGGCGAGAGGCGACCGAAGAAGCGAGCCGACGGCGAGGGCACGGTTTTCGCAGTCCAGCGGACTCGCAAGGACGGCAGCGTAGCCACCTACTACTGGGCCGCCAAGAGCATCGAGCTGGGCAACGAGCGCAAGAAGATCACGGCCCAAGCCCGCACAGAGCGAGATGCATTCGAGAGGCGGGATCGCAAGATCCTGGAGGAGCGCGTAGCCTACGGACTCGCGAAGCCCGAGGCGATCCCGCTCGATCCCCGGATCGCGAAGCTCACAGTCGGCGAATGTCTCATGGACTGGCTCGCTGAGCGAAAGCGTGAGGGACTGGCACCCGCCACGATCCACATGTATGACGCGAGAATCAGGAATCACCTGCTCCCCGTCTTCGGCACTCGCCCAGTCCGCGCGCTCAACTATGAGGAGCTGAAGCGGTTCGTCAATGTCGACCTCCCCGCAAAGGGCTGGGGTCTGACTCGATCCGCCAGACATTTATCTGCCTCAAGAGCGCGCTCGACTACTACCACCGGGACGGGATCATCCTGCGCCACCCGATGATCGGACTCAAGCCGCCAGCGAAGAAGCGCAAGACCATCGCCAAGGTCAAGGAGATCCGCCAGGCATCCAAGTTCCTCAGCTCCTACCTGCTGGAATATGCGAGAGCCGCCGATCAGGAGGCGCGCTGGTTCCTAGCAATGTATGGGCTGCGCCAGTGCGAGGCTCTGGGGATGACCGATGACTGCCTGGATGGTCGGGACGCCAAGAACCGAGGACGGCGGATCATCGTCAAGCAGCAGCTCCAGAGGATTAGCGCAGAGCATGGCTGCGAGCTGGATCACGCTACCGGACGCTGGAGCTGTGGCCGCACCACCACCAACTGCCCGAAGCGAATCGGCGAGACTCGCTGGGAACTCAAGGGCACAAAGACAGAGAGCGGCTATCGAGAGATCGTCATCTATGAGGATGCGTGGCAGATGCTTACCGCGCACCGGAAGGCGCAGCAAGCCCGCCGAAAGCTTCCCGGCTTCCGACCGGCAAACGGTGACGGTCTGGACCGCTTGCTGTTCACCCGTGGCGACGGGAGTCCGATCTATGCTCAGCGGGATCGCACGGCGTTGGCCGAGCTTGTCAGCACGATCACACCCCGACCGAAGGGAATGACCGTCCACACGCTGCGCCATATTGCCACGACCATGCTCATCGACGGCGGAGCAGAGCGCGAGCGGCTCATCTCGATGATGGGCTGGTCTCCGAAGAATGCGGACGCTCAGATCGCTACCTACAGCAGCGCAGACACCGCCCTCCTGGCGGCGGACACTTCGATCAGCCACGGCTCCCGGCTCTACTCCAATGGCCGACGATCTGAGACACCGGAGGAGCTGGACGATGTGGGTATGCGCGAGGACGCAGAGAGCGTCTGAGAACAGCGGCCATGATCGAATAGGTTGCATCGGAGTCGCACGCCCAGCGAGACTCGACCCATGTACCTCTTTCTAGTCGACGAAACCAACGCCGGTTTCGTCCCCAACAAGTTCTTCATCCTCGGCGGACTGGTCTTCACGGAGGAGCAAGTTCCGCTTGTCGATGCTGCGGTCAAAGCGCGCCGAGAGGAGTACGGATACCGCAACGGAGACAGCTTCAAGTTCAACACTCATACCCGACCGGAACAGGTCAGCATCGAGAACTTCCGACTGGCGAAGCAAGCCGTCATCTCCGATCTTCGCGAGATCGGCGTGCGCATGATCGTGACTGTAGTTCTCCACGATGTTGCCGGACAGGAGCCAGATCGACTAATGGAGTGGGGTTTGGAGAATGTGGCCTACCCGTATCACAAGCTACTTGGCGAGGAGTCAGCCCAGGGCTTCATGCTGATGGATCGCGACAACCAGCGCTATGACTTCCTGGAGAGCTTCCACCAGCACGGTTTCGACTACAGCGGCAGTCGGAAGTCGGTGCAGGATCGTATCTTGCTGTTCGGCATGACTAACGACAACGCTTCGCATCTGGCTTCCGCCACAGATATTGCTCTCGGCGCTTTCCGTTACTGCGTCAATGCGGCGGGCGGTGAGGGGCGAGACGAGATCGCAGCTTCGATGTTCCGAGATCTCTCCCACCTGATGTGGGGAGTCGAGAAAGAAAACGGAGTCCGGCAAATCGGCGGATACGGCTACCATCCGTCACCGAAGCCATCCACGGTCTACCACCCGCCATACCGCGCTCGCTACGAGCGGCTCGCTACCGCCCTCAAAGAGTATGCGCTCGATGACCTCGATGAGTGAGTCGCAGCACTGAAATGAGAAAGGCCGGGATCGATTGAATCATCCCGGCCTTTCGACCTATCCCACAACTGAAGGTGAAATAGCTATCAGAGGAACCGACTAGCCAGCTCTGCCAGTCCGTAGACCAGCAGACCGACCCCGGCGACTGGCGCGAGAAGCTTGGTGTGCCATGGGAGCCGACTGTAGTCGGAGGGGTCTGCTGCACGTTTAGGTGACAGTTTGGTTAGGCAACGAGTGCGACCTGTTTGTTCATGATGGTCTCGTATTCGATCGGCGTCAAACGGCCCAATCTGACCTGTCTGCGGCGTCGATGGTAGGTGCGCTCGATCCATGCCACGATTGCTGACCGGAGCTCGTCCCGGGTGCCCCAGGTCTTGCGATTCAGGACGTTCTTCTGGAGCAGGCTGAAGAACGACTCCATCGCAGCGTTATCGCCAGCAGCGCCCACCTGTCCCATCGAACCGGCCATGCCATGACCGGTGAGCGCGCGCTGCAGTTTCCGGCTTCGAAACTGCGATCCACGATCCGTGTGCAGCACACACCCACGCACGTCACCGCGGCGCAGTACAGCGCTATTTAGCGCGGTCACCGCAAGCGAGGAGGTCATCTGCGAGTCGATGGAGTAGCCCACGATTCGGTTTGACCACACGTCTT
Source organism: Leucobacter luti (assembly GCF_004217175.1). Lineage (GTDB taxonomy): Bacteria > Actinomycetota > Actinomycetes > Actinomycetales > Microbacteriaceae > Leucobacter > Leucobacter luti. The sequence goes on from NZ_SHKI01000009.1 coordinate 19,060, forward strand.
TCACCGCACAGAGGTAGAGCTTGCCTTCACTCGTCCAATGCTCAGTGATGTCTGAAAGCCACAACTCGTTCGGGGCAGCGGCCACGAACTCGCGCTGCACGAGATCGTCATGAACGGGCGGGCCAGGCTTCCTGCCTTTTCCACGGGCTTTCTTCTTCCCGAACGCTGACCACCAACCCTGGTCCCGGCAGAGCCGCCACGCAGTCCGGTCAGCCATCGGCTCGCCGAGTGTCTGCGCTTCGTCTGCGAGGAACCGGTACCCGACTCGGGGTCCTCAAGGTGGGCGTCGTGGAGCGCGTTCGCGCGATACGCCTGCGTAAGGTCTCGTTTAGTGACGGGGTTGCGTAACCAGCGGTAGTACGGCTGGCGGGAAAGCTTCAATACCCGGCACGACACCACGACGGGAATCCCGTCGCCGGCGAGCTCTGCTACGAGCGGGTAGAACCTTTTCCCGGTAGGTGCGCCTGCGAGAGATACGCGGCCGTGCGACGGAGCACTTCCACCTCTTGTTCAAGGAGCTTGTTGCGTTTGCGAAGCTCACGCAGCTCAGCGTTCTCAGAACGTGTGACGCCAGATTTCTGGCCCTGTTCGACGCGTTCTTCTCGCAACCATTTATCGAGGGTTCCGACGTGGATGCCGAAGTCTCTCGCGATCTGCGCGAGTGTCACTTCCGGGCCGCGATCCAACGCGATCCGGATGACGTCGTCACGGAACTCTTTGGGGTAGCGAGGGGGCATAGGTTCATCCTTCCAGGCCAGCCGAAACTAGCCATGTTGAATGTCACCTAAACGTGCAGCAGACCCAGGAGTCGGTACCGCCGCGAGGCGCCCGGCGGGCGGCGCCCGCCGGGCGGGCGGCACCCGGCGGCGGTCAACCGTGACCGCCACCCGCCAGCGCGCGATCGCTATCGGGGCAAACCGTGATGCCGCTGCGCCTCAGCCTGCTCCGCGGAGTGCTTGCGCAGCGCGGAGAGCACCGCACCACGAATGATCGCCCAGAGGATCCAGAGCGTCACGATCACTCCCAGGAGCCAGAGGACGATCCAGAGGACGAGCACGAGCGTGGTGTCCGGCACGAGCGGGTTCGAGTTCATGCTCGCCAGCCTAGCGAGCACCCCGAACTGTCACGGTCAACCGTGACCGCCACCCGTCAGCGCGCGCCGGTGAGGGTTTCGCTGTCGCCGGAGATCTCGCGAGAGACTCGGTTGAGGAAGCCCGCGACGACGCGGCGCTCCTCGGTGGTGAGGCTGGCGGCCGCGGTGAAGCGGCGCGCGTTCTGGCGGCCGGCCGCCCGCTGCATGAGCGCCTGCGTGGCCGGGGTGACGTCGATGCTGAAGGCGCGGCGATCACGCGGGTGCACGCCCCGGGTGATGTGCCCGTGCTCTTCTAAACGATTGAGCAGCTTGGTGGTGGAGGCGGCCGAGATCCGCAGCCGCGCCGCGAGGGAGCCTGGCGTCACGAGTTCGTCGCGCTGGCGCACGGCGACGATGTACTGCAGCGCGCGCAACTCCGTGGAGTTGACGCCGAGCGCCGCCCGCGACGCGAGCGCGAGACCGCGCTCCGCCTCACGCAGGCGCTCGAGCGCCTGCGTGACCTCGGCGATCTCGTCGATCTCGGAGCCGGGAACGCCGGGGACCTCGAGCCCCGCCTCGCCGCGTGCGGCGAGCGTGGGGTTCTCGTGGTTCGCGCGCTCGTCCATTGCATTCAATAGTAGTTGCCTCGTGGGTCCCTCGAATCGGCGCCGGGTGCTTCGGGATTTATTATCCTGTGGTTTAATATAACTCGATAGCTAATAAATTGCACGGACCGAGTCACCGGAACGCAAGGAGGCGAGATGACCCCCCATCCCGAACTGGTGGTGCTCATGAGTGCCGACGGCCAGGCCGTCGGCACCGAGGACAAGTCCCGAGTCCACGGCTCCGACACCCCGCTTCACCTCGCGTTCTCCTGCTACCTCACTGACGCAGCAGGACGCATCCTGCTCACCCGCCGCGCGCTGAGCAAGCGGGCCTGGCCCGGCGTGTGGACCAACAGCTTCTGCGGACACCCAGCCCCCAGGGAATCGTTCGAGAGCGCGATCGCGCGCCGCGCTCAGCACGAGCTGGGCACGGAACTCGACGGGCTGAGCTCCGCGCTCCCAGACTTCCGGTACCGCGCCGTGGACGCCTCCGGCACGGTCGAGAACGAGATCTGCCCGGTCTACACCGGCAGGATCCGCGGAGGCGTGGTGCCCGAGCCCAGCGAGGTCGCTGAGTGGGCCTGGGTCGCCCCGAGCGATCTCGCCGCTGCACTTGCCGCGACCCCGTTCGTCTTCAGCCCGTGGCTCCGCGAGCAGTTCCCCCTGCTCGCGGCGCAGGGCGCGTTCGACCAGAGAATTCCGGCATGACCCAGACGGAGACGCGCGCGCCCGCCGCACCAGACACCACGACGAGGGAGATCTGCGCCCAGATCGACCGGCTGATCGACGCGCGATCCGCCCGAATCGCCGCGCACGGGCCGCACTTCTCAGAGCTCTGGGACGTGGCGGTGCACTGCCTACAGGGCGGCAAGCTGCTGCGACCCCGGCTGATGATGGGCGCGTTCGACACGCTCGCGGGCACCGGCCCGGCCGCGCAGCGCACCTCTGCACTCGAGGTCGCGGCGGCCCTGGAGATTCTGCACTTTTCGTTCCTGCTCCACGACGACGTGATCGACGAGGACCTCGTTCGCCGCGGCGAACCAAACCTGATCGGCTGCCTCGTCGCCGGCGGCGCTCCGGGGCTCGCGCCCGCGGCCTCCCCGGCGGCCGACACAACCGCCGCCGCGCGGCGCACGCTCCACTGGGCGCGCAGCAGCGGGCTCCTGGTCGGCGATCTGATGCTCACCATCGCCCACCAGATCATGGCCCGGCTGCGACTGCCCGAGCACAGCCGCACACGCGTGCTGGATCTCCTCGAAGCCTCCGTCACCGAGACCGTCGCCGGCGAATACTGCGACGTGGGGCTCGCGGACGGCGCGTTTGTTCCGGATCTGAGCCTCGTGCTCGACATGACCCGGATGAAGACTGCCAGCTACACGTTCGAGCTGCCCCTGCGCATCGCCGCGGTGGTCGCTGAGTCGCCGCCGGCCGTCGAGTTGCAGCTCGGCGAGGTGGGCCGGCACCTCGGCGTCGCCTTCCAGCTGCAGGACGATCTCCTCTCGGCGTTCTCCGTGAGCGCCGCGCACGGCAAGGACCAGTTCTCAGATTTCCGCGAGGGCAAAGAGACCGCGCTCATCGCGTACGCGCGCATGACGAATGCCTGGCCCAGCATTGAGCGGCTGCTCGGAGCTGAACGCTTCTCCGACGACTCCGGGCGCAGAATCCAGCGGCTCCTCACCGAGTGCGGGGCGCGAGAGTTCATCGAAACCCTGGTGCAGGATCAGATTCGCACGGCCTTGCAGGTGCTCACCCGGGCGGACTGCGCGATCCCGGCGGCAACGTCGCGGTTCATCCTCGGCCTCGTCGACTCGCTCGACGGGAGGCGCGCATGAGACGCCGCACGCCCGGGTGCAACGCACTCGACGACTACCGCGAGGCTTGCGAGCAGGCCGCGGATCAGGTGATTCGCGTCTACTCCACGTCGTTCGGCGCCGCGACCCGCCTCCTGGGCACGCGCCACCGCCGACACGTGCGCAACATTTACGCGCTGGCGCGCATCGCCGACGAGCTGGTCGACGGGGTCGCCTCCGGCGCGGGCCTCTCGCTGGCCGAGCAGCACGAGCGACTCAGCGCGCTCGAGGCCGAGACCGAGCGCGCGCTCGACACCGGCTACAGCAGCAATCCGATCGTGCACGCGTTCGCCTGCTCAGCCCGACTCTCGGGTATCGGCGCCGACCTCACCGTCCCATTCTTCGCGTCGATGCGCACCGACCTCCAGGTGGTCCCGGCGCGCGGCGACGCGACGCCCGCAACCTCTGGTGAGCGAGCGGGCGTCCTCGCGGCGACACCGTCGGGAACGCTCCACGGCTTCGACTCCGAGGCGCACCGCAGCTACGTGTACGGTTCCGCCGAGGTGATCGGCCTCATGTGCCTGCGCGTGTTTGTTCGCGACAGCGCCCTCAGCCCCGGCGAACTCGCGCGGCTCGAACGGGGCGCCCGGAGCCTCGGCGCCGCGTTCCAGAACGTGAATTTCCTCCGCGATCTCGCCGAGGACACCCAGCAGCTCTCGCGCAGCTACCTGAGCGCGGACGCGCAGATCACCGAGGCAGTGAAGGATCGGTGGATCGCCACGATCCGCGCGGAGCTCGCCGAGGCCGAGGAGGTCATCCCGATGCTCCCCCGCGACGCGCGGCGGGCCGTCGACTGCGCACGCCGGCTCTTCGCTCGGCTCACCGACCGCATCGATCAAACCCCGGTCACCGAGCTCCTCGCGCACCGCGTCCGGGTCTCCGGTGCCGAAAAGACGCTCCTCGTCATCAAGTCCGTGGCGGGCGCGGGAAGCAGGAGCGCGGCATGACCAGGACCGTGGTGATCGGCGGCGGCGTCGCTGGTCTGGCGACCGCTGCGCTGCTCGCCCGCGAGGGCCATCAGGTGCGGCTCCTCGAAAAGAACTCTCGGGCGGGCGGCCGCGCCGGCACTGTGACCCGAGACGGCTTCCGTTTCGACACCGGCCCGTCCTGGTACCTGATGCCGAGCGTGTTCGAGCACTTCTTTGAGCTCCTGGGCACGTCCGCGGCCGAGCAGCTCGACCTGCGCACGCTCGATCCCGGCTACCGCGTGTTCACGGAGCCGGCCGCCGACGCGTCGGTGAGCTGCGTCGAGGTGCCGTACGGCGCGGACCGCGTCGCCGAGCTGTTCGAGGAGCTCGAACCGGGGAGCTCGGGCGAGCTCGGGCGGTACCTGCGCTCGGCGCGGCACACCTCGGACATGGCCGAGCGCTATTTCCTGTACAACACGTTCACCCGCTGGCGTTCGCTGCTCGCCGCCCCCGTGCTCCGCGCGCTGCCCCGGCTCGCCGGCCTGCTCACCACCTCGCTGCAGCGCTTCGTGGAGCGGCGGTTCACGCACCAGGTGCTGCGGCAGATCCTCGAGTACCCCGCGATCTTCCTCGGGACCGACCCACGCAAGGCCCCCGCGATCTACCACCTCATGAGCACGCTCGATCTCGACGACGGGGTGCAGTACCCGATCGGCGGGTTCTGGGGGCTGGTCGAACGACTCCGGGAGCTCGCGGTCGAAGCTGGCGTGGAGATCGTCACCGACGCGGAGGTGACCGAGATTCTCACCCGGCGCGAGGACGCGGGGCTGCACGCCAGCGGTGTCAAGTGGCGCGACCCGGCTGGCGCGGAGCGCATCGAGCACGCGAACTCGGTGGTCTCGGCCGCCGATCTGCATCACACCGAGACGGTGCTGCTGCGCGAGGAAGCACGCAGCTACGACGAGAGCTGGTGGGAGCGGCGCGAGAGCGGCCCCGGCGCCGTGCTCGTGCTCCTGGGGGTGCGGGGCGAGCTGCCGCAGCTCGCGCACCACTCGCTCTTCTTCACGTCTGACTGGGACGCAAACTTCGACGCGATCTTCGGTCCGGATCCCGCGCTGCCGGATCCCGCGTCGATCTACGTCTGCAAGCCGAGCGCCACCGACCCGGACGTCGCCCCACCGGGCTGCGAAAACCTGTTCGTGCTCGTCCCGATCCCCGCCGACGAATCATTCGGCTCGGGCGGAGTCAACGGCGCGGGCGATCCGACGATCGAGGCGGCCGCGGATCGCGCGATCGCCCACATCGCGAGCTGGGCGGGGATCCCGGACCTGGCCGAACGGATCGTCACGCGCGAGACCATCGGTCCGAGCGACTTCGCGCACGACTACCACTCCTGGCGCGGCGGCATGCTCGGCCCCTCCCATATTCTGCGCCAGAGCGCGATGTTCCGTGCGCAGAACGTCTCACCGCGGGTCTCGGGGCTGTATTACGCGGGCGCCACGACCGCACCGGGCGTGGGCGTGCCGATGTGTCTGATCAGCGCCGAGCTCGTGCTCAAGCGGATCCGCGGTGACCGCACGGCCGGGCCCACCGCGCCGATCGGCCCGCGCGCCCAGGCCCCGACGCCAGCCCACACGCACTCAGGGCCCGCTGGCAGGGGGCACCCGTGACTCGGCGCCGAAGCTCGGCCCCGCGCGGCACCCTCGCCGCCCCGCTGGAGACGCTCGCAACCCGGCTCGGTGCACTCGCGGCACGACTGCACACGCAGCGCATCCGCACCGCGCTGCGGCTCGACTGCGCGCCCGACGCCGCGTGGCGAGCGGTCCACGACCCCGCGGTCGCGGCGGGGCTCTACGCCCCGGTGCTGCGCATGGTGCCCGCGCACGGATCCCTCCCCGAGGCGTTCTCCTCCGGGAGCCGGGTGCTCGTGCGGATCAGGCTGCTCGGTGTCGTGCCGCTCGGACGGCAGCTGATCGCGATTGAGGACTCCCCCGCGGGCGGGGCAGCCACCGCGCCCGGGATCGAAACCGGCGGCGCGCCCGCCGGCGGGGCTGCTGCCCCGCGGGAGCGGGAACCGATCGCCGAGCCGATCGCCGATCCGACCACCGAATCGCAGACCAAACCACCCGGGGCGCCGCGACCGGCGGCCCGCACCATGCGCGATATCGGCCACCCGGTCTCGGGCCCGCTCGCGCTCCTCAGCGGCTGGCACCACGCGATGACCGTGCGCGCCGCGGACGACGGCCGCACGGTCTGGCTCGACGAGCTCACGCTCTCGGGGGCCGCGGCCCCGCTGTTCACGCCGCTGCTCTGGGCCACGTGGAAGTGGCGCGGCAGGCGACTCCGCGCGCTCGCTCGCCGCTGGGGCGCACCGCCCGCTGAACCGCACACCCGCCCGCCCGCACGAACGGAGACACGGACCCGATGACGATCCCCGATTCACTCCAGTACCTCGCCCTCATGGCCGGGTGCCTGCTGATCACGCTCCCGCTCGAGTTCGTGCTCGGCGCCCGCGTGTATCGCAGGCCGCTCCGCCTGCTGCAGGCGATCCTCGTGACCGTGATCGTCTTCTCGATCTGGGACATCCTCGCGATCGGCGCCGGAATGTGGAGCTACAACCCCCAGTTCACCACCGGGATCATGCTGCCGTTCGGGCTCCCGCTCGAGGAGCTCGTATTCTTCGTTGCAATCCCCATCTGCGGCGTACTCACGTACGAGGCGGTGGGCCGGGTGCTCTCCTGGGCTCGCGCGCTCACGCGCCGGAGCGCCCCCGAGGCCACGGGGGTCGAGCGATGAACCCGCTGGCGCTCTACCCGGTTGCCACACTCCTCACGATGGTCGCGGTGATCCTGATTGAGCTGCTCTGGCTCAAGACCGGCATCTTCCGCACCGCCCAGTACTGGGTGTCACTGGCGATCATGATGTCGTTCCAGGTGCTCGTCGACGGCTGGCTCACCAAGCTGTCAAACCCGATCGTGATCTACACCCCCGAGACCATGCTCGGGGTCAGGTTCCCCTGGGACATCCCGATCGAGGATTTCGGGTTCGGCTTCGCGATGCTCACGCTCACAATCCTGATCTGGAAGTCAGCGGGCCGGCGCACCACGGCGACCACCCCGACGCCGCACGAGAACACGAGAGGCTGAGCATGCCCCAGCGCGCATCAATACGCGACACCCGCGCCCACGAGATTCCCGCCCACCCGGGGACGCCCCGGGTCACCAGGCCACGCCGGGTGGTGGTGGTGGGAGGCGGTATTGCCGGGCTCGCCGCGGCCTGCGGGCTCGCGGAGCGGGGCGTCGAGGTCACGCTCATCGAGGCGGAGGACCGGCTGGGCGGCAGGGTGCGCTCGTGGGAGACCACGACCGCCGCGGGCGACGTCACCATGAGCCGCGGTTTCCACGCCTTCTTCCGGCAGTACTACAACCTGCGCGAGCTCCTTGCGCGTGCCGGCGACCTCGACGCGATGCTCAGCCCCATCGCCGATTACCCGGTGGTGAGCGCGCGGGGCGACGCCGACTCGTTCGCCAAGATCCCGCGGACGCCGCCGTGGAACTTCATGACCTTCGTGGCGCGCAGCCCGACCTTCCGGGCTAGGGACCTCGCGCGGGTGGATATCGACACGGCGCTCTCGCTGCTCGACGTCGACTTCCCTGAGACCTTCCGCGAGCTCGACGGGGTGAGCGCCGCGGAGTTCCTCGACCGGTTGCGGTTCCCCGAGCGGGCCCGCCACCTCGCGCTCGAGGTGTTCGCGCGCAGTTTCTTCGCCGACCCGAGCGATTTCTCGGCGGGCGAGCTCGTCGCGATGTTCCACGCCTACTTCCTCGGTTCGGCCGAGGGGCTCCTCTTCGACGTGCCCCGCGACGACTTCGACACCTCGCTGTGGGCGCCGCTCGGGCAGGCGCTCGAGGCGTCCGGGGTGCGGCGGGTGACCGGCACGGTGACGCGCGTGGAGCGCGGCCAGACAGGATCACCGGCGCACTCGGGATCCGCAAGCAGGCCGGGATCCGCGGCTCCCTCCGGCGCCGCGACCTCGCCCGGCTCCGCGACTCCGCCTGGCTCCGCGACTTCCGCTGGAGCCGGCGCCCAGCCCGGGCCCGAGTGGCGGGTCGTCACCGCCGACGGCGCGTGCGAGACCGCGGACGCAGTGGTGCTCGCCGCGGGCCCCGGAGCCACGCGCGAGATCGTGGCGGCCTCGCCCGGGATCGGCTCGGAGGAGTGGCGGAAGAGCATCGACCGCATCGAGCTCGCGCCGCCATTCGCCGTGCTCCGGCTCTGGTTCGACGGCCCGGTGCAGCCCGATCGCGCCCCGTTCCTCGGCACCGCGGGATTCGGCCCGCTCGACAACGTCAGCGTGCTCGAACGGTTCGAGGCCGGCGCGGCGGAGTGGTCGCGCGAGCACGGCGGAAGCGTGGTCGAGCTCCACGCGTACGCGATCGACGCCGCCCACCTCGACGACCCGGCTCAGCAGCGGGAGCTCGCCGCACAGCTGCGCCGCGAGCTTGAGCGCGTGTACCCGGAGACCGCAGGCCTCACCGCGGTCTCGGAGATCCTGCTGATCGAGCGCGACTGTGCGCTCATCGGCACCGATTCCTGGGACGGCCGGCCGCGGGTGCGCACCCCGGTCCCCGGCCTCGCGCTCGCGGGTGACTGGGTGCGCAGCGACCTCCCGATCGCGCTCATGGAACGCGCCGCGACAACTGGCTGGATGGCCGCGAACGAGCTGCTGCGCGACTGGGGCGCCGCGGGGCACACGCTCTGGAGCGTGCCGACCCGGGGTCGCCACCGGTGGCCGAGAGTCTCCCGAGCGCTTATGGCGCGGCTGCCGGGGCGGTGAAGCTCACCACCAGGCCGCGCAGCTGATACCCCTGCACGAGGGTGTCGAACCCGCGATCCGGCTGCCGCTCAAGCGTCGCCCCGGCGCGCAACAGCGTCACGAGGAGCGTGTCGGTCTCCATGAGTGCGAGGTGTGATCCCGGGCACCGATGCGCGCCGTCCCCAAAGCTCAGACCGGTGCGGGCCGCCGCGGGGAGCCCCCGGCCCGTCTCGATGGCCTCCGGATCTGGCCCAAACACCTCCGGATCGACGTTCGCCCGGCGCACGTTGATGTCGACGAGGGTGTCCGGCGCGTACGGGCAGCCAGGAGCGGGCGACGCGACCCGCCGATAGATGTGCGACACGGGCGGCTCAAGCCGGATGATCTCGCTCAGCATCTCGGTGCGCTCCGCGATCTCCGCGCCGAGGTATCTCGCGCGCAGCTCCGAATCCTGCAGCAGCCGCAACAGGGCCATGCTCATGAACTCCCGCGTGGTCACCATCCCGGCGGTGCCGTAGGTGAGGCACTCCATCAGGATCTCGCGGGGCCGGTAGCCGTGTTCGAGCAGGTGGCTGATGATGTCGTCGGCCGGGCGCGCACGCCGCGCCCGGATCGCCGGACGCACGTCGCGCCAGTAGAAGCTCATGAGCGGCACCAGCGCGTCCTTCGCGGCGCGGGCCCACTGGCGCTGCGTGCGGCCGTGGTCGCGGCGGGTGTGGTCCACCGGCGGCTGCCGGAAGAACGCCTCGAGCCGCCGCGCGAGCGCCTCGGTATCACCGCCGCTCAGCCCCACGATCTCGGACGCGACGCGCACCGAGAAGAACAGCGCGAGATCGTCGATCCTGCTCGATCCCTCGCGCTTCGCCGCGTCAACCAGCCCCGCGGCCGTGCGCTCGATGAACGCGCGGTGCGTGTCTTCAAGGGTGCGCGGACTGAAAAACCTGACGAGTCGCTTCCGGTGCTCCAGGTGACCGGGGCCATCATCCATCAGGATCGGCCGGTGCCGGAACAGCCACCCGGGGATCCGCTCGGACGTGAACCCCGCCTGCGTGGTGGCACCCTTTGCGCGCAGGAGTGCCGCGCTCTCACTCACCCCGGAGAGCTCCACGACGCACTGGTCTCCGGGGTCCGGCGCGGCGTGCGGGTCCCGATCCGGATCGGGCTCCGGATCCTGATCCCGCCGCCCGCTCGCTCGCATGACCGCGCCCCGTTACGCGCGCCCGGATCGCGCGCGGAACCAGATAGTGAGCTCGTTGAGCGCCCGCATCACGTTTTCCGGGGAATCCGCGTGCTCGATCTCGGAGAACGTGTCGCGGAAGCCGGCCGGAGCCTCGCGCGTGGTCTCGCGCAACGCCTCGTAGCCCATGCGCCACGTCTCGAACCGGCGCTCCGCAATGTCGGTCTCGAGCAGGATCCGCAACCCGGTGTGGCGCGGGTCCGCGGCGATGTCGGCGTAGAGGGCACGGAGGGCGTCGTGCGGCCCCTCGATGTACTGCAGGAAGCGCCCGTTGCGGAAGAACAGGATCCCCGTAATTCCGAGCGCCTCGTTCTTCGCGCGCGCCCGCTCAAGCAGCTCGACCAGCTGCGTTTCGGCGACCGGCCCTGTCGCGTCACTCGAGTAGACGATTGCGCCGAGATCCGCGCGGTTACTGCTCATCACGCGACTCCTCGTGCGCGCTGCGCGCCGCGGCCGGCCCAGCAGTGCCCAGGGCTGCCCCGGCCTCAGCCAGGCGCCCCATGGCGGGTTCCAGCCCGCTGAACAGGCCGAGCACCCGCGCACGGGCGTCGCACACCTCGAAGAGGGCCGGTTCGATCTGATCGATAAACCCGACCATGTGGACGCCGACACTTGCCACGTAGAACCCATCCTCAACGCAGGACCAAGTGAGGGATAGCTCATCGCTACCGGGGAGCGCGTCTGTTCCCAAGGCCACCTCATTCGGTTCCGGTACCCGGTGCGAGATTCCGCACGGGCACGTCCTGACTCTCTTACGGTACTTGAAAACCGGGCCCGCGTCAGGGGTCGCCACGCGAGTCGGCGAGACCCCGAAGCGCTGATCGGGGCCCGGTTTGCCCCATCGCCTCGGCAGCGGGATGGCGTATGGTGCTCAGCGGAGGCCCCATGACGATCATGCAGCGCGCGCGGTGGTGGGCCGCGGACTACCTGGTCGCGGCGCGCTGGCAGCTGAGCTCCGCGCTGGGGCGGCAGGATCCGGTGGGTCTGAGCCGCGGGAGCGGCCGCCCGGTACTGATCCTGCCGGGCGTGTACGAGCCGTGGCGGTTCATGCTGCCGCTGATCACCGATCTCCACGGCCGCGGTCACCCCGTGCACGTGGTCGAACCGCTGCGTGCAAACCGGCTGCCGGTCGCGGCCGCGGCCGAGCTGGTCGTCGCGGCGCTCGTCGCGCGCGACCTCACCGACGTCACCATCGTGGGGCACAGCAAGGGCGGGCTGATTGGGAAGCACGTGATGGCGTTCGGCGAGGCGACCCCGCGGGTGCGCAACATGGTCGCGATCGCCACCCCGTTTGGCGGGTCCCGCTACGCGCGGTACTTCCGCGGGCCGACCCTCCGCGCGTTCGCGCCCGAGGACGAGACGCTGTCGCGGCTGGGCCGGGAGACCGCGGTGAACTCGCGCATCACGTCCGTGTACCCCCGCTTCGACCCGCACATCCCCGAGCAGAGCGAGCTGCCGGGCGCGCGCAACGTGTGCGTGGACACCGGCGGCCACTTCAGAATCCTGGGGCACCCGCGCGCGATCGCCGAAGCGCGGCGGGCGGCCGGCGAGGCCGGCGAGGCCGGCACGACCGGCACGACCGGCACGGTTCGCCCCGCTGGTCCGGCCGGCCCGGACGCTGATCCGGCACCGGGCTGAGTTCGTGCCCCGGCGCGCTGTGCCCACGGCACGCGCGGCGCTAGGCTGGCCCACACCTGAACACTGACCGCGCGAGCGCGAGGAGCCACAGCATGGCAGAGAACCAGCACGACACCGACTGGCGCGCGGCGACGGTCGCCGCAGCGCGCACCGCGATCCTGGCTGCGGATCCGGCGATCGCCGAGGAGCAGAAGTGGGCGAAGGCGTCCAACCCCGACGGGGTCCCCACGTTCTCGCTCGACGGCCTCATCTGCACCGTCGAGACCTACCGCGACAAGGTGAAACTCACGTTCGCGCGCGGTGCGGCGGTGCCGGATCCGGACGGGCTGTTCAACGCGAGCCTCGCGGCGGGGACCCGGCGCGCGATCGACCTGCACGAGGGCGACGAACTCGACGGGGTCGCGCTCACCGAGCTCGTGCGCCGCGCGGTGGCGGTCAACCGGGACTAGGCGAGGCGGGCGTCCCAGAACTCGCGCAGCTGCGCGCTCTTGCGGAACACGATCGTGTCCCAGTCCTCGTCGGTCGTGGCGCTGTCGGCGAAGTCGGACGGGATCTTGAAGAGCTGCAGCGGCACGTCGAAGCGCGCGCACACGCTTGCGTAGGCGTACGCCTCCATGTCGACGAGCGCTGCCCCGAGCCCCGCGATGTGCGCGCGCTGCGCGTCATCCTTCACGAACACGTCGCCCGTGGCGATCGTCGCCGTGCGTTCGGGCAGCAGCACCTCGCCAGCTGGCTCGAACTCGGGGGACGGCAGCGAGAAGTCGTGCTGCACCACGCGGGTCACCTGGACCACGTCTTCGAGGCTGAGCCGGTCCGGGCCGTCGCCCACGACGCCGGCGGTGCCGAGCACCACGACCCGCCCGACCGGTGCCTCCGCGGGAGCCTCGGCGAGCGCCGCGGCGAGCGCGACCGCTCCCTGCACCTTGCCGACACCGGTCACCAGGTGCGGCACGTCTGCGAAGGCGGAGGCCTCGTCCCGGTGTGCAAATACGAGCAGCGTGGTGGACTCCGTCATGTCTGGTTCTCCCCTGCGCCCGAGCGCTTCGCGAATGAATTCCGGACCAAGACTAGCGTTTTTCGAAGACTTGTTCTAAACTGAGGGAAGCTCACAAGTAGCTCGCGTGATTTTCCTCGAATCTCGAAGGAATGCCTCCCGCTCCGCGATGTGCAACTTGTAGCTTCTGATGCACACCGGTCATCCATAGGGCCGCGCATCTTGCTTCGTCGGCGTTTGGCCTGCACTCACCGGAGTGCTCCAGTTCCGACGCAGCCCAGGCTCGATCTCGAGCCCCGCACCCGCGAGAAAGACTTGGCGGGTTCCGCACCACGACGGTGCGGCGCGAAAGGACACACCATGACTTACCACTCAACACACACGACTCGCGACGCCGCGAAGTCGCAGCGCGCAGCGCTGCGTACCCCGTACCACTCCCTCGGCAACGAGACCGAGATGCGCGTGCCCGGCTGGGCGCAGCACCGCTCGGTCTACCGCACGTCGGGCCGCACGCTCTACCTCGTCGAGACCGACCGTCCCGCCGAGGCGCGCCGCGACCTCGAGCGCCTCACCCGCTCCGGGTGGGACGTGCGCGTCGAGCCGGCTCAGGCCGGTGAGATGACTCGCATCGCACTCACGCGCAGCGACGTCGCGCGCGCCGCGTAGCCGCCGCTCGGCGCGCAGCTTCCGTTCGGCGCGCAGCCGCCGTTCGGCGCGCAGCGTGCGGACGATACTCGGCCGCGCGCTGCGCACTCGCCGTCACGCCGGGCAGCCCGGATCCTCGGATCCCCGCTGCCCGGCGTTTCTGTGTGCACCGCCGGTCCTGCGGCCCCCGCGCGCGCCGCGGTGTCGCCGCGGCGACTCCGCGGTGTCGCCGTGTGACGCGCGCCCGCTCGCGGTCAGAGATCCGTCGCTACACTTGCCGCATGAGCGACGTCGAACTTGCCGAAGTAGAGAGCTTCTCCCTCGACCACACCAAAGTCCTTGCGCCCTATGTGCGCCTCATTGGCGTCGAACGCGGCCCCAAGGGTGACGCGATCTCAAACTTCGACGTCCGCCTCGTGCAGCCGAACGAGCAGGAGATCCCCACCGCCGGGCTGCACACCATTGAGCACACGCTCGCGGCGCTGCTCCGCACCCGATTCGACGGCCTCATCGACATCTCGCCGTTCGGCTGCCGCACGGGCTTCCACCTCATTGCCTGGGGTGAGCCGAGCGTTGAGACCGTCGCGGCGGCGATCAAGTCAGCGCTCGACGACCTCGCGCACCGCGTGACCTGGGCCGACGTGCCCGGCACCGAGGCGATCAGCTGCGGCAACTACCGCGACCACAGCCTGCACTCGGCGCAGGAGTGGGCGAAGGTCGTGCTGGATCGGGGCATCAGCCTCGATCCGTTCGATCGCTCACGTATCGCGTAGCGCAGCCCGCCCCGTGCACGTAGAGTTCGCCGCGACCCCGTACCCGTGGGAGGCGCGCACGCAGCTGTGGGTGTTCGTCGATCTCCCCGCGCCGTTGGCCGCAGACATCGCCGAGATTCCCCGGCCCCGGGCCGGATTCGGTGCCGTCCGTGTCGAGGCAAGGATCGGGCTCACCGTCTGGCGCACCTCGATCTTCCCCGGCGGGCAGGGCGGCGGCGCGAGCTCCGACGGCGACCCGGCCCCCGAGCCCGGCTACATCCTCCCCCTCAAAAAGGCGGTGCGCGTGGCTGAGGGCGTGGAGCTCGGCCGCGAGGTGACGATCGGGCTCACCGTCCTCGACCTGTAGGCGCGGGCCGGGGCGCGTGGCCCGGCCTGGGCGCGCGGCCCGGCCACCCGACCCGGCCCGCAGATCCGACCCCCTACGCCACATCCGACCCGCTTCGCGCGGGCCCACCGCCGCAGAACCGGGTCGGATCTGCGCGGACGGGTCGGATCTGCGACATGGTCGCAGTGCAGGTGCAGGTGCAGGTGCCGACTGAGCGCGGACACCGAGCCCCTGCGCAGCGCAGCCTCCATCTGGCCGACCGGCCGTGCCCTCGGGCACCCGGCCAGGCCCGGCCCGAGGCGGCGCGGCGCGGCTCAGCGCGTACGCCCTGCCCAGCGCGGACGCCCTGCCCAGCCGCCCAGCCCGGCCCGGCCCGCAGATCCGACCCCCTACGCCACATCCGACCCGCTTCGCGCGGGCCCACCGCCCCAGAACCGGGTCGGATCTGCGCGGGCGGGTCGGATCTGAGACACAGTCGCGGTGCAGGCGCCGGTGTCAACTGAGCTCGGGCGCCGAGCCCCTCCGCGGACGGGTCGGATCAGCGCGGACGGGTCGGATCAGCGCGGACGGGCCGGGCCAGGCACCCGCGCCCCGCGGCGCCGCGCCGCGGGCAGCGTGAGCCCTAGGAGACCAGCACGTCAAGGGCGCTCGTGAGCGCCCCGTCGACCGCCTGGGTCACGATCTCGCGGTACGGGTCGTAGCCGTCCATCGATTCGTCGGCGGCGGCGAGCGGGTTCCCGTCGATCGCGAACACCGCGCCAGCCTCGATCCCGTGCAACGACGCGATCACGAACAGCGCCGACGCCTCCATCTCGACCGCAACGATGCCGGCGCGCTGCCACATCTGGTGGTCGATGCCAACGATCGCGTCGCTCGGGTAGAACATGTCGCCCGTGAGCACGATGCCGCTGTGCACGCGGAGGCCCGTCTTCGCCGCGGCCTCGCGCAGCGCGATCGTGAGCTCCGGGGTCGCGATCGCAGGGAACTCCGTGGGGACGAGCTGGTGGCTGATACCGTCAGCGCGCACCGCGCCAGTGGCGACCACGATCGCGCCGTCGACAACCTCGGGCTGGATCCCACCGGCGGTGCCGGATCGGATGATGCGCGTCACGCCGCCGCGCGCGAGCTCCTCGAAGCAGACCGCGGCGCCCGCGGCGCCAACACCGTGCGAGGCGACCGTGACGGGCACGCCGCGGTAGCTGCCGGCGTAGACGTGGTACTCGCGGTTGGCGGTGAGCTGGCGAGCATCGTCGAGCAGTTCGGCAACGCGGGCGGCGCGGCCGGGGTCGCCGACCACGAGTGCGCGGTCAGCGAGGTCGGCGACGCGGGCGCGCAGCAGCGGGAGTTCGGCGTCGGCGGGAAGTCGGACGGGTGCCATGTGAGGGCCTTTCGGTACGTGGGTGAGGTGTGATGATCTGGAGCCGGGCGGGCGCGGAGCGGAGTTGAGCGAGCCTAGACAGACGGAGAAGACGAGGCGTCCGCGGCCGATGCGTCACCGGCCGACGCCGCGAGCCCGGCGAGGCGCGCGCGGCTTGCCGCCGCCCGGGTGCGAATCTCAGCGGCGTCGAGCGTGAGGTGCGCGCCGTCGGCGTACACGTGCCGGCCGCCGATGAACACGTGGCGCACGTCTGCACCGGTCGCCGCGAAGCCCAGGTGCGAGACGAGGGCCGCGGGGTCGAAGGGCGTGGCAGCCGCGCCGGTGATGTCGAGCGCGATCACGTCGGCGAGACGCCCCACCTCGAGCGCGCCGGTCTCGGGGAACCCGATCGCCTCGGCGCCGCGCCGCGTCGCGATGTCGAGCACGTCTGACGCACGCACAATCGCCGCATCCTGGCGCGCGCCGCGGTGCAGGATCGTGGCCGTCTTGATCTCCTCGAACAGATCGAGCGTGTTGTTGCTCGCGACCGAGTCGGTGCCGAGGGTGAGCCGGATCCCGGCCTCCTGCCACTCGGGGAGGGGCGCGATCCCGTTGCCGAGCTTCAGGTTTGAGACCGGGTTGTGGCTGATCGCGGCCCCGGTGCGCGCGAAGAGCTCGATCTCGCCCGGCGTGAGGTGCACGCAGTGGGCGGCGAGCACGCGCGCGGCGAACAGCCCCACGGACTCGAGGTGGTCGGCCGGCGTGGCGCCGTACCGCTCGGTGATCTGGGCGACCTCCGCGGCCGATTCGGAGACGTGCGTGTGAATGGGGATGTCGCGCGCGACGGCGCGCTCTGCAATGTCGCTGAGGAACTCGGGCGGCGAGGTGTACGGCGCGTGCGGGCCGTAGGCGATCGAGATCTGCGCGTCGTCCGCGTAGTGCGCGGCGAGCTGCTCGGTGAGCTCGGTGACGGCCGCGCCGTCTGCCGGCGAAACCCCGGGGAACCCGACGATGCCGGGCGCGAACGAGGCCGGCGCGATCAGCGCGCGCATGCCGGCCGAGCGCACGAGCTCGATCAGCTCGGCGTCCCAGTGGTACATGTCGGCGAACGCCGTGGTGCCGGTCTCGATCATTTCGACGAGCGCGAGCTGCAGGCCGGCGGCGACATCGTCGTGGGTGAGGTGCTGTTCAAGCGCCTGCACCGCCGCGAGCCAGGGCATGAAGCCCTCGTCGTCAGAGACACCGCGCAGCAGCGTCATCGCCGAGTGCGTGTGCCCGTTCACAAGGCCGGGCATGAGCACCTGGCCCGGGAGATCGCGGATCTCTGCTTCGCTCGGCAGCTCGGCGTCCGGACGCGGCGATCCGGCATACGAGATCCGACCAGCGTCATCGAACGCGAGCTCGGCTGGCGCGACGGCGCCCTCGGGCGTGAGCAGCGCTGCGGCGCGCAGCACGGTAACGGTTTCGCTCATCGCGGTTCCTCCCCTGTCGAAATTCCCACGCCCAACTGTACCCGCGCGTGCGGGATCGCCGCTGACGGCCGGCCACCGCGCGCACGGCGCTGGGCAGGGCAGCCCGACCGACGGATCCCGGTGTCCCGGCGTCCCGGTGGGCGCACCTACCAGCCGGGGGTGGCGAGCATGCCGCCGTCGACCGCGAGGTCCTGGCCCGTGATGAACGTGGCGCCAGCGGATGCGAGCAGCACGCACGCGTTGCCGATGTCCGCCGCCGTCGCGAGCCGCCCGAGGGGGGCATGCGCCGTCCAGCTCGCGACGCCCTCGGGCCACGCCTCCGCGAGCCCGGGCCGATCCACGAGCCCCGGGGACACGGTGTTGACGCGGATCCCGTCGGGGCCGAGCTCGAGCGCGGCGGCGCGCGCGTGCATCACCAGACCGGCCTTTGCAACCGCGTAGTGCGCGTGCGCGGGCGCCGGGCGGCTCGCTTCGACGGAGGCAATGTGGGTGATCCACCGATTCGACACGCCGGCACCACCGGCGCCGGCAGCGCTACCGCCTCCGGCCTCAGCGTCCGCGCGCATTGCCGCCGCGGCCTCGCGCGAGAGCTCGAACACGGCGCCGAGGTTGGTGCCGAGCACCTCGTCCCACTCGGCGCGAGTGGTGTCGGTGAGTGGGGCGAGCGGCTGGATGCCCGCGTTGTTGACGAGCCCGTCGAGCCCGCCGAGCGCCTCGACGGCGTCGGCGACCAGTCCGGCCGCGGCCCCGTCGAGCGCGAGGTCGGCGCGCACGGCGACCGCGGTGACGCCGCGATCACGCAGCTCCTCCACGAGCTCGAAGACCGGAGCCGCCGAACCGCGGTAGTGCAGCGCGAGGTGCGCGCCCGCCGCGGCAAAGCGCCGCGCGATGCCGCCGCCCACGCCGCCGGAGGCGCCGGTAACCAGCACGCGCTGCCCGCTGAGATCCGGCAGGGTCGTGTCCTGTCGCGTCACCATTGGTTAGCCTCCGAGTCGTCGCTGGCGGAAAGAGTAGTCGCGCAGTGCGCGCAGGAAGTCGACCTCGCGCAGGTCGGGATAGAGCGCCTCAACGAAGTAGAACTCGGAGTGCGCTGACTGCCAGATCATAAAGTCCGAGAGGCGCTGCTCGCCGGAGGTGCGGATCACCAGATCCGGATCCGCCTGGCCGCGCGTCCACAGGTGCTCCCCGATCATCTCGGGGGTGAGTCGTTCCTCGAGCGTGTCGATTGTGCCGCCGGCGGCCTGGTGCTCGGCGATCACGCTGCGCACCGCGGCCGCGATCTCGCTGCGTCCGCCGTAGCCGACCGCGAGGTTGATGTGCAGGCCGGTGTGGTCAGCCGTCGCGGCCTCAGCTGCGGCGAGCGCCGCGGTGAGTTCTTCGGAGAGCCCCTCGCAGGACCCCACGTGTTTGACCCGCCACCGGGGGTTCTCCGCGAGCTGCGCGGCGAGCTCGGCGATAATCCCGAGCAGGTCGTCGAGCTCCTGGCGGTCGCGCGCGTTGAGGTTGTCCGCGGACAGGAGGTACAGCGTGACCGTGTGGATTCCGGCCTCTTCACACCAGCCGAGAAGCTCGGGAACTTTCTGTGCCCCGGCGCGGTGGCCGAAGGCTGCACGCTCCTGCAGCCGCTGCTTTGCCCAGCGCCGGTTGCCGTCGACGATCACGGCGATGTGCTGCGGCACGCGGGCGAGGTCGATTTCCCGGCGCAGGCGACGCTGATAGAGCCGGTAGAGCAGACCGGTGCGTGGCGTCGACGGCGGGGGGTTCACCCTCAGAGTGTACCGTCCTCCGGGATACCCCCACCTGGGGAAGCTGGGGATACCCGACATATATGCACCCGCGGATCTGTGCAGAACATACACTCAGGACATGACCTCCTCCGGTGGCAACGGTTTCTCCCCCGACGGCGCCCCCGGGCGCGGTCCCGAGTCGGAGCCGCCGGAGGCGCAGCGTCCGCTGCCCGAACCGGACAGGCTGTCGCTCCCCCTCCTCGCCGCAGCCAATGAGCCGGCGCGGGATGAGGTACCCGCCGAACAGAAGCCGCTGTGGCGGGGCTGGATCCACGCCGGCACGTTCCCGGTTGCGGTTGCGGGCGGAATCGTGCTGATCAGCCTCGCCCACGGCCCCGTGGCCAAGTGGGCGTCGGCCGTGTTCATGCTCACGAGCATGCTGCTGTTCGGGGTGTCGGCGCTGTACCACCGCATCAACTGGAAGCCGCGCACCAAGCAGCTGTTCCGCCGCCTCGACCACGCAAACATCTTCCTCCTGATCGCGGGCACGTACACGCCGCTGGCGCTCCTGGCGCTCCCGCCGGAGAAGGGGATTCTGCTGCTCGTGCTCGTGTGGGCCGGCGCCCTGCTGGGGATCGGGTTCCGGGTGTTCTGGATCGGTGCACCGCGCTGGCTCTACGTGCCGCTGTACGTGCTGCTGGGCTGGGCGGCGGTGATGTATATCGTCGACATCGCGCACGCGAGCCTCGCCGCGATGGTCCTCGTGGTGGTGGGCGGGCTGCTCTACACCCTGGGCTCGGTGGTGTACGGCATGAAGCGGCCGAACCCGATCCCCGGGGTGTTCGGCTTCCACGAAATTTTCCACGCGCTCACCACGATCGCGTTCCTGTGCCACTGGACCGCGGCGCTCCTGGTGGCGTTGGATCCCGTCTACCTGCGGTAGCGCGGTCGCGTATCGGGGGCGCCCCGGTACGCGCGCGCGGCGTGAGCGCACCACCCCGGCCCGCACCGCCCCGGCCCGCACGCACCCCCGGCCGCACCGCCCCGGACCGCTACTCCGCGGCCAGCGCGGCCAGCACGGCGGCGCCGTAGCGCTCAAGCTTGACCGCCCCGATCCCGGAGATCGCGAGCAGTTCGTCGTCGGTGCTGGGCCGGTGCACGGCAAGGGCCGCGAGGGTCGCGTCGCCAAAGACCACGTACCCCGGCACGCCCTGGCGCTTCGCTTCCTCGGCGCGCCAGGCCCGGAGCCGCTCGAACACGGCGTCCTGTTCGGGGCTGAGATCCGCCGCCGCGGCAGAGCGCTTTGAACCGGCCGCGACCGACGCGCGCGTGCCGCGCCCGGAGCGCGCCGCGCGCGCGACGACCTCCTCGCGCATCATGACCTGCTCCGCCCCGCGCAGCACCGGCTTCGCCGCCTCGGCCGGGGCGAGCACGCCCCACTCGCCGCGCGCTTCGAGCACGCCGGTGGCGAGCAGGTGGCGCACCACGCCGCGCCACTGCGCGACCGTCCACTCGGTGCCGATCCCCCAGGTGGTGAGCTCGTCGAGCCGCAGCTGGGTCACCCGCTCGGAGCCGGTGCCTCGGAGCACATCGATGTGCTGGCCGGCCGCGAAGGTGCGGCCGCGCTCGCGCTGAGTGCGGATGATCGTTGACAGCAGCATCTGCGCGGGCACCGTCGCGTCCCAGAGCTTGGGCGGGTTGAGGCACACGTCGCAGTTGCCGCAGGCGGCGCTGCCTGCCTCGCCGAAGTAGTTCAGCAGGAACTGGCGCCGGCAGCTCGCCCCCTCGCAGAGCGCGAGCATCTGGTTGAGGTGCCGCGTCTGGTTTGCGCGCGTGGCCTGGTCGCCGTCGCCCGATTCGATGAGTTGGCGCTGCTGCACTACGTCTGCGAGGCCGTACGCGAGCCACGCTTCCGACGGCAGCCCGTCGCGGCCAGCGCGGCCGGTCTCCTGGTAGTACCCCTCGATCGACTTCGGGAGGTCGATGTGCGCGACGAAGCGCACGTCTGGCTTGTCGATCCCCATCCCGAAGGCGACGGTCGCTACCACCACCACCCCGTCTTCTCGGAGGAAGCGCGTCTGCGCCCTGAGCCGCACGTCCGCGGGGAGCCCCGCGTGGTAGGCGACGGCGTCGACCCCGGCGTCACGGAGGGCGGCTGCGGTCTGCTCCACCCGCTTGCGGCTGAGCGCGTAGACGATGCCGGCGTCACCGGCGTGCTCGCCGCGCACGAACGAGATGAGCTGGGCGCGGCCCGCCTGCTTCGCCTCGATCCGGTAGCGGATGTTCGGCCGGTCGAAGCTCGACACGAAGTGCTTCGCGGTGCCGAGGTGCAGCCGCTCGGTGATCTCCCGGTGCGTTTCCGGGGTCGCGGTCGCGGTGAGCGCGATCCGCGGGACGTCTGGCCAGTGCTCGGCGAGCGCGCCAAGCCGCAGGTAGTCGGGGCGGAAGTCGTGCCCCCACTGCGACACACAGTGGGCCTCGTCGATCGCGAACAGCGCGATCGTGCCCTGCCGCAGGAAGTCAATCGTGCCGGGGGCGGAGAGTCGCTCCGGCGCCAGGTAGAGCACGTCGAGCTGGCCCGTCCGGTACGCCTGCTCCACCTCGCGCCGCTCGTCGAAGCTCATCGACGAGTTCAGCGCTGCCGCCCGCACTCCCGCGAGCGTGAGCGCCGCAACCTGGTCGTGCATCAGCGCGACGAGGGGCGAGAGCACGATCCCTGTCCCCTCCCGGACGAGGGCGGGGATCTGGTAGCAGATCGACTTGCCGCCGCCGGTCGGCATGAGCACCACGGCGTCGCCGCCGGCGATCACGTGCCGAACGATATCCTCCTGCTCGCCGCGGAACGCGTCGTAGCCGAACACGCCGGAGAGCACAGCCAGCGGGTCCTGCCCCACCACGTCCACGGTGCCGAACGAGCGGGCACCCGGCGCGGGGACAGCCGCGAGCGCCGGGGCCCCACCACGAGCCGCCGCGGGGGCCCCGGGCGGCACGGCCCCGCCGCCGGTCTCGCTCCCGGGCGGGGGCGCACCCCACGCCTCCCCCGGCCAGCGTTCGGCGTCGTCAAACTCCGCGGGCGCCCCCCAGTGATCCGGATCGGTGCCGGGCGCGCTCCCGCTCATACTCGTCAGTTCCGCTGCTCGGGGTCCGTCCCGGACTCGCCGAGCTCGACCGCGATCTGCTCGCGCACCTCGTGCCGATATGCGTTGCGTCGCAGCCGGCTCACGAGCAGGAAACCGAGCCCGATGATCAGCGCCGCCAGCAGGCCGGTGAAAATGAACCCCTCAACACCCGGGGTCACCTGGTTCGCGTCGAACTCGGTCGAAACCTCAGCGATCCGCAGTGCGGTGCTCGTCAGACTCATGCGTCTTCCTCCTTGATGCCCTGAAATAGATCTGCTTCAAACTCACTGGTGGCAACCCGCGACGCTGCGAGCCGGTAGTCCTCAAACGGCCACGCCTGCCGCTGCACCTCGTTCGGCCAGAAGAAGAACGGGCTGTCCGGCGGTACCTGGCTGGCGTGCGCGCGGAGCGCCTCGTCGCGACGCTCGAAGAAGCGACCCACGTCGATGCGCGCGGTGCTGCGGTTGCCACGCCCACCCATCCGCTCGCGCAGCTCGGCGAACTGACCCACGAGCGGCGAGGTCGGCTCATGATCCACGAGCCACTGATAGACGGTGCTGATCCGCTCGCCGTTGAAAATCTCTTCGTAGTACAGCTTGCCGATCGACCACGGCTCGCCCGCCTCGGGGTACGCGTCCGGATCACCCGCACGATCCCACGCGATCTTGCTGATCTCGTGGCACCGGATGTGATCCGGGTGCGGGTACCCGCCCTGCTCGTTGTAGGTGATCATCACGTGCGGCTTGAACTCGCGCACGGTGCGCACGAGCGTCTCCGCCGACACCTCGGCTGGGATGTGGGCGAACGAGCCAGCGGGCACCGGCTCACCCTCGTCGGGCAGCCCGGAGTCCTGGTACCCGAGCCACCGGTGCTCGAACCCGATGATGTCGCGCGCACGCGCCATCTCGTCGCGCCGCAAACCGGCGAGGTCGCGACGACTCTTGGGGTCCCGCGCCACCAGCTCGTTGAGCACGTCGCCGCGCTCGCCGCCGGTGCAGCTCACAATGAGCACCTCGACGCCCTGGTCGAGGTAGTGGGCGTAGGTGGCGGCACCCTTGCTTGATTCGTCGTCGGGATGCGCATGCACCGCGATGAGCCTGAGCGTCATGCGCTTCCTCTCACGTGCTTCTCGGGAGGTTCCCGGTACTCTGGCAAAGTCAGCTCAGTTTACCCAGTATTGATCGGAGGTTCCCGTGCCTGATGCGGTCGCCACCGTCGACGCGGATTCTCCGTCGACGCAGCGCCTTGAGGATCGCTACGGAACCGGCCGCAGGCGCAGCCTCGACCGTCGCTTTGCGTGGGGCGCCGCGGGCCTGCTCGTCGCGGGCGGCATCGCGTTTCTCGTGTTCTCCGGATGGCAGGACGGCAACCAGGTTTCGGTGCAAGACATTGGGCACACGGACGTGAGCGATCTCGTTGTCGATGTGAAGTTCGAGGTCACCGGCCCGGCGAACACGCCGGTCGCGTGCGCCGTCGAGGCGCTCAACAAGGCGAAGGCCACCGTGGGCTGGAAGATCGTCGAGCTCCCGGTGACGGCCGAGCGCACGCACACGGTCACCACCAGGCTCGTCACCACGAACCCGTCGACGGCCACGACCGCGCGCGCCTGCTGGGTGGTCGAGGGCTCCTAGGCGGCGAGCGCCGCCCCGGACCGCTTCCCGAACGATCCCGGATCGCGCTGCTACGCTTACACGGACGCCCTGGCTCGGTCGGGGCGTTGCCTGTCCCCCACGCGCTCACGCGCTCTCACCCGAAACGAGGATCGACCATGGCTGAGCCCACTCAGACCTGGCTGACGCAGGAGGCTTACGACCGGCTCACTGGCGAGCTGGAACAGCTGACCGGTGCCGGCCGCAAAGACATCGCGTCCCGCATCGAGGCTGCCCGCGAAGAGGGCGATCTCAAGGAGAACGGCGGCTACCACGCCGCCAAGGATGAGCAGGGCAAGATGGAGGCGCGCATCCGCGACCTCGAGGAGCTTCTGAAACACGCGGTCGTCGGCGAGGTGCCGCAGGCGAGCGGGGTCGTCGAGATCGGCACCGTCATCACCGCCGACATCTTCGGCGATGAGGAGCGCTTCCTGCTCGGCAACCGCGAGCTCGCCGATGGCTCAGACCTCGACGTGTACAGCGCTGAGAGCCCCCTCGGGGCCGCGATCCTCGGCCGCAAGGTCGGCGATGAGGTCAGCTACTCGGCGCCGAACGGCACCGAGATCGAGGTGAAGATCCTCGCGGTCGACACCTACGCCGGCTAGCCCGAGCACCACACAGTTTCCGCCGCGGGCGGGGCCGGATCAGCGATCCGACCCCGCCCGCGGTGCGTTTGGCGGCCCGCCGCACCGCGGCCGGCCACTCCCGCCTAGTCGGCGAAAACGTACAGCTTCTTGTTTGCGAACTCCTCGAGTGCGTATCGACCGAGCTCACGGCCAAAGCCGCTTCGCTTCACTCCCCCAAAGGGCAGGTGCGGTCCGTCGAGCCCAACTCCGTTCATGAATACCATGCCCACGTCGAGGCGATCACCTACGGACACCGCGCGCTCCCGGTCCTCACAGATCACAACGGAGCCCAGTCCGTAGGGCGAGCTGTTGGCGAGCTCGATCGCTGCGGCGTCATCTGCGACTCGGTAGAGCACCGCAGCGGGCCCAAAGAGTTCCTCCCGGTACGCATCCATCGCGGGCGTGACCCCGGAAAGCACGGTTGGCGGGAAGAACGCGCCGGTGGCGGCGGTGGCCCCGAGTTCAAGGACGGCCCCCTGGGCGACCGCCCGCGAGACCTGCTCGCCCAGCAGTTCGGCGGCGCGCTGAGACGAGAGCGGCCCAATGTTGATCCCGGTTTCGCTCGCGGGCCCCGAGGTGACCTCGCCCATCGCGGCAATGAACTTTGCGGCGAACTCGTCATAGTATTCGTCGGTCACGACGATTCGCTTCGACCCGTTGCATGCCTGTCCACTGTTCTCGATGCGCCCCTCGACGGCCATCTCCACGGCCGCGTCAAGGTCTGCGGTGTCGAGCACGAGGAACACGTCGGACCCCCCGAGCTCAAGCACCACCTTCTTCAAGTGGCGGCCCGCAATCTCCGCGACCGCGGCGCCAGCTCGCTCGGAGCCGGTCAGGGACACGCCCTGTACGCGCGGGTCGGCGATCACGCGCTCGATCTGCCCGTGCGTGGCACGGAGATTCACGTAGGAGTCTCCGAACCCCGCATCGCGATAAATCGCCGCGATTGCCTCGGCCGATCGTGGGCACTGCTCGGCGTGCTTGAGCACGATGGTATTGCCGAGAATCAGGTTGGGGGCCGCGAACCGAGCGACCTGGTAGTAGGGAAAGTTCCAGGGCATGATGCCGAGGATGACGCCCAGACCGACCCGCCGCACAAACGCGCGTCCGCCACCCTCGTTCGCGATTTCCTCGTCGGCGAGATGGGCGACGGAGGCGTCAGCGTAGTACTGGTAGATGGAAGCACTGAACTCCACCTCACCGCGGGACTGCTCAATAGGCTTCCCCATCTCCTGCGCAATGATCTCGGCGAGTTCGTCCGCGCGTTCAAGGTGCAATTCGGCGACCCGTGCGATCTTGTGAGCGCGCTCGGCCCGGTCCGCGGCGACGGTGCCCCGGTATGCGTCGGCGGCGGCGTCAATCGCGGCGGTGACCTCGGCGTCACTCGCGGCGGGGTAGTGTGCGACGACTTCCCCGGTGGAGGGATCAGTGATTTGGTAGTGCGGCATCGTGCAGAACTCCTATTCAACGAGGTGGTGCGATTTTGGGCGCAGCGGTGCGCCAGGGCTCCCGGCGCTCTTCGGCGCCGGGGGTCTGGTGGGGCCGGGACTTCCCAGCTGTTCGAGGAGCGGAGTGCTAGAGCTCGGCGTCCTGCTCGTGCGGGTTCCCTGCCCCGCGCTCATCTCCCCGGTCCGAAGGAACCGGGGTGGAACTCGTTGTCGGCGGACTTGTGACCCACATCACCTCGGCGACACTCGTGCCGATGTTCTCCACGCGGTGCGGCACTGAGCTGAGATACTCGATGCTGTCGTGCGGCCCCATCACGTATGTGTGCTCGCCAAGCTCAAGCAGCACTTTGCCGGTCAGGACAATCAGGAACTCCTGCGAGGTACCGTGGATGTAAGGGTCCTGCCCGGTTGCACCACCGACTTGAAAGCGGCCCACGTAGATTTCAACGTGCTGCACGGGTGGCTGAGCGACCACAAATTTCTCGGATCCCGAAGACAGCGGTGTCGACGGCCTGTGCTCGGCCCGGAGTACCCCGTGGGTGTGTCTCGGGTGCGTCTCAAGCAGGTCAGCCACGGGAACCCCGAGCGCGCTCGCGATCTTCCGCAGCGAGGCAACACTCGCGTTGGTGAGCCCGCGCTCAAGCTGGCTCAGGAAGCTCGGACTGACGCCTGCCGCTGAGGCGATCTCTCGCAGTGTCGCACCGCGAAGCTTGCGGGCCTGAGCAATACGCGCTCCGACCTCGTGCCCTGATTCCATCGCTGTCCTTCCTGACATTGTTCCGCACCGCGCGAGTGACGCGTGGATCGCGATTGAGGCGGCCTTCGTGTTCAGTGAAACCGCGCCTACTCTGATGCACCTCACTGTACAACGACTTTGCGGGCGCTCACCGGAATCTCACTGAGTTTGCCTAATATCCCGCGAAATCACGCCGAACACTGGCGCTGCTCCGCACTAAACCTGCCACAGAACGCCGCACATCACAATCCAAATTTTATCTTGACTGAATTTTTTGTTCAGTATAGTTTGAGATTCATCCTCGGCCAGTGCGGGGGGGGGTTCTGAACGAAGGAGTTACAGATGAAACGCATTGCACAGGGCGCAGCCATCGCTTCGCTCGCCATAGTCCTGTCGGCATGTAGCGGGGGCGGGACTGGCGCGGAGGCGCCGACCGATCGCGATTTTGGCACCCCGGAGGCCGGGGTCGTCACCCCCGGGATTCTCGAGGGAGTGACGCTCGCGGTCGCCGACTCGGGCGGTATCTCGCAGGAGGGCCGCACCGAGGCCGTGTGGGAGCCGTTCATGGAGGAGTCCGGGGCGGAGGTCGTGCAGGACTCGTTTGAGGCAGCGAAGCTGAAGGCGATGGTCGAATCAGGGAACGTCACCTGGGATATCGCCAACACGACGGTGCTCGACGCCGGGCAGTACTGCGGCGAACTCTACGAGAAGCTCGACTACTCGATGATCGACATCTCAAAGGTTCCCGAGGGCACCATCACAAACGACTGCATGGTTCCCACCATCAGCTACGGCTTCATTGTCGCCTACAACACCGACGTCTTTGGCGACAATGCACCGAACAGTGCCGCGGACTTCTTCGACACGGAGAAGTTCCCCGGCAAGCGTGCGATCGGGCTCAGCACCTACGTTGAACCACAGGTCCTCGAGTTTGCACTGCTCGCAGACGGCAAGGGCGCGAGCGAGCGCTCTGTCGCCGACATCGATACGGCAATCTCGAAGTACAAGTCGCTCGGCGACGACCTCATCACGTGGACCACGGGCGCGGAGTCACAGCAGCAGCTCGAGAGCGGCGAGGTCGCAATGAGCCTGGTCTGGAGCTCCCGCGGTTTTGGTGCGACCGACGCCGGCGCACCCGTAGCTCCGATGTGGGGCGAGTGGATTCTTGGTGTTGACGCGCTTACCGTACCGAAGGGGGCAAATGATCCCGAGGCCGCGTTCGCGGGTCTGAACTTCTTCCTCGGCGAGCAGCAGCAGACGAAGGCGGCTGAGCTGACCTCGTTCGCCCCCGTCAACGTTGATTCGCGCCCTGAGCTCTCCCCGACCGCCGAGACCTGGTTCATCAACGACCACCTCGACACGGGCACCACCATCGACATGCAGTTCTGGACCGATAACTATGCGGACCTCGAGAGCGCATGGACCAAGTGGGCCTCGGGGTCCTAGCGAGCCGCCTGCGCTCGAAAGACTGACATGGCAAACACCAACACCGTTGAGCGTGGCCCGGCCTTCCGCCGGGCCACGCCCCTGTTGCTCGTCCCCGGCGTATTGATCGTGGCGTGCTTCTTCGTCGTCCCGATCATCGTCGTGACGTGGCGAAGCTTCACCGATCCCGAACCCGGCATCCAGAACTACGCGTGGCTCGCCGAGAACGAGGTCTTCCTACAGGTACTCCTGCGCACCTTCCTCGTTTCGACGGTTGTGACAGCGGTCTGCGTACTCATCGCATACCCCTACGCCTACCTCATGACGATCGTCGGATCGACCATGCAGAAAGTGTTGCTGCTCTTCGTGCTGATGCCACTTTGGACGAGCATCCTCGTGCGTACACTGGCGTGGATGGTACTCCTGCAAGATTCCGGGCCGATCAACGATTTTCTCGAGCTCGTCGGAGTGGGGCGTCAGCCGCTGATCCGCACCACCTTCGGGGTGGGGCTCGGCATGCTTCAGGTACTGCTTCCATTCATGGTGTTGCCGCTCTACTCTGCGATGCTCGGGATAGACAAGCGGCTCGTGCCGGCGGCACGGTCGCTCGGCGCGCACCCCGTCACCGCGTTCTTCCGGGTGTACCTGCCGCTCTCACTCCCCGGCGTGGCCGCCGGCGCCACGACGGTGTTCATCCTCGGTCTCGGGTTCTACATCGTGCCCGCGCTCCTCGGCTCTCCGCAAACCACCATGCTCTCCGCGCTGATCTATCAGCAGTTCTCTGCGTTCCTTGACTGGGGTCACGGCTCGGCCATGGGTGTTGCGCTTCTCCTCCTCACTGCGGTCCTTCTGGGCGCGCTGTCGCTCATCGCGGGACGTGCCCGCCGTCGTTCAACCGGGAGGAAGCCGTGAAGCTCAAGATCGGACTCTCCGTCTTTGCCGTCATCGTCGTGATCTGGCTCGTGGCGCCGACACTCGTGATCATCCCGATCTCGTTCACCGATCAAGCCTCGTTTAATTTCCCACCCAAGGGGTGGTCAACGCGGTGGTACGAGAACTTCTTCACCGACACCGGGTGGCTCAAGGCATTCTGGGCCTCGGCCCGGGTCGCGGTGCTCACTGCGATCGTCGCAACGATCGCAGGGGTCTGTGCGGCGCTCGCTCTTGTCAAGATGAGGCCGCGGTGGGCCTCGTGGCTCCAGCAGTACTTCATGCTGCCGCTGCTGGTGCCGGGGATCGTAATTGCGATCGGCCTGTACGCAATCTTCCTGAGCACCGGGCTCCTGGGCACCCTGCTCGGTTTCGTACTTGCCCACACCGTCGTCTCGCTCCCGCTCGTCCTCACGAACGTGCTCGCGAGCCTACGCGGTGTCGACACGCGACTTGGCGATGCCGCGGCGACGCTCGGTGCAAACCGGTGGGATACATTCCGACTTGTGACGCTCCCATTGATCGCTCCCGGAGTGCTCTCTGGCGCGCTCCTCGCGTTCGTTACGTCGTTCGACGAGGTGATCCTGTCGCTCTTCATCCAGACTCCGTATCTGCAGACACTGCCGGTCAAGATCTTCCGCTCGGTCACCAAAGACACCGATCCAACGGTCGCGGCGGTCTCTGTCATGGTCATGCTCGTCTCCGTCACCGTCATGCTGATCGCCCAGTTCTCGGGCCGTCGCAGCCGAGGGCCGGTGCTGCCCAGATGACCCGCGCAGCACTCATAACGTCAGACTCCGCACCGCACAGAGGAGAACCTCACATGTCCGCACCGACACACTCAGCACCCGCGCAGCCGGGCGGCCCCGAAACCGACACCCTCGGGGTTCGCCTCACCGGCGTCACCAAGCGCTATGGCGATAAGGCCGTTGTCGACGACATCAGCATCGACATTCGCCGCGGCGAGTTCGTCACATTCCTCGGCCCCAGCGGT
This sequence comes from Leucobacter luti, assembly GCF_004217175.1. Taxonomy (GTDB): domain Bacteria; phylum Actinomycetota; class Actinomycetes; order Actinomycetales; family Microbacteriaceae; genus Leucobacter; species Leucobacter luti. The sequence continues at coordinate 49,406 of NZ_SHKI01000009.1, forward strand.
TCAGGAAAAACCACGACTCTGAGCATGATCGCCGGGTTTACGCAGGTCTCGAACGGCAATATCGAGATCCACGATCGCTCTGTGGCGACGGTGCCGCCACACAAGCGAGACATCGGCATGGTGTTCCAGAACTATGCACTGTTCCCGCACCGCACCGTGGCCGGGAACGTTGCGTTCCCCCTTGAACGGCGCAAGATCGCCAAGGCCGAGCGCGCTCGCATGGTCCGGGAAGCCCTTGAAATGGTCCACATGACCGACTACGCCGACCGCACGCCCAGCGAGCTGTCCGGGGGCCAGCAGCAGCGCGTCGCGCTCGCCCGAGCGCTCGTGTATAACCCGGCGGTCCTGCTCATGGACGAGCCGCTCGGCGCGCTCGATAAGAAGCTGCGCGATTGGCTTCAGAGCGAGATCAAGCGTATTCACCTCGAGGTGCAATCAACGTTCCTTTATGTCACGCACGATCAGGAAGAGGCGCTGTCCCTCTCCGACCGGATTGCCGTGTTCAACAACGGCCGGATCGAGCAGCTCGGAACCCCGCAGGAGCTCTACGAGTCCCCGAGTACGCTCTTCGTTGGCACCTTTGTCGGCGACTCAACGCTCGTGCGCGGCGCGAGCTTCGCCGCGGCCGGTGGCCTGAGCGCCGGCCGGACGGTCGGGCCGCAGGGACTGAGCCGAGTAACGGAGGCAAGCGCCGCCGCGCTGATTCGGCCAGAGAAACTCGCGCTCCTCCCCGCGGATTCAGCGCTTCCAGACGGAAGCTGCGGCATCCAGGTGACCGTGCGCACAGCTACCTACCTGGGCAACGCCTGGCGGTATGAGCTGAGCCTCCCCGACGGTTCAACCGGCATGGCGAAGACCGAGTCGGAGGCCCCGGGCGCCGTCCCAGGCGCAACCATGCTCGCCGTCTGGCATCCAAGCGACGCCGTGATCCTGAGCGACGACGGCGGCTCAGGCGAGTTCCTCACGTAGCCCCCGCCTCGCAAGGTCACCCTTCCCACACATCTCCCCACCCGAGGACGCCATGAAAGAAACCGCCTACTGGCTCGACACCGCTGCGCCCGCAGTGCCGACCCCGCCCTCCGACGCCGGCAATGACGCCGACGTGATCGTGGTGGGGGCCGGACTCACCGGCCTCTCGTGCGCCTACCACCTCGCCCAACAGGGCGCGCGCGTGCGCGTGCTCGAAGCGCACGGCGTGGGGTGGGGAGCATCAGGCCGCAACGGCGGAATGGCGACCACGGGACTCTCGATCTCACTGAGTAAGGCGGTGGCGCGCTACGGCAAGGAACGCGCGGTCGCGATGCGTCAGCGGTACAACGACGCAATTGACCTGATTGAGCAGATCTCCCGCGACGAGGGAGTCGACACCGAGTTCAGGCGAGCCGGACTGATGAATCTCGCGGCACGAGAGTCACACGTGCCTCACTACCAGCGCGAGGCCACCCTCATCACAGAGCTCACCGGACACCCGGCACACTTCCTCGACCGCGATGCGGTGCGGGAAGAGATCGGAGCCGACCGCTATTTCGGGGGGATGATCGATCCGGCTGGCGCGAGTGTCCATCCGACGAAGCTGCTGGGTGCACTCGCAGCGGGGGCACTCTCGCGGGGTGCACTCGTGCACGAGCACACCCCGGTCACGGGTCGGGAGCGCACCGCGAATGGCGGGCACCGAGTGCGCACTCCGCGAGGTGAGTTCACCGCGCCACAGCTGGTAGTGGCAACCGGTGCGTATTCAAAGCCGCCGTTCGGGTGGTTGCAGCGTCGTTTCGCGCCGGTCGGAAGCTTCGTGATCGTCACAGAGCCGCTGGGCGTGGATCTCGCCGAGTCATTGCTCCCCCACCGGCGCGTGTGCTCTGACAGCAAGGAGCTCCTCAACTACTTCCGCCTCACCGAAGACAACCGCCTCGCCTTCGGCGGGCGAGCCCGCTTCCTCAGCCGGGACGTCGCGGCCGATCCGAAGAGTGGCGAGATTCTGCAGCGCGAGATGGTCGAGCTGTTCCCGCAGCTGCACGGTGTGGCGGTCGAGTACGCCTGGGGTGGGCTCGTTGACATTAGCCTTGATCGCATGGTGCATTCAGGAACCCGGGACGGCTATTGGTTCTCGCAGGGATACACGGGACACGGTGTGCAGATGGCAACGTACATGGGCAAGATTCTTGCCGGAAACGTGCTCGGCGAGACTGACAATCCCTGGGCGGAGCTGAACAATCCACCCATCCCCGGACATGTCGGTTGGCCCTGGTTCGTCCCAGTCGCGGGCGTGTACTACGCGGCCGTCGATCGGTTCTCACGGTGAGCCCCGCGCAGGGGACCCAGGGAGCGCCGCAGCAGGCAACCGCGCCGTACGCCGACGCGCTCGCTGAGCACCGCGATCGAGGCGGCCTGCGGTTCATGATCCCCGGGCACGCCACCGGCCAGGCCGGCGGCTCAGACCGGCTCCGTGAGTTCATCGGCGCGACCGCCCTTGAGCTCGATATTCCCCAGCTCGTCGAGGGGATCGACCTGGGGCCCGGCAACGCGTTCGATCGCGCGCGCGAGCTGGCGGCCGCGGCGTGGGACGCGAAGACCACCTGGTTCCTCACGAACGGCGCGTCGCAGGGCAACCGGATGGCGATGCAGGCGCTCGCCGCCCTGGGCGACCGCGTGCTCGTGCAGCGCAGCTGCCACTCGAGCGTGTACGACGGACTGGTGATGTCGGGGGCCACGCCGGAGTACCTGTTCCCCGACACTGATCCGGAGCACGGAATCGCCCACGGGATCACGGCGGCCGCCGCCGAGCGCGCGCTCGCCGCGGCCGCCGCGGCCGGGACGCCCTTCGCCGCGCTGGTGCTCGTCTCCCCGAGCTACTTCGGGGTGGTCGCCGACATTCCGGCCGTGGCCGCCGCCTGCCACCGCCACGGGGCAGTGCTGGTCGTCGACGGGTCCTGGGGCGCCCACTTTGGCTTCCACCCGGAGCTTCCCGAGTCGCCCACGCGGCAGGGCGCCGACATCGTGCTGTCGAGCATTCACAAGCTCGGTGGCAGCCTCACGCAGACCGCGTTCCTGCACCTCTGCGACACCCCGCGGGCGGGTGCCCTCGAGCCGGCGCTCGAGGCCGCCTACCGGCTCACCGAGTCAACCAGCCTCAACTCGTTGCTGCTCGCCTCGCTCGACATCGCGCGCTCCGAGCTCGCCACCGGGCACGCAGAAATGGGGGCGGCGCTCGCGAGCGCCGCGGAGCTGCGGCGGCTGGTGGCCGCGGCTCCCGGGCTGCGGCTCGCGGAGCCAGATTTCGCGACGCGACCCGGGGTGGTCGCCATCGACCCGCTGCACGTCTCGCTCGACGTGCGCGGCCGCGGCGTCACCGGTCCCGAGCTGAAGACGCGGCTCGCGCGCGCGGAGCCCCCCGTGTTCGTGGAGATCGCCGCCCCCACCTCAATCGTCGCGCTGATCGGCCCCCGCGGCACCCCCGATGTCGCTGGGTTGCTCAGGGCGATCGATCGCGTGGCGCCGCCGCTCGCGGCGGGCCCCGCGCGCGGCGAGGGGGCGCTCAGCACGGCCGCCGGTGCGCGAGCGGGCACCCTCCCCGCCCCGCCGCCCGGCGAGCGCGTGTTCACGCCGCGCGCCGCGTACCTCGCACCGAGCGAGTCGGTGCCCGCCGCGGCAGCCGTCGGGCGGATCTCGGCGGCGATGCTCGCCGCGTACCCACCGGGGATTCCGAACGCGGTCCCCGGCGAACGCCTCACCCCCGAGCTGATCGACTACCTCACGACGACCGCGCAGCTGCCCGGCAGCTATATTCGCGGTGCGGTGGACCCCGAGGTCAGCCAGCTGCGCGTGCTCCGCGAAGACTAGTCCCGCCCACGCCGGCGCCATCGGGTGGCGCTATTCGTGGGTGCCCGTCTCGGGCCACTCGGTGGTGAGGTACGCCTCGAGCGCGCGGTGCCTGAACGAGTAGCGGCGCCCGCGCTGCACGATCCCGCGCACGGTGTCGAGGCGCTGGGCGAACGGCCCAACGCTCGCCGCCGTCGCGTAGCCCATCGACTTCGCGATGCCCGTGGCCGTACGAAGCTCGGGAGCAGCCGCAGCGAGCGTCTCCACGAACTCCCGCTCCTTCGCAGGTAACCGGTCGAGGATCCGCTCGACGTGCGCCGTGGCCTCGTGCTTGGCCGCGTCCCACCCGCTGAGTACGTCCTCGAGGGTGATCACCGCGCTCTGCCCGGCGTACCAGGCGCGCTCGCCGGCGAGCTGGAAGAGGAACGGCTCGCCGCGGCAGAGCTCGACCAGCTTCTCCGCGGCCTCACTCGTCATGCGCACCCGCGCGGGAGCGCCCTCTCCGGTGCGCACCTCCCACCCGGGATCGGTAAACGGGGCGAGCGCCAGGCGAAAGTCGTCGTCCGAGATCGGGACGAGCGTGGTCGACGCGAAGCGGCGCGCAAAGGTCGCGCCGGTGCGCGAGGATGCCTTCTCCGCAAACTCCGGCAGCCCGGTGAGGTACACGGCCAGGGGCAGGGCGCGCTCGTGGAGTACGCCGCCGGGCAGCTCGATCGGCACGCGCGTGGTGATGGCGTCGCCGAGGCTGATGAGGAGCTGCGAGAGTGCGTGCTCGTTCGTGACGTTCTGGATCTCGTCGATGTGGATGATCACCACGGTGCGGTCCCGGATCGCCGCGGTCCCCACCGCTTCGAGGAGCTCCGTGAGGGCGGTGTACGGCTCGGGCCCGGCGACGCGGTCGATGGTCAGCGAGATCCCGCTCGCCGCGACCTGCCGTACCCGGCCCAGGATGTCGGTGATCCGGCGCTCCCGGGAGGCGGCGAGGCCCGCGAGGTCGGCGAGGTGGAGCACCGCGGCCGCGACCGCCTTGAGCGGGTCGGTGCCGATGGGAAGCCGCACCTGCGGTGTCACCCAGGCGCCCTCGGCCGCTGCCGCGGCGGCGATGCGCCGCACCAGCGTTGATTTGCCGAGCCCCGGCTCGCCGGTGATGGTGCGGCCGCGCTCGTTGAGGCCCGCGAGGAGGCGGGGTTTGAGCACCCGCTCCCAGTCGCTCTGCTGGTCCACCCGGCCGGCCCAGACCTCCGGGACCGTATCCGAGCCCGGAGTGAAAGGGTTACTTGTGGCGTCGCGCATGTGTAAACATTAACTGAGATTTAGATATTTTTGTTAACATTAACCACGCGGATCGGGCCGTGTTACTTGTCCCGCCCGGAGCGGGAGCCGTGGCCCGGCCCCTCGCCCTACTCGTACATCGCGATATTGATGGGCCCGGTGAGGTCCGGTGCCGGCGCTCTGAACCCGCGGGTCTTGATCACGAGGTACACCGCTCCGAGCGCGAGCCAGATTCCGCCGATGATCATCGACACGGTGTCGAGGCTGAGCCACAGCCAGATGTTGATCACCACACCGATGCCGGGCACCACCACGAAGGTGAGCCAGGCACCAGGGCCGCGGCGCTTCAGGAACCTGAAGAACACGAAGATCACCGACAGGTTGACGCAGGTAAACGCGATGAACGCGCCGAAGTTGATCATCGAGGCGGCCTGATCAAGATCGATAAACAGCGCGGTCAGGGCGATCGCGGCGACGATGAGCACGTTCACCACGGGCACGCCCGTGCGCGGGTTGACGCTGCCGAAGAGGCGCTTCGGCAGGGCACCGTCGCGACCCATTGCGTAGAGCAGGCGCGCGGCGCTCATCTGCTGCGTGATCCCGCAGCCGAGCACCGCCATCATGTACCCACCCACGAAGATCGCCTGGAACGCGGCCCCGCCGATGTACTTCGCAATCTCGGGAGACGCCCCGACGATGTCGCCGAGCAGCGTCACATCTGGGAAGAGCACCTGCATCACGTAGGTCACCGAGATGAAGAATGCGCCCGCGACCCCGATAATAATGAAGATCGCGCGGGGAATGTCGCGCTCGGGGCGCTCGGCTTCCTCGGCGAGCGTGGAGACAGCGTCGAAGCCGAGGAACGAGAGAGCGAGGATCGCGGCACCGGCGGTGATCGCGGCGAGCTGCACGTCGCCCGAGATAAACGGGCGGATCGTGAACTCGGCACCGTTCGCGCCGTTCGTGATATTCACGATCGTGAGCACCACGAACACCACGGCGACGACGAGCTGGATCCCCACGAGCAGGATGTTCATGCTCGCGGCGAGCTTCACCCCGACCAGGTTCATCGCCGTGCAGATCGCGACGGTGAGCAGCACCCACACCCAGAACGGCACCTCGGGGAACACCGCCCCCATGTAGATCGCCGAAAGGATCGCGTTGATCATCGGGAGCAGCAGGTAGTCGAGGGTCGCCGCCCAGCCCACGAGGAAGCCAAGGTGCGCGTTGATCGCTTCCTTCGCGTACGTGTACGCGGAGCCCGCGATCGGGAAGAACCGCACCATGCGTGAGTAGCTGAACGCGGTGAACAGGACGGCCACCATGACGACCAGGTACGCGAGCGGGACGTGCCCGTTGGTCTCGGCCGCAACGATGCCGAACATGTCGAACACCGCGAGCGGCGCCATGTAGGCGAGCCCGATGAACACGAGGTGCCGCAGCTTCAGGGTGCGCTTGAGCGCCCCGGGCTGCGGGGCGACGACCCTGGCGATCTGGTCGTCACCCGCGGCGACGGCGGAGTGGGATGGCAACGATGACATCTGCTGACTTCTTTCAGTGGGAGGGGATTCGGGAATGACGAGCGGTTAGTGCGTGTGGCAGTGGTGACTGTCGTCTGGTTCAGCGCAGCTCTGGCCGGCCCCCGCCGGATCCTGCACCTGTGCGGCGGCCGCGACCCCGCCGAGTTCCCCCCGGACGTCGTGGATCGCGGATCCGCCCACGACGGTGAGATCCGCCCGCTGCGCGAGCAGCTCGGCGGGCTCCATAGCGTAGAGATCGCCTGACCACACCACGAGGTCGGCGAGCATCCCCTCCCGCAGCACGCCGACCGTGTCCTCGCGGTGGAACGCCTCGGCGCCCCCGGTCGTGTACGCGCGCAGTGCGCGGTCGAGGTCGAGCCGCTCCCCGCCGGTCCAGGCGTCAGAACCGTCGAGCCGCGCGCGCGTCATGGCGCTGTAGAGCCCCACCAGCGGGTCCATCTCCCCCACCTGCCAGTCGCTCGAGAACGTGACGCGCGCGCCGGATTCGATCATCGACTTGAACCGCCACGCACGGTCCCAGCGCGCCTCCCCCACGTTTTCCATCCACGTACCGGCGACGAGGTCGGGTGAGGCGTGGCGCGGCTGCATCGCGGCGACGACCCCGAGTTCTGCAAAGCGCGGCAGGTCTTCGGGCGCGAGGCACTCGACGTGCACGATGCCGTGGCGCGCGTCGCGCACGCCGTTCGCGCGCTGCGCCGCCGCGATCGAGTCGAGGGTGAGCTGGATCCCCCAGTCGCCCGTCGCGTGCGTGTGCACCTGGTAGCCCAGGCGATCGAGCTCCACGAAGAGCTTGGTGAACTCGGTGGGCGGCAAGCTCGGCTGGCCCCGGTGGCCGGGGCGATTCGCGTAATCCTCGAGCATCGCGGCCGTGTGCGGCTCGATCACGTCGTCCGCGTAGAGCTTCACGGGGCCGAGCGAGAACCGCTCGTGCTGGGGAGTCTCGCGGATTGCCTCGGTGATGCGCGAACGGAAGTCACCGTCGGCCCCCACCGCGTGATAGATCGCGGCGATCGTGCGCGACGTGAGCTTGCCCTCGCGCTCCGCGCGGGCAAACAGGTCGAGTTCCGCGAGCGGCACCTGAGGCTCCACGACGGTGGTGATGCCCACGCTCGCGGCCATCTCCAGGCTGTTCGTGATCTTGCGGTAGCGACGGTCGGGCGAGTACATGGGGATGTCGCGCTGCAGCTCGGCAAGGCCCGCGATCGTCATCGCACTCGTGTAAAAATCAGTTACCCAGCCGGTCGGCTCGCCGGTGGTGGGGTCGAGCTCCGGGTTGCCCCACGCGATGTCGCCCCCGTTCAGGATCCCCAGCTTGGCGAGCGCCGGGCGGTTGAGCCACACCGAGTGCTGGTCGTACGTGGTGATGAACACGGGGCGATCCGTCACACCGACCAGGTCATCGGCGTTGGGACGGCGCCCCTCCACCACCGAGTACAGCGCGTTCTCCGCGCAGATCCAGTCGAGCTCGGGGTGCGTCTCCGCGAACTCGGCGATGCGCGAGCGCACCACGTCGAGGCTCTGCACCTGATCGAGGCTCACGGCGAGATCGTCGAAGCCGAGGAGCAGGTGGTTGTGCGTGTCGGCGACGCCCGGGGTGAGCAGGCGCCCCTCGAGCTGCACCGTGCGGCGGGCGGCTGGGGCATCTGCGGCCGAGCCGACGTAGCTGATCTTGTCACCGGTGACGCCGAGCGCCTCGGCCCACGGGCGGGCGGGGTCGAACGTGCGGATGCGTCCGCCGGTGTAGAGGGTGTCGACGGCCATGTCTGCTCCTTGAAATTCGTGGCGGCGAGCGCAACACGTGTGCGCTACCGAGTTATTTAACTCAAGAGTAAATTAATTTACTCATTTGTCAAATAACCCGTGCTCGCGCCCCCGCACGCCGCGGCCGCCTGGCATACTTACAGCTATGGCACGACCGAGCACCCAAAAGCAGCGCCGCGTCGAAGTGGTCAACGCCGCGCTCGCGGCGGCGGCGGAGCACGGGCTGCGCAACCTCTCGCTCACCGACGTGGCGAACCAGGCCGGCGTCACCCGTGGCGCTCTGCTCTACTACTACGACGACCTCGACGCGATCCTCGTCGAGGCGCACGCCGCCGGCATGGCGCGCGTCGGCACCGAGCGCGCCGCGCTCGTGGCCCAGCAGGACACCCCGGCCGGCAAGCTCGCAGCGGCGATCGCGGCGGGCCTCCCCAGCGGCCCCGACGACGCGCTCATGCGGCTGCTCTACGAGTTCGACGTGCTCGCTGGAAAGTCGCCGCTGCACGACGAGCTCGTGCAGCGGCTCTACGGCGAACAGCTCGAGCTCTACACCGCGATCCTCGCGGAGGGCGTGGCGAGTGGCGACTTCGCGCTCACCGGACCGCTCGGCGACACGGCGATGAACCTCGTCGCGCTCGAGGACGCGTACGGGCTGCACATCGTCGCCGGTGGCAGCATCACCGTGGCCGACGCGCAGCGCGCGATCACCCTCTACGCGGCGCAGGCCGGCGCCGCACTGCCCGATTCAGCCGCGGGCTGAGCCCGAGGCGGTGGGTGCGGGCCCCGCGCCCCTGCAGCATCGGCACCGCTGGCCCCGCGCCCGCCGCCGCGCCCGCCGCCGCGCCGGCACCGTCTCAGAGCCGCGGGTCGACCGGATCCGACTCGAGCGCGAGCACCGCAGCGACCGCCTCGTGGATCCGCCACAGCGGCTCTCCGGCGACGAGCCGGTCGAGCGCTTCGGCCCCCAGGGCGAACTCCTGCAGCGCCAGCGCGCGCTTGCGCCCCAGGTTGCGCTCGCGCAGCCGCGACAGGTTGCCGGGCCGCAGGTACTCCGGGCCGTAGATGATGCGCAGGTACTCCTGCCCGCGCACCTTCAGCCCCGGGGGCACGAGCCCCTTCGGACCGCGCACCACGGCGGCCTCCGGCTTCACCACCATGCCCTCCCCTCCGGCGGCGGTCAGCTCGAGCCACCAGGCGGTGCCAGCCGCCTCGGACTCGGGGTCGCCGAGCACCACCGTCGTGTTGCGGGTGGGGCGGATCAGCTCGGGCGCGGCCGCGTGCAGCCGGTCCGCCACCCCCAGGTGCCAGGGGTGCGGATCCGCGTAGCGAGCCCGCCCCTCGGTGGCGAGCACCTGGAACGGGGCAAAGCTCACGCCGGTGAGGCCGTCGGTCGGTGCGACGTACTGCCGGTAGGCGCGCGTGAACGCCGCGGCGTCACCTCGCCGGTCGCGCACGCGGGCCGCGGTCGCTGCGACATCGACCCCGCGCGCGGCCGCGGCGGCGAGCCCCGCGAGCCCCGCACTCAGCGCGGCCTCGGCCGCGGCCCCCGCCGGCGCGTACACGCCGGTGAGGAGGTCGCGGGCCTTGAGCGACCACGGCAGCAGCTCGCCGTCGCACAGGATCCAATCGGTCTCGAGCTCGTCCCACAGGCCCGCCACGCTGGCAGCGTCACGGAGCCGCGCGAGCAGCTCCTCCGTGGTGTCGTGCCCGAAGAACGCGCGTCCGGTGCGGGTGGTGACCGCGCCGCTCACGCCCGGCTCGGCACCGAAGCGGCGTGCAGCCGTCGCGGCGTCACGGCAGAGCAGCACCGTGGCGCGCGAGCCCATGTGTTTCTCCTCGCACACGACGCGCGCAACCCCGGCGGCGCGGTACGCCGCGAACGCCGCACTGGGGTGTTCGAGGAAGCCGCCCTCGGTGCTCGTGGGCGCCGGCGCCATCGTGGGCGGGAGGTATGGCAGCAGGTTCGGCGAGATCGCGAACCGGCTCAGCGTCTCGAAACCGCCGGCAGCGAACTCTTCGCGGATGCGCACACCGCCGTGCAGCCGGGTCTGCACGGAGCGGCGGCCCAGCACATCGTCCCAGCGCAGCTCAGAGTCGCCACGCGGGGCCGCCTCAGCACCGGCACCTTCGCCAGCGCCAGCACCGGCACCTGCGCCAGCCACGACCGCGGCGTCGCCCGCCTCGCCGCGCGGTGGCGCGAGCGGCCGGATCGGGTCCGCGTAGCGGGCGAGCGCGGCGACCTGCACGATCTCGCGCTCCGGGTAGCGGAGCGCCGACAGGTGCCTGCCGAACGCGCACCCGGTATCGAGACACAGGACGTTGTTGACCCACCGCGCTTCGGACACGGGGGTGTGCCCGTGCAGCACGGTCGCGGCACCGCGGTAGTCGGCGGCCCAGTTCAGCCGCACCGGGAGCCCGTACTCGTCTTGCTCACCGGTGGTCTCACCATACAGCGCGGCCGCCCTCACCCGGCCCGAGCTGCGCCCATGGTATGCCTCGCGCAGCCCGGCGTGCGCAACCACGAGCTTGCCGTCGTCGAGCACCAGGTGCGAGACGAGGCCGCGCACCCAGTCGATGACCGCGCGGCGAAACTCCTCGGTCTCACCGGCGAGCTGCAGCAGTGTCTCCGCCAGGCCGTGGGCTGTGCTGCGCCGTTTCCCCTCGAGCGCTGCCACGAGCTTGTCCTCGTGGTTGCCCGGCACGGCGAGCGCGTGCCCGGCGGCGGTCATCCCCATCGCCAGGCGCAGCACCCCCACCGAGTCGGGGCCGCGGTCAACGAGGTCACCGAGGAACAGGGCCCGCCGCCCCTCGGGGTGGACGGCGTCGATCGCGCGGCCCGCCGCGTCGCGCGCGATCTCGTAGCCGAGCCGGGTGAGCAGCAGTTCAAGCTCGGGGAGGCAGCCGTGCACGTCGCCGATCGCGTCGAACGGGCCGTGGTCGTCGCGGTGGTCCGTCAGCAGCCTGCGCCGCACCACGCTCGCCGCGGCGACGTCGTCCACGGAGCTCAGCACGTGGACCCCGCGGAGCCCCTCGCTGCGCAGGCCGCGCAGCGAGCGCCGCAGCTGGTCGCGCTGGCGGCCGATCACGCGCGCCCCGCGCGGGGTGTCGTCGCGCCCGGCATCGTGCGCCAGGAGCACCGGTTCTGGCAGGTCGAAGACAATCGCAACCGGCAGCACATCGTGCGCCCGCGCGAGCTCGATCAGCGACGCCCGCGCTTGCTTCTGCACGTTCGTCGCGTCGATCACCGTGAGGAGCCCGGCCGCGAGGCGCTTGCCCGCGATGGTGTGGAGCACCTCGAACGCGGCCGCGGAAGCCGCCTGGTCGTTCGGGTCGTTTGACACCAGGCCGCGGCACTCGTCGCTTGAGACGGTCTCGTAGCGCCCAAAGTGCGCGCGGGCGAACCGCGTCTTCCCGGAGCCGGATGCCCCGATCAGCAGCACGAGGGACACCTCGGGGAGCGAAATCTCGGTCATCTGGTCGACCCCTCCATCGTGGCGGCACCGGCTGCCGCGCCGGGCGCGGACGATTCCGCGACGTCGCCCGCGCCGCGGGTGAACACTGCCATTTGGGTGGCGGGCCCGAGCGCCGCGTCCTCGGGCCCGATCCCCGCGAAGCGCACGCTGTAGCCGTGGGCCGCACCCACGCGCTCCGCCCAGGCCGCAAACTCGGCGCGGGTCCACTCAAAGCGGTGATCGTGGTTGCGCAGCCCGCCGGGGATCAGGCCCGGGTAGTTCGCGTTGTACTCCACGTTCGGGGTGGTCACGATCACGTGCGTCGGCCGTGCCTCGGCAAACACCGTGCGCACGAGGCTCGGAATCCGATCAGCGTCAAGGTGTTCGATCACCTCCATCAGCACCATCGCGTCGAAACCGCGCAACCGGTCGTCCCGGTAGGTGAGCGACGACTGGATCAGGCTCACCTTCCGGCGTTGCGCGTCGGACGCCTCGTCGAGGCCGAGCCGCCGCTCCGCCTGCGCGAGCGCCCGCGCCGAAACATCAGCCCCCACGAGGCGCGTGATGGCCCGGTCGCGAAACAGCGGCGCGAGCAGCGCCCCCTGGCCGCAGCCCATGTCGAGCACGCTGGTGGCGCCGAGGCTCCGGAGCTCGGCGTGCACGGCGTCCCGGCGCTGCCGGGCCAGCGAGGGCTGGGCGGCGCCGTCCGGGGCGGTCCCTGGCACCTCGGCGTCGTCCTGCGCCGCGCTGATGAGGTCGCGCTGGTGCCGCAGGAAGCGCCGCAGGATCAGTTCTTTCTCTGGGTGACTCCCCAGCCAGTCACCGCCGTGGCGCAGCAGCTTATCCGCCTCCGTGTGGTCCACCCAGTAGTGCTTCGCGTCGTCGAGCACCGGCAGCAGCACGATCAGCTGCTGCAGCGCCTGCTGCACGGTCGCGGTGCCCGTGAGTCGCACGTCGAAGATGCGGGCGTCGCCCCACTCGGGAAGCTCCGGATCGAGCGGGAGCGCGGTCGCGTCCACCCGCCACCCGAGCGGCTCCCACAGGGCCCGGATCAGGCCCTCACCCCGCTCGCAGGCGACCGTGGGCAGGTGCAACTCGAGGTCAAGCGGCGCCGCGACCCGCTCGGGGCGCGTGGCGCAGTTACCGGCGAGCGCGGTGCCGAACACGCCCCGGATCGCGCCCGTCAGCAGCGACGACGCCACGTATGGTCGATCGTTCACGTACTGGCCCAGCGTGAAGCTCTCAAGCGCCGCGCCCTGGCCGCGCACGAGCCCGATCGCGTCGACGTCGAGCAGCAGCGCAACGGTGCAGCGCTCGGCCGTGAGCTCCGTGCAAAACACCCGGGTGTCGCCCACCGAGAGCGCCCGGTGATGCAGGCGATCCGGGTGTTTGTGCAGCAGATACGTCAGGTCGGCTACCGGCGCTGAGGTGGTGCTGATCGAGAGGTACACCCCTCAAGTATCACACCGGCTGCCTGGCGCGGAGTCTCCGGCCGGAGGCTAGTAGCGCTCTCCCACCCGCACCACGTAGCCGGCGTCGCGGAGCGCCTGGGCCACCGCCTCGCCGTGCTCGATCCCGCGGGTCTCAACGTGCAGTTCAAGCTCCACCTCGCTCACGGGCAGCTCGGTCGCGTGGCGCGTGTGGATCACCTCGATCACGTTCGCGTTCTGCTCGGCGACGATCGTGGCGGTGCGCACCAACTGCCCCGGCACGTCTGGAAGCAGGATCCGCAGCTTCGTGTAGCGCGCCGCCGCGGCGAGGCCGTGACCGATCACGCGCTGCAGCAGCAGGGGGTCGATGTTGCCGCCCGAGAGGATCGTGGCGGTGGGACCGGTGACTTTCAGCCGCCCCGTGAGCATCGCGGCAACGCCCGCGGCCCCGGCCGGCTCCACCACGAGCTTCGCGCGCTCAAGCAGCATGACGATCGCGCGCGCAATGTCGTCGTCGCTCACCGTCACCACCTCGTCGACGTAATCGCGCACGAGGTCGAAGTTGAGCACGCCCGGGCGGGCCACGGCGATACCGTCGGCGATGGTCGACTTCGTCTGGATCGTGACGGGCTCACCCGCCGCGAGCGAGGCCGGATAGGGCGCCGCGTTCTCAGCCTGCACGCCGATCACGCGGATCGTGCGCCCGCGCTCGGCGGCCCACTGCTTCGCGGCGACCGCGACGCCGGCGATAAGCCCGCCGCCGCCGATCGGCACGATCAGGTTCTCGATCTCGGGCGCCACATCGAGCATCTCAAGCGCGACCGTGCCCTGCCCCTCGATGACCGCCGGGTCGTCGAACGGCGGGATGAAGATCGCGCCGGTCTCGCGCACGAACTCCTGCGCGGCCCGGTTCGTCTCGTCGAACGTGGCGCCCACGAGCTGCACGTTTGCGCCGTAGTTGCGGGTGGCCTGCAGCTTCGGCAGCGCAACGCCGAGCGGCATAAAGATCGTCGCGGTGATGCCAAGCTCGCGCGCGGCGAAGGCCACGCCCTGGGCGTGGTTCCCGGCGGACGCGGCGACCACACCGCGGGCCCGCTCCTCGGCCGTGAGCTGCGTGAGGCGGTTGTACGCGCCGCGCAGCTTGTACGCGCCGGTGCGCTGCAGGTTTTCGCACTTCAGGTAGACCCGCGGGACGCCAAGAATCTCCGCGAGGAAGCGCGAGGACTCGAGCGGGGTGCGGCGCGTAACGCGGTGCACCACCTCGAGTGCGTGCCCGAACTCTGCAAGCGTGGGAGGCGTCGTTGTGTGGGTCATCGGTTTCCTTCCGTGCGGGTGATGCGTGCGACGTTGCGGGCGCGGTGCTTCGCCTGCTGCGCGGTGCGTTCTCGATGGTGGTAGGCAGCAACCGGGTCGGTCCCCGGTTCCCACTGCCGCTTCACGAGAGTATTCACGATTGAGTTTGCCGCGGCGACGAGCGGCACGGCGAAGAGCGCGCCCGGAATGCCGGCGAGCAGCGCGCCGGTCGACACCGCGAGCACCACGCCGAGCGGGTGCACCTTCACGGCGCTACCCATGACGAGCGGCTGAAGCACGTGGCCCTCGATCTGGTTCACCAGGATCACCACGCCGAGCATCAGCAGCGCGTTCACTGGCCCGTTGTACACGAGCGCGATGAACGCTGCGAGCAAGCCGGTGCTGATCGCGCCAAGGAACGGGATGAACGAGCCGAGGAACACGAGCACGGCGATGGGGATCGGCAGCGGTACGCCAAGCAGTGCGGCGCCCACACCGATACCGACGGCGTCGACGAAGGCGACGAAGATCTGCACGCGCACGTACTGCCCCACAGACACCCAGCCGGTGATCCCGGCGGCGTCGACCGGCGCGTGCGCGCGGGCCGGCAGGAAGCCGAGCACCCAGTACCAGATCCGCTTCCCGTCGATGAGCAGGAAGATGAGGGAGAAGATGGTGAGCAGCAGGCCCGTGACGAACTGGCCGGCCGAGGTGGCCACGCCGAGCGCACCGTTCCAGATCGAGCCCTGGTTCTCGTCGAGCGTGGTCACGACCTTGTTGAAGAAGCCCGAGATCTGCTCGGCGGTGATGCCCAGCTTGTTGTCCTCGATCCAGTGCAGGATCTCCCACCAGACCTCCTCCGACCGGGATGAGAGATCGTCGAGGCCGCTGCGCAGCTGGGTGATGATGAGGTTGATGAGGATCCAGACTGCCGCGACGAACATCGCGAGGGCGGTCAATACCCCGCTCCAGCGCGGGGCGCCGTGGCGCACAAACCACTCGACCACGGGCGCGAGCAGCGCGGTGAGCAGGATCGCGATGAGCACGGGAATCACAATGATCCGCACCTGCACGATCAGCCACAGGAAGCCGGCGAGCGCGAGCCCGATCAGGATCAACCGCCACGACCACGCGGCGGCAACGCGAATACCGAGCGGCAGCTCCTGCGCGGCGCTGACGTTCTGGGGAGTCCCCCCGCTGTCTCTATGCTCGTCCACGGCACAATCCTAGCGAGCGGCACATGCGCAATCCGCGTACCGGGCGTGTCACTCCCCGCGTTCTCACCCGACTCACTAGAGCAGGCGCCGGAGACCCCCGCGCGCGAGGGCCTCCTTGTTCTTCGTGAACGGCGGCATGATCGTGGCAGCGAGCGTCTCCGGGCGCAGCGGCTTGGAGAGCACCGCCTTCTCGTGGCTGAACGTGAGGAACGAGCGCTCGCCGTGGTACGCGCCCATTCCGCTCTCGCCAACGCCGCCGAACGGCAGGTCGTGCGCCACGAGGTGCAGTGCGGGGATCCCGAAGTTCAGTGCGCCCGAGCTCGTCTCCCGCTCCCACCGGTCGCGCGCCGCCCGGTCCGTGCTGAACACGTACGCGGCGAGCGGCTTGTCGCGGCTCACCACGAAGCCGAGCGCGTCGTCCAGATCAGACACCTCGACGAGGGGCAGGATCGGCCCGAAGATCTCCTCCTGCATCACGCCGGCCTCGCGCGACACCCCGGCGAGGACGGTCGGCGCGATCCAGCGCGCCCCGGCGTCGTGCTCACCGCCGGTAAGCGCCTCACCGTCGCCGAGGTGGCCCGTGAGACGCGCAAACTGGGCGTCGGTGATGATCCGCCCGTAGTCCGGGTTCTCCCGTGTCGCCGTGCCGTACAGCTCCTGGATCGCCTCGACGAGCGCGGGGCCCAGCCGGCGCAGCACCGCGCGAGAGCCGAGCACGTAGTCCGGCGCGATGCAGGTCTGGCCCGCGTTCATAAACTTGGCCCACGCGATGCGGCGCGCGGCCTCGGCGATCGGCACCGTGTCGTCGACATAGACCGGCGATTTCCCGCCGAGCTCGAGCGTTACGGGGGTGAGGTGCTCGGCCGCGGCGCGCGCGACAATCCTGCCCACTCGCCCGTTCCCCGTGTAGAAGATGTGGTCGAACCGTTCGGCGAGCAGCGCCGTGGTCTCGGGCACGCCGCCGGTGACCACCGCGACCGCGCGGCGGTCGAGCACGTCTGGCAGCACGGTCGCGATGAGCTCCCCCGTGGCCGGAGCGAGCTCACTCGGCTTCACGATCACCGCGTTCCCCGCGGCGATCGCGCCGATCACGGGCGACAGCGCGAGCATGAGGGGGTAGTTCCACGGCGCGATCACGAGCGCGACGCCCAGCGGCTCACGGACGACGCGCGCGGCGGCCGGCTGCACGGCGAGCGGCACGCCGACGCGCCGCGGGCGTATCCAACTCCCGAGGTGCGCGAGCGCGTGGTCGAGCTCGGCGATCAAGAACCCGATCTCGGTCAGCTGCGATTCAGTCCCAGACTTGCCGAGGTCCTGCTTGAGCGCCGCTTCAAAATCGGCGCCGCGCTCAAGCAGCAGCGCGCGCATGCGTTCAAGCTGGTCACGGCGCCAGGCCTCGGGCCGGGTTACGCCCCGCCCAAAGCTGTGCCGCACCCCGGCGACGATTCCGGGAATCCGATCCACTGACGTGTAGCCCATGACCACACACTACTCGCGCAGCTGCGCGCCCGCGCGTCACATCCGCGGGCGCGGGCCCGCCGGTTACCAGAAGTGGAGGCCGGGAATGATCAGGAAGATCCCCACGAGCACCGCGAGCACCGAGAGGCCGAAGCAGATGTTCGCCGAGACCGTGGCCCAGCGGGGACGCACCTGGTCGACGTCGTCGTCCTCATCGTCGCGGGACGGGCCATTCGGTTCGAATGAGCCGTCGGGCCGCGGCGCGGGCGGCGCGGGCGTTGCGAGGAACCGGATCCCGAGCGAGTACAGCGCCACCACGAACACGGCCGAGCCGAGCGCTGCGCCAAACACGACGAGGAATGACATCCACTCAATATTCATCGCGCGTCTCCCGCCGTCGTTTCGTCACTCGCGGCACCGGAGTTCGGGGGCGACCCGGCCTCGGCCTGCGCAGCCCGCTCCACCTTCTGTGCCTCGCGGGCGGCCTTCTCGGCCTCCTTCGCGGCTTCCTTCGCGGCGACGTCGGAGCGCGCGGCGGACTGGGCGGTCGGGGTGAGCTGTGGCATGGTGCCGGTCTTCGTGCGGATCGGCTTGACCTTCGACTTGCGGATCCGCACCGCGTAACCGGACTCGGCAACGTCGGGAACCGGAATCGCGTTCGAGTGATCCACCTTGTTGCGGCTCGAACGCCAGAAGATGAACAGGATGAACCCGAGGCCGAGCACCGCATCGATGATGATGCCGACCATGCCGAGGTGCGCGATGAGCGCGGCGATCGCACCCACGGCCCCGGCGGCGGGCAGCGTGAAGAGCCAGCCCGAGGCGATCCGGCCAACCGTGCGCCAGCGGACCGTTGAACCGCGGCGGCCGAGGCCGGAACCGATCACGGAGCCGGACGCGACCTGCGTGGTCGAGAGCGCGAAGCCGAGGTGGGTCGAGGCGAGAATGGTCGCGGCCGTGGCGGTCTCGGCCGCGAAGCCCTGGGCCGGCTTCACCTGGGTGAGCCCTGCGCCAAGGGTGCGGATGATGCGCCAACCGCCCGAGTACGTGCCGATCGCGATCGCGAGCGCGCAGGTGACGATGACCCAGAGGTGCGGGCCGGTGCCGGGATCCTGCAGGTTTGCGGCGACCAGCGTGAGCGTGATCACGCCCATCGTCTTCTGCGCGTCGTTCGTGCCGTGCGCGAGCGCGATCAGCGAGGACGAGGCGATCTGCGCGTAGCGGAAGCGACCGCGGCCGTCCTTCTTCCCGTCGTGACGGCGCGTAATCGCGTACGCCACCTTCGTCGCGGTGAACGCGACGAGACCGGCGGTGAGCGGCGCGGCGAGTGCCGGGATGATGATCTTGGAGAGGAAGACGCCACCGTTGATGGCGGAGAACCCGGCGCCAACGATTGCCGCCCCGATGAGCCCACCAAACAGCGCGTGCGACGAGCTCGAGGGGAGGCCATACAGCCAGGTCAGCAGGTTCCAGACCACGGCGCCGATCAGACCCGCGAAAATCATCTCGGGCGAGATCAGTACCCCGCCATCGCCCTCGTTAATCAGACCACCAGAGATGGTCTTCGCGACCTCGGTCGAGAGGAATGCGCCAATGAGGTTGAGGACCGCGGCGAGGAGCACCGCGGTTTTCGGCTTCAGTGCACCGGTGGCGATCGGCGTGGCCATCGCATTCGCGGTGTCGTGGAAGCCGTTTGTGAAGTCAAAGAAGAGGGCCAGTACGATGACCAGCAGCACGACGAGAGTGAGTTCCACCGGCGTCTTTCGTTCGGGAATATGGGCCGTGAATCACTCGCAGTGTCACCAGAACTTCACCGAACGTTCAGCTGGGATGAGTTGACATGCGAGCGCCACACTCATGGTTCCACCTCGGGGGGAGCAGGTCAAGCTGAGGCGACCCCGTTTACCTTCCGTTCACCCGGGATGTTCAGCCGCGGTTTCGGGCGGGATACGGACGCGCTCCGCCGCAGTGTTTCTGTTACCCCGGCCGCGGCGCGCAGCGGCGGCGCCGCCGCTGCGCGGCACCCGGCCCGGCCCAGCCCAGCACCCAGCGCGCGCACGGCCTGCGCGGCTAGACTGTCGGCCACACCAGAGTCTTGAGGAGGCCCCATGAGCACGGCTCAGCTGACCGATTTTGTCCCGGAGTCCGGAACGATCACGATGTTCTCCACCGAGTGGTGCAGCTACTGCAAGCGGCTGAAGCTCATGCTCGACAAGACGGGCATCGGCTACACCGAGGTCGACATCGAAAACACCCCTGGCACCCCCGAGCTGGTGATGGAGGCAAACGGCGGCAATCAGACCGTTCCGACCGTCGTGTTCCCCGACGGCACCACCGCAACCAACCCGTCGCTCAACGACGTGAAGGCGCGGCTCGGCCTGTAGCGCGGGTGCGGCTCACCCGAAGGTGAGCCGCACCTCCTCGTAGCGATCCGCCGGCACGGTCTTCAGCTCGCCGGCAATCTCGGAGAGCGGCACCATTTCGATGCGGTCGCCGCGGAGCCCGGCGAGCGTGCCCCACGCGCCCTCCTGCGCCGCGTTCGCACCGGCGATCCCGGTACGGGTCGCGAGCACCCGGTCGAACGCGGTGGGAGAGCCGCCGCGCTGCACGTGCCCCAGCACCGTTGCGCGCGCCTCGATCCCCGTCCGCTGCTCGATGAGCGGGGCGAGCACCTCGGCGATGCCGCCGAGCCGCGGCCGGCCAAAGCCGTCGAGGCCCTCCCGCACCACGACCTGATCCGCGCCGTCGAACGCGAACCCCTCGGCGACCACGACCAGCGACGAGCGGCCGCGATCGCGCACGCTGAGCACCCAGTCGCAGATTTGCTCGATCGACTCAGGGAACTCGGGGATCAGCGTCACCTGCGCGCCGCCCGCGATCCCGGCGTTGAGGGCAATCCAGCCGGCGTCGCGCCCCATCACCTCGAGCACCATGCACCGCCGGTGCGACTCCCCCGTGGTGCGGAGCCGGTCGATCGCCTCGGCCGCGATCGAGACGGCCGTGTCGAAGCCGAACGTGTAGTCAGTGCCGGCGAGATCGTTGTCGATGGTCTTGGGCAGGCCGATCGCGCGGATCCCAGCGCGGGTGAGCAGCTCGGCCACGGTCTGCGTGCCGTTGCCGCCGATCAGCATGAACGCGTCGATCCCCAGCTCGGCCATGCGCGCGGCGACCGCGCGCAGCGCCTCCGGTGTCGCCTTGCCGTCCGGGAACGGCGGGACCCGGCTCGTGCCGAGCATCACGCCGCCGAGCGGCGAGATGCCGCGCACGGCCAGGCGGTCAAGCTCCACGAAGTCGCCCTCGTGGAAACCGCGCCAGCCGTCCATGAAGCCGACCATCTCGAAGCCGTGGACCTCGACGCCGCGGAGCACCGCCCCGCGGATCGCCGCGTTCATCCCGGGGCTATCGCCGCCCGAGCAGAGCACACCAATGCGCATGAAGCCCCTCGTCCGTCAGCGCGAGGCTCGGCTGCCTCGACGAATCCGTCCAATCGTACCGGTGGCACGATCCACCCGGCCAGATCCGATTCGGCCATTCGTGCGGCGGAAACCGCCAGCGCCGCCCGAGTTCACGCAGGAGATCCGAACTCAGGCGGATGAATCTCGTGAGATTCGTCCGCCTGAGTTCGGATCTCCTGCGCGAGTGCGCGGGCGGGTGCGTGCGGGTGCGGGCGTGCGTGCGGGCGCTACGCCGAAGCGATCGCGCGCTGCAGCACTCCGATGAGCGCGAGCAACTGCACCGAGTCCTCGCCCTCGCGCTTCGCCTCGGCGCCGTCGAGCGCGCGCGCCGCGAGCCCGGCCTTGCCGTCGATGAGCTCCGCGATCTTCGCGTCGATCGTCTGCGCGGCGACGATGCGCCACGCGGTCACGGGCTCCTCCTGACCGATGCGGTGCACGCGGTCGATCGCCTGCGTCTGCTCGGCGTCGGTCCAGCTGAGCTCGGCGAGCACCACGTTCGACGACGCCTGGAGGTTAACGCCGACGCCCGCCGCGGTGAGCGAGCAGACGGCCACCGAGACCTCGGGATCGTTGTTGAAGGCGTCGATCTGCTCCTGCCGGAACGCGGTCGACTGGTCGCCGCGGATCGAGACCGTGGTGAGCCCCGCCTCGGCGAGCTGCGCCTCGGCGCGATCCATGACGTCGATGTGCTTCGCGAAGAAGACCACCTTGCCGACGGAGCGGGCCAGCTGCGCCGCGTAGTCGGCCGCGAGCGACGCCTTCGCCTGGCCGATCTGCCGCACCATGGTGAACACGTTGAGGCCGTCGGCGGACGCGTTCGACTCCTCGAGCTCCTGCGCGCACACCATACGGACGATCGCCTCGTCGCTGAGCTTCTCGCCGAGCTTGCCCGACTTCACCGCGGTGAAGCGATCGAGCAGCTTGCGCGCGAGCTGCGCCTCGGCCTCGCGGATGCTGCGGCCGTACTCGTCGTCGAGCTCCACGGGGAGGTCGACCACGCGCTTGGCCGGCAGGTCTGCCGCGACGTCGATCTTGCGGCGGCGCACGATCCCCATGTCGACCACGCTCTGGCGGGCCTCTGGGTAGAACGCGGCGTCCGCGGGGGTCCAGCCATTGCTCTCGAGCTTCGCCATCAGCTCGGGACCGGGCTTGTCGCCATCGGTCCAGCCGAGGAAGCGCCAGATCGCACGGAAATCGTCGATGTCGTTGATGAGCGGGGTGCCGGTGAGCGCGATCATCAGGGGCGAAACGCCGGGGGTGCGCTCACGGATGCTCTCGGCGATGGCGAGCACGTTGCGCGAGCGCTGGGACTGCACGTTCTTGATCATGTGCGCCTCGTCGACGACCATGCCCTTGAACCCAAAGCGGGAGATCCAGCTCAGGTGGCGGTCGAGGATCTCGTAGTTCACCACGAACACGTCGGCGAACGCGTCGATGTCGCGGCCGTCGCCGTGGATCACGGTGACGCGGCGCTGCGGCGTCCACCGCTCGACCTCGCGCGCCCAGTTCATCTTGACGACGTTGGGCACCACGACGAGCAGCGGGTAGGCGCCCGCAACCGACGCGGCGATCACCGACTGCGCGGTCTTGCCGAGGCCGGGCTCGTCGGCCAGCAGGAAGCTGCGGTGGCCATCACGCACTCCCGCGAGGAACCGGGCCTGGTGGTCCATGAGTTCAAGGCCGGCCGGAGCAAGCCGATCCGGCACCGGCGGCTCGGGCAGCTCCATGCACGCGGAACCGCCGCCGCCCTGCTCAAACGACTTCAGCAGCGGGCCGAGCAGCTCCCAGTTCGCGAGGCGCACCACCGGGGTAGGCTGCTTGGGCGGCGAAAGATCGGGGGCGAGGAACGGGTTCGCGAGCATGCGGGCGTCGATGCCGGCGGGCTCGACCTGGCGCTCGGCGAGCTCCGGCGGCACGTACGCCTTCACGGGCTCGGGCGCTACCTTCTCCTCCTCGGGCAACTCGAAGCCCGCCTGCGTCAGCATCTTGCGCTTCAGCTGCCGAGTCGCCTCGGTAATTGGCGCGGTCGGCTCGAGCAGCGTGATGAGGCTCGTGTCGCGGGCCGCGGTCTTCGCAAGGATCGCGGCCACGCCGTCGAGCCGCTTCAGCGTCTCCGCCCGCTCCGAGTCGCTGACCGTCTCGTCGGTCTTGATGCGGGCGCGCTCCTCGCGCATGAGCAGCGCGATGACGTGAAACTTGGTGCGGTTCGCCGGGGTCGCCTTCCCGCGCTGGGCCGACGCCTCCACCTCGCGCACGGCGCGGGCGAGCAGCGGGATGATGCCCTCGTTGTGGGTGTGCTTGCGGCGGCCGTTCGAGCGCGAGGACGAGCCCGAATTGCGCGACGACGCACTCTTCGAAGCTGACTGACGCGCGGCAGTGTTGGATGCCAATTGATCTCCTGATCGGCGTGGTACGGACTCGGAACGCGCACCGAGCCGCGGGCCAACACACGAGTGTACGAGCCTGACCTCATGCGCGGCATGGGGCTCGTACAGCACTCACAGGTGCGACCGTACGGTCGATCCTACCACCATCGCCCGCGCGCCCGCAGTCACCCCGCGGACCCGGGCGAGTCAGGCGCTACAGCTGAGCCTGGCGCTCGATAACCTCACGCATCACCGGGTAGTGTTCCTCGATCGTGTCGACCGCGCGGCTGAGTGACGGCCAGTCCTTCTCCGTTTCAATGCCGATCCGACGATCAAGCCGCTCGACGAGGTTCTTCGCACCGGCCCAGAGCACAAGCTTCTCGCCGTGGAGGCTCACCGTCTGGCCGTATCCGCGCCCGTCCTCGCTGATCAGCAGGCTCGGCCGGCGTCGGCTCACGAAATCGAGGTGCGCGTGCACACGGTATCCAATGTGCAGGTCGGTCTCCTCGTAAAACCCAATATTGTCAAGGCTGTACGCGACGTCGCGTACCTCGTATCCGAGCCGCTTCGCGGCGCGCGCCTGCTTCTTCAGCGGCTTGCTCTGCTCCGCGTCGGTCAGCTCGTCCTTCTCGATTCCACGGTGGAACGATGCGACGAGCTTCGCGTTCGGGAATCGCGCACGAAGCAGCTGCATCACCTGGATCGATTCAGCGGTATTCTCGGGCTTTGCCGGAGTGGTAAACACCACCGTCTTCGGCTCCGGAGCGACGCTGGGGCTGGTTCCGAGATGCGGGATCGAATACCAGGCGCTGCAGCCGGTGCGCACGGTGTCGATCCCGAACTGCGTAGCGATCTCCTGCGTCACACCGTCACGCACCGAGATCGGCGCGCCGGCAGCGGCGATTGCGCGCAGCGTCGCGACACTGCGCGCTGTCATCATGAACGAGCCCGGGTTGCGCGCGGGAAGGCCCTGCCACCCGAGCGCGAGGCCCGAGATCGGGAGCTCGCGCTCCTGCGCGTTCTTCACAAGCGGGAACACCCCCTCGACCATGCGCGGAGTAAACCCCGGCCCCCCGCAGAGGATCAGCGAGCGCGCATCACTCGGAAACTCGAACGGCTCCCAGCGCTTCACCGAGACGACGTCAGTGTCTGGGGCGATGTGGCTCCAGAGCTTCCGTGCGCGATCGTGGATCAGGTAGTCGCCCACGTTCTTCTTCGCGCCGTGCGTCAGATACGTCGTCATTCGTTCCTCTCAAGCAGTCGCCGGGTCTCGGCGACGTCAGCGTGCATCTGCACCAGGAGCGCGTCGAGCGAGTCGAACCGCTCGGTGCTGCGCAGCCGCTGCACGAACTCCACCTCGATGCGCTGACCGTAGAGATCCCCGGAGAAATCGAGCACGAACGCTTCAACGCGCGACTGCTCGGTGGGGGTGAACGTCGGGTTGTTGCCCACGGAGATCGCGGCGACCCGGCGCTCGCCGTCAAGCACCGCCCAGCCCGCGTAGACCCCGTCGGCGGGGACGAGCCCCTCGACGCCGCCGAGGTTCGCGGTGGGGAACCCCAGCTCGCGGCCGCGAGCATCGCCGTGCACCACCTCGCCGCGCACCACGGGCGGGCGCCCGAGCATCCGAGCCGCCGCCTCAACGTCGCCGCGCAGCACTGCCTCGCGGGCCGCGGATGAGGACACCGGGCCGGATGCCGGATCCTCCACCCACTCGATCACCTCAGCGGTAAAGCCGTGCGATTCGCCCAGGGCACGCAGCAGGGCCCCGTCGCCGGCGCCGCGGTGGCCAAACCTGAAGTCGGCGCCCATGATCACGTGGCGCGCCTGCAGCCGCCCCACGAGCACGTCCGTGACGAACTCGGTGGCCGGGATCGAGGCAAAGTCCGCGTCGAACTCGACCATCACGCACACGTCGACCCCGGCGGCGGCGAACGCCTCGAGGCGCTGGGCGCGGCTCATGAGCGGCTGCGGGCAGCGCTCGGGGTTGAGGTAGCTCAGCGGATTGTTCGCGAACGTGAACACGACGGCCTGCTGTCCCTCGGCACGCGCCTCTTCGAGCATGCGGCTCAGGATCGACTGGTGGCCGAGGTGGAGGCCGTCGAACTTGCCGATCGCCACGCAGCTGCCAGATTCGAACTCGGCGGGGAGGATCTCGGCGAGCGTCTCGATTACGCGCATCAGGCGGCCTCGTTCGACGCGTCGAACCCCCGGGCGGTGGCGCGACCGGTGCGGCGCAGCCAGATCAGGCCCAGGATCGGGAGCACCAGCGGGATGAACAGGTAGCCGCTGCCGTAGAACGACCAGACTGACGGGTGCCCGAAGAGCTCTGGGGTGGTGATGCTGAGGGTGCCAACGACGAGCACGCCGCAGAGCTCGAACGCGAGCGCCGCCCAGGCGATCCCGCGCCAGGTGCGCCCCGAGCCGCGCGCACCGGATCGGATCCCCATGATGAGCGCGACGGTGGCGATGATGTAGACGACCCCGGAGACCGCCGAGAGCGTGTACGCAACCGGGGCCTCGTCGAATTTGGAGATGATCTGGTACACCGAGCGGAACGTTGCGGCGAGCGCCAGCACGATGTAGACCGCGATGAGCACGCGCCCGAGACCGCCCAGCCGATCGCCGCCTCCACCGGTGGGGGCGGTTGGGGTTCCGGGGGCGGAAGTTACACGGTTCGACACGCGCTTCAGTGTACCCGCCTCGCCTGCCGACTCCCCGCGCGCTGGGCGCCCACGGTCACTCGCCAACGGTCGCGAGGAAGACCTCGCCCGTGCCGGTGAGCCGGATCGGTTCGCCGGCCGACACGTAGAGCGACTGGCCGCGGCGGGCCGTTGCGACCTCGGCGAGCTCGGTTGCGAGGCGTTCGACGCGGACGCGGCCAACGGTCACCACGAGCACGATTGGGTGCTCCGCGGTGACCTCGATCACCGGGGCGGTCTCGGCGCCGCTCGTGCACGCGCTCGGCCCCGCACCTGCACCGTCGTCGGGTTCGCACAGGCTCGCGCGCATGAGCTGAAAGTCGTCGACGAGTGGCCGCCACACGGTGAGTCCCGGGCGCAGCGCGGCACCCGGGAAGCGCGGCTCGGCGACCTCGTCGGCGTCGAGGATGCGGCACAGCTCTGCCACGTCGACGTGCTTCTCGGTGAGGCCGGCGCGCAGCACGTTGTCGGAAGCGGCCATCACCTCGACCGCGATCCCGCCGAGATACGCGTGCAGCTGCCGCGCGCGCAAGAACAGGGCTTCCCCCGGCGCCAGGCGCACGAGGTGCAGCAGCAGCGAGACCAGCACCCCGGGATCGCCCGGGTGCGTCCGCACGAGCTCGCGCAGCGCCGCCCGGCGGTCTGCCGCCAGATCCGGCACCGCCGCCGGTTCTGGCGCGGTCTCGGCGTGCCCCGGCGCGGCCCCGCCCGAATCCGGCGCGGTCTCGGCGTGCCCGGGTGCGTGCTCGGGTGCGATCAGCGCGGCGAGCGCGGCGAGCGCTGCGGCCACCGCGGCGTCGCCACCGAACGCCCATCGCAGGAACCGGCGGCGCACCTCGCCGGAGTCGGCTCCCGTGAGGCGCTCGGCGACGGCGTCGAGCGCCGCGGCACCGGCCGCGTCGCCCGCTGCGCGGGCCGCCCCAGCGCACACGAGCAGCTCGCGGCGCGCGTCCGCGAGCGGGCGGAAGCCGCTGAGTGCCGTGACCTCGCTGAGCGCGACCAACAGCTCCGGCTTGTGGTTCGCGTCCCCGTAATTGCGCTCGCGCGCATCGCGCGGGATCCCGGCCCGCTCCTCGGCCGCGAAGCCGGCCGCGGCCTGTGCGCGATCGGGGTGCACCTGCAGCGAGAGCGGCGCGCCAATGGCGAGCACTTTCAGGAGAAACGGGAGCGGGCCGCCGTGCACGCCGTAGCGCTCGGGGTCGCTTTCGACCAGGTCGATGAGGGTCTGTCCCACGGGGGTCGCTTTGGCGACGTGCGCGGGGCTGCCGGGGTGGGTGCCGAGCCACAGCTCTGCCTGGGGCTCACCCGTGGGCTGCGTACCGAGCATCTCGGCGAGGGCGTCCATCGATCCCCACGCGTACGCGCGCGGGGTGTTCTCGATGAAAATCAGCACGTGGCTCCTTGCGATGGGTGGCGCAGGGTGACGGATCGCGCTCGCGCGTCGGGATACACGACGTCCACGTACGCGCCATGCTCTACCATACCGACTATGGCGGAGAGCAAGACCAGGCTCGGTGTGAGCGCGTACGCGATCTGCGTGTTTATCCTCACACTCGGGAGTAACGGCGTACGAAATATCGTGGGCTGGTGGGGCTTCCTCGGCATCGCTGCGGTGCTCACCGTGGTCGGGGTGATCATTTTTGTGCGCGAGAAGCCCGAGCGGTTCAGGTGGTACCGGCTCCCCGCGCCACTGTACTGGTTCCTCGCGCTCGCGGTCGTGTCGATTGCCTGGTCCCAGTACCGCTTCGAGAGCGTGCTCGGCGTGATCGCGCAGATCGCCACCACCATGCTCGCGATCGTGCTCGCGTACGTGCTCACGTGGCACGAGCTGCTGCGCACCCTCGGAACCGCGCTGCGCTGGATCATCGGCGTCTCGTTCGCGTTCGAGCTGTGGGTGTCGCTGTTCGTGCGTGAGCCGCTGTTCCAGAACTTCACGGACGGTCTGGTCGCGACCCCCGAGCCGGGCGAGAAGGTGTCGAAGCTGCTCTACTGGAGCCGTGACCTGCTGTTTGCCGGCGGGCCGATCCAGGGCATCGTCGCGAGCTCCGTGCTGTTCGGGTTTATCGGGCTGCTCGGACTCATCGTGTTCGGGATCCAGCTGCGTGCGGGACTGGTGCGCCCCACCGCCGGCTGGTTCTGGGTGGCGGCCGCCCTCGCGACGATCCTGCTCACCCGGGGCGCAACCGTGTGGGTGGCGCTTGCCGCGGTGCTCGTGGCGCTCGCGCTCGCGCTGTGGGCCCGCCGCCTCGGCCCCGAGAGGCGCGTACCGCTCTACATCGTCGGGACCGCCCTGCTGGCGGTCGCCGTGGGCCTCGTGCTGTTTGCCCGCAACTTCGTCTTCGGGCTGCTCGGTAAGAGCGGCGACATGACCGGACGGCTCGAGACCTGGCACGCCGTGATCGGCCTCGCCGAGCAGCGGCCCTGGTTCGGGTGGGGCTGGGTGAGCTATTGGGCGCCGTGGGCCGAGCCGTTCAAGTCGCTCGACGTGAAGGCCGGGATCCCCGTGATGAGCGCGCACAACGCCTGGCTCGACGTGTGGTTCCAGCTCGGGATCGTCGGCCTGCTCGTGTTCATCCCGTTCGTGTTCCTCACCGCGTGGCGCGTCTGGTTCCGCGCCGTCGACGCCCCGCGCCGGGGCTTCGGCCCGCCGCTGCCCTACGCCACGAGCGCGCTCTGGCCGTTCCTCGTGATCGTGGCTCTCCTCGTGCAGTCACTCACCGAGAGCCGTCTGCTGATCGAGGGAAACTGGGTGCTGCTCGTGGTCATAGCGGTGAAGTCGCGCTACGACTTCCAGCTGCCCTCCCTCGACGCGGAACCCACGAAGCTGCCCTGGCGGCGCGTGCCAATTCCGCGCGACCCGATCACGGGGACGATCCCCACGGTCACCCGATGAGCGTCGAGCTGCGGGTCAGCGCGGTACGCCTGGAGCGGCTGCGGAGCGACGCGCGCCTGGAGCGCGAGACGATTCTCGAGCGTCGTGTGCGCGGCGGGGAAGACCCGGCCGTCGCGGTCGAGGAGGCGCTGGAGATCGACGACTTCGTGGTGCTCGCGCTCCGCGACGAGCTGCTGGAGGAGAGCGGTCGGCTCGCCGAGTTCGGGCTCGCGCGGCTTGCGGCCCGCGCCGGCGGTCCCGACGCAGAGGCGCACCGGCTCAACGCCGACCGGGTCGAGTTCGAGCTGCTGCGCGCAATCGCCGCGGCGGTGCCCGAACTCACCGTCGCCGTGTGGCGGGCCGGGCAGCACCTCACAACCGACTGAAAGATCTGCGGCGGTAGACTTGCCGCTGTTCTCTTCCCGCCCGAGCTGAAAGTGAGGCGTGTCTTTCATGCCGACAACGCTGCAGTCGATCGTCTTCCCCCTCACCCAGGATCCGGATGTGCTGCCGCTCTACGCGGACGCCGAAACCTGGTCGAAGATCGGGGGCCGGCACGTCCGGCTGAGCGAGAACGCGCACATCGACACCGTGCTCAGCCGCTCAAGCGCACGCGTCAAGTCGGGCGAGCGCGTCTCCTACGCGAGCTACTTCAACGCGTTTCCCGCCGCCTACTGGCAGCGCTGGACTGTCGTTGACCGGGTTCGACTGACGCTGCGCACCAGCGGCCCCGGCACGATCATCGTGTACCGCTCGAACGCGGGGGGCGTGCAGCAGCGCGTGGATTCACAGCCGGTGCAGGGCGCCGGCGTGGAGTCTGTGTTTGAGCTCCCGCTGACCATGTTCAGCGACGGCGGATGGTACTGGTTCGACCTCATCGCGAGCTCCGAGGATCTCGTGCTCGAGGCCGGCACCTGGACCACGGACGCCGCGCCGGTCGTCACCGGCAAGCTCAGCCTGGGCATGACGACCTACAACAAGCCCGACTACTGCGTGGCCACGCTCGCGAACATCGCCGAGAACCCGGCGCTGCTCGAGGGCATCGATCGCATCTTCCTCGTCGATCAGGGCACGCAGAAGGTACGCGACCAGGCCGGCTTCGACGAGGTCGCGGAGGCGCTCGGCGAGCAGCTGCAGGTGATCGAGCAGGGCAATCTCGGCGGCTCCGGCGGTTTCTCCCGCTCAATGTCCGAGACCCTTGAGCGCGAGGACACCGACTTCCTCATGCTGCTCGACGACGACGTCGAGTTCGAGACCGAGAGCGCGCTGCGCGCCCTGCAGTTCGGTCGCTTCAGCCGCGAACCGGTGATCGTGGGCGGCCACATGTTCGATCTCCTCGACAAGCCCGTGCTGCACGCGTGGGCCGAGGTGGTGCGCCCCGACCCGTTCATGTGGGGGCCGTCGTTCGAGGAGCAGCACCGCCACGATTTCCGCAAGCGCAACCTGCGCCAGACCAAGTGGATGCACGCGCGGCTCGACGCCGACTACAACGGCTGGTGGATGTGCATGATCCCCAAGCGGGTCATCGCCGAGATCGGGCTGTCGCTGCCGGTCTTCATCAAGTGGGACGATGCCGAGTACGGTCTGCGCGCGAAGGCCGCCGGCTACCGCACAGTTTCCCTGCCGGGCGTCGCGCTGTGGCACGTGTCCTGGCTCGACAAGGACGACTCGCAGGACTGGCAGGCGTTCTTCCACACCCGCAACCGGATCGTGGCGGGGCTGCTGCACTCCGACCGCCCCGGGAGCGGCCAGCTGCTCCAGAACAGCGGCCGCCAGGACATCAAAAAGCTGCTCAACATGCAGTACTACGCCGTGCAGCTCGCGGTCGACGGGATGCGCTCGGTGCTGCGCGGCCCCGACGGCATGCACGACGACATCTCCCGCGACATGCCTGAGGCCCGCGCGACCGCGAAGGACTTCCCCGAGACTCGCGTGTACCGCCCGGGCGACCCCGAGACGCCCATCGCGGTCGGCGGGCGCGCGCTCCCGCTCATCGACGAGCCGGAGGACTCACCGAAGGGCCTGAGCCTCGGCCTCTTCACCCTGCGCATGGTGCCCAAGCACTGGCGTCGCGCCAGCGCTGAGGCGGATCAGCGCGCGCCCGAGCTCGAGTATTCGAAGCGCGACGCGCTGTGGTGGCGGATCCCCAACCACACGAGCGTGATCGTCGGCGCCGCCGACGGCAGCGGCAAGATGTGGTACCGGCACGACCGCGCGAAGTTCCGCCGGCTGCTGCGCGAGTCGCGCGCCCTCAGCCGGAAGATCGAGAAGGACTGGGACCGCCTGGCCGCCGAGTACCGCGCGGCGCTGCCCCACATCACCTCCGTCTCGGAGTGGCGCAAGACCTTCGACGGGCGGTAGCCCACGCAGCAGAGCGGCCCGGGATCATGCGATCCCGGGCCGCTCTGCTGTTCGCGCGAGCGTGGCTGCCGCGCCCCGTGCGCTCGGCGGCTCCGCGCCTCCGTTTCCGCGGCTCCCGCCGCTCCCGCCGCGCACGAGTGGAGCATCCGCACCCGCCGCGCACGAGTGGAGCCTCCGCACCCGCCGCGCACGAGTGGAGCATCCGCGCACGAGCGTGGGGGGGGGGGGGGGGGGGCCGCGCCCCCCCCCCCCCCCCCCCCCCCCCCCCCCCGCGGGGGGGGGGGGGGGGGGGGGGGGGGGGGGGGGCGCACGGGCCCACGGGCCCACGGGCACGCGGACCCACGGACCCACGGACCCACGGACCCACGGACCCACGGGCACGCTGCGCAGCCGCCCC
>NZ_SHKI01000010.1 GCF_004217175.1 Leucobacter luti
ACGGGTGGTGTCTGGTCTTTGAGAACTCAATAGTGTGCACTTTAATTGTCAAATGCCAATTATTTATCCCGTCGCTGGATCACGTTTGTGGTTTGGTTGATGGCGATTCCTTTTGGACAAATTATATGAACGTCAGTAATGATGTTCGTTTTGTCAGGTTGAACTCGTTCGTTGGTGGCTTATTCCGCTGCTTTCGGACATGTAATTTTTTACGGAGAGTTTGATCCTGGCTCAGGACGAACGCTGGCGGCGTGCTTAACACATGCAAGTCGAACGATGAAGCCTAGCTTGCTAGGTGGAAGAGTGGCGAACGGGTGAGTAACACGTGAGCAACCTGCCCTTCACTCTGGGATAAGCACTGGAAACGGTGTCTAATACTGGATATGTCCCATCACCGCATGGTGTGTGGGTGGAAAGATTTATCGGTGAAGGATGGGCTCGCGGCCTATCAGCTTGTTGGTGAGGTAGTGGCTCACCAAGGCGACGACGGGTAGCCGGCCTGAGAGGGTGACCGGCCACACTGGGACTGAGACACGGCCCAGACTCCTACGGGAGGCAGCAGTGGGGAATATTGCACAATGGGCGCAAGCCTGATGCAGCAACGCCGCGTGAGGGATGACGGCCTTCGGGTTGTAAACCTCTTTTAGTAGGGAAGAAGCGCAAGTGACGGTACCTGCAGAAAAAGCACCGGCTAACTACGTGCCAGCAGCCGCGGTAATACGTAGGGTGCAAGCGTTGTCCGGAATTATTGGGCGTAAAGAGCTCGTAGGCGGCTTGTCGCGTCTGCTGTGAAAACCCGAGGCTCAACCTCGGGCCTGCAGTGGGTACGGGCAGGCTAGAGTGCGGTAGGGGAGATTGGAATTCCTGGTGTAGCGGTGGAATGCGCAGATATCAGGAGGAACACCGATGGCGAAGGCAGATCTCTGGGCCGTAACTGACGCTGAGGAGCGAAAGCATGGGGAGCGAACAGGATTAGATACCCTGGTAGTCCATGCCGTAAACGTTGGGAACTAGATGTAGGGCCTGTTCCACGGGTTCTGTGTCGTAGCTAACGCATTAAGTTCCCCGCCTGGGGAGTACGGCCGCAAGGCTAAAACTCAAAGGAATTGACGGGGGCCCGCACAAGCGGCGGAGCATGCGGATTAATTCGATGCAACGCGAAGAACCTTACCAAGGCTTGACATATACGAGAACGGGCGAGAGATCGTCAACTCTTTGGACACTCGTAAACAGGTGGTGCATGGTTGTCGTCAGCTCGTGTCGTGAGATGTTCGGTTAAGTCCGGCAACGAGCGCAACCCTCGTCCTATGTTGCCAGCACGTTATGGTGGGAACTCATGGGATACTGCCGTGGTCAACACGGAGGAAGGTGGGGATGACGTCAAATCATCATGCCCCTTATGTCTTGGGCTTCACGCATGCTACAATGGCCGATACAAAGGGCTGCGATACCGCGAGGTGGAGCGAATCCCAAAAAGTCGGTCTCAGTTCGGATTGGGGTCTGCAACTCGACCCCATGAAGTCGGAGTCGCTAGTAATCGCAGATCAGCAACGCTGCGGTGAATACGTTCCCGGGCCTTGTACACACCGCCCGTCAAGTCATGAAAGTCGGTAACACCCGAAGCCGGTGGCCTAACCCTTGTGGAGGGAGCCGTCGAAGGTGGGACTGGTGATTAGGACTAAGTCGTAACAAGGTAGCCGTACCGGAAGGTGCGGCTGGATCACCTCCTTTCTAAGGAGCACTCAACAACATTGTTGTTGCAGATTGTCCAGATCATCACCGAATGTGTGGTGCTGGATGCTCATGGGTGGAACATTTGACAACGTAGATTTTTGTGTGGTGGGTTGATGTGAGTACGCCGGTTTCGGTTGGAAAGTGTTGGCTTGCTGTGTGAGGGTTTCAGAGGGTGCATACTATTGGGTCCTGAAGGACCA
The DNA here is from genome assembly GCF_004217175.1 of Leucobacter luti. Lineage (GTDB taxonomy): Bacteria > Actinomycetota > Actinomycetes > Actinomycetales > Microbacteriaceae > Leucobacter > Leucobacter luti. Next base: position 1,935 of record NZ_SHKI01000010.1, read on the forward strand.
GCCGGCTACTCCCTTTTGGGGGTGGTGGACTGCCTTCGGACTCCGGGGTGAGGGACGTGTTGTTCTTGCTTCGGGGATCGACCGTACGTTGAGAACTACACAGTGGACGCGAGCATCTTGCAACATCCTTTTGGGGTGTTGCTGATACTAATAATTTCATTGGTCACACACGACCGTGATGCTGGGCTTTGGTCTGGTTGATGGTGGTGTGTGTTTCTGAATACTTATGTGATTTCAAGTTTCTAAGAGCAAACGGTGGATGCCTTGGCATCTGGAGCCGAAGAAGGACGTAGTAATCTGCGATAAGCCTCGGGGAGCCGATAAACGGGCTGTGATTCGAGGATTTCCGAATGGGGAAACCCCGCCAGGGCGCGTGCGTACCTGGTGACTCCCGCCTGAATATATAGGGCGGGTAGAGGGAACGTGGGGAAGTGAAACATCTCAGTACCCACAGGAAGAGAAAACAACAGTGATTCCGGGAGTAGTGGCGAGCGAAACCGGATGAGGCTAAACCGATTATGTGTGATACCTGGCAGGGGTTGCATAGTCGGGGTTGCGGGACATACCGTGAGGCGCTGCTGAGCCTCGAACGTGAGAGTGAAGCTATAGGAGAACCGCTTGGAACGGCGGACCGGAGTGGGTGAGAGTCCCGTATCCGAAATGGTTTTACCGCGTGGTGTGTATCCCAAGTAGCACGGGGCCCGAGAAATCCCGTGTGAATCTGTCAGGACCACCTGATAAGCCTAAATACTTCCAGATGACCGATAGCGGACTAGTACCGTGAGGGAAAGGTGAAAAGTACCCCGGGAGGGGAGTGAAATAGTACCTGAAACCGTTTGCTTACAATCCGTCGGAGCACCCTTGTAGGTGTGACGGCGTGCCTTTTGAAGAATGAGCCTGCGAGTTAGCGATATGTGGCGAGGTTAACCCGTGTGGGGAAGCCGTAGCGAAAGCGAGTCTGAATAGGGCGAGTGAGTCGCATGTCCTAGACCCGAAGCGAAGTGATCTATCCATGGCCAGGTTGAAGCGCGTGTAAGAGCGCGTGGAGGACCGAACCCACTTAGGTTGAAAACTGAGGGGATGAGCTGTGGATAGGGGTGAAAGGCCAATCAAACTTCGTGATAGCTGGTTCTCTCCGAAATGCATTTAGGTGCAGCGTTGCGTGTTTCTTGCCGGAGGTAGAGCTACTGGATGGCCGATGGGCCCTACAAGGTTACTGACGTCAGCTAAACTCCGAATGCCGGTAAGTGAGAGCGCAGCAGTGAGACTGTGGGGGATAAGCTTCATAGTCGAGAGGGAAACAACCCAGATCACCAACTAAGGTCCCAAAGCGCGTGCTAAGTGGAAAAGGATGTGGAGTTGCTGTGACAACCAGGAGGTTGGCTTAGAAGCAGCCACCCTTGAAAGAGTGCGTAATAGCTCACTGGTCAAGTGATTCCGCGCCGACAATGTAACGGGGCTCAAGCACGCCACCGAAGTTGTGGCATTCATATAACAGGTAGGCCTTCGTGGTCCAGCCGTATGGATGGGTAGGAGAGCGTCGTGTGGCGAGTGAAGCGGCGGTGTGAACCAGCCGTGGATGCCACACGAGTGAGAATGCAGGCATGAGTAGCGAAAGACGGGTGAGAAACCCGTCCTCCGGAAGACCAAGGGTTCCAGGGTCAAGCTAATCTGCCCTGGGTAAGTCGGGACCTAAGGCGAGGCCGACAGGCGTAGTCGATGGACAACGGGTTGATATTCCCGTACCGGCGGTAAACCGTCAAAGACCTAACTAGTAGTGCTAAGCAATCCAAAGCTGACTGGATCCTTCGGGTGATGGTTGGTGGCGGCTGCGAACCCGAACTGGGGTGGTGAGCGTGAGGTGTGACGCAGGAAGGTAGCCTGTGCCGGGCGATGGTTGTCCCGGTGTAAGTGCGTAGGCTGAGGGATAGGCAAATCCGTTCCTCGTGAAGGCTGAGACACGACGCGGACCCGTATGGGGAAGCAGGTGATCCTATGCTGCCAAGAAAAGCATCGACGTGAGGTTTGCTGTTGCCCGTACCCCAAACCGACTCAGGTGGTCAGGTAGAGAATACTCAGGAGATCGAGATAATCATGGTGAAGGAACTCGGCAAAATGCCCCCGTAACTTCGGGAGAAGGGGGGCCATCCACTTATACGGATTTACTCCGGAAAGGGTGTGGTGGCCGCAGAGACCAGTGGGAAGCGACTGTTTACTAAAAACACAGGTCCGTGCTAACACGCAAGTGGACGTATACGGACTGACGCCTGCCCGGTGCTGGAAGGTTAAGAGGAGAGGTTAGACCTTTGGGTCGAAGCTTTGAATTTAAGCCCCAGTAAACGGCGGTGGTAACTATAACCATCCTAAGGTAGCGAAATTCCTTGTCGGGTAAGTTCCGACCTGCACGAATGGCGTAACGACTTCCCAGCTGTCTCCACCGTGAACTCGGCGAAATTGCAGTACGAGTAAAGATGCTCGTTACGCGCAGAAGGACGGAAAGACCCCGTGACCTTTACTACAGCTTGGTATTGGTGTTCGGTGTGGCTTGTGTAGGATAGGTGGGAGACTGTGAAGCGGGCACGCTAGTGTTCGTGGAGTCGTTGTTGAAATACCACTCTGGTCATATTGGATATCTAACTACGAACCCTGATCGGGTTTTAGGACAGTGCCTGGTGGGTAGTTTAACTGGGGCGGTTGCCTCCTAAAAAGTAACGGAGGCGCCCAAAGGTTCCCTCAACCTGGTTGGCAATCAGGTGGCGAGTGTAAGTGCACAAGGGAGCTTGACTGTGAGACTGACAGGTCGAGCAGGGACGAAAGTCGGGACTAGTGATCCGGCAGTGGCTTGTGGAAGCGCTGTCGCTCAACGGATAAAAGGTACCTCGGGGATAACAGGCTGATCTTGCCCAAGAGTCCATATCGACGGCATGGTTTGGCACCTCGATGTCGGCTCGTCGCATCCTGGGGCTGGAGTTGGTCCCAAGGGTTGGGCTGTTCGCCCATTAAAGCGGTACGCGAGCTGGGTTTAGAACGTCGTGAGACAGTTCGGTCCCTATCCTCTGCGCGCGTTGGAGATTTGAGAGGATCTGACCCTAGTACGAGAGGACCGGGTTGGACGGACCTCTGGTGTGCCAGTTGTTCTGCCAAGGGCATGGCTGGTTGGCTACGTTCGGGATGGATAACCGCTGAAAGCATCTAAGCGGGAAGCCGGCCTCGAGATGAGATCTCCGTACACTTTGAGTGTGTGAGGCTCCCAGTAGATGACTGGGTTGATAGGCCAGATGTGGAAGCACCGTAAGGTGTGGAGCTGACTGGTACTAATAAGCCGATGACTTGATTTTATCCCCACTATTGTGTGGGGGCATACGTCTTCAGTAACGATGATTCGCGTCCACTTTGTGGTTCCCAACGGACGGCCACTTCATATCCCAGCCAACACAGGTAATACGGTGCTGGGGGTGGTTGATAAGTTGATAGAGTTACGGCGGTTATAGCGTCAGGGAAACGCCCGGTCACATTCCGAACCCGGAAGCTAAGACTGACTGCGCCGATGGTACTGCACTCGGGAGGGTGTGGGAGAGTAGGACACCGCCGGACACCTTTTA
>NZ_SHKI01000001.1 GCF_004217175.1 Leucobacter luti
GGCCACTTCTGCGACTACGTGCAGCGCTACATCAAGCAGGATCCAAACTTCGGCGAGACCGCCGCCGAGCGCGAGTTCAACTTCAGCCGCGGCGGCTACCAGATCTACACCACCATCGACCTCGACATGCAGGCCGCCGGCAACGAGGCAACCCGCAACAACGTCCCGGCGGTGATGGACGGCATCGATGTGGGCTCCGCGTCGAGCAGCGTGCAGGTAAAAACAGGCCGCGTGCTCACCATGGTGCAGAACAAGCCGTTCAGCAACATTCCCGAGGTGCTTGAGTCTGATCCCGGGTACTCCGCAATCAATTACAACACCGACTACGATCTCGGTGGGTCCGGCGGGTTCCAGGTCGGCTCCACATTCAAGGCAGTGACCCTCGCCGAGTGGATCAAATCAGGCCACTCAGTGCGCGACGTCGTCAACGTCAACAGCCGCACCGTGCCGTTCGACACGATCCGTGCCTCCTGTATGCCCGACGGCGTCTACGGTTTCGGGTCGTGGGACTTCACCAACGACAACGAGGGCACCCGCGGCAACCAGACCGTGCTCACCGCCATGGCGAAGTCGATCAACGGCGGCCTCGTGTCAATGCAGCAGAAGATGGACCTCTGCGACACGTTCGACACCGCAAAGAAGCTCGGCATCCACCGCGCCGCAAACCAGACCAACGAGGAACTGCCCACCTACGGCACGCAAGAGCTGTCGATGGTGCCCTCGAACGTCTACGGCGGCATCGACGAGATCGCCCCGATCACCATGGCCTCCGCCTACGCCGCGTTCGCCGGCGACGGCACCGTGTGTACCCCCGTGCCGATCGATCTCATCACCGGCCCCGGCGGCGAGGAGGTACCGTTCACCGGGAGCACCTGCACCGAGGGGGTCTCTCCCGAGGTGGCCGCGGGCGTCGCCTACGCGCTCCAGTACACCGTTGACAACCCGATCGGGCTCGCGGGCCACGCGCGCTCCGCGTATGGCGTGCCGCACCTCGCGAAGACGGGCACCACCGACTTCGTGCGCGACAACTGGACCGTCGGGGCGAGCACCGAAGTTGCCACCGCCACCTGGGTGGGCAACGCCGGCCCCGTGCAGCTCTGGGACGGCACCCGGGATCGGGTCTCCACGCAGGGGTTCGGCGGACTCATGTACGCCGACACCTACATCTGGCCCGCGATCATGAACACGGCCGACGCGAAGTACGGCGGCGCGGAGTTCCCCGAGGCGCCAGAGTCCGCGACTCAGCAGACCATCGTCGCGGTCCCCGATGTGACGGGCAAGTCATTCGACGAGGCGGTCTCGATGCTCATCCAGCTCGGCTTCAACGTGAGCGAGGGCGCCGTGGTCGACTCGTCGATCCCCAGCGGCCAGATTGCGTCCTCCGATCCGGGCGCCGGCGCCTCCGTGCCCAGGGGCACGGGCGTCACGATCTTCCGGAGCAACGGCGCCGCGACTCCCGTCCCCGACGGGCTCGTCGGCTCCACCGGAAACGCGGCGAAATCGGCGCTGAACGGAGCCGGATTCGACAGCGTCGAGTTCGCGTGTGAGGCGGGCGGCAAGACCGATCCGAAGAAGCAGCGCGTGGTCGCGGTCGCGCCCGAGAGCGGCTCCGACGCGCTCCCGAGCAACACCGTCACGCTCACCCTCAGCTGCGGAAAACGCTAAAGAACACCGCGAATCGGAGCCCGCGGCAGGGATTTTCAGCAACGTCGCATACGCTTGGATGTTATGACCCGACAGACACCCCAGTCCTCGCGCGTGCGCTCAGTGAAGCCGCGCAGCGCGGGCGGAGCCCTCGGAGGCATCCTCGGCGCCGTCGCAATGAGCGCAATCGCCGGCGTGCTCGTCACCGCTGCGGTGACCCCCGTCGTCGCCCTGAGCGGCACCGCCGCGAACTCGGCAATTGAGATCTTCGACAGCCTGCCCAACCACCTCGACCCCGGCCAGCTGGCCGAGCCGTCGACGCTGTGGGCCACCGGCTCGGACACCACGACCTACAAGCTCGCGGAGTTCTACGACCAGG